>CAWIYF010000005.1:0-107910 GCA_963840295.1 Candidatus Bathyarchaeota archaeon
TGAAAAGTTAGCAGAAGAGTTGGCAAAGGATTATGCTAGAGCTACTGTAAGTAAGTATTTGACTGAATTATTTGATGATAACGAAAACAAATATGTAGAACGTATAGGAAGGAGAGGTGCTTACTATCTAACTGAAAAAGGCAAGAAAAAGCTAAGACAAAACAATTTGTCAAACAAATTAGCAATATTTCGGATGAATTCACAGAGCAATTTATTCTCAATTACAAGGATTACGTTATGAATAGGGTCAAGAGCAGTTTATTCTTCCCTTACAACACTTCTTCAAGAGTAAATCATGGTATCATGCTTCCACCTGAGTATAAAAAAGATTGGAGTAAATGGACACTAAGTCAATTAAAAATGACAATACATCCTTACCCTGAAATAGAAAGACTTTCTCAAGCACTTGAAACTGACTTGGCTGAACAGGGATTTAATGATGAGGAGATTCTGAAACTGTGGATTATAGGAAATGGTATCTTGATGATGAAAGCAGTTAAGGCTTATGGAGCACCTATTTTCTTTAGGTATGTTACCCTTCAAATTTCCACCAATTATCTTTCATTGAAAGTAGACCGCAACTAACCCTGAAGTTCATAAGAGAGGAGATTAGAGGAACCTTTGAGAATTTCGATGCCTGACAGTATTCAAGACGGAAACTAACGTGTATGACCTTTTCCCGTGACAGGGTGTACCTACCCTATGGTATCTTTTACTATGCCAGGGTGTACCTACCCTATGCCTAAACCTTCCAACATAAAATCCCATTATGCTTAACATCCACATGACACTATCTTAGAAATATTAAGACAGGGTATCTCAGACAATCGTAAAGTTGCCCATGCTGACTAGGTACGGGAGTGGTTTTGGACATCTCTATATATGTTAAACTTCCATACAGCCTAGCTTCCGTTGAATCGATAGAGGGGGATAGGTTAGGGCTTATTATTGCTTCTAGATAATCGTATCATGAAGTAAAACGTTTATAGCTATTCCGATAAAGAAGAGCCAAAAAGGAAAGTTAGCTATTTCCGTTATACCTGATGTTCCTACTAAGTAATCGTGAATAGTAAAGGCATTAAAGTTCACGATTCTTGCCGAGTCAGTGTATACCTGTTAAGTTACATTCCAAATGAGATAGTTACTATAAACAAAGAGCACAATCAAGAAAGCATTTACAACTATTATGCTTCTAAATGTTTTAGGAACGGCATGATTGATATTTTGAATCGGTCAGTATTTAATTGTATGCCTACCTAACTGGTTAGACCTTTTCACGGGCTTGGGAGTATACCCACTATGTCACATTACTTTTTCATGTAACTGACAAATTCACCCTATCTATAACATCAATTATCTATTCCATACTCTCTGTCTATCATACCCTCTGTACCTTCTCTTATAGGAAAAGGTAGTTAGTTAATCATCGTCTTCATTCTAGCTCATCAGCGAATAATGGGTCATCGAACAGAAGTAATCCGTCACCGCTTGAATCCTCTTTTGAATCGTCAAGCAGTTGCTTATCAGTTTCTTCATTAGAGGTATTGTTCGATTGTCCAAGAGTAGCTAGGCTATAAAGAAACTTAACGCAAAACAATATGATGAGAATTAGACAAGATATGAGAAAAAAGCCAATGATTAAGGCTAAAAAGTCAATCATGCTAATCACGTAATAAGTGTTTTAGGCTTGTTTAGGCAATATCCCCAATCGGTTTTGGTTACTAAACTAAAGCCTTCTGAAAGATACTTGGTTAGCTCTTCTTTGTTTTCAGCATAGACAACATCATATTCGTTTGACTTTATCCAAGATTTAACAATGTGAACATAACGCAGAGTATTCTTTATATCGCAATGTCTAGCAAACCGTTGAGTATCTACTATATCTTTAGTTTTGAAGTAATGCCATGAAATAGCATAGTGTCTGAATGTATGGAAGTGTATTTTGAGAAAATCTTGATTACCAGTTTCTTTGGCTAATCCTTTGTCTGTAGTCTACAATCGAATCATTGATTCCAGTAGGCTTATTGACGTTGGAGAATATTCGCTTATCCTCTTTCGGCAATTGAATAAGTAAGCCGATTAATTCATCTGAGAAATTATAGGTCTTAGTTCTATGTCCCTTATTACCAGTTATGGTTACTGTCTTTGTTGAAAAGTTGATGTCTTTCCATTCTAAACTCCACGCTTCCCCACTGGAGCAACCAGTTTCTACTGATAACATAATCATTGCTTTGTTTGAAATTGACCTAATACGATAGACAAACCGTTTAACCATGTCTGGATTAGGTACAAACATTTCTTCGTTGTCATATGCCCTGAAATGTGGTCTAAAATAAGGTATTTTCTTAAACTCAGCATACTGAGCTATGGCATCAAGACAATTCGACTTAGACTTATCGCACCATGAGGAGTTAAGAACCTGATTAGTCATTTCGCTAGGTGTACCAGAAAGCTTGGCAAAGAATCTAATCTTTCTAGCAATGCTAGAATCTCTATTACCCTTAGTGAACTTTAGCCATAAACCAAAATTCAAAAGGTCAGATTCTTTATTCTCCCATAGGTTGGCTTAACGAGTGCGGAGGGTGGGATTTGAACCCACGAACCCCTGCGGGATAGGAGCCTCAGTCCTACGCCTTTGGCCATGCTGGGCGACCTCCGCGCTGTGTTGCGGAAATATAGGAACAGGGCACATTTAAAGGCTTTACTTTGGGTTTGGGCGTAATTGTTTTAGTTTGGTTTGTTCTATTGTTTATGGTAAAGTGTTTTTTGGTGTGGTAAGGTTTATATCACGCTATCTATAACACTGTTATAGAAATTTAGGTGTTAAGAATGAAAACCTACAAAAACGTCCTAGAAACAATCGGGAAAACACCCCTCGTCCAAATAAACAAACTAACCCAAGGCGCAGGCGCCACTGTTTTAGCTAAAATGGAATCCAGAAACCCAGGCGGCAGCGTCAAAGACCGCATCTGCCTAAGCATGATAGAAGAAGCAGAAAAACAGTTCCTAAAACCCGGAGCCACCCTCGTCGAGCCTACCTCAGGCAACACAGGCATCGGCTTAGCTATGGTAGCAGCTGTAAAAGGCTACAAACTAATCCTTAACCATGCCTGAAACCATGAGTTTAGAACGCCGCAACCTCCTCAAAGCCTACGGCGCACAACTCGTCCTCACCCCAGGACCAGAAGGCATGGGAGGCGCCATTAAAAAAGCCGAAGAAATCCTTGCAAACACACCCAACAGCTTCATGCCCCAACAATTCAAAAACTTAGCCAACCCAAAAGTACACAAAGAGACCACAGGACCAGAAATCTGGGAAGACACCGATGGCAAAGTAGACATCCTCGTCTCAGGTGTAGGCACAGGCGGAACCATAACAGGCGTAGCCCAATTTATCAAACCGCAAAAACCAGAGTTCAAAGCCATAGCCGTGGAGCCAGCAGCCTCGCCAGTACTGAGCGGCGGACAGAAAGGACCGCACAAAATCCAGGGCATAGGTGCAGGTTTCAAACCCGACGTGCTAAAGATGGATTTGGTTGATGAGGTCTTCAAAGTCACAGATGATCAGGCATTGCAGACGGCAAGGCAGCTTGCACAAAAAGAAGGCTTGCTTGTCGGAATCTCTTCGGGAGCAGCAGCCTACGCAGCCATAGAAATCGCGAAACGCCCCGAAAACAAGGGCAAACTCATAGTCGTCGTACTGCCAGACACTGGTGAACGCTACTTAAGCACAGTGCTGTTCACAGAACCACCAGCAACCCCCTCTCCCACCCTCTAATCCGCTTTTAAAAGACGCTTTTCTTATATTCCCCCTTTCCACATAGTAGAGAAAGGGAATAAGAATGTCCACAAACCCAAAACAGTCTTTACCTAAAGAATGCCAAGAATGCAAAAAAGTAAACTTGGAAGAGGACTGCTGGAACCCAGACAGAATGTTAGCTACACTTATGCGTAATCATGATAAAGTCGAGCAGGACTGGGTTGAAACCAGTGTACCCAAGGTATTAGACGAAATTATGACTAGTTACCAAAAGTATGGCGGCATGGATCATCTTGAAGGACGAGATCTGCCATCGAAAAAAGTGGTTATTGACGTTTTAGAAGATTTATTTGCAGTTCTTTTTCCAGGCTATTTGGGTGATTCAGAAATTACCAAAGCCAATATAAGATATCACCTTGGAATGACCTTGACTGCAGTTTACACGCGACTCACTGCTGAGGTTGAAAGAAGCCTCAAGTACATATGCAGAAAAATCAGTGAGTGCCCACAGGACATATGCCAAAAACGAGCCCACATCGTAGTCAAAGAGCTTCTTGAGAAACTGCCGGAAATACGTTCAATGCTAGCCGGCGATATCCAAGCAGCTTACAGCGGCGATCCAGCGGCGGTAAGTACAGAAGAAGTGATCCTAAGCTACCCTTGCGTGCTGGCAATAACCACCTATCGAATAGCTCATGAACTCTACCTCAGCGGCGTCCCGTTGATTCCAAGAATAATGAGCGAGCACATCCATTCACAAACAGGCATAGACATTCATCCAGGAGCAAAAATCGGTAAAAACTTCTTCATCGACCACGGCACAGGCGTAGTCATCGGTGAAACCGCGGAAATAGGCGACAACGTCAAACTCTACCAAGGCGTAACATTGGGCGCGCTAAGTTTTCCTAAGGACGAGAAAGGCAACATCATCAAGGGAAGAAAACGCCACCCAACCGTGGGAAACAACGTAGTAATTTATTCAGGTGCAACTCTTCTTGGATCAGAAACAGTAATCGGCGACAACGTAACCATCGGCGGAAACGTCTGGATTACAGGTCCAGTAGCTTCGGGAACAAAAATCACTATCGCTACGCCTGAACAGAAATACAAAATGGAGAACCATTCTCCAAAACCCAAGCCCTAATTCTGCTGTATGCTTAGAGTAGTCGGAAGTTTTCTTTTACCGTTGTTAAGACTACGTGAGTGTTTGTACGTTCAATGTACGGTAGCGAGAGAAGTCTTTTGGTGAAGGTGCCTAGGTCTTCGCGGCTTTTGAATTTGGCAACGATGATGGCATCGGTTAAACCTGTGACGTCGTAGACACCGCAGACGTTTGGAATTTTTGCTATCTCATTTTCTGTCTCCACGAGTCTGCCTTTGGAAACTGTGATTTCAGTTACCACGGTTAGTTGGTAGCCAAGTTTTTCATGATCTAAAATAACTGCGTACCCTTTGATTAAACCGTCTTCTTCCATCTTTTTTATTCTGGACAGGACGGTGCCGACTGAAACGCCAACGTTTTTGGCGATTTGTCTGCTTGAGAACCTTGCGTCCTCTAAGAGGCCTTTGAGAATTTTTACGTCAGTTTCATTTAATTCCATAACTCTTCTTCCTGCACGTTCTTTCAGCCAAAGAGGCTTTTTTGGAACATCCTTTTGATTATCATATGATTAAGTTAATAAAAGTTTAGTTTTACCAGTGACTTAATGGATGAAATTTCAACCTCAAAGAGCAAAACATCTGCCTTTGGCAGAAAATAAATAGTAATCTTAAATTAGCGCTTAAACTCCAATAGTTCTGAGCTACTACAATGGAACCAAAGTACGACACGATATTGGTTCTTGATTTCGGCGGGCAATACTGCCACCTAATCGGCAGAAGAATCAGAGAACACGGCGTATACTCAGAAATCGTGCCAAACGACATCTCACCAGAAGAAATAGCGGCTCTAAACCAGAAATTCAACGTTAAAGGCTTAATATTTTCAGGCGGACCCTCAAGCGTTTACGAACCAAACGCCCCCAAACTTCACCCACGCATATTAGAAGTTAATCTGCCAATTCTGGGCTTATGCTACGGGCACCAGCTTTTGGCACAGTTAACAGGCAGCAAAGTTGAACCTGCAGCCTGCAAAGAATACGGAGTAGCGCAGGTGTCAATCGATAAGCCGGTGGGAGTTTTGGAGGGGTTAAGTGAGAAAGAGCAGGTTTGGATGAGCCACGGCGACACTGTTTTTACTCCGCCGCCAGGGTTTGAAGCATTAGCTCATACGGAAAACTGCCCGGTTGCAGCGTTCAGGCACAAAACAAAACCGATCTATGGGCTGCAATGGCACCCTGAAGTTATCCATACCGAAAAAGGCATGCGGATGCTTCAAAACTTTATCTTTCAAGTCTGTAAATGTCAAGCTAACTGGCAGATGGAAGACCTCATACCCAAAATGGTAAAGGAACTGCAGACGGAAACATGCGGCAGTCGAGCCATAATCGGCTTAAGCGGAGGCATAGACTCCAGCGTCGCCACTGCATTGGCGGCTCAAGCACTCGGCGACAAATTAACAGCGGTTTTCGTTGACCACGGACTCATGCGTGAAGGCGAACCTGAACAAATCCGCGAAACCTTCCAAAAGTACCCGATAAACTTCATAGTAGCCAACGCACAAGAGCGATTCCTACAGAAACTGAAAGGCGTAACGGAGCCTGAAGCCAAACGCAAAGTCATCGGTGAAGAGTTTATCAGGGTTTTTGAGGAAATCGCCAACGAATCAGGCGCAGAATACCTGATCCAAGGCACCATCTACCCAGACAGAATAGAATCAGGTTTCCGAAAGGGCTCTGACAAAATTAAAAGCCACCACAACGTTGCTGGGTTGCCAGAGAAAATTAAATTCAAAAAAATCCTAGAACCCCTACGAGACTTGTACAAAGATGAAGTGCGCAAAGTTGCTCGAATGCTGAATTTACCAAAAGAAATCGTTAATCGTCAACCGTTTCCTGGACCTGGCTTAGCTGTTCGGATAATCGGCGACTTAACCGACGAAAAAGTCAAGATAGCTAAGAGAGCGGATAAGATTGTTCGTGAAGAGATTGAGAAGAACGATTTTGCCGAGAACCTCTGGCAGTACTTTGCAGTGTTAACGGATACCAAAGCTACAGGAGTTAAAGGTGATGCGCGTGCTTACGGTTACGTTGTTGCTGTGAGGGCGATGGAGAGCCGTGAAGCCATGACGGCAAGCTTCGCCAAAATCCCTTACCCAGTGCTGGAAAAGATTTCAACACGAATAACAAACGAGATTCCGCAGGTTACCCGCGTTGTGTATGATGTTACCCATAAGCCGCCTGCAACCATCGAATGGGAATAAATACTTGGCTATTAGGTAACGCCGTAATTTATTTCAAGGAAACGTAAATTAATTTGGCGGGATTATTCTAGTTTGTGATTGTTATGAAAGTAGCTGTTTCTGGTAAAGGCGGTGTTGGCAAAACCTTGATTGCCGGAGGTTTAGCACACGGCTTTGCTGAACGGGGATTAAAAACCATTGCGATAGATGCTGATTCCTCCCCAAACCTTGGTTTAACTTTGGGTTTATCCGCTGAGGAAACCCGCAAAATAGTGCCTATTACAGAGAACAAGCCGCTTGTAGAGTCTAAAACGAGCACAGGTTACGGCAGCGTTTACAATTTAAATTTCTCTGTTGACGACATCGTCAAGGACTACTCTATTCCTACTCCACTGGGTGCAAACTTGATTGTTATGGGTACAGTACAGGCGATGGAGGCCGGTTGCATGTGTGCACCCAACGCTGTCATCCGCGCTCTCCTAAGGCACCTAGTTGTTGAACGCGATGAAGCGGTTGTTTTGGATTTGGAGGCGGGAGTTGAGCACATTGGCAGAGGCACAGCTAGGCAAGTTGACGCGCTCTTAATCGTTGCAGACTCTAACCTGAAATCCTTGGAAATTGCCAAACATATCCATGACATGGCACAGGCAGCTGGAATGAAACAGCTCTACCTGGTCGGAAACAGGGTAATGAATGATGCTCAAAAACAAGCCATCCAAAGCTTCGCAGACAAAAATGGCTTGACTTTGCTTGCTTTTGTGCCTTTTGACCAGAAGGTAATTGAGGCAGATATGCTCGGCGAAACCCCGCTTAAAAACAAGGAAATCGAAGCAGTTAAAACCATAGACAATATATGCGAGCTTCTGCTTAGAAAAACTACATAACACCATCTTGAGGTTTGTTTAGAATGAAAACTTTGGTTACGATTGGTCGCGGCGGTACAGGAAAATCTAGCTTCACCGCTTTAATGGCTAAGTGCTTCATCGAATCCAACCAAGCGCCCTTGCTGCTGGTTGATGCTGACCCGGACCAGAACCTTGGTGAAATGATTGGTGTAGACCTTAAAGAATCAGGAAAATCGACTATAGCCGACCTAATTGTTAGCACCTTTATCGAAGGAGGCGGCACAACAGTCGGTATTCCTCCAACTCAACGTATTGAAAGCCGCATTTGGGAAAACGGTCTCTATGAAGGCAAGAACTTCGATTTTATGGCTGTGGGTAACAAGTGGGTTGAAGGATGCTACTGCATGCCAAATTCTGCTCTCAAAGGCGCATTGGAATCGTTAACTAAAAACTACAAGTACATACTTGTCGACTCTCCTGCGGGACTTGAAAACCTAAACAGGCGAATCACCTCAAACGTCAACGATATATTCGACATTTTGGATCACTCAAAAAAATCCCAAGACCATGTTAGGCGCGCCTACAAAATTGCTCAAGAGGTTGATATGAAGTTTGAAAATTTCTACTTGGTTGGCGGCTACCGTTTTCCATCTGAGTTGGGTAAGCAAGCTGAGGCTGAGTTGAAATTCAAGTACTTGGGGAAGATCGAAGCTGACGAGCAGTTGGATGAGTTTGTTTTAAACGGGAAGTCTCTGCTTGATTTGCCAAAAGACAATAAAGCGTATATTTCTGTCATAAATATAGTCAAAACCTTAGGTTATTTGTAGGTAACTTTTACATAACTTTTTGTAAACCTTGCATATCTACAATTATACCGTGACTTTTGTCAAACAAATCTGGAAAGGTTTAAAAAGTCTGTGTGGTAGCCTAGTTTCTAAACCTTTACAGAGGTTTCCAAATTGACAAGTAAAAATGTCCAAGTAAAAATCGGCGAAATGAAGACCAATAGTGGTCTCATTAAAAATTTTGAATTATCTATCGGCAAAGTTGTAAACGAAAACTACACTGAACCAATGGGTCCAACCCCGATGCCCTCCATGACTACCCTGCGGGACTGGGACATGAAACTTCTCGCAAAATACAAGCCCTTCTACATGCCAGACTGCGACCTATGCTGTCTTTGCACCTTTGGAAAATGTGACCTGACAGCTGGAAAACGCGGTGCATGCGGATTAGACATAGCAACCCAATCATCTCGTATTGTAATGTTAGCTTGCGCAATTGGCGCGGCGTGCCACTCAGCCCACTCACGACACCTTGTTCACCATTTAATTGAAAAGTACGGTCGCAGATACCCCTTAAACATAGGCGGCTTAAACATAAAAGTTGAAGCGCCAATCACACGGTTAGTTACAGGTATAAAACCTGAAACTCTCGGTGACCTCGAAGACGTTTTAACCTACGTTGAAGAACAAATCACACAGGTCCTCGCTGTGGGCCACACCGGTCAAGAAGGACATAACTTAGATTTTGAATCAAAAGCCTTCCACGTCGGCATGATTGACCACGTCGGCATGGAAGTGGGCGATATCGCTCAAATCTCCACGTTGGGCTACCCGAAAGCTGAACCAGACGCACCTCTAGTTAAACTCGGCATCGGAAGCATTGACAGAACCAAACCAGTCATAATGGCAATAGGACACAACGTCGTTCCCTCCATCGGAATAATTGACTACGCAAAAGACCACAAAGTCAACGAACAAATCGAAGTAGTCGGTTTGTGCTGCACAGCACACGACATAACAAGGTACTATGATCGTGGAAGAATCGTTGGACCAATCAGTTGGCAACTAAGATTTGTCCGCGCAGGATTGGCAGACGTAGTTGTTCTCGACGAACAATGCGTCCGCACCGACATCTTTGATGAAGCAAGCAAAGTTCACGCTCCAGTAATCGCAGCATCAGAAAAGAACTGCATGGGCTTCAAGAACCGAACAAACGACCCAGCAGACGAAATCGTCGCTGATCTCGTAAGCGGCAAAGTTCCAGGTGTACTTATCCTAGACCCAGAAAAAGTCGGCGAAGTCGCAGTCCGCGTAGCACAACAGGTTGCTCCATTACGCAAAAGAATGAGCAGCCTCCCATCACTCGATGAACTTAAACAAATCGCTAAAACCTGCAGGCAATGTGACAAATGTCAACGCAATTGTCCACAAGACTACAACATTCCTAAAGCAATCAAAGCCGCAGGAGAAGGCGACATATCTCTGCTAACCGACCTTTATGAAACCTGCATTGGATGCGGCAGATGCGAAGAAGCGTGCCCAGAAAAAATCATGATTCACAGCCTCATCATTAAAGCTGGCGAAAAACAAATGCTCAGCGAAGATAACCTATGCCGCGTAGGCAGAGGTGCAGTTTCAGACGTCGAAATCCGCAATGTAGGCAGCCCAATTGTCCTCGGGGAAATACCCGGCATTGTTGCCATTGTTGGCTGCAGCAACTATCCAAAAGGAGGCAAAGACGTCTACGACATAGCCAGAGAATTCGCCTCAAGACGTTACATCGTCGCAGTGTCAGGATGCGCAGCAATGTCCGCAGGCAGCTACCGCAACAGCGAAGGTAAAACCCTCTATGAAGAATTCCCAGGCGGATTCGAAGCAGGAGGAGTCCTAAACGTCGGCTCATGTGTCGCGAACAGCCACATCGCAGGCGCAGCAATCAAAGTAGCAAACATATTCGCAAAACGTCCATTACGAGGCAACTATGAGGAAATTGCAGATTACATCTATAACCGTCTTGGCGCAGTTGGCTTAGCTTGGGGTGCTTACTCACAGAAAGCCGCCGCAATCGGCGCAGGATTCTGGCGCTTAGGCATACCAGTGCTCGTCGGTCCACACGGCGTCAAATACCGCCGTATGCTCATGGGCAGAGAAGACAAACCAGAAAACTGGGAAGTCCTTGATGCACGCACAGGCAATACAGTAAACGTTGGACCAGCACCAGAACACCTCTTCAACGTAGCTGAAACTAAAGAGGAATGTATGGTTGCAATCGCAAAACTATGCATCAGACCAAACGACACATGGAAAGGACGAAGCATAAAACTAAGCCACTACGTTGACCTAAGCAAACGTTACCTCGGAGTCATGCCAGACGACTTACACCTGTTTGTGAGAACAATGGCTGATGTCCCAATGACCCTCAAAGACGAATTCGAGAAGATCCTAACAGCGAATAACTGGAAAGAAACAGTAATTCCGGATCCAACCTTGCTTCCAAGAATGGTCCGAAAAATGAAGGAGTAATACGACATGTCCTGTGAACCATGGCAATGTGCCGAAATAGCCTCAACCAAAAAAGCAAACCCCATAACTAAACCCGAAATAGCAGTGGCAATGATCAAAAGAGCTCAACGCCCCATTCTAATCGTGGGAAGCAACGCGACTGAAAGGTACATGGAAGGCAAACAATTAATCGAATACATGATTGACTTCGCAAACGCCTCCAAAGTGCCAGTAGTAGCCACAGCTCACATGGTTGGAGAATTCATAAAAAGAGGATACCAACCAGCAAGTCACATGGGCGCAATGGATATCGGACAAAGAATCGTTGATCCAGAATGGCAGGGACTTGACGGCAAAGGACACCCAGACCTAGTTCTCGCTAGTAGGGTTACCATACTACGTTGAATCATTGATGCTTTCAGGATTCAAACATTTTGCACCCGACCTTAAGACCATGACCCTTGACAACCTGTTTCACGTTCACGCAAGCTGGTCTTTCCCAAACGCAACCCTCGAAGAATGGGCTGCAAACCTCACAGTAATGACTTCAAAATTTAATGGAGGAAACTAAAAAAATGTCAATGTTTAAAGATATACCTGTTGATGTTGGCGTAATCTACGAAGGAGAACGTATCCGAAGAAACGACATGCAAGTAGAACTCGGCGGACCCACAGTTAAACAAAAGTTTGAGCTCGCAAAAGTAAAACCCATGAATGAAATCGAAGATGGCAAAATCACCATCGTCGGTCCAGACTTAAAAGACCTCAAAGTAGGAGGCGCTTACCCATTCGGCATACTGGTTGAAGCAGCAGGCGCAAAACTCGATGCAGGTCTTGAAGGAGTCATTGAAAGACGCATTCACGGTTACTTAAACTACATCGAGGGCTTTATGCACCTAAACCAGCGCTACGACATCTGGATACGCATAGGCAAAAAATCCTTCAGTAAAGGATTAGACAGCTTTGAACCAATCGGCAAAGTTCTCTTCAGACTCTTCAAGAGTGAACTGCCAATCATTGAGAAAGTACAAATCACATTCATTACAGACCCAGCAAAACTGGAAGAAATGACTCCTGATGCAATGCAAGCCTACGAATCACGCGACGCAAAAGCCAGAGGCCTAAAAGACTCAGAAGTTGACACATTCTATGGCTGCGCACTATGCCAATCTTTCGCTCCGAGCCACGTCTGCGTTATTACACCTCAAAGATACAGCAACTGCGGAGCAATCAGCTGGTTTGACGGCAAAGCCTCAGCAAGCATCGATCCGAAAGGTCCAGTTTTCGCAATTCCAAGAGGCGAAATGATCAACGAAGAAAAAGGTGAATTTTCAGGCGTCAACGAAGCCGCCAAGAAACGCACCATGGGTGAAGTTAACCAAGTTTGGCTCTACACAGCATTTGATCACCCACACACTTCATGCGGATGCTTCGAAGCAGTAACCTTCTATGTCCCAGAAGTTGATGGAATGGCAGTTGTTCAAAGAAACTTCAAAGGTGCAGCAGTAAACGGTTTACCCTTTAGCACCATCGCGGACTCAGCAGCAGGCGGACGACAAATCGATGGATTCCATGGAATGAGCATCGAATACATGCGAAGCAAAAAATTCTTTGCAGCAGACGGCGGATGGAACCGCATAGTTTGGGTACCTAAAGAAGTTAAAGAAAAAGTGAAGGACTTCATACCCAAAGATGTCTTTGACAAAATTGCAACTGAAGACGATGCAAAGAACGTTGACGAACTCAAAGCTTTCCTTAAAGCAAAGAACCACCCAGTGGTCGCTAAATGGGAAGCTGAAGCAGCACCTGTGGCAGAAGCTCAAGCAGTACAAGTTACCGAGGAACAGGCAGCAACAACAATGATGCCGGTTGCAACAGCAGCGTCACTTCCTATCATGGCAGGCGGATTCAAAATAATCCTTAAAGACGCAAAAATTTACGCCTCCAAAGTAATAATTCAAGCCAAAACCGACGAAAAACGGTGACCTAAATGACCCAAGACAACGAAAAAAAGAAAGATAATGAAGGACTAAAACTCAGCGGCGATATACTCGCTGCCCTCGCAAAATTCCAGCAGATTGAACTGCAAGACTTCCAAATGGACCTCAAAGAACTCGAAATAGTCTTTGAACCCGGCATGGCTGGGCAAATGATGCCCAAGCTAAAGCTTCCTACAGCCATAGCGGGCTTAACTGGCGGAAAACCAACCAGCCTACTGCAAGTGCCTTTCCTACCACCAATCGAAACCTACCCAAACAAAATCACTGAAGTAAAACTTGGCGGTACCAAAAAAGATGGTGGCACACGCGGAAAAACACTCACCATAGGCGGCGAGGTTTCACCAGCATTCTACACCTTTGAGCGTCCAATGCCACACAAACCAGTAATTACCCTCGACGTTTTCGACATGGAAGTTCCACTGTCTAAAGCGGTGAAAATGCATGTTAAAGACGTGGTCGGCGACCCAGCAGCATGGGCAAAACTTGCAGTTGATAAATTCGACGCAGACATGGTTACCGTCCACTTAATCAGCATCGACCCCCTACTCAAAGATGCACAACCAAAAGACGCAGTTAAAACCGTTGAGAAAATCCTGCAAGCCGTTGATGTTCCACTCGTTATCGGCGGCTGCGGTGACCCAGTGAAAGACGCAAACGTTTTCGAAGCAATATGCGAAGCATTCCCAAATGAGCGTTTCCTAATCAGCTCAATCACACGCGACATGGATGTTGAACGCTGCGCAAAATTCGTTAAGAAAAACGGCCACGCTGCATTATCATTCACACCAATGGACCTAAACCTAGCACGGGAACTCAACAGGCGCCTATACGATTTTCTCGACCGAGAAGACATCGTTATGGACTTAACCACAGCAGCCTTAGGCTACGGCTTAGATTACGCATTCACAAACATGGAACGCGCAAGAATGGGCGGCTTAATGGGCGATGTGGAGCTAGCACACCCAATGTCCTCAGGCACAACTAACGCTTGGGCTGCACGTGAAGCATGGCTAAAAATGTCTGCTGAATGGGAACCTCGCGAACTTCGAGGTCCTCTTTGGGAAGTAACAACCGCCATAACACTGCTGCTCGCAGGCGTTGACCTATTCATGATGATGCACCCAGCAGCCGTAAAAACACTAAAAGACGTAACCAATTACCTAACAAGCGCTAAAAAAGCAGACCCATCAAAATACGCTAATTGGGTCACAGCAAAAGCTTAAGGAGACATGACCAATATGGCAGAAAATAAAAAAGGCGGATTAAAAGAACTTAGCCCCATAACCATTTACAAGAGCTTGCCAAAAATTAACTGCAAAGAATGCGGTGTCGACAACTGCATGGCTTTCGCCACAAAAATTGTCAACCGCGAAATCGAACTCGACAGCTGCAAGCCACTTCTCAAACCAGAAAACGCCAAATCATACGCTGTTCTAAAAGACCTCCTAAAACCCGCAGTCAAAGAAGTCATCGTCGGCGTCGGCGACAAAGCAAAGAAAATCGGCGGCAAACTAGTCATGTACCGCCATGAATTCACCTACAAGAACCCCACCGCAATCGCAATCGATGTAACTGACGAAATGACAGAGCAAGAAATAGTTGCACGCGTACAAAAAACAGACAACTTTACCTTCGAATACATCGGCAATACCCTGAAACTAGACATGATAGCGGTCAGATGCACATCGCAAGATGCTGACAAATTCAAAGCTGCAGTCAAAAAAGTTTCTGAAACAACCACGCTGCCTATGATACTTTGCACCATGAACCCAGCTATAGCTGAAGCGGGCTTGATGGCAGCGCCAAAATCACGACCACTTCTCTACGCGGCAAACCAGAGCAACTGGAAAGACATGGCAGAACTTGCATTAATGTACAATTGCCCAATTGTTGCATCCGCACCAAACGACCTGACAACATTGTTCTCCTTAACAAAAACCTTGATGGCTTACGGCGTAACCGACATAGTCCTTGACCCCGGCACCTTCATAAACGAAGGCTTACCCGACACGATCAACAACTTCACTATGCTTCGCAGAGCAGCCACTAAAGGCGGCGAAGAACTCGCAGGCTTACCTCTACTCGGTGTACCCATGGTCGCTTGGGTAGACAAAGGTGACACAGCAGACGATCTTATCAAATGGAGAGAAGCCTATGTTGCATCTATGCTTGTAGTCCGCTACGCAGATGTCTTAATTATGCATGGCAACGACGGATGGGCACTACTTCCAATGACAGTGCTTAGACAAAACATCTACACCGACCCACGCAAACCAGTCGCAGTTGCCCCAGGCCTGAAAGTCTACGGTACACCAGACGAGAACTCACCAGTACTCTTCACATCCAACTTCGCCTTAACTTACTATACAGTCGCCTCAGACATTGAAAGCAACAAACTAAACGCCTACCTAATCGTAGTTGACACAGAAGGCTCAGCAATCGACAGTGGAGTTGCAGGACGCAAACTCACAGCTGAAAGAGTCGCAGACGCAATCAAAGCCAGCGGAGTAGAAAGCAAAGTCAAACACCGCAAAATAATCAGCCCAGGCAAAGCCTCACGGATCAGCGGCGAAATCGAAGAACTCAGCGGTTGGAAAGTCCAAGTTGGACCACGCGACAGCAGCGAGATACCCAAGTATCTAATTGAGAAATGGCAACCATAAGCCATCCACTCTTCTTTATTTCAATTATTTATTAGCGAATTCAAACCCAAGTAATTCTTTTATAAGTCATTTTGCAACTAGAAATTGGTGATTTTTGTGGATCATACAATTGTTCATTTTGAAATTCCTGCCAGCGACATTGAAAAGATGAAGAAATTCTATGAAGATTTGTTTGGTTGGACCATTCAGAAATATCCTGGACCAACCGTTTACTATCTTGTGGGAACGGTTCCTGTGGATGAGAAAACAATGATGCCTGTTAGGCCGGGTGTTAACGGTGGTTTATATGATAAGAAGGATTCTTCGATGCCTGAGTTGGCTAAACCAACAAACTACATCTCGGTTGAATCGGTGGAGGACTATAGCAAGAAGGTTGAAGCATTAGGTGGCAAAATCGTGGTTCCAAAAATGGAGATTCAAGGTATAGGTTGGTGGGCTTTGGCACTTGACCCTGAAGGCAATCACTTCGGGATATTGGAATACATGCAGAAGCCCTAACTTTCATTTCTAATTTTATCTTTTTCTTCTTGCTGTAATTGTTGCTAGCAATCTGTATTGTGTTAAAAATATCGTCGTTTTTACTTAAATTTGTACTAAAAGCGTATAAACCCCCTCTTGCAATCTATGAGCATTTACTGCTAGAAGGGACTGAAAATAGGCTGCGGTATCTTTGGCGTAATAAATTATGAAAAGCAACCAGTTTTTCCTTATGTCTACTGGGGACTGCGAGCTCAAAACCACAGAGGACACCAATCACATGGTTTCCTTACAAGCAACAACAACCAGTTTTATGAGTACAAAGCCTTAGATTTGGTTCCAAGACTAAAAACTGAAGCTATACATGAATGGTTCGGGCGCCTACCCGGATCCATCGGCATCGGCAACGTGAGGTACACTACCTCAGGCAAATGCGACGACGTCTCCATAATACAGGGCACCCAGCCAGTTGTCGGTTCAATCGATGGAATAAAACTTGCACTCTCCTTCAACGGCAACATTGTCAACACGCTGCCGCTGAAAAAAGAAATAACTGAAAACTTCACAGATTTCCTCTACAACTGCGACTCAGATATCGTGTGCCACAAAATGCTCTTAGCTCTAAAACAGGGCCAAGACCTTACATCTGCCGCCCGCACAGTTATGGAAAGTTTAGATGGCGCATTCTCCGTAACAGGTATAACGGGAAACGGCGATTTCTTCGCATTCAAAGACCCACATGGAATAAAACCTCTCTGTGCTGGACACGACCCTGACACGAAAACCTTTGCTTTCTCCTCTGAAACCGTCAGCTTAGACATGAACGGTTTTGTCCGAGATTTTGAATTAAAGCCCGGCGAGCTTGTAACGGTTTCCCCTGAAGGCTTCAAACGTATACAGGTCATTAAGAATTACCGTGAAGCGTTTTGCGCTTTTGAGTACGCTTATTTTGCCAGGCCAGATTCAAGGTTTGACGGCAAATACGTTTATGAAATGCGAGAAGATTTCGGAAGAAACATCGTGAAAGAATTTCCTGAAATAGTCAAAGATGGCGACATCATTATGTCAGTTCCTGAAACTGGCGATGACTCCGCGATGGGAGTTCATGAGGAATCGGGTTTGCGTTGGGAACGAGCGTCCCGCCGCCATCGCTACGTAACAGAACGCGCTTTCATATTGCTGAACATGGAACGTTATTCAACTATTGACAAGAAAATTAACATTTTAGGCCCCAAAGTCGCTGGAAAACGAGTTATAGTGACTGAGGACAGCGTCGTCCGAGGGGACACAACCAAAGTTATCATAGAAAAAATGCGAAGAGCAGGCGCCAAAAAAGTTTACCTTTTCGTAACTTTCCCACGCATCATCGGACCCTGCTTCTACGGAATTGACATGTCAAGTTACGGGCAACTTGTCGGCGCAAGAAATAGCCCTGAAGAAATAGCAAAGATAATCGGCGCAGACGCCGTATGCTACCAATCCCTCGAAGGACTAATAAGTGCCACCGGCCAAACTAAGGACCAGCTTTGCATGGCCTGCATAACAGGCAAGTATCCAACGCCTTGTGCTCAAAAAATGGCTGACGCCATGAAAAAACGGTTCCTTGAAGGCTACGAAGAAAAAGGAAGAATCTACGAGTCCGAAGAAGTTCAGCCGTAATCGCTATTAAGCGTTCCCTCCACTGTCTATGCAGTAAGGTGTATCTGGATGGAGAAAATCGGTGTCCTAGTTGTTTCTTATGGCGCACGAGAAGTCGCTATGGCAGATGCTCTTCTAAGAAGCAAAAAATACCAAGTTGAACTCTACGTCGCCGACAAACAATGCAACCCCTTCAATGCGGAAAAAGCTGCAAAACACAAAGTTATTCCAAGCCTTGACATCAACGAAATCTGCAAATTCGCCCAGGAAAACAAAGACAAACTCGACTTCGTCATGGTTGGCTCCGAAAAGCCCATTATTGAGGGCATACGCGACCTAATCGAGAAACAAACAGGAATACCAGTGATTTGCCCCCCCAAAGAATACGCAATAGAAGAGAGCAAAGTTGCTCAAAGGGTGCTCTTCGAAGAGATAGCCCCCGAAGCGAACCCGCGATTTCAGGTTTTCCACCAAAGTGATTATAATGGAAAGGATGTTCAGAAAGCAGTTTACAAATGGCTGGACGAATTGGATAACCAAGCCGTTGTCAAACCCGATAAGCCTGCCTTGGGAAAGGGCGTCGGAGTCTGGGGAGACCACTTCGCAAACCGCGAACAACTTTTCGAGCACTTTATGTCCAACTTCAAATACGGCTCAGTCATTATCGAAGAAAAAATAGACGGGGAAGAATCCAGCTGCATGGGATTCTGCGACGGCAAACACTTCATTCCATTGCCCGACACCCGCGACTACAAACGCGCCTTCGACGATGACCATGGCCTAAATACTGGCGGCATGGGCTCCTACAAAGATATAGTTGATTGGTTGCCATTCTTAACTGCGGCTGAACGCGAGCAGGAACTTGCTTTAGCCAACAAAGTTTTCAAGGGTTGGAGGGCAAAAATTAGCGATGACACGGCACTCCGAGGCGTTCCACTCTATCTTGCTTTTATGCACACAGGTAAAGGCATAAAAATTCTTGAAATAAACAGTCGCCCAGGTGACCCCGAAATAATGAACCTTCTTCCAATCATTAAAGACGACTTTGTCGATGTCTGCCTCGGCATGGTCAACGGAGACCTTAAGGGTGTTGAGCTTGAGAAGTCGGCCACAGTTTTAACTTATAAAGTTCCCGCAGATTACGGCTGCTACGCAGAAACCTTCCCAGACAAAGTCGATAAATCCGCAATCAACTCGCCAGTCGATCTCACAAAAGCACAAGCATTAACAATGAAATACGGCGACAAAATCCGCGTTTACCCAGGCTCGATGGAACTGCGAGACGGCAAAAACTACGTCCTAAAATCCCGCGCCATCGGCATCCTCGGAATCGGCGATAGCATAGAGCAAGCACGTCAAATCAGCCAGGAAGGTGCCAAAGCCATCACAGGGGGCGCACTGTGGAACCGAACCGATGTTGCCTCAAAACAGCACATTGCCAAAAGCGTCCGCCACATGGAGCAGTTGAGGCACAAGATTTGAAGCGAATCTTCGTTTCCGACTGCGAAGGACCCATATCCAAAAATGACAACGCCTTTGAGTTGGCAGAGAATTTTATTCCAAATGGAGATAAATTTTTCGCTAATATAAGTAAGTACGACGACGTTTTGGCAGATGTTTTGCAGAAACCTGATTACTCCGCTGGTAGCACGCTTAAGCTGATTTTGCCTTTCTTCAAAGCGTATGGGTTAACTGACAGGCAGATGGAAGAATTCTCCGCAAAGAACATCTTTCTAATCGCCGACAGCAAAAACACTCTGCATCAAATACGAGCCATCTGCGATGCTTTCATCGTCAGCACCAGCTACGAACACTACATCCGAGCTCTGTGCAACACAGTCGAGTTCCCATTCAAAAACACGTACTGCACCAAAGTCAGCCTCGACAAATGCCCAATCACCCCAAAAGAAAAAGAACAGCTACGTGAAATAGCACAGGAAATCGTCCATATGCCCCTGATCGATATTCCGTCAAACGCACGGTCAGTCGAGGATTTTTCGCCTCATGACCAAGCAATTATTCAACGGTTGGATGAGATTTTCTGGAGCTTAATCCCGAAGATGTTTGTCGGCAAGTTTCTTGTAGATGTGGTTACGGTTGGTGGGGAACAAAAAGCTGAAGCCATCCGCGATGCGGCAAAACGATTAGACACCGCTTTGGAGGATGTTATGTATGTGGGTGACAGCATAACTGACGTTGAATCTTTCAAACTCTTACGTGGCAACGGCGGATTAACCGTCTCCTTTAACGGCAACAGTTACGCAGTGAAGAGCGCTGAAGTGGCGGTGCTGTCGAAAAGTAACCTTGTCACGGCTGTTTTGGCTGACCTATTCAGCAAGTTAGGCAAAGAACAAACGCTAAAAGCAATCTATTCCTGGAGCATTGAAGCCCTCAAGAAAAACAACGTTGACGAAGCATTACTCAAACAGATATCAACTCTGTATCCCAATGCACTGCCCAAAGTTCAAATAGTTACAGCCAAAAATATGGAATCACTCATAAGTGAGAGTTGCGAGTTTAGGAAGGAGGTTCGTGGAGTAGCCGTGGGGAGACTTGGATAAATGAATAAAGCGCAGATTGAAGACACTTACGCTGAAGCGTTTATTGGAATTTATTGTCGGGTAGTCGTTACTGCGGACGATGAGCAAACCCTGCACAAAGCAGCTGAAGACTCCACCGCGACGCCATCCGTTGTCATCGGCAGAACTGAGGGTGGCGTAGAGAAATACCTGACTCCAAACGAAACACCTGATAAACGTGTTGGCGCTATCCTGCAGTTCTGGGGAGAAATAAACCCCAAAAAAACCTTCGCTGAATCGCTGAAAAAATTCGAAACGGAGCTCTCATACCGCATCCGCCAAGACATCCTCGTTAAACCATTCACGGCCGTTTTTGATGCTCTGCCAAGGTCTGAGGGCAAGTTAGATATGATGGAGAGTGTAGGGCACTGCGGCGACGGGTATGAGTGGGTTGAGAAGAGATTTGGCAGGGAAGTCATCGTTGTCCCGCTTATGGTTCCAGATTTTGTTATCGAGCGTTATCTTGGTTACGCGAAGGGTGTTATGGGTGGTAACTTTTGGATAATGTGCACCTCAAAACAAGCACTAAACGAAGCGGGCGCAAAAGCCCTTAGGGCAATTCACAAAGTACATGGCGTTGTTACCACCTTTGACATTTGCTCAGCAGGCTCTAAACCTGAAACACACTTCCCAAAGATTGGGCCAACCACCAACCACCTCTACTGTCCCTCGCTTAAATCACGCTTAGGCAAAGAATCTAAGGTTCCAGAAGGCGTAGAATACATAGCAGAAATCGTTTTCGACGGCATTTCATTAGACACGGTTAAACAAGCCACTAAAGCAGGAATCCAAGCCGTATTAGACGTGGATGGCGTTGTGCGAGTCTCTGCTGGGAACTACGGCGGCAAGCTGGGCGAACATAAAATACTATTAAAAGAGTTGTTTAAATGACAAAATTTGATGTAATGGGATTCGGAGCACTCAACATTGACCAGCTCTTCAAAGTAGACAAACTTGCATCTGCAGAAGAAGAAAGCTTCATCGAAGACTTCAAGGAAGAATGCGGTGGCTCAGCTGCTAATGCGATTGTCGGGTTGGCTAGGCTCGGCTGCAAAGTCGGGTTCATAGGAAAAGTCGCCAACGACCGCGAAGGCAAAATGCAACTCGATTGCCTCAAAGGCGAGGGCGTCGACACCAGCGGAATCGCCGAAGCACCTAAAGGCAAGAGCGGCTCAGTCATGGGGTTTGTTGACCGAAAAGGCGCAAGAGCTCTATACATTAACTCGGGCGTCAACGACTTGGTTGAGCCAAGAGAAATAAAATGGGAGTACGTTTCCCAAACAAAATTTCTCCATTTATCATCATTTGTGGGCGAAAAATCTTTTCGTGCACAAAAAAAACTCTTAAGCGCGCTACCAGACGGCGTGAAAATCAGTTTTGACCCAGGTTCTCTATATGCGCAGAAGGGTTTTGCGGTCATTGAGCCGTTGATTCGGAATTCCTATGTTTTAATGCCTAACGTCGTTGAACTTGAGCTTTTAACTGGCGAAGCTGACTACCGTAAAGGCGCCGACTACATGATGGCAATGGGCGTTAAGGTTGTAGCCGTGAAGCTTGGCAGCAAAGGCTGCTATGTGACCGACGGACAAGAAATGCTCAGCGTTGAACCTTTCAAAGTTAAAGCAGTTGACACAACTGGTGCTGGCGATGCTTTCTGCGCAGGGTTCCTCTACGGCTTAATCCATGAGAAAAGTCTCTACGAATGTGGGCAGTTAGGCAACTTTGTGGCTTCCCGAAGCGTCATGGCGATGGGTGCCCGTGCTGGTTTGCCTTACGCAAAGGATTTAGCAAGTCTTTACTAGCTTTTCAATTATGCTTTGGAAAATTAGTTTGCCGTCGCCGTACTGAAGCATCTGTTGTTGCTGGGTCCAGTTGGGTTGCTGCCACCAATACATCGCGCGTTCGGGATGAGGCATTAAACCGAAGATGTTTCCTTCTTTGTTGCAGATTCCAGCGATGTCATAAAATGAACCGTTGGGACAGATGGGATACTTGCCATTAGCTACCTCGCCGTTTTTGTCGCAGTAGCGGAAAACCAGCATGTCTTCATCAATAAGTTTTTTGAGCAAAGCCTGTTCCTGGTCTTTGGGAAAAAGTAGCCGTCCTTCTCCATGGGCGATGGGTAAATTGATGACTTTTCCAGCTGGGATTTTAGTTGTAAAAAGGCATTTGCCTCTGTTTTCTTGTTTTAGGTAGGTCCATTGGCACTTGAAGCCTGCAGGTTCATTGGTTGTTAGCGTAGCTTCGGGATAGGCGCTCATACCTTTGAAGCCCGGAAGCAAGCCATATTCAACGAGGATTTGAAAACCGTTGCAGATACCCAAGATTGGTCTGCCTTCATCGATGAAAGTTTCCATTTCTTTGGCAAGGTTCACCGATAGGTGCCTTGCGAATATGACACCTGAACGCACATAGTCGCCAAACGAGAAGCCGCCTGGAAAAACCAGCACCGAATAATCCAAAAGGTTACGCCGTTTGACCAGTTCGTTAACATGGACAGATTCTGCTTGTACGCCGAGTTCTTGGAAGGCACGCTGGGTTTCAGCATCGCAGTTTGTGCCGCCGACTCGCATTACGCAGACTCTTATTTCTTCCTGGTTCATTGTTGCTCAACCTCTGGGCTAAACGTTTTTTTCCAGTTACACCTTAGCCTATCAAGCGTGGCATCAACTGCAACTTTCCCATTCAAGCCGTGGACAAGAAGTTTCTGTTCTTTAGTTACCTTGCCAATCAATGAGCAGCCTTTTCCTCTCATTAATTTCTCAAAATCCTTTCTATCCGCTTCAGCAACTTCTATTAGGAAACGGCTGTTAGACTCAGAGAACAATCCAAAATCATTCCGCGCTAATTCTCTGCCGGGAACTTTTCGTAAATCCAGTTCCAAGCCGTAGCCTCCCGCGAATGCCATCTCCGCCGCCGCCACAGCTAATCCGCCTTCGGATAGGTCATGGCACGATTTGACTAAGCCCTCGTCTATGGCTTTTGTAACTACTTTGAAAGTGCGTTTGGCTTTTCCACCCTTCACTTTGGGTACGCTTGCGCCCAAATAACCTTTGAGCTTGTAGTATTCAGAACCTCCGAGTTCATTGAAGGTTTCGCCGATTATGTAGAGTAGGTTTCCTGGCGCTTTAAGGTCCATGGATGTGGTTGACTGGATGTTGGGAATTACGCCTACTGCTGTGATTAGGAGTGTTGGGGTTACTGGTCCCAGTGGCGATTCGTTGTAGAGGCTGTCTTTTCCTGAAATAAACGGTGCCCTAAACGCCACAGAGAAATCGTAGCATGCTACACATGCACGAACTAGTGAGCCAAGTCTCTCTGTTTTTTCGGGATTTCCCCACGTGAAATTGTCCAAGAGCGAAATTCTTCTTCCGCCCACTGCTATATTATTGCGTATTGCCTCATCAATTGCTGAAGCCGCCATCCAGTAAGCGTCAATCTTGCCATAGTTCGGGTTCATACCGCACGAAATAGTCAGGCACTTTAACGAATTATCGAGTGGTTTTAGCACGGCAGCGTCGTTTGGTCCAGCATACTCTCCCTGCAAGGGTTTGAGGGTTGTGTTGCCTTTGACTTCATGGTCGTAGGTGCGGATAACCGATTCTTTGCTGGCAATGTTTGGGGCTGCAAGCAGTTGCAGCAAGGTCTCAGTGAGGTTTGCTGGCTCTGGAAAATCTGGTTCGGCCAATGTTGTTTTCTCTATGGTTGCAACTTTGCTGCTTGTGCATGGGTTAAAGAGAAAAACCATGTCTATGTCGCTGACAACTTCTCCGTTGTAAGTAAGTTTCAGGTCTCTTTCAGTTGTAAGGGTTCCAATGGATGTTGCTATCACATCTTCTTTTTCAAAAACAGCCATAACCCGCTCCAAATTCTCCGCCGGCACAGTGATTAGCATGCGTTCTTGCGATTCCGAGAGGTAAATTTCCCATGGCGCCAAGCCCTGATACTTCAAGGGCACCTTCGCCAAATCCGCGGTAACTCCACAGTTGAAGCGTTCGGCTGTTTCGCCAACCGCAGAAGACAAGCCTCCACCTCCGATATCAGTGACGGCTGAAGCAAGCTGTAGATCGCGAATCTCTATTATGGCACGTTTAACCTTTTCTTCCTCGATGGGATCTGCGATTTGGACGGCTGGACGCGAGATTTCCTCCGATTTCTCGGTGAGTTCAGCAGATGCAAAGGTTACACCGTGGATGCCGTCTCTACCTGTTTTTCCGCCCGCTAAAACGACGATGTCGCCGATTTTAGCTTTTTTTGCATACCTGTTTAAGGGTAAAAGTCCAATGCAGCCGCAGTAAACGATGACGTTGCCAGTGTAGGATTCGTCAAAGTATATGGCGCCGTTCACTGTGGGGATGCCCATGTTGTTGCCGTAGGCGCTGATACCCGCAGTTACCCCCATGTAAACGTATTTAGGATGTTTAACACCAGTTGGGAGTTTATTGTAATCGTAATCTAATGGTCCAAAACCCAGAACGTCGGTGCACGCTATCGGGTCAGCCCAAACGCCCAAAATGTCGCGGATAACGCCGCCTACGCCCGTTGCTGCGCCTCCAAACGGCTCAACCGCAGACGGATGATTATGAGTTTCCACTTTCGCTGCTATACCGTAGCCCTTGTCGAACTTGACGATGCCTGCGTTGTCCTCAAAAACGCTGACACACCAAGGAGCCTTGATTTGTTTGGTGGCTTTGGCTATGTAGGTTTTGAAGAGGCTGTTGATTTCTTTGCCGTCAAGCTGGATTTTGCCCCTGAAAGTCTTGTGGCAGCAGTGTTCACTCCATGTTTGACTAATTGTTTGGAGTTCAACATCGGTGGGATTTCGTTTTTCTGCTTTAAAATAAGCCTGGATTTCTTTGAGTTCTTGAGAGCTGAAGCCCAAGGCTAGTTCGCTGTTGATTTTGCCGAGTTGCTCGTCGGTGGCTTTTGCTATAGGGAATTCTAAAACTGGGCTGTTTTTGCGTTGGGTGTAGAGGTCTGCGTTCATTTCTCTTCAACGACGCTTATGTTGTAGTTGTCTTTGGTTGGGTTTGCCAGTAGGCGTTTGCTCATTTCTTCCGCTTTCGCTTTTGCCACGCTTTGCGATGCTGCGTCAAGGTGTACGGTGTAGACTTTGCTAACATCTACCGATTGCACTTTGTAGCCGAGCTCCATTAGTAAGTGCGCTGTTGTTTCGCCTTCCGGGTTGCTATGTCCGGGTTTGAGGCTGACCTCTATTTTTGCAGCGTATTTCATAAGCCTTTAAATTATCAATCAGGATTTAAACGCTTTCGTCAAGAAAAATGCAATACTTTACGCAAAAACCATGCGTTTGCCGTTGTATTCTATTTCTACAACTTTTTCTCTATTGGTTACCTTCCCAATTCTCTCTGGGTTAACGCTGTCCTGCTCCAGTTCGTTCATGGCTTTATCGATGTCCGCCTTATCCACAATTATTCCAAAGCCCCATCCCATGTTGAAGGTTTTGAACATCTCCTCATCGGAGATAGTATAACCTAATTCGGCGGCGGTTCTCTGGATTAAGCCAAAAATGGGTTGCGGCGTAAAATTGTTAAATTGGAAACCTATGCCCGGCGAATAGTTGGCGAGGTTGTTGAATTTTAGGTAGGCGTCGCCTGTTATGTGGACGGCTGCTTTAACTTTTACTTCCCGCGCCAATTTAAGAAGTGCCTTAACGTAGATTTTGGTTGGTTCCAAAACTTCCAACGCCACTTCCCGCTCTAAACCTTCTGGGACGTCGGTAGCCTCATATTTGCCACCCCACTGCTTGAATAAGATTTTCCGCACCAAAGTGATGCCGTTGCTGTGGACACCACTGCTGGCGAGTCCGATGATAGGGTCGCCTGATTTGATATCTTCGCCGGTGATTATGTTTGGCTTGTCAACTTTCCCTATTGCTGAGACAACCATGTCAAAACCAGACTGGGGCGTTAAGCCTTTAATGATTTCTGCAACATCGCCTGTTTCACCGTTCACCACTGGGCACTCGGATTCTTCGGCGCCCGCTATGATGCCTTTTAGCAATGCGTTCACCAGTTTAGGTTCACTTGCGGTTGCGTGAATGTTATCCGCTAAAGCTAAGGGTTTGGCTCCTGAACGGATTACATCATTAACCACCATAGCCACCGCATCTACCCCGATGGTGTCGTATTTCCCTGCGAGTTCGGCGACAAGAACTTTGGTTCCTACACCTTCGATTTCAAGGTCCATAAAAGTGTTGTCGCCAGCAGGGAATATGTTGCTGTAGGGCAAGTGCATAATGCCGCCAAAACCAATATGGCGATAAGTTTCCTTGAGCGTTGTGAGGGCTTTTTTGGATTCGACGCGTTGTTTGCGGTTGACGCCTGCATCGTCGTAAGTGTAGTTTTTGGGCATGGCAACTCCTTGCACGCTAAATGTTGTGGGCGCTGTCTGATAACGATTTTGTTTTTAACCCTTAAAACGCTGTTTGGCAAGGTAAAGTTTTTGTGCTTTAAAGAGTTTTAAGCTCTTGATAAATGTGCAAGTGCCCAAATACCACATCTACATAGAATACGCCGAACCAGACAAATCCGGCATCCGATTCAACGTTCCCCAAGAGGAACTTGTGCGTACCTTCTCTTCACCCTTCACGATGGGTCAATCCTTCTGGTTTTTGGGTAAACTTCTCAACCCTAATAAAGTCATTAAAGCCATAATCTTCTGGTCCTACCAAACAGCCGACAAACTAATCCTGCCCAACCAAGAAAACCTCGTAGCCGTAAAAGACAAAAAATATCTCCTCGAAAACATACTCAAGGGCAAAGTCACAGGGGCTTATCTGTGCACCGAGAAATTCTTACCCCCAACCATCAAAAGCATTACTCCGAGTCAATCAGTAAAATCTACTTCGGATACTCGACGAAGGATTCTTGTTGTTTGTGGCAAAGATGACGAGATGAAGCAGGCCATCACTAATGCTTTGACTAAACTCTGGCTTGTACCCGTGGTTATGTGCGAAGAACCAAGTCAAGGCAGAAAAATCGTCGAACGCTTCCAAGACTACTCCGACGTTAGTTTCGCGGTGGTTTTGCTATCTCCCGATGAATCCGTGTTCGTCAAAGATGAACCGCCCACAAAACGCAAGCTCAGACCCCGACAAGATGTAGTTTTCGAACTTGGTTTTCTATTGGGTAAACTTGGTAGGGGTAATGTGCTTGTTTTCCAAAGGGAATGCCAAAACTTCGACGGTCCCACCGATTTTGAAGGCATGAAAGTCACAGCGTTCGATGACCGAGATAGCTGGAAGCTTGCCCTCATACGTGAACTAACAAACTGCGGATACAACGTCGACGTTGATAGAATCCTAAAATAAAATATTCAACAATTGGTGCTGAGGAATATCTCTCAAGAAAGCAAGATCTAAAATTTTTGTTCGGCGATAGAGACATCAGGGTACGAGGGATACCTCATGTCACTAACTCAACTTTGATAGAACTTGCAATTTATCTCAAAGGTGTAATTGCATGGGGATCACAGAGGTTACTAGTGTACCGTTTTCATCATGGAATCGATTCAGATGAAGTGTTAAGCTATGCTTTCTTAGTAGAAGCCAGACAATTCATCTATGATTATTCATTTTGGTGCCTTTTTCCAACGTTTGTTGGTATGTCGGGAGGTACCAGTCATAGTGGTTATGTGCAATCAGAAGGATTAATTGAGGAAGCGAAAAAACGTCTTGCACTAACTATAAAGGACATATATGTTGAAGAAGATGATTGTTTTTGATTTTCTAAACAGCAAGAAAGTGCCATTTAGAACATATAATGAAGTTATGGAGGATGATTTAAAGGACTTCTTGGGAGTGAATGCTCAAGCTGACGAGCTTTTGGAAGTCTAAGAGTTGTAAAGCAGGAAAAGAAATTGGCGAGATATCAAAGTAATAATCGAAACTTTCACATACTCTTTCTCACCGCTTACTTTCCCTAATGCCAAAACGAACAGTTAATAGTCTAGAAATACGAGACGCACTTTTTCAAATTACGTCCTTCAAGGGTTTTGGTTGAAATTCGATTGGAGTTAAGACAAGGTGGCACATCATCGTTGAGGCAAAACATACGCTAATCCCTGACCAAAGAGATGCGTCAACAGGTAGGCATCAATTCTTCTCTATTTGAATGAATGAAAGCTAATTGGTTTTTGTTTGTCTCGACGCTTTCCATCCATATAATCCTATTGGGATAATGCTGATGACGAAGAGCAGATAAACCCAGCTGCCAGCCATGGACCAATTAACTTCTCCGGCGTAGCGCACCAGCGACACTGCTTGAAGTATCCCTAGCACGGCGTAACTTATGTATGCAATCCTGTTGCGCACATGGTCGTTTTCCCACGTCATATGCAATGCTATAACGCCGATTCCAATGAGCCAGGCTCCAATTGCGCGGCTCGTCAGTGGAGTGAGCGCCCAGGGCCAGAAGGTAGAGGCTGTAGCTGGAGAAATGAATAAGGTAATGCCTGTAACCAGCATTATTGTCCCTTGAGCTGCGAGTACGAGGCGCATCCAAGTGTATAGTGTTGCTTTTCGTTTCGGTGTCAAACCGTGGAGCCTGATTTGATAAATAAGGAGTATCAACAAGGCAATTGGAACTGCGATGTAAATCGCTAACCAAAGATAAGCAGCTACCACAGCTGAAACTACGGGGTTGTTGAGGTGGAATTTGTCGAGGTGCAATAAGGTTGCAACCAAAGTGAGAGTTGTGAATAAGAAAACTGAAGGAACAGCTACCCGGGCGTTAGCCCATGTTTTCTCTTTATATGCGAGAAATTCTAGGATGAAGCTGGCGAGGTAGCCTGCGCCGAGGAAGGCTGCTGTCATAAAGGATTGGATGGTCCAGGCGAAGCTTGTGGCAGTCTGCTCAGTAAGGAGTGTGAGATCGAGCCCTGCTGAAAGAACAAGAATGCTGGCTGCTAGCAAAATAAGGCGCATGCCTTTCGAAAGTTTAGTTGGGTCTGCCTGAAAAATTGTCATTGTTCGTCGTCGTATTTCTCATAGACTGTTGTGGAATATTAAAGTTTCAGTGTTTCGCACACGCGAGTTCTATTCTTAACGGGCATTAGGCTATTGTGTAGCAGGTTGCTGTTGTTGTCGTCTCAGGTTAAAATCCCGGCAACTGCACCATAAATATCAAACACACCGGACTAAATTTTAATCTTTTCTCTCTCTCTTGAACTCACAAACTGACGAACGTGCTAACTCTCATACTCTCCCACGCACGCGTGCCCACGCACCCTGTCTGTCAGTCTGTCAACCTGTATGTCTCTCTGTCAAACTGCCTGTCTCACTGTCAGCGCTCGCTTGTAGTTGTGGTTCTGCAGTCACAAATCGTTAAATGACTGTAAGCTAGTTTTACAAGGTGGTGTTAAAAAAATGAGCTTTTTACATGCTAAAAACGGTAGTTTAGCTGTGTGGCTTTGGTGTGCTATTTTTGCAATAGTATCACGCACAGGCTTCGAATCAGTTATACAAGCAGTGAATAAACAAATGAATATTCGGGATAATAAAAAAGGCGGTTTAGCTGGTTGGCTTTGGTACGCTATTGTAGTAGTAGTACTAATAATAGTTCTTATCCTTGCTTTGAGATTTCTTTTCAACTTGATATAAGGCAAGCTGAAAGTAGGAAGATAGAGCTAGGGTTTCTTGATGACCGCCCTTTCTTTAAGTCTCTATATCTCGCTTGCTTGACACCTTTAATGTTGACTGTATCTATTCTCCAAGGGATAGCTCTCTTTCCAGCATTGTAGACTTCAGAATAGCGTTTTCCTAGCATTGATTCTCTATAAACGTCAGGAACATTGAAACCTAAGTTTTTTGCCTCTCTGCTCAAAGCTTCCCATTGCCTTTGCGTACCTCTCCATCTCTCTCCTGCCCACCAACGAAAAGAAAGAGTCAACTGATGATAAGATTCAAACTTACCAATATCAACGTCAGTTTCAAACCGTTCAAACGCCTCAGGAAAACTATCTAAACTAGTCACCTCCCAACAACAAACTCTTACCTCGTTTTTCTAATCCAGTATCATAAACCACTTTTTCAACAACTGAACTATTAAATGGCAAAGTGTAAGATTGCAAAACGCTAACAACTCTTTGCGCTGGTCTTCCTTTCTTGTTTCCAGTTCTCAAAGTATCTTTTTTGCGTTTAACAGTATAGTAGAAGAAATTGTAATCCAAAATCGACAAAATTTCAACAAGTATCTTAAGAAGAACTTCAAAACTAACTTTGCTAAAGCACCACGCCCTGTAAGATTTTTCACAATCAGAACTCAAAGAGATGTTGCTTAAAGAGTATTTCCTCTGGATTTTGTGCAAGGTTTCTTCTGCTTGTTGCAATGTACAGTTTTCTAAATCCCAACATTGGAATATGTGTGCTGTCTTTTTGGAGAGAAGTCACGCCTTCAAGCGTTTGTGTCTTAGCTATCATTGCAAAGAAGGTGAATTCAGCAATTTTTACTCTGTAGTTGTATCGCATATCAATTACCTCCCCAAAAGCTCCTCTGAATCTCGCATTAACTCCCGCGCTTTTTGTATCGTTATTCCGCCTATCCTAAGCTGTCTCAGAATTTGCTCGTCAGAAACACCCGCCTTTCTCGCTTTACAAATTACTTCTAACTTATTTTTTCTCCAGTGAATTCCTCTCTGAAACGCACCATCAAGTAACTCATCTGCAAAAAGGATTTTCTCCCCGATGACTTCTTGATTGAACGATGCCAAAGGCTACGCAAGAAAGACTTTGTATTAGTTACAGATTTTATGATGCACTTGAAAATGGGCAAAGAAAATCCACCTAAAGGAGTATGAGACCGATAATTTAGCCGAAGACTTAAACGCCTTTTTTGACCGCATCGTCAACGTTGAAAGAATCAAGGTCGGAAAACGGCAAACTATTGATACATTAATTAGCGAAGAATCTCTATTATTTGCGAAGTATCTAAAACATGAAAGGAGAGAATGGATTCCGAGAGTTGTAGATTCTTCATAGTTGAAGTTAACCCTCGTTAGGGTTTCCCATAAACTACATGCAAAGTTTCTTAACTAATTAACTTTCAATAAATTGAAACTAAAGGGGTTGCTCCTTGGGAACTCAAGTGATACTGAAAGAAAAAACAGAGAGCGAGCTGCTCAAAATTCTTTCAGGGTTTTGCTTCAGAGAAAGAAACAATCTAAACCCAACAGTGTCAATTCTCCGCCCTTGGATTAGTGATGTACAATTAGAAATTGACCAAGATATAATCGCTTTAGACCCAGAATACTTCAATACTATTTACTGTATCGCTTCTGTTAACCTTGCACATGATTTGTTCCTCCTAAGAACAGCTCTTGGAGCTGAAATCAATATACTCACCCTCCTTCCAACAGAGGAATTCTATAGAAATCGTTCTCAATATATGGTGGAATTCTTAGATTTTCTAGATGAGATAGGCTGCAATATATTTGTAAACGCTAATTTGCATGCTAAACTTTTTCTTTCAAATGATAATGCTCTTGTGGGCTCTTTCAATTTATCAAAAGCTGCCCTTTATGATAGAGAAGAAATAGGCATAAGCGTTGACGATATTCAAAATCTTAAGGTTTTGGAAAAATACTTTCAAGAAATAGTTGACTTTAGCCAACCATATGGGTATACTGCCAAACTTACAAAACTTGCAAACCCTAATTTCTCATTGAAAGAAATAACTGACGAACCTACTACCTACTTAAAAAACTTAGAGCAAATGCGCTCTTTAGAACACATTACTCCGCATCATGGTGATTTGAAGGTAGCGCTCGTAAGAGAAAAAGTCACTAGAGGTTGGTTGTATGAAGATATTGTGAGATTATGGAATAGGCTAAGTTTTGACCAAAGGAAGCAAGATATGGCGTATGTTTTCTTAGGCGAAAGAATGGAAACATCACCTTATTATGATGGTATTCTAAGAGAAGCATCTTCCAACATAAATAATTTCTATTTTAGAGCATTTTCCGTTATGCTAAAGCCTGAATGGGAAGAATCAGAAGAATATCTTAGTTATCTAAAACAAAGGTTTGGTTACACAGGGAACGCAAATGTCAATGATGTTCTCTGCTTTTTGAGTTCTTTAATGGCTAGAAGAGTGTTTCCAAATCGAGACCTTGTTTTGTATTCTCTCAAACATCTAGACATGGTTTAGTTGATAATTTAACATTTGAGTCTCTGTGTATCAATTCAAGACTTTTAATTAACTTCGTAAAGAGCTCCTATGTGTAAGGTAACCACACTGACAGTGACAAACATTGAGACAGATTGACAGACAGGAGACGCCTTGACAGGTAGGTTGACAGAGGTTGACAGACTGACTGACAGAGACAGACGGGGAGACAGACGTTAGGCAGGCGTGCGCGTGTGTGAGTAGGCGTGAGAGAATAAGTAGTCGTAGGCGTTAGTGAGTTCGAGAGAGAGAGAGAGAAAGACTAAATTTTAATCCAACCAATTATTTTTGAACCTTGTAGAAGACTAATCATTAGGGGCTATTCGTAACTGTGAATGTAATTTCCTCAGTTGTCGAACCTGCCACTGAACAGTCAATGCCAGCTGCATTGATATTAACCTAAGGAATAGCAACTCAGTTTTTCCTAATTTTTTTAGTACGCTATACCTTATCCCATTGTTAGCAAGTCTTTGCTCGCGAGCGCTACTTTAGTGCTTACTGTTTACTGCGGGGTTTTTCGTTTTCAATGCAGTTCCATAACAGTGGTAAAACTTCTTTTTGTGAAGAAAGACTGTATCGTGCTTTGCTGGGAGTTACTCCCACTTTGATTGAGTATGCTTCTTGGGGAAGAACTGCAAAGAGGTCTTCGTCGGTGTTGTCGTCTCCTATTGCAAGAATAAAGGTGTATTGTTGTTTTGAAAGCCACTTCTGTGCTGCTCGTCCTTTATTAATTAGGGAGCTTTTGATCTCGATTACTTTGTTTCCATTCAGTACTTCTAGGTTAAGGTTTGATATTGATGATAGAATGTTATCTTTGAGTTCTTTAGCGCGTAGAGCGCCAAGGGTAGGTTCGGTTGCGCGGTAATGCCAAGCTAAAGAGAAATCTTTCTCTTCCACGAAGCTGCCGGGTGTTCGGTCAGCGTATGTTTCAAGAATTGGAAGAATTTCTTTTTTCCATGCGTCGGAGAGTTGTTCAAGGGCTTTCCAGTCTCCTGAACGTTCTTTAATCCATGCTCCATGCTCTGCGGCTAATCCAACTTTTAGGGATCTGAACCACTCGTCAAATGTTTTTTTGTCCCTGCCGCTGATAAGTACAATTTCATTAGAAGATGATTTACTAAGCTTGCTTAGCATTTTAGTTACATCTTCGGTAGGTACTGCTTTTTGTGGTTTAGTTGCGAAAGGCACGAGTGTGCCGTCATAATCAAGTAGAATTAGTCTTTTTTTGCTGTTGCTGTAGCTTTCGACGAGTTCCATTCGATTAGCTGGAGTCATGATTTGTTGAGCACTTTCTTGCTGTTTGATGTAAGCGTCACTTAAGCGGTTGAGAAAATCGTCTGCCCACCGTTCAACATTATAACGTGACAATCGTTTTTGCATAATGCGATTTCGTTTTATTTGTTCGTCTATAGGCATGGCAAGAGCTGTTTCTAAAGCTTCAATTATGTCTTCTTGATCGTTGGGGTTAACGATAATTGCCTCTCCAAGCTCTTGCGCCGCGCCTGTCATTTCCGATAGAATTAATGCTCCTAAACCGTTGATTTTAGTTGCTATGAACTCTTTAGCCATAAGGTTCATGCCATCGCGTAAAGGTGTCACTAAACCAACGTCGGCAATTCCATATAGGGCTATTAAAGTTTCAAAAGGAAGGAATCTTGAGAAATAGCTAACTGGCGTCCAATCTGTGGTGCCGTACTTTCCGTTTATTCGACCTACTAATTCATCAATTTGTTTCTTCAATGTTTGGTATTGACTTACGTTAATTCTTGAAGGAACTGCAACCAATATGAAGGAGACTTTTCCTCGGTATTCTGGTTTATTTTCAAGCAGGGCGGCGAAGGCTTCGAGTCGAAGTGGGATTCCTTTAGTATAGTCGAGGCGGTCAAAAGAAAGAATTATTTTTCGCTTTCCAATCTTTCGTAGCGTGTGTGCCATCTCTTTTTGAACAAGTGGATTGTTGCCTGCATCTGAAAATCGTTGATAATCTATACCCATAGGAAAGATATCGACTTTTGTTTGCCTTGACCCTATTTGAATTTCTCCAAGGTAATTTTCGTTTCCTAAAATACGACGGACACATGAAAGAAAATGAAAAACATAATCGTAAGTGTGGAAACCAATTAGGTTTGCACCAAGTAGGCCTTCAAGTATTTCTTCTCGCCAAGGGAGAAGTCTAAAAATTTCATGCGATGGAAAAGGGATATGATGGAAATACCCTATCTTTGCATCTGGTAAATGTTCCCGTAACATTTGTGGGAGCAGCATGAGTTGATAATCATGAATCCAAATAGTGTCGTTAGGCTTAGCGACCTTTATTATTTCGTCACAAAATTTTTGGTTGACTTTTTGGTAAGTCTCCCAATTTTTGAGGTCATATGTTGCATAGAGGTTAAAATAATGAAATAAAGGCCATATAGTATTATTTGAGAACCCTTCATAATAGTATTTTATTTCATGTGGTGTAAGAAAAACTGGATGATACTTTTCGTTGCTTAATAAATCAACAATTTGTTTTCTCTCTTCCACCTGTTTTTGGTTAAGGTAGATTCCGGGCCAACCAATCCAAAGGCTGTTGCCTAATTTGTGAATAGAATTAACACCTGTTGCCAATCCTCCTGTGGTAGGTTGAATTTGAAGTGTAGAATTCTTTTTATGTATTTGAATCGGTAACCTATTTGAAACAATCAAAATTCTATCCATAAAAAACTCGGCTCGGAATGATCATTAAAGTAAATTCTCTTGAATAAGTTTTATGGCTAAATTTATTGAATAGTTAAAAGCCAGAAACTTGACAAACATTATTATCCGCGTGCAATGATATTAATTTGTCGCAAACGCGCAATCGAATTTCTGAAGGTTATTTTTATGTTACATGTAGAGCAACTTAGGAAAATCAGTCTTAACGATTATGTAGGAGTTGTTGGAGAAGAAGAAGTCAATTCGGTTAAGGCTTTAGCCGAGAAACTGAAGGGAAAATCTGTTACACACGTCAATTCTACGGCTTACGGGGGCGGAGTAGCTGAAATGCTCCACAATCTGGTCCCGTTAATGAAGGATGTAGGGTTGGATGTTCACTGGGAAGTCATCAAAGGATCATTCGATTTTTTCAACGTAACCAAAAAAATTCATAATGCCCTACAAGGAATGAACATAGACCTTACACCAGAAGAAATCAGAACATATCTGGAGTATAACAGGCAAAACAGCGAATCAACAATCTTGAATACAGATTTTGTAGTGATTCATGACAACCAGCCGGCTGCTATGATTCAGTTTCTTCCAGCAAAGAATGACAAATGGATTTGGCGATGCCACATAGACCTTTCAACTCCGAACACCTCAGTTTGGGGTTTTCTTGAACCCTATATCAGCCGCTACGATGCAGCAGTATTTACCTCGGAAAAATACGTCATCCCCAGTTTAAAAGTTCCAAAAATACTCATAAGACCGCCGTCAATTGACCCTTTAAGTGATAAGAACAAGGAGATTTCCGCAGAGACGGTTTCAGCGGTTCTGCAAAAGTTCGGTGTAAATCCTGAAAAACCAGTAATTACCCAAGTTGGACGTTTTGACCCATGGAAGGACCCCGTGGGAGTCATCGACGTTTACAGATTAGTGAAAAAGGAAATTCCTCAGGTTCAACTGCTACTCATCGCAGGCATGGCCACTGATGACCCTGAAGGATGGACTTACTTTGAGAAAACAGCCCGACACGCAGGAGACGACAACGACGTTCACCTCTTAACAGACCTTAAAGGCGTCAATGACATTGAAGTGAACGCTTTCCAAAGAGCTTCGGACGTGATGCTTCAAATGTCCACTCGCGAAGGCTTCGGACTTACAGTAACTGAATCCCTATGGAAGTGCATTCCGGTAGTGGGAAGACCTGTTGGAGGAATACCACTGCAAATAATCAACGGCACAAACGGTTACCTCGTGAACACAGTGAACGAAGCAGCCGAAAAAACAATCTACCTGCTAAACCACAAAGAGGAAGCTCAACAGATGGGTGCAAAAGGCAAGGACCACGTCAAAAACAACTTCTTAATAGTAAATGATTTAAAAGATTACCTTAAACTTTTTATTGACCTCCTATAATTTTCCAAAATTGTTGACGGGGGCAGAATCCTAAAATGACCTCTTAGGTTTGATAGTAAAGTTTCTATATCAAATGAACTATCCCTATGCAATAGGCTATCCTGTAGCTGGTGACTGTTGCGGTTGTAGTCTAGTTCGGTAGGACTGCAGCTTCCCAAGCTGTCGACTCGGGTTCAAATCCCGGCAACCGCACCACACACCCCTGATTATCGATTTTAGGTTAGCCTTTTTATTTTTTTATTCTTATTTATTTGAAATTTCTTTTATTTCTAAACCTATTGGCTGTTTTTTAAAGTTATTTTTGAGCCAATGGGTCTGCTTTCTGTCCTGAGAAAATGGCGTTGAGAAATGGTGAGGTCCTTTCTCAAAAGACTATGGGCTCGCGAAGAATCTGCTATTATCGTGCTGCCCCTTTTTTGAACATTGGATTTCAATGCTAAGCCAAGAGTTGTCTTAAACAATTTTTCAAGGGAGGCTATCGAAATACAATGGTTATTTCTTTTTTCGATTACAACAGCTCTGTTGTCAGGCTAGATTGATAGACTTTCATAGCTTTTTTTTTCATGACTTCTGAAAAAAGAGTTAAATTACTTGCGGACCAAAAGCATAATGAGTGTTTTTATGAGTGGTCTTGAAAGCCGATTGAATCGCCTACTAAGAAGTGATTCGTACCTCGCGCCGTTTTCTGATCAGATTCGACATCGCTTGGAGGGTATTGAAGAGACAGAGCGGCGTCTCACACAAGAGAAAATGGGTCTTGCAGAGTTTGCGTCTGGCCACGAATATTTCGGTCTACATTTGCAACGAAGCGAATGGGTTTTCCGTGAATGGGCACCAAATGCAACGGCGATCTACCTGATAGGGGATATGAGTAAATGGCAGGAGCAACGAGAATTTGAGCTGGAAAAGATCAGCGACGATGGTGTCTGGGAAATTCACCTAGCCGCCAACAAATTGGCACATGGTGATCTGTTTAGACTCCGTATTCATTGGGCAGGGGGCGAAGGAGATCGCATTCCAGCCTTTGCTCGACGGGTTGTTCAAGATCCCAAAACTTTGATTTTCAACGCCCAAGTATGGTCACCACCAGACACATATCGTTGGAAAGAATCTAATTTCAAACGACCTGAAGAGCCCCCTATTATTTACGAAGCACATATAGGAATGGCTCAAGAAGAAGAAAAAATCGGAACCTTCCAAGAATTTACTCAAAATGTGATTCCTCGAATCGTAAACGCAGGTTACAATACATTACAGTTAATGGCCATTCAAGAGCATCCTTACTATGGATCGTTTGGATATCAAGTATCAAGCTTTTTTGCCTCGTCATCACGATTCGGAACACCCGAGGATTTGAAATTCCTAATCGACACTGCTCACGCCAATCGGATTGCCGTCTGCATGGATTTAATCCATTCTCACTCCGTGTCCAACGAGGTGGAAGGATTGAGTCGCTTCGACGGAACACTATTTCAGTATTTTCATGAAGGCACACGAGGAACACACAAGGCATGGAATTCACGTGTCTTTGATTACGGAAAACTTCAAGTTCTGCATTTTTTGCTTTCCAATTGCAGATACTGGCTGGATGAATTCCACTTTGACGGCTTTCGGTTCGATGGCGTCACCAGCATGATTTACCTGGGACACGGTCTAAAGAGAGTATTCACTTCATACAATGATTACTTTGATGGCAGTGTGGATGAAGATGCCCTTTCTTATTTGGCTCTGGCTAACAGATTAATTCATGACATCCGCCCCGACGCCATCACCGTAGCTGAAGATGTCAGCGGCATGCCAGGTTTGGCGGTTTCCCAGTCAGAGGGCGGGTTCGGTTTTGACTATCGCTTTGCAATGGGTGTGCCTGATTACTGGATTCGTCTAATAAAAGATTTCAAAGATGAAGACTGGCCCATCGGTCATCTTTGGTTTGAACTTACCAACAGCAGAGCAAATGAGAAAACCATTAGTTACGCCGAATCTCACGACCAAGCGTTGGTGGGAGATCAGACTCTTATTTTCCGACTGATCGGTGAAGACATGTACCAACACATGTGGATCGATGATGACAATGCAAAGGTCGCCCGGGGAATAGCGTTGCACAAGATGATCCGTTTGATTACCTTATGCACCGCCAATCACGGTTATCTAAACTTTATGGGCAATGAATTCGGCCACCCGGACTGGATAGATTTTCCCCGTGAAGGAAATAACTGGTCATTCAAACATGCACGTCGACAATGGCATCTCGCAGACGACGCCCACCTAAAGTATCATTTGCTAGCCCAATTCGATCGCGACATGATTGCACTTGTCAACATAAACCATCTTCTTGAAGCATCCATCCCGGAACTCCTGCATGAGAATTCCACGAACAAAGTAATTATATTCAAGAGGGCAGACTTGATTTTTGCCTTCAATTTCAATCCCTCTCAATCCTTTACGAATTATCAATTTGAAGCTCCCCCTGGGAAGTATCGGATGATCCTAGACTGTGATGCACAAAAGTACGGGGGATACGGCCGGCTTGTACCCCAACAGAACCACTTCACCATTGTGACCAATTCAGAGGCAAAAACTCAACACACGCTCAGCCTCTATCTCCCCACTCGCTCTGCCTTTGTCCTACGTCTAACCACAAAAGACCCACCATAGTAAACAAATCCCAAGAGAAGAAGCCAATTTTAGCTCGCAGCACTACCGAATCACCGGCAGGTATAAAGCCCTTCACACTGAGGAGGCTTTATCAGCTAGCTTCTTTCAATAGTAGATGAAATATTCTCGTCATATGGATTTGAAAAAGTGGTAGAGACTGAAGCCTACTTAATGGAACAAAAGATCGCCTACTTCTCAATGGAAATTGGTGTAGATGCTCAACTCCCCACGTGTTGTGGAGGACTCGGAGTGCTAGCGGGAGATATGATAAAAAGTGCGGCTGAAATGAATATTCCTTTAGTGGGTGTATCATTAAGACATCACAAAGGGTATTTTAAACAAGAAATTGAAAATTGCCAGCAAAAAGAAGTTCTAAAAAGATCCAATCCATTTGGTGTTTTGAGAAAAAGGGATGAAAGAGTCAGGGTACTAATTGAAGGCAGAGACGTAGTAATTGGAGCAGAAGAGTATATCATTAAAAATGGCCATAGCAATAAAGTATCCATATATTTTCTTGAAACTAGACTAAACGAAAATGAAGTAGAAGATAGGGAAATTAGTGAGACATGCTATTGGATGGGCAAATCTACTACATACGAAGAGCACCAAAGACATAGACTCAAACAAGAGGTAGTCCTTGGAATCGGTGGAGTTAGATTTTTAGAAAAGCTTGGATACGATATAAAAAAGTACCATTTGAACGAAGGTCACACCGCACTCGCAACATTAGAGATAGCAAATAAGAATAATTGGGATGAGAACAAGACAAAGAAAAGATTTAGCTTCACAACTCATACTCTGGTTCCTGCAGGTCACGAAGTATTTCCTATGGCTATGGTGGAGAGTATTTTAGATAACTCTTACCCATTGGACAAAGTGAAAGAATACGGTGAACAAGCAGGCTGCTTGAACATGACAAAACTTGCAATGAGTTTAAGCGATTATCAGAATGGCGTTTCTAAGAAAAACGCTTATGCTGCCAGAGAAATGTTTCCCGGTAAAAATATCGATTATATAACGAATGCGGTGCATCTTGGGACATGGACGAGCGGCAGTTTTAAAGGATTATTTGATAGGCACCTCCCTGGTTGGGAAGAGAACCCTGAAAAACTGAAAGACGCCATGAGATTACCCGATGAAGAGGTATGGAAGGCTCATCTTGAGAACAAGAATATTCTACTAGATTTCATTGAAGATGAATACGGCACAGACCTGGATAGAAATAGGCTAACTTTAGGCTGGTTTAGAAGGATAGCCGAATATAAAAGACCAACATTAATTTTCACTGACGAGAAAAGGCTTAAACTTATTGCGTCAGGAAAAATGCAAATTATTATGGCTGGAAAAGCCCATCCGAGAGACGGCTTTGGCAAAGAGGGAATAAAAAAGATTTATGAAGAAAGCAAAATAATGGGTAAGGATATCCCAATAGTTTTTGTAGAAAACTATCGGATGGAAATCAGTCCAACCTTGATTGCGGGTGTTGATGTCTTGTTGAATACACCAAGACCGCCCAACGAAGCATCCGGAACTAGCGGAATGAAAGCGCTTTCAAATGGCGTCATAAATGTTAGTTCTTGGGATGGATGGATAGATGAGGAATTCAAAACCCAAGAAGGTCTAATAGGATGGGCTTTCGGCTGTCAATCTGAAACAGATGTTCAGGATGCCCATGGCTTGTATAACGTATTAGAACAAAAGGTAATTCCAACCTTTTACGGTAACCAAAAAAGATGGATAGAAATGCAAAAACATTCTATCTCATTAGCTTCATATTACAATGCAAACAGAATGTTAAGGGAATATGTAGAGAGGGCTTGGAAATAAGCAACCTTACGTGAGTATAATAAGGATAAAATGGCTGCCAAAATAGACAGAGGACTATTGAACGAGCTTGGAACCGAACAAGGAAGAGAATGAGATTATTGTTGAAGTAACAGAGCATATCAGAAATAGGTATTTTAAACATAAACCCGTTACATTTGAGGTTTTTGAACCCCTAACTCCTGAGTGGAAAAACGAATTCAAGTATCCTCTTGGAGGATACGCTTGGGGTGACAACTGGTCAAACAAGGTTATTCACTTAACAAGATGCCACGACAAAAAAGCATTCTACGAACTTGTTTTCCACGAAGTCTACAGGTTGAACACGCCAGAAGGGCACGAAGAAATTTTTCCAAAAGAAAGACGCTATGTTGAAGAGAAATTCGGAGTAAAATTTGATAAATGGTTACCCCTCCAAGACGAAATAATTAGAACCCTCTACTACGTAGATAAAATAATATTAGAAAAAAGTTTAAAGAATTGCGGGGAACAATTGAGAACAATCGAAGAAATAGAGCAACGCGCAAAAGAGTTGGGGCTATGATTTTTTAGCCTTTTTTGAATGGCGTTATCATTCTCCCACACTAAGCAAATATTCCGATTACTGCAGATTGATACAAGGAACAATAAAAGGGTAGGGAATCGAATCTCAAATCAAACTCATATCCCCAAATTTGTACTTAGAGCATATTTTTGGTCAGGAGTAGTTAAGACGAGTCTGTAAGGATTACGAAAAGTTGATAGTTTTTTCAAAAAGTTGGGCAGCAACTTCTGTGCTGCTTGTAGAATTCATGGTTGTTGTTTTGCTTCTGTTATATTCTTCGTCCTGAAAGTAATCGTAAAAGTATTATGATGACGGCTACGACAAGCAGAACCCATATTATGGTGCCAAGGTTGAAGAAGACAAAACCAAGGAGCCACAAAATTATCAGTATAGCAGCAACAACAAAAAGCAAATCAAGTAATCCCATTTTTCAAAGCCTCACTTACCCTTAACTTGAAAGCTTCTTTTTAACATGTGTGACTGTGAATAAACAGCTACAACTTTATACGTTTTCTATTTCAGCTTTTGGAAGAGCATGATTTACCATACAAAACAAAAGGAGCTGTTGTTGGGTTCTATATTAATGACTCAGCGAACAGCGCAACATTCTTTTTCATTTTGATGTTAATCTTCTCAGTTCGTCCACGCAAAAAGAAAATCTTGCCTGGAATATCCCAAACAACTATCTTGCTTTTGCATTGAGGACATTTCTTTAAGACTATGTCTCTGTGTCTTTTTTCCATGGCAATAATAATACTATACTGCTCCAGATGGTCTTATTCACGATATCTTCCTCAAATAATCATTTCAATGTTTCAAAAATTATTCGAAATAGCCATTATTAAAAATATGAAAGGAAATAACCGGGGATTTGGTGAAAATGTTGGAAGGAAACTCCCAACTATGTCTTAGCTACTGGGCTTAGGTACATGTGAAGCTTATCTTTTGCAACTTTTAAGTGCAATCCATTGTCTGTCCATACGCCTGTCCCTTTCTCGAGAGCAGCAACATTTAACATGTTTCGCACTCCGCCTTTCTTCGCACCAAGCACCGATTCAGCTACATTCTTATCCAATTCGACCTCAAGATGAGTAACTTTCCATTCATCAGCATCTACTTCTACTTCTTTAATTTTGCCGATTTTTTCATCTAACGCAAAAACATCTTTATCTATAAAATCTTTACTTTTCATTCTTATCTAACCTCCTTTGTTCTCAAAATTTTGGATACATTATAAATGGTAATTTACAGAGTTAAACATATGTGAATGTGAACACACACCGACAGACTGGCGGTTTGTGTCTGCGCTAATCGGTCCAATGTTATAAAGAATATGAAACATAAAGACCATACGAAAAATGAATTTTTGAGGCTATTCTTCAGCTTTTTTCCAATCAGACTCAAAACTAGTTCGCAGTACACCAATAAGGTTACTATTGTTTGTCCACAAAGAAGGGCTTTCGCCTAATCCGGTTTCTTTGGAGGTAGTAATTAATGCTTCTTTATCATCAGACATTAGAAAATGATTCAAGGGCTCAGAATGAAACTTTATATGAACAGAAGCAGTACCAATGAGTTTTTTCACTTTTTCTTTAAGCGAATCATCGGGGTTTTCTCCTTCAAAAATCAATCGAATCACTGCACCCTGCTTTTTTGCCAGTTTGTATTCTTCGGAAAATTGAAACAAAACTGGTATGATCCTTCCTTTGTCTGCAATTAAGGCAATTTCTTTTTTAGAATTATTGATCAGATCTGCAGTTTTAGCAAGAATTGATTTCTTTTCCGCTATCAATATATAGGTGCTTTCTTCTTTGGGAAGTTGCTGCTTCCAGTCTTTAAGGGTCAGTTTTTGGACTATACCCCGCATACCCACCAGCCGTTCATCTGATTTGCCTTTTTCTTCGTCTACCAAGAGGCTCAAAGCATCCGAAATGCGAGTAGCCCGAATCTCAGTTGGTTTACCCAACAATCTTTCAATCAGGCCCATTTTTTCAAGTGAAGGCAGGATTCTATAGACATCTTCCCTGCGCACTTTCGAAAAGTTCGCTACCTGTCCCACAGTAGTTTTTTCCAGTTTAAGTATTGCCAAGTAAACCTTTGCTTGATTAAGAGTCAAACCTAAACCAAGTAGCAATTCAGTGTTTTCATCGTTAGACATTGTGGCTCTTAAAATATTGTAGCACAATTTGATATTTAAGATTTCAGCAGCTCATTTTAAAAATGTACAAAACAATTTTTGGTGTAATTCCTGTTTATGAAGTAACATTGTTCTTGTTTCAGTTCTGAAAAGTTGTCTCCAGCAATATTCTTTTCAGGATTGTGAAACCGTGTCGCTCCACCAAGTGGTTTAACTCGAGCTCAATGTCAAAGCCTTTAGATTTCACAAGCCACCCTTGCAAGATCTCAGCACGTATTGCTCGCAGTCCAGTCAAAGGGTCCTGAAGTGGCACACCATTAAGCATATTATGTGCAAAAGCTAACATCCTGTTTCCAATGTGGAAAACGCTATGCAAAGCTTCCTCGTCAACTTGCCCGTTTAGCCTGTTTCCGCAAACCATTCCAATAAGTGGGTTTTCTTATAGAACTTTTATCATTGCGGGAACGTATTCAGCAGGGTAAGTGTAGTCAGCATCACTAAGAATTATGTAATCAACGTTTAGGTCGACGTGCTCAAGAGCTTTAGCTAATGTGTCGCCCTTGCTAATGCCATCTTGGCAAACAACCTTTGCGCCTAAGTTTTTGGCTATCTCAACTGTTCGGTCGCTGCTTTTCCCGTCGACTACGAGAACTGGGGTTTCACCCAGAGTGTCTTTCATCTCAGATATTGTAAGTCCTATTCCTGGTGCTTCGTTTAGTGCCGCAATTATTAGCTGCGCTGAGTAATGGGTTTCCATCTCTTGAACTAAAATAGTCAAATCCTTCACTGGTTCAGAAGATAAAGTGCTAAAACAACTTAAGACTCTCAGAATCTCAGATTAAGCCTATGTTTCCTATGGCTTATATGACATGATTACCAAAGTCAAAAACGAAACAATGGAAGACCTGAAAGAAAGGTTGAGCTACAAAATCCGAAAAATTGACCAAGTGCGATCCACTTTAACACTGGTTATCATGTAGAAGTCACTTATTATTAGTTGGGGCCAAGCAATAATTAATTGACCTGAAAATTAACTGTTTTAAGGTTATGAAGTTCTCGGTTGAGGAAATGCATTCTATGGCTTTACATTTTAAATTATTCAATTTTATCTTTTCTTCCATAAAATAAAACCTGTGTTTATCCTGTGGGTTGTTGAGTTCAGGCGCGAGTGCGCACCAATCTTCTCATTTCTAATTGTGCAATGCAGATGTGCTAAAGGGAAGCTATGATTAACCCTATTGCGAAACTCAAAATCGGCGCAATCACCCAACTTACCACTGAAATTAAAAAGGGCTTTGTGGAAACAAACTTGGATTTGTAAGATATGCCTATCCCGAAAACCGCTGCCGAGAGCGCTTGAGTATTTGAGAGAGGGACATTAAACAATGTAGCAGCCTCAACTAGAAAGGTTGAGGTTACGAGGGATGCTGTGGCGTTTGGGTACCGCATGAGAAAAAATTCTTGTGAAACCCTTCGAATCTCGCCGCGCTCAAGTAGAATGTTCCTATGAAAATTGCAACGATTGAAACTACTACAGCTGCAAGGTCAAATCCACCTGTTGCAACTATCAAACCAATAGTATTTGTTCCTAAAACATACGAAGTGGAAAATGCTAAAATGATAATCAAAACTTTGTAGGTTTGTAGCCAACGCCAAAAGTTTTTCGGTTGCCTTCTATTGATGATTCTGATTAAGTAAAACGATACAACTATTGCAATTATGGGTGCAGCCACCCACATGCCGACCACCTCAGCAACGTAAACGCCGTTTGTTATTGAACCGTTTGCTATGGAGAAACCTGCGAGAAGACCGACCAGTGACATGCTAAAAGACATCGGCACTCTAACTAAATCGGCGATAACAAAGATTATAATTGCTACCAGTAACGCTTCCACCCGAAGCTGAGATGTCGCTATCGGCATCAATTCATTAACTGTACGCATCATTGTTGCACCTTGGATAAGAAGACCCAAAGAGAACCCTGAGGCGCCAAGAAGCATGCCGAATCGTTTACTTATTATTCTTGAGCCTATTGCAGGACCAACGCATGCGGATAGGTTGTTGCCTGAAACTAACATGACTGCAAGAAAAGTTAATGCAAGAAGAAGGATGGAGAGCCAATCCATTTGAAGGTCACTTTATGATTGACGTAACTACTGAAACGATTAAGTCGGCGAAGTCTTCGCAGGAATCAAGTATGTCGTCGCATTTATGCAAAAGTTCTTGAGTAATGAGCGAATTGCAGGTAATGCAGTTTTGGCGCTATGCTGTAGAGTCTGTCAAATCCTTTGTCTTTTATTTCATCTGCCTGTTCTTCTAAGTCTTCAATTTCTTTGCGCAACTGCAAAATCTCCGCTACGTTGGAGGTAGATAGCGCCTGATTGAGCTTAATGAGGGCTTTTTCCGCCAGATCAAGCATATTTTCGTATACAGAGTCCCAATCGACTTCTTGCAGTTCAAAGCCTGCCGAGTAAGCCTTCGACATTCGGTTCATTTCTCGGCTCAGGTAATAGTATACGTCAACTATGTCGTCGGCTACTTGAACGCTTTCAAGCAAGTTATCAATAATGTTGGGGCTTATGGCACCGCTCGTGATATCTTCACTTATTTTGAAGGCTATTTCGTCGGATTTTTTCTCAATTAATTGAACACTGTGCACAACTTCCTTTATCCCTTTATCTTTGTAACCCATCTTGAACATGCCTAATACAAGGGGGTTAGCTTCTGCCGCTGCAGCGACAATCTGTGTAAGCTCTGAAAAAATGTTTTTTTCGCCAACAACCAGTATTCCTTTCAGACTCTTCAACCCAAGACCTCTTCTGCTAACTTAAACAATACTTGATTGATTAACATTTTTCTGTTTTAAGCGCAAGAGAAAAAAGATGATACTATGAAAACGGGTTCGAAAGATTTATGGAGATTTCATATTACACGGATTACGTGTCCGTGTGCAGTAAGATTAATAATACAAAAAGAGATTTGAAAGTCAGCATGTTTTGATGGCTGTCGGTTGGTTTAGCTTACTTCGAGTTCTTGTATGAAGGTTCCGTGCCAAAAGTGTGGAACCAGACTTGTCCACTGTAGCCGTTGACACTTAACATTCCGTAGGTTGTTGTTCCGTTGAGGATTTCAACAGTGTAATAGCCATAGAATGTTGTGACGTCGCCAGTTGTGGTTCCCGGAATGTGGCTGATTAGGTACTGTTGTGCATCAGTTGTTGCTTGGGTTGCTGTTATTGGCAGTGTTGTGGTTGGGGTTCAGTAGATCCCGCCTAAGATGCCGCTTCGCATCATGCCATGGTTTCTCGCTAGCTGGAAACAAGTAGTCAATACGAGAAAGTAACAACAATTCAAGAGATAGTTTATAACAATGTTATGACGCTATATGTCCAAAAGGGGGAACATATAAGAAATGACTATTGGACTCCTCGACGTCATCGTTCGGGTAGGATTGGTAATAGCAACCGCAGTTTTATTTTCATTAATTTTTGCCGCTTACTTGCGCCTAAGAAACAGAAAACTATTGTTAATCTCGGTCGGCTTCGGAGTTTTCTTTGTTCACGCAATCATAACACTTCCGGAATTGTTTTTCAACATCGGCTATGTGATCGACGAAAACACCCATCTTGTGATCCATTTAGTGGGGCTATTTTTCATCTTAATTGGCATTCTAAAGGATTAACGGTAGATGTTCAAAGACGAGATTTTAGAAAATGAGAACAGAAAAAAAATATATAATGTCATAGTGGAAAATCCGGGCATCCACCTTAGGGAATTGCAAAGAATTCTAGAAACTCCATTAACAACGCTGGAATACCACCTAAGTTATATGGTCCGAAGAAAGATTATTTATTCTGAAAATGATCTGCACTTCAAGAGATTTTATACTAAACCTCTCGAAAAAGAAGACAAAAAAGTCATAGCCGCACTTAGACAAAAAAGACTGAGAGAAATTGTACTTTTGATCTTATCTAACGAGAAAGCCAAATACCAATTTCTTTCAGAATACCTGAAGTTGCCAAATTCAACTCTCTCATTTTATCTAAAATACTTAGGAGATAAAGGAATTCTTGCCAAAGAAAGAGTTGGATACGAAACTTTTTACACTGTTAAAGATGAAGATAGAGTTGCCAAAGTTTTAATTGCTTATAGGTCAAGTTTTCTTGATAAGTTAGTTGACAAATCTCTGAATACTTGGTTAGAGACGTACTCCGGAAAAGAAGAATTCTAAACCCAATTTATGATGTAATCTAACATTTTCTGAAATCAAACCTTCTCTAAGGTTTGTTCTACGCTGGTTCAATTCATGTCCGATGGTTCTTATAAAGCAAAATCGGCAGGTAGGATAGCTAATAATCGCTGGACTCATAGAACATTCAGAAAGGTTCGCTATTCGAATTATCTGTTTGTTTCCAGAACTTAAACTGAATTTCCAAGAACGGTAAGTTGCATTGAAATCTATAACTCTAGTTTCAAAGAATCTGTCAAGACGAAAAGGGCGTGCAATAGTCAGCTCAATCGGCTTAATCTTAGCGATCGCGGTAATTGTCTCAACCTTTACTGTCTCAGCTGCCATGCAAGCCCAGGTTGGCAACGAGATAGACAAATATGGACCAAACATTGTTGTAACACCTGATGCTCAGTCAATAAACGTTCCCTACGGGAGCGTTATGGTGGGAAACATAACTATCCCTGAGAATGCTACCGACAGGATTTTTACAATACCAAACAAAATAAACATAAACGTTCTCTCCCCCAAACTCTACAACCAGATCCAATACAAAAACAGCACAATCCTACTTGTTGGGGCAATTCCGGATAACGAACTAATAATGAAGAAATGGTGGAACATAACAGGTTCACTGCCAAAGAATGACACCAACGAAATCCTCCTCGGTTCAGGACTGAAAACCTCCCTTGCTCTGCAGAAGGATGATATCATGCAAATCGGAAATTCCTCGTTTATAATTACGGGGACTTTAGATGAGACTGGCTCAGTTGATGACTTCTCCATCTTTATGCCCTTACATATCGCACAATCTTTGTTTGGTTTGGAGGGGCAAGTAAGCGAAATTGACGTTGGAGCTCTCTGCAACAGCTGCCCAGTAGAAAGGATTTCTCAGCAAATAACAGATGCAGTGCCCGATGTTAAGGCTGTTCCAATCAAACAAGCAGTAGAAACTAGAATGCAGGCTACTCAGCAAACAGCTAACTTCTCGCTTCTGTTAGCTTCCATCATCCTCGTGGTCAGTATAGCGAGCATTATGAACACTATGCTAGCTTCAGTACATGAACGGAAGAAAGAAATTGGACTTTTCATGTCGTTGGGTGCAGACAATACTCACCTGTACAAGATGTTCCTTTCAGAATCAGCTATTTTAGGGTTAGTCGGCGGAATAGTTGGAACCTCAGTTGGATTATTAGCCTCTCTGCTGATTGGGCCACTCTTTATCAATATTCCAGTAAGCTTTGCAGAGGTACCGCTCTTCATTATCCCAATTTGTCTAGGTCTGTCGGTTAGCTCCAGCGTAATTGCGAGCTTGTATCCTACCTGGAGAGCCAGCAAAATTGATCCTGTTAAAGCACTAAAGGCGATATAAAAAATGTTTGAAATAAAAGAAGTCACCAAACTCTATGAAATTGGAAACACCCAAGTTCACTCTCTCGATAACGTCAGCTTAAAAATTGAAAAGGGCGAATTCGTATCCGTGATTGGACCAAGCGGAAGCGGAAAATCAACTCTGCTCTACACCTTAGGCGGCTTACTAACCCCGACAAAAGGCGAAGTAACCATTCAAGGTACAGAAATTTACCAACTTAACTCTCGCGAACGCGCAAGGTTTAGACGAGAAAATATAGGTTTCATCTTTCAAACTTTCGAACTGCTACTTTACTTAACAGCCCTGGAAAACGTTATGCTTCCCCTACATTTGGCAGGCATATCGTCAACTGAGCAAGAGGAATGGGCAGTTGAGGCTCTGGAAAAGGTTGGACTTGGAAAAAGAGCCAGCCACAAACCATGTGAGCTTAGTGGAGGCGAACAGCAAAGAGTTGCGGTCGCAAGAGGCATAGTGAATAATCCGAGCATACTTTTAGCAGACGAACCTACTGGGAATTTAGACCAGAAAACTGGCAATGAAATTATGGGACTCCTGTGCGATTTACACAAAAAAGAAGGTCTTACTTTGATTTTTGTGACTCATGACCCGACGAAGGCTGAGCTCGCGGGAAGAGTCGTTGAAATGCTTGACGGTCACATAGTGACAGAAAAATAAAAAAACAGAGGTATCAATTTGGGAAGAAAAAGTAGAGAAAAACGTGAAAAATTAGCTTTCAGAGCGAGGCAAAATGTCAACTACATTCCGCAGGTGACAAAGAAGAAAGAAATATCGAATGCAAAGAAGATACTGATAGGGCTTACTTTAATCGCCATTATGGTTGTGGCTGCAAGCATCGCTTTATCTTCACCTTCCCCACAGACGGATCAGCTATTACAAACGCAGGTTCAGTCATATCCGAAAAACGTTGCGCCAGTAGATTATACAACTCCGACGTTATCATCAGATGGTAATAAAGTAACTATACCATCCAGCTACATTAATTCAAGCAAACTTGTTTTCGTAGATTTGAGACTTCAGGCGCCAACTGAAACACTGGTATATCAAGGACGAACGGTTCCATTAGCGTATTACAGAAACGGAGAATACTTGCCCTTAGTTATCATCTCCACTCCATCGGGTAACACGGTTGCCGGCGTAAGAACATGTGAGCCATGCGGATCATTTAGCTTCCATATCGTAAAAGGAACAAACCTGCGATGCGATTCATGTGGTACAGAATGGACTCTAGAAAACTTTGCACCAGTTAGCGGCGGTTGTCTATCTTATCCTCCACCAAAAGTCACGTCCACCACTAATGCCGATAACTTGGAAATCGATCTTTCAGCTCTGCAAGTACAACTGGCAGCATAACCCCCTCTACCTTTTTTTACTCTAAAAGATGGTAATCGAATTTGCGGACATTAACTTTGGTTTCAAGAAATCTTTCCCGAAGAAAAGGGCGAGCAATTGCTAGCTCAATTGGATTAATCCTTGCAATTGCTGTAATTGTTTCAACACTCACTGTTTCGGGAGCTATGCAAAATAGGGTAGGAAATGAATTAGAAAAATATGGTCCAAGCATAGTTGTTACTCCTAACTCCGAGAAAGTCAGTATACCTTATGGAAGCGTTGTTATAGGCAATAACTTGTTTCCCGAAGATTCCGTAGACAAGATTTACGGTATTCCTGAACAGTGCAAATATCAGAGTTCTATCCCCCAAACTATACAATCAAGTCAAATACGGAAACAACACCATCCTGGTTGTAGGGTTATTTCCCGAGAAGGAAATTCAACTTAAAACATGGTGGAACATTACCGGTTCCCTACCTCAAAATGATACTGAAGAAATCCTCGTAGGATCAGAGCTAAAGGCAGCCCTTAATACGCAAATAGGTTCATCAATCTCACTCGGCAATTCCTCTTTCATTGTTACAGGGGTTATAGATCAAACAGGCTCTACTGATGACTACTCAATTTTCATGCCTCTGCATGTTTCGCAAAAACTATTCAACCGTTATGGAAAAATCAGCGAAATTAATGTCGGTGTCCTTAACAACGGCAATACGATTGAAAAGATCTCGAACCAAATAATGGAAGCCATCCCAAACGCTAAAGCAATTCCAATTACGCAGGCGGTAGGAACAAGAATGCTGGCCGTTCAGCAAACGGCTAACTTCTCGCTACTCTTAGCATCGATAATTCTTGTAGTCGGCATCGCTGGCATAATGAACACAATGCAAGCTTCAGTGAATCAAAGAATGGGTGAAATTGGTGTTCTCATGTCTCTTGGCGCAAATAATACCCATCTATACAAGATTTTCCTTTCAGAAGCAGTTATCCTTGGTTTAGTTGGCGGAATAGTTGGGACGGCGGTGGGTATTGCAGCCTCCTTGCTTATGGGACCCCTGCTAATTAACACTCCAATCAGCCTCCTGGAGATTCCCATATTCGTAATTCCTCTTGCCATTGGCTTATCCGTTCTTGCAAGCGTTGCGGCAAGCCTGTATCCTACTTGGAGAGCAAGCAAAATTGACCCAATTAAAGCATTAAAAGCATCTTAACTGTGCAGGACGTTATAGAGTTTGGAAAAATCTGGAAACTTGCAACAAACACTGAAATTTTGATTCCTCATCCGAGTTTTGCACTATTCTCCGCCATTTTTTTCCGATCGCCTTTAAACCCGACTAGACTCGTCCGCCCCCTGCGATTTAGCTCGAATATAAAAAAGCTTAAAGAAATGGGTTTTTGTTTTTAAAAGAAAAAGTCAAGTTACCCATTAACCAATAAAGCAAATCCATTTTTGTTCTAGTCTTATTCGGGATTCGTCCGATGGATAATAGTCATTATGTTAAAAAATCTAGTTTCCACTGACAGGCGAAATTAAGAGCGGTAAGATAATAAACGCGGTAAATACAATCAGCCGACTCTTCTTTAACCATCCATTCATCTTAGACACGGCTACAGGAAAAGCTCAGGTAATATTTCTAATAAAAGCTTTTTTGTCAACAACTCTGGACTATGTCACTGAAAACAAGTAAAGGTTTCTTGTCTAAGTCTTAGTGCTTGCATTTTTTGTGGTAGAATGAGCTATCACAATCCTTAAAAGTAAATGCCTATTATATACCACTGCATACGGCATAAAAGAGGTAACATGGATGAAAATAACCAAAGAAGTAATCGCGTGCTGGATAATTGGCGCATTCTTAGTGTTCTTTGGAACATCGGTTGAAAGTTACGTCTTTGAAGCATTAGCTGTTGTCATAATAGCTTTTGGTGCCATCCTCGCTATTTTTTGGGATGACTTCTTCAAGACTAACAAGCAAGAACAAATAAAAAAGAAAGAGGAGGAATAAAAAACGGTATTTAACTTTAAGAAAATTGTTGCAGCCATATTGATAGCTATTATCGCAATCTTAGCGGTATCGATAATTTCCCAAGCATACCAAACTGTTCCAGCGGGCTATGTTGGTGTTGTGCTTCAATGGGGTAACCCAGTAAGGACAACGGGATCAGGACTACAAACTATAACACCCTTCGTTGAAAGTATGGCATTTGTCAATGTTCAAGTACAGTCAGCAACAGCTCAAGAAGGCGCAGCTTCATCCGACCTTCAGGAAGTATCAACATCCGTAACAGTAAACTATCAATTAGACCAAGCTTATGCTAAAGAAATTTACATTAACTTAAGAGACCAATATGCTAATCGCGTTATTATCCCAGCAATGCAAGATGCCCTAAAAGCTTCAACTGCAAAATACCAAGCAACCAACCTAATTACACAAAGAGAAGATGCCAAAACAAACATTCCAAAACTTACTGCAAGATAAATTAACTCAATACCATATAATCATCACATCTATTTCAATAACTGACTTCCAATTTTCACCTTCATTCACCACAGCTATTGAAGCCAAAGTAACTGCCGAACAAAATGCTTTAGCTGCCCAAAATCAACTTCAAGTTGTTAACTTTACAGCCCAACAACAAATCATTCAAGCAACTGCCAATGCAACAGCCTTAGTCCTACAGGCACAAGGACAAGCTAACGCCACGATAATATCTGCAAATGCGACAGCTACACAAATACAACTAATCAACGCGCAACTTACTAGTTCGCCAGAATTCATACAATACTTATACGCTAAAGGTTGGGATGGAAAACTGCCTATCTACTGGTCTTCAGGAAACGGTACGGCGCCATTCTTACTGCTGCCAACACAGCAAACGCCATAGGTGGAAATGATGCCAAAACGTGAAATCAACATCTTACATGCAGACGGTAAAACCTTTATCTTGGAGGGTACGGTAGGCAATGACTACCGTTTTTCAATCCCTAAACAACTTAGAAAAATCATAAATCCAAATTCAAAAGTAAAGATAACAATAGAAATCTTGGGACGAGAAAATCGAGTGATTGAAGGTAGTTAGAATTTGCTAACGTGCCTGATGGTCAGCACGATAACTCTAACTATTATGTTCAATGAAGGAACAAGGAATAGCAGTATTTTTTATTGTATCAAAATGTGAATCTGACTAAAATTCTGTGAGAATTGACTATTTTCTTTTAAGAAATTTATAAACGTAAAGCAGTCTCGCTAAGAAACCTTGACCCAGTTTAGTCAAGGATCTTGTACGAGAAGTCTTTTATTGCGTTAGATTATATCAGCTAACTATGCGGCAACAAATTTTTTAACCATTTCTTCATCGATAGGCAAATCGAACTTTTGGAAGTAGTAGAACACATAATTTTTTTCTGTTCTACTACTTCTAAAACAATACACCAAAGGTCTACCAAACTCAATGTTAAATGGAAGATGGTTGACCCGATTATGTAAGCAAGGAATTGAAAGAAAAAAACTTGTGCCTCTTAGTTGTTGTTGAACACAGATTTTTTTTCTCCCGGTCAACAACAACTAATCCGAGACACCTATCTTTCACAACAATAAACTAAGCTTATGACTAACTTAATCAACAGGGTTGATCTCTTGCCCTTTATTGCTGTATCTAAACGTGGGAACTGCTTTATTGCTTTTGTCCGCATTCGGGGCAAAAATGCGCTGAAGAATCCATTCTTGTACTGCATTTGGGACAGATCTTTAGAATAATCGGTTGATGAAGCGGTGTGCCGCAGAAGTTGCAGTAGTTGGATATCGCGGTCACTTGTGATTTGCAGTTTGGGCATGTTATATATTGGGTGTAAGATGGAACGGGAACCCAAATGAAAGCTGAAAGAATAATTTAACACCATTTATGATATTTGTAAACTTGTCTTTTATCTTTTGTCTCTTGCTCTGTTGCTGGTTGGATGCAGTCACACAACATTATTTAGCCCAGCCCGATTGTTGATTTGGTGAAAGTTTTGGGTAATGCTGTTCCAGACAACGAGGAAAACGCTAAACTATGTTTATGTCCCACTTGCCCCACGTACAAGAAATCAAACTTGACAGGCAACGTTTTTTGTGCAAGAGGCAAAGCAAAAGAAACCGTCAAAACAGTTAACTGTATTTGCCCCAGCTGCGCAGTGTACAAGAAGTACTCGCTAGACCAGCTGTATTACTGCACGATGGGAAAATCAGCGGAGATTCAATCGTAACGTTAAGCGGTTGCCTTGTTATGCTGATTTTCGAAGGCTGCTACATTTGGATTTTAAAGATTACGTATCGGTCGTTTGAGTAGATTAGTTGTAAGAGTTTGCTGTGGATCATTTGGGTGTCTAGGTGGTTTCGGTCGTAAACGATAAAGCCAATGTTATTTGCCTTTATGTAATCGCTGAAATCTCTTGCAGCCACAGCGAACTGGGCTGTTTTAAGGCTGAACAAACCCTTAAGTGCATCTGGCTGCAGCGATGGGTAACTGTTTTTTGACAGGCTAAGAACTTGATATGAACGCGTGGCAGTTTGGTTGAGGTTTAAGTCGTTGAATTGGTACTGGAACCGTACCGCGTCAATCTGCCTTCTTGCTAATGCACCAACGTTTCCCCAATCGGGCAAATCATTAAACTTAAACCCGAAAGCCACCTCATTCTTATCATCATACAACCCAAGATAACCATCCCTAAGGTTTGAACCCGAGAAGTTTGCAACCGCCCAATGCGTTGCAATCGGACCCGTTTCTTGCGTGGTTCGTATGGGCAAAGGAGCATCCCACGGGTTTACCCAATCCAGCAACTGGGGAATTTGGACTTTATCAAATGTGTATTTTAAGTCAAAGAAAGTGCTCAGGTACAGCGATGCATTGTAGATTTCGCTTTTAACAGGTGTTAGCGCCCAGGAAATATTAAGCGGATAACTGGTGTTTTCAACAAGTACCGTCTTTGTTAGTTTAACGTATTCGTTTGTGTAGATGAGATCTATCTTTTTCGGCGAGCTCTGTTCATCAAAGAATATTTGCTTGCTAAAAGTTGTAAGCGGAACCTGTTCATACCTAATGCCGTTTACTGTGTATGATAGGAAAGTCGCCGCTTCCTGAAGAATATGAAACCTCACTCCAAACCTGGTCGATGGAAATATAGGTTTCATCGGCAATGTCACCTTTTGCCTCGTAAGCCCTAATCAGCGTCTGCGGATGCTCAACCTCGTAGGATAAACTTAGAACTGACTCGGCAATTTCATTTCTCTGAACTGTTGGATCCGTCTGCGCAATAACGTTTTTGCCTGAAAACTCTTGGAACCAAAAACCAGGAATCTCCGTTGCAATGACCGTGCTGTTTTCAGGGTAGTTTGCTTTCAGCCAGACGCCTGCATCGTAAGCTTTTACGTCTGTGGTTGAGTAGTAAACGCTGGCTTCCATGATTTTACCGTAAACTATGTCGGAACGGAATACAAGCATCAAAGACAGCAGCACTATTATGGAGACAGTTACTATTTTTACCCAATTTTTCTTAAAGTTCTGTTTGTTTTTTAAGTAGAAGGAAGAGGATTTGTCAGCTATGAAGACCAATGAGACGGCAGCCAAAATCGCCATCAAAGGTGTCAGGTAATAGATAAACCAGCTGAAGGGCATGTAGAAACCGACAAGATACGATTCAGCAAAGAAAAGTGGAACAAAGAAACTTAGCATCAAGGTGACAAAATAAATCGGTTTCTTCTGTTTTTTTAAGATGTAGTATGAAACGAAAATGCCACTTACGGCAAAGAAAAATATGAAGCCAAAATTAATCATAAAAGCATTAAAGCTTACCGCTGGAATCTGGTAAGCGTAGGCTTTGATGGCGAAAAACACGTATTCAATAACAATGTCAAGGTAACCGATCATTGCTTGGAAGTAATAGAGGAAAAACGCTATTCCTCCACCTAAGATTAACGCCATTACAACTTTTAGGTAGGCGCCTTTTGATTTTATCAACATAAAAATCAGGATAGGCGGCATTATGAAGATGGTGAGGAACGCGGCGAGTTGATGGGATAAAACCACTCCGAAAGCCGCGAAGAATGTTACCACAAGATACCCAAAGCGCTCTATCGCAAGAGGTGTGTAGAGAAACACTAAGAGCATAAACGCTAAGGCTAAAGCGGTGGTGTAGCCGCCGAATTGATTAACCTCGTATATGGGAAAACACATAAGCAGCAGCACTGACGCGACGGCGCCAACTTTTTTGCTGAAAAATTTGCTGCCAATCAAGTAAACCGAGAGAAACAGAAGCCAATCAACTATTACAGCTAAGATTTTAACCAAGAAGATAAGTTGCCCAATGTCGGTTGCTCCAGTAAAAGAAATGAACATTGCAAGCACAATTTCGTAGAGCGGCGGTGTCCAACCCAGATTCGCCAACGGAATTTTGCCTGTGTTTAGGAAGATCTGGGCTTTTTCCAAGTGGACAGCTGGGTCATTTCCTAAAACCACGCCGTTCATTGATATGAGCGTGTAGAAGATGGCAAAGATAAGCACTGAAAAAATGGCGATGAAGGCGATTTCGATTTTTTTCTCTTTGGACATTGTGCTTATCGGGGCGATGGTGTTCACCCGTTCTATCTTGAGGTTACCCTTTAACTTTAAAGATGGCAACTTCGCTGTTAATAAACACAAGGCTAAACGAGGGGTCTCTTGAAAATTTCGGGTACATTTCAGAAACACGGCAAGCAATGTATGAAACGTCGTAGTTTTGAAGCGTGCTTCGGTAATCAAAGGCTTCTTTAATGTAGGCGTTGGCTGAGTTTTGAATTGAGTTCAAATTGGCGGCAATTACTGGGTCGAAATGCTGGTTTATGCTTGAATGTATCTTTGTAAATGTCTGGGTTGTTGTCGGCTGAGTAAGCACTTGCTAAAATCTGGATTTCTCCGTGATTTTGGCTCTGCAACTGATATTCCAAATCAATTAAGAGAGGACTGACGACTTTTGTAGTTACTTTGGGTTGATTGAGGCTGAAGATTAGTTGTCCGAACGTTTTTACTCCTACATCCACCAACGCAACCGTGCGTGGATCGATTATAGAATATTTGTGTTCCCTTGCTTTGAACATCAATGTTAACCCAGTCAAAGGAAACACCCGGAACAGTGCTATCCAACGTTGATGTCAAGTTAACAAAACTCGATCCCTTGTACACGGTGGTAAATTGAGTGTAATTAAATACGCTGTTGCCTCTACTAACAACAATGGTGTCAAAGTCACTGTCTTTTTCCATATGCATATCTTTCACTGCAAGATCAGACAAGTAAACAGAATGCAGGCTTCCGTTAACTTCATACTTAATTTCATTTTGGCTGCTGTCAAAATTAAAGAAGGAATAGGGGAAATATGTCCAGTTAAGATCTGCTAAGATTTCTGGATTATGCCTTGCAAGATAACCGCCGTCATCACGTACTTGAGTCAAATTGTTATCAAGCAAGTAATCTGTGTCCAGGAGGTAACTGGCGTTTTTTGCAGGCGCTAACTCTCGGGCACTCGTTAAATATTGCGGGTCAACAGCACTTAGCGTTGGCCGCTGAGCAAACCCTCCCAGCCACCAGCCGTAGAGGGCGTCAGAAACAAACACAGATTTGGCAGGTGTGTTTTGCTTAATCCATTGAATTGCTTCCCAGCCTGGGTTGTTCATAACTTGGTAGAAGCTTTGAATTGTTTCACCAACGTTCTGAGACGGAGTCATGAAGATTGGAAGTGCAATAAAAGAGAACAGCAAGAAAAACAATATGAAGATCGCATAAACTGTTTTGTGTGTTAGGTGAGCTGAGAGCCACGCGATTCTTCTGTTGGTGGTTTCCTTTGTTTTCTGAACGCGACTCGAAAAAGTCCGGTAGATATCGGGTATCCTTGCGAAGAAATCGGCGCCATGATCAATCAAGACAGCTGTAAAAACCAATACTGGCAGGATTATGAAGTATAGGAATCTGTTGTAGTCAATGATGAATCCAACTATGTAGCTCTGTGTTAGGATGAGGGGAACGAAAAGCCACATGGAAAGAAGCAGGGCTGGAAGACTAAAAAATCGGTTTTTGTACCTTTTCGAGAATAACTGCGAACCCAACAATTATGAGAAAGAGCGGCAAAACAAACTCTAAAGGAAGAATCCTTGTAGAAAGAATTGCTGAGTTGATGTCATTAACGCCTGAAACGCCAGGTGCAGACGAGTTATCTTTCAAATAAGTCGGCACAGCCGATGCTAAGAAAGGTGAAACAAGGATAACCCCGAAAACTATTGGCAGTAACCAGTAGAGAACAGTTTTTCTCTGTGTTCCAAATGTTTTAGGAGAAACAACCACGAATAGCACTGTTATTACTGCTGCCCCAACGAAGATGGCGGCGCTCAGTGAATGTGTTAGGAATATTGAACCTGCCAAAATAGAGGTTGAAACCAAAAAAGGCGTTTTGGAAAAACGGTCCTTTTGCAGGTACAAGGTAGAATGTTAGGGGAATCAGCATCAATGTTATCACGTTTGGGTAGCCTCCCCAAAGCAGCATTTCTATGTCAAACCGTGAAATCGCAACTAAAAACGCAACAACGTAAGCGGCTGACTCACTCCACGCAACCTTCGTTATCAAAAAAGCACACAGAACAATCAGCGACGAAAATAAAGCCACGATAGTTGCCTGTGCCCAGTACTCTGGCATTCCAGTCAACATGATTACGCTTGAAGCAAAAATGTGGTAACCTGGAAAAGTAAGCGAGGTGCCTCCACCCATCTGGAAAAAGTTATACAGAAAATTTGTGTTTCCCGACCCAGTGATCGAGTGAATTACACTGTTGTGCAAACCAATGTCAGCGCCTGAGGGATAATTACTCCAAAACATCAGAAGCATGCGGTAGAGGAAGGAAAAAGTAAAAATCAACAATAGCAAGAGATGTTTTCTGGATGATTTGAGCATTCGCTTTCCCGCTTGATATTATATGTGGTTGCTTGATGAAATATTGGTCAAAGCTTAAATATGAAATTCGAGTATAAAAAGCCCAGAGTAATAACTACAAAGGAAAAAAGGTGTTTAAATGTCTTGGCTTAAATCTATGATGGAAAAAGAGCCTCCAGAACCAGAGAATCCAATCGGCATAGTCGTTATCGGCAACATCGAACCAGACATGCATGACACTGCAAAAGAAGCAGTTCGCAGGTCTTTAAAACGTGCCGGATTCAAAACCATTGACGTCGGAAAAAGCGTCGCACCACAAGTCTTCGTTGACAAAGCAAAAGAAAACAATGCAAACCTGATTGCAATATCAGTCAACACAGTTCCAGCAAAAAACAACCTTGCAAAACTCGATGAAGCACTCAAAGCATCCGGATTAAAAGGCAAAATTGCCATAATCATGGGCGGTGCAGCCGTTAAGAAAGAAGACGCTGATGCAATTGGTGCACTCTTCGGCAAGAACAAAGAAGAAGCTCCAGAACTCGCAAAGAAAGCAATAGGCAAATAATCCATCAGATGTGGAACAATGTCCTTTAAATTCAATACAGAACAAAAAGTTTACACCATTGGGAAAGCAAAAGTAGGCGGTCAGCCAGGGGAACTACCAACCTTCATCATCGGTTCTATCTTTTGGCTAGGCCAAAAAATGGTTACCGACGCAAACAAAGGAATTTTCGACGCTAAAGTAGCTGAACAAATCATCAATACAATGCAGACTCAAAGTGACATTACAGGCGTATATTACGGCTTTGACGTTGTCGGAACAACAGAAGAAGCCTTCGGAAAATACATTGACTTCGTTGCGAAACACTGCGATGCCCCAATCATGTTAGATGCAATGAGTCCTAAAACACGCATGACAGCAGCAACCATGGCAAAGAAAATGGGCTTATCAGACAGATGCTTCTACAACTCAGTTTACAAAGGCGTAACCGACGCGGAACTGGCAAACCTCAAAGACAGCGGAATCAAAATGTCAATAGTGCTAGCTGACGATCCAAAAGATAACACCCTTGAAGGCAAAATGAAAGTCATCCAAGAAGCACTAGCATTAGCAGACAAAGGCGGAATCACAAAACCACTTATTGACACAGCTATTCCCGCATTTGCTCCAGACATGGGCACTGCAGTAAGAACCATCCCAATCATGAAAGAGAAGTATGGTCACCCTGTAGGATTAGGCAGCGGAAACGTTGTCACAACTATGGGTTGGGTAAAAGCAAACGTCGCTAAAGAATTCCGACCTGGATGCAGAACCGCAACCAACGCAATCATGCAAACAGCAGGCGCAAACTGGCTTATGATTGGACCAGCTGAACAAGCTGAATGGGTATTCCCAGCCGTTGCAGTCACAGACTCATACGTTGCATCAGCCGCAGGCGACTTAGGAACCAGACCACTAGAAGAGACCCACCCGATCTATAAGATGTTCATGTAAACATCTTCCTTTATTTTTTATTTATTTTATTTTTTGAAGGCTAAAATCTGAACCCGCTAAGATGGTTTGAAATTGTTGTGGGTTACACGTTTTTAACGTTACTGGCTGCATATCTTATTCCAAGCGATTCATTGCTTGTTGCGTTGCGTTACGTTTTCGGGTTTGTTTTTATCGCGTTTCTGCCTGGTTACTGCCTAGTAAACATATCTATTCATAGGGCAAAAACAGAATAGATTTTGTCGAGCAATTAGTGTTGTCTGTTGCGTTAAGCTTTGGTTTAACTGGGCTTGTAGGTTTGTTTTTGGGGTTATCCCCTATCAAGTTTGAATTTACACCAATCACAGTTTCACTTGGCGTATTAGTGCTGGTTCTTGCTGTAATTGCGTATATTAGGAAAAGTAGGGAATTTTCAAGGCTTAATGTGCAGGTACCTGAGCAGGTAAGCGCCTGAGGTTTTTGCTGCAGCGATTCCGTAAACTCCGCCTTTACTCATCATGTGCAGCACATAGCTTGGTCGCAGGTAAAAATCCTGATATGCTTTGTACCGAAGCTGAGCAAGCTTCTCCATGCTTAGCGACGGCGTCTCAAAAGTTGGGCCAGCCGTGTCGTATTTGTCAAAATCAGTTATCCTTAACCAACCGTTCTTCTTTACTTGCTCGTACATTGGGGTTCCAGGGTAAGGCGTAGCCACATAGAAGCCTACGTCGTCTGGGTTTAGCTCTTTAACGAAACGGATTGTTTGTTGGGCTGTCTGTTCTGTTTCTCCTGGAAAACCTAAAACAACGTTGGCAATCGTCATTAAACCTACTTCATGCGCCGTCTTGTATGCCTTTCTCGTCTGATCAAGCTTAATGCGTTTGTTCATGGCTCCAAGAATCGCTTCAGAACCCGACTCCACACCTAACCAAACTGCAAAGCAGCCTGCATCACGCATGGTTTTCATTAGTTCTCGGTCTACCATGTCTACACGGGTGCCGCAATCCCACTTCAGATGAAGTTTCCTCTCATGAAGTTCTTCACAAATTTTGACTACCCGGTTGCGATCAACGCTAAAAGCGTCATCGTAAAACGTAACTTGGTCGACACCGTATTTGTCGTGGACAAGCTGCATTTCGTCAACCACATTTTTGGGGCTGCGCATGCGGTAGCCTCTGCCGAACATGCGTACAGTGCTGCAGAAATCACACCAATAGACACATCCGCGGCTGCTGACTAAGGGGAAAATTATTTTTCCATTGTGCTTTAAGTTTTCAAGCGGTAGCAAATGGTGCGCTGGGAAAGGCAATGAATCCAAGTTTTCTATGAAGGGTCTGTCGGCGTTGCGGACAATTTTGTCGCCGTTTCTGTACGTGATGCCTAAGACGTTGCTGAGGCTGGATTGAGTTTGGAGTTTATCGAGAAGTTCAATGAAGGTTAGTTCGCCTTCTCTTCGCACGACAATGTCTAGGCTTGGATATTCGTTGAGAGCGTTTTCATCCCAGAAGGTTCCATGTGACCCGCCAAGCATCGTGACTGATTGCGGTTGAGTCTGTTTAGCTATCGCGATTAGTTTCATGGCAGATTTGTAGAGCAGCGTTGTCGCTGTTACCCCAATTATGTCAGATGTCGTTTGCGCGATGCGGTCGCGGAAGGTGTCATAAGTTAGTTTCTCGGCTTGACAGTCAATGACTACGACTTGGTGGCCTGCTTTCTCCGCAACAGCGCCCAAATACGCTAGGCCAAGCGGTATAAAGGGTGGGTGTGAATGAACGCTTTGCGGATAGGGCGGATTAACCAGAGTAATTTTCATTTCAGAGGGCCTTTCTAGGGTAGATTCCTAATGTTGGAGTAAATATATTGCTTTCTTAAGTTGCCCAGAAAAGAGACCTTCGCTTTTTGGAGCATTAAGAAAAGAAAACAAGAAGAAAGAAGGCTTAGGAGAGTTTAATGTGCATGTATCTGAGTGCATAGGCGGCTGATGTTTTCAATCCCGATCTGCCGTAGGTTCCGCCTTTACGCATCATCTTAAACACGTAGCTTGGTCGCAGGTAAAACTTTTGGTGGGCTTTGTACTTGATTTCTCTGAGGCGCTCCATTGTCAGGTCAGGTGTTTCAAACGTTGGGGTGGCTGTGTCATATTTGTTAAAGTCAGTGACGCGGAGCCAGCCGTTTTTGACGACTTCTTCATACATTGGTGTTCCAGGGTAGGGTGTGGCGATGTAGCAGCCGATGTCGTCGGGGTTGAGGCTGTTGATGAAGTTGATTGTTTCCCATGCGGTTTCCTCTGTTTCGCCGGGAAAGCCGATGACTGCGCTTGCAATCGTCATCATGCCGGCTTTCTGCGACATTTTGAAAGCGTTTTTGACTTGGTCACGGTTAATTTTTTTGTGCATCTTCTCTAGCATTTTTTCTGAGCCCGATTCAACGCCGAACCAGACGGTGATGCATCCTGCATCATGCATTTTCTCAAGCAGTTCTTTATCAACGGCGTCAACGCGTGTTTCACAGTCCCACTCGACATCTAGTTTGCGTGCTTTAATGTCCGCACACATCTCGATGGTATGCTTACGGTTAACTGTGAATGCGTCGTCGTAGAAGGTAAATTGGCTCTCGCCATACTTGTTATGCAGCGTCTCCATGTCATCTACAACTTTTTTGGGGCTTCTCATGCGGTAGCCTCTGCCGAACATGCGTACCGTGCTGCAGAAATCACACCATTGAACACAACCGCGGCTTGTAACTATAGGAAAGATGGTTTTGCCCATGCGTCGGTATGAATCCAAAGGAAGCAAATGATAGGCTGGTGAAGGCAGCGAATCTAAATCATGCAGGAATGGTCTATCTTCGTTACGCTGGATTTTTCCGTCGCCTCCACGGTATGTGGTGCCAAGTACTCCTGTAAAGTTCTTTTTGTCTTGAATGCGTTGAAGTAACTCGAGGAATGTGGTTTCGCCTTCTCGACGTACAATTACATCTATGCTTTTGGATTCGTTGAGGGCGTTTTCATCCCAAAAGCTAACGTGGCTTCCCCCAATCATGGAGACAGCGTTCGGGTGAACCTCTTTGGCGGTTTCCAGAATAGTTTTGGCTGAGTTATAGAGAAGTGTGGTTGAGGTTACACCAATAACATCTGAGGGAACTCCTGTGATTCTCTGTTTGAAGCTGTCGTAGTTTAGTCTTTCACCTTGGCAGTCAATTACGGTGACCTCGTGGCCTGCTTTTTCGGCGACTGCGCCAAGGTATGCTAGACCCAGCGGGATGAAGGGTGGATGTGAATGTGCATTTGGAGGATATGGGGGATTGACAAGAGTAACCTTCAACTGTGTTTCGCCCTTTAAGTGAGTGGTTGTACGTTGAGATGAATTATATAGTTTTCTAAATGCAATCTAAAACCTTAAAATCCATGGTTTAAGGAGAAAATTATCTATTGAAAAATAAGTTCCTTAGTTTTAATAAATGAAATTAAAAATCCAACGAGGCTTAACGTCTAAATGCAAGCATATGTCCTTTGTGTGCAACCATTCTGTGGTTTCTTAGCTCTTCAGGCGTTTGAAAACTTGCCGAGCATATCCTGCATTTGAATTTTTCTTGGATTAATTTTTCGTAAGTATACATCTAACGTTTGCCTTCTCCAGTTGTTTTTCTTGCAAAAAATTAGGTCTTTTACAAGTTCATTAAATATAAGATATCCACGGACTTATAAACGAATGACACTTTTAGAGCAAAACGATGGATTAAACCACACGTTTACGCTTGGAACAAATTATTTTTATAGGCATACTAAATAGCTACGATGTAATGTAATAGCTCAAATCCTGCTGGAGAACCAAGGAGGGACTGACGCTTGAAAAAAACAAAACTAAAAAGCAAAGGAAAAAAGTACTACCAGAATACCCACGGCAATGTTTACAGAGTAAAACCAAACCCTAAAGCCAACAAACGGAAGCTTCTACAAAAACGCCAAAGAAAAATAGATGCTCAAATTAAGGCAGCTGAATAATTTACCCAACAATTTAAACATATTTTTTCGCTTTTTTTGATAATTCTTTTATTAGCACTTCACATTTTGTTAACCGAAGAGTTTCCCTTGTTCTTTAGGCAAAACTACTGGGTAACCGATCCTTTTCAGGTAACGAGCAAATGATTATTCAAACAAAACAATCAGGTAATCTATTCTGGGTTAGGCGTTGTCTTTGAGCTAGCCCTGACAAAAACGTTTTAAACGAACCGAAAGCAAAGGGCTGCATGTATAAATCAAGTCTCTACTGTTGGAATAAACGTCCCTCAATCTTTGGCTAAAAAAAATGAGTGATTACACCATGCCATTTGGGTGTTTTAGCATCCATTCCTCAGCAAAGGTATCAGCTTTTGACTTTGTGGAGTATTCAGGCGAGATTGTTTTGCCCTCATCTTTCTCGGTTTGTCCACCTTCGAACAATCGCACATGATAGTTTTTGCTGAATTCTTTCTGGGAAACAACCACAGTTTGCCCTGAGAAATCGTTTAAGTAACCACATTCATGGCTTAGTCTCTTCCAGCCTTTAATTATCTTCATTTCTTTTCCTTCAAACTAGTTTGTGTAACCGCAAAAGCTACTTGTTGTTGCACTAAGACTAAAAATGAAGTACCTTTAACTTAAAGGTATTAGATAAAACAAAAATTAAAAAAGAAATTGGGGAACTATTTGTATAGTTCTTCCCATCGGTTGAAGAGTTCTAAGACTTCGTCGCCATTGTGACCTTTTAGGAATTCACGTTTTTCCTTGTTGGCAACACATATCTTTTGGAACTCGCGGATGTAGTCAGCTTTCTCAGCCAGGAAGATTATTCCGTCTACACCTTGCCTTGCGACACGGGTTGCAACAGTCATTATTTGGTCTGCTGGTGCAACAGTGTCCCATGTTTCGTTTGGTCCGCGGACGTAGAAGTTTACCATGACTGGTTTTTTGAGGAAGCTCTTGTAGCCTCTTGCAATAGTTTCCCAGTACCATGGGGTTGGGTATGCCTTGCTGAACATTGGTATGACAAAGTAGTCAGCGTACTGTGCCATGGCTTCGAAGTCATAGCCGAAGCGTTCTTTGCCAAGTAACGGGTCAGGAAGACAGTTGACGAAAAGTGGTTTGCCTGAAACTATTTCTTTGACTTCAGCGAGGAAGTCAGTTACTATTTTTGCGCGCCATGCAACCCAGCTTAAGCCGCTTTTGCTTTGCTGCTCAATGCATCGGGGGCAAGTGCAGAAGCCTTGGTCTGCGAAATGTTGGCTACTGATGCTAATGCCTGGGGTAGATTTGGCGCTTTCAGCAATAATTTTCAGGTTGTATTCTCTGGCTTCTGGGTTAGTCATGCATACGACGTCCCAGCGTAGGTTGTATCGTTTGTTGGTGCGGAGAGCTGGACCATATGAGCTTACGGAGACCCAATCGGGCCGTTTAGCCGCCATATAATTGTCGCCGAAGCACGCAATGTTAGTGTACATTTCTGGATTTGGTTTTCCAACGATTCCTGATTCCGATTTTAACCGGTAGAAATTGTAATCAACGCCTTCAACAGGCTCGGGTTGATAGAGAAATACGCCGAATTTCAAGTTTATTACACCATTTTCCGTTGTTTTTATTACGGAATAAAAGTGCAAGTTATTTAAGTCTTTTCAGTTAGCTCTTAGATTGAGCTTCCTTGACAATTTTGATTACTGCGTGTCTTAGAAAGGGCGGTAGGTCAACTTGGTCATAGTTTGGATGTTTAGCCTGATTTGGTGGAGAAGCGTTGCCTAAGCATTTGCTTATTTGTGTCCAATCCTTATAGTCGGTTGGCAATAAGTTCTTTTTGTAATCATCATCCATTTTTGCCGCCGCCAATAAGACAGCACCAAAACAGGGGTTACTTTTCAAAATCTTCTCCAAACCTTTTACGTCCACAGCTAAACCCTCAACTTTAGACACTTCAGCCGCCAACTTCTCAAGCGTCAAATGCCTCTCCCTAAGTCTATCTAGCACGCTTCGGCATGCCCAAATCGGCTCCTGCTTAAGTAGCGCTTCAGTAACTGCCTGCCTTGTACAAGACCCAACCAGCTTGCCCAGTTTCGATGCTGGACCAGCCAAACTTAGGGTTTTTCCACGGTTTGTTGAGGCAACGGTGACACTGTCAGTTATGGAGCCAGTTGCTGAGTCGCCTGTGTAGCGGCTTCTAACATCAAAGTCTCTAAGCGCAGCGGATTTGGCTTCTGTTGCAGTAATTAACGCGGCGACCATGCAGCTTTCAGATGGGTTTCCATCGATTAAAACAATGATGTTTATGGTTCCTGCGATCTCTTGAACATCCATTTCCTCTCCTGAGGATTCGCCATGCGAGCAGCCTGCCGTCGCTGCAACGTGGACCGAGAAAGTATCTGTCTTGCTCGATGCTAAACTGTAATTTGTTACTTTGGCGGCGGTTACCATGGCTAGGTAATTCTCAGTAAATCCAAGTTTTGCTGCTGATGAGGTGATTAGTTCAAGCGGGTCAAGGTGCAAGGAGAGGTCACTGTATCCATCCGGCACCCCTACATTGAGGACAGCCTTAACCTGATTGGTCCCGCCATTGTATATTGCTGAACTAACTGTCTTTAAAGCACTATCACAAATTACGGCTAGTACATTCTCCTTCAAAACCAGTTTAACGTCGTTTGCAAGTTCAATTTGCTCCAAACCGCCAGTTCCCCATCACTATTTTTTGGGGTTGCTAACATTTATAGTGATAGCTTTACTTGGACACAGATTCTCACAGACGCCACATTGTGTGCACTGCACAACCGTGATAACTTGGGGTTTGCGGTTTTTGCCTTCTTCTAATGCGCCCTGTGGGCAAACACCGATACAGATTTGCCCCGTACAGGGGCCACATTTAGCTGAATCGATTGTAATTGGAGGTTTGTGTTTGTCCATTTGAATCAACAATTAATAAAGCGCCAAGAATATATTTGTTGCGAGCAAGGTATTGGTCATGAAAATAGGGTTAGTCACCTACACTCCAGAGCACGTTGAGGGTTTTGACCTTCATGTTTACTACTCCAAATGGGCTGACGGCCAAGCTTTTCCAGCCGCCAAAGGTATGCAAAATGATGTGACCGTTTTCTGCGACGCCAAAGCCATAAGAGAAGATCCCTCAATCGTTTCTACCTCTAAAAATGGTCCAGCATTAAGGCGCAACAGAAGAAACAACTTGCCCTTTGACTTCGTCTGCCCAACCCACCCGGGTTACCGCCAAAAAGTCTACAATTACCTAGACAACGTATCTAAACAAGACATCGCAGGAGTCACACTCAACCTTTACCACTTTGCTGACCAAGACTATTGCACTTGCCCCCGCTGCACGGAGCTTCGGAAGAAGAGCGGCTTGGACTGGACTGAGTGGCGCACCAGAACTGTAACTGAGTTCCTAAAAGTAGCAAAAACCCACACCAAAGGGACCTTCGCGGTTGAAATGTTTCCCGACCCTGTCTTGGCTAAAGAACGCTTCGGCATAGATTTCGATGCGATAGCCAAGTTAGTGGATTACTTCCATGTGCCACTCTCGTCACGGGATTATTTCACCAATTATTGGGTTGACACTATCGTACGCGACTTCGTTGCCACACTCAAGAAGCCCGTGGTGGTGGAGTTGAGTGCTGAGTTGCCAACCGACGAAAAACTCGATGCACTCCTCAAAACCGTCGCTTACATTTCACGCCACAATCTAATGGCTACTTTGCTGTTGGTGCATGATTCCGAAAACGCACGTCAAATCGCCAAGTTTGCTGTCCAAAACAGTGACTTCCGCGAATGGCTTAAAACTTACGAGTTTAAAGAAATGGGTCGAATAGTGGAGTCTTGGGCTAAGATTTACTGAGTGTGATTATTGAAGGCGGGTTTAGCTGTTTGGCTTACTTTTAATTCGGCTGTTTGCTTTCTCTATTATGTTGTAAATCAGGGATTGTGCAGTGAACCCTAACGCTATAAGCGCTATGAGACTAAGCAATAGCCAGATTAGTTTTCCTTGGAATTCTATCGAGGAGAACTCGATGTAGACAAGTGAGAAAAACATCGCTAGGAAACTGCCGAAGAAACCTACGTTTCTAAGCCAGTCTCCACGGCTCCATGGATCTTTATTGCTTGGGAAATAAGTCAATGGCTCCGTAGATGCGGTATCTGCTTTTATTGTTCGTTTAAACCCGACGATGGCAGCTAAAAGCCCAATGAATACAGCGATTAACCCTGTTGCGGTGCCGATAAATGCTGCCGTTGAAGTTCCACTTGGCGCGGTCAGGAAGAGGGCAACTGCAACGGAAAGAGGAAAAATGCAGGTGATTGCGAGGAAAGCGTAGAACACCTTGTTTCCCTGCGTTGAAGCTGCAGTTACTTTTTTGGGCATGACGCTGGATTCCATAACTTGGACGGCTCGGATGGTTTCTTTTCCGTCGTCTGAGAGCTTGTATAAGCCGCCCGCATCGAGGTAGATTAAGGTGTCGAGTTTCTTGAGGTGGTGGTCGAGGTTTCCGTTGCTTTCTATGTTTAAAGCATTTTTAAGTTGGGTAAAATTCATGGGGTCATCTTGAAGCAGCTTTAGGATCTTTAGGCGAGTCGGATGCGAGATTTTTTCGAATAGCTCCGCGATTACTGACATATGATTGCACCGAGAATCTCAATAGCGCCATCTATATTTAACCCCTGACTTATTGACAAAAAGTCAACGAAAAAAACGCGTCCATTCAGGGGCTTGATTGTGGAGTTAGATTTTACTTTTGAGTCTCGTTCGGTATTCCCTTAACCGCTCCATGTCCAAATCTGCCGTTAACACGGAGTCTTCTGGTGCATCTGTGACTTCTCCAAGTATTCCCCATGGCGCGATGATGGCGCTTCTTCCTCCTCGCATGTTTGAGCAGACATTCCCAACTTTAAGCACGAACAATCCATAGTCCCTTGCAATTCCCTCGGTCAATGGGTGCCCTTTGACGGTTGGGTGGGTTCCCATTGCGGCAACTGGAAGAGAAACGATTTCAGCGCCTAACTCAGCGATTTTTTTAACCAGAGGAGGATCAAACGTGTCAGCGCACACAATCATTCCAAGCCTGCCCAATTCAGTGTTCACGACAAGAGGCGATGTACCTTTGGCAACGCCTGCCTCGATTTCAGCTTTTATTGGGTTTATTTTCTTGTACTTTGCCAAGAGTTTCCCTTTTCTCCAAAGTGTGCTGGTGTTGAAGTATCTGCCGTTGTCTTCTTGAAGTACTGTGCCGCCGAGAAGGTAGATGTCACCGATTTTTTCGGAAACTTTTTGCAGAAAACGAAGTGTTTTGATGCAGGTTTCATTTGATATTTTTTGCGCGTTGGTAAAGTCTGCCATGCAGTTGGGTACAGTGAAGTATTCAGGTAGGGCGATTAGGGCTGGTTTTTGTTTTGCTGCTTTTGCGATGGCGGTTTTGGCGGCTTTTAGGTTGTCTTCTATGGTTGGCTGTATTTTCATGTGTAGAAGGCTGACCTTCATGTTTTGCGCCTCAGTTTTGGTGTTATGATTTTTATTTTTGAGCATTTAAACATAGTTGTTTAAGATGTAAATGAAAAATTTAACGGTGGGTGTAGTCGATTGTTCAGCATTAAGTTTGGTTTCAGCACATATGTTTACTATTTATCAGCTTTTATATGCATGCGGATAAACTTAAATACTGCATGAACGACAAACACTGTAATGCGAGGGATTGAAATGACGCTTGATCAGTCAGAAGTTACCAAACTCATACCCGAAGTCAGGACACTAATAAACAAATGTGTCAAAAAAAACATGGCAGAAGGCTTCCTCTTCTCCGCCGGAACCGACACACAAATAATCGCTTATGAAGCAGTAAAGTACAAACCAGACATTCCATGCCTCACCCTAGCTTTCAAAGGCGGAACCCCAAAAGACACTGAATACGTTAAAAAAATGGTTGCGCTCCTGAATCTAAAACAGGAAACCTACCAGTTTGGCCGCGAAGACGTACTCAAATTCTACCCTAAAGTTGTGGAAGCACTCAAAAAATACGACCCCATGGAAATCAGAAACAGTCTCCCCGTGTACATCGGCTTAACCCTCTTCAAAGAAAAGGGAATAAAAAGCGTTTTCACAGGCGACGCATTAGACGAGCTTTTCGGTTACCCATGGCAATTCCACTTAACAGAAGAACAGTTTGCAGTCAAGCAACAGGAAATGTGGGCAGAAATGGGGTTCTCCTCACTTCCGATGGCTGCATCTCTTGGAATGACCATCAAGGCACCATACATGGACCCTGAGTTCATGACTTGGGCAAAGAAACTACCTATCAAATACAAGATAAACATGTACAACGGCGTAAAATACAGTAAGTGGATTCTGCGAAAAGCCTACGAAGATGTAATTCCAAAAGACGTCATCTGGAGACCAAAAGCACCTCTCGAAGCAGGCACAGGAACCGAGAGCCTAAGAACACACTTCAACGACTTTGTCACGGACGAAGAATTCGCAAAGAAAAAAGCCGCCATCAAAGAAAAAGACGATGTGGAAATCCAAGACAAAGAACAACTCCTCTACTACGAGACCTTCCGCAAAAAATTCGGCAAACCCAAAGACGTATTCCCCAAAGTCGAAGGCGCCATACAGTGCCCCAAGTGCCACAGCTACATCAAAACCAAGATACAGTTCTGCAAAACCTGCGGAGCTTACCCCATCTAAATTTTCTTCATTTTTTGGATTCTTTCTAATTTTGGGAAAGACTTAATTCTCTAATGCAGTATTTGTGAAAAACAACAAGAGGCAAAAGCGCTTGGCTAGTCTGTCCCAACTCAAGTTTGCAATGGCAACTTCTATTTTCCTATCTGCATTCATATTTGGCGCTTTTGTTTTCGTCATCGTTTATTTCCTTCAGTTAGACGTTTTCACGGGGTTGTTTGTTGCTTTAGGCGGTTCAGCTCTGTTTATCCTGTTCCAGTATGCAGTTGGTCCTGTGATTGTTGCGGCTACGACACGACTGCATTATCTTAAGCCAGGAGATAACCCATGGCTTGAAGCAACCGTTAAAGAATTAGCTGATAAAAGCAGTATACCCATGCCTAAACTAGCTACTGTTCCAAACAACACGCCTAATGCATTCACGTTTGGCCGGACAACAAGCGGCGCCACCTTAGCGGTACATGAAGGACTTCTGCAGCAGTTAAACGAGGGTGAAATTAAAGGTGTTATTGCTCATGAATTGGGGCATATAAAACATAAAGATTACATCGTAATGACTGTTCTCTCGACTTTACCGTTAATTGCCTACATGATTGCACAGGCTTCACTTTATGCAGGCGCTTTTAGCGGCGGAAGAAGAAACAACAAAGATAATTCAGGAGCCGCCTTAATCATAATCGGCGCAATCTCTTTTGCCGTCTATATAATCACTTTTCTAATCGTTATGAGGCTTAGCCGACTCCGAGAGCACTTTGCCGACGCTTACTCAGCCTACGTTACAGGTTCGCCCAGGGAACTTGAAAGTGCCCTGGCAAAAATCACCTACGGCTTATCCATCTCGCCCAAAGCTCCAGAAGGCGCCAGAGCCTTCTACATCGAAGATCCAGCAATGGCAAAACAGGAAGTCCAACAGATAATGGACAAGAAAGACGAGTACGACTTAGACCACAACGGAGTCTTAGATGGGCGCGAGTTGGAGTCAGCGATGGAGAAAGAATCCAAATCAACATGGGTGCAAATGAACAGTCTGTTTGCTACACATCCGCCTACGTTTAAACGCATTTTACTTTTGAAAGAGATTGAGCAGGAAATGGACACAGGAAAATACAGCAACGACAAAATGTACAGACACGTCTAAAGAAGCTCTCTTTTGGTTAATTTTATTGAAATTCATGCGAAGACTAATATCACCCAAGAAACGAATTATTACAAAACCATTAGAAAGAGAAACAAAAAATGGTAAATTACTGTCCAGAATGCGGCGGAGAAATACAGTACATCTCGTTGACCAAGCATTATGTCTGTAAAAGCTGCGGCCTAACCTGCACAGGACAAGAACTCAACGATTTGCATGATAAGAATAGGCCAGCAATTGAAACTGAGGCAGAAGAGCGAGAGAACCGCCGAAAAGAATACCTTAAATGGTATCTTGGCAAAAAATAGATTCACACAGAAAAGGAATGACCCTTTTCTTTAGCCCTGACGCTGACATTTTCAAGGAATTTTTTTTACTTTTACTAGTTGCCGGATGTTGCCAAACAAACCGTAAGCAGTATAAGAAAACAAACCATACTCCTATCGCTCCAGAGGAACATGTATGACAATAGACATAGAGATCATTTGCATCGGCAACGAGTTGCTTATCGGAAAAATAAAAGATACAAACGCACATTACCTAGCCAAACAAGCGACTCAACTCGGCGCAACCGTCAAACGTGTAACAGTTATCCAAGACATCGTTGAAGATGTCGCCAGCGCTATTTCTGAAGCCCTATCTCGGAAACCCCAGTTCATCATCGCCACCGGCGGCTTGGGACCGACGTTTGACGATAAAACGTTACAGGGTATCGCAAAAGCACTCAACTGCGAACTAGAGGTAAATCCAAAAGCACTAGCAATCGTTAAGCAAAAAATCATAGAATACTCGAAGAAACGAGGGTTGCCCACTGAAATCGAGTTGACGCCGCCAAGAGTAAAGATGGCAACGCTACCGCAGAAAACTGAACCTGTGAATAATCCGGTTGGAACTGCTCCAGGAGTACGGGCTAAATTGCAGGAAACGGTTTTGTTTGCTCTGCCAGGTGTTCCCGTTGAGATGGAAGCGATTTTCTCTGAAACCATAACGCCGCTTATTAAGCAGGCTGTAGGTAGCAACATTTTTTGCGAGCTGAGCGTTTTTGCTGTTAATATATTTGAGTCGAGCCTTGCTCCTTTAATCGATAAGGTAATGAGCGATAATGTCGGGGTTTATGTGAAGTCTCATCCAATACGCTCGGAAAACAAGCCTGGTATTGAACTACACTTAACCATCGTGGCAAGCCAGGCGCAGAAGCCAGCCGAAAAACTCGTTAAAGCGGCCAAGGATCTTGCTGTTTTGATTAAGGCCAATGGCGGAGCGGTCGCTGCCGAGCTCGAAGGATGATTTGGTAAATTATCCTCTTTGCAAGGCAAAATACGCAAAAAGTTTTAAAGGTCAGCTAAGATTTTAAGGAAAATAAAAGTTAGGGGAGGGTTATGCTTTTTTGGCTTTCTCAAGCTCTTTTTTGAGCAGGTCAGCCTTATCAGTTTTTTCCCATGGAAAATCAACGTCTTCTCTGCCGAAGTGGCCGAACACCGCTGTTTTCTTGTAGATGGGTCTTAGCAAGTTGAGCTGGTCGATGATTGCTTTCGGTCTCATGTCAAAGTGTTTCTTTACTAAGTCAAGGATTTGTTCGTCTGAAAGTTTTCCTGTTTCAAATGTGTTTACAAGCACTGAGATTGGCTGTGCAACACCGATGGCGTAGGAAATTTGGACTTCGCATTGGTCTGCTAAGCCTGAGGCAACTACGTTTTTAGCGATGTATCTTGCCATGTAGCAGCCTGATCGGTCAACTTTTGATGGGTCTTTGCCGCTGAAGCATCCGCCTCCGTGGCTTCCAACTCCGCCGTATGTGTCAACGATGATTTTTCTGCCTGTTAACCCTGAATCTGCTAGTGTTCCGCCAACGACGAATCTGCCTGTCCCGTTAATGACATAATTAATGTCCGGTGCCATAAGGTCAGCTGGTATGACATTTTTTATTACTTTTTCAATGATGTCGCTTTTGAGAGTTTTATCGTCAACGGATCCGTTGTTTTGTGCGGCAATTACGACGGTTTTTACGCATTTTGGTTTGCAGCAGTCATATTCAACTGTAACTTGAGATTTGCAGTCGGGACGTAGATATGGCATAATTTTTGTTTTTCTGCATTCAGCTAAGCGTTTGACAAGTTTATGCGCCAGCATAATTGGCAGGGGCATAAGCTCTTTTGTCTCATTAGAAGCATAGCCGAAAACCATCCCTTGGTCGCCAGCGCCTTGCTCGTGACCTTTAGATTCTGTTACTCCCATAGATATGTCTGGAGACTGCTCAGTTAACGAAACTAAAACGCCGCATGTTTCCCAGTCTAAACCGTCCTTTGCATTGTCAAAGCCGATTTCTTTGAGTGTTTGGCGTACAATTTTTGGGATGTTAACGTAGGAGCAGGTGGTTATTTGACCTGTAATCATTACGGTTCCCTGCATGACAAGAGTTTCGCAGTCAACTCTTGCTTTAGGGTCGCTGGTGAATATTGCATCTAAAACGCTGTCGGATATTTGGTCTGCAACTTTGTCTGGGTGACCTTCTCCAACTGACTCGGATGTGAATAAGTATTTTCCGTTTTTTTTCATTGGAATTTCTCTTCCGTTCAATCGTGTAGTTAGACATAGTAACCCTCAGTTTTTCTTAAAAGGCTTTCGACAACGCATACGATATATCAACGAGTGATTACTGGGCGGCGGATTGCAAAACCATTTTAACCCCGATATAGCACAAACAATCAAGGGATAACATGAATAAAGCGGTGTTAAGCCAGAACGCGCCAAAACCCATAGGCCCATATAGTCAAGCTGTGCAAGCCGGCAATTTTCTGTTTGTTTCTGGACAATTAGCTATTGATCCAAAAGACGGCAAACTCATTGTTGAAAACGTGCGGTTACAAACGCATTTGATTATGGAGAACGTCAAAGCCATATTGGAATCCGCAGATTACAGCTTAAAAGACGTTGTTGCAGTCACGGTTTACTTATCTTCAATGACGCATTTCGAAGAGTTTAACCGTGAGTACGCCAAATTCTTCGACGGCGGTTTTCCCGCACGCTCCCTAGTTGCCTCAGAACTTAAGCCTGGCGCACTCATTGAGGTTTCTGCGGTTGCCTACAAAGACTAACCTTTGCCACTGATAAGTTATAAAAACCCAACAGACCTTTAACTAAGATAGTGCAAAACATGGCGGCATCCCTTAAGAAGTTCATGCAGCAAATCGCTGGAAAAAAAGCTCCTGGTCCATCAACAACATTCACAATATTTCACGTGTTCTATGCGTTGGAACTGTTGGCACAGAAACCTTTGGGTAGAAACAAGCTGGCTGAGAGACTTGACGTTGGCGACGGCGCAGTTCGTACAATAATTAGCAGATTAAGGGAGGCTGGCTTGATTGAAACCTCCAAAGAAGGCTGCAACCTGACCAGAAAGGGCTTGGAGGTTTGGAGGCAGTTCGAAGAAATCTTTCCCAACCGCGTAGAGATTCCCCGTTCAGAACTGAGTGAATCTGACTTTAATTTTGCTTTTTTAGTGAAGAATCAGGGTCAAAAAGTTGGATCTGGAATTGACCAGCGTGACGCAGCCATAATAGCGGGTGCACGTAAAGCCCTTGTAATCGTTTTCAAAAATGGGCATTTATGCATTGAATCTGTCAGCGAAGCCGTGGAGAAACAATATCCCAAAGCCGCAAGCACAATTCTTAACAAGTTGATTCCCAAGGAAAATGACGTAGTCATTATTGCAGGTGCAGATTCAGCGCTAAAAGCTAAGAGAGGCGCTTTTGCCGCCAGCTGGTCACTTATCCGCGTTTAAGTAGTGTATTTTTCTCCTTCGTTAAGGATGCGTTCCAGCAGCGTGTTAACGTTCACCATGCCCTCGTTTGTTTTAGACGAAATAGGCATTAAATGAAATTGCAAACCCAACTTGGTAATAGCCTGCATCATGTTGCGGCTAAACAGGCGTTTTGAGCCTTCAAGCTTCTGCTCAATCGCATCCTCTAACGCGTTAGTGTTTGCCGACCAACTCGCCATTGCCTGAACATCCTTTTTAGGTAATAAATCGGTTTTTGAGAGCAAATGAACCTGGGGCTGGAAGAATCGGTTGTAAACAGCTGCTGCCAAAAACATGTTTGAAACGTAATTAAGCGGGTTTATGGAGAAAACGGCGTCGAAGAGGTAAATTAGCGCTTTTGGCTCTTTAGTTAATTCGTCGACGATGTATGGTCCGCTTGCACGAAACGCAAAAAGCTCCATTTGACCAGGAGTATCCACCAAAACAATGTCAGCGTGAGCTTCATCAATGTCACGGGTTAAGTTTTCAATTTCATCCGCGATTAAGTCTGCAGCCATAACCAAAGCGCCATTGGGACCCAAACCGTACTTCTCCATAATGTCGCCAACCTCTACATAGTTTCGTACGTCCACGTCAGGTTGATAAGGCAGCTTTAATGCACCAGGGTCCAAATTGACTACAGCAACGTCCTGCTTGCTCATTTTCAGCCATTCCGCAAAAGCTGCTGTAAAGAGGGATTTGCCTGAGCCAGCAGTTCCAATAATAAAAGCTAAAGGCACGATTATATTCTCCAATGTACGTGTGAACTTGTTAGAAATAATAACCTTTCTACTAAATGTCTGAGCCCGTTAAAAGTTGTATGCTGGTTTTTGTTTTGTTTAGTTTGGGTTGTTGTTGCAATCGTTGTGCAGAATGCAGTTGCAGCAGCAACTTCTGTTCCATGTTGAATTTGGGTCGGTTTCTTGGTTTTGGATTGTGGGCGAAGGCTTGGTTTTCACTTCTCTGCTAGAGGTATTTTGGTTTGGGCTGGTTGTGAGTGTGAATACGTGGAGTTTTACGGAACCACAAGTTCTTGTCAATGTTTGCCGTTGCGAGTACTCCCATTGTTAAGTTTAAAAAACTAAGCTCTGAAGACTGATTCTTGTGATCTTAGTTTCTGTTTCCTCAGAATCGTTTCTTGTTAAAAAGAGATCTAAATTGGGTAAAGAAATTGAGTTGGTTTATTGTACTTTTCCCATTGGGTTTTTGCGTAGTGCTTCAAGTGCTTTGGGGTCTTCCTGGAGTACTTTTGGTATGTAGTTGCATGCTGGGTCTGATTCGAAGAGGTCGCCCGTGTAGTATTCTGCTCGTGTTCTGCATCCGCCGCAGATTTCTCGGTATTCACAGACGCCGCATCTGCCCTTGAGGTTGCTTTTGTCGCGCAGTTTTAAGTGCAGTTCGCTCTTTTGGAGTTGTTCCCATGCTGTGCGCAGTTTTGTGTCTTTGACATTGCCGATGCGGTATCCTTCGTGGAAGCCGCAGCTTCGGTAATCGCCGTTTTCTGTGATGCCTATATAGTTGCCGCCGATGGTGCATTTTCCAAGGTAGCCTTCGTTGTACCATTGCCAGAAATCCGCTGGGTTCTTTTGGCGTACGATGCGGGCGTAAAATGGCGCGTAAACGTTGACTTTGACTTTGCCATATAATTTCCGCTGTATGTCATAGATTTCGTTGAATGCCGTCTCGTACTGCTCGGGGGTTGGGGCTATATCCGCCATGTGTTCGCCTGCTCTGCCGACGGGCACGAGGTTGTGGTAGACGAGCATGCGGGCTTTGTATTCTTCCGCCAACGCCGCCGGATGAGCCATCTGGTGGATGTTGTGCTTAGTCATGGTTGTGACCAGGCAGTCGAGCAACCCGACTTCGCTGAGTTTCTTCATAGCGTGCAACGCTTTGTCGTAGCCGCCTTTGCGCCTAATCATGTCGTTTGTATCTCTTTCACCATCGATGCTGATGGCTGTATGAACTTCATACTTGCGCAGTTTATCGAAGCGTTCTTCATCCCACGCAAAGCCACTTGTAATCAAGCTGACTTTCATACCGTGCTTCTTCTCTGCATACTCGATAACTTCCCAAACGTCCGGTCGAACCAAGGGTTCCCCGCCGCTGATTCCAAGCCATTGCGAGCCGAACTCTGCCATTTCATCAACCATATGCTTAGCTTGTGCAGTGGTCAGCTCTTGGTCCTTAGCGTATTCTTTGATGTAACTGCAATAGGTGCAACTGCCCACACAGTTGCGGGTACACCGCCAAACAACCATAAACAAGGGGGCTGTGATTGGATTCATTTAAATCAAGTCAAGATAAAATCGGTGAAGCGATATAAAACTTCCTCTAAAAAATTGATTTTCGCATTTTTCACGGAAAATGCAGGAACAAACGTGTAAGCAGTCAAATGGCTTATTGTGTTTCCATGTTGCTCATGCGTTTGTTCTGCAGTAGCCCTTCAACGGTGAAAACTGCCAAGGCTAAACCCGTAATAAGCGTTAACAGAAGAAAGAAAACTTTGAATTCAAAAGTCTCAATCGAAAAATGCACTATCAAAACAGAGAATTCAACGATTAATATCCCGAGGAAAAGCAGTGAGTACAGCCACATTTTGGGCAGTAAGCGGTTTCCAAGCCAAACGTGCCCGTGGATGGCTGCTTTGTTTTTAACGGTGTATTCGCCAAAATCGTTTTTCTGCAGGTAACCTGCCTCTTCAAGTTTCTGCAGGTGCCTGTAGGCGACACTGGGGCTGCTGAGATGAGCGCTTTTCATGACGTCTCTGGGACCGACTGGCGTACCTCTTCTTACCACGTGTAAATACACGTTTAACGTTAGTCCTTCTAAGTCGCCGTTTTTGGTGTCACTCAAGTTTTTTGCTCTCTTATAGATAACTTACGGTTTAGCGGTATTAGCTTTACCCAAAGTCATTGGGAATTTGTTTCTTCCGAAAGAGTTTAATATTTAACTCCTCAAATAAGCCAAGTCAAACTTAGAGGTATTAACAATGAGTAATGAAAACCCTCAGGATCTAGTTGTTAACCCCGCTCCTCATATAGCGGGTACAATGTCCAAGAATCGTCTAATGCAATACACCTTTAGTGCACTTTTAGCAATCACAATTATCTCTGCAATCTTATGGTGGTCCACCACTGCTCCCACAGACTCACAAATAGCAGGCTTGAAACTCACCGGTTTTTGGCAGATGCCACTCGGCGAGATTGTAATCATTAACGCTCTCATAGCCATCGGTATAGCCGTCGGTTTTGACGCATTAATCAGCAAAGTATCTTCTGACGCCCAAATGAACACTTGGTCAGCAGCAGTCTTCGGCTTAATTGTCACCCTCTCATACTCACTGGGTATTCCAGCTATGGCTCAAGCAACCGACGTAATGCCCATCGAAACGTTAGCCGCCCCCAGCGCATTCCTGTACGTTGCAATAATCTCGCTGATCGGCCTTGTAGTTTTCAAGAAGCTTCAAGGACTAGCAGGCAGAAAATACGTTAACCCCGCAGCAGCCGCAAAATTCATTGTTTTGCTACCCTTCATAAGCAGCGTCTTTCTAGCAAAAGACCACTTTGCCGCATTTACCGCTGGAGGTTTAGGTGTTCCTTCACTTGCAGGTGCAATCGGCGGAGGAACTGCTCCAGTGGGAACCAACGGTATCGCTTCGTTTGCTACCTATCTAGCTGGCTGCTATGCTAATCCAGCCCTCGCTACGCCTGCCATAACAACAAGCAATATTTCCTCACTTATGATTCTAGATAAATTCCACGGTTGGACAGGAGGCGCCTCAGCACTCGCAGTAATAATCGTCGGCATTGCATTTTTCGTCGTTGCACGCAAATATGTCAAATGGAGAATTACCCTTGCATACTTTGTCTCAACCGCTGTTATGTCAATAATATTTGCCACTGCCTTCGGAGACTCAGACCTAATAACAAGGTTGCTCTTTGAACTGTTCATTGGAAGCTCCATATTTTTGGGCTTCTTTATGGCAACAGACCCCGCTACAACACCGTTTACAGGCGTCGGGCAAATCATCTTCGGCGTCGGCTTAGCAGTTTTAACCATACTTATACAAACCTATATGAACTTCTTTGGAGGCTCATTGCTAGCATTGCTTATCATGAACTTGACGGTACCCCTTATAGACCGTCTTAGTTTCCGAAAACCCTTTGGGAGATGAACAAAATGGCAAACCTTGTACAAATAAAAGAACACAAAGAGAAAGCACGTATCACGCCCATCGAAGTCTTTCCCGACCCTAAAATTGCCGTAGTCCTAACTAACCAACAAGGAGGGGCAACAAACTCTCCCATAGTAGTTGTTGGCGACACTGTGGCCATTGGACAAAAAATCGCAGACTCAAAAGAGAGAGTTAGCGCACCAGTCCACAGCCCAATCTCCGGTAAAGTTACAAAAATCGCAAGGATATACAACAGCTGCTTTGCAACTGACACAGAAGCCATCTGGATTGAAAACGACGGCAAAAAAACCAAAGACAAAACCTTAACACCCATATCTGAAGCAGACCTTGAAAAAACATCAAACGACGTTCTCATAAAACGCATACGTGACGCAGGCATCATCGGCATGGGCGGCGCTGGCTTTCCAACAAGCATAAAGCTGTCCCTACCCGAAGGCAAAAAAATAACGACACTGATTATTAACGGTGCAGAAGGCGAACCGTACGACACCGCAGACGAAAGATTGATGGTTGAAAAAACCCAAAACTTAGTACGCGGAGTTAGAGTCATACGCAAGCTTCTGGGAAACCCCAAAGTAATCGTTGTAACCAAAACCAGCAAAGTTGAAGCCATACCTAAACTCCAAGAAGCCTTCAGCAAAGAACCAAACACCGAAGTCGTCGCAAAACACCTAACCTACCAGCAAGGAGACGCAAGCGTCCTCCAAAAAGCAATCTTAGGATACGAAACGAAACCGGGCACACGCTCATACGAAATGGGTACTATAGTTCAAAACGTTGCAACCGTAAACGCTATTGCAAACGCTGTCTTTGAAGGTGAACCATTAATCGCCAGAGTTACAACCCTCAACGGAGAAATCGGTGAGCCAAAGAACCTACTAGTAAAAATTGGCACACCAATCAGCGACATTCTAAACGCAAACAAAATTGACACAAAAGACATCTACAGTGTGGTAGTTGGCGGAGTAATGATGGGTGACGCAATCCAAACAATTGAAGCGCCATTAACCAAGAGAACCTCAAGCATTATCGTGTTTGCGAAGAGTAAGCATAAGAAAGGTCAAGAGCAAACTGCTTGTATCCACTGTTCAAGATGCATTTCAGCGTGTCCAATGAGACTGCAACCAGCATTGATATACGAAGCCGTCATGAAAGGCGATATTGCGAAGGCTGAGAAGCTATGGGCTAAAGACTGTATCAAATGTGGAACATGCTCATACGTCTGTCCAGCAAGATTGCCGCTGTCCAGCACAGTAAAATCCATAAGCTAAACAGTCAATTCCAACCTTACCTTTTTTCTTTATTTTTGGTTAAAAAACAATTTTGTTAACTGCTATTCAATCTGCTATTTTTTTAATGCAATTAGTTTTTAATTATTCAAATCTTTCCGATCAAGCTAGTAAGCATTAAGCTTATTAACACGCCACAACGTAAATAATTCAAGGGATTAAAATTGGAAACACCCAAATTTAAAATTGCTGACATACTCTACGGCATAATCATACCATTGATTCTATTCCTCTTGATCTACGTCCTCGCAATCTACGTTAACCCAAGCGGCCCCAACCATGTTATCGGCCAAGCAGGCACATCAGGCACCATCGCTGTAATTCTAACACAAGGCTTCGCACAAATGATTATTCTCGGCATTCCATTAGTTCTTGGCTTGCTCTGGAATAAATGGGCCGGCGGCGCAGCAGGCTTCATCATGGGCGGCATGTACTATGTTGCCACTGCAGGACTCTACACAGGATACTATAACAACGGAGCAGGAAGTTTCAACTTTTACGGAGACATTAGCATACTTTTCTGGATAGTTTACGGCGTTCTCATCGGTTACATGGCTGGATCATTAAACGGCGGATCTACAAAGTTATTCCGAATGCTAGGTGCAGGCTTAACGTCCTCAGTAATTGTCGCAATACTCCAAGCTTACATGAACTACTATGTTTCACTAAAACCATCGCAGGATATGGCTCGAGGTAGCTGGGCAGTAGACCCTGTTAACGCCTTCATAATAGCGTTTGTGCCGGGTATTGCTTTAGGTGTAATTGTACCTATTATCGGCAAAGTAATGACTTGGTATGGTCTACAGCCGATGAGGCACCAATAAACCTCCCATCTCTTTTCTTTTTTAATTTTAAAACTTTCTGATTAGCAGACAATTTCCTCTCAGATCATAAGGCGCTGGCTACATTAGATAAAATAGAATAAGAAAAGAAGTTTTGAGAAGTTACTTTGTTTGGTTTGGCGCAAATTCCCAGGCGATGTTGCCCTTCCAAATCTCACCAAGCTTGGTTAATCTGACTTCTTTGGCGTCTATCTCAATTAGTCCATTTTCTTTTAGTTTTTGCAGTTGCTTTGGAAAGATCTTCTCTGGGGTGGTTCCAAATTTCTCCATAAACTCTATTTTGTTGACTGGCAGTCGTAGGTATAGTCGGGTCATAGTTCGCCGCATCATGTCTTCAGTTGTTGATTCTGATAGTCTGCAAATTGGTAGTTTTCCAGACTTAACTGTCTCCATGTAATCATTGATGTTTTCGAGGTTAGAATAAGAGAACTTTTGAAGGTAACCCATAAAGCAGCCTGCACCCGTTGTCAATATGCCTCCCCATGGCCAACCGTTAAGGCAGTTCTCACGCATATGCCACTCTACTCGACTGTAGCGGTCGTGACCAACAGCTTTGTAGCCTGCATCCGTCAACATTTTGTGAGCAGTTAAGAACATTTGCTTCTCATATTCAGCGTCGCCTTGCGGGGGAGAAGTGCCATCATTAATCATCTTTTCAAGAATCGTTCCCTTATCGACATGCAGTGAGTAAGCATCAACTTCTGCGTCTAACTCAATGGTTTTCTTAAGTGTAGCTATCCAGCTTTCCATGGTTTGGCCAGGCAAATTATACATGAGATCTACGCAGACTACCAGTCCAAGTTTGCGGGCATGCGTAATGGCTTTCTCAACGTCTGCTGCACTATCAGGTAGGCACAGTGCTTTTCGGAGTTTGTTATCAAAGGTTTGGGCGCCCATGTCCATCTGGTAGACGCCATACTCAGCTAATTTATCGATTTTTGGAAGTGCCAGCGTTTTTGAGGACCCAGTAACTTTGATAAAGTATTCTTTGCTTGTGTTAAAATTGGCTTTGCAGAAATCAATCAAATCAATAATTTGTTCTGCGCTAAGAACACTTGGAGTTCCGCCGCCCAACACGATTTCGTCAAAGACACTGGTTTTAACGTACTTGGTTTTGGCGTAGATGGCAAGTTCTTTCTTGAGCAGGTCAAGGTAGGGTTCGAGATGCACCTTGCTCGATGCTGTAGTTGGGAAATAGCAGAAGGCACATTTTGAATCGCAGACAGAGACCCAGGGCTGCAACTCCATCAGCCTGCCGGAAGTGTTCTCTGTATCTAAGAATTTCATAAAGGCTTCATAAGCTTCAGGTTTTATGTTGGGGTAATCCCTGTAGGTGTAGGGTGGCCAATTTTCTCTTATGCCGTAAGCTTCAGAGGTTTTTGTCATCTAACGTTTCCTCTTTGAGTTGTCTTAAAAACCGCTCGATAACGTAATAAAGTTTCCGTAAAAAAGTCTTCAGTGACCAAAATTGTTGCTTTGGCATCTTTTTCCAATTTTAGGCGGAGCCAGTTGTGATTATTCAGTTTTTGTTAATATTTATCAAATAAAACATAGACTTTATTTTTTAGTTGTTGCAATGCATAAAAACGCCATTTATGTCTTAAAAAAGCAATAAATTGAAACAAATTGGGCGAACAGTGCAAAAAATTATATACGTTAAACAATAAATCGCTTGTCGCTGAAAAGCAAAAGGAGAAAAAGTAAATGACAAATAAAAAAGCAATAACGACATTTTTGTTACTGATCTTTGTATCTTCTCTTCTCGTAGCAATTCCGACAACAACACAGGCACAAACCGCACCCACAATGAAAACCTACGCAATAATCGATGCCACCCCCAACCCAGTTGGAGTTGGAGAGGAAACGCTGATACGCTTTGGTGTCAAAGAAGCCACTGGAGACGCATCTTACGGTTGGACAGGAATCACCGTAACCATCACAAAACCCGACGGCGTGAATGATACAATTGGGCCAGTCACAACTGATTCTACAGGCGGAACAGCCAGAGTTTATGTTCCAAACGAAGTAGGCACCTACACGCTGACCACAAATTTCCCTCAGCAAGTAAACCCCGTTACCTTCTTTAACATGGAAGCAAACGCCATGGTCTTTGCAGGAACAATAATGCAGGCAAGCACCATCTCAATGAAACTTGTTGTACAGCAAGATCCATTGCCCAACTACCCCGACCAACCACTCCCAACAGAGTATTGGACACGTCCAATCGATGCCCAACTCAGATCCTGGTATAGCATTTCAGGAAACTGGTTAGCAAGACCCGACAACTCCATTGCACTCTACAATGACTATGCGCCCGAAACCGCACACGCACTGTGGGCTAGAGACATAACCTTTGGAGGCTTGACCGGAGGAACATTAGGCGACAACATTCCAACATCTCATGAATCAGGAGACGCATATGAAGGCAAATTCCCAAACTCAGTGATACTCAACGGTGTACTCTACTACAACAGAATGCCAGCACCCATCTCAGGCACAGCGTATCCACAGAAAGGCATTTACGCAGTTGACTTACACACCGGCAAAGAAATCTGGTTCAAGAACGACACAACCCTATCATTTGGCCAAACCCTCTACTTCAACAGTTTCAACACCGACGGCACATTCAACTACATCTGGGATGCAACCGGACCAGTCTGGAACGCGTATGAGCCAACCACCGGAGAATGGGTATACTCCATGACTGACCTACCTATGGGCACCCGTGTCTTTGGTCCAAGCGGCGAAATCCTCATCTACGTAACAGACTTCGTTAACCACTGGATGGCACTTTGGAATTCAACTGCATGCGGAGAACAGGATGCAGGTGGATGGAATGACGCAGGCGGCAGTATTGGAAGCTGGGGCAGAAACGTACATGGCTTAACATGGAATGCTTCGAATCCAAAAAGCTACTCATGGAATGTAACAGTTCCCGCAACCATAGATGCGAGCACCTCATTCTTCGCTACAATCCTAAAAGTCTACCCTGACAGAGTTGAATCTATGCTGTTCAACCAAACACAAGTGCGTGTTTGGGCAATAGGCACAGCTGCAAGTAACCGAGGCCAAGTGATCTTTGACAAGACATGGGCAGCACCCGCAGAATGGCTGGAAGGATCAAACACACTAAACTACGTCGGTGCATCTGACGATTGGCAGAATGGAGCTATCGCAATCTGGAACAAAGAACTAGCCAAGCACTATGCCTTTAGCACAGAAGACGGACACTTCCTATGGGAGACAGCCTCTGAAAACTGGCTCGACTCATACGGCTGGGGCAACGCAGAGCACACATGGTACTTTGCATATAACCACCTCTACTCCGTTGGAGTTGGAGGTACAGTATATGCCTACAACCTTGGCACAGGAGTCGCAGACTGGACATACAACATGACAGACCCATACAATGAACCTGTAACAGGCAACAACTGGTGGGGCTGGATTCCAGTGATCGCAAATGGCATGGTATACGTTGGCACACTAGAACACTCAGCGGAACAACCCATTCCAAGAGGCGGACCATTGATCTGTCTTAACGCAACTGACGGCAGCGTAATATGGCGTGTAAACGGCATGTACCGTCAAACTCGTTGGGGCGGAAACGGCATTATGGGCGACAGTATCTTCACCACAATGGATACCTATGACCAACGCATCTACGCGGTTGGAAGAGGTCCATCTCAAATCACTACAGAAGTAACACCTAGAGTCTCAGCGCTCGACAACGGCGTAATTGTGCAGGGCTACGTTACCGACATATCGCCAGGCATGAAGACTGATGAAATGATGATGCGGTTCCCCAATGGAGTTCCAGCTGTAGCAGACCAAACCCAAAGCGACTGGATGCTATACGTCTACAAACAATTCGCAAGACCAACTAACGTAACGGGTGTTGATGTAAACCTTTACGTCCTTGACTCAAACGGCAACTACAGAAGCATCGGTACAACAACTGCTGACTCAAACGGCTTCTACAGTCTAAGCTGGATGCCAGACATCGAAGGAAAATACACCCTCTACGCAAGCTTTGCAGGTTCCAAAGCGTACTTCCCATCAACTGCACAAGCAGCGTTCGCAGTAAACTCAGCACAAGCTACACCAACCCAAGCACAACAACAAGAAAAGTCAATGGCTGACCTCTATTTCATACCCGCAATAGCAGGACTCTCAGTACTCATTATCGTCGTTGCAGCCATAATGGTTGTTCTCATCCTTAGAAAACGACCATGAGAAATCCCAAAGTAGCACAAAGCTACTCTTCCCCTTTTTTCATTTTAGAGCGCTTTTACAATCGAGCTTTTGCACGCCAGAGCATGTAATTTGCTGCGGTTCTGGTCATTATTTTGCTGTACAAGTTCCCTTTTGCGTAGCCTTTCACTGCCTGTCTCATGATGTACTTGGGCGAGTAAAACTTATTGTAGAAGCTCTTTCGCATTTCCGCAATTTCTTTTGCTGGCAGGGCTGGATCTTCAAAGATCGGGTTCATGGTATTGTATAGCTCCCACTTCTCCGACATCTTCCAACCGTTACTCTTCACCAAATCGCGAAGACAAGTTCCGGGATAAGGTGTTGCATGACAAAGCCACACGTCATCAGGCTCGACCCTGCGAACAAAATCCAGCGTCTCCTGCAAAGTTTCCTTCGTTTCGCCTGGGTACCCTAAAATGACTGATACAGTAACGAATATGCCTGCTTCTTTTGTCCATTTGATTGCTTTCTCAATTTGCTCAGTTGAAACTCTCTTCTTCAAAACATCGCGCATCCGCTGGCACCCTGACTCAACACCAAACATTGTTTCGTTGCAGTGAGCCTTACTCATCTTGTCCAAGACTTCTTTGGTCACCACGTCAGCGCGGGTTCCACAGCCCCATGGCAAATTGATTTTTCTCTCAATTATGCCATCACATATGTCCACTGTACGCTTTTTATCAAACGTTAACGTGTCATCTTGGAAAGCTATACCTTCAGCGCCGTATTCGTCTCTTAGCCATTCAAGCTCATCCAGAACGTTTTTTGGGCTGCGCGCTCTAAATTGTGCCCCAAACATTTGTGTAGCAACACAGAAGGGACATTGAAAGGGACAGCCTCTGCTGCTAATTATTGGGAGTAAGTTACGTCCTGTTATGTTGTATTTTTTCATTGGCAGGAATTTGTAGGCAGGTCTTGGCAGTGCATCGAGGTTTTGGATGAATTGCCTTGCTGCTGTTTTTATTATTTGGTTGTCTTTACGGAAGCTTATTCCCTTTATGTCGCCGAGGGGTGCTTTTTTGGCGAGTTCAACGATTGTTTCTTCGCCTTCTCCCCGAACTATTACGTCGACGGCTTTTTCGCTGCTTAAGATTTCGGTATCTGCAAAAGTTGCGTGTGGACCTCCCATAAGGACCTGGGCGTCGGGTGCAGCTTCTTTTGCTATGCGGGCGCATTTTAGTGCTGACTCAATCGTGGGCGTCATAGAGCCAACGCCAACTATGGTCGGCTGGTAAGATTCAAGCTCCGTCTTGATTTTCTGGTGGTCAAAATCCAAGACAGGTGAATCAATGATTTTTACTTCAAAGCCGTTCTGCTCCAGTACCGCTGCCATGTAAGCTAAGCCGAGCGGTGGAAAAAGCGGGTGATGCGCAACCTTCTCTAAAATTGGTGGAGTTATTAGAGCTACTTTTGTTTTGGGTGCATTCATCACATTACCTTACCTTATTTTTTTCGGAGGCTCAGCGGTATATAGGCGCATGCAGGGTCAGATTCCGCTATGTCGCCTGTGTAAGCGTATGCTCGGTTTCGGCATCCGCCGCAGATTTCTCGGTATTCACAGACGCCGCATTTGCCTTTAAGGACGTTTCTGTCTTGGAATTTATTGTAGTATTTAGAGGCTTTGATTTCTTCCCACGCAGTGCTTAGGCTTTTGCTTCTGATGTTTCCCAACATCATGGGTTCGGATGGTTGTAGATCTGTGTAGAAACAGGGGATTAAGTCGCCGTTTTCGGTTACGCTGAGATACCCGCCGAATGCAAAGTATGTGCATTTGCCATGGAATTCTTTTTCGTACCACTCATTGAACTCTTTTTCGGGAAGTCTCTGTTTGACAACTCTTGCGAAGTGTGGGCAGTGAACGTGAACTTCGAATTTACCCCTGTATTTCTCAGTGATATCCCAAATGTGGTTTAGAACCCACTCGTATTGTTCGGGAGTTGGGGTCAAGTCCATGGTTGCTTTTGCTCGTCCACTAGGCACCAAGTGATTGTACCAGACAAAGTTAGCGTGGTATTTATCGGCTAACTCGGCGACGTGGTCAAGATGTTTATAGTTTATGGTTGTGATGGCTGCGGCTAATCCGTTTAGGATTTTGCCTTTTGACAGTTTCTCAATGGCTGCAAGAGCTTTTTTGTATGAGCCTTCGCCGCGTAGTTGATCGTTGATTTCTTCTGGCCCATCGATGCTGACTGAGGACCAAACCTGGTTTTTCACCAAGTTATCGTAGATTTTTCCGTCGACAAATGCGCCGTTGGTTAAGAGGCACACGTTTAATCCTTTGCTTTTGGCGTAAGTGACGATTTCAAAGATGTCAGGGCGTGTTAAGGGTTCGCCGCCTTTTATGCCAAACCATCTAACCCCGAAGTTTTTGACTTCATCAACCAGATGGAAGGCTTCTTGGGTTGTCATTTCCCGTGCAGCATGTTTGCCTGTTGCGTCCACGTTGCAGTATTTGCAGCGTGCGTTGCAGGCCCCTGTTGCCCGCCAAGAAGTCATAAGCAGTGGACCTTTATTTTCAGTCAAAGTAAAATCCATCCCCCGAGTTCCCTATTCATTGTTTAATCTGGTTCTCCTCAGCCTAAAAAAGATTATGCGGTAAACCCCATTTTTCGATTCTCCACGTTTTTTGCACTTTTTCTCATAATTTATCCAACTAATACAAGGATGCAATTTATCCGTAAAGTTTATAGTGAAACAAAACCCCTAGACGTTCATTCTTGGGGGCTAAGAGTTAACGCAAGCTAAAGCAAAAGTCACAATTATCTTAGCATTGCTGCTTGTTTCATCCATGGCAGCCATTTTTGCTATTCATTTAGACCTAAACATTGTAGGCGCACAAACAAGCCCTAATCCAACTTTGAACGCGAATCTGCTTCAGTATGAGTGGCCCCAGTTCATGGGTGATTCCTCCTTCTCACGTTTTTCCGCTGGACCTGCTCCAAACACTCCTGACGTGCTCTGGAAGGCGAATGTGACCGGGATTCAAACTTATCTTTCCGCTTTTAACGGCATGATATTTGTAGGAACCAACACCTCTGTTGTTGCACTCAATCAGCAGAATGGGGAGCAAGTTTGGAAAACCGACGTCCCAATGAACAGGACTTGGCCAATAGCTTACAAAATCGATGATTCACATATGATTGTTGAAAGCAGCTGTCTTGACCCAAAAACAGGCAGCTTACTTTGGACCAGCTCAACTTTCAGCGCTGATACAGGCATCTTCAACTCTAACGTTTACAGTCCTGAAGAAAAAATGTTCTACGTCAAAGTTGACTCCTACATTGAAGGCTGGAGTTTTGCTGATCCGTCGAACCCGCCGACACTGGTTTGGAGGACATATGTTCCCGGCGGCGGCAGAACAGGCATTGGAACAACTTATGGCGACGGCAAAGTCTACCCGGGATCCTTCGAAAACCAGCAGCTAGCGCTTGACGCCAAAACCGGCGCTGTCGTCTGGACTACCCTTACTAAGGGACCTATGATTTTCGACGGTTCCTACTCAGACGGCAGGTTTCTGCGCGGCGGAACCGACGATAACACCCTGTACTGCTTCAATGCCTCAGACGGCAAAATCCTCTGGACGTATTCTCCTGGAACTGCAGAAGGATACTTTGTCACTGGACCGGCAGTTGCGTATGGAACAGTTTATGAACTTAACAAAGACGGAAACATGTACGCCATAGATGTGGCAACGGGAAAATTAGTTTGGAAATATCAGGGACCAGGCACGCTTCTTTGGCCAGGTTACCCCACGGTTGCAGACGGCAAAGTCTATGCAACAACAGGCGAAATCGCCCAATACGGCGGGCAAGTCGGCACCTCAGAATTCGTGTGTTTAAACGCTTACACAGGTGCGGTAAACTGGAAATTGCCCATCGAAGCTTTGGCTCCAAGAGAATCTGTAGCTGTAGCGTATGGCCACTTGTACTTGATTCCGGGAACAGTAACTACTGCTGTTGACGCTATTTCAGGAAGCGAATACAACGCTATCAACCAGGTGTGGGCAATAGGAACTGACACGCTGGCAAGTGACTGGCCTATGTGGCGAGCTGACCCATCACACTCTTCTACTGCTCAGCAGGGTCCTTCAAACCTCAGTTTAGCCTGGAAATTCACAACCAACGGCGCAGTCATATCCTCACCAAGCGTATCGAACGGAATAGTGTACGCGGGTTCCCAAGACCGCAACATCTACGCTTTAGGCGCATGGAGCGGCAACCTCATATGGAAATTCACCACCCAAGACGCTCAGGTATCTTCACCTGCCATAGCAAACGGCAAACTTTACACTGGAGGCGACGACGGATACGTTTACTGTCTTGACGCTTACACGGGCGCCCTTAATTGGCAGACCTTTGTCAACGGCGACTTGCCCTACACGTATGGATCTTTTGTGCTTAAGTCCTCGCCCGCAGTGGTTGGAGACAGAGTTTACGTTGGTTCCTTAGACGGTTACATGTACGCTCTTAACACAAACGGCGGTAACATCGCTTGGAAGTTCAAAACTGAAGGGCCAATCCTCTCTTCCCCCGCAGTTGTTGACGGCGGCGTCTACTTTACTTCTGAAGAACCAGATTCAGGTGCTCTCTACCGACTTGACGCCAACACAGGCGCATTAGTTTGGAAACAGCAGCTTCCATATGAATACCAATTTACAGGCGGCACCGAAATGATGGGTTCTCCCTCAGTCGCGGCTGGCATGGTATTTGCGTCATCTGACTTGAGAGCTTACTTTGGCGTAAACGCAGAGACAGGCGCGGTGGTGTGGACTTTCAGCGACCCCGGCGCCATGGAATTCATTGTTTCATCCCCGATCTACGTAGACGGTCAACTGTACATAATCGACAAGTTCAGCATGACATCCCTCAACGCCACCAATGGCTACGCCATCTGGAGTTCCTTCACAGGCGACGAACTCTACGCTTCACCCTCGTACGCTGACGGAAAAATCTACATGATGACTAGCCAACGCCACCTATACATCCTTAACGCCGACAATAACGGGTCAAAACTTGCAAGCTACACTACACTCTCAGGCAGCTGGTCATCGCCAACAATCGCCAACAGCAGACTCTACATTGGAAACCACGACTGGAACATCTACTGCTTCAGCAACCAAATAACGAATACTTATACCACGATTATTCCAGAAAATCCAGTGTCTCCGCCATCTTTGGTTGTAGTGGTTGGACTCCTCGCTGCGATTGCAGCCCTCTCCCTTGCATCGATTGTCTATTTCAGCAGAAAAAGACTCAAAAAGAAAACAAACCAGCCGCAAATCCCTTAAACGGTTTTCTCAAAAAAGACAATAATTGTCGGTGTTTGAGCAGAACCCGTTGCAGCTAACCGCTCCACCTTTTTTGCGGCGAATTTTGGCGCCAACATTTTCTCTAGTTTTTCGGCTGTATAATAGTTCATGTGTGAATCATAGTTTAGCCCAGCTATTCCCTCGGGAGTTTCAATAATCAAGTAGCCGCGGGGTTTGAGTGTTCTATAGGCTTCGTTTATGAAGCTCTCAGGTGCCCACAGGTGCTCGAGAACTTCGGAGGCAATAACCAAATCGAACGTTTGGTCTGAAAACGCTAGGGTTTCCGCGTCACCTGCCATTATGGAGGAAACCTTGCGTTTATGCCCTGAAGTTGCAACGGTAGGTAAATCTACAGCTGCGACAAAGTGACCATTTTTAATAAGTGGCTCGCTGATGACGCCGTCGCCGCAGCCAACATCCAAAATCTGCAATTCCTTCCCAATGCCGTTTACCATGTTATTGAAAATTTTGATTCGGTCAACGTTTAAGGTGTTAACGGTTAAGAGTTCAGCGTGTTCCTGCATCATCATGATATGCATGTTGGCATCGTACTTTTGCCACTCAACCCATTTGCGTTTGCTTTTTTTGCGTTGACCAAAATGAATTTCTCTTATGATGACCCATTTGAGTTGGTGGGGATGGGTTAGTAAGTATTTGATGCCCGAAACCTGCCGTCCAATAGCCCTAAACACTCAGGTTGCTCCTACTCTTGCTGTTTGCTTGGCGTACTGTGCCCACCGGGACTCTTCTTAGGATGATATAGCCTTCTAACCATCCATCGGGCGAAGCTGTTGTTTGCAACAATGTGGTTGAGTGCACTGCGCGCCATGATTTGACTGTAGAAGTCGCCTTTGAGTTTTTTTCGCAGGTAGAAGGTTGGGGATAAGTAGCGGTCGTAGAAGTCTTTTTTTGTTTGATTTAGCTTCTCCAGCGGTAGGATTGTGTTTTGGAAGACTTGGGTTTGCTCGTGGTATTGGCTCCAGTCCTTGGATAATTCCAGCCCTAACTTTTTAGTGTATTCATAGAGTTCGGTGCCTGGGTAAGGAACTGCTTCACACATGTACACATAATCCGGTTTGGTTTTGTAGATGAAGTCGATGGTTTGTTGTAGTTGTTCTGGGGTTTCAGTAGGGTAGCCAATAACCAGTGAAATAGCAGCAGAGATTCCTGCTTCTTTAGCCCATTTAATTGCCTGAGTATTCTGCTCGACAGTAGTGCCTTTGCGCATCAAATTCAGCATTTGCTGGCTTCCTGATTCAACGCCGAAGTGGACAAGCTGACATCCTGAACTCCGCAACTTAACTAACAGTTCTTTGGACACTTTGTCAACTCTTGTTCTGCAATCCCACGGCAAATCAAACTTGCGTTTCTTCATTTCATCGCAAATAGCTATTGCCCTGTTCACGTCGAATGTAAAAGTGTCATCATAAAATGCAAAGGCGCCTCCTCCAAACTCGTCTCGGAGCCATTCCAGTTCATCAACGACTTTCTTTGGACTTCGAGCTCGGAAGCCTCTGCCGCACATTTTGTATCCTGCGCAAAAAGTGCAGCTAAATGGGCAGCCTCGGCTTGTGACTATTGGCAAATAGGTTCTGTTGAGAATTTTGTATTTGCCCACATCAAAGTGTTTGTGTGCGGGATAGGGAAGCGAATCTATGTCTTGCATGAAGGGTCGGTCGGGGTTGCGGATAACTTTGCCATCTTTTTTGAAGGTTACGCCCAAAACCTGGTCAAGGCGTTTGATGTTGCCCTCGGACACCAAACCCGCTAGCTCCAGCATAGTTTGCTCACCCTCGCTACGCACCACAATATCTACGTTATTGCTTTCAGTAAAAACTTGTTCATCCATAACCGTCACGTGTGGTCCGCCAATCATGGTAGTCACGTTTGGCAAGGCAGATTTTGCAGCTTTCAGAATATCCAGCGCAGGCATGTAAGTAAGTGTGGCGGATGTAACGCCGATTATATCGGGGTTTAAGCTTCTGAATTTGTCTTCCAACTCTTTTTGGGTGGGATGAGTTGTTTGACAATCCACAACATCCACGGTGTAACCGTTTTCCTCCAGCACCGCTGTCAAGTAGCCAATGCCAAGTGGCAGAAAGATAGCTTGCGGCGCTTCAACTGGATATGGTGGATTTACAAGTGTTACGTGGGCTTTCACGTTGGTTCCCCGACTTAATGTTACTCAAAAACGGTTAAGCCGTCTATTATGTGTTTTGTAAAATTGGTCAAACCAGCGTCTGCAGCGGTTTTTAGCGAAAACGCAATGTTTTTTATCGTAAGTCAGCAACTATCGCTTATTAGGCGATATCTTGTCGGCGGATTTGGCACTTATCAACGCAAACGTTCATACAATGAACCCCGCTCAGCCCACAGCCCAAGCCATCGCTATAAGAAAAAACAAAATAGTTAAAGTGGGGACAAACGGTGAAATCAACCAGTTTATCAGAAAAAAAACGAAAGTAATCAGCCTCGACGGCAAAACTGTGTTGCCCGGCTTAATCGATACTCACATTCACGTTGCAGATTTCGGGCGATGCCTCCTGTGGCTTGATTTAACCGCCGCAGAATCAATCTCTGACCTACAAGGCATGTTGAAGGAAAAGGCAAGGCAAACGCCAATCGGTAAGTGGATTATTGGCCGCGGATGGAACCACAACCGCTTCAAAGAACAACGCATGCCCACAACCTTAGATTTAGATGCCGCTGCAAAAGATAACCCTGTAATTCTCTACCACGAATCCGCGATGATCTGCGCCGTAAACACAAAAGCGCTTCAATTGGCAGGCTTAACAAAACAAATCGCGGTGCCTAAGGGCGGAAGCATCGATAAGAACCCAAAAACTGGTGAGCTGACAGGTATTTTGCGTGACAGCGCAGCCAACTTGATCTGGCAAGCTGTTCCCGAACCCACCGCGGATGAGCTTTTAGAGGCAACAGCGTTAGCCTGCAAAAAAATTGCTGAAGCTGGCTTGACAAGTGTACATTGGCTGGTTTTATCGGAAATTGAGCTGTCGATAATTCAAAAGTTGCATGCCCAGAAAAGGTTACCCTTCAGGGTTAACTTGGTAATGCCGCAGGAACTTATGGGAAAAATGGCGAATTTCAAGATACATGATGCATTGCTTCAGTTTGGCGGAATTACAATTGTTGTGGATGGATACTTGGATTCCAAAGAAGCGGCGTTATTTAAGCCATATAATGATGAACCAAACAACAGAGGCAAATTGATGTGCACAGAAGAAGAACTGGCCGCGTCGGTTAGGCAAGTTTTGGCGGTTGGGGTTCAACCAGTCATACTGGCGATGGGCGACAAAGCAATCGACACAACCCTGAACGTAATCGAGCAAACTCCAAGCCAAACACGTTTCCGCATTGAGCAAGCAGCAGTTCTAAACAAAGATCTGGTCAAGCGACTCAAAAAACAAAATGTGGTCATTTCTGTCCAGCCTAAAGTTGTTTCTACGGAATTCTCGGTTTGGTCAGCCATCAAACGCCTTGGCAAGGAACGGGCAATGTGGCTTCATCCCCTTAAAACACTCATTGATGAAGGTGTGAAGGTTGCTGGCGGTTCTGACTGCCCTATGGAACCCCTAAGCCCATTGCTCGGAATTCAGGAAGTTGTGTTGCGAGCGGAGTTTCCTGAGCAGCGTTTAAGCGTTGAAGAAGCCTTGCGCATGTACACACTTGATGCGGCTTACACTTCAGGCGACGAAGACGCAAAGGGTTCGATTGAAGAGGGCAAACTAGCAGATTTAACAATCCTATCCGCTGATCCATTTGCGATAGAGGCCAAGAAAATCAAGGACATAAACGTTGAATTTGTCATAGTCGACGGAAGAATCTTGCTATCTTAACTTCCACATTTTCTAAAATACACCAAAAATCTCAGGTTTTAGTAAAAGGTAAGTTGTTAAATTCTGGTTAAATCTGATTGTTGTTGCAACCGTTGTGTAGAATTCAGTTACAACAACTTCCCCGCAAAAAGCAATGTTAACCCTTTGGTATTTCAGAAAGATGCAACTGTTGATTTGCAGAATTCAGTTGTAGCAGCATCTTCTCCAGCTCCCGTTTTTGCCATAGCTCTGATAGTGGCCTTAGCGGGGTTGATGTTGTGGCTTGCTAGAATTAAGACTAATGTTAACTTGGGTTTATCTTTGAAAGATAACACCCATTCGCCGCTCCCAGTCGCCGTATCATCACCATCATCATTATCTTCTAAAGCTACAACTGCTGATCACCAAATACATTAGCGTCACACCGACCGTAAAAGATGCATGATTTGTAGTGTATCTTATAGTTTGGAGATAGCATTTTCTTGCTTCGATTGATCAAACAAAACCTAAAGTGGTAGCTAAGAAAAGTGCGTATATAGACAGAAAAACAACGCCTTCTTGCCAACTGATTCTCTCCCTTGAAAGAAAATACCAGAAAAATAGGTTTGTAATTATTGAGAATATTACAAGATTCTGGAAAACACTCATGTTCATTTGTAATGGCGAACCAACAAGTACTGGAACGAAAAGAGTAATGCCCAAAATCAGCGTAATATTTACGAAACTACTACCGATAATATCACCGAACGCAAGATCAGGGTGACCCCTAAGAAATGCCTTCAAGTCTAAGGTTAGTTCTGGAAGGCTTGTGCCAAACGCAATTATGGTTGCACCTATTATCTGCTGAGAGATTCCAATAGATGTGGCTATTCCAACGGAAGATTCAACAAGGAAGTAAGCACTAACAACAACTCCAAGTGCACCAATAATAGTGAAAAGAACATAGCGTTTCAGCTTACTTTTCTCTTCTTGAGTGACTTCACCATTTTCAGAAGGTATTCTAACTTTTGATAGTTGATACATATAAACAACGAATATCGAGATTAGAACTAAGCCGACAATCCATGTTGCGGTGTTAATGTAGATTAGAATAATTGGGATTACAGAGGAAATGAAGAGACCGAAATGAATACTGCTAAGTTCTGATTTGGCGAAAGCTGGAATGACACTTATTTCTTTTGAACTTTTTAATCCATTATGTTTTCGACGTGATTTTATGAAAAGAAGAATTGCCGCTAATCCAATTATTACTGAAATATTTACAATGTTTGAACCTAAAACGTTCCCAACTGAGAGGGCCGCACCTCCAGATAAAGCGGCTATAAAGGCAACCGTTAATTCTGGCAGTGATGTTGAAAAGGCTATCAAGCTGAACCCAACAGCTGTTTTTCCAAGTTGGGTTATATTAGATACTAATAAAGCATTTTTTATCGCAAGATTACTCGCCCAATTCAACACAATAAAAGAGACAGCGATAATGGTGATGTTGATAACGAATTCTGTAAATAATTCCACCATGGGGCCGTCCTCCTTCCTTTCTATTCATTAACATATCCTTCAATGAATAGATAATCCATTTATGTTCAAGTAATTATTTATTTCCCCCAAAATTTTGAAGAAAAAGATGCAAGTGCTTAATTCGTGTATTTTTGTTGTGCATTCATATTAATTCCGAGAATATACGCAATATTTAAAACAAGTCAGCCATAATTATGAAATGGTAAGAGCCTTGGAAACTTGGGTCTTTGGAGCAATCTTAACATTAATAGGGATTTTACTTACTGCGTGCAGTTTTGGAAAAAGTGAATTAGGTATATCTTTTTTGATTGCTGGCTTAGCCAGCTCTTGCGTGGGTTCTTTCATTTTTGTCTTTAAATTTAAGCAATGGGTAGAGAAACTCTAGCAAGCACTTTTTGAAATGTACCGAAAATTTTTGCATAGATTTATATAAAAATAGCCTGATTTGGAAAATTTTATTAGAAGAGTTGTGGTCTGAACCCAATTGGTTCAAATCCCGCCAGGTCCACCACATTTAACTCTTCTTTTAAGAATTCACAGTTATATTCAACCCATTTCAGCCAAACAACCGAGAAATATTAGTGAATCCTAGAATGCTGGAAGAATTTGAGGTGAGTTAACTGTATGATTATGCTGTAGAACAATGCGAGCTACCCGTACAAAGCAGGATTTGCCGAAAAACCTTCAGAAAAGGCAGTAATCTTTCAAAAGCCGATTTCATACAATTAAAAAACCATACGTTTGGTATAAAACTTACTGACGCTACTTTCTCTTCAGCAGTAACTTGGCTGTTTTCTTAGGATTCCGAATCGCCCTCAAAACCTTGCCCCTAGTAAACGTTGGATTGACCAAGTTTGCCTTCATACAAAGCTCCTGCAAATCCTTCGCCGACCAATCGGGCGTCTCAACCTGTGGCTCAGTCGCTGCCAACGCGTAATCGCAGAAACCTTCGCGCAAAAAGCCCCTCTGCTTTGCCTGCTCATAGAATGCGGTTCCGTACAGGGGCATGGCGATGCTAAAGATGAAGGTATCAGCGCCCAATGCCTTGAGTTTGTATGCGAAGTTGATGGTTTCTTCGATGTCGGCTTTGGTTTCGCCGATTAAGCCGATGACGAAGAAGCAGCCGACTTTGATGCCGACGCGTTTGCATAAAACCACTGCTTGCTCAACAGCTTTGAGGTCTTGGTTCTTTTTGATAACCTCATTAACAACACGCTGAACGCCTGATTCAGGTGCGATGCGGATTTTTTTGCAGCCAGCCGACTTCATCTTCCGCAGAAGCGATTCGTCGAGTGTGTCTGCCCTGATGCCGTTTGGTGTAAACCACTCAAACCGTAAATCTCGCTCAACGATTAAATCGCAGATTTCAGCCATGCGTTTTTTGTCCAAAGTCATGTTGTCATCGGAGAAGTCAATCTGTTCGATGCCGAAAGTTTTGATTACCTGCTCGATTTCATCAACCACATTCTTTGCGCTTCTTGGACGCCACTGTTTGCCCCAAACAACGCAGCTTGAACAGAAAACACAGTTGTAAGGGCAGCCTCGACTTGTTATGACTATGGTGTAGGGCTTGTGGATTTCGCCTCTTAGCGGATTCTGCTTTACTGCTTGAGCATAAATATCCATGGGTAAGAGGTGTCTTGCTGGAAAAGGCAGGGAATCCAAATCCTCGATTACAGCGCGGTTCCGAGTGAGAATTGGCTTATCTTTCTCCCTGAATCCTAAACCGTCGATGCCCCTGAAATCCCGTTTTCCATACTTCAATGCATCAATCAGTTCTGAAACGGTGTTTTCGGGTTCGCCGACAACTACAAAATCGATGTCAGCGTTTAACAGGCAATCTTCTGGGCGCGAGGAAGGGTGCAACCCGAATAGAATCACTTTGATATTTTTGTTGACTTTATTAGCGATTGATGCCACTTCAAACGCGGTTTTAGACCAGCCTGAAAACGGAATCTCCAACGCAACAACATCAGGTTTCCATGCTTCGATGCGTTGGGCAATGGTTTCTGCGCTTAACCCCACTCTGTACTTGGTTGCGTCAAGGTCCAGAAGATTCTCCCAGCCCTCGGTAGGCGCATCAATGATGCTGACTGCATGCTTTTTTTCGAGGACCGCGGCAACCGAAGCCATGACGATGGGTGGAAAAACGTTGGGTTTTCCCCATGCTTTAGGTTGAATTCGAGGTGGATTTATGAGGCAAACACGCATCAAGAGGCACTCTTAACTCAGGAATACCGCTCTGGTTCGATTAAAACTTTGCACTAAATCGGCATAAACCAGAACAACCGCACAACCACAATGACAACCAAACACAGCAGCCCCCACAGAACAATCGTAACATCCCTGATCCGCAACGCACCCAAAATCTTGTCTCCAGTCAAAGGTTCTTGAGCATCCCCCAGAATGTACTGTCCTGGCTTCTCCAACTGAATCCGCAACGCGCCAGCGACTGCACCCATTGGCCAACCGTGGTTTCTGCTTGGGGTTTTTCTGTGGTCTCGACGAGCAATTCTCCAAGCATTCTTAGCATCCATGCGCAGTATTGCCGCCGCCACAATCATAAGTAGGGCTGTTAGCCGTGTGGGAATAAAGTTTACAAAGTTGTCCAGGTTTGCGCTAAACCAGCCTGTGTTAATGTGTTCTTTAGTTTTGAAGCCAACCATCCCATCCAACGTGTTGACCGCTCGAAAAGCAATTGCGCCGGTCACGCCGAAGAGGGCAAACGATATCATGGGGGAGAGTTTAAAGTCAATTAGGTTTTCCGACATCGATTCGATAACTGCGCTGCCCATTTGCGCGCCGCTTAAATCTTTGGATTCTCGTCTTGAGAAGTGACTGTACTTTTTTGCTTCAGGTAAATCGCTGGCATCGATGGCTTTAGCTGCGGCTTTTGCCCAGTCTGTCTCAAGCTTTATGCAAATCGTCAACTTTAGTAATATGATGCCGATGAAAGCGTAAACAAAAATGCTCACATAAGAGAAGATAATCCATAATCCAAAGTAAACTGGAAGAGCAAAGGCACCGATAACGGCTAAAGCCAGCAGAACGCCAAGAAACTTTTCTGTTTTTGGATCTGGATTTTTGAAGTAGGGCTCGATTCTTCTTGTGAATTTTCCCATCAAAACAGTTGGGTGCCGCTTGAAAAATAGCCTGTCAGGATAGTTGGGGGAGGGGTCGCCAAGAGCTAGATCTAGCAGGATAGCCAAGAATAGCATGATGAAGGCGACTAATACGTTTAAGACTGTTAGCTCCAATTTGACCCAAGCGTTGCTTTCGAGATACTTTCTGTAAACAGTTAATATCGATTACGGTGCAGCTATCTGCTAGAATGTCGATATGTACTGCAGCGGTGTTGGCCACTTGTCAGGAATTTTTCTTGCGCTTACCTCGATTTTTGTGACCCCGCAAATTCTGGCAATTTCATCTTGGATTGCGAATGATTCTGAAATGTCTTTTATCATCGCAGTCACTTGCAGGTCGTAATCACCGCTGGTTTTTGTAATAATAATTATGTCGGGTATTTTGGCAAGAGACTCAACTACTGTATCTGACAAGCTGCCGGGCGTTGTGAAAGCTACGTTAAAATCCAATATTGATTTGTACCCAATTTTGTTTAGGTTTATTTGGATTGAAATTTTTATTGTACCATTGTTTCTTAGTTTATGGTATCTTTTTACTACTGTATCCGTTGATAACCCGATTTCTTTGGCGATCTTGGTGAACGATATTCGTCCATCCAATGTTAGCTTTTCAATTATTTGGTTGTCTAATTTATCAACTGCGATTCGCTCCCCGGGAATAATGTTTGGCCTGACTGAACTGATCTGGCTGTTTTCTGCATTGTCTTTCAGATCTATTATATTCAAGTTTTCAGGAATATTTCTAACTCCTGTCCAGATGTAATTTTTTAATCCCATGGTTGGGAGTTTTCGCTTAATTACCTGCTTTATATTATCCAATTCATTTAGATTCCTTAAAACCACGAAAGCTCTGACGTTATAAACGCTAAAATACTGGCGGTGAGCGTGAACTTCGCTTATTTTCTCAATGAACTCCATTGCCTGTTCCATCTGCTGAGCTTCAACATTGATAAGCAAAGTTGCAAGAGCGTCGTAACCTAAATGACCAAAATTAACCTGGATTGTCGCACCCGCAATTATGCCTCGGTTTCTCATCGCCATACAGCGTTTCCAAACTTTATTTTTTGAGGCTCCGCACTCTTTTGCTATTTTATCATAGCCAGTTCGTCCGTCTCGAAGAAGAATCTTGATTATTTTGGCATCTAAATCATTCATTTTTGTAGCTTTCTGTATGTATATGTTTGTTAATTTTTGTATTTATAATTTCTTTATCACTGCCTAATTTGACGTTAAAGTTGCGAATTGACATTAGTTTTGGCAATATTGCCGAGTATTAAGATTAAAATGTTGAAATGTATTGACGGGGAGTTGGCCACTTTTCCAGTACCGCAGCAATTTCCATATAGACTTTCGTTATATTTTCCATATTTCTAAGTTTTTCTTGAATGGAAAGAAGTTGACTGATGCTCCTTATCATAACCCATATTTGCAGGTCAAAATCCCCGGTTGTTTTCATTATGCTTATAACGTCAGGTATCTCGCTAATTTCCTTAACAATCGACAGTGAATCTTCATTTGAGATAACGGCGAAGAAAATGCCTATCGCTTGATATCCAATTTTAACAGGGTTAATTTGGATTGTAACCTTTAAGGCACCATTTTTCTTTAATTTTTGGTACCTTCGTTTGGCAGTATCATAAGAAATTCCTAGTTCCCTGCTTAGACCTTCTATTGTAACTCGCCCGTTCTCAGCTAGCTTATCTGCAATTTTTTGGTCAACTTTGTCCACAGTGACTGTTTGAGGATTAATTTTTAGAGACTTCGCTTGATAACAGGCAGATTCAACGGCGTTTTTTCCGTCACTGCAAATTATCGTTAAATTTTCATTCATCTCTTTGACATCTGTCCAAATTGCAGCCTTCATCTCTAGAACAGAAAAAAGCCTTTTAATAGAATCCTTGAACTCATTTAATTGTTCAAGCGTTTTAAGAATTATAACAACATCGATATTACCTTTCACGCCTCGTCTATAAGCAGAAAAAACTTCTGGCATCTTTTGCAGATGTGCGATAAGTTGATCTTCCTGCTTTGGGTCAACAGCAATCAAAATGTGGGCTACAGCCTTGAAACCGAAGCTTTTATAATTAATGTGTATTGTGGCCCCTGTTATTATGCCATTTTTCTGCATTATTTCAAAATTTTTCTTTACGATATCTTTGGTGGTGTTTATTTTTTCGGCAATCTCACTATCTGTTTGACGGCCATCCGCCAATAACTCTTTGAGAATTTTTGCTTGAACTTCGCTAACTTGCTCGGATAAGGCTTATCCCTCATATCCGTTTTTAGGTTCTTCTTTCATATATTTAAGTTCATCGTGCATTTTAATGGTGCTTCTTATTTCACAATTTATTATGACATATTTAAATAAAACTTGTGCTCTTGCTTTTTCTTAACAGAAAAGTAAAATTTAACAGTTATTTTTATAATTTCTGCGAAGCAAAAAATACGCGATTTATAAAACGATGTTATTTAAAAAAATAAGAGAAAAGAAACTGAAAATTTAAAAAGCAAAACCATCGCTGTCTCAATCGCTTTTCAAATGTAGCAACCACATTAGACCTATTGATTTGCAAAGTTGCTGGAGTTATCGCCATAATCGTTGCCATCGCTTTAGTTAGCTAGCTTCTATACAGAAGACACCCGTAAAACTACATAACCAAAAAATCCTCTGTCTTTTTTGTTTATTAAAACCTTCCAATGCAACACTTTCTGGCAAATTTGTTTTGTAATGATTTGTTACTTTTCGAATTTTAAATTGCCTATTCGTGTTTAGGGTTTAAGTCAAAATTGTCAATTTGCAACATTTTTGGCTAAATTGAAGACTGTTCAAAAAAGCCTAAATACAGGTTTTATCACACTGATTTCTATGGGTTACATCGTTTAATGCGACCCAAAGAAAAGGAGATAAGAAAATGACTTTTAGGAAAACTAAAATACATAAAACCCTCGCCATCGCAATTGCTACAATTTTAATACTTTCGATGAGTGCATCATTGACTCTTTTGCCAACTGCTAGCGCACACACCCCAGCTTACCAAATTCCAACACACGCCTACATTGAAGTAAATCCTAACCCAATCGGTGTCGGCCAGAAAGCGACCATTTTCATTTGGGTTGACCAGGTTTATGGAGTAGGTTTTGAGGCAAATGCCGCTGCAGCACTTACAAATAACTATCGATTCCATAACTACAATCTAACCATTGTAAAGCCCGACGGCTCTGTATCAACTACGATTTTTGACACAATATCTGACCCAACATCCAACCAGATAACCTCGATCACCCCTGACCAAGTTGGCACATATAACTTCTATTTCAGCTTCCCGGGACAGAATTACACGCAGTATGCAGGTGGTTATGAACCGACTTCACAACTAGTTAACGATACTTATCTGCCTAGTAGTGCAACAGCGACGCTTACCGTACAGCAAGAATCTATACCTGAACCGATAAATAGCTATCCGCTTCCAGCAGAATATTGGGCTCGTCCAATCTACGGTGAAAACACTGACTGGTGGTCCATATCGTCCAATTGGCTTGGAACCGGTTCACCTGTTATTTCCGCAACCGGCTCAGGCGACATCACTGCATTCAGTACCGGTCCTCCTAGCTTCAGTTGGGGTTCTGTTATGCAAAGATATCCAGGAGATGCCATTGGACCTCAAACTGGTCACATAATGTGGACTAAGCCGCTTCAATTTGGAGGAGTTGTTGGAGGAAACCAGTTTACTTCAGGTGGTTCATATCCAGGCACTGGTCAGGGAGTCGGCTGGTTCGAGGGATCAGCTTACAGTCAACGATACACCAATCCAATAATAATGAATGGAGTATTATACTACACTGAACCAGTTTCATTCCTAGGAACAGCCACTGGTCCAACTGATGCTGTTGACCTACGCACAGGGCAGGTTCTCTGGTCTAGACTGGATGTACCAGCATTGTCATTCGGCTACATATACAACCTTTGGAGCCCCAATCAGCACGGAGTCTACCCGGGAATACTCTTCACAAGCAACTTTGCACGCGCCTTTGACGCAGCCACAGGTGATCCATTATTCAATGTGAGCCTTAGCGGTACTCCCTCTGTTTCAGGTGCCTACGAAGCATTAGGTCCACAAGGCGAACACTTGAGATTTGTCTATCAAAATCTCGGCAATGCAACCAATCCAAATTGGAATTTGCTGGAGTGGAACTCATCAAGACTATGGGAAACATTTTCTAATCCATGGACAGGCGCAGCAGTTAACAGCCCAACACTATACAACATGTCAACAGTAGTCTCTGGCGGTGTAACACAAAGCCCAGCAATACCCAACACACCAACAGTACCTGCTAACACTTACATAGTGAACGGCAATATCCCCCTTAACTCAACAACTGCCGGTATAATATCCAGTTACGACTGGAACGTTTCGATGTCATCGGTAAAAACTTCCACAGCACCCAACATACTTGCAGCTTTCCAAGGCGACATGTTGCTTTGCCTGAACGGAACACAACCTAACGCACCCGGAAGCTTCACAGGCGCACCTCACTCGTCACCTTACACATACTTCGCTATCAACATCAATGCTTCAAAAGGATCAATAGGCCAAATACTATGGTCAAACACTATTCAACCACCTGCAGGCAACATCACTGTCTATTACGCAGGAGCTGACCCAGTTACTAAGGTCTTCATAGAATCATACAAGGAATCACTGAACTGGATTGGATACAGCTTAACAACTGGACAACAAATATGGGGTCCAACTATAGCTCAAACCGACTTTGACTATTACGGTCAACCCGGTCCAAACCAGTTAGGCGCACAGCTTGCATATGGCAAACTCTACACCAGTGGATACGCAGGAATACTCTACGCTTTCGACCTAACAAATGGAAACCTATTATGGACTTACGGTAACGGCGGCCCAGGCAACAGTACAAAAGGCGGCTTATCTGTCTTTTATGGTGACTATCCAACGTTCATCAACGCTGTCGGTAACGGAGTAATCTACTTGCTTACTACAGAGCACACTATTACCGACCCAATCTACAAGGGCGCACTAGCACGGGCAGTAAACGCTACTGACGGAACCGAAATCTGGACACTCTCAGACTACACCGGCGAATTCATTTCACAAAGCTTTGCAATAGCAGATGGATTTGCAACATGGTTAAACGGTTACGATAACCAAATCTACAGCGTAGGCAGAGGCCCCAGCGCCCTCACAGTTTCAGCACCGAACCTTGCTGCGGCCTTTGGTCAACCCGTGGTAATCAGCGGTACAGTAATTGATATTTCCGCAGGCACCAAGCAGAACCAGCAGGCGGCACGCTTCCCCAATGGTGTTCCAGTCGCATCTGACGTAAGCATGATGGATTGGATGGGCTATGTTTACCAGCAAAAACCAGTGCCAACCGACTTTACGGGAGTTCCAGTTACAGTGGATGTTCTTGACTCTAACGGCAACTACAGAAACATAGGCACAGCAACCACCGATGAGACAGGCATGTACAGCCTAACATGGACACCTGATATCTCGGGCAACTACACGATTACAACAACTTTCCATGGAACAAACGGCTATTGGCCATCATGGGCGAAGAGCAGTTTCACCGTCCAAGAATCACAACCAACCACAGCACCTACAGCGGCGCCTCCATCTTCAATGACCGACACATACGTTCTAGGCTCAGCAATTGCCATAATTATTATACTCGTCATCATTGGCGTAGTACTAATAGCATTACTTCGAAGAAGACCTTAAAGAAAAACAAACACAAACAATTCCTCTTTTCTTTTTTTGTTTTAAACATGAAAATGCAAAAATCTAAGCAGTATTTTGATTTCTCGTAAACTCTCCAAATCTTGACAAACCTTGAATCCAAATTTTTGTTTGCGCTTGGTTTTTTAAGTGCAGACTACGCTAATTAGTCTTGGCGGCGCTAAGCTTGGAAACTGAGAAAGAACCAAATGCAACTACTCTCAAAACGTATCTGTATCTGGTTAGGGTCGGTAAGCCTATCGGTCCCAGAGACTTGATGCGTGGCGCAAACCTGAGCAGCCCAAGCGTCGCTTACCGAAACCTCCAAAAACTCATAGATCAAGGATTAGTGGATAAAGATACATACGGCAACTATGTCGTCAAGAAAAAAATACGTGTGAAAGGTTACATATGGTTTGGAAGGACGCTTATCCCAACCTTCGCCATTTTCGGATTTATCTTTATGGCAGTTCTCGCGGCTGAACTGGCTGTTTTAACAATCCATTTGATTTTGGGCGGGGCAATTGAAGAGTCCTTTTGGCTGCTTACAGTAGTAACGGTGGTTGCTGCGGTCATTTTTCTGGTTGAATCTTTTCGGTTCAGAAAGAAACCAAGCAATATCCTTCATCCTTTTCATTGTCTTCTAAGCTTCAGTTTGACGTTTGCAATTAGGTGTACGCCGACAACCAGCGCCGTTGACAGTTTAAAGCGTCTTTTCTTTTCAAAAAAGTACGCTTTGCGCAGGTAGTAATGGTGGAATG
>CAWIYF010000006.1:0-313403 GCA_963840295.1 Candidatus Bathyarchaeota archaeon
TTTGCATAAGGCAGCTGTTGGGGGTTCTCAGGGAAAGACGTCTTGTGTGGTTTCGGGAAGTAGTGGTTTGGGATCGGAAGATGCGGCGGCGGTTGATTCTGTGCAAAACGACAAGATTCGCGATGTTGTTGGAAGGCCAAAGCGCTAAAAAGGTATTGCTCAATATTAAGGGGTTTATTTGTTGGTGCAGGGGGTTAGCTTCAAGCCATCGTTTAAACCGTCGATCCAGTATGTATTCATCAAAATAGATGGGTCAGACCGGACTTATCCAAAAGGATCTGAGTCCTTTTGCCTAAACCAGCTGAATAGGGCTATTTTTGTAAAATTTTCATCACGCCCAAGGTAGCGTTTTTGCTTCTTTTCTGAACTGCGAAGATCTCCCCACTTAGAATCTACTCTCCGTCTATAGTTAATGTACCCTGAAACGCAGCGCTTTTTCTGCCCTGGTGGCAAGTATAAGAGATTTGAAAACTGCGATGTTTGACTCTCTAATTTGAACGGTTAAAAACTTTGCGATTAAGGCAACTATGGTTGATTATGGCACTGGAATTTTGACGCGAGCCATAACCATCATCAATTGAGTTATATTTTTGTTGACTCCTCAAGTTCATGCTGGTAAAATTGAGCAATGTCATCAAGACGCTCTACTAATATGCTTTAAATCCTATAGTGGAATTTTCTGAAATAAACATACCTCTCTTATCATCAGCCAAAATCATTCCACAATTCGTAGGCAACGGCGACCTATCGTAGAAAATCTCAGTTAAGCCTTTGAGTTTCTGAACACTCCGGGTAAGATTATGAATAACAAGAAGAACCTTAACGCCTCTTGAAGACACCATTTCAATTGTTGACATTAATTCAGAGAAATCATCAAGCGGCATCATCTCAACCGCGCCTCTGCGGTCCATGCACTCTGAATGATTTCTTCTGCTTGGTTACTCAAGTTGTCCTTTCCTTTAATTGTCCAAATGAATTCTTCAGAGGGTTCCATGGCGGCATTTTTCTCATAAAAATTATCCAATTCGCGAAGTATGTTATGCGCTTGGGTTATTTGCCCTATTTTTTTCCCATAGAGGTTTTCTAAGTCATTTTTTCTTTGAGAGAATTCGTGCTGCAGAGTTTCTTTTAGTTCTGTCTCCAACCCATCTATGGCAGTGGAGGGTTTTATTGCTTTAAAGAAAAGTGGTCATCCCCTTTGAACTTCTACTAATTTCTTTTTTGAAACGAATGAGGACTTCGTATATTTTTGAATGCGGTATTTCGGTGAGCTTGCTGAGTTTACCTGCATTTATGTGCGTGTTTGGATTAGGCTGATATATGCTTTGGATTCATATTTAGTTAAGCCTATTGCTTCAAGTGCCTTTTGAAGCTCAATATTTTTCACTTATTTCACCACTGATAAAAAATATTAGTGACAAAAACCCTTTAAGTATTTTCGCTTCTCAAATAGTCAATTGCCAAATAAAAGTGGATGGCTTCAACTCGAATAAATGACAATAGGGTTTGTCGCCACACAGCAAAAAGGAACACGTGTATATGCATAACATTGACGTTGATGCCTTAACTGGAATAACAACCAACGAAGCACAAGAAAAACTGAAACGAGACGGGTACAATGAATTACCCTCATCTAAGAAGCGAAGCATTTTTCAAATCGCATTAAACGTAATTAAAGAGCCAATTTTCCTCCTGCTTGTAGCGAGCGGCAGCATATACTTCATCTTAGGCCAAGTCACAGAAGGCTTAGTTCTACTAAGCTTTGTTTTCGTAGTCATGGGCATAACTATTTTTCAAGAGCGAAAAACAGAGAATTCCCTTGATGCCTTAAAGAATTTATCAAGCCCTCGAGCGCTAGTAATACGAGACGGCAAACAGTTTCGGGTTCCAGGCCGTGAAGTAGTGCCTGGCGACATCATGATTCTAGCCGAAGGCGACCGCGTCCCAGCAGACGCATTATTATTATCATCTAACAATCTAATGGTTGATGAATCACTTCTAACAGGTGAATCAGTTCCAGTCCGCAAAGCCATCGGCAAACTAGAAGAGCAAGCTTGGCGACCGGGCGGTGACGACCAACCATACATCTACTCAGGAACACTTGTAACCCAAGGTCAAGCCATTGCAATAGTCAAGTCAACCGGCGCCAAAACTAAAATGGGTAAAATTGGCGTTAAACTCCAACAAGTTGAGCGCGATGAAACCAAACTAAAAGTTGAAGTTTCAAAGCTTGTCCGCAACTTCGCTATCTTCGGTCTATCACTTTGCGCTTTAGTCATCATTGTTTATGGTTTCACACGTTTCGATTGGATAGAAGGAATACTGGCAGGCGTAACTCTTGCTATGGCGATGCTACCTGAAGAGTTCCCAGTTGTACTAACAATCTTCTTAGCACTCGGCGCTTGGCGCATGTCTAAAAAAAATGTACTGACAAGACAGCCTCATGCAATAGAGAGTCTTGGATCAGCAACAGTCTTGTGTGTTGACAAGACAGGCACGTTAACACTCAACAAAATGTCCGTATCCAAACTCTGTACAAACAACAAAATGTACACAATCGACTCAGCACTCAAGAATCCACCTGAATGCTGCCACGAACTAATAGAATTCAGTGTGCTCGCATGCAAAAAAGACCCCTTTGACCCCATGGAAAAAGCCATCACAAACTTCGTAGAAGGCGAATTCGCAAAAACGGAGCATGTCCATTCTGACTGGCAACTAATTCAAGAATACCCGCTATCCCAAAAATTGCTGGCCATGTCAAACGTTTGGGGTTCACCAAACGATACTGATTATATCATCGCAGCTAAGGGGGCACCTGAAGCGATAATCGACTTATGCCACCTAAAAGATGCGGAAGCAAAAGAAATCTTTGCGAATATCCAGAAAATGGCTGGAGAGGGTCTTCGCGTCTTAGGTGTAGCTAAAACCTCCTTCAAAATGGCAAAGGGAGAATTGCCAAAGGAGCAGCATGATTTTGTATTCAAGTTTATAGGCTTAATTGGTTTCGTCGATCCTGTAAGACCGAATGTTTCAGATGCAGTTAACGAATGTTACAACGCAGGCATAAGAGTAGTCATGATCACCGGTGACTATCCACTGACCGCACAGAATATCGGCCGACAAATAAGCTTACGAAATCCCGAGAACATCATAACTGGGCCAGAACTCGAAAAGATGAACAATGAAGAACTAAGAGAGAGAATCAAGAACGTAAACATCTTTGCACGAGTCGTACCTGAGCAGAAGCTACGAATTGTAGATGCTTTCAAAGCAAACGGCGAAATAGTAGCCATGACTGGAGACGGCGTAAACGATGCACCAGCACTCAAGTCAGCAAACATCGGTATAGCAATGGGTGGAAGAGGGACAGACGTCGCCAGAGAAGCCTCAACATTAGTGCTACTAGATGACGACTTTAGTTCTATCGTGGGCGGAGTAAAGATGGGCCGCAGAATCTTTGACAACCTGAAAAAAGCCATAGCATACATCTTCGCAGTGCACATCCCAATCGCTGGACTATCAGCCCTGCCCGTGCTGTTTGGTTGGCCACTAATCCTACTGCCACTGCACATAGTATTCCTAGAATTTATCATCGACCCAGCCTGCACAACCGCTTTCGAGGCTGAATCAGAAGAAAAAGATGTGATGCGACGAAAACCCAGAAGTATAACTTCAAGACTATTCAATATGAAAGCCGCAATCATCGCTGGTCTGCAAGGAACCGTTTCATTGGTGTTTGTAATTGCAGTTTACCTTTACGCTAGTTCAACTGGTTTAGGTTTGGATACAGCGCGTACAATGGCGTTCGCAACTATAGTGTTAGCAAATATAGCATTGATAGCTACAAACCGCTCATGGAGTCAATCTATAATAGGTATCTTGCGCAAACCAAACAAAGCGTTCTGGCAAATTGTAGTGCTTGCAATAGTCGCTTTATTACTCGTAATTTATTTGCCGCCGCTAAGCGGACTCTTCACGTTCACCTATATATCTCCAGTGAATTTGTTGATTTGCTTTGTAGCAGGCTTTACCAGTATAGTGTGGTTTGAAGTGTATAAATTGGTTAAGAAGGGAAAAAAGGATGGTTAAAACCCATGAATTACTTTAAGGCTTTAGCAACCAATACAATATTATTTCGATTCTATCAACTGACTCCTTTTCTGATTCGATTAAAGTGACTCCTTCCGGGTGAGCAATGAATACATAAAGCCAAAACAAAAGCCAGTGAACAAGGATTGTACTAAAATGTCAAGTACCTCAAAAGTAACAATTCAAAAACGGTTGTTGTCGCCAACCAAGATTGAGGAGGCCTTTTCAAATGTTGAAAATATTTTATCTACTCTTGAATTAGAAATCTAAAAACAAAAATCTCGACACCGCCCGCATACTTGCAAATGCAATTTACGGCCTTTAAGCAAAAAAGTGAAATTAAAATAACTTTTGAACCTAGAGTAGAAAAAACGCTCCTTAATGTTATATGGAGTCTCCATGTAAACGAGGAAAGCTTTGAAAAAAGTGCCTTGTCGCAGTATCACTTTAGCAAGTTAGAAGAACTTAGGGTCAAGATAACTGCAACTGAAATATCATCTTCAGCTTCTTTCACAGATTCTGGACCTGCAAAATCAGCAAAAAGTATAGTAGTCGATTTTCGAAAAAATAATGCAAGACTCGGAATCAATTCTCCTTGTTTCTTGCACTGCTCTTGTCCAGTGTGCTGAGAAACATTTCAAAATCCAAAAAACCTGAGAACACATAGAGACAAAGTGCATAAAACCAAAAAAATTGACCTGTAAGCAACTTAATAAATTCAATTGAATGCGAGTGAAGCGATGAAAGCACATAATCTCTTACTGACCCGATAATAAACATACTTTTTTAAATAATTTACGAAAAGTCTCTCCGAGGTTCCTTTTCAAGAGGATTACGGTTATAATAACTGTTAAAAGTATGGAAAAAGCAATCATCGCTTCATTGCTTATCCATCCAGAAAAGGCATTTGCTGTCCAACTTCCAATAAAGGCTCCCGCTACGGTAATTAGAATCTTCCCAAGGAAGAAAGCGCAGAAAAATCTTATGGGACTGTATTTTAAGAGTCCTAAGGGTATGACAACTGGTTCGTCAGGTATGGTGTTGCAGCTGTTACAAAAAGTAAGAAAAAAGCCCAACGCCTAACTCTCCCAGTTTGGGATTCCAACGTTTGTGTTTGTTTTTTCCTTAGATGTTTGCCGATAAAGAATGAAACTAAATAGTGCATACTTTTTGCTAATGTTGCTCCAAATGCAACAACACATCCAATGACAATTAAAGAAGTGGGATCTGAAGAACTTAAAAAAAGAGCAGATCTCGAAGCTATAAAAAGATTTGACGGGCTAAAGAAAGATATGAGGTTTAACCCAAAAGAACTAGTAAAGACAAGCAATAATTCATCAATCATAAAAAGTGTGCTTCTTACTGCTTATCTTGCTTTTCTTTTTCATGATGATGAGTCTTTAGTATCTTACTTTCAATTCTCTCTATAGGGTAAAGTATAGCAATAATTAATATCGTGCCAACAATAGCAGCCAAGTAAAATCCTGTACCTAGCGCAAATCCAACAGCTGAGGTGGACCAGATTAAGGCAGCAGTTGTTAATCCAATGACCCTGTTATCTGATTTAAAAACTGTTGCTGCCCCTAAGAAGCCGACCCCAGTTATTACACCAGTTGTTACTCTAATATCAACTATGGCCGCTACAGAAGTGAAAAGCGTCGCACCTAAACATACAATTGAGAATGTCTTTATCCCCGCTGCACTCTTATGCAACTCCCTTTCTAAACCAATAATTGCCCCCAGAAAAACAGCTAAGAGCAACTTGACAGTGATTTCTAAGTCGATCGGGCTAAGTTCAATCAATTTAGAAATAACCTACTGTACCGCATCTTGGGCACTTTCCAAGTTTTCCATCAAATACCTCGCAATAGGCTCTGCATCTAATGTTCATGGTGGCGGTCAAGGAATTCTCAGAGTTAGAAGCCCCATCTTCAATTGAAGTATTTACGGATGAATCCATCTTAAGTCTGAGTTCCTCAATTAACTTATCATAATTTAGCTTGGATTTTCTTAATTTCATAACGTTAGAAAAAATCATAGATATGATTTCTGCTCCATCTTCAAAATCTCCTTCATCTTCAGTCTCTTCTTCCTCATTAGACGGATAAGTCCATGCAAGACTAATTTCTGTTTTATTTTTTTTGGCTACAACATAGAATTCTATTTCTCCTTTTTGCATGAACCCTTCTTTATATTCAACCGATAAATATGACCAAGGAATTACCTTCTTTGTTTTCTAATTCTTCAGGCCCAACGTAGGTAGTGTACTCTGCAACTTAATGAAAGTCGGTTCGCAACTCATTGGAACAATGAAGCTTTTCTGGATTTGTGCTATTGCTGACATTCTGATTCACTTAAGTGCCCGGTTCGTTCTAATGATTTATTTGGCTATATGTAATAGTTGCTCACTCGGAAGGAGTACCACTTATATCCCCCAAGAACTTGTTTTCAAGTCAAACAACCCAAAAATCATTTAAGACGGTGTTGAGTTGGGAAAAACAATATTAATTGAGGACAAAGTTGCCATAAAAGTTACCCAGTTAATGCAGACACTAGATCAGGTAAAGAAATACAAAGCCATAGCGGAGTTTTTACCAAAATTTGCCCTAATTATTGGAACTACATTAGGGGTGTTTTTCGCTTTACTGAGCTTATTTGAAATATTGGAATTGGAGCATTTACTCAATACTGCAATGTTTCTTGTTGTGGCGTTCTTGTCGCTACTTATTCCAATCGGTGGATTACTTTGTGGAATGTATCTTATGCATAAAAAAATAATGAATATCCCTGAAGGTCAATGGAAAACGGAGATTGCAAAAGGATTCGCCTCAACCCTAAAAGTCCTGATTGATGTGGATTGGGACAGGACTTTTGATGATATATCCGATGGTCGATTAGGTTATGCAGTATATGCATTAATCAAGGCGGGAACGTATCTTGTGGTTATAGTTTCGGCCTTTGAGCTTCTATGGAATGGATTAACTCTTATACTTATGCAGCAAATTGTAATAGCGGGATCTATTTTTTGGGGTTTAATAGGAGTGTTGATTGTTGCAGTCTTGTTAGGTAAGGATCTTTTGAGGCGGTATCAGGAACTGCGTGCACTAGATATGCTTGTTTGGGAGTTACGGTGGTTTAGCCTTGAGTTCGGGAGAGCAGAGTTTAAAACCTGACCTATATGTAATAGCCCGAATAATTGAGGCTTTAAGAGAAAAACGTAGGCTTAACAAAACAGCTTTAGCTACCTCAACTGGATTGGCGTACGATAGGCTCATACGCTATCTTGTTTGGATGTCGGATAAAGGGTTTGTAAAAGTGGATAGTGAAGGATATGTTCACCTTACAAAAGAGGGTATCCAGGCATACGAAGATTTTGTTTGTTGGATCCTCAAGTATGTTGGTCAACTAAAGTTTGGTAGATTGGGGCCGAGAACTTAGTGTTCTCGAATATCTGCGAAATATAAAACACATGCACTACTTTAGGAATAGAATTATTCGCATTTTCCGCTACTTTGCTTGAACTGCATTTTAGCCACTCGGTGCAATCCTCACACCAGATCCGGCGCATCTTCGAGACAGGGCTTTCATGGGTATCTTTGGTGCAGTGGCGAGTTTCTTTCTTGCAGACAGGACACATTAACCATCCTGCAAAGTGCGCGTCAGCTTGATTCATTAAAATGTTCGCTATGTCTTCATCAGTACGTGGGTTCAAATCAGTCCATTACCTAATTGTCAGAATAGCCCACGCTAAAACCTCAAACAAGTAAAGTTGTTTTGGCTCTCACCATACCTAATTTTATTCGAACCAAAAATGGTTTAGTTCTCTACCGGACTTATCCCCGAGCGAGTATTGCCCTGAAAAATCCGTTGTTTATTGAAAATTTCTAAATAAAGCTGAGATTTAAGCTTTATTTGCCAAAATAAGCGACAAGTGCAGGGGGTTAGATCTAAACCCACGTTTAAATTTAACGCGCAGAACCCAATAGCTTTTAGCTAAGATGCATGTTCACCAATAGATTCACCAAATCTTTTTGAAGAAAACTCGAAGAGTTGTAGAACTCAACTGTTTCAAGTGTACTATTTTTTACAAGCCAATTTCAGGAATAGATGAGTCTTTGAGGGATGGGATGGTCCGATTCGATACGCTTAATGATCTAAGCGAATCCTGCTATCCTTAAAGAACCCTTTTTTCGATATTCATCATTAAAAGTGAATTATCTCGGGTGTTTGTGTCTCTTGACGTAGACCAACAAACCAGCAACCATAGCTATTACAGTAAATAATATTAGAATTGTCCATGAAGGAAACTCTGGAATTGAAGGTGAAGGAGTTGGAGATGAAGTTGGTCCAAAATTGGGTGGAGTAGGCGTAGGAGTTGGGGTCGGTGTGTTAGTTGAACGGGGAGTTGGTGTGGGAACGTATGGTGAAGGTATAGGTCCTTGGTAGTCCAAAGGTATGTACTGTTCATTAATGGCATATTCGGTGCCCATGTTGTTTTGTGGACCTGCCGAAGATATGCCGCCTAAAGCGTAGAATGTATCATTTAACACTGCGACCGCTAAGCCCAAGCGCGCAGTCGGCATCTGAGCACCAAGAGTCCAATTGCCCGTTTGTGGATCATAGATTTGAATTGTCTTGACACCGTTATAGCCATCGTTGGTCCCGCCTATAACATAGAGCTTTGCTGATGCGAACACTCCTGTAGTTGCGCCAGCGGCACCATTATGAACCATAACTGGTAGAGACTCTCCGAGAGTCCAGGTGTTTGTTTTTGTGTCATAAATCTGGTTGAGGTTACTATAGTAGGGTGAGCCGCTAAGTCCTCCGCCTTCTATGTATATTTTGTTGTCCACAACTGCTGAGGCATAATTGAAAACTGATGTGGGTATGGGTGCTGCTGGGCTCCAAGAATTGCTTGGGGGATCATAAACCCAGTTGGAACTTGACAAGGTAGGCTTGGAGATGTCTGACATTCCGCTTATGACGTAGATTTTGTCGTCTATCACGCTAGCCTCCATGTTGGTCGTCGGGGTGGGCAGTGATGCTTTAGTTGCCCAGGTGTCTGTTGCTGGATCATACATTTCGTTTATGCTCATCGTGATGGCTATTCCAGTATGCGGATCAGTGCTGTTCCAGCCGCCTATAACGTATATTTTGTTTTGGCAGGCGGCGATGGCGAAGCCTTGTCGGTGACTTGGCATCGGTGTTTTTGAAACCCACGTATCCGCCGAGGGATCAAATATATACGTAAAATTGTGACCGATAGCGTATATTTCGCCGCTTACTGAAACGGCTCCAAAATTAAATTCTGCATTAGGCACAGGTACTCTTTCAACCCATAAGTCAACTGAAGCCTTTACTGACTGAGAAATGGTTATACATGTTAGGAATAAGATAGCAAACAACAAAGCTAAGCCCTTACTCATACCCATCCAACTTCCTTTGCTTGTGTTTCTTGAGGTAAACCAGCAAACCAGCAGCCACAACGGCAGCGACCACAACTACAATAGCAGACGCCACCAAAGGTAGAAGCTCAGGTTCTTCCTTTTGCTCCGAGTCATCTTCAGGGACAGGCAAGTAACCTATTGGAGTATATTTTTCGTTAGCAGCAGACATTGGCCAGAAGCCGGGCCAACCGCCAATTGCGTAGATCTCATCATTTAATACTGCAACACTGAAACCGCTGCGGGGAGTTGGCATAGGCGCCCCGACTGCCCAACTGTCTTGATCAGGGTCATAGACCTGGGTTAGGTTGCTTGGGTTTTGGAGTCTTTCGCCACCAATTACATAAATTCTCTTGGGCGCATGGGTACCGGTGGTTGCGCCAACACCAGCGGAAAAGAAACCTTCGGGAACAGGGGTTGCCGTTGTCCATATATCGTTTTCAGCGTCATAAACCTGATGGAAGTCACCGTATCCGCCTCCCAAGAATTCAAATTGGCCGCCCAACACATGTATTTTCTCGTCAAGCACCACGGATGCGGCTAGGAAAACACGCTGTGGCATAGAGGTTTTTGTCGTCCAGGTATCAGTTTCTGGGTCGTAAACTTCGTTTGTAGATGATGGTCCCCAATTGGGATAGGGATACTCTTGGCCGCCTCCGAGTAGGTAGATTTTGCTTTTAACTACGTTTGCGCTTAATCCGCTTCTGGGGGTTGGCATGGAGGCTTTGGTCTCCCATGTGTCTGTCGATGGGTCATAGACTTCGTTGGCAGCGGAGACGCGAAAGCGATCTATAAAAGTCTCTTTCAAGAGTCCACCTATAACGTAGATTTTGTTTTGATATACTGAAATCGCGAATTGCGATCTTGGCGTTGGCATTGGAGTTTTGCTGACCCATTTGCCAGTCTCCGGATCATACATTTCATTGGTGCCAAGTAGGCTTTGACTATCGTTTTTACCGCCAATGACGTAGATTTTGCCGTTAACGACTGCCACGCCTAGGTTGCTTCTTGCCTGACTTATTGGGGCTTCGTTTGTCCAAATGTTCTCAGCTGAATCTGTTCCTGAGGTGGAGTCGGTTGAGAACAGAAGTGTTGCTGCCAGAAATAGAAGGGCAACCGTTATGGGTACGGCTGTTTTCCTCATGTTTGAGTTGCCTCTTTGCGGCGTTTCTTGAGGTAAACCAGCAAACCGACGCTAACAGCAGCCACAACAATTACGGACCCAATGACGAATATTGTTGGGAGAGGCTCTGTTTTGGGTGGTTCTGCACCGGTGTTGATCGTTGGAAGCACCGATATTTGGGGGCGTGTGCTTAGGACAGGTGGTAGGTTAAAGTCGGGGATCTCAAAATCGGTTATTGGGTTTACCAATGGGTGGAAATCTATGCTTCTGCCCGTTGCCCACGAGTATCTATCATCTACGTAGGGTTTGTTCCAGATCCCCAGCCCTTCAACTTGGGTGGCGTTAGGATATTTGGTTGTGTAGTTGCTCCAGTAGTTCCTATCTACAAAGGGTGCATCCGCTAAATCAACAAGTGTGCCGCTGTCCCAGAAGTTGTTTTCAATTATGACATCATGCCCTCCGTAGTTATAATCGACAAAAACCGAGGAATTAACGAAAAAGTTATTTTTTACGACATTCCCTACTGGACCGCCCAGAATGTGTATGCGGGTGTTTTCGAAGCGGTTGCTTATGAAACTGTTGTTGTTTGAGGGAGTACGTATGCCTTCCAGGAAATTGCAGACGCGAAGATTCTTCACTAAAACGTTGCCATAGGCGTTGAAAGTCTCATCATGTCCAACCAAATTTATCCCTCCTAAGGTCGGTTCTCGGGGGTTTCCTTGAAGGGTATGTCCTGCACCATCAATTGTAATGCCAGCTTTCTGAACTGTTATGGTGCCAAAAAAATCTACTATAAAGGTGTAGGTGGTTCCGTTTCTTTGAAGCCAAATAACATCAGTATCTGGTTCAATGCTTCCATCTGGCTTGATTGTTAGGTTGAGTAATTCTTGCGCATTAACTGGTAATGCAAAGATTGAAAGAGAAACAATGAGGCAGACTATAACTAAAGCAATGAGAGCTTTCATTTGTTATCAGAAACAGTCATGAAGTTATCGTCTTATAGGCATTTTCGTCAAGAAACCTTGACTAAGCACTCAATTCACTCTAGGAGTTTTAGTCAAAGTTTCTTGACTAAGTTTAGTCCACTCAAAAAAGTACATATTAACGCAAGGATGGGGCCTACAGTAACCATCCATCGTAAACCTGTTCTCATGACCGTAAAAATAGAATTGAATATTCCCAATTATGAGCGGTGCGATTTAATTAAGCCATTTTTACTTTCCGTTCGAATTGACTTCTAGTCAAGAAGTCAGGGGTTAAATATAGAGTGGTGCAATCTGTTCTCGGTGAAAACAAATGTCAGTAATCTCCGAGCTCTTCGAAAAAATCTCGCATCCAACACGCATAAAAATCCTAACTCTCCTGCAAGATAACCCAATGAATTTTAGCCAACTTAAAACGGCGCTAAACATTGAAAGCAACGGCAACCTTGACCACCACCTCAAAAAACTCGACACTCTCATCTATCTCGATGCCGGAGGTTTATACAAGCTCTCAGACGACGGAAAAGAAGCAATCCAAGCCGTCCAAGTCATGGAATCTACCATCACACCCAAAAAGCCCACTGTTGCTTCAAAGCAAGGAAACAAAGTGTTCTATGCTTTCATAGCCATTACCTGTGTTTTTCCGCTTTCAGTTGCTGTTGCGTTATTTTTGTCGGCATCATTTAGTGGCTCACTTCAAGCAGTCATTGGCACCGCCACTGGGTTAATCGCCGTGTTCATCGGTTTGTTAGCGGCTGTCGTCGGGTTCAGGCGAAACATAAAAGCTGATACACAATCCACTGAATCACTGACGTATTTCCCAAGCAGCAAAGACCCTTGGAGTCGCGGAGACTGGTACCGAAACGTCGGCTTCTTTGGAAGCTATCTTGCCGTGTTCTTCTCGCTGGTTTACGTCGAGTTCTCCCCAATCGAGTTTCAAGCGAAACTGGTATGGGTAGTCCTGAGTCTCATAGCGCTTATTGCATTGGGGTTCACTTCGCAATCCATAATCTATGCTGTAATAGAGAAAGCCAACAGCAGAATCAGAGGAAACAAATAGAATAGACGGTTTTTGAATAGGGTGACTGGCAATAATATTTGAGTGTACACCCGCACAACTCCTTTTTTGACTCTAGCATGCGAGACCTACTCCTTTAGCGCGTTTATGGGCTTGTCTATTTCTTATGAAAAACCAAACAACCACGATAACCGCAACAATAACTGCAATTATGATAATAAAGTAATCAGCAGGAAAATTAGTAACTTCCTGCCAACGATATATTCCATCGGCTCCTACTATCCAACCATCAGTTGAGCTAACCATATTAACACAATACAACCAAGCTCCAGTTGGGCTTGTAACGTTGCTCCAACTTGATCCATCCCAACGAATTATACATCCATCTGAACCCACCGCCCACCCGTCGGATGAGTTAACCATATCCACCGAAAACAAGTGTTTCGTAACTGGAATGGGGCTTATAACGTTGTTCCAGCTCGCTCCATCCCATCTGATTATTAATCCGCCATCACCAACAGCCCATCCGTCAGTTGAACTCACCATATCAACTGACCATAATGTTCGAGTCCCAACGATTTTTGGGCTTTCCACTAGATTCCAGATAGTTCCGTTCCAATGGATTAAACTATTAATGCCTGTATACTGCGCTCTTCTCCCAACTGCCCATCCGTCACTTGAGTTAACCATATCCACCGATTCCCACGGATTATTGATTGAGCTTTCCACAAGGTTCCAGTTTGTTCCATTCCATCTAATTATTATACCACCATACCCCACTGCCCATCCGTCGGTTGAGTTAACCATATCTTCGGATGTTAGCATGTCTGCGGTTGGGCTTGTTACATTGTTCCAGCTTGTTCCGTCCCATCTGATTATTGACTGATTAGTCGGGTATCCGTTTATTCTTTGGGCAATTGCCCATCCTTCAGTTGAGCTAACCATATCCACTGAGACCAATTTGAAACTGGTTGGACTGGGCGCATTGTTCCAGCTTTTTCCGTCCCAATGAATTATGGCTCCGTCAAATCCCATTGCCCACCCATCATTTGAGTTGACCATATCCACTGATAGATATTCCCCTGCGGGGCTTGGCACTTTACTCCAGCTACAACTTTCAGCTCGCACAGTCACAATAAGAGAAGTCATGCAAAGCATAACAACTAGAATAAACGGAAGAGTTTTTAGAAAAGCGTCTTTTCTCATACTGGTTTCAGGTCAATCACTTTGATAATAAACGATTGATAAGAACACTTTGGCAAGAATCCCTGAATCTACATAATGTAACCGAGAAACCCATGGCCACTTCATCTGCTCTCCCATGACCTTTCTAGAGAATAATCAGAATATGGAGCCATCCATCCACCGTAATTGAAACCTGCAGAGTTCGAATCGCATTAGGACCTTGGAGGTTTAAACCCCAACCAAAGTGAATATACCTTAAACTTTCTTTGCGAAAAAGCAAGAAATCAGCAAGAAACAAGCAGAAAATAAGCAAAAAGTGCAGGGGGTGGGATTTGAACCCACGAATGGATTTTCTTTCCTGCTGAAAGAAACTCCAGTTAAAGAAAGGGCTTTACTTTGATTGTCTTGGTTTTCCATTTTTATCAAAACTCCAGCTTTGGAACTTTAGTGATTATATGTTGACAATTTGCATGAAGTGGAACAGTAGCAAATGCTTTAGCTTTTAGCCCATAGTTTCTGTATGTGTTTTCTTGGATTTCCTTAATTGAGTGGTTTTTTCCAGCAATTAGCCTTAAGCATTCGTCATTATGTTCTAAGTCAGTGTGTGGAACAAAGCATTCTGTTTCACCGATAGAAAGCAAATAGTCTCCATATCCAAGTGTGAAAACTTTACTGATTTCAGACCTTAAAGCTCTAAGTTGCCAACCCTTAATTTGCTTATACGTTAATGGTGGATTTATTTCAGAGCAACAACGAAGGTTTGCATTGTTAAGGTCTATTTTCTTTGTATAATAGTCACGCAAGATTTCCCTGAATTTACCTGAGCAATTGCCTGATAAACAACTAACCTTAGAGAACTGCTCCTCATTCAATCGCTTTAAAATGAAAGGAAGGTTTTGCTCATTTAAAACTGACGGAATATCGTTAAAACTTTGGGTCTTAGTGTTCATCTAATTTACCTCACATTATAGGCGTTATTTGGCTTTTTAAGCTTACTCTTCGAAGCTTTTCGAGCAAAAAACCTGTTTTTTAGCCCTATTTTTTAACGGGTCACATATAGAGCTTTTTTGAACTTATTTTTTTCATAATTTATTTTTTATTTCGACCTGACCTTTTCCTTTAGGTACGGGTATACCCCCTACCAATTATCTTTAGTCTTTTATGGAATAAGTTATTAACAAAAAGTTAGGATGAATTTAGAAAAATGTTGTTTTTAGATTGAGTTAATTATACAAGAAAATGCGATAATTTCTAAATGTCTGATTCAATTGTTGAATTCTCATTGGGGTAGGGGTATACTTGGCTTGGGAAAAGGTCACCTGTTCTTTCTAAAAAGTTGGACTATCCGCTAACGGAGATAGTACAACATCAATATCAAACCCATATTTCTTAACGACAGACTTCACCAACTCTACAAACCACTTTCCAGCCGTTGGAGACACATAGATTCTCTCAACCAACATTTTCAAATCCACTTGCTCGTCCAACCCTTCAGGCATCCCTCTTATACCTTGCTTCTTTAAATACTGCTTCTTTGCCTTTTCAGTCACAGGTTCTGTCAGAATAAATGCTCTTAGCTCTTTTTCGTATTCAAAACATTTTCTCTTAAACATGAAAGGGAACTCAAGATGGTAGAGAAATTCATCTTTTACGTTAAAGTCGTCACTAAAATCGTCAACATAATTAATCATTCCGAAATTGACTTTTTCTTTTTCAATGAATGACTCGCTGAGCTTTTTAAAGGTCGATTGAAAAGCGACTCCCTCGGCACTCTTAAGGTACAATCGCCACATTGCTACTGACTCAATTTCGTTCATGTGCCAACTGTTAATGAAGGTAAGTTTTCTTTCGGCTCTAATCATTGCGGAGTGGACTTGGTGAATTGACTTATGTGCGTTCCTTATCTCTTTCAACTCTTTTTTGTAATCTTTTGGATTAAACTCCCTGCAAAGAGTTTTTATTTCAGAAGTTATTTGTGGACGAAACGCTTTAGGAATAGACCCTTCAAATGCATCGTCTAGCAAATCCTCTCTTGTAAAATAGAGTGCACTTTTGCTCAGCACAGATACTAACTTTGTAAAATCCATGTAACGCCAAATTTTTGTTTCCAGTACTGGTTTCTTTAATGCATTAAACTTTTCTTCCACATTAGTACCCTAGCTAAATGTTAGTCGTTCTCAATTTAAATCATTATCAATATGTACTGGGTGGGTACATCTTGCCGTGGGAAAAGGTTCAACCAATTCCAATTATCTGTTGACAATGTATACTTCTAAAGTAACCGATATACAAGTGCATCTTCGATGAAAGCATTGTTAATAGTAATGCGTGAAAGTCTTATGGTAGAAATAGTTCTCTCGGTTCGGACTACACTTCTCAAAAGCATAAAGAGTCTATCTTTTGGACTTAAGACCTTTATTTGCAAAAATAGTTCAATGCCAAGCCCTAAATCCTGTACAGTGGCAAATATTACATCATAGCATCCTTTGGGTCCTAGAATATCGACTAATGGCGAAACAAGTAAGAGCTTCCATCTATCAGGTTCGTTGCTGTAAAACCATAATGCACCAACTACGTTAAACTTTGACCTATCCAGTGCATCTATTAGTTTTTTGCCGACTTCAATTTGCTCGTTTACCAGTACTGTTGTATCCAATGTAGAACCCCATTATTTCTATCTGCAATTGCAGAGTAAAGGTCATTTGCTTCTTTATTGTTGTTCCTTTGGTATCGACTGCTTTCATCCCAATCTTTGACAGTATTCCAGTTAGAGGCAAACTGATTACTCGTACTCATTTCATGTAATAGGTGTGCCCATAACCCTGCTACTTTCACAAGCTGTTCTAGGTTATGAGAATAGCTACTATTTACAGTCTTGATATCGGGAAAATCAAATCGCTTAGTATTTTTAGCAATACAAGCCTTTAATGCACATTCAACTGTATAACCACATAGGTAATAAGCCCCATCATAGTTATGGTTCTTGAGCAATATTGCTGCTTCTTTTAATCTTATTTTCGCTATTTCTTTGAAATCTTTCCTGTTCATTCAATCGATACCTTAAATCTAGCACTCTTTGTTGGTTTCCCTTTATAACATTTAATCAAATTGTTATTGATTTGTCTATACTTTACCGCTGGGATAGAGTGGCTTAAACGAAAAAAAACCAAAAAGTAAATTCTCACGCCAGCGAAGAAGCCTAAAAACAGCTTTTGCTTCTCAGTACACCACAATTTTCACAAACCAAATAGACGCTATCATTATAAATTTCTGTCAACATCAAAGAGCTTCCGCATTTAGAATTGTTTTCCATATCCTTAAACAGCCACTCTTAACCTACTCTGAAACTATGTACTTCTCTATTTTTTCATCGAAGTAACCAATGCACTTTTTTGACCTATACAAATTCAGCAATTCTTTCTTAGTCAGTAAGTCGGTAGCTTTCCACACTGTAATTTTCAAATATGGAAATTCAGCGTTCTTGAAATATTGGTTAGGCAAAGGACAAGGTTGAGTGGTTCCAAAGTTTACATCTCTGAGCATAACGGTCACCCATTCTGACCTATTATTGTCTCTTATTTCAATATCGAAGGCTTTTCTTTCAAGTTTTAGATACACGTATTTTCCTAATTCAACGTTTTCAATAATTTCAAAAGTAATCGGTATTTGGTAGTGCAGAACCTTAATGCTCTTTTCATAATCATTTAGCGGAACCTTTTTTGTAACATGAGCAAACACCTCTAGTTTCTTAATCAATCCCCATTGACTTAAAGGAAGTTTTTCGAAAATTTCATCTTTGCCGTAACCTGTTGACCTCTCAATATATACCTCATCATTTAATTCGTCAAATCTTATTTTTTCAGAATAGCTCATTTTTAATCATCCTTTTCAACTTTTACAAATTCGGCTTTTTTGTCTGTTTTAATGATGTATGAACCCCTTCGTTCATATCGGCAATTATTTCCTCGCAGTTCGAAGACCCCACCTTCACTGAGAGTTTTTTTAATGGCACGGCTTAACATGTCATTAGCCATTTTAAAATCAGGGCTTTGAGGGTTAGACGCTACAACTTTTAAATATGAAATTGCTTCTTGAGGATTCTTAAATTTCATAAGGTCAAGTATGTTACTGTTTTCAAAATCGATGTTGTGATATACATTAGTTTGGAGTTGGGCTGTATCACCGCCAACTGTTGGCGGTCTAGGTTCATGTGGAACAAATTTTTCAGCGTTATTAACTAGTTCTGCCTTATCTCGCACAAGCATACTTTTAATTACTTCTTCTTGAGAACCGATTTTCTGATTCAATTCAGCAATCTTGACATCTTTAGCGGTATCATCGATTTTTATTTTTAAACCTTTAACGCCTTCAGGGATAGGAACATAATCTTTGTTTTGTTCGGTTGACATTTTCTCTTATTCTACCTTAGTTTTTTTATTGCCATGACCAATTTGGTTAGCGGTAACATCTACACAAGCGTTTAAAGTAGCAAAATCGGAACCTATACTATCAAGTTCGGCTTTAACATTTCCAGCGTTTTTAGGAATCTTGGTTTCAATTGAAGCAAAAACTGCACCATAGAATTTTTTGGCTTTAGACATGTTAATCTACTCCTAAAGTTTCGCCTAGTCTATCTGTTAGTTTACCAGAGCAAACATAGTTTCCTTTTCCATAACATTGAATCGTGATAGTGTCGTTTTGCGGAACAATGTAGTAGTTGCCAGCTTTTTTATTTCCTAAAATTTCTGTTAATGGGAAAATTATTTCCTCTAAAATTTGTCTATTGCTTTTTCCTGTCATTTCACGTAGTAGAGTTAGGTAAGAATTTAGTTTGCTTGAGGAAGTAATCACATATTCTTTTCTATATGTTTTCGTCATATTCAATATACACCTTATAAAGGCTTCGTGTGTGTTTTACCTATTTAAATATTTTTGTTAATATTAACAGTGAAAACAAAAATTGTAATATAAAATTATACAAAATAAGTTAAATCTATAGTATTGTAGTTGATGGCGAAGGAAGGGGTGGGTGCACTATATCGCTGGAAAAGGTGTTGGTTGAGACCTTTTCCAACGGTTTGGTGGATAGTACCAGCTCTGATTGGTTAGTTTCTTTGTGGGTAATTAGATAGTATTTTATTATTACGCCCTCTTTTTCTTCCTTAAGCAATCCAGCAGTACAGAAGTTCTTTAGCATCTCCCTAAGCCGTTTATCTGAGCAATGGCGTTTCTTAGCATAGTAGTATACATTGTGGATTTCAGAGATTCTCAAACCCATATCTTCTTTGCATTCTGGTTCAATCATCTTCCAGACCTCATATTCTTCAGGAGTAAGCCCAAGTTCATTGCATTTCAATATAGGCTCGTAGATTTGTTTTGCAATCTCGATATCAGTTGATTTAGCATAGATAATGAATTCTTCAATGGTTCTGACTCTGTTCATATAGTTTAGAAGTGCCCACGCTTGAGCAATTGACAGCAATCGTGGGAAATCTCTTTGTGCTCGTGGACCAAGATTAGCAGTATTCTTGAAGAACCACTCTTGCAAATTCTTCATATCACTTTTTTCGAATAAGACTTTGCTTATCTTAGCGTTTTGTATTTTTTCAATACGGCTCTTTAATCCAACTCTGGAAGGCTCAGATTCATACCATTTAGTAAAGTTAGGGTCAGTCAGTTTCGTACCTTGCAACTCAATTGCTTTCCGTATTTTCTCTGAACTGTCAGTTGGGCTTAGCATGAATGTTCGACTGGATTCTTGCTCATCAATAGTGGAATATGCTGAAGCAAATATAGCGGTGAAATAGCCTTTGATTAAGACAGTTTTTGTCTTATGTGAGCCGTTAGCATCTTTGACAGTTACAAGGAAACGGCAGATTTGCTCATCATGGCTAAGCAAACTTCTAAGGTTCTGTAGCAATGCAAAGTTGGGTATATCGAAGAAAACCAATATCTTGTTTGACAAGTTTATGAACTGTGCCTTATGTCTTTGCAGGTCATACCATTCGTCCCATAGCTCTTTAGCGTCACCTTTCTGTGGGGCTTTAGAGAAGTCTATTGGTTCAAGTGTTCGTTCATCTATCGTGACAGCGTTTGGATTATAAATGAGGCTTCTGGGGGTTGCGTCATTGATTCCAATGATTGTTTGTTTTAATCCACCGTTGTTGAAAAACCATAGGATTTCTTTAATGTTGTAGGTTTTGCCAACGCTGGATGCACCTGTAAGTATTGCGTTCTTTTGGTGGTCATTGGTGTAGGTCAATGTGCAAATAAGGAAGAGAATTCTCTTAGCTTCAGTGTCTTCAAAGATTGTTTTGGATAGAACTTCATCGATGTCTTGCAGTGTTAATTCTTCGTTAGTGAATTTGTAGATTAGCCTTTGGGCTTCCTGCTGTTGAATATCTTCAGTCAAAGTCATCATTCATCCTTCCGTCTTTTATGCAATCTTCCAACAGTTGTTTAAATTCACTATACCGTTCCATCTGTACCAATACATCAATTCTGTAGCATAGTGGAGAACAGTACTTTCTATTAGCCGATTTTGCGGCAAAAAAATTTCCACCGCAGTTACGACACACTTTTTTATTCTTATCTAACTTGTTTGTTTTCATTCTGCATCGAAAATACTAATAGGCAAACTAATATGCAAGTATAAAGTTTATACTTAGTACAGGAATTGAATATTGGTGCCTAAAACACAAGGAATTTCAGCAAGAGAAACCTGCCCTGACGATATCCTGGTAGTTTTGCAAAATAGCGAAATGGGATTCGAAAATTTGGCGGAAAAATTGGCAACTGATTACGCAAGAGCTACAGTTAGCAAATACTTGACCGAGCTTTATGAAAAGAGTCCTTTTGTCCAGCGTAAAGGAAGGAGAGGGAATTACTACTTAACAGAGAAAGGAAGAAAGAAAGCTAAAACAAAACAATTTGTAAAGCAGATAAGCGAAATTTCTGACGAATTTACTGAACAATTTATTCTTAATTATAAGGATTATGTTATGAATAGAATAAAGAGCAGTTTATTCTTCCCTTATAAAATATCGTCAATTTCAAAAATTGTACCTATTCTACCACCCGAATATAGAAAGGATTGGATACAACTACAGCAAAGTTTACTTAAGATGAAGATACGCCCCAATTCAGAAATAGATAGACTTGCTCAGGCACTAGAGACTGACTTAACGAAACACGGATTTTCTGATGAAGAGATTCTCAAACTATGGATTATTGGTAATGGATATTTTATGGAAAGAGCAGTAAAGGCTTACGGTGCACCTAATTTTTTCAATGCTTTACCCTTCAAATTTCCACCTATTGTTCTTTCATGGAAGAAAGACGAAAATAACCCTGAATTACATAGAAAAAGAATCAGGGAAGCCATCAAGAAGTATGACCCAATTGATATACAAAAAGAAATAAGTTTGTTCGACCTTTTCCCTTGACAGGGTGTACCTACCCTAACTCATTATTATGAACCCTTAAGGAAAATGTCTTTTATACTAGAACGAGCGAATAGCTAACGAGCAATTACTTGGAAGTTTAACAAATTGCCACATCCAAGAGTATTCATTAGTTCAACATGTTATGATTTGAAATATATTCGAGACGACCTAAGAACCTTTATAACAACAATAGGCTATGACCCAGTTTTAAGTGAGCGAGGAGATGTATTTTACAATCCAATATTAAGTGCTCAAGACTCATGCCTAGCTGAAGTAAAAAATTGCCAAATGCTCTTGCTAATAATAGGGGGAAGAAGCGGCTCTTTTTATAAAGATACAAGTAAATCAATAACAAACGCTGAATATAACGAAGCGGCAAAAAACAAGATTCCAATATTTGCTCTGGTGGAACATGAAGTTTTAGCAGACTATGATTTTTATGTTCACAATAGAGAGCACAATAAGGATGTTGGAACTGAAAAAATCAAGTACAGAGTTGTTGATTCATTAAGAGTCTTTGATTTTATTGAAGAAGTGCAGAAAAACGCTGTAAACAACGCCTTAGTTCCTTTTTCTTCTCCAACTGAGATGAAAGCCTATTTGAAGGAACAATGGGCAGCAATGATGTATAATTTCCTATCAGGACAAGCAGAGAACAAGCGAGTGGCTACTGTTTTAGATTCAATAACAGTAATCAATGAGAGGATTGAGTTTTTAGCAACCCAAATTCTTCAGAACGTTGGTACAAACACCGATAAAGCTATGATTGAATTCAACAAAAAAATGGAAAGAAATGCAGCTTTCCAATTCCTGCGAAGAACTCTAAAATTGCCTATTGACATAAAACTTCTTGATATTATCAATAATGCTGATTTAACCGCATTTCTCAGTAGCATAGGATATCCAACAAAAGAGGAAAAGGCGGATGACAAAATGGTTTATTCGTTCATATGGAAAAAGAACCCAGAAACGAAATTTTTCATAGACTCACAATATTATTTTAACTTACAGCTTGAATACGATGCACTAAGAAAAGAGGCATTGGTGCTCCTGAAAAAATATCATATAACATAGTTAGATTAGATATCTTTTTTAGAGAACAATTTTTTGCTATTGCATTCTTTAGTTGTGTTTGCAAATGTAATATTGTGCAAAACTATACTATAGACAACTGTTAATCAATAATTACGTAAACCCCTATTTATGTCAAAACATCCACACGACCTACTGAAAAAATTAAGATAGGGGCTGTTCGAATTTTTTCGAAGTAGTGCCCAACTGAGTAGGGCGGTTTTGGCTCTGGTTTTTGTTGGTTAAGAACTTGATTTATTTTATTTCTCTCTCTACTAACCCAACTAATCTAAAAAAAATAATAGAACCAATCAATAATTCAACAAAGACAAACGAAACATACGAAAACCTACGTATACCTAAACTTCCATAAAGAACCTAAGACAAAACCAACTGCTCAGGTTTTGATTTGTCAAAAGTAAAGTTTGACCTTTTCATGGGGTTGGGTGTACCTACCCCTTCATTCGCTCACTAAAACGCTATATTGCTATGTCGACAACATTAACTTGGGGAACGCCAACTTGGAGCAGGTTAAGAAATATTTTGCAAGTATTTTTCTAAGGCATCTTTACATACAGAAGAGTATCAAGATAGACGATAAAACTTTCATTATTAAAGAGGAAGATGGGAACTCATGCTATGATTCCTTGTTATATATGAAGAGGTATATTGAAAGGACTAATTCCAAGGGAACAGAATTCCTTATGAATATAGACCAAGCATCCAAAAACTACTCAACACAGGACCCTGTTTGTGTAATACAATTTTGGGATTTGGAAGCACCAGATTTAGACTCTGCTCAATTGTATGCATTTCAAAAAGCAAAGCCTCTCGTAGATTTTTTGCGTTGGCATCAAGATGACCCTGCTGAAATTTTTGGAATAGTTACAGCTGACAACGAAAAGGTTTTGTTTCATGTGTTACCGCACTGTCACTCAACAAGGAAAACCTATATCATCGAAGAGGTTCAAAAGTACTCACAGTATACCCAGAAATTAGCCCAAAAGGACCAAAAACTCGCACTCTACATAAGCCTGTATTCTGATGCAATAGGTGAGAAAAATCTGGATTTTAGGATTGTAAAATTGTGGTCTGTTCTTGAGACTATGGCTTTTGTTTTTCCTATAGAAAAGTTCAAGGAAAAAAGAGTTCGGATGTTATTAGCAAAATATCAAATAGGGATTAAAAAAATTGAGGAGCACGACCTGATAACATTGGTTTACCAACATAGGAACTCCATGGTTCATGAGGGCACATGCAATCCCAAATATGTCTCAGACAAGTATAGGAAATGGATGGAAATAACTAACCCATTAATTTGTGAGATTATAACTGAACTACAATCCATGGTAAATTTCTTGATTCACAGATACTTAGTTACCCTTGAAATATAATTAAAATAAAGGGTGTATACACTCTCCAATAGGAAAAGGTAGTTACTCCTCATTTGTTTCTTCTGGGAAAAGCGGGTCATCGAACAGAACCAGCCCATCTCCCTCTGAATCTTCAGTTATGTTATCTTTGATTTGTTTGTTCTCTATTGGCTCTTGGCTGTCATTCTTGGAATTAAAGAACATGGCTTCAAATGCCCTGTAAGTAAGCGTCACTCCAACAAATACAATCAATAGCAGAAAGCAGATTGCCATAAAGTCAAAGATTATGGATAAAAAGTCAATCATCTAATTACTTCCTCTTTTTGAACAGCTTAACGCTATCCATTTCGGTCACGTATTCAAAACCAGCTTCTATTAATGCAGTTGCTTCTTCTAGCGTTTTGGCTATTTTACAACTATAATTTCCTGTATCTCTGTGTATGGCATTGGCTATGTCAACATATTTCATAGTGTTCTCTATTCGGCTATGACCTAAAAACCACTTACAATGATAGATATCTCGGGTAGCTAAATAAAGCATAGTTGCTCGCCAATGTCGGAAAGTATAGAGTGAAATCTGTTTTATTCGGGGATTGTTAAGATTTAGTGCTATCTCTCTTCGTTTGTCCAAATAGTTTCTGGTGAAGTGTGTTAGCTCTTTAGGGAATCTTAGAACATCGTTGCTTACAGCAAAGATATATTTGCTGTCTTCTGTTAAGCCAAATAATAAATCAATCAAATTATCTGATATAGGTAATATTCGTGGTACTCCATGTTTCTTAGTTGAAATGTTAATTGTCTTTTGCTTAGTATCTATATCAGTAAATAATAAGCTCCAAGCTTCTATTGGTCTAACCCCACATTCTTTGAGCAGTGATAGATAACAGCTTAGTTTTCTATTGCATCCAGCGATTAACTGGTCTACCTCTAATTCTAAGGGAATAAACACTATCTTTGATGTAACATGAAACTTCTTTAGCGGGACAGGTGCTAGCCCATACATTCTTTGAAAGTCATTGTAACTCTGTAAAACTATATTCTTATTTCCATTACTCCATGAACTGCAATTTAGATACTTTATAACAGCATTGCAATCGAACAGGTCAACATGGCTCTTTAATTGATTAATAGCCTTAACCCTACGTTCAACAGTCTGCAAAGTAAGGGTAGTTGTTGACAAAAGAAATTCACGAAATACAGGGGGTTCCTGACTGGTGCAGGGGGTGGGATTTGAACCCACGAACCTCTGAAGGATAGGCTCCTGAAGCCTACGCCTTTGACCATGCTCGGCGACCCCTGCACAAAACAGGCTTCTCTTTATCCAAATCGCCCCTAACGATAAATACGTTACCGATAATTTTTTTGTGTAAGGCACTTAGCAATGCCCAATTGGTTTCAACCGTGTTTTAACCTAGTCATTTAATAAAATACTGAAAACAAAAAAACAAGCCAAAGCTAAACCCATATTGAGCAGTAGAGTTTAAACAAGCTGATTTTGATCTACTAATATAAGGGGACCTATAAAAAAAGGTAGTTACAACGCAAAGCAGTCTGGAAAAGCTAGAAAACAACAGAAAGTCCTAAATTCCCCTTCCAATAGGTTGCGTTTGGATGGGTAAAGGTTTAAGTGCATCATTCATGCATATTTTGCCAAAGGTGTAAAATATGCCAACTCACGGTTCACTTTCAAAAGCTGGAAAAGTACGCTCTCAAACTCCAAAAATCGTCGCGCAAGAGAAAACTTCGCCAAGCCCAAAAACACGAAACAAACGCAACTACGAGAAGCGTGTGATTCTGCAGAGAAAAACAGGCCAAAACTGGATGACCTAATCAATTTTTTCCAGTCTAAATTTCTATTTTAGGCTAGTTTAGTTTATTTATTTGTAATCTTACCCTTATTCGGTACTTTCCTTGAATAGCCAAGCGGCGTTAAGAGAAATAATTACAAAACTACTTTCTATGTCCTCGCCCACTCACGAGGATGTTAACCGATTAAAAATTAAAACTGCGGCAAAGTACCATTTAGAAGCTGTGCCAGCTAACGCTGATTTAATAACTGCGTTAACGGCAGCTGAAGCAAGAAAACTCTTACCCATTATTAGAAGAAAGAACACTCGCGCCATCAGCGGCGTAACAGTCATCGCCGTTATGACCAAGCCTTATCCATGTCCGCAACCGGAACCATGTGCTTACTGTCCAGGTGGACCAACACAGGGCAGCCCGCAAAGCTACACGGGGTATGAACCAGCTGCATTGCGCGGAACTCAAAACAGCTTTGACCCCTACGAGCAAGTTAAAAGCCGAATTCGCCAACTGACTGCAATCGGGCACAAAGTTGACAAAGTCGAGTTGATCGTCATGGGGGGAACCTTCCCCGCAACGCCAATGGAGTATCAAACGTGGTTTATTCAGCGTTGCCTAGACGCTTTAACGGGCAAAGCCTCCGCGAACTTGGAAGAGGCAAAGGCGAAGGCTGAAGTCAGCAAAACCCGCAACGCCGGCATCACGGTTGAAACCCGACCAGACTGGGCAAAACAACCCCACGTGGATTCAATGCTTGACATGGGTGTAACGCGCGTTGAGCTTGGCGTGCAGAATCCAGACGACGAAATTTACCATTTAGTCGGTAGAACTCACACTGTTGCTGATGTGGTTGAAGCAACGCGCATAGCTAAGGATGCTGGACTAAAAATTGTTTACCACCTGATGCCCGGAATGCCCGGTTCCAACCCGCAAAAAGACAAAGAAGCCTTTAAATGCGTTTTCACCGATGCAGCTTTCAAACCTGACATGATAAAAATCTATCCGTGCTTAGCTATCGCAGGCACCAGAGCCTACGAATGGTACCAAAAAGGCACCTATGAGCCTTATACAACTGAAGAAGCAGCCAATGTTATTGCGGAAATCAAAAAGAACATTCCTCAATGGGTACGAGTGATGCGTGTGCAACGTGACATCCCCGCAAGGCTCATTTTGGCAGGCGTAAAGAAGAGCGACGTGAGGGAAATGGTCCAAACTAAACTTAAGGCACAAGGCAGCCAATGTCAATGCATCCGTTGCAGAGAGGTTGGACACCGCTTGGCAGTTGACCATGTGAAGCCTGATTTGGAAAAAGTCAAAATCCTAACCCAAAGCTACGAAGCCTCGGAAGGAAGGGAATTTTTCATTTCTGCCGAAGACCCAGAAAACAATGTTCTCTTAGGCTACTTGCGCATGCGTGTTCCCTCCGCAAAAGCTCATAGACCAGAAATAACCGCGGTACCCTCAGCAATTGTGCGGGAACTCCACGTTTACGGACAACTTGTGCCAGTGGGAAAACATATCGTTGGCGCAACTCAGCATAAGGGCTATGGACAAATTCTCTTAAAAGAAGCCGAACGATTAGCCGGCGAGGAGTTGGGTTTGAAAAAGCTTTTAGTTATCAGTGCGTTAGGAACAAGAAGGTATTACATGCGTTTCGGGTATGAGCGCGATGGAGTTTACGTTTCAAAGAGGTTGAAGTAAGACGAGCAAAATTGAAGATTCAGGTTACAAGGGCGAAGCACTGCTCCTGCTTAAGCAAGCTGACTGCGACATCGGCGACATCATCAGCATTACAAGTAAAGGGAAGGTTTACGAGGGCATCCTTATCCCACGTCCAGAGCTTGGCGAAGGCACAATCGTAATCGTCAAGATGAAAAGCGGCTACAACGTCGGCATCAAAGTCACAAAAGACGTTAAATTAGAAAAGGTTGGAAAAGGAGCCAAACCCACGTTCGCTTCGCCGCCGATTCCCAAACAAAACCCAGCCCTGCCCCATGTTGTCATCATGAGTACAGGCGGCACAATCGCCAGTCGAGTAGACTACCGCACAGGCGCCGTGCGCTCAGCAATTTCAGCCAGCGACCTTTACGGCGTAGTCCCAGAACTCGCCGATGTTGCCCGAGTAGACACAGAAATTGTCTTCAGCCTCTACAGCGAAAACATAACGCAAAGACACTGGACTGAGCTTGCCCAAACCGTGGCGAAACGCATCGAAGCAGGCGTCGATGGAGTAGTGATTGCTCATGGCACAGACACGATGGCTTACACTTCCGCTGCGTTGAGTTTCGCTTTGCAGAATTTGCCTGTTCCAGTTATTGTTGTAGGTGCACAGCGTTCTTCTGACCGTCCCAGCAGCGACGCCGCAACAAACCTGATTGGCGCGGTGAAAGCCGCTGGAGAAGCACCGTTTGCCGAAGTTGGTTTAGCTATGCATGAAAGCGTTTCCGACATAGCGATTATCGTTCACAGAGGCACAAAAGTCCGCAAGTGCCATACAAGCCGCAGAGACACTTTCAAATCGATTAACGGTTTTCCCATCGCAAAAGTCAAGGATTTGCAGGTTACAATGGAAACTGACCAGTACCAACGGCGAGATGCCAATAAAAAGCTGGTTCTTAAGCCTAACTTCTGCGAAAATGTTGCGCTCGTAAAATTCTATCCTGGACTTGATCCCGCAATAATCGACTTTTACGTTGAAAAAGGATTCAAGGGCATTTTGCTTGAAGGTTCAGGTTTAGGTCATGTTAGCAAATTCTGTTTTGACGCAATCAAGCGCACCGTGGCAAAGGGTGTGCTGGTTGCATTGGCTTCCCAGTGCATCTGGGGACGAGTAAACATGAACGTCTACGATACAGGGCGGGATTTGCTGTCTTTCGGTGTTGTGCCACTTGATGACATGTTCCCAGAAACAGGACTTGTCAAGCTGATGTGGGCTTTAGGCCAAACCGACGATGTTGAAGAAGCTAAGAAGCTTTTGAAAACTAACATTGCAGGTGAATTCTCGCCGCGAACGCTTCTCCAAGACCAAATCTTTGAAGGAGCACAAAAATGACAATCGATTATGCTAAAGTTGGCTTGAAAGTCGGCTTAGAAATCCACCAACAGCTAAACGTCAACAGCAAACTCTTCTGTAGTTGCCCACCCGAACTCTTCAAAGAAGAACCCGAAATCACTTTTCTACGCAGGCTACGCCCAACCCAGAGTGAGTTGGGGCAAATTGATCCAGCGGCGTTTTTTGAGTTTCAGAAAGGCGTGAAAATCCTCTACGAAGCTAACCGCGAAAGCAGCTGCCTTGTCGAGATGGATGAGGAGCCGCCGCACCCAATAAACTTGGAGGCTGTCGAAGTGGTTTTGACTGCTTCTTTAATGATGAATATGCAGCCCGTTGACGAAGTGCATGTAATGCGGAAGACAGTTATTGACGGCTCAAACACCACTGGTTTCCAGCGAACCTGCATCATCGCGTTAGACGGTTGGATAAAAGTCGGCGAAAAGACCATTCCTATGCAGGCGTCAAGCCTAGAAGAGGATGCTGCACGCAAGACTGGAACGCAGGATGAGGGCAAAACCATCCGCTACCGAATTGACCGATTGGGAATCCCGCTTATCGAGGTCGCAACTGCACCAGTGATTTATTCTCCTATGGAGGCGCAGGAAGTAGCTTTCGCAATAGGTAGAATTCTCCGTGACACTGGCAAAGTTATGCGTGGGCTGGGCACAATTCGCCAAGACCTCAACGTTTCGCTGCCAAACGGAGCTTTGATTGAGATTAAGGGTGTTCAGGAACTTGAGTTGATATCCACAGTCGTGGAATATGAGGTTCAGCGGCAGCTTGGATTAATCGCAATCAAAGAAGAACTTGCAAAACGCAGCATCAAACCAGAGTTGCTCAAACAAGAATTCATCGATGTCACAGATATTTTCAAAGATACCAAGAGCAAAGTTATCCGCAAAGCAGTTGATAAAAACCACAAAGTTTTAGCCGTAAAACTACCTGGATTCGCAGGTTTAACAGGTCGTGAATTGATGCCTAATTTCCGTTTAGGCTCTGAATTGTCTGACCGAGCTAAGTTCTGGGGACGAGTTGGAGGTATATTCCACACAGACGAGGTGCTCGAGAACTATGGCATCGCTCCCGCTGAGGTTGAAGCTATGCGCAAAGTAGTCGGCGCTTCAGAAGCTGATGCAGTAGTGTTTGTCGCGGACACAGCGGAAAATACCCAGGATGCGCTCAAAGCTGTTGTGGAGCGGGCTCAAGAAGCTTGCGCAGGCATTCCAGCTGAAACCAGAACCGCTAAAGACGACGGCACAACACGTTATATGCGTCCACGTCCAGGTGCCGCAAGAATGTATCCAGAAACCGACATTCCTCCGCAACCGATAACAGAGCAGTTCGTGGAAAAAGTGCGCTCGCATCTACCTGAACCTGCCGACAAAAAGCTTGCACGACTCATAAAACAGTATGGGCTGAACGAAAAACTGGCTAAACAACTCATCGATTCAGAATACTTCCTTCTCTTTGAGGAAACAGCCAAAACCAGCAGTGTTGCGGCTTCAACCATTGCAGCCTTCCTAACAGAAACAGTAAAAGCGCTCAAACGCGAAGGCATCCAAACAGAAAACGTCACAGACGACCAAATCAGCGCCATCTTCAAAGCCGTAGGTTCGAGAGAACTTGCAAAAGAAGCCATCGCAGACGTGTTCAGCTGGCTATCCAAGAACGAAGGCAAAGCTGTGCAGGATGCAGTCGTTGCGCTAGGACTGAAAATATACAGTAAAGAAGATTTGGTACCTATCATCGATCGAATAATCGCCGCTAACACAGAGCAAATCGAAAAATTGGGCAAGAACGCTTTCGGCATGATTATGGGCGCAACTATGAAGGAAGTCCGTGGAAAAGCCAACCCCGAATTGGTAAGCAAGCTTTTGCATGAACGCCTAAAATAACCTTTTCCATGTCAAAAGCAGCTATTAGCCACAAATCCTAAATGGATTCTCAGAGAGTATAGCATGTGAAAGAACGAGGGTTAGCTGATGAAGCGCATTGAAGCACGGATTAAAACTGGTTTCGGAGAAGTTGTGATTGAAGGCGAGTGCCCGCAGGATATTATAGATATGCTGGAGAATATTCCTGAGAACTTTGTTGAAAAACTCTCCGATTTTGTTTCAAACCGCTTAACGCCTTCAGGAGCACAGCTTAAAGGTATCGTCGAAGCCACAACTGAAGGACCAGTGATCGTTACACGGGAAAACCTCACGCATTACGAATCAGTTGGCTTAGTCCTGTATGCTTCGGAAGAAAGAAAGAACACGGCAGCCCAAGTGCAGAAGCTCTTGGAATCCAGCGGCATAAAAGTCATGGTTCCAGCAAGACTCAACGAAATGACAAAGAGAGGGCAAATCTTCAAACCTGACCCCAGCAAACCCGAGTTTAAGTTGACGATTCAAGGCGAAAAATGGGTTGAACAAGAAGTACTTACCAAACTGAGAGGCAAAATGAGTTGACTTTCACCCAAAAAATCTATCGTGCAAGCCAATAGCAAGCGTGCAAAAAATATATAACCAACTTTACCTTTGTTTCTAACAGGGATTTTATGGATAATACGTTTTTAATGGCAATTGTTCTGTTTGTTCTCGGCAACTTTACCTTTGACCTTACTGCGCTCATCGTTTTAGTCATAATCGGCTTGATAATCATAGTTCTCATCAAACTGTTTCTGGTGCTGATTCCAGCGATTCTCGTAGCCATAGTCGTGTGGTTCTTAACGGGCGGTAACCTGTTTTGGACGGGCATAGCTTTCCTGGTTGTTGCTGCGTTGTCGATACTGGCTAAGCTGTAGTGCAGGTTCTAAACCTAAGCCTTCTTTTTTAGAGCTATTTCTAACTTGTGAGAAGTTGCCACAACTAAACAACAGATTAACACAAACGTGACCGCAAAACACAGCCCAAACCACATTAACCAACTTACGAGCAGCCACCTTAATTGCTTTAGTCTTTGACCTCTCTCTCAGGTAAGCATCAGCATAAACACTTGCCAAATGACCCTCAGTAAAAGACGCACATGATACCAAGAAACTTCAATAAAAATCCCCTTCAAGCCGATTATGGTGTACAAGAGAATTGAAAGAAGGAAAATATAAAAATAGTTTGGACTCTACTTAGTTGTTGTTGAACATAGATTTTTTTCTCCCGGTCAACAACAACTAATCCGAGACACCTATCTTTCACAAATAGTCTTCGGTTATTTTTATGTACATAAACAGAAGTAGTGGTCTTATGGGGCTTTACCATCTACTACTTCTATGTACTTTCGCACTTTTGATTTCCATAAGAGAAAAAGAAAAAAGGGCTGCCGCCAAGGTGTTTTTTTCTTCTACCAGAAAATGCTTGCTCTTTGAGTGGGACTTAAGTTGAAAAAAGAAAAAACAGCTATTTTACAGGAAATCGATTTTTTCTTCTTCTCTAGTTTGTTCTCGAGTTCCCGATTGAACCGACTTTCTAGGGTGTAAGCCTATCGGGTACGCTCGACTGCCAAACTGGATAGATGAACAACAAGCATGATTTTGGGGACTGTAGTTCTTTCATCGAAAAAAGATGCATGCGGGGTATTAGATGATGATGACCAAAGAAAAAATTTTTCCCGGTCAGCATCAACTAAGCCATACCTACAATAAAATACTCCTACACATAGATTCAAGAATAGAGCCCAAGAACCCCTGGGTGTTACTGCAACAACTTCGCCCCACGCCAATTGTAGCACACAAGAAAAATCCGAACTGTAAATTAGAAATTAGAAGTAGTCGTCTAGGAGATCTACTAGACGACTACTACCCAATACAGAAGTAAGAAAGCTGCCTTGTTGGTCTAATTTGAAGTGGTTGAACAAACAATTTTTCTTTGTTCAACTTCTTCTAAAACAAAATGCCACTCGTTTTCTACGGCGGAGAATTAAGCAGTGGTTATTCTAATAAAATTCAAGCATTGAAAGAATAAGAAGGTTGAAAAATTTGCGTTTCTTCTTCCACAGTCTTAACAGGTATTTATGACTTGTTGATATAACAACAATGCGCTACCATCTGTTGTTGCCTTTTGTTAAGTAGCAAATGAATTGAAAGAAGAAAGAAATTCCCACTAACTAATCAACCACGAAGCCTGAAAATCCACCTGGTGCAAAACACATCTTAAAGTGATTCTCTCAGCGTTCGATATTGCAAGCTACAGTATTGACTATGGATAAAGGATGCCAAGATCAACAGTATAGATGATTACTGTAGTTGGTCTTCACGATTTCCTTTATGACTGCATCTAGAACCGCAAAGTGCTCGAGGTCCAATTGTGAGTAGTCAGGTTTACCCATTCGATCCAGCTAGTGCCGGACCCAGTGCATTTCTGTCTTAAGGTCCTCAATGCCATCTAACGTAGGCACATACTACGAAAGAAGAAGGGGAAAATTTAGCACGGGAGACGTCACCAACACTGCTAGATAATGCTTTTATATTTGGTAGGGGGTTTCTTCCATATTAACAGGAATGGACAGGGAACCAATTATGTCAATGATGGAACCAAGTAAAAAACCGTTGAACGTACTCATTAAGCAATTGCATGGCAACATTGAAGTTGTACTGAAAAACGGCTATGAATACAAAGGAAAAATGATAAAGTGCGATGGGCACATGAACATTCTATTGGAAGGCGCTACGGAATTTAAAGATGACCAATTAATGACTAACTATGGTAATGTGTTGCTTCGCGGAAACAACGTTCTCTACATAGTTATGGATGCCGATAAGCGTTAAAACGCTAAGCTTCTGGCTTTTCCCGTAATGTAGTCGCAGGCTTCTTTTGCAGCTAATACTATGTTAAATTTGCGGCTGAAATAAGTCAGAACATTCTTAATATCTCGCTCAAGCAGTTCCGCTGCATTAGCGTGATCTGTTTTTACAGCTTGAGGCCAATCAATAATGAGGACGTGGCCATCAGGTTGAAGTATAATGTTGTATTCGCTAATGTCAGCGTGGATAAGATTCGCTTTCACGTATGCTTTTTTGATGTTGCGCAAAATTTCTTTTAGAACTTTTTCGGGTTTACCTATGTCTTTGTACTTTGAGAGTTGAGCGCCTTCAATCATTCCCATAGCTACGACATGCCGATTTTGGCTTATGGGTTCTGGAACGGAAACGCCGTTTTCGTAAGCCAGTTTCATGGCTTCGAACTCTTTTTCTGCTGCTATATGCGATTGAAAGAGCCATGTGGAATGATCACGTGTGTAGCCTCTGGTGCGTCTTGTCTGCCTAAAACTTATTCTTCCAAGCCTGTGAAACTTTACAGCTATTCGTCTGCCACTTGGGCTTAGGGCATCAAAAACGTCGGCTTCTTTGCCAACACCTAAAGATTGCCCAAAAGATACGATCACATCTGCTTTAACAAGCGCGTTGATGGCTAGGCAATCGTATCCTGCATAATTCAGGGTATGTCCATTATAGGTTTCTTTTGTTCGGTAGGTTAACCCAAGCTTGTTTAGTTTGCCAAGCGTAAAATCGATGCGGTCCATAGGAAGCTTGGCGTGTTTCTGGATCTGATCTTTGGGAACAAATTCATGTTTACTCATGCCTGCCTCAATTATGTTGAGTATCCGGAAATCTTCAGTTTCCAGTTCCCTAAATACTTTGACAGCCACCTCAGCGCTTGACATACAATATTTAATAGGCTGTTTTTCGCTATTAAAGTTAGGCGTTTTGCTTGGGGGTTTTTGAGTGGAACTTATATGTGAGAAGGGAGTTGTAAAAGGCTATATGCCAAAATCACCCAACAAAACATCATTAATTAAGTCAACATATGGTTTTGCAATATGGCAGTAAATCAAGGAAACGTTTCAAAGATACTTTCAGTCCTCTCGCATCCATTGCGTAGGGAAATCCTATTAAACCTGAGCAATAGTGGCGAGTCATCTTTCACAGACTTACTAAATTTGTTGAAGGTTGACACTGGCAAACTTAGCTTTCACCTCCGTTCATTATCACCCTTTATAGAGCAAACGCCCAGTGGCAAGTATAGGCTAAGTAGGGCAGGCGAGAGTGCAGTCCGGGTCATTCATGATGTTGAAGGTTGGGCTGAGGTCGCTGACGTTCAGGGAAAGGCAAGTCAACTTCCACTCGCTTCTTTTAGAAGCAGGGCCTTTGCATTCTTGATAGATTTTGCGTTGATATTATCAATTACAGCAGCAATCACTTTCCTTCCAGACTTCCTTTCGCTTACGGTAGCTGGCTTCATAAGCAACAGAATCAGCTCATTGCTTTTCATCACTATTGGGCTTCTTTGGCTGTACTCAACTTTACTTGAAGGATTTAACGGTCAAAGCATCGGCAAACGCATCATAGGCTTAAAAGTCGTTAGAACTGATGGCAAAAAAATGTCATACGATCATGCTGCTGTGAGAAATTTCGGAAAAGTTCTGCCGCTTTTACCCTTCGACTTATTGATAGGTTGGCGAATAAAAAACAGTGCTTTCATGAGGTACTTTGACAAGTTCGCAGGAACAACCGTCATAGATTTGCGTTCTAATCTTCCCTAATTTTTAAGTAAATTCTTATTTGTTGCATGTAGTATAGCCTTGTACGGTAGAAGCTGTATGAGTGAGAGAGAGCTTAAAGTTTCCAAAATCAAAGATGGCACGGTTATAGATCACATCCGGGGCGGTTACGCTTTAGATGTTGTGAAAATTTTGGGAATAACTGGTAAAGAAAAGAAAGTGATGACGATAGCCATTAATGTTCCCAGCAAACGTTTCGGCGTTAAAGACATTGTGAAAATTGAAGGAAAAGGGCTCAATTCACAGGAAGTTAACAGAATTGCTCTTGTTGCTCCTCACGCATCAATAAATATTATATGCAATTATACGGTTGTTGAAAAATTAGAGGTAAAGCTGCCTAAAGCAATTGAAGGCATCATTAAATGTGTAAACCCATGTTGCATCAGCAACAGCGATGAACCTGTTCTTTCAAAGTTCTATGTTACTTCAGAGGAACCATTGATGTTGAAGTGCCATTTTTGCGGCGTAATTTTAGAGCAAGCTGACATCCTCAAGTAACTAAGGCAGCTTTTTCTGAGCAAGCAAAAACAGATCTTCAAAATCCCTTATAGACATTATTTTTCCCCTGTTTATTCCAGGGCATTCAACGGTGAAGTCAAAAATATGCTTGTTTTTGTCTACACTAAATTTTAGTTCAAACGGGTAAAACCTGCATATCAAAGGTCTTAACTCGTAAATTCTGCATTGGTTGTCTTTTAAAAAGAAGCATTTCCCATCGGCATTCTTTCTAATTTCGTAACAGTAGGGATTGTTATCCCCGATTTTTTTGGTGAAATCCTTTTTCGGCAAGCAAGTTTCGGTTGAAATCATTTTTGCTTCCGACTCTAAAAGCAGAATGTGCCTTGTTTTTTGTTCTGTGTCGCCGCAGCATAAACCGCATTTGCTGCATTCGAAAAGCACATTGGCTGGACAGGTGAATTCCACGTCGGTTCAACAAGCAATAATCTATGGGTTTGCCATAAAAACTTTGGTCTTTACTTTTCGTTTTGTTCAGGCTGTTTTACGCGGTGTCCTTCACCATACTGGAATGGTCTGCCAAGGTTTTTTGCAAGCTTTTTCTCGAAAACTTCATCCATATTCATGTCTGGACACGCTAAACGGCTAGCATCCAAAATATAAAAGATAACGTCGATGAGTTCCTCAGCGATTTTCTCTTGAGGCAAACCTTTCTTCCAAGCATCACTGGCTTCGCCAAGTTCTATGAATGCAAAAAGCAGTTTCTTAGGAATATCCTCGGGTTTATTGTAAAAACCCTTTGTAATTACGAGGGCTTCGATTTCCTTCTTCATTTCTTCCAGTTGCATACGGTGTGTTCCTCAACTGCTCTGAAAAATCATAGACCAGTTATATAAAGACAAACTGATTTTAGGCTAAAATTTTCTGTCTCGCTACCCTTCCCCTTACATAAAGAACTAAAATCAGAATTAGCAGGCAATTTGCAAGAAAAAACTAAAATGAATTTGAATGCTTAAATGATGTGCCACAAGTATCGCATTTGTAGAGTGCAATATAGAAGACAGAGTTCTCTAATTTTTTGTTTGGTTTAGATAGCTCTTTGCCGCATTTGGGGCAATTAACCGTATGGTGTGAAATCACGAAATCAACTTAACCATTTAAGTTACAGTACTATATGAAAACATGTTGTCACAGACATGCTACCACAAATTTTTATTTTGTGTTAAAATAAGCAGCTTATGCCGAAAAACATCAAGTCGTTTGGCAGGCAAACCTGCTGCCGAGATACGACTCTGTTTTCCAGTTATGCACTATGGGGCTTAGGCTCCCAAATGTGTATCTCTGGGCATCCTATCGGGCGCAGAGTAGTCTGCCAGACGGCACCTCAGTAACATCTGCTTTTAAGGCACTTTCATGCCTGTCTGGAAAAACTACTTTTTAATTGGCTTAAGAAGAACCGTTGCCAGGCAATCCTCATTAAGGTAAGTATTCGCCGCTTCAACTATATCCTCATCCGAAACAGCATTAATTCTGCTAATATAATCTACAAGCGCCATCTCGCTTTTGAACTGCATTTCCAAATAAGCAATAATCTCTGAACACTCCTGCGGATTATCCATTCCCCTGAGAATCTCCGATGTAATCAGATTCTTGTTTCTCTTAAGCTCTTTATCAGATACTTTTTCGGTTCTCAGCTTGGACAATTCCTTGAAAATCAACTCTTTTGCCTTAACTAAATTTTTGTTTTTCACAGCGCAGCTGACGCTGAAAAAACCGAAGTCTAATCCTTTGTTGTGATCTGAGTTAACATCGTAGGTTAATGCGTTCTTTTCACGCAATTCCACAAATAACCGTGAACTGGTTCCTCCACTCAGCAGCACGCTCAGCAAATCTAATTTGGCGGCGTCTACGTGTGTTGAAGGGACTGTTCTTGCTCCAATGCTTAGGTAGGTTTGGGCTATTCCAGGTTTTTTCTCCACAGTCAACGTTGGGGGTTTAGCTGTCTCGGCAGGATAAATATTTCTCGAAAGTTTAGTATCAATAGTGCGGTCTTCAAAGTCTTTGAGAACCATTTCAGTGGTTTTTTGGTTGAAGTTACCTGTAAGAATCAAAATCATATTTTGAGGAACATAATTAGCCCTGTGGATAATAGTCAGCTCGTTTAGGGTCAATTGTTTTATTGTTTTGGTGTAACCTCCAACTGGACGCTTAACAGGATGCTCTTTAAACAGACTCTTCAACAACAATTCTTCAATTCTTTCCGTTGGGTCATCTAAAGATTCAGCTAACTCGTTGAGGATAATTTTGCGTTCTTGCTTGAAGTTTACTTCGTCAAAATCGGAGCTAAAGAACAATTCGGAAATAATATTAGACTGCTTCAAACACTTTTTCTGGTAAAATATCCATAGTGCTCATCATGTGTTCATGGTCAGTGTAGAAATCAAAGATTCCTCCGGAATTCTCAATGCTTCGGGAGAGTTCAATTCGTTTTTTTGAGCCTCCTGCAAGCATGTGCTCTATGAAGTGGGCAACACCAGCGTTTTCTGGAGGCTCTTGATTTGACCCGAAGTCGACGGCGAGTGACAGCTGTGTTGTGTTTGCTGATTCTCGCGGAAACAGAAGCACCCTTAAGCCGTTTGGAAGGATATTTCTGCGCCAAAACATTGCAGTAGTCATACTCTGAATCAAGCAGGCGCTTCTAAAAAAGATTAACAAACCCTGCTTCAAAACTATAATATCTTTGAATTTTCTTCAAGAATAGCGGCAGGGGCAAAAGTTTTTCGTGGCGATGCTCAAACATCCTGGCTCATTCCTGATTAATTACTCTTAGCCTACGTTTGCCTTTATAGCTTTCACCGCACATTCACATCAAAAATTAGCTTTTCCAAACAAACGTTTTAATGTCTAATCTAAGCTCACAAGACTCGATTAAGATGACCCGAGTAAAATGTAAAAAATGCAATAACGTCTTTGAGCAAGGACTCGGAGGAGCGATCTTAGCGCCACATGTCGGTCCATTACATTACGTGAAATGCCCCGCGTGCAGCAAAAGAAGCTGGTTAAACATTTATTCTTCTGTGAAAGACCCCTTAACTTGGCCCCCCGACGAAGCAAAACAGCAGCAGGTTGCTCCGCCAAAATTAACGGATGAAGAACTGGAGCAAAAACGCATAGAAGAATCTAAATACGAAAAAGTCTAACTCATAAAACCTCGGAAAGTCTACGGCATGATTGACATCCAAAATCTAACTCGAAAATTCGGCAACCTAACAGCCGTAGACAATGTTACCCTGCATGTTGATGAGGGAGAAGTTTTCGGTTTTCTCGGACCCAACGGCGCAGGCAAAACCACCACCATACGAATGCTCTGTTGTCTAATAGGTAAAACAAGCGGCGAAGCAAAAATAGGCGACTACACCGTCGACAACGAAGCGAACTGCCTTAAAATAAGAAAAATGGTCGGGTTCCTGCCAGAAAACGTTGGGTTATACGACAGTTTAAGCGCTTACCGCAACCTGGATTTTTACGGGCAACTCTACGAAGTTCCTGAGAATAAGCGCAGCGAAAACATACAGCGTCTATTGACTCTTCTCGGCATTTGGGAGCGTCGGGAAGATGCAGTTGGCACGTTTAGCAAGGGCACAAAACAGAAAATTGCCATTGCAAGAGCCTTAATCCATGACCCACAAGTTCTGTTTCTGGATGAGCCTACAGCAAACCTTGATCCTGAAGCATCAAAAACGGTGCGGGACTTCATTTTAGAGCTTAAAAAAGAGAAACGAACAATTTTCCTAAATACACATAATTTGGATGAGGCGGAACGGCTCTGCGACCGAATCGCCATCTTAAAAACCAAGCTTGTGGCGGTTGATTCGCCTAAAAACTTGGAGCGCAGTCTCTACAATCGGAAAACCATTGTGCATTTGGAAAGTGTCACAAGTGTGGTTTTGGCAGCGGTGCAGAAATTAGGGTTTGTCAAAAATGCCCGTGCCAGCGATAACAAGTTAATCCTCGATATTGATAACCCTGAAAAAGACAACCCTGAATTGGTAAAAACAATCGTGCAGGCAGGCGGCAACATCCAATATGTTACTGAGTTGCGTTCAACGCTTGAGGACGTTTACCTGAAACTTATTCGGGAGGCCTCCGCATAGTGAGATTTTGGAAATCGTGGATTGTGACAAAAAAAGACCTGAGCGTCTTTAAACGGAACAGGTATATCCTTTACTCGCTAGTTGCTTTGCCCTTAATATTGGGTGTAGTGTTACCTATTATTTTCATATTTTCCCTTGAAGCTGAGGCTGCACAACTTACGCGACCACAACTCATAGATGCAGCCCAAACAATAACGAACTTAGGCTCAACCTACTTTGTTATCATACCTGCAGCTCTAGCGTCAATAATTGGCTCTTACAGTTTTGTAGGCGAAAAAGTTGAACGCAGCCTCGAACCATTACTGGCCACACCCACAACAGATGGCGAGTTGCTCTTAGGAAAAAGCTTAGCAGCATTTATCCCCTGCATGGGCGTAACTTACATAGGCGTAGCAATATTTTCAATTCTTTTAGACGGCTGGTCCTCCCTGACATTAGGCACTTTTCTAATTCCAAACACTTATTGGGTAATCATCATTGTCATGATGGCGCCTCTGGTATGCGTCTTAAGCGTTGAAGCAAACGTAATCATATCATCCAGAGTCAATGACATACGAGCCGCCCAGCAACTGGGAAGCCTAGTAGTTATTCCGATTGTTCTACTGGTAGTTTTCGCATCAACAGGCGGTACCATAATATCAAAAGAGCTCCTTGCATTAATCACATCAGCAGCATTAGCCGTTGCAACCATAGCACTGTTCTATCTAAGCAAAGTAACTTTCCAAAGAGAAGAAATCTTGACGAAGTGGAAATAGCTCGATAGAATCCGTTTTTTGGTCTATTTAACAAAAGTAATCGACAAAAAAACGGTGCGACAGGCAACAGAACCCCAAAACTCCTATAAGCGATGGCATCTCTGTCTATCGGAACAAAATTGAGGCGGATTCAAATCCACGGAAGCAAAACAAAATCATGAACAAACTGCTCAATCAATGCTTAGCGCTGAAGAGATTCTTAGCCTCCAAACAAGCGAACTTCTTTCAAAACTAAATACATCTCCGATTGGACTTAACTCTGAAGAAGCAGGAAAACGCCTCGAAATCTATGGTCCAAACGAATTTGCCCGAAAAAAGAAACGGGCAGCAATCTTCAATTTTCTCTCCCGATTTAAAAGTCCACTAGTTATTATATTAATGATCGCAGGCGCAGTCTCGGCCGCCCTCGGGTCATATCCCAGCGTAATAGTCATTTATACAATGGTTTTCCTAAGCGTGTCTTTAGCGTACTATCAGGAAAACAACGCTTCAAAAGCAGCTGAGCTATTAAGAGAAAAAGTCGCCATATTAGCCACAGCCATAAGAGACAACACCAAGCAGGAAATCAAACTTTCTTTACTTGTTCCAGGTGACATAATTCTTCTTTCAGCTGGAGACATCGCACCTGCAGACGCCCGGATCATTGAAGCGAAAGATCTTTTCATTAATCAATCTGCGTTAACTGGCGAATCATTTCCAGTCGAGAAAACACCTTCTACAATAAAAACTAAGAACGCATCGATAACGGAGTGGAGCAACTATCTTTTCATGGGCACCTCGATAGTCAGTGGATCATCTACAGCCGTTGTTGTGCGGACTGGCGGGTCAACAGAATATGGAAAAATTGCGGCAAAACTAGTCGCAAAAGTGCCTGAGACGGAGTTTGAGAGAGGGACCAAAAACTTCGGTTTTCTAATAATGCAAGTTACTTTTCTATTAGTTATTTTCGTTTTCATGATAAACGCTCTTCTTCACCCTAATGCAAACGGCGTTTTAGAGGCTCTGCTTTTTGCAGTTGCACTTGCAGTAGGTTTAACGCCTGAGCTTCTTCCAATGATAATTACCATAAACCTCTCCAAAGGAGCCCAGAGGATGTCTAAGAAAGGTGTAATCGTCAAGCGTTTGTCATCCATTGAAACTTTTGGCAGCATGAACGTTCTATGCACAGATAAAACAGGAACGCTCACAGAGAACCAAATCAAACTCTTACTGCACATAGATATGGACGGTAAAGAAGAAGAAAAAGTACTTCTCTATTCCTTCTTAAACAGTCGCCTTCAAACTGGACTTAAAAGCCCACTTGATGAAGCCATTCTAAAGCACCAAGAGATTAACATTGCAGATTACCAAAAAATTGACGAAGTACCCTTCGATTTTGTAAGAAGGCGTGTTTCAGTAGTGGTTGAAAAGGAAAGGCAACGTTTCTTCATAGCTAAGGGTGCCCCTGAAGAAATACTCAAAGTCTGTTCCTACTATGAAGTCAACGGCTTAATTTCTGATGTAACTGAAGAAATCCGTAGGAAGATTGAACAGAAATATTTCGATTTAAGCGCTGAAGGTCTAAGAGTACTAGGGGTTGCAAGTAAAAAGCTAAGAGAAGAAAAAGCAGTTTATGGCGTAAATGACGAATGCGACATGACCTTTTTGGGGTTTGTGGCATTTCTTGACCCACCTAAAGAAACGGCCAAACTATCACTTCAAATGCTCAGCAAAGCAAACGTGGAATTAAAAATCCTCACAGGTGACAACGAACTTGTCACAAGAAAAGTCTGCAGTGAACTAGGCTTTGAAGTGAAAGGCGTTGTCCTAGGAAATGAAATTGCGTTAATGACTAACGAAGCGTTATCAGCCGTTGTTGAAGACGCAAACGTATTTGCAAGAGTAACACCTGCCCAAAAAGACCGAATTATAAACGTCTTAAAAACCAATGGACACGTCGTGGGCTTCATGGGTGATGGCATCAATGACGCGCCCTCCATAAAGACTTCAGACGTAGGCATATCCGTTAGTAACGCAGTAGACGTTGCAAGAGAGTCTGCAGACATCATTTTGTTAAAGAATGATTTGACTGTTCTAGGTGAAGGTGTACTGGAAGGCAGAAAAACCTTCGGCAATACGATGAAGTACATCATGATGGGTGTAAGTTCAAACTTCGGAAACATGTTTAGTGCAGCTGGGGGATCAATATTCTTAGGATTCTTGCCAATGTTACCCATTCAAATCCTGCTAAACAACCTCCTCTACGATACCTCGCAAACAGTGATGACGACCGATAACGTCGATGCTGAGTACATTGTGAGACCAAAACGATGGGACATTTCATTCATTAGAAGGTTTATGGTAACTATAGGTCCTGTAAGTTCTCTGTTTGACTTTGCAACCTTTTTCACAATGATTTTTATTTTCGGTATTCCTTTTGGTCTTTCAGCTGCAGGTCTTCCATTAGCAACCCCATTTCAGCAGGGACAATTCCAAACTGCCTGGTTTATCGAGTCGCTTTGCTCACAAACACTTGTCGTCCTCATTATAAGAACAAGAAAAGTACCCTTCTACAAGAGCAAACCAAGCAAATACCTCGTACTAATGCTATTATCAGTCATCAGCTTTGCTATAATAATGCCCTATTCACCCGTCGGGTCATTCTTTGGATTTGTGCCGCCTCCTCCAGCATTCTACTTAGCGTTGGCGGGGATCTTAGGAGCTTACGCGGTGCTGGCTGAAACCGTCAAGAAATGGTTCTATAAACATAACGCTAATCGTTTAGAGCAGGTTCGTGTACCAAAAGTCAAAACTGTTTACTCGGATCGAACAATCCGTTTCATGCAGGATATGATAGCAATGATAAGTTTGCAACCAAACGAGGAATTCTCAATCGATTCATTAACTAGTGATTTAACCAGTGCAATTAATTATCCTATAAACCCAAATCTGTTAGCTCGAAACCTCCAATACCTTAGACGCACAGGATTAATCGTCGTTGACTGGAACAAGAGAACCATGAAACGTGAGACGACACTCAAAGACTACGTTAAAAAAGAGATAGTCAGCGGTCCAAAATGGACAACGGTAAGTGAAGACTGGCGCAAAATAAACGCTGTAATCCTAAATAAATATGGAAAAGTAAATCCTGAATATCAGCAATTACTGACAAACAACAATATTAATTCAGCATAGAGATACTCCCCTGTAGCGTTTGTTAAGTCAAGACCGGTTTTTAGTGAAGCGGAGTTGACAAGTTAGCACGGTTTTGTCAACAGTTTGTTAACCACGTTTAACAAGCAGGCGAATTAGCGTTTTCAAAAAACGTTAATTGCGATATATCATTAAACAGAAAGCGGTAAACAGCTATGAATAACACAAATATTTGCTGGGAATGTAAACATGACACATTAAAGCTCAAGATACTTGTACCACACAACTGCACAATCAGAGAATATATTCATCGAACAGGCGATTTCGCTTCAGATATATTGGTTATCAGTAAGGAAAAGCAGGGTGAATACAATGTTTGGTTTCGTTCAGCAGGAAACCTGAGACTGCTCAGCTTTAAAATGCTTCATATATGTAAGCTAAAGCAGGGACAAGAAAAAACTGGTAAAGTGGTCGCATGCGAAAACTACGATTTAAAAAACGAAGACACCACAATCAGCAACATCATCTACAGCAAAATGACTGCGCCTGACCACTAAGCATTAGGCGCAAAAGCAAAAGAAACCGTCAAATTTGCTGTTCAATATGCTTGGACTGTTTACTCTCGGAGTTGCCAGCTGTCAGCTGCTGCCAGGCTAAAATCAAACTGCGCATGGAAATGCTTAAACCCTAATGATTGTTGGAAACTTCCATTTCTTAGATAATTCACAGGTTCTAAAGTTCCTCTTAGGTTAGGGGCAGTCTATTGTGTGGCTTGTGGAGAACAGTTTAAAAGTATGACGGGTGTCATATTTATCACGATAAAGGTGAACGATAAATAGCGAAAAAGAAAATCGCAACAATATTCGTAACCTTAGCGATCCTCACATTAGTGTTACAAACCGCAGGAACAGTCAAAGCAGACACTCAATCTAACCTTGAAATCACTAACAACTCAGGCGTAATCTTAGATTTTACACATGAACAGCTTATGGCAATGCCCAAAACAACCGAGTACACTGAGTTGTATTGCTACGGTAGCTTAGCAATTTACGGCAACTGGACTGGAGTACTCCTAAGCTATTTACTTGCACAAACCCGGATAACCCCCGAGGTCTCATCAATTCAATTCTCAGCCTCAGACGGATACACAGTATCCATACCCACGGATTTAGCTATGCAGCCACAAATCATCATAGCCTACGAAATAAATGGCCAGCCTCTAGCAGAAGGGCTTCGACTAATCGTTCCAGGAGCTAACGGTGCCACATGGATCTCCCTAATTACCTCAATAACGATGAGTACGTCGGGAACCGATTACCCGGCAGCTGGAGGTGCGGGAATTGGCAAAATAACTGCCACAACGCCAGAGCCCATCCCTCAATCAACACCCCAACCGCAAGGAATTGCTCCACAATCGACTTTATCACAAAATACCTCAAGCATTCAAGCAGCATCTCCAACAAACGTTACTGGTTTCAACCAATCAACACCTAAATCTCAATTATTAAATAGCGGGGTAATCTTGGAAGCTGTGGTTTTAACGGTAGTTTTTGTTGTTTCAATAATGTTTTTTTCAGCGGCGGGATACATGAAAACGCATCGACATAAAAGAGAACTCGCAGCATAGAAGTCTTTGCTCTGAGTTTGGGCATGCTTGCTGTTGCTGTAAGATGACAATCACATATAGTTATGTTTTTAAATGCAAAAATAGCTATAGACGACTTATGTCAGACATAATTACTGTAAAGAATCTTGTTGAAATCTATTCTGACGGTACAAAAGCCGTGGACGATATCTCCTTTAGCGTTATGGAAGGAGAGTTTTTCGGTTTTTTAGGTCCCAACGGTGCTGGAAAAAGCACCACCATCAAAATTCTGACAACATTGCTGAGGAAAACCTCTGGTACCGTAACCGTGGCTGGTTATGATATTTTCTCAGGCGCTGCCGAAATTCGCAAGGTAATCGGAGTTCAAAGCCAAGAAACAACTGTTGACGGCGATTTGACTGGCAGGGAAAACATAGAGCTTCAAGGGCATTTCCACCAGATGAAAACGGATGAAATCAAAAAACGAGTTAACGAACTTTTGGGTTTGGTGGGTCTGGAAGAAGCTGCCGAAAAACGTGCCAGAAACTACTCGGGCGGTATGAAAAAACGTCTCGACCTGGCTACAGCCCTTGTCCATAAGCCCAAAATCCTATTTCTAGACGAACCGACAACAGGTTTGGATCCTCAATCACGCTCAGCGATTTGGAGTTATCTGGAAAAGCTAAACAAAGAAGAGGGGATAACCATTTTCTTAACAACTCAGTATCTAGAAGAAGCAGACAAGTTATGCAAAAGGCTTTCAATAATTGACGTAGGGAAAATAGTTGCTAATGGCTCTCCGTCTGAGCTAAAACGTGAAATTGGCGCCGACTCTATTAGAATATCACTTGAAAATTGCCCAAAAGACAATTCTAGAGCAAAAGAACTTATCAAAACCCTGACAGGTGTCAATGAAGTATTGGATTCAGAAGAATGCCTCACGGTTTATGCCAAAAACGCTGGCTTACTAATACCTGATATTGTGAGAGCATTAGATAGCAGCGAAATTAGGATTGCCTCAGTTACGTTTTCTTCTCCCTCTTTGGATGATGTCTTCATGAAGCACACGGGCAAGAGAATACGTGCTGAAGAACTCGTCAAAGCTCCCAGTAGCATGTTTGGAGGACGACGTTAAATGACTCTACTTTCCGATACCCGTTACGTATTCATAAGGTACATGAGAAAACTTGTTCGAACCCCTATTTTGCTTTTCTTTTCGCTCTTCCAACCCCTTTTGTTTCTTCTGCTATTCACACAGCTACTTGGCAGACTAGGGAATTTTCCCGGAATATTACCGCCTGGTGTAGGTTATCTAGAGTTTGCGACTGCTGGGATTCTTATGCAAAATGCGTTTGGAAGCGCTCTTCAGTCAGGTAACTCAATTGTGGCTGATATCGACTCAGGGTTTTTGCAGAAAATGCTCGTGACACCTATGAGTCGTCCCGCGATTCTTCTAGGCAGGCTAAGCAGTGACGCTTTTAGAGTAGTCGTCCAGACGGCTATAATTCTAGGGTTAGCTTATGCGTTGGGTGCCTACGTTACCACCGGGATTATCGGGATTTTGCTTATCTTTTTTACGCTTGCTTTCTTTGGGCTTGCGTGGTCAGGAATTTCTTTAGCGTTAGGCATGAAAACAAGAAGCGCCGAAACAGTTTTCGCGATAGGAGGCGTCATCACTTTTCCGTTGCTATTCTTGAGTTCTGCGTTGTTTCCGATTAGTTTCCTACCTACATGGGTGCAAACTGTATCAAAATTTAACCCTGTAAGCTACGCTGTTGACGCTAGTCGCGCGCTTATGATTAATGGTTATGACTGGGGCACGATACTTCCCGCTTGGGGTGTAATAGGGTTAGTTGCCGTTATAACGTTAAGTGCCACATTATACCAGTTCAGAAAAGTAGTCAGCTAAAAAAGCTGATTTTACTTAACAGGGTAAATGTGTGCGTCCACGTCGGCTGGTTTTGGTAAACGCCTAATTTTTACCTCAATCAAATCGGGTTCAACTGCATCGAGTCCTTTTAGGGTTTTTGAGAAACCATTCATGATGTTGCCGACGGTTTCTTGAACAAAATTGTTTAGAGGAAGTTTGATTCCATCAATGTACATTTCGGTTTCAAAAGTTTTCTTCATTATTCTGTGGCTTTCTTCCAAAAAATTCACCACTAAACCTTAGTTTACGGGTTGATAAAAGAATATTGTTTATTTTTAAAATCATTTTAGGGTATTAAGTCCTCTATAGTTTATGGTTATTTATTTTGACTATTTACTCTGCTCCAAAATATGAAGAAAAAAGCCTGTTAGATGTAACAGCTAATATACTTGAACGAATTATTTTCAACTTCAAAGCAAAACTACTCTCATTGAAAAGGAGCGGCGCTGTGCTTAACAAACTATCGAATATCCTGAATAGACTATCCTCAAAAAAACCGTTAAAGTACACCCTCTATCTCACAGCAATCATTGTTTTTTTCGCGTTAATTCTTGTGCCGCCAATCATCGGCATTCTAATAAAAGCTCCTACAATGCAAAATTTCCTAAATCAGCCTGCTCTCGTAAATTCAGCATGGGTTGCTATTGCTAACTCGTTTATTATTGCGTTAATTGTTGCTGCGTTAGACCTTCTCGCCGGCCTTCCCTTGGCTTGGTTGATTACCCGAGGCAAATCACGATGGCTAAGCGTGCTTGACACGTTTGCTGATATTCCCTTTGTGGTGCCAACGGCGGCTTTAGGCTACTCTATTCTCTTGTTTTGGAGTTCAAGCGGCGGAATCTCTTCGCTTTTTGGGCACTCGCTGGTTTCACCCGGTTACCTTTTGGTTATGCTCTTACACTTCACTTTTTCGTTCCCAGTTGTTGTCCGAGTAATCGTTGGCGCCATGTTGGATTATAAAATGGAATATGAACGTGCATCACGAACGCTTGGTGCGCCGCCGCTGACGGCTTCGAGAACCGTAACGTTCCCAATTATTAAGCCCTCACTAATTGCCGCTTTCTCCCTTGCTTTTGCACGTTCGCTCTCAGAAACCGGGGCAACCTTCATCGTGGCTGGCTTGGTGTTCCAGAATGGCCCCGTCTTCATACAAGACTTAAGCAACGGCCTAAAAGCAGGCACAATATCCCTAGCAACCTACGAGGGTGGAACAGTTTTTGCCAGCCTCATACTAATTGTTGTTTCACTCGTTATCTTCGGTTTAATCAGGCTTCTGGGTGAAAAGTTAACGTTGCCGTTCGGCAAAGGCTTGCCTGTTCTTGAAAAGAAACTCAGTTACAAAAAAGCCGCGTGGTCGCGCAATGGCATAGCATTAGCTGTTTTCTTATTCATAGTTTTAATTCCATCGCTTTTCGTGGCGTTGCCAGCTTTCCAATCAATTGCTACAGGACCAACTCTAACGCAGGCTTTCACTGGGCATGGGATTTGGTCTAGTTATTGGCAAAGTCTTGGGCTCTCGTATGCACTAGCCGCAACAGTTACTATCTTAGGAATACTCAGCGGCATACCCATGGCAATTTTGATTTCCCGTAAGACATTCGGTAAATTGCCCTCATCAGTCCTTGATATCCTGATTAACGTGCCGTTGATAGTGCCCTCAATCGCTTTGGGTGTGTCGCTGAAGTTTTTCTGGCAAGGCGTACCCGGCATCCCGGATTTTCTGTTGCTGGTTTTTGCGCATTTGGCCATTACTTACCCGTACTTTGTCAGGTCTATGTCGGCGGCAATGGAGCGAATAAACGTTGACATGGAGGAAGCAGCCAGAACCTTAGGCGCCAAACCCTTCACCGTCTTCAAAACAATAGTGCTACCAATAACAAAGTACTCAATTTTATCAGGTGCAATCATCGTTTTTACCCGAAGCGTAAGTGAGACTGGCGCAACTTTAGCTGTAACTTCAAAGCTCGTGACTGCTCCTGTACTGCTTGTTAACTGGGTTAACTCTGTAAGAGGCGTTATAGCGCCAATCGCTGGAGTTAACGCTTTAACAGTGGGTTTAGCCTGCGGCATCTTGATACTGTTCAGCTTCATTATCCTGTTGGTTTTGAGGCTTTTGACTAGGAAAGGAAAGGTTTAGAATGGCAAATAATAAAAACTCTAAAGACGCTTCAATGGGAGAGAGCTAAGTCATGCCTGATGTCCGGGTCGTCAACGTCACAAAAAAATATGGCAAACTCTACGCCTTAGACAATGTCAGCTTAACCATACATGACCAAGAGTACTTTTCTTTGCTGGGGCCAAGCGGCTGCGGCAAAACAACGTTGCTTCGAGTTATTGCTGGGTTGATAGAGCCTGACAGCGGAGAAATCTACATCGGCGATCGCCGAGTTGATAAAGTGCCGCCTGAAGACCGCGACATTGGCTTTGTATTTCAAACCTTCGCATTGTTCCCACATATGACGGCTTGGAGCAACGTTATTTATGGTCCCAAAGTCAAAAACTTCGACGCGAAACAAGCAGAGACGATTGGGCATGAAGTTCTTGAGCTTGTAAAACTTAACGAGCGCTTAGACGCTTATCCCAGCGAATTGAGTGGGGGCATGATGCAGAGAATTGCTGTCGCCCGAGCCTTGGCTGCAGGAGCGAAAATCCTGCTTTTGGATGAACCCTTGGGGCAACTTGACGCTAAAGTGCGTAATGAAATCCGATATGAAATTCGTAGGATGGCAAAAGACCTCAAATTGACCGCAATCCACGTTACCCATGACCAAGCTGAAGCCATGTCTATTTCGGATAGAATTGCCGTCATGAAAAAAGGCAAAATCGTGCAGGTTGGGACGTCGCAAGAACTCTATATGCATCCTAACAGCTTGTTTGTAGCTCACTTTATCGGTGAATCTAACTTTTTGGAAGGTTACGTCACCAAAGTGAACGGTCAATCTGAAGTTGAGTTGCGTCAGGGTTTAAAAGTTAAAGCCCTAAACCAATTGAATATCATGCAAGGCGAAAGAGCGGTTTTAGCGATTAGGCCTGAAACCTGCGAAATGAAAAAAGGACATATTGCCGCTGAAAACAGTCTGTTTGGGAAAGTTGAAAAAAGCACTTTTGAAGGCATAGTTGTCCGCTACGAAATTAGGCTTGATAACGGCGACCGATTCGTCATCAATAGGCCGTCGTTGACGGAAGATTGGGTTAACATAGGCGAAGAAGTTACAATAAACTATCCGTTGAATAAAGCTCATTTGTTCCCGTATCCGCAGGCTGGCTTAGCTGAAGAAATTAAAGTATAAACCACATTTCTATCTAACTTTTTCTTTTTTTTTATGATTCATTTTTGATGGGCGGCAACCAACCGATAAATCAATTTATTAAGCAACACTCCCTAAATTACATGTAAGATAGGTTGCTTAGAGTTGATGGTGGAAAACCAGGTGGAAAAGAAACAGGGAATCAGTTCCTTAGCTCTTACATTGATGATTGTAATAACTGTCACCGCTGTTTCAGCCACGATTTTGAACCTGATTTTTCCAAGCTTTATCGGTTTAATCTCGAGAAACTATGTTTCAGGCGGCGCCATTTACGATGCAATCTACGTAATGTTAACTATTGCTTCTGACGTCCTGTATTTGATCGGCGGCGGCGTAATCACCTTCGGCGCACTCCTCGTCACAGTTCACTTTATCCAACGCAAACTGAAAGAACCCTATCAACCCTCATTTTCTACACGTCACCTTTCTGGCTATCTAACATTAAGTCTAAACTTCTTCATCGGCGCAGAAATCATCCGCACCGTAGCCATTAGAGAAATCTCGGAATTCGAATTGTTAATTCTAGTAATTTTCAGCCGAGGTCTTTTCAGCTTGATTCTCTATTTGGAGAGACGCTGGCATGGAACGGCTGAAACAGAATAGCCTTCTTTCTTTAAATTTGTGATTTGTCAAAAGGCATATTTCAAAAAGGAACAAAAACTTTAGAAACTAGGCATGCGCTTAAGTGTAAGGCGTGGAAAAATGGAAAAAGTCTGGGAAGAACTAAAAAAAATCGAAGCTCAAGCAATACAGATCAGGGGCGATACGCAGACTAAAGCTAAAGAAATAACGAATACGGCTCAGCAAGAAGCAGAAGAGTTATTGGTTAATAGCTCAACTTACGCTGAAGAGGAAGGACAGCAACTTTACATGAACACAATACAGCAAGCCAATCAAACCCGCGATGAACAGCTGGAAGCAAACCAAAAAACCGCAGATAAACTAAAGCTACAAGCAGAAAAACATATGGAACCAGCAATAGCGAAAGTTGTGAATGCAGTGATCGAGGACCTTAAATCTTGAGCAAGAAAAAATATTCAGTGAAAAAAGCTCTAACCAAACTCAAGCCAGATAAAAGAGAACTGGTGAGCCATCGCATACTTTATGCGGGTGTTCTCGCCAAAATTGGGGCAGAAAGAAGCAAACTGCTCAGCGAAGTTAAACTTAGAACTTTAACGGAAAGCAAAGACCTCTCAGCATTTGCAGCCCAACTTCGAGAGACCAGTTATCAGACGCAAATTGCAAAAGTGCCTTTGCCTCTTTCAAGTCGCAAACTCGAAAGAGCTCTAAATGAAAATCTTATTGAATCATACGAAAAAATAGCTGAGAACTCACCTAAATACGCGGAAAAATATCTAGGTTTGAGTCTTTCAAGGTTTGAAATGGAAAACATTAAAGCGCTCATAAAAAGCACCAACGCTAAACTAAGCCCTGACCAAAAACTAGCTAAAATATACTTTTCTATAGAAGATTATCTTAAGAAAACCTCAGTTATTGAGGAAGCTGCTAAAGCTCAAACTGTTAAGCAAGTGATAAATGATCTTAAAAGCACAGATTATGCTTCAAGTTTGAAGATGGGTCTTCAAAATTTTGAGGAAACCGGTTCAATCGCGTGTATCGATGTTCTGGTTGATAAGTCATACTATGAAAAACTGTATGACGCTTACAAATCTCTTCCCAAAAAAGATGCGAAGCATGCAGATTTTTATGCAAGCTCAGAAATCGACAGCTTTATATTGCTAACTCTTTTGAGGGGGAAAAACCTAAACTACGATGCCGACTGGCTACGAACTGCGTTGCCTCAAAATAATTTCAATCTTCCTAAGAAAATAGTTGATGCTCTGCTATCAGCGGCGGATTTCGATTCAGCACTCAAAATTGCCATCGGAAGTCACTATGGCAGTTTCTTTGTTAAGGTACCAGACCCAGAAAAAACTATTGCAAACGCTGAAAAAGCCTTTGAGAGAGCAGTTTTTCAACATGCTAAAACATGCAGGGTTCGTGATACTTTCAGTATCGGTGCGCCGCTTGCTTTTATGACGCTGAAAAAAGTTGAAGTGCAGAATCTTATTGCCACAAGTTCAGGCGTGGAAGCAGCAATTAACTCTGAGGAAATCCAAAATCAGCTTTTACTTTAAACCTTTTTTTCTTCAATTATAACTTCAGTGTAGACATGGTTTTGTTTGAATGGAGTAAACTCTGTCCCGCTACCTGCATAGAATTTGCTGAACCACTCGTAGAAGTGCAATCTTAGTGTATGTATGAATACGATTAATCCTTCAAGAGCTAACACGAAGATGTTTCCAAAGACAATTATGACGCCGCTAAGAATCATAGCTGGGATTGTTGCGGTACCGACCAAGCCTGCAACAGTAAATGTTACAAGCAGTAGCGCCCAATGAGCCATAAGCAAAGCGAGAATACGTGAATAAGACATAGTGTTGCTAAGTAGGCGGGTCACTAAGTCCCCTCCTTCAAATAATCTTCCACTAATTGTGTTCATCTCAGCATGTTCGTCGCCTGGATGAATTGGAGGTTTTGCCACAGCTAAATAAGCTGGTTTTCCAAAGACCAAAATAACAAAAGGCACCACCGCAAACAATATTGGACCGCTAAGCCACGCGCCGAAATTCAGCTGGTAAACCGCAATAAGGTATACTCCGCCAACGTACAATGCAATTTTGGGCAAGGCTGTTAAGAATGCATCTGCATACTGGTGTTTAAGCGCAAAATTCGCGGTTTCCAAAGCTATACCAGTAACTATCTGTGCCACACCCACAATCAAGGTAAATATTAGGAATGACAGCACGTTCTCGAATGGGCTAAACCATAGTGGAGTAAACTGTTTACCGAAAAACTCGCCAAACAACAATCCTGCAACAATAGCGCTGGCACCGCAGGCAGCCATAATCCAACAAATATTCTTTATTGTTTTCTCCGTTTTGATTAGTTTTCCAAGAATTAACCCGCCTATGAGTAAAACTAAACCGTGTCCGACATCGCCGAACATTAACCCGAAGAGAATCGGGAAAGTTATTGCAATAACAGGTGTAGGGTCTATTTCATCATAATGTGGCAAACCGTAGAGCTTTGTGAGCTCTTCAAAGGGCCTGATGTACCTGCTGTGGCTAACTTTTGTGGGTGGATCTTCAGCTTGAGCGATTTCATTGTCAAGAACTAAAACTTTTTCATGGAGCATTTCGTGGACTTTTTCATTGAGTTCTGGAACCTTACTTTTTGGTACGAACCCTTTAACGTTTGCAAGCATGCCTGACTGAAGTATCTTCCTTTTTGCGTTAAGTAAAATTAGAATGTTTTCAGTTGTTTCTTTCCATAAGACAAGTTTCATAACGTTTTCTTTTCGTAGTTTACTAAGTGAGTCAGAAAACGCTTTTTCTTTATGTGTGTTTTCTTTTATTCGATTAGTAACTTCTTTAAGTGCTTCTGAAACATCATGCGGTAAATACTTAGGAACCACAAGGGTTTCAACGCGGTGCAGCTTTAGGATTTTTTCGACTTCTGAGCTTTTTTTGCCTGGTACAGCTAAAGTTATAAAGTCAGTTTTATCGGTTAGGGGGCTGCAATGCATGACGACTGGAAATTCTGCAAGCGCCGTTTTTAATTCATCACATTTTTTACGCGGTGCACTTGCAACAGTAACATGTATTAATTTTAGTTCTTCTATGGCTGCAAGATCGGCCTTCATATTATCCATTATAGTTAATGTTTCTTTAATGCGGTTGAGCTGTTCAGTTTCTTTTTGCATGTTGGAGACGGCGAAGTCGATCTCGTCCAGTTCCTTTTTAAGCGCAAAAACTTGTTGAGCCGTGGATTCCGAGAGGGTTTGCCAGTTTTCCGCGGTTACTTGTATTCTGGTTGGCTGTGACACTTTGAACATGTCAAAAAGCCCTGTTTTTTCCTTGCAAAGCTGTCTAATTAATCCGTTGACGTTTGAAAGGGACTCCTCGGTTTGCTGGATTTTCTCGTTGTAGTCAGTGAGGCTGGCATCTTCTGTCGCTTGTTCTATATGGAATTCTCCGAAGCTGCTTAGCGCTTGTAGTACCGACTCAACGTCTTGTTTAACGCATATTATCGAGGTAGCGCTCATTCTTTCTGGTCGAAACATTGCGTATTCTGTCAAAATGTTGATTAACTAGGACTTAAAGTTTTATTTGGCGAAGTGGCGAAAGCATGTTTGGTTACGTGATTGGCGATGGCGATATGATTACTGGTTTTAGAACTGTCGGCATTGAAGGCGCTGAAGTAAATTCCCTTGAAGAAGCATCGCAAGCCCTGAACAAAGCGCTTGCCCGTAACGATCTGGCAATCATAATTGTAAGCGAGGAATTCTCCACTAAACCACAAATTCAGGAAACTATAGAAAAAACTCGCATTGAACGCAAAAACACTTTAATTATAGAATTGCCTGGAAGCAAAGCGAAAACAAGTCAAGTACATATGTCTTCCCTTATCAGTAAAACTTTAGGCATTAAGATATAAAGGGTGTAACGAAATGGGCATTAAAGATGGTCTTTCCGCGATTGCAAACGAAGTTTTAGGGGACGTACAAAAAGAAGCAGAAGCCATAATTATATCTGCTGAAAACCATTCTAAAGAAACCCTAAAAGCTCAAAAAGAGCAAGCGATGCAAAACTATTTAACTTTAGTAAGTCAAGCGACATTAAAAGCGGAAGACGAAAGAAGAAAAATCGCTTCAGTAACTGAAGTGGAAATGAGGAATCACTTGCTTCAAACAAAAGAAGGCTTAGTTGAAGCCGCTTTTGACATAGCCCTTGAAAAACTTAAAGATTTTGTAACAACTGAGGAGTACCATACCTATCTTCTAAATCTTATAAAAGAAGTAGCTAAAAATGTGGGTCAAAAAAGCCTCATTGTGCAAGTTAACGCTAAAGATAAAGCCTGGTTAACACAAGAAGCGCTAGACCGCTTATCTGAAAAACAACATATTGAATTAACATTATCCGTACAAACAGAAGATTTCATTGGAGGCTGCAAAATCCAAACCTTAGACGGCAAAATATCAAACGACAACACGATCGATAATCGATTAAAGGAACTTAAGCCTACTTTGCGTGTTGAAGTAGCAAGAATACTATTTGAGAAGGAGGCCTAGAAAAATGCCGACTGAAGGTAGCGTAATTCGAGTTGTCGGGCCAGTAGTTGAAGCAAAAGGAATGGCAAAAGCCGTAATGCATGAACTAGTCGAAGTTGGCGAAGAGGGATTAATAGGTGAAATTATCCGTTTAGAAGGCGATCAAGCCACTATCCAAGTTTACCAAAATACAACGGGTCTCAAACTCAACGCGCCCGTCGCGGGCACTGGAAGCCCCCTTTCAGTCGAGTTGGCTCCGGGGTTGGTTGGAAACGTTTTTGACGGTATACAAAGACCATTGGAAGTTCTGAGGGGACTTACAGGTTCATTCATCCAAAACGTACGTGGAGTACCTCCGCTTTCAAGAGAAAAAAAATGGACCTTTGTACCTAAAGCTAAACTTGGAACCAAACTTACAGGCGGAGATATCCTCGGGACAGTAGCAGAAACCGATCTGGTTGAACACCGTATAATGGTTCCGCCTACGATGCAAGGTAAACTAGTCAGTATTGCACCCCAAGGCGACTACACAATTACTGAAGTAATCGCCACATTAGAAGCAAACGACAAAAAAACCGACCTGACCATGCTGCAGAAATGGCCAGTGAGAGACCCCCGACCACACAGCCGCAGACTTCTTCCGTCTGAACCTTTAATCACTGGACAACGCGTAATTGACACTTTCTTCCCGATAGCGAAGGGTGGAAGCGCAGCTATACCGGGAGGTTTCGGAACTGGAAAAACAGTTACTCAGCAGCAACTAGCCAAATGGTCAGATGCTAACATAATAATTTATGTAGGCTGTGGAGAGCGCGGAAACGAAATGGTTGATGTGCTAACCAGTTTTCCAGAGTTAATTGACCCAACCACTGGTCATCCGCTTTTGGAGAGAACCCTGCTCGTTGCTAACACAAGCAACATGCCTGTCTCCGCGCGTGAAGCCAGCATCTACACTGGCATCACCATCGCTGAATACTTCCGAGACATGGGCTACACCGTGGCTTTAATGGCGGATTCCACGAGCAGGTGGGCAGAAGCGCTAAGAGAAGTTTCAGGAAGACTTGAAGAAATGCCTGCTGAAGAAGGTTTTCCTAGCTACTTGCCGTCAAGATTAGCTGAATTTTATGAACGCACAGGCGTCGTAGAAACCTTAGGCTCAGAAAAACGTGTAGGCTCAATTTGCGCAATTGGAGCAGTTTCTCCCCCAGGCGGCGACTTTTCTGAACCTGTCACACAACACACCAAACGTTTCACACGTGTTTTCTGGTCACTTGACCCTGAATTAGCAGATGCCAGACACTATCCCGCAGTTAACTGGATGCAAAGCTACAGCGGCTACATCGGCGAACTGGCCGGTTGGTGGCACAAACGAGTAGACAAAGAATGGAACAGCTATAGGGAAGAGGCAATGCGTATTTTGCAGGCTGAAGACGACTTGAAAAACATAGTTAAACTAGTTGGTCCAGAAGCTCTGCCTGATAAACAACGCCTAATTCTAGAAACAGCTAGAATAATGCGTATAGCTTTCTTACAGCAGAACGCTTTAGACCCCATAGATACCTTTAGCTCTCCGCAAAAACAGTTCAAAATGTTAAAGATAATCGTTGATTTCCATAAACTTGCAGAACGGGTTGTAAGTAAAGGTGCGCCAGTCTCTAAAGTTGCTAGATCATCAATCATAGATGAGATAATGCGCATGAAAATTCTAATACCAAACGATAAAATCAATCTCATAGACGATTTAGAAAAACGAATGCAACAGCACTTTGCTGAGTTAGAGGCAAGTCTGAGGTAAAAAATATGGCAGGTATAGGATTAGAATATAAAGGCGTAGCTTCAATTTCGGGTCCAATTATCGTAGTTGAGAATGTGAAACAAGTTGGTTACGATGAACTTGTTGCGGTAAGGACTCAAACTGGAGAAACCCGCCTTGGAAAAGTTATTGAAGTAAATCAGAAAGCTGTAACAGTCCAAGTCTTTGAAGGCACAGCAGGTTTGTCACCTTCTGAAACACGTACTCGATTTCTCGGAAGACCACTAGAAGTGCCCGTGTCAACCGAAATGCTTGGGCGAATAATGAACAGTTACGGAGAACCAATCGACGGTCACCCAAGGTTTTTCACCGAAGAAAAACGCGACGTAAACGGCTTCCCCCTAAACCCCACATCAAGAGAGTATCCAAGGGACTTCATCCAAACAGGCATATCTGCAATTGACGGTTTAACCAGCCTCGTGAGAGGACAGAAACTTCCAATCTTCAGCGGACCAGGTTTAGCTCACAACGAGCTCGCAGCTCAGATTGTAAGGCAATCACAGATTCGAGGTGGAGGAGAAGAATTTTTTATCGTTTTTATTGCAATGGGACTTTCACATGATGACGCTTCTTTCTTCCAAAAAAGCTTCGAGGAAACAGGTGCAATAAAAAACGTTGCAATGTTCTTAAATTTGGCTGATGACCCACCAGTTGAACGTATTATTACTCCTCGGGCCGGTTTGACATTAGCTGAGTACTTAGCGTTTGACCAAGATTCACACGTGCTAGTAGTTTTGACGGACATGACAAATTATTGTGAAGCTCTACGTGAAGTCAGCGCCTCAATGGAGGAAGTGCCCAGCAGAAAAGGCTATCCAGGCTATATGTACAGTGACCTCGCAAACATATACGAACGAGCAGGCAGAATAGCTGGCAAAAAAGGCTCAATCACTCAGATGCCTATTTTGACGATGCCAAACGACGACATTACCCATCCTATTCCTGACTTAACCGGTTACATCACTGAGGGACAAGTTGTTTTGTCTCGCAACTTGGAAAAGCAGGGTGTTTATCCCCCAATTTATGTTTCTACCAGCCTTTCCAGATTAATGAAAGATGGCATTGGCAAAAACCGTACACGAGAAGATCATGCTAGTGTTGCCAGCCAACTATATTCTGCTTATGCACAGTTCAATGCCGTCAAGTCTTTAGCTACAATTATCGGCGAGGAAGGGTTAGGCGCCAGAGATAAAGAATACCTGCGTTTCGGTGAACGTTTCGAGCGTTCGTTTGTTAACCAAGGTAAAAACGAGAACAGGTCAATTGAGCAGACGCTTGCTATTGCTTGGGATACGCTGTCAACTTTGCCAGAGGGAGAATTAACAAGCATACACCCTGAACTCATTAAGAAGTACTACCCAAAAATCGTTCATGAGGTAAAGTAAGCCAAAATGTCCATGGAAAACGTTAACCCAACAAGAATCAACCTGATTCGGACAAAAAAAACCTTAAATCTAGCTGAGTCTGGGCGGGATGTTCTTGAGCGGAAACGTGACATTTTGCTTCGCGAACTAAGAACAAGCATTTTCGAAGCTGAGAAAGCCCGAGAGGAATTATTGGAGTCTCTCATAAAAGCTTACCAAAGTCTAAAAGAAGCGAACATGGCTAAGGGCTCGGAGACTATTTCGAACGTAGCTTTAGGTTCAAGTTCTGAAGCTAATTTCCTTGTGAATTTCAAAAGTATCATGGGCGTAATAGTTCCAACAGTAGAATTCCAAAGTGAAACTGATGCGAAGCCTGACTACGGTTTCGCAAACACCAATGCGGAACTAGATAGAGCGTTTAAACAATTTTACAGTGTGCTAAAGCTACTTGCCTCTTTAGCTGAAGCTGAAGGCACCACATTCCAAATCGCCAACGACGTAGGAAGAACTCAGCGTCGAGTGAATGCGTTAAATCACGTTCTCATCCCCATGTACAGCAACATGACTAAGAAAATTGCGTTAGTTTTGGAAGAAAAAGATCGTGAAGAGTTTGTTAGAACTAAACGAATTAAAAGTATGATTAGGGAGCGCGAATAATTTGACTTGCAACATTAAGACAGTCCAGAGAATTTTGATTCCCACCGACGGATCAGATCACAGTGTATGTGCAGCAGAGTTTGGTATAAGTATGGCTAAAACGCTTGGTGCCCAAATCATGGTTGTTAACGTGATTGATGAGGTTGTTCTTAATGAATTCAGCAAGGGACCTCAACGTGAGAACGTTGAACAGGAACTAAAGACAGATGGTCAACGATTCATAAAATATATTCTCGGATTAGCAGAAAAAGAAGCTGTTAAGTGTGATTCTGTTCTAACTAAAGGAAGACCGTTCGAACAGATTGTGCATTTAGCTAAAGATTTAAACATAGACTTGATTGTGATGGGTACAAGTGGGCAAGGAGGGGCAAATAAGATTCTTATAGGTAGCGTTACCGAACGGGTAATTCAATATTCCACGTGTCCCGTTCTAGTGGTAAAGTAAAGGCGTTGATTTCTATGTCAAAAAAAGATAAGTTAGAAGAAGACTACCAGAATTTTAATCAAAACATTGAGCGTTTAGCAGCTGAAGAAATTAAGAAAATTAATGAAAAAGTCAACGCACTAAAAGAAGAAGCAAGAAAGATAGGTGAAGCGGTTGAGCTCTCTCTTCATGAGAGAGAAACCAAATCAGCAACAAAAAAGGTTAATACCTAGAGATGTATAACTTCCGTTTCATTGGAGCTAAATGACATGAAGAATCGAAAGGTACTATTGTTATTTTTACTTCCATTGACATTCTTGCCATTTCTCGGGGTAGCAGCCGCTTACTCAGTTACAACACTTCAAGCGGCAACACCGGCAGTCACTGGAGCATACGATAGAACAGCCATTGCAATTGGAGCTATGCTGGCTGTTGGCTTATCAACAATAGCTGCAAGCTTTGCAATTTCCTCAGCAGGTACTGCCGCAATCAGCGCATTAGCAGAGAAGCCAGATACATTCTTTAAGAGCTTCCTGGTTGTCGCGTTAGCTGAAGCGTTGGCAATTTACGGCTTAATTATGGGTATATTGCTCTGGCTAAAACTTTAGGAAAAGCCACCAGTTCCTAAAAATAACCCATCCCCCCTCCACTTTCTTTCTTGATTAACCCTAAATTCTTTTAGTAATAAAAAATGCCCTGAAAAAATAAGGATAGTTTTATTTTCGGATTTGACCGCTGCCAAAAACAACATATTTTGTTGTAGTTAGATGCTGGACGCTCATGGGTCCTCTTGCGTGAAGCTTCTGAGTGCTGATGCCGATTTCTGCGCCTAACCCGAACTGGTTGCCGTCTGTGAAGCGAGTTGATGCATTCCAGTAGACCGCCGCTGAATCCACTTCTCGAATGAACTGCATTGCCTTATCAAAGTCTGCGGTGAGGATGCTGTCGGAGTGGTGGGTACCGTACTTGTTGATGTGTGCAATGGCTTCATCGAGGTTTTTGACAACTTTGACACCCATTATTAAGTCCAGGTATTCAGTGCTCCAATCTTGTTCGGTTGCTGTTTTTACGTCAGGGACAATTTTTAGGGTTTCTTCGTCACCGCGGATTTCCACGCCATTCTTTCGAAGCTCAGCAATCACAACTGGCAGGTACTTTTTTGCGATTTTGCTGTGAACCAGCAGTTTCTCCGCAGCATTGCACGTTCCCGGTCTTTGACACTTAGAATTTATCACTATGGGCGTGGCTTTTTCTAAGTCAGCGTCCTCCTCCACGTATACATGGCAGTTGCCTGTTCCAGTTTCAATAACAGGAATATGTGATTTCTCAACGACTGTTCTGATTAGGTCTGCGCCGCCGCGGGGAATAAGCACATCAATGTACCCGCGCATGCCCATCAACTCCTCTGCAACTTTGCGGTCAGGCGAATTTACAACTTGAACTGCTTCGACGGGGACATTTGTTCCCGATAACGCATCCCTCAGAACTTCGCCAATTGCAACATTCGAGTTTATTGCATCGGATCCGCCGCGAAGAATCACTGCGTTTCCAGATTTTATGCAGATTCCAGCAGAATCCGCAGTTACATTTGGTCGGGACTCATAAATTATGCCCACCACACCCAGCGGCACGCGAACCTGACTAATTATCAAGCCGTTAGGACGTTTCCAACTGCTTAGGATAGCGCCGATTGGGTCAGGCAACGCTGAAACTTCCCTGAGTTCCTTAGCCATGGTTTGAACTTTCTGTTCATCCAGCGCTAAACGGTCTAAAAGCGCGGCTTTAAGTCCTTTGGCTTTGGCAGCTTCCACGTCGGTTCGGTTTGCAGCCAAAATCTTCTGGGAATTAGCTTCTAATGCATTTGCCATTCTGCATATAGCCGTGTTTTTTGCATCTGTTGAAAGCTTCGCCATCTCAACGGAGGCGACTTTGGCTTTTACGCATATTTCTTTTATCATTTTTCTTCCTCGATTAAGTGTATGTTTCGGTGTTCGATAACTTCTTTAGGTTTATCAGAGCCCAGTTTCTTCTGAACATCTGTTACCTGCAAACCTTTAATTATGTTTAATTGACTGCTGTTGTAGTTGGGGTTGCCTCGAGCAAATTCGGTGAGGTCTTCACCTTCAATGCTCACAACATCGCCCTCATTGAAGATTCCTACAACCTTGGTCACTCCTACGGGCAGAAGGCTTGAACCCTCAAGAATCGCTTTCTTAGCGCCTTCATTAACACAAATCGCGCCCTTTACCGATGCGCCATAAGCAATCCAGCGTTTCACTGCAGGCATTCGGCTTTGAGGCTTAAAGAACGTTCCAACTTCCTTTCCAGCCAAGATGTTCATGATAACGTTTTCTCTCCTGCTGTTAGCTATCACAAGGGGGATGCCGCAGGAGGTGGCTATTTCCGCCGCTTTGATTTTGCTTTGGATTCCGCCTCTGCCCAGTTTGTTTTTTCCGTTTAATTTATTTTTTAGTTCTGTGGTGATTACGTCAACTGACTTTATCAATTCAGCTCCAGGTTGTGCGGGGTCAGTTGTGTACAAACCCTCAACATCTGAGAGAATGATAACTAAATCGGCACAGACCGCCCCAGCTAAAAGGACTGAAAGAATGTCGTTGTCGCTGAAGTTTACTTTATAGCCTTCAGTCCGCATCAATTCATCTACTGAAACTACGTCGTTTTCGTTTATGATTGGAACCACACCGATTTTTAGAAGCAGACCTAACACGTCACATGTATGAACGTAGGATGCCCTGTTGGAGAGGTCTTCGGCTGTTAGAAGTATCTGGGCAACTTTTAAATCGAATTTCTTGAAGAGTTCCCGATACTTTGCCATAAGAACGCTCTGTCCAGTGGCCGCGGCTGCTTGCTGGAACGCCACATCCTTGGGTTTAGGAGGGATTTCAAGCTCAGCAATGCCTGCGGCAACCGCTCCGGAAGTTACCAAAACGATTTTGTCACCCTGCTTGGTTGCGGCTGCTATTTGGCTGGCTAGCTTTTCCATTTCCGCAGGGTCCAGTTTTCCCTCGCTGGTTGTTATGCTGCTTGTGCCGACTTTAACTACTATTAATCTTGAAGGCATCACTTATCACTTAAGTTTAGACTTATTTGAAATAGGGTTGACTTGCTTAAAAATGCAATCAAATTTAAGTCGATATTCTTTTAAATTTAATAGTTAAAATTAGGATTTACCATAGCATTACAGCAAACAATTCGAAAAACATATAAGGAAATTGATTATCGGTTGTTAAAACATGTCAATACCCTTACAAGCACTAGCATCATTATCAACTAATTCTCCCATTGTCTTTTGGATTGCCCCAATAGCGGGCATAATCGCTGTTATTGCTTCGCTTTTACTCATGTATAGATTAAGCAAGATGAGTTCAGGCGGACCAAAAACAGTTGAAGTTGGAAACGCCATCAGAGAAGGCGCTTATGCTTTCCTGAGAAGGCAGTACACCACAATCGCTATCATCACGGTAGTAATTTTTGTTCTACTGTGGGTAGCCTTACCCAGCGGTCCCTATAATGTACCGCCTTATGGTATAGGCACCGCAGCAGCGTTCTTAGTAGGCGCAGTTGCATCTTTGGCTGCAGGCTACATCGCCATGGATAACGCGACCAAAGCCAACGTTCGCACCGTGGCAGCAGCAAAGGAACATGGCGCGGAAAAAGCGCTCAAAACCGCATTTTACGGCGGCGCCACGATGGGTATGGCGGTTGTCGGTTTATCTTTGTTAGGCGTAAGTTTATTGTTTTTGCTCTATGGCGGCTATAACGCCATGTTCAACACTTTGGATGTTACTGAGGCAGCCACACTTGGAAGATCCGCAGCAAGCGGAATCGTCGGCATGGGCTTTGGAGCATCATTGATTGCATTGTTTGCTCAGCTTGGAGGCGGAATCTACACTAAAGCCGCAGACGTCGGCGCAGACCTCGTAGGCAAAGTTGAAGCAGGCATACCTGAAGATGACCCACGCAACCCCGCGGTCATAGCTGACAACGTTGGAGACAACGTAGGCGACTCAGCTGGAAGAGGTGCAGACTTATTCGAATCTGCAACTGGGGAAAACATCGGTGGAATGATCATCGGAGGCTTAATCAGCATAGCCACGGGAAACCTGATATTCCTGATTTTCCCGCTTATCGCACGCGCCTTAGGAATCTTTGCCACATTCGTCGGTATGCCCTTTGTGAAGCTCACTCCTGCAGAAGCTAAGCATCCAATGAAAGCATTAAGAAAAGGTCTCATGGTAACAACCATTGTCTCAGGCATTCTGTTCTTGATTGCCGACATTACCCTCTTAGGCAACATGACAATCTCGTTAACCTACCTGTATCTCTACTTCTGCTTACTTGCTGGTTTAGCTGCAAGTGTAGCTATTGATTACATCACAGACTACTACACGGGACGCGACAAAGGACCAGTTATGAAGATAGCTAAAGCCAGCGAAACAGGTGCTGCAACCAACATCATCACAGGCTTTGCAGTGGGACTTGAAACAACAATGCTTCCGATAGTCTCGCTGGTCATCGCGCTCATAACATCCTACTACTTCGGAACACAATTTGCGAATTCATGGAATTTAGTTCATCCAATTTCACAGCAAATTGCACCTTTCATTGGCGGAATCTATGGAACAACCTTGGCAACTATGGGTATGCTCGCAGTTATGGGCATGGTCTTAGCTTTAGACGGCTTTGGACCAATCGCTGATAATGCAGCTGGCATAGCACAAATGTCAGGTGAAGGAGGCGCTGAAGAAACAATGGAAGCCCTCGACGCAGTCGGAAATACTACAAAAGCATTAACAAAAGGCTTTGCACTCGGCTCAGCGCTGCTCGCAGCTCAGCTGCTTTTCCAAACATATGCTTCAGAAGTCTCTTTGCACACAGGCGTACCTTTTATCGTGGACATCTCTAACCCAGCTGTACTAATTGCAGGCTTCATCGGAGCAATGCTGCCCTTCTTCTTCAGCTCACAAGCAATCAGCGCAGTCGGAAAAGCAGCTCAAGAAATGGTAGCGGAAGTCAGACGTCAATTCAGAGAAATCCCGGGAATCATGGATGGAACAGGCAAACCTGAATACGGCAAAGCAGTAGACATCAGCACAAAATCCGCGTTAAAAGGCATGGTGCTACCAGGACTAATCATAGTGGTTGTTCCAATCGTTGTTGGTATTCTGTTAGGACCAGAAGCGGTAGGTGCGCTCGTAATCGGAGCAACCCTCTCGGCAGTTCCACTAGCGCTGTTCATGAACACAGGCGGCGGAGCATGGGACAACGCAAAGAAATACATCGAATCGGGACACCTCGGCGGCAAAGGTTCCCCAGCGCACGCAGCAGCAGTAGTGGGCGACACAGTCGGAGACCCGCTCAAAGACACAGCAGGACCAAGCTTACACGTACTCATAAAACTGCTCAGTACACTATCAATCGTCTTCATCCCGCTGTTCCTAAACCTGCTACAACTGATCCACTAAAACTCAAAACTGGGAAGTTTTTTCTTCCCAAACAATTATTTTTTTCTTATAAATTATCAATTGGCGTGCTTTGAGGCATCGGTCCACTGTAGCCCCTTTATCTGCTGCGCCATTTCCTTGCCTTTAGCAGTTAGGTAAAAAACTTTGTAGCGGTTGCGTCCATCTCTTGTTACTTTAATTACCTCGAGGAAAAGTCCAGCGTCAGGCGCGAAAACAAGAAAACGCATCCGAAACCAACGTAGCGGGTCATTATTTTTCCGCAGTATATTTTTAGTCCGCTACCTATTCACCTTGCAACTGAGATGCACACCGCTTGAAAATTATTGAAAAAAAGCTGGAGCAAGGCTTCGTTAAAGTGGTTCCTGATTCGCCAGATGACCTATGGCACCTATACAACGTTATCTACGCGGGCGATGAAGTTTACGCTTACAGTTCAAGAGCTATAAAAAGCGACACAGAAACATCCCGCCCCAAGAGTGCTGAGCGTGTTTCCGCTTTTATGGGTGTAAAAGTAATTTCGGTGGGCTGGGACAAGTTTCTGGGAAAACTACGGGTTCACGGTTTAATTTGTCATGCTCCGGACATAATCCCCAAAAGTGCGCATCATACGCTTAGTATTGCGCTTAATCAGCCTGTGACCATTGTGAAGAAGGAATGGCCCAAGCATCTCTTAGACAGGTTAACTAAGGCAAGCGAAACCGAAAAGCCGCTGCTGATTCTCTCCATTGACGACGAAGGTTTCGCCATCGCAGAAACCAAGCAGTATGGTTATGAAACCAGAGTTGACCAACGAATGAGGCTGCCTGGAAAACAGGAAGCTGATAAGCGTGTGGAAGCCACAAAAGCCTATTTCAAACTTGCATTAACCAGCCTAAACAAACTGTGGGTTCCAAACCACAACCCCATAGTCATCATCGGCGCTGGATACGTTAAAACCGACTTCGTAAAATATCTAAATGAAGAATCCAAAGAAATGGCTCGGGCTGTGGTAGATGTCAAGAGCGTTAACAATGGCGGCACTGCGGGAATTGATGAGGCGCTGCGTTCAGGTGTTTTGTTGAAGGCGGCGCATCAACTTCGACTTGTAGACGAAACCGAAACCATGGAGGAAGTTATGAAACGTTTAGGCAAAGGTGAAGGAACAGTTACTTACGGATTAACGGCGGTGGAGAATGCGGTTATGATGGGTGCAGTTGAGAAACTGATTGTCGCCGACACAATGCTTCGAGACGCAGATGAACCTCAGCGGCTTAATCTTGAGGAACTGATGCACCAGGTTGAAAAACGCAATGCTCCCATAACGGTTGTTAGTACGGAGCATGAAGCAGGGGCAAAACTGCTGTCACTTGGCGGAATAGCTGCGTTACTGAGATTTCCGCTGCACAGGGAAACACTATAACTAACGGCTAAAATCTATCGATGAAGTTTTTTTACCTGGCAAGATTGATGCAAACCCGTTTCCAGAACATATTAATTGTTAATTTTACCAGAGAAGGTAATTTTAAATATATTATTACATTTTGTATCAAAGGCTCGCAATTGAGGGCTATGCATGGACAAAGAACAGGTAAATATTCTCTTTAAAGTAATAGATGAGATGGATTGTGAAAAATTCGCTGCGTTCCTTCATGAAAATGGCGAATTTGAGTTCGGGAATGCCGCAACTGTAAAAGGAAGAGCAGAAATAAAGAAAGCAGTATCTCAGTTCTTCAGTAGCATCCACGGATTACGACATAACCTAAAGGAAGTTTGGAATGTCGACAATTCCATCATTGTTAATGGAGAAGTTACTTATACCAGAAAAAATAAAACCCAAATCACGATTCCTTTTATGAACTTGCTTAAAATGAATAATGGCTTAATAGAAAATTATCAAATATTCATTGATATCAGCCCGTTATACAGTGAGGCTTAGAATAAGAAAAATGAAATGATTGCGCTAACGAAGTAACAATCCCCCATTCCATAGGTAATTCTTGCTTCATGGGCTGCTTTAGCATTTTGATTGCTGTAAAATACAATAGAAAACAGCAAGAAAACGCAAAATAGACCTGAATTGTTTTTCCAATAGATGCAAAAAATCAGGCAAACTTGCCCTTGAATGCCCCTTATAAAGATGCTTTATATACCTCTTTTCTATTTAAATAGTCAACCGTGAGTTGACATGAGTAAAAGAAAACCGATCATCAAGATCCAAAACATTGTAGCCTCAGTCTCACTTAACCAGAAAATCGATTTGCAAAAAATCGTTGAAAAATTCCCACAAACAGAATATAACCCCAGCGTTTTTCCGGGTCTTGTTTTCAGATTAAAAAAGCCAAAAACAGCCACCTTAATCTTTGGAACAGGCAAAATGGTTTGCACAGGCGCTAAATCAGAAAAAGAATCTCGAAGCGCAGTAGAAAAAGTTGTCAAAGAACTCCGCGGTGAAGGAATCCAAATTACCGAAAAGCCAGTCGTGAACATCCAAAACATCGTTGCTTCAGCTGAGCTTGGCGGCGAAATTGACCTTGAAAGCCTCGTCTACAAACTTAGCAAAGTCATGTATGAGCCTGAGCAGTTTCCAGGTGCAGTTTACCGTATGGATGAGCCAAAAGTGGTGTTCCTAATCTTCTCAGCTGGCAAACTCGTGTGCGTAGGCGCCAAAAAAGAAGAGCAAGTCTACGAAGCAGTCGACAAAATCCAAGCACTGCTGGAAGAAAAAGAACTCATCTACTACCCCTCTTAAACATCTTTTTTCATTCTACGTCGAACCGCTGGATTCAACTCAGAGAGTTTTTTTAGAGCTAGCTCAAAAGTTTCGTCTTCAGCCAGCTCTTTTTTTACGAAGACACCTGTTCTACCAACCGCGTCACGTTTCAACAAAGCATGAACTCTATCCAAAACGGTTTCAGCGGCAACTCCAAGGATTTTAGCGGAAAACTCTTCCTTGCCAACAACGCTGCTTTCCACATGCCCTTTCTCTGTGGGTTCAATGAGCATAAGTCGTTTATCTACGCCTGCAACTCGCACATTCTCCTGAAGCTTACTTAATTTTACTTCTCCGCTGAACCTGTAAAATTCCCTCTCAACTCTACGCATTTCCATAAGAGGAAATGAAACGGTTGTTTTCTCGTCGATTTCGACGTGGGCTTTCATGGCATAGGTAGGCGTAGCTTGAACAATTAACCGTAAGTTGATTGGTATTTTGGCTTTCTCCAGAGCGGTCTCTACAATAAAACTGCTCTGAACTTCAGGAATGAATACATCAACGTCGCTGCCCTGATTTACATCGCCTCTAGCTATACTTCCATGAGTAAGTGAACGCAGATGAAAAACCTCAAGTGCCTCCATTACCCAAACCGCTCTGCTCCTAAGGGTCTTTAGCTTTTCCCAACGTACACTAGAATAGGTTACCTCTTTGTATTCATCATGCTTAGTCGTTTTAACAGCCATTCGAACCGCCAATTCTAACTTTATCACTGCATCATTTATTTAGTTAAAGAACCAATTCTGGAACAAATACACCAATTCTTCTATTTTGGTTTTCCGAAAACTTTTGTTCCTTTTATTTCAGCGAAAAAGCTCCGCCATCTTTCGCGAGTTTGCAGACTTCTTCAAGTTTTTTTGTAGTTGCAGAGTAAACTTTCCCCTCAGATGATTATACCACATAGTGAATTATTAGTTAAATATCTAGAAGAGAAACAAAAATTCGATAAATTGATGACTGAAATAACTGACAAGTTAAGGAATTTAGATAAGGTTCTGAACCAATCTAAAACTAAAGACGATGAAGCTGAGAAGAATCATATAAAAGATGTCTGACGACGTGCTACGCCTGCGGCGTAAGCAAGACGCAATAAAACGCCGATCCTGAGCCTCCGAGACAAGCTCTCAGCGGGGAGTAATTCGCTCCGACTACCCCCCAAACGAGTCAGCCGTTTGGTTCCCTCACAGTTTCTAAAGAAAAGCTTGTGCTTTTGCGAACTACTCACCCTGCTCCTTCCTCCGCCGTCGTAGGAGGGCGAGACTTACTGTCAGGGACGCATATCAGCCCGCATTGTGTTAATAAAATCTATCCTAAAGATTTACTATTTGTAACAAAAAAGGGGAAAAGGTATAGAGGTTCTCTTATATTAGGGAAGTATAGCGTATCCTTTTGCCAATATTGGCGTTGGTAGGGCGTCCGCTCTTAGCTGAACGCTCTGTCCAGATAATGCTCCGAAACCCTGGAGATTAAACACTCCCGGGCCTCCATCATATGTTGTTGGTGTTGGTGGTGTTGCTGTTGCATTTGCAGGAGTGTAATTTGTGAGGTTGAATACTACTGTGCCTTTGAATCCTTGGTCCATTTCTGCTACTCCTTTGTACCAGTCATCAAGATACCAAGTTGCATTGTAAGTCACGGTAGCTGTTTTTGCAACTGGATTATAAACTCCTGTGTAAGAGTTGCAGGAAACTCCTAAGTAGAATTTCTCGCCGATCACAATATTGAATATCAAATACTGTGTGGCAACGCCGGCAGGGAAGGTAGGATAGGGATTAGATGGGAGACCCCATTCGTTAATGCATTTATCAGTTAACTGAGCATATGTAACACCATAATTGGTAGTCATGAAAGTTGGAACTGCGTTTGGCCAGCCAGAAACAGCACCATCATGATATATGTTGACGACCATTTTAGCTGCATCATACCATTGGGGTGATATTGTGGCTTTTACCTGGACATTCATAAAGTCCCCCGTGCCAGCTACACTTACAATGGAGGAAACACCATCTTTCGAGTTAGCTAGCATGCTAAGTGTGCCTTCAAGCCCTCTTGGAATAGCTGAAAAGTTATACATGTAATTTACAGTAGCTTCTGAAGAACTAAAAACCGACGGATACAGATACCCTAGCGTTGGGTTGGCAAAAGATGGGTTGTAGTAGATGTAGTCTACGTGGCCTGTGTAGGTGAAGTCTTTGCCTAAGCTGTAGGTTACTCCACCAACTTTGATGTCGCATGTTAGTAGTTTTTCGTCGTAGCTTATGTATAGTTTCTGAACTGGGTTAGCTACTTTATCTGCAGGAACATATGTATGGTTTCCCCTTAGCATATCCATGAAGCTGAATGATGCATCAACATTCCATGCTACAGCAGTTGGATCGGTGTAGGGATTAGTTTGTAATGAATGGTTAAGCATCCATTGATAAACTGGTTCACTGACGTCTCGCGCTGAGTATACTCCGCAATAGACATCCATGTGACCATACCCAAGCAACACCGTTCGCGAAGTGTCAAGATTTGTAAAGTTTGCTACTGCTCCATTGCCCCGCGGAAGTCCAAATAGTTCGCTTGTGAAACTGATTATCGGCAAATCTATTGCAGAATAGTATTCGTTAAAGTCATAGGTCACATCTGGGCAGTTAGTCCAGTCATTAATGGCGTTGGCTTCAAGATTTAATCTATCAGGCCAATATCTATCCATATCTGCATAAGCTTGCGAAAGAACGGGGACGTTTGTGTACCCACCTGAAATATTGGCGCTAGGTCCATTCATCATGTAAGCAGAATACTCAGTGATATTTGCCCAAGTCTTGTTATTCGCTGGATTAATCTTTGGTGATAGTGGTGTGCCTGGTGGGTATTCTGCGGGTGCTCCTGGGTTTTGAGCTGCATATTGTTTTTGGAATAGCCACCCTGAAGGTACAGCCGTTCCAGGTAGGTTTGGAGCCTCAAGTGCCCATTTTGAAGTTGCATTTTCTTGTTTTAGCAGCGCAGTCAAGTTATATGTGTTCGTGGGATTTGCAGTCTTAATGTTGGTTCCTCCGTCGAGAAGTATTATGCCCTTAATGTCTTGTTGCCAGTATTTTGCCGAGTAATACATTGCTACACGTCCTCCAAAACTAAAACCAGCAATGAAAATTGTGTTGACTCCCGAAACTTCCTTGATTTTGTTTACGGCTTCTTTAATGTCGCTCATCCATTGGTCATACCCCCAGTTTGCCATGAACCCAAGTTGGGTAGAGTTCAGATTAGTCGGAACAAAATGCGTTCTGTAATCTAGAGCATAAACGTCAAAACCGCGGTTTGCCCAATACATTGCTTGACTATCATTCTCCTTCTTCGTGAAGTTATCGGTTGGTGGGTTAGAAGTCCATCCTTCACCTGAAAGATACGTTCCAGGAAGCATCAACACTACACCCTTTGTTGCAATCCCAGTATTGACTAGCCTGTGTAAACCGATCTTATCATATGGACCGTTGGGTTGCATAAGTGCGTCCTTCTGCCAGACATACTCTTCGAGGTCTGGGTAGGCTTTTAGGGCTCTTGCGTACTGTGTCAAAGTCCAGTCGCTAGTTAGGGCTGAAACTTGAGGTTGAGTAATGAGATTAGGTATGGTCGTAATTAATAGAACAAATGCTAAAATTAATGTCAAAATTAGGTTTTTCGATCTTTTATTCATTCTTTTTCACCTCCCTTTTACTCCTTTCTCTTTATTTTGCTTAGAAGTGGAGTTGAGGCTCTTTGTTTATAGCTTCTAGTCAGTCCAAAAATAAACTACCTATTTTCTTATGGAGTAAATGTTTGTTTACGTGTGGTTCACGTCAATGGAGTAGTCCCTGTTTAGCATGTTCTATGCCAGCGGCTCTCCCACTTCAATAGCCTTTCAGGCATATTTTATATTTAAATTTTGCCAAAACAGCTTTCGTATGATACAATATTAAATGTTAGATTTTTCTTATTCAAATTATTTAAATGAGAAATTTATCAGATTGACACGTGGCATATTGCAAAGACCTCAGAAAAATAGGCATTTTCATTTAGACAATAAGTCAATAAGTCTAATTTTTCAGAGTTTAGAATAATGAACCAAATATCTCCTTCTAATTTATGTCTTTTCCAGCTACAAAACCAAGCAGAAAGAACTTCTTTTCAGGAATTATTTCACCCAACAAAGTAATTTGAGCCAATGTTTTGTTTGAATTATGCAAATACGCAATCAAGTCGGACAACGCCTTTCTGAAGCTACCACTTACGGAGAAAGCCCTTTTACGGAAAATCAAACAGAGAGCTATCATCTTTAAGCCTTTAGAATCAGCATTTTCAAAGTCAATACCTTTTCACAGATATTTATTTAGACACAAGAAACCACCAGCCAAAGAACTCAAAGCTTCAAAATCAACATTACTATGCTAACCATGAGCAATCTTGCCTTTCTCTTGCACTCTGAATTGACCTTTAATATCAGAGAAAACCGAGAAAGTGCATTCTTGAAACCACAAAAACAGTGAATATGAGGATAACCGTTCTCAAAGGACTCCAATACTCTACAACAGGAAACCTTTCCGAAATTGCTTCTAATGTGAGACATAAAACTGTTAAATTCTAATCCAATCTATTCCCAAACTTTCTTGAATGAACAAAGTTTGGTTTCATACGTTAGAGTAATCCATAGAGCACAAGAGGTTTTTTCGTTGTTTCTATCGTTAGAATTAAAGAAAGTTAGTTTCTCTGCTTTATGGCTTAACCTAAAACCTATTCTTTACTCGACTATGGTAAACGTTATTTCCACATTTAGACACTTGACAGCGTAAACATCATTTTCTTAATTTTTGTTTGTTTCACTTGGAAAGAATTGTATAAGTATTTTAGAAACCCATTCTTTGTATTTTTCAGTAATTTGTTCTATGGAAAATTATGTTTGATGTAATCTCTAAGAACTGTTGGAAGAGAAGTCAAATTTTGGGCATAACAGAATCTCTAAATTTTACATTAGGACGAAAAAAGGGAAGTTTGCTGGAGAAGTGTAGATATCTCTACCTAAACCTTGAATTAGTTTAATTCACCAATCAAACAACGAAGGAAAGCCAATGGATACACCTGTCTGCAGCGCCTGTAAAACCCGCGAAGCTTTTTTTTACAGGCAATACTCAGGGGAGCGACTGTGCAAAAAATGCTTTACAGAATCCATCGAGGCAAAAGTAAGAACAACAATCACCCGCTACCATATGCTTAGTTACAACGATCATTTGGCTGTTGCAGTTTCAGGCGGCAAGGACAGTTTAAGCATACTGCATATAATAGCTAAGCTTAAGCGATCCAGACCAAAAACTAACCTTACAGCAGTTACAGTGGATGAAGGCATCAAGGGTTACCGTGACGAAGCCTTAGAAATTGCCGCGGCAAATTGTAAACAACTCGAAATCCCACATCACATCGTCTCGTTCAAGCAGCTTTACGGTTTCACGTTGGATGAAATGATTTCTAAAGCAAGAAAAAACGGTCAGACGGAGTTGACTGCTTGCGCTTACTGCGGTGTTCTGAGGCGCAAAGCAATTAACGCTGGGGCAAGGCAAGTTAAAGCCAACAAAGTCGCTACTGGACATACTCTCGATGACGAGGTACAAACGGTTTTAATGAATATTTTCCACGGCGATATAGCAAGATTAGCCAAAGAGAAACCAGTCACCAGTGAAGTGCACCCGATGTTTGTGCAGAAGATTAAGCCTTTTTGCGAAATCCCGGAAAAAGAAAGCGCCCTCTATGCTTACGCCAAAAAAATCGAGTTCCAAGACACCCCGTGCCCATACGCTTCAGAAGCTCTGCGCAACGATGTCCGCGGAATGCTGAACCGCATGGAGGGAAAGCATGCAGGAACAAAATTCACAGTTTTCAAAGCCCTCGAACGCCTTCGACCTGCACTTGAGGAAACAGCGAAAAGAGAAGATTTCAAAGTGTGCGCTGAATGCGGCGAGCCGTCAGCATTGGATTTGTGTAAAGCATGTGAATTGCTTAGGCATGCGCGCTAAATTATTTTTTATCGAATCCTTTTTCGCTCTTTAGTTTGCGCAGCATTTCTGAAGCTTCAAAAGCACTGTTTGCAGCTGCTACTCGTTGAGCTCGCAGCAGGTTCACGTGGGTGCCGCAGTAGGGGCAAACTTTTGTTTTCTGGTCTTTACCTGTTAACATTAAGCCGCCGCATTGTGTGCATTTAACAATTAGTGTTGCGCCCATTTTGTGTTTGCTTCCGAAAGGCTTTAAGGCTAATCTCCAATTTGCATCTCCCGCATAATATCCCTTTTTCTTTTTTTGTTTCCTAGGAGGCTGTTCTGGTAGTGAACAGCGAGAGACCTCGCATAAGCGAAAGTGATGCTTTCAGTCGCATTAGCTACGTAAACGTTGACAAAATCACTTTCGAAAAAATCCTCAGTCGGATCCAAGAACTAGAGAGGCAGGGAGCGGTAACTGAGGAAGACTTGAAGCAGTTGGCTCTTAATCCAGATATTAAGAGTTGGCTTGGTAACGTTGTTGCTTCCAGTCAAAAAACCTACCTAATATACATAGGGTATTTCCTGAAATGCGTCCGAATGAACCCAACACAGCTTTTAGATTTAACACTTGGTCAAAAACCTGAGCTAAGATTCTATCCTGCAGAAAAGCTACTGGAAGTCTGGAGGGACCTTGCAAAAGAACAGAAGTTACCGCGCAGCGTAATCAGCATTGTTGTGACTACTGTTAAAAGCTACTTTTCAAACAGCAGAACCCCTCTTGTTAAAGTGAAGTATGTTTACAAGCCAAAACTCCAGACTTAGCGCAGTTGTAGTGTACGATAAGCGCCTCCAATACAATGGTTTTACAAAAAAGAAGATTGTCTATCATAACCCATTTGCAATGCATAAACTGCCTGCGGAAGTATTTGACGGGGAAAATGTTACTCAACGTTTCGACCCATGCTAGAAGTATCATGCTTTCTTATTCCCTTAAGATACCGCGTGATAAAACCGTAACTCCCGTAACCATTGTAACCGAAAACAAAATAATTCGACTTGTGTTAGATAACGGTCTGAAAATATCTCAGTTAATCAAATACTGATGTTATTTCTTCTTGGCTTTGCCGTGTCCATTATTGAGTGCTCTGAGCATTTTATCATCGTTCTTGATGATTCTCAAAGCAATGTCCATCGGGTCTTTACAATTCGCCATTTTCTATCCAACCTTCTATTTCTTCAATGGTATATCTACGAATGTCTTTTATAAATCTAATGACCTTCTGCTCATCATTCTCTTTGAAGAGAGAGGGTTTGCAAGTCCACCGGATTGGCTAAAGGCGTATGATTGCCTGAGTCAAGGAGAAAAGATGTGTGTAGATATTGCCCGAGCACTTTGCGTTGATAGGAATTTGGTTGTCTTCGATGAATTCACTTCCGTAGTTGATCGGGAAATTGCCAAAGTTAGCGCCTTTGCAATCAGCAAGGCTGTTCGCAGAAGTGCCAAGAAGTTTATCGCTGTTACCTGCCATTATGATGTTGTTGATTGGCTTGATCCCGATTGGGTATTCTCCACAAACACAATGGAGTTTAGCCGAAAAAAAGAATCAGGCCGCCCATTGAACTCAAAGTCAATCGATGCGGCGCTTCCCTTTGGAAGATGTTTCGGCAATATCATTATCTGAACGGTTCATTGGGTGCAGGTGTCAGATGCTACACTGCAGTCTACCAAGAAAAGCCGATTGCATTCATTGCTGTTGCATGCGTAAGAATGAAAGCAAAATACTATCGAGTCAGCCGACTAGTTGTCTTACCAGACTATCAAGGAATCGGCGTTGGAAAACGCCTCCTGAACTTTATCGCTGAACTTTATACTTCGCAAACAAAAATGCCGTTCTACATACTAACAAGCAACCCTCAGATCATAAGAGTAATCTCTCAAACTTGAAGATAACACGCTTTGGGCATGCAAGTCAAGGACGAGGAAACACTCGAATAAATAATGAACTCAGAAGTAGCCTCAGCCCAAAACGCATGAACAATTTCAACGGGATATGTGTAGAAACCAGAAAAAAATTAATTACAGATTTGGGATTCATTATAGCAACAAGCATAACTTAATTTACGGGCCAATTGGTTTTTAGGTCAACAGCAAATGGGTTATTACAATTGAGTTATTCGCCACGGTTATAATGGCAAAGCAAACCACGCCAAAAAGCGTAACATTCAACAATCTACTTGAGTACCTGAAGGCTCTGCTTTTGTTATTTTTTATTGTTCCAATAAGCTTATCGGCTTGAAAAAAAGAGAAGCACACAATGGCAGTTGCCGCTAATTTTATAGCTATGAAGGCTGACAGGTTTGTTTGGATTAACGATGCCATTAAGGGATTTTGCTCGAACGCACCAAAGAAATGAATGCCCACAACAGTTGTAATACTATCTAACACACCCATTAACGCAAGCAGAACAGTCATAAGAGCTTTAACTCGAAGAACGATTATAACGAAACCCCTCCATTCTTTAGTTAGTTCAGGCAAAAAAACAACGATTTGTTTCCAGTTGTTTGATATTAACCAAAACAATCATTTGCTAGAGGGTAAACGAAGAATATTAACGCTTGTGGCTACCAAAATACAGTAACAGTTAACAAAGTTAGCCTTATTTACCATTCATCTCTTTTGCTAATTGCTTCTTGTTTTTGGTCTCGTTCTATTTCACGGTAAATGTCTTTTGCGGAAGATGAAACAACTGTTAGATCAGAACCTGCAACGCCCTTCACTGTGGGAATTTTCACATATCTTGCTTCTCTAGTCTGGGGTACATATTGAACAGCAATTTCTTTAGCAGTGAAATTTAGTTTTTCACTAGAGGACCATGGCTCATACATTTCGACTCTAATCAGATATTCTCATGCGCCAATCCCTTTCAAATCTAAGATTTGAGGAAACTCTGAGGTGTCATTTAGTAGCGTACTTTGTGGTATGCTAATAATTGTGGAATTGAGCAGGTTATCTTGAAAATACAGATCAAGGTTTATTTTTGAAGACATGGGCGTTCCAAAAGAAGCAGTCCACATAGTAATCTATGAAGCGCCAAAAAGCAACTGGGCAACAGGCGGAAAACTGCACTCAGAAAAACACGCACAAAAAACATCTCTATAACCCGCATAATCCCCATAATTAGCGCATTGCCTTATCTATTATTATTTATTGAAATATGGAGTGGAAGGCTGCTTTGAATTGCTGCGCACCTACTCGTTGTTTCGATGCGGCACCCAATGGGGGCATGTTCCCCAATAAAACACATGCTTATTGAAGTTACAAACCAAGTAAAACAGATTACAAAGACCACAATTAGCACATGACTTGGAAACAGAATTGACTACTTGCATTTCTTCCAAACTCCATGCACCTAAACAATTAGTTATTAAGGAAAATATAATGCGTGTTTAAACTCTCAGATTATATCGAGAATTATAAGCTGAGATTATGATTACCGAAATGCACGCGTCACAAAATACGAGCCCCTTCTCCAAATAAGCTTTTCAATTTAGGGATAAGCCAGCGCGATGCCAAACTCAGAAAACATAATCACACTTCAGGAAACTCTCCACAGTTCTTAATTGCCTTCATCGTCAAAAAAGAGATCTTCTGAGTCTTTATTGTCGCCAGAATCCCCATGTCATAGTCTCTTAAGGCACCGCAGTTATTGCAGATTGTTGAGGTTTCGTCGTTTTCATGTCCACAATTTTGACAAGGCCACAAAACGCTATCTCTCCTACATTAGTTCGTCAAACATGCCGTCGGATTCTTCCGTCAGTTGGTCATCCAGCATTCCCAGCACATATCCTCAAAATCTTCCATATCTTACTTGCTGATTACTTTTCCACAAACCTTGCATTTTATCGTATTTGTCTCTTTAGTCACTCAGGTCTCTCCAATCACGTTTACTTATCGCTGAGACAGCTGTGGTCCATAGAAATTTTTCTTAGATCATTAGCTTATGAGCGACACAAAAGCCCGAAAGCTTACCTAAAAAATTGCTAAATTAAGTTTTAAAAAAGTCATCATGTATTTCATGGATGCACCTGGCTTTTTTCAAAAACCTGCTTAATCAAATGGTCTTCAATGCGCTTTGCCAAAGCGTCGGCTCTAATGGGGTCTGAAACTCTTGCTCTATGTTCTTCAACATGACTATCGATAGCTTTACCCATAAGGTCAACCTGTTGGATTAAAAGAATCTCTGCCCCGCATTCACACTTGATAATAGGCAATTTTTTGAGAGGTGAGCAGCCTTCTTTCATTGTCAATTCTCCTTACCTATCTTCTCTCTATTATGAACGATTTCAGTTAATAAGTCTTATCCAAAAAGAGCAATATTGCTCAAACAGAGCAAATTTTTAAGAAGATCTGTTTTTCAAAAAAATTACAATTACAAATGGCGCTTAACCAAGTTTTAAATACAAATCGTTGCATATAATGCATGGGGAATGGAGGTTGGGAATAGACTATTTATCTCCGATTAGGTCAGAGCTTAAACAGAAAATCATTTTGAATCTTTTAGAAGGAGAAAAAAAACTCTCCGAGCTGAGAAGTGGCATAGACGGAAGAGAAACTAGTATACTGCATGTCCTAAAAGAATTTGAAAAGCTCAACCTTACCTCAAAAACCAGCGGAGCCTATAGCTTAACGTCTCTGGGAATAATAGAGGCGCAAATTTTCCAAGACGTAGTCTCGACAGCTGAGGTTATAGAAAAATTCAAAGAATTTTGGTTAAATCATAACATAAAACCTATACCGCCACAATTAATATCGAGAGTGGGTGCCCTCAAAGATTCAGTTCTAGTTCATACTGAAAAAACACAATTAGGTCAAGTTTACGCCAATTTCATGCAAATTCTTATGACTTCTAAAAAAGTTACCGGCGTCTCGCCTATTTTTCACCCAGATTATGTACCGATCATAGAGAATCTGCTTAATCAAGGAAATAACGTTGACCTGATACTCACAACCGAGGTATTAAACAAAACTCTATCAACCGCACACTTGGACGTACTCAAGAAAAACTTCGCTGAAGGGAAACTTAAAATCTTCTTAAACGAGGACTTGAGATTAGCGTTAACCGTGACTGATAAGAACTTCAGCTTAGGGCTATTCACTTTAGACGGCTATTACGATGATAACATGGATCTTATAAGCACAAACCCACAAGCTATCCAATGGGGCGAAGACCTTTTCCAGATTAAACTCAAAGAAAGTAGGAGAATTGGACCTGAAATACTAAGCTAAAAGTAAAAAGGTGTTGAGTACGCTAATCAAAATAGCAAAAATTGCAAAATTTTTCACTTCAAACGCCCTGCTTCTTGCTCTTGACGGACCCTTAGTTGTTTTATTCGGCTATATGCTCTACGGCATAGATGTGAACATTACCATAATAGCTGCCTCATTCCTAGGAGTTTTCAGCATTTATACCTTAAATAAGGCTACAGATAAAAGAGAAGATCGCATAAACAAACCTGATCAATCCTCACGGTCAACCACTCATTACGTTGCGTTTTCTTTGGTTACAATGATTTTAAGCCTGATTTTAGGAGCTTTGGTGAGTCTTTTTGCTTTTCTAATTCTACTGACACCGACTTTAGTAGGAATTTTGTATAGCGTTCGAGTTTCACCTCACCTTCCTAGACTTAAAGAAGTAGCAGGTGCAAAAAGTCTATTGGTTGCTTTTAGCTGGAGTCTCTATGGAGCTTTCTTGCCACTGACTTTGCACAGTGCAGATTTCCCAAACATTGCTTTTATATTTACTTATATTTTTATGCAGGTGATAATCAATACTATATTATTTGACTTCTTTGATGTTAAAGGAGACAGAGAAACTGGAATTAGAACTATATCCACAGTTTTCGGAACCGAAAAAACAAAAAAAATGCTTTTCCTCGTTAACACCTCCCTAGCAATAATAATTGCTTTGTGTGGAATAGAAGGATACTTTTTGAAGATGCTGCCAGCCTTATTTTTCGGCGTTGTTTATGGTTACTTCATCATTTGGCATTTCATCAGAGAGCCTGTTAATAGACTTAGTGCGGAATTAATGATTGATGGCGCCTGGTTTCCTTTGGTAACATTTGTCAAATTACTTCTCAGATAAACATAAAATTTTACTAATGACACGGTTTGTTCCGTCAGGGAATACATAAATCATGTATATCAAAGAATTAAATCTAATTATTATAAAATTTCTTTTCTAATAACAATTTTTTTACTAAAGCTTAGGGAGAGATATGAAAAAACTTATAACATTGAACAATTGTAATAGTAAAAGAAAATGATGACAAAGACTGCTCTTGAAGAATATGTAGCTATCTTAGTTAATCTGGCACATCAAATACCACTCAAACCCACCCAAATAGAATTCACAACGCAAATTCACATAATTAAACTGAAAAAACGCTTAGCTTTTTTAACCGAGATAGGCGCAATAAAGGTCCAAACAACGAAGAAAATAGACACATATGAAATTACTCCTTACGGAACAAGCATTCTCAGATTCTTCAAACTGGACACATCAATTTACAAAATCAACCAAAATAATGAAATCGACTAATTTTCTAGTGACAGTAGTCTTTTAAGTTTGCTGGTTAATCAAGCATAAATTTTTGACAGAATACACACTATATTGGACAACATGAAACAATAAACCGCTTCTTTAAATCCTTAAATCTGGGGTAGCTCATCGCTTGAGCAGATTCTATACCTATATCAAAGTATATTTTTATTAAACGTTGATGCGCTTGGTCTTCCTTCATCCGCAGTCCTGATGCGACCATCGCCTCAACCGCAGTCTTTGCATGATTCCTCCTTCATACGAATAAAATCAACCAGCGTATTGTCGAGATCAAATAGGATTTACCCGAATTTTATGCATGCTTACAATTGCTAAGAATTAAATGGTTAGATGTTGACACCAACAACAAAACAATAAGCATACGTTACCCTGTTAAAAACCATCTTACCGGAACCCTTCAGGTTTCTAACCGACTGCTAGCTATGATTGACGCATTACCAAAAAAAACCGACAAAGTTTTCCCTACATGCTACGGAAACATGCTAAGACGCTTCACAGTAATGAGGAAACGAACGGTTGAAATTCACCAAAACCCCAGACTAAATGCAGTTGACTTCACAGCCTTCCGTACATGGGCAGGAACAATGATAGCTTACCACACAAACGGAAACGTGTTAACAGTTCAGAAATTATTACGCCACAAGCAAATTAAAAACACAATGAAGTACATTGGCAGAATACAGTTTAAAGACATTGACTTTGAAACCAGAAGCGCATTAACCGTTGAAGATATATTAAAGCTAGGCAAAGAAGGATGGGTAGAGTATTCAGTGATTAAAATCAATAACGTGGAATATCACTGTTTCAAGAAGCCTAAGAGGTTCAGCAGCTATGTTCACTAAAAGTGTAGTAGTAAGAATAAATGAACATGGAAAAATGAAGGGAAAGGCTTTTCATCATACAGACTCATTTATTGTTTGGTAGAGAGAGCGATCGTTATGAGTGTTGACGGTGAACAGTTTAAGTCCAGGTCCCATTTAACGGATTTGGCAGTTGCATACTTCAAGAAGGAAGGTTACAAGGTTAACTGCGAAAACGTAAAGTTGGAAGGCCACAGCGGCGTCGCGAGGCATTTTGATTTGATTGTGCAGAAGGGGCGCCTAGAACAGGGTGTTTGGGTAAGAGATTGGAATCGAACCATCGGCGTCAACGTAATTATTAACTTGGACACATCCTCGGAAGACGTGGATTTGTCTAGTCCCATTATGATTGGCGAAAAATTCAGCGACCATGCAAAATCCTACAGCAACAGACGCAAAATAACGTTGCTTACCAAGCAGAAAATTGGCAGCTTCCGATAACCTAAGCTTTCAAGTACTCGTCAAGAATGCCTTCACGCTCAAGTATTCCAAGCCAATCCACAATGCCAGCGTAACACTTCTTGCGTTTCTCCAAGACCTCAAGAATTTCTGCCACGTTTTCATCCACGGTTTTGCCCGTTATATCCAACTCACAAACCTTGCCTCTCTGCGTCTGCATGGCTTCAACCAGGCAGCTATCAAGGATTTCCGCCGAAAGGTTTTCCAACATCTTTGCATCCGAAAAGCTGCATTTCTGCATGAACGCTTTGAGTTCTTTGGGGTTTCGGCGCAGCACGAAGACTTGGGTGACTTGGCTGGGTGGGGTGACTGCGGCTGCGTAGTGTCCATCCACGATGATGCTGGCGTTGGTTGAGGCATCGATGGTTTCTTTGAGTTTTTGCTGCATGGCTTCTTCGTCTATAATGGTGGTTTGGCGTTCCTTATCTTCGCCCAAGGTTAGGTTGTAGGTTTTGGCGAAATCGGTTAAGTTGATGTATTGGGCGCTTAGTTTTGCAGCGAGCTGTTTTGCTGCGGAGGTTTTTCCTACGCAAGGCGTGCCTGTAATCAAAATTACCTGCTTAATCATAGCTGATAAGGTGAAGCTCAGTTATTTTTATGCGTTCCGCCTCGCGCTTGTATTGCGACCTACCCTCCCCCTATTTAAAGCACAAAATTTCAACATACTAATGGCAGCGGAAAACGCCAATACGACCTTCACTCTTAGGGATTCGCTTACCCATCATAGGGTTCTGCAATGAATTTCTAATAAGATCCAAATAGGTGGGTCCAAGTCGGTTACGAAAAAAATAAAAAAAAGATGGGTTTAGGTTTATTTGACTTTGTAGTAAATTTGCTCCAGCCTCTAACTCATACTTTTAATCCTTTTTTTTATCGCTTGTTCATTATTTTAGAGCGGTAGGTTTGGTCTAGCATCTGATGTCGATACGAAAAAGTGCTTTCGTGTTTTTGCGTCCCTTTTTTTATTATGGTAGACGAAGGGAAACATTACTCCCATTAAGGATTTGTAAGCGCCTTCCGATTTCTGTTTTGATTTCAGAATCGCTTTCTTTAGACAAAGCTTTGGATAGTAGTTTTTTTGCCAAAGGTATGCTTTCTTCACCGAAGAGTTTTCTAAAAGTAGAGTGACCATGATGCAATGCCTGAGACAAAGGTAACACACAAACAAAATTCAGCGGGTACTCCTTAGATAAATCCGAATTGACAACTACAAAATGGACTTCGGTTTTCGGGTGGTCGAGCCTTCCAATCTCTCTTTTAAATAAAATCAAACGCGGCTTCATAAAAAACATATCCGTTAAAAAGCATAACATATGTGCGGTAATTGGAGCTTATTTTCTTAACGACACAATATATGTCAATAAATTAACATGAAGAAACAACATTTTTAAACAGAAATGTGTAAACTCAACATCTACCAACATAGTTAAGACAAAGAAACAGCCACATTTTTTAGAATCTCTTTATAAATTAAAATTAAAGTCGCCCAAGGAGCAAATTGTTTCCGGGCAGCCTTCGCAGCTTTTAAAATTGGCTTTTTGACATACATGGCAGGGTATAAGGGCGATATCAAATCCAATCACTTCTTCGTTTGATATATTATGTAGCGTGTCTTGCTATAACTTGCTTAAGAGTTTTACTACTCAGTGTTAAGTTTTTCAGCTTCGTTCTAAGCAAACAAGCACTAAATTAGCCTCAATGCCTTTGCCCACCCATCAGCTAAACAGTCTGTTGACATAAGTAGCTTACACCGTTAAATTATCATTGATTAGTGGAGTCTGAAACATAAAAATATGAAAATACCCTCTATCATGATTGCCCTGAGAAAAATCTCAAATGTCACCACTTTTTAGTCTTGAACTCCACAAGGCAATTAAGAAGTAAATGGTTCCAATGAGAGGCCAAGTAACAAAAGGATTCCTGATGCAAAATCTAACGCTTCAGTTTAATGGTTGCTCTTGGAGGCTTAACTTTGAAAAAATCTAAAAGTCCAATACCTCGTTTAGTTATATCATAATCTAGATTTGCACCTGTTATTTTCTGAGTTATAATTTTGTTTTCTGATAGGAAATTAAGAATTTGCTCTAAATTTACTGAGTTAAGATTTTTTTTGAAAGACTTTATTTGACTAGTTGACTGATGGCCATTTTCCATAAGTAACTTGGCGATTTCAACGTACTCCATTAGCAAACTAGTTGACATATATGCTAACTCTTATATCAGGAGATTGCCTATATGATAATATAAATCTTACCAAGGATTTTAAAACAAAAAAGTTAAACGTCCTTATTTTCCATATCTATAATTTTAATGATGACTTTTCGAGTTAATTGCTCTTCTATTCTACAATGCTCGGCTTTTGCTTTCTCAGGATCTGCTTCTTTTTTCATATGAATTATTGCATGTGTCTCAATACAACGAGCCATTTCATTTAGATCGGGAATAACAAGTATCTCTTCGCCACACTCACACGAAACTGTCGGTAAAACCTTTTTAAAACTGTTATATTGATCCATTAGTTTACAATTAACGTCTCTAAACACAATATTATAAATATTCTCCATTTGAATAACCGGCAATCAATCTTTTTTAGCCAACGTGTGTTTTCTTAGGCTTTGTTTATTTGCCCACGGTCTTTTTCCATATGCAAATCAAGATCAGCCTTAGTGTTGAAGGATTTTCCACAAACAGGACAAACAAAATCCCATGTCTCCTCTTTTTCAATTGGTTCATGATTAGGTAAGGGATTCTTAACATCTGGTGAGGTTGGGATAACTTCATCTTGAGGAATTTTCGATTCTGGTTTAACGGCAGGCAACTCTGGTTCAGTCATACTAAATCAAAAATGTTAGTTGTCTCTCTATCTTAAGTGTATGGGATAGCCTTCCAACAGCTACAAACTATCGAGCGTATATAAGTTTGCAATATGAAATGTCTTCTTAAATTAGCACTTCTTTGATCTTTGGCAAAATGTTATTTTTGGGTTTTTGCCCTTCTGATATTTACAGCTGACGTTTCTAAGTATAAGTCAAACTCAATCTGCCTTAAAAGGAAAAAATAATAAAAAAGGGTAATTTGGAATAAGCTTTAAATTGGTTATATACGAACAAGGGGCAGGGGAAGAGAGTTACCGTTGAATCGGCAAGAAGCAGTCTTACTACTAAAGGAATTATCATCTGTTTGCGGGTCATTTCATGATGCCCTATCAGTATCCATTGAAAAGGACAAGGAAAAAAATAGCTGGGAACTTCGCATTAATTGTGTGCCTCATCCCTCAGAGGTTGCATGTATAGAAAAAATACTTGCTAAACATAGCTACGAAATGGACACTATTAACGGACACAGTGTATTTCGGTCGAAAAAATAAATTCACTAATCCGTTTAAACTGGTTTTTGCAGTTCTTGCACGTATAACCTTCTATATTGAAAACCTGATTTTTAAGCGCTTTGTCAGGTTTCGCAACTTCTGCTCCGCAATTTGGGCATTTTGCCATGCAATCTCTCCAGCAAAAAAGTAATACAGTCTTTTAATGTGTTGAGAGTATTAGTTGGTTTGTTGGCACAGAAAGATGCAACAATGAATGTTGCATTAGTTTCAGCACCTAACCAACCATTTTTTTCCTAAACCATTCAGAAAAGGAAGAAAATCAATTAATTCAGAGTTGGAAAAAGCAAGGACCCCAACTAAAGCTCCAATAAATTATTGCAGGCAATATCAACCGCACAAATTTTTTAAATCATGTCTGCGATCAGATGGTAAACTCATGAGCTCCTAAAGCAAGCATTTCATCAGGAAGAAGACTTCCGAGATATTTAGAATCAAAAAAGACTCTACCGGAAAACGCTAGAACACCAGGTAATGAGAAGTGAGCATTGTAATACCGATCTAAATTGCTCTTCTTCAAAATTTTGGTTACTTTCATGGCCTCTGCAACTTGATCGAGTGATTCCGATTCAAACGGCTTTGCTTTAAACAAGCGTGTCACCGAAAAGCCACTTATGCCCCAATTACATTCCACCGCATTTCTTCTTCAATCGGGAGCATTCATCACCGAGACACCAACCGTACCTTTGGATAGTGTGGCAGCTGTAGGGTCTAATTGAGTTTTTTTCTACCTAGTGAGTGAAAAACCAGTTAACCTGGTAACTCGTTATTGAATAATCAAAATCATTAAGACACCTAAAAAGCTCAATTATACTCTCAGGGCTATGAAAACCAAGAGTATATGCTTCAGACAGAAGAGCAAGCCTTTGCTGGTGGTACATCTCCCCATATTTCAGAGCTTTAATAAAGCAAGGTCTAATCCCGTCAGAACTCTCATAGGCTAAATTTCTTTCGACATATTTGATTTGTTTTTGTTTGTTGGTTTTTTCTAGTTCCATTGCTTTCTTTCTTGCGGATTCAATGTCTTGTCGTTTGAGTCCGTAAAGCTTGAAGTATTCGATGCTTCTAACTTTGTCCTCATTTAATTGATTGTTAACTACTGTGCATTCTTCACCTGATTTCTCATGAATCGATAAAGGAATGCGGTAATTTTATGGCATCTAAATTGCTGGGTAAGCAAATGCAGGTTACTTTAGATCGTTTAGGTATTCCTCTTATGTGGTTTGGGCACCAGATGATAGCAAGTCTATTCATGGCGAAATCAAGGGGAGCTTTCTTTGTGTCTATGATGTACAGGAGGGTGATGCCTTGGCAACTTTTACGCATGAGGTAATTGAGTTTAAGCTGAAAGCCGTAACTAGGGTTTACCGAGCCATGATTAACAGCTTGATTGACGGTTACGAGAAACTGGCTTATCAAGAAAAAGAGCGGTTTATTGAGTTTACTCCAAAATTGGCTAAACTTCAAAGTATAGTGGATTCAGAAAACTCAGTTGAATCCTCAAAACAATAGACAATCTAATTTCCCATTTGCTTTTGTTTCTCTTAAACCGTTATTTCCCGAGTTAATCAGCTATGAATAAAGAGCAGACTGTCTCCACCAGATTGAATCTCACTTAGTCGTTTTAGCGTATCAAGTTAATTTCCGGAAAGAGAGTTATTGTTTGGCAGGTTTTGCGTATTTTTTTGTGCGATCCATGTGCGCATTGGTTCAAACAAATCTATTTTGCGCTCGCTAGTAATTGCAACCTTTAAGGATATTTTTATCCTTTTTTTCAGACTCGCCCTTTTCGCTCTTTTCTTGGGGCTTTCTTTTTTCAACATACATTCTGGCAATGGAATAGCTCCGCCATAATTTTTTTCAAGGGCTATTCTACATTCTTTAGCTAATTTGCGATTTTGATTTCGTGCATTTTCCCGATACATTTTTTATTCCTCTTTATACCAACTATCAATTATAAAATTAGAATCTGCAATCTTGCTCCTGACTTCAGGACCTCTCTGCCAAAGTTTGTCATAAACAGAGAGTAAATTTTTGTTCGTTGTTTTTTTGCTCAAGTGTGTAACGATAAAGCCTAAGATTATAGATGCAGCACTTAAGCCCAGGGTAACTGTAAGTAAGCTTTGGAGCTCCGCTCTCATCGCCAATTGCGCAACTTGTGAAGCGACGAAGAAAACTGTACTTAAAAACATCACTGCTATTGAAACGAAAGTCAGAGCGCATTCTTTCTGAACTGTGGATTTACCAACAATCATCCAATCTTCTCCTCAGTTAAACAAGTAAGCTGTCTTAATATAAGCCATATTGCCCATCGTGAAACATTATTTTTAGAAATTATTCAAGGTTTAAGAATATATCAAAAGATATGTGTCTCGCGGACTAATGCAATGCAACACTCATAGGACAATAAAGCTTTGAAAACAATCAGATACGACAGTTAAGTCTGGCACTCAAGCAACAGATGTTAAAAGAAATCCGAGAGGAAAAAGACGAAGTATGAAAAAGAAAAAAGTATGAGTTGTAGCATAGGGCTACTTTACTTTGTAGTCTTCTGAGTCGACTACCTGTTCGCCCTCTGGGCCTGCTTGTGGTTCGCCGCTTGGCGGTGGCTCTTGTCCCTCGCCTGGCTGTGGACCTGCTTGCTGTCCTCCCGGCTGCTGACCCTGCTGTTTTGCTGCTTCAGCTGCTGCTTGCTGATACACTTTAGTGCCGATTTCTTGCAGAACCTTCTGAAGTGCGTCAGATTTGGCTTTTACCTGTACCATGTCATTGCTTGCTAAGGAATTTTTGAGTTCTGTTACTGCTGTGTCGATTTTGGCCGTTTCTTCCGTCGAAAGTTTCCCTGCTAAGTCTTGTTTTGTGCGTTCGGCTGTGTAGACCATGCTGTCGGCGTTATTGCGGGTTTCAGCTTCTTCTTTTTTCTTGAGGTCTTGTTCGGCAAATTGTTCGGCATCTTTGATTAGGCGGTCTTTTTCTTCTTTAGAGAGTTTAGTCGATGCTGTTATGCGGATTTTGTTTTCTTTACCTGTGGCTCGATCTTTTGCGGTTACGTTCATGATGCCGTTTGCGTCGATGTCAAAGGTTACCTCGATTTGTGGAACGCCTCTTGGAGCCGGCGGCAAATCTACGAGGTTAAATTCGCCAAGTGAGACGTTGTCGGCTGCCATGGCGCGTTCTCCTTGGAGTACATGAATAGTTACCGCGGTTTGGAAGTCTGCGGCTGTGGTGAAGACTTGGCTGCGTTTGGTGGGGATAGTTGTGTTTTTATCCATGACTTTTGTGAATACGCCACCCATAGTTTCTAGGCCAAGGGTAAGTGGGGTAACATCTAAGAGTAGCAGATCGGTGACTTCGCCTGTGATGACTCCTGCTTGGATGGCTGCGCCTATTGCAACACATTCCATGGGGTCAAGTCCGCGTTCGGGTGCTTTGCCAAGGATTTGCTCAACGAAACGTTGAACTAGGGGCATTCGGGTCATGCCTCCGATGAGAATGATTTTGTCAACTTGCTGTGGGGTGAGCTTTGCATCTTCCAAGGCTTTTAGCAGTGTGGGTCTTGTTCGATCGACGATGGGTTGTGCAAGCGATTCAAGTTTTGTTCTGGTTAATGATAGTCGTAGGTGTTTTGGTCCTGAAGCATCTGCAGTCAAGAATGGCAGGTCGATGTCGGTGTTCATGAGCGTGGAGAGTTCAATTTTAGCTTTTTCCGCGGCTTCTTTGAGCCGAGACATAGCCATCCTATCGCCTGACACATCAACGCCTGTTTGACGCTTGAACTCACCTAAAATGTAGTCCATGACTGCTTTGTCAACATCTGTTCCGCCCAGCTGAGTGTCACCACTGGTGCTTAATACTTGGAAGACTCCTTTACCGAAATCCATCAATGTCACGTCGTGGGTGCCGCCGCCGAAGCTGAAAACAAGGATTTTCATTTCATTCTGAAGCTTGTCGATGCCGTAAGCTAGGCACGCAGCGGTAGGTTCGTTGATGATTCTCATGACTTGGAACCCTGCGATTTCGCCTGCATCTTTTGTGGCTTGTCGTTGGTTGTCGTTGAAGTGGGCTGGGCAAGTGATCACTGCTTTGTTGATGGTGCCGCCAAGGTAGGTTTCGGCGTCTTTCTTTATTTTCTGCAGAATAAACGCAGAGATCTGTTGAGGCGTATAATCTTTGCCGTAGATGTTGACTTTGTAGTCTGTGCCCATTTTACGTTTTATCTCAAAGACTGTTCCTTCAGCGTTGGTGGTTGCTTGGCGTTTTGCCGATTCACCAACCAAGAGTTGCCCATCTTTAGTGAAGGCAACAACTGACGGAAACATCTTTCCCGCCATTGTAGGTCCTTCAGCGCTTGGAATAACCGTTGCATGTCCGCCTTCATAAATGGCGGCTGCTGAATTGGTAGTTCCCAAATCTATACCTAACACTTTTTGGTTTGTTTTTGGATTTTGATTACTCATTTTTGTTTTTTTCCTCCGTTTGGTTACTTTGACTTTCATTATTTTTTGTTGATTTAACTGATGCTTTAACGATGGTTGGCCTAAGCACCTTGCCCTTCATCATGTAGCCTTTTCTTATTTCTTCAAGAACCGTGCAAGCGTCAACATCATCCCGTTCTTCTGTGGTGATGGCGTTGTGGCGTGTGGGGTCAAAAACTTTGCCTTCGGGGCTCTCTATTGGTGTTACGCCTTCTTGCTCAAGAACCTTTCTAAGTTTCTTAAGTGTCATTTCTACCCCTTCAATCAACGATTCGGGTGACGTGGAGATTTCTCCGTTCTTGACCGCTAACTCAAGCTCATCCACAACATCCAATAGTTGAAGAACTAAGCGTTCGATGGCGCAGTTTTTGATTTGCTCGGCTTCTCTTTCGTAACGTTTCTTTATGTTTTCGAAGTCCGCCTGCATATACCTTAGCCTATTCAAGTAATCTTCTGATCGTTTCTTCTCGGTTTCCAGCAGTTCTTCAAAATTCGGGGATTCAGCCGCAGCTTGATCATCAACCATTTGTGGGTTCCTCTTGTGTTAATTCTACGCGATGTATTTTTGTTTTTTTGTATCTTTAGAACTTGGTTGTTCAGCAGGTAAGGCAGGGGTGTTTTGGTCGTGTGCGGCGAGGTTGGATTGTTCTACTAGTTTTCTGAATATGATTTCGGCGACTTGGTCTCCTACTGCTTCTTCTTTTAGTTCAGCGTTGAAGAAGTGTTTTTTGAAGGATTCTATGATTTCGTTTTTGTCTATGATGACGTCGGGGTTTGTACTGTCTTTCCAGGCTGCAGTCATTAGTTTGTGGCCTAGTTCGATGAATATGTTGACTATTGTGGTGTAGTCTATGTCGAATGGTGCTTCTCCTGTGAGGAATCGTCCTTTTGTTAGTAGGATTTTTTTGTCGTTTTCCGGGGTTACTGTTAAGCTCCTACGCATATATTCACCAGCGGTTTAGGTGCTTCTGCACCATTTCACCTTAAGCACACCTGTGTATCCTTGCTTATAAATTTTGTTGGAAAAAATCAAAAAAACAAGATGTGCAAACATAAAATAGGCCACAGCTGTGATTTTTTATAACCCCATATTTAAAGGGGTCTGCATTTTTCCGAAGTCGCCAAACCAACAAAACAAAAAAGCACTTAAAAAGATAGAAAAGGAGAGAATTTTTGAAAGATTAAACCTTTAGCTGTTTTTTGACTGCTTCTTCCGCTGTCTGCACTGCTTCCGCCAGCTTCTCCGGTTTAGTTCCGCCGCCCTGTGCAAAGTTAGGTCTTCCACCGCCGCCTCCGCCAAAAATCGGCGCCGCCTCCTTCACAACACTGCCCGCGTTAACTCCCTTCTTCACCGCAGCTTCGCCAGCCATTACCATGAGCCTACAGGTTTTGCCATCTGACCCATAAAAGAGCGTGACGGTGGTTTCGTTGCGTTTTATGATTTCGCTTCCTGTTCTTAGCATTCGATCTGCATCGATTACTTCGCCAAAATCCCGTTTAACGATGGTTACTCCATTAACTTCGGTTGCTGCTTCACTGGTTTGTGTTTGTCCAATTGTACTTTCCTTTGCGGCCAACTCTTTGATCAATTTGCGCTTTTCCACGTTGACTTCCTTGAGCTCCTTAACGACTTTTTCAGCAGTTTTGTCTAGTTTGTCGATGGGCGCTGTTAGCACTTCGGCGACTTTATGCAATAAACTCTCTTGGTCCTGCACTGCCTCCAAAGCTTTGAGTCCAACTGCGTAGCCCAAGCGTTCCACGCCATCTTGCACGCGCTCGGTGTAGACGATTTTTACAAAGCCCACTTCGCCAGTGCTTCCCAAATGGGTTCCAGCGCATGCTTCAACGTCCCAATTGCCAGTTTTCACTACGCGGATGTCTTTTCCTGGAACTGCACCTCCCTGATAGAGCCTAAAGCCGTAGCGGGATTCTGCTTCGTTGCGTGGCAACCATGTGGTTTCGACTTTCATGTTGGCTTCGATAGCTTGGCTTGCGAGGGTTTCGATTTTGTGGATTTCTTCTTGGGTCAATCGGCGGTAATGGGAAATGTCTAGCCGCGAGGTTTCTAGTCCTTTTTGGGTTCCTGATTGCCAAACGTGTTCGCCTAAAACGCGTCTTGCAGCCCCGTTTATGAGATGTGTGACTGTGTGGGCTTTCATCAAGGAATAGCGCCGTTCCCAATCGATTATTCCGTGAACTTTGCTGCCTTCTTTGAATGTTGCTGGGGCGCTGAGTTTATGCACGATGACTCTGCCGATTTTTTGAACGTCGACAACATCAAACTTTAAATCGCCAACAATTAGCCAGCCTTGATCGGTTGGTTGTCCGCCGCCTTCAGGATACAAGCAGGTTTTATCCAACACAACGTAGATGCTGTTAATAATTTTGAGGACTTTAGCATCAAACTCTTTTTGGTAAACATCAGCATAGTACAGTTGTTCGGTTGCGGGAAGTTGCTCAACCACTTTCTGGAGCGTTTGCTCAGCTTTGGTCTCTTCTTCCTCCGCTGGCTTTGGCGCTTGCATGTGGCGGTTGGCGATTAATGCATAAAAGTTTTCGGGAACTTCAACCTCAATTCCTTCATTTTCTGCGGCTTGCTTAACGATTTCTGGAGGAAGCCCATGTGAATCGTACAGTTCCGTGAGAGTGTCCATGGGCAGCTTGCCTGTGCCCTTGGTTTTAAGGTCAGCCGCGATTCGTTTAACCATTCCTTCGCCACGTTTGAGCGTCTCCACAAACTTTTCTTCTTCGACCTTTAGCATTTCAATGACTTCGTTTTTCATAGCTTTTATTTGTGGGAAGTCTTTGCCCCAGTAATCTGCCTGCATATCGATGATGTCGTAGAGTTTAGATGACTCTATGTTTAGGGTGCGCATTAAGCGGTAGACCCGTCGGAACAGGAGCCTTGCCAGGTAGCCTTCTTGAATGTTGGATGGGACAACGCCTTCACTGAGCATGAAGCTGAGGGTTTTAGTGTGGTCTGTTACTGCCCAGGCATTCTCGATTGGGACAAGAACTTTCTCCAACGTTGGAAAGTCGATGCCTGTAAGTTCCGATACGCGTTTTCTAGCTACCATACGGTTTGCACGTTTGTCAACGCTGACTAAACCCGAATACTTGGCAACACGAATCAAGAAATCGTTGTCAACGTTGGTTATGTCAGCCATCGCAATAACCTTGTCAAGCAAGTTCCCATAGATTGCTTGGAAAAGGCTCGGCGTACCCTGGCTAATCCACACAAAACGATCAATGCCATAGCCCGTATCCACCGTTCGAATGGGCAACTCGACGAAATCATCGCCGACAACCTTGTACTGCATAAACACCAGTGTTCCAACTTCTAATCCGCGGCAGATGCATTCTACGTCTGGACCGGCATTTCCTCCTCCAACCCACACGCCCTCCTTGTAGATGACTTCCTCAGACTTTATGCCGAGGCATTCTGTGGCGAAGCGGTGGTGGAAGCGTACTGTGTCATCTTTCCAGTAGATTTCTTTGTCTGGATAGTTGAATGCGTGTGCTCCGCCCATTTCAAAGATGGTCAGGTGCCTTCCGAAGGTGGGTCCTGTGTTGGATATGTCTGTTAATCTGATGCAGGGCTGCGAGATCACCAGTGGATTAGCTGGTGGCGGTGCGATACCCTCGGTGACGTAGGGTTGAAAATCGATTATGCTTGCGTGGGTTAGGTAAATGTCTTTTCTCCAACGTGCCACAACTGGGTAAGGTTTGATTCGTGTGTGCCCGTTCTTTTCGAAGAAGGAAAGAAACGCTTCGCGCATTTCGGGGAGGCTGAACTTTTTGGTGGTTGCGGGATTGCCAAGAAAAGTGTAGCATCCGCACTCGTCTGAGCCTGATTCACCGCAGGTTTCCTGTTGGGTGTTTTGTGTCCAGAAGTATTCGCTGCATTTTGGACAATGCTTCCTTACAAAGCCTTCCTGCTTGAAGAATGGGAGAGCATAATCTTTTTCTGTAAACGTCTTGGTCAAATTTCAGCCGCTCCAGTTGTTTTGCGTTTATGGGTTACGAGATTCATGCATTTAAATTGTTGGCTGAAAATTGCGGGAGTGACTTATTGCTTCCGAGCTTCCTTACCGTGCGTCTCAGGGGCATTAAAGAAACCGCTTTTCCCGATTCTAAACCAACAATAAAAGGCGAAAAGTTGCGTTCAAGTACCACAATTTGGTAAACGTTTGAATAAAAGGCTACTGTTGGAGCGTAGTATTCTGAGTATAGCAAGTTCATGTTCATTGAGGCACTATTTTTTGTTTAGTAGCTTAATGCATCGCTGACATTAATGTTGATTTGCATAGACATTACCGTGTAGGACGGGAGTGACCCCAGAGCAGGCGTATAAGGGCTGAGAGCGTCAAGCAAGTTCGCAGTGGGAGCGTACTGAGAAGCAATGTATTTGCAAAGTGATCAACATAAAAACGTGCTGTAGCTTGGTTTAGAAGTAGTCGACGCCAAGGCTCCTAGGACTACTACTTCTCTTGAAGAATCCAGTTGTCGACTTAGCTACATTTTGTTGCAAGGGACAGAGGCAAAGTAGGCATTAAGAGTTTAATTGTCTTTAGAAGAAGAACAGGGTATTCTTGCTGCACACCGAAGAGCTTGTTTTGAGTTCTCTTTTTGATTTAGGGCTTGTAGCGTTTGTGGGCTGCGTCTGGGGAAGTCTGGGTTTGTCTGGGAAAGGTTTGGGAGGGTGGAGTGTTGCCGTTAACTGATAAGGTGTCTTTTCAAGCGATGCTTCAGAGGGGCAACCGACTGCAGGCAACCTCAGTTGCAACTATGTGCCAATTTGCATTGAAAAACCTTGGACTGGAGCAATCGACCGCTCAAGATCAAGCATTAAGGAAGATGCCACTTATCAATCAAACGGCATTCTGCATTACCGCTTTTCTCTTGGCCATAACGCCGTAGCGGTTTGGTAAGGTGCCGCTGGGACCTCGTGGAAGTTACGTATAAGCCTGCCTTAAGCGCCCTAGGCACAAAGGACTCCTTTTTCGTTAAATCGCTGTATTTGCCGCCGCATTTTTCGCAGCGGAAACCCTGGTTTTTGCCCATGGATTTTAAACGTTTTTCACAGTTGGGGCAGAGTGGGTTTTCCTTTAGGGTTTGCTGTGTGAGGTATTGAATGTTGATTTTTTCCAAGTTAATTGTTAAGGGCTTACTCGTGGTTGCTTTGTGCACGGCGCCATAAACTTCAACCTCATCGCCTACGACGAGTTCTCTTGTAATCTTGCGCAAATCTCCTGTTGGCTCGTAAGCGGCACAATCTACTTCCGCCGACTTGTCTTTGATAGAGAAAATAATATGGCGCAGAGGAATTATCCGAGGGTTCTGGGAAACGGTGCCTCTGGCAATGAGGGAGCTGTAAGGTTCAAGTTTGCTTAGCGTCTCAACAGGCTTTAGGTGGGCGTCTGTGCCCTGGTTGCTACGGAAGATAATCCATCGCTCAACAGGCTCCAGAGGCTTAACCATCCCGAATGCTTTTTTGACTATTTCAGCTGATTCACCTCTGATTCCAAACAGAATTGGGTCTGGACCACGAGGAGTAATTATTACCCTGCCCTTCTCCGGATCCACATTGTTGAAGGTGCAAGGCTGCGTTAGCTTATCCATCTCAAGAATCGATGTCTCATCAACCCGCCGCTTTGTCCCCAAATTTTCCTTTGTGCGGTAAGCAATCAATTCGTAGGTGTAGTCGCCCTCGAGGGTTTCGCCGATGGCTGCTAATGCTCCGATGATGCCGCGGCAAGAGTTGAATCCTGCTGCTTCAGCGCCAAGTTTTTTGATTAGTCCCATGGCTTCTTTGAGTGTAACAATGGTTGTTTCGGTCTTTTTCGAGAAAGCCTTCAGTTCCTGGGGGATTTCGCTGTTTTTGTAGAATACTATTCCGGGGTCGGTGCCCCTCTCGTTCACGGCGGAATGCTTTTCCCACAACTCTATGGCAGTTTCTTTTATTCGAGTTTCAAACTCGGGCGCATGAGTAAATCGCAGGCACAATGCGCCGTTTCCCCTTGTTTTCCAAGGGACGTTTGGGTTAAGCCTGATTAAAGCTGGATAGTCAATGAACTGGACATGGAATTTCTCGAGTTTTTCAATAAGAACTGCGGCGAGATATGTAGTGCAGCCTCCCTTCGTTGAGTCAGTGTCGTCTAACCCAATATGCATTGTCTGTTGCTGTATCAAAGGCGGCTGCTCTCCAAGTTGAACTTAAGAAGATGGGTTGGAAGGTAAAAAATATTGTTAGCCTAAAACACGTTCAGGCATTATTTACATGATTAGTTGGTTCTCAAAAATTACTTGTTCATGAATTGTATTTTGGGGTTTTTCGTTGATTATCATGGTTAATTTTGAGTTTATCCGATTGATTTTTTCAATGCGTTTTGTAATGATATATTTGAGTTCTTCCATGTTCTCGGCTTTAATGTTTGCAATTATGTCGTAGACCCCCCATAATCCGTGGGCTTCTTCAACACCTTCGATTTTTCTTAGGGCTCTTAGGACTTGTTTTTCGGCTCCGATTTCAGTATTTAAAAGAATATAGGCTGTTGGCATTTTTGTTTTCTCCTTTTCAATTTGAGGGGGGGATGGTGGTTGGTTTTCAGAGGCTCGGGTACTCTTCATTGAAAGGGAACACAAAAAGTCTCAATGTGTTTCCAAACCTCTTTACCCAACCGATAAAAAATTCAGTGCATCTGCCAGCGGCAAGAGCTGCTGCTCCCTGTTGGCTCTCTTTGGGCATCCCATTGGTTTGCAAGTTTATTTTCAGTTCTCTCACTGCCTTTTGACGCACAAGTGAGATACTTCAGTTGAAAATAATTTAAAATTATGTGACTGTATCGTGCTAGTCACAACTGTAACAAGTTAAAAGGAAAAAATCGGTTTCTACCTAAAAGAAAGGGAATTAGGTGTTTACTTGTCTTCTACAACAATCATAGTTAGTGTTGAACGCACTTTATCCAGTCGTCGAATGCGCCAAGTCACAATTTCCTTTAGTTTATCCATTGTGTCTGCTTTAACTCTTGCAACTATGTCGTAGACTCCGTAAACAGCTGAGGCTTCCTCCACGCCTTCAACCTTTTTCAGCTCTTTTAGAACATCCGATTCAGAGCCTATCTCAGTATTTATCAATACAAACGCTGTAGGCATAACAATCCTCACCAAATACTTAGGATTAGTTTGCATTAAAACGTTTCCTTGTTTAACTCGCCTGTCCTTGTCTGAGAATTTTTATTCCAGCCCACTGCAGGGCTAAATATGATGTGATAAGCCTAAACCAGAGGTTCACAACCCTTGTTAACAAGGTCACGGAGAGTGCAAGCGACGTAGGAATCAGGAGCGCACTAAACGAAACAGTCATAATTAACTCTGGAAACCCAAAAAAAGTTACGCCAACAGTCTGCAAAGTTCCGGTTAAAGTAAAAACAATCAGAACCTTGTCAACAGGAACAGGATAGCCTAAAGCAATAAAAATCAAGAAAATAACTGACACCTCAGAAACAAAGCTTAAAACAGCTAAGACAGCGGCTTTAACCAGTGTTTTACGATCTTCTGTTAACTGTTTGATTCCGCCATGGAATTTACCCAGCGCCTCTTCAGCTTTAAGTTGAAAACTTTGAGGGTTCCACCGCTTTCGGAAAAACAAGACGATTTTTATTCCCAAACTGAGCAGCGTTTTGGTTGCTGCCGGTTTAATGCTGATAAAGTAAACGATGGCTAAAGCAAGAATTGAGAGTGCCAAAACAAAGGCTATTAAAACTGTTGTTGCAAGCGGGAGAGAATAGTTTGCAAGTGCTAAACCTAACCCAATGCTTAGAGCAACAATGGTCATTGTCATGGTGAAGATTTTTTGTCCAACAACCGAGGCGCCGATTTTTCCAGCGTCGAATTTTGAGTATCTTGCTAACAGGTATGTTTTGGATACTTCCCCTGACCAGCCCAATTGTGGTACGGTTGCTTCAAAAAACAATCCAACCCAAGTAAATAGCAGGGTTTTGCGCTTGCTCACTTTTATGGATAAGCTGCTTAGGAGTTGCTGCCACACCAGCGAGGAGAATAAAGCGAACAGAAAATACGCCACAAAGGCGCCTGCGTAGAGAGTAAGATCTGTTTTTGAAAGGATACCAATGACTTCTTTTGGATTGATGAAGAAGTAGATGTAGACGATGAAAGCGGCTAAACCCAAAATCAAAAGTAAAACAATAGCATTTACGCGGAAGGGTTTCTTCGCTGGTTCCATTAGGGTTTCAAGCCTTGCTTAGACTTTTGTGGCTACGCTATTAAGCGTTAATCAAAATTGCCTGCAAATCATCTATCAACTGCCTGAGCACCTTTGTAGTGCCACCTTACGCTAATACGGTTGGGTTGCAGGCGGTTGCTATGGTATCTATTGACGTTACTTGGTCAGCGTTAAGGCTGAAAATTTTTTAGCTTCAAGTTGATAATTAAAAAATAAAGTGGTTAAGCGCTTTAAAGCAGCTTATTCTTCCATCATTATCAATGTTAAAGTCGATCGTACTCTTCCCAGTGTTCTTATTTTGCGTGTTACTGTATCCTTGAGTTTCTCCATTGAGTCAGCTTTAACTTTCGCAATGATGTCGTAAACTCCATATGAAAAGTATGCTTCCTCTACACCGTCAATCTTTTTGAGTTCACGGACAACATCTTCTTCGGCTCCTGATTCAACGTTTATTAATACAAAGGCTTGTGGCATTTAGAGTCTCCAGTATAGTTATTGCAGCACTTGTAATTAATATCTTATGTAGTAAAGCATCTGCTGAACATCTGAAACCAAAAATTATATGAGTTTAAGGCTTCTTAGAAATATATTTGAGGAGTTATAAAGGATGGTTTATTGCACAAAATGCGGCACACTCAACCCTGACACAGCAACAGTCTGCTCAAATTGTGGCGCTCCGCTCAGCATTGAAAATAGACCTTATGCAAGATACGACCGAAGACGGTCCTACGAGTAAGGATATGGTTACCGTCGAAGAGGTAGCGGTTTAGGTCTTCTCATTGCCGGCTTATTCATATTACTTCTCGGTTTAGCGGCACTTTTCCGATCATTAAATGTGTTTTGGCAGTATTTCTGGCCTGTCGTACTGATTTTGCTCGGCGTATGGCTGCTACTATGGGGTTTAAGGCGCAACCGCGGATACAGGCAAGCACCACCTCCGCAATAATTAACTCGTCCATTTAGAATTCAACATGTATGATTGCACGTTTTTGCATCTTGGCACACAAAAGAGTTATATTAAATCGGCATGAAAGGTAGAGGTTATTGCGGGGAAAAGCATGGTTAAGTACATTTTCGTAACAGGCGGTGTGCTAAGTTCAGTCGGCAAAGGCATCTTAACTTCCTCCATCGGCAAGATGCTTCAAGCAAGAGGATTAAAACCGACAGTTGTAAAAATCGATCCTTACGTTAACATTGACGCAGGAACAATGAACCCGTATATGCATGGCGAAGTTTTCGTCACTGACGACGGCGGCGAAACCGACTTGGATTTAGGCTGGTACGAACGCTTCTTAGATTTAAAGCTGAAACAGGAAAACAACTTAACCACAGGAACAATCTACAAATCTGTAATCGAGAAAGAACGCCATGGCGATTTTTTGGGTCGATGCGTCCAAATTGTTCCTCATGTAACTAATGAGATTAAAAACCGCATTAGAAACGCAGGCAAAATGGTAAATGCCGAAATAGTTTTAACGGAGGTAGGCGGCACAGTCGGCGACATTGAGGGTTTGCCGTTTCTGGAAGCAATCCGCCAGATGCGTGTGGAAGAAGGATACGAGAACACGCTTTATGTTCATGTTGCTTTGGTGCCTGTTTTAGATGTTACAGGAGAAATGAAAACTAAGCCTTTGCAGCACAGTGTCAACGAGTTGCGGCGCATCGGTATTCAACCTGACACCATCGTTGCCCGAAGCCCCACAATGATTGATGCTGAAGCACTTAGAAAAATCGCGTTATTCGGAACAATTCCGGAAAGCGCAGTTTTCTGCTCTTACAACGCTGAAACTGTGTATCAGGTCCCACTAATCCTTGATAAACAAGGCATGGGTGATTTTATCTGTGGGCGTTTAGGCATAAAATGTGAAACCAAAGACTTCAGCGGTTGGGAAATATTCGTTGATGGCATGGTTCACCCTGAACATGAAGTTAAAATTGCTTTAGTTGGTAAATACGCTGGATTATCTGACAGCTACGTAAGCATGACTGAGGCACTTCGACATGGTGGAGCAGCATGCAAAACCAAAGTCTGCATATCCTACCTTGAGGCCGAAAAATTCGAGCGTGAACCCCAATGCATAAGTGACTTAGCAAATTTTGACGGGGTATTTGTTCCATATGGTTTTGGACCGAGAGGCACAGAAGGAAAAATAGCCGCTGCCAAATACGCCCGAGAAAACAACATTCCTTTTCTGGGGATATGCTATGGTTTCCAGTTGGCAGTCATAGAGTTTGCGAGAAACGTATGTGGCCTAAAGGACGCTAACAGCACGGAAATCAACCCTGATACGCCCTACCCAGTTATCGATTTGATGCCTGAACAACGCGGAATAGAAATCAAAGGAGCAACAATGCGTTTAGGCACCCACAAAATAGTTTTGCAGAAGGGCACTTTAGCTTACAGCATGTTTGGAGAAGAAGAAGTCCATGAACGCCACCGCCACCGTTTCGAGGTTAACCTTGACTACATAGATGCACTCAAAAACAATGGGTTATGCTTCACTGGAAAAAGCAGCGACGGAAGAAGAATGGAAACATTGGAGTTACCGGACAAATATTTCTATTTTGCCTCGCAGTTCCACGGCGAATTCAAGAGCCGACCGGGAAGGCCCTCACCTGAATATGCTGGTTTCATTCAAGCCTGCGTAAACCACAAGATGGGTAAACCAAAAACATCCATTTCATAACCTCTTTTTTAGATACTGCTTTACACGAAAAGGCTATAATGCGCCGTTGACACTTCAGCTTAAAGGACCGATTTAAAATGGAACCAACTGGAAAAAGAGATTCAAACGCCTACAGCAAAAAAATGGTTGAAAGTAAAGATGAAATGACCGAGTTACAAGCTGAACTAAACAACGTACTTATTCGATTTGTTCTTCGCGCTCTGCGCATCTATCAATCCACAAGACCTGAACCACTACGCGTCAACGAAATTGCATTGCTCGTCAGAAACGAAATCAAAAATGTTTTGACAGATCTAAATGATCAGGCAAACACCGATAACATTGCTAAGATGGCTAAAGAAGCCTGGGCAAAAGAAGCCAAGCAATAATTTTTCTATTCTTTTTCTTGTTTGTTTCTGCGCAGAATATCCTTTTTGGCTGAATTTGTTAACAAAAATGGTTGGTAAATAAAAAACTAAAGAAATGGAAAGAAACTATTTTCGGCGGCAGAATTCTTCCATTATCGACATCAACTTTGGAACCGAATAGACAATTGCTCTATCATCCAGCAAGCCTACGAGGGCGCCTTGTTTGTCGACAACTGGTAAATGCTTTATGTTCCAGTGCTTCATGAGTTTTGCTGCTTCTTCAACAGTTGCGTTTTCGTCGATTGTCACGAGTGGGTTTGTGTAGACCATTCTTGCAATGATGGTTTTAAGCGGCATGCCTCCTTCAACGGCGCGGATCAGAACGTCTTTGACGGTTATTATGCCTGTTGGTTTCCCGCTTTGAACAACTAAAATCGCGTCTTTATCGAATTTGTTCATGATTGCAACTACTTCTTGCATCACTGTGTTGTTGTTTACGACTTTAACGTCTTTTTGCATGATGTCTTTAACTGTGACATTACTTGCCATTCAATTTTCACCTATAACGCTATGACAGAAGCAGTGGTTGTTTATCAATTTTACGTTTATTTGAGGTTTTCTTTGATCTCTTGAAGTTAGCGGTGTCTTGTTTTATAGTAGTACTTGTGCTGAAAACTTTGCTATACTACTACAACAACCAACTGACCGAGCGGTTTGCTGTGTAACCCTTAAAGGCTTGTTTCTTTTTTATTCATAAATGTAGGCGGCTTACTTTTGACCAGTAACAGCAAAGACATTGAACGGTTTGGCACCAACTTGGACAAAGCCAAAAACTACGCAGAAGTCTGGAAAATCGTGAAGGGAACCGCCGAATACGCATTGGGCAAACGCAGAGACAGCATGATGTTATTTCTGGATGATTTGCCCTTGCAGTTGGGCGCTTACTACCCCGTCGGAACCAACAACATCGTCCTGAACCGTGCGCTAGTAGAAATCGTGGAAGCATCTATGAGCGATAAGTCAACAGTCAACGCACTTATTTACAATCTTTTGCTGCATGAGTACCTGCATGCACTCGGCGACCTCTCAGAAACCGGTGTCAGGCGAGAAGTTGTTGAGGTGGCGAAGAAAAGTTTTGGAGAGGCACATATCGCGACAGTGGTTGCGCGTAAGTCGCCTTGGGTTTTGCTCAAAGACATTCCGCTTGGACCATACAATGCGCCTAAACGTGTGATGGAGATTGTTCATGATTTTGAAAAAACGGGCAAATACATAGTCTAGCCTTTTTGGTTTACCTGAAAGTTTCCTAAGTGGTAAATAAATAAAAATTGGGCTTCAAGGATTGTTCCCTCAAAAGTCTGTTTTCTTCTTGGTGTTCTGTGGCAGTCGTACAATGAATTTTGTTCCCTTGCCCTCTTCGCTCTCAAAAGACACTGAGCCGCCTAATGCTTCAGTCATACGCTTGATAACTGCTAGGCCGAAGCCTTGTCCCTTCGATTTGGTAGTGAACATAGGTGTGAACAACTTGCCTTTAACTGCTTCAGGTACACCGACGCCAGTATCAGCGACGGTTATGACCGCATCTTTGGTTTTTTTGTCTTTGTAGGTGCGTATTGTTAGTTTTCCGCCTTTTGGCATGGCTTGAACTCCATTTGTGACCAAGTTGTACATTATGCGGTTTATGTATGCGGCGTCAGCTACAACATTTTGCGCTTCAGCATCCACTTTAACGGTTACTTTGATGTTTTCAGGTAAACCATTCTTTGCCAGTAACTCGGTGATTATGAGTTTTAGGTCAGCATCTTCCATATGTGGCTTAAGCGGTCTAGCGAAGTCTTGGAGGTCAGCGACGATTTTGTTGATGTATTCAATATTCTTCTCTATCTCTTGAAGGCTTTCAAGAGCGCTCTTCTTCTCTTCGCATTCTGGTATCGTCGCTAAATCTGTCTTCGCTAAGTAAACATCGCCTGTTATTGCTTGCAATGGATTTCGGATGTCATGCCCCACCATACCTGCGGTTGCACCGATAGCCGCTAAACGTTCAGAATCTTGCAGCTGTTTTTCCATTTTTTTGCGATCTGTTATGTCTCTAAAAAGTGTGCCAATTACGTTCTTACCATAGTGGAAATAATAGCAGTCTAAGGTTTTGTTGATGTCTTTATTGTAGAGTTCAACATGCTCAGATATTCCGGTTTTGGCAACTCTATCAGGAACATCGAACCAATGAGGCTCAACATTTGGAGAAATGTATCCTGCTGTTTTATCAAGAATGACTTCTGCTTTAACGCCGATTATTTCTTCAAAAGCGCGATTAACTCTCAGGTACTTATGGTCATAGGGCTTTCCATTTTCATCGTACATTAACTGGATTAATTGAAAGCCATCCTGACTATTATCAAACACTGTATGATAGAGTTGCTCGCTTTCCCTTAGAGCTTCTTCAGTTTTCTTGCGTTCTGTTATGTCTCGGAAGATTAGGACAACGCCTGTGGTTTTGCCGTCTTTGTCTTTTATGGGTGCTCCGCTATCATCAATTGGGACTTCCATAGTGTCCTTTTTAATCAGGAGTGTGTGGTTTGCTAACCCAACAACCAGGCCTTTTTCAAGCACTATACTAACTGGATCTTCAACTTCAAGGCGAGTCTGTTCGTTAACGATGTTGAAAATTTCCTTGACAGGTTTCTGCGAAGCCTCTCTCAGTGTCCAACCGGTTAGTCCCTCAGCTTCACAGTTCATGAACGTGATCTTGCCCGATAAGTCAGTTGCAATCACTGCGTCGCCGACGCTGGCCAAAGTGGTTGACCAACGCTGCTCACTCTCCCGCAGAGAAGCCTGTGCACGCTCCAAATCTGTTTTGGAAGCGGTGACTTCTTTCAAATTAGCCGTCATTTTGTTGAATGAATGTGACAACTCACTAATCTCGTCCTTCCGCTTAGTTTCGATAACATATTCGAGGTTTCCTGAGCCGATTGTGTCTATTCCCTTCTGCAGCTGTGTCACCGATTTCAGTGTTCTTAGGAAAACCATAAGGTAAATTGTAGCTAACAAAGCTCCAAAAGTTGCTACAAGCGAAACAATAAGGTAAATGTTCGTTTCGTTTACTTGGCGGGCTTGATTATTTAATGAACTTGATAGTTGGGATGCGTCTGACGATAGAGCAAGACTCTCACCTGACATGCTGCTCCACCTCATCTGAAACGCTGGGTCAATCCTAACGCTTACGTTTCGAGGTTCGCCTTTCAAATAGGTCTGTAAGTCGCCAAATAAGAGGTTAAGCGTTTGCAGGTCTTCAGAAGTTTTGTTTACAAGCGCTTGTTGCTGTAAGTCACTGGGTTTCAAGCTGTCTAAATCGCTGGAAAGGGAAGAAAGCTGGGTTTGCCATTTAGAAAGCTGTAGATCTTCTTGGTAGAGGAAGTAATCTATAGATACGCTGTTTAAGCTACTTGCTCCACGTTCGATGTTGCTGGCGATTTGTTCTTGGGCATTTAGTTGAGCCACTTGTTGTTCTGTATTTGCAACTGAGGCAGCGATAACGAGCAGGATTATGCTGAAGACGCCGATGCAGATTATGAATTGATTTTTTATTTTCATAATGCCTTCCCTCAATGAATTATGTTAACAGAATCGGGCTTCACGGTCATCAAACCGTCTAAGTAAATGTAATCAACGAAATTCGGGACATTGGTTTCATTGGTAAGAGCGTTGCTAATCAGCCATCTTGCTTCAACCTCCATTGCGGCAATAAGGGATTGATCCAGCGAAAGGCTAAACTGATTTTGCTTCCACACAGTTTCGATGTAAGCGTCGGTAAAATTCATGTGTTCCTTAACAATTGTTTTGGCTTCGGAAGGAGAATTGCTTGCAAACTCCTCTGCTTGTAGCAGAGACTTAAGGAACTTATTGACGAGGTCAGGATGAGCGTTTATCCACTCGTTGGTGGAAATCATAAGGGCATACTGAGGCTGGTTACTCTGTCCCTGCCAGACAAAAGCATTATCGCCCAGAGCGTCTTTAGCCGAATTCGCATGCGGTTGAGCTGTTACAACTGCATCAATGGTCCCATTCACGACAGCGTTTACCCAATCTGTAGGTGTCCTAACGTCAACTAGAGTTATGTTCTGAATATCCAACCCATTTAGATTTAGAAGTCTTCCCAAATAGAATTCCGAAACCGTTCCTTTCGTTGTCCCGATTGTTTTCCCCGCGAGGTCTGAAATTGAATTTATTCCTCTATCCCTTCGTCCGATTAAATATATGAAATCGATTTTGTCGAGACATCCAATTGTCTTGATTGGCGCATTCTGCAATGCTCGCCCTACCAAAGGGAACTCCGCTGGTCCTACCGCAATATCCGCCCCACCGCTTAACACAGCGTTTAAAGAAGCAACGCCCGTGTCGTATTTATTTGATGTTACGTTAAGGTCGTTGTGACTGAAAAAGCCTTGATCTTGGGCAATCCAGAAAAGTGCAAGGGACTCAAAGTTTGCATAGGCTACGTTGATAGGTTCCTTTTCACGAAACAGTTCATAATTTTGAGTAAGGTAAATAAACGAACTGGAGACTACTATAACAATTGCAATCGTGGCTGCAACTAAAATTCTGAGTCGTTTTGGATTTTTTCTTACGCGGCTCATCGATATTTCAATCTTTAGACTCTTTGCTCGCGCCGCACATATAAGAATTGTTAAAGAAACGTTATCGCGGTTTATTTGAGTATCCTTCGATGATTTGTCAATTAAGTGGGCTTAAGGGCTATTCTGTACCAAGTGCATGGGAAAAAAAGAACTGAAGCCTGCATATTTGGAGCCTATTTGGAGCTTAATAGCGACTCAATGCAGAAACGATAGAAGGGTATAGGGAGGCGGCTATTGAAAAATCACTTAGAGAGGGCGTAATGGCTATTTACATTTGCATTAGCATGTTGAAAAACTGTATAAATAACCAAGGCTAGAACTATTCTGGTTGGTTGAGCATGAAAATTGGTGTTTGCGGGATCGCCTGTGAGAAATGTCCCAGAATGCAAAGTGGCACCTGCCCCAACGGGGCAGCTGGTTGCGTGGCAAGAGAGAACAAATTCTGCAAAATCTGCAACTGTGCCTACAGCAAAGGCGTTAAACTCTGCTTTGAATGCAGCGTTTTCCCCTGTGAAACCACCAAGCTAAGACCCATCAGCTACGGCTACTGCCAGTATATCTCGGGCAAACCCTAATCGTTAGTTTTAAGTTAATCTCTGCAAATCTAGATTTGATTACTTATGGGTTCTAGAGAAGTTGTCATCGAAGCAAATGGTTTAACCAAGAAATTCGACGATTTCACCGCGGTTAACCACATAGACTTTAAGGTTTACAAGGGCGAATGCGTAGGTTTCTTAGGACCCAACGGCGCCGGAAAAACAACCACTGTCCGCATGATCTACTGTTTTCTGCCTCTAACCGACGGCGAATTAACTGTTGCAGGCTTAAGCGTCAAGAAGCAATGTAGAGAAATAAAAGGCATGGTTGGTGTAGCGCCGCAAGAAGACAATTTAGACCCAGACTTCACGGTAATCAAGAACCTAACTGTTTACGCGCGTTACTTTGACATTTCAAAAGATGAAGCGGTAAAACGGGCGGATGAGCAACTTAAATTTTTTCAGTTGGAAGAAAAGCGGGAAGTTCCCATAATGGCTTTGTCGACAGGCATGAAGCGACGGCTGATTTTTGCCCGCGCCTTGATTAATCAACCGCAAATTCTGCTCTTGGATGAGCCAACCACGGGTTTGGATCCGCAGGCAAGACATCTTGTTTGGGATGAAGTGCGCCACCTAAAAAAGAAGCAGGTAACCATAATCTTAACAACTCACTACATGGACGAAGCCGAAGTCTTATGCGACAGAATTTTTATCGTTGATAAAGGGAAAATCATCGAGGAAGGCAGTCCCGCGGAACTTGTTAAGAAGCATATTGGCGAGGACGTTTTGGAACTGGATTATGATGAGAAACTGATAGCTGTTCTAAAAGAGTCTTTTCCAGATGCGCGCGTCGAGAAACTCGGCGACCGCATGCAAATCTTCACTGACAAACCCCACGGCGTCTTTGAAGAATTCATCAAGGCGCACCCGCTGCAAAACGTCGCTATCCGCAAAGCCAACCTTGAAGATGTTTTCCTTAAATTGACTGGAAGGGGATTGAGGGAAGAATGAGTAACCCAAACATTCGCAAATCACCCGCACCCTTCACCATTCCACGGTTGACTTATAATGTATGGAAGGTTTGGCACCGCAACTTCGACGTCTTCACCAAAACAATCGCCGTCAACTTTTTACCCTCGCTTCTTGAACCTATCCTGTACCTGCTTGCATTCGGCTTCGGCTTAGGCGGCTTCATCCCCAGTATTCAAGGACAATCCTACATCGCGTTTATTGCGCCTGCACTTGTGGCTATTTCAGTTATGAACGGCTCATTTTTCGAGTGTACTTTTGCATCTTTTGTGCGTATGTACTTCCAAAAAACATTCGACGCCATCGTAGCCACGCCCGTTAGCGTTGAAGAAGTTGTTGCAGGAGAACTGCTTTGGGGAGCCACACGGGCAACAATTAACACAACTATTGTGCTGGCGGTGGTTGCTGCTTTCGGGTTAATTTCAAGCCCGCTGTTCCTGTTGGTTATTCCCTTTGCGTTTTTCGGTGGCTTGATGTTTGCTTCTATGGCAATGTGCTTCACATCAGTTGCGCCAAATATCGACTTCTTCAATTTTCCCTCATTCCTATTCCTCACGCCTATGTTCTTTTTATGCGGTACCTTTTTCCCGTTGACATCATTGCCTGTTGCTGCGCAGGGAATCGCCACAGCTATTTTACCATTAACTCATGTGGTAAACGTTGTACGAGGGCTTGTAACAGGGCACCTTGAACCTATCTTGGGCTTAAATCCTGCAGCCCTGATTGCTGTAAGTTTAGTTTGGATAATTGCGGTTACAATATTCTTCTTTGTTCTCGCCATTAACTTGATGAAGAAACGTTTAACAGGCTAAACCACAATGTCTTTGACTTCCTCATGCCATGTTACATTAAAGATTTTTAACTTTAGAGCGCATTGTAAGCCAGATAAGGAAGGTTAAGTATGCGCATAGTTGTACGAATAGGCGGCTCAGTTGTCGCAAACCCAATCAATACAGAGCTCATAGGCAAATACGCTGGCATAATTAAAGCCGTAAAGCAGCAGGGGCATGAGGTTGTGGTAGTTGTTGGTGGCGGAGCTTTAGCAAGACAATTCATCGGCATCGCCAAAGAACTTAATTTGGATATGAATGCGCAGGACGAGATTGCCATTTCCTGCTCACGCCTGTTTGCACAGTTATTTCTCAAAAAACTCGGCGAGATTGCCTGCAGCAAGGTTGCCATAACGCTTGATGACGCCGCAGAGTGCCTTGACCAGGGCAAGGTGGTTGTCATGGGTGGTTTGAAGCCTGGAATCACCACGGATACAGTTGCTATGCTGGTTGCTGAACGCGTCAACGCTGAGCTGCTTGTGAAGGGCACGGACCAAAACGGCGTTTACGATAAGGACCCACGCAAGAACCCTGATGCAGTGAAGCTTGATAGGTTGTCGGTTGAGGATTTAGCTAAAGTCTTTGAGCATAACGAGCATAAAGCGGGGATTCATCAGGTTATTGACCCTGAAGCGATCAAAGTGTTGAAGCGCAAGCGGTTGAAGTTGGTGGTTGTCAATGGATTTGTGCCTGAGAATATTTTGGCGGCGATTGAAGGCAAGAATGCTGGCACTATGATTAGCTAGACGCTATTTTTTTATCTATTTTTGGATACGGGTTGTTGGTTTTTGGTGAGATCTGGCAAACATAAAACCCAATATCCTACACAATCTACGCATTCAGAAGACTAATGGTGTTCAGTTACGGCTTCGGACCTCTGTCGCTGGATTTTGCGGTCGTTGGTATCTTCGCAGTAGTTGTAACGGCAATCTGTGTGATGCTCTCATGGAGATACCTGAACAAGTAAGGGCAAAGTATCCTTCTTTTCTTTTTGTGATTTAGCTATCCTTTATAAGAAAGTGCTATTTCCATGTTAAAACAAAATATTTAGCAAAGAAGCGAATAGAAATGTTGAAAACAATTCCAGTCGTTGAAGCAACCAACGTAACAAAAACTTACATGCTGGGGAAAGTCCCAGTTCAAGCGCTCCGAGGAGTAAACCTCAGGGTTGAAACAGGCGACTTCTTAGCCATTCTAGGTCCGTCAGGAAGCGGCAAATCGACAATGCTCAATCTGATTGGCGCATTAGACAAGCCAACTTCAGGCACCCTGCTGATCGACGGCGTGGACAACGGTAAACTAACTGATAATCAACTTGCCGAATTAAGACTAAAAATCGGTTTTGTCTTCCAATTCTTTAACTTGATTCCCAGGTTAACAGCTAAAGATAACGTTGAATTATCCATGGCAATAGCTAACATGGGTAAAGCAGAAAGAAAGAAACATGCAATCGAGCTTTTGGAAACAGTCGGCCTAAAAGATAGAGTCAATCATAAACCCGCTGAATTAAGCGGAGGACAACAGCAACGCGTCGCCATCGCACGTGCATTAGCAAACAACCCCAAGTTCCTCCTGCTGGATGAGCCTACGGGAAACGTGGATTCCAAAACGGCAAGCGAAGTGTTATCGTTAATCAAGAAACTTAACACTGAAAACAACGTTAGCATCATTATGGTTACTCATGACCAGCATTTGGCGCGGGAAGCTAGAAGAACCGTGCAGATGTTTGATGGTGAAATATCATCTGAAGTGGTGAACGAACAATGAAGACAATAGATATTTTCGGGTACTCATTTAGCGCAATTAAACTCCGCAAACTCCGAGCAGCATTAACCACACTTGGCGTTATCATAGGCATCGCCGCCATAGTGGCTTTGCTCTCAATTACCCAGGGCTTGCAAGCAACCCTAACCCACCAGCTTAACCAAGGCTTATCAGCTAATACCCTAATCGTGACACCTGGCGGTGGCGGCTTTTTAGGTGGAGGAGGGGCTGGTGGCGGTGCAGGAGGTGGCGCAGGTCCAGGCGGCGGTGGTGGAGGTGGCTTTGGCGGGGGAGGAGGAGCAAGCAACTCAGGTTTTAACCTATACGTCAATTATACCAATGAAATCGACGCTTTATCCCCCGACATAGATACCTCAATTGCTGTAATAAGCCAGCCAGGATTCATTCAAACCGCCAACCTAAACCGTACAGTGACAATCTATGGAGTTGATTTCAACAAGTATGCCCAAATTTACGGCACCACCTTTGTAGCAGCAAATGGAACCATCCCTACAAATCCAGTAGAAACCGACACAGTTGTCGGCACACGCGTAAACCAGCCTGGACAAAACGGAACCGTATTTTTCGGAGCAGGCGACAGCATCAACATTGTATGGACTAACTATACGGTTCTTCCAGGGGTAAACGAGACTTACAGCGCTAACGTCACAGGCATTCTTGGCAAAATCGGCGGATTCGGCATCGGCGGACCATCAGACATAGGCGTCTACATACCGATTGACAAAGCAGAAAGCTTTTTTGGCATACACCAAGCTGACATGATAATTGTAAAGCTCAAAAGCAGCGACAATGCAACCATTACCAACGTGTCGAAACTAATAACAGACCACTTCAGCAACCAAGTATCCGTCATATCCGCAACCGCAGTTCTAGGCTTACTCACCAGCATCTTCAGCTTACTGCAACTGTTCCTTGGCGGCATCGCAGCAATCTCACTATTAGTCGCTGGCATCGGAATCATGAACATCATGATAGTTTCGCTAATTGAGCGCACACGCGAAATCGGAATCCTCAAAGCCTTAGGCATGAAAAGCAGAACAGTACTAACCATTTTCCTCGGCGAATCAGTGATAATCGGTTTGATGGGAGCAATAATCGGCATTGTGCTCGGTTGGATATTAGCTAACATAACCGCAAGGGTTCTGGGTTCAGGAGTGTTCGGCAGTGGCGGAGGATTCACAATAACGCCTTTGCTAACTCCGGAAGTGCTAGTGGGCGCTTTAGGGTTCGGCGTAGGTGTCAGCGTAATCTTCGCACTGTACCCCGCATGGCGCGCATCCAAACTCAAACCAGTTGAAGCCCTACGATACGAGTAGGCGTCTGCCCCAGCTCTTTTTCTTTTTTTAATTCAACCCATATCAGTTTTAAGATACAACAACATAACTTACGTGAGGCTTCTGCATGAAACGCTTATACCCTGACCAACCCGTCGTAGGAATCGGTGCGGTCATCATAAAAGATGGCAAAATAGCGCTCATAAAACGAGGCAATGAGCCGAGCAAAGGCAAATGGACAATTCCCGGCGGATTAGTTGAACTTGGCGAAACTCTTGAATCGGCAGTCATCCGCGAAACCAAAGAGGAAACTTGCCTTGACGTCAAAAATCCACGCCTCCTCGATGTGGTAGATAACGTCGACATGGATGAGCAGGGCAAAATAAAATATCATTATGTCATAATCGACTACCTGGTAGAGGTTATAAGTGGAGATATTGAGGCTGCAAGCGACGCCGCAGAGTTGCGGTTGGTACGGTTTGGCGAAGTGGAAAATTACAATTTAACGACTTCTTTCAGAGTTTTCTTTAGGCAGAACAGGGAAAAATTGGAGAAAGCCAATTCTTATCTGTCAAAAACCAAAATCAGCTAATCGAGCCCACATACTAGTGGATGGTTAAAGACAACATACAAGCATCCATCCTTAGCTGTATGAATGAAGCCCCATTATTATGAAGCTGCTGAGGGCGGTCAGGATTGTTAGAGCGCAGGCGAGCACTGCTATCCATCTTGCGGCGGTAAATTTCTTTTCATGGTAGACAACTTGCCCCAGTGAAACCGTTAGGAAAAGCACCAGAGTCATTGTTTCTTTGGGGTCCCAGGACCAGTAGCTTCCCCAGGCGAGTTGAGCCCAAAGCATGCCTGTGAATAACCCGAGGAAAGTTAGAATCCACGCGCTTACACCAAGTAGGCTTGTTCTTTTGTGAGTTTTTTGCTTTTGGAAAAATATTAAGGTCGTAAAAAGAAAAATGAGGATGTATCCCGCTATTGCTAGGGGTGGGTGGATATACAGCATGTAGGAGTTTAGTTCGTTGGCGTTCACTTTTAGGCTCCTCTTATTGTGGATTTCATGAAGGGTATTGATGCGCGTTTAGTTTTCATCTTTCTTACGTAGAAAGCCATCGCGACTAAGGCAGCGGATAAATCCAGCACTTGGAAATACGGTATCAACGGGGACATGGCCGAATATTTTGGCATATGAGAAACGTTGATGTCTGCAGTTGCAGAGATGGTTTGAGATGCGCCTGATGAATCACTTACTCTTATTTTCATTTTGACAACGTTCATTTCGGTGTCAGGTAGAGTCCAAGTGTATGAGCCATCTCCAAGAATGTTTTGTCCTATAGTAGTCCATGTGCCATCAAAGGATTGATAGTCTATGCTGATTTTTAATGGAGCAATTCCACCGACTGCAGCCCAATTAAGAGCTAGGGTGTTAACTGATAAAGGATTTGTACCGTCAGTTGTGGAGTATTGCAGGTTTAGGGTTAAAGGTTGAATGCCTCCTAGGTTGAGTTCTTGATTTGATGTTTCCCATGAAATGTGTGTTCCTGCAGGGGCTACGATAGTCATCGTTCCTGTTGAGCTCACCGTTACAGAGGCTGATGTGCCAACTTCCTGAATGGGTTGGCCTTGTAATGGTTGATTTGGTGAAGTGGGCGTTGATGTCGCTTGACTTGAGTTACCCGTGTCTGTTGGGTTGGGTTGGGGAGTTGAGGTGGGGTCTTGGGTGGGGTTGTTTGTGAGGGAAGTGGTTGATGGTTGTGTAGTTGGTGTTGGTGATCCTGATTGTGTCGGAGTCGGTGAGTTTGTTGTTGGCGGAAGGGTTGGTGTATTAGGTGGCGGCGAAGTTGTAGTTGGATTAGGTCCGGGAGTTGCTGTTGGACCTGAAGTAGGGACTTGTGTAGGTGCGATTGTCGGTGTTGCAGTTGGAAGAACAGTGGGAGAGGGCATTGGCGCTGGAGTCGAAGTTGCAGTAGCTCCAACAGTTAATGCAGGGCTCGGAGAGTAACTGTCGGAGAACTTTAGGTTATTGTGCGTGTTTGTTGCGGACGACGAAATTAAGAGTGCATCTGAACCTTGTGAGACACCTGTTATTTGCCAGGTCGCTGTGGCAGTACCGGTTGAGAGGGTGCCGACGTTAAAGGTTGGTGTGCCCACTGAGAAATGTCCGTTCTGCGAACTTAGTTTTACTGAAACACTTGATAACTGATTGTTCAAAGCTGCGTTGTTGATGTTTGACACCGCTATGGTGACTGTTTGAGTTTGACCTACTTGCAGGCTTGTGGGGATTTTGTTTTGGGTGTTGCCCTCAACAATATCTAGCGTTTGGCTGTATTTTGTGCCATGGCAGACGTTGCACTGGTTTGTCGAGACTGAAAACGCTGGTGCAGCAAGCAAAGCAACTACAACTGCGACGGTGATTGCAAGAAGTAAATAAGACACTCGACTCATTTTAAGAAAAGATTTTAACTGCATTGTTTAATTTTTGACCTCAATTGTTTTTGGTGAATTGTGAGGAAACCAACAGTTTTAACTATTCTTGTGAAAGCAATCAACGCAATTTACCAAGCGAGCTTTACAAAGCCATTTGTACGTGCAAATTGAATTCGCAAACTTGTCAAATTGAGTAATACCAATAAATAAACGGTGTTAATAAATTTCTAAGAAGGGTATGTCCTATTGGCGTTTTCTTCAGCCGTTAATATGTTGGAAATAACTAATTATTGGCTTAGTGTCGCTAAAAATACAATGGAGCAAGCTTTATAGTCTGTTTTGTTCATTGTAATTATAGAGATTTTAAGAAAATTTAACCTAGGTGGAGGTGAAATTTTTGCCGGATATTGTTGACGCCGCAATGGCATCAGGTATGACAAGGCTAGCAGAAGCCGTAAAGGCTGCAGGGCTCGTTGACACTTTGAAAGGTCCAGGACCATTCACGGTTTTTGCGCCCACAGATGAAGCGTTTAATAAAATCCCTGAAGCAGAACGCAACATGCTCATGAACGACCCAATGAAGCTCAAGGATGTCTTAACTTTCCATGTTTGTGAAGGAAAAATGATGGCTGAAGATTTGAAGCAACACGAATATTTGCAAGCCCTCAACGGCGGAGAACTCCGCATAGATGCTAAGAACTGGCACTTGCATAGAAACATCAAGGTTAACGGAGCAAACATCATCAAACCAGACTTAGTTGTGGACAACGGAGTTTGCCATGCCATAGACAAAGTGTTGATGCCAAAGATGTTTGCTATGAAAAAAGAAATGTAAACAAGCCTGAAAAACTGCAGGCGTCCCTATTTTTTAAAATATTATTAGCTATTTTTATTTGAGTTGCTGTTTGATTTTCTTCGCAATCGCATCCAGTTTCGACCTCTCAACTTCTCGAAGTTCGCTGAAAGGTGGCAGTTTCTGCCCCTCAAACCGGGGAACCACATGCACATGAAAGTGAAATATGTCTTGACCTGCGGCTTTGCCATTCTGCTGGATTATGCTGATACCGTCGGCTTCTGTTGCTTTTTTTACTGCAAATGAAATTTGTTTCGCAACTTTGTTGGCTTGGATTAGTTGCTCTTCTGGGATGTCAAAAATGTCAACGTAGTGAGCTTTCGGTATGACTAATGTATGTCCCAGATTTAAGGGTCGTATATCAAGAAAAGCCATGATGGATTCATCCTCGTAGACTTTGCTTGATGGCGCCTGATTACGGGCTATTTTGCAGAAAATACATGATTCATCAAACGTCAAATCAACTCACCGCTGAATACTTCTAACTTTGGCTTTAATCAATCAGTTTATATGCCATTTCAACCTCATATATTTTCATCAGGAGAGGTAAGAAACGACTGAACTTGAAGAAAAAGTACGTAGTGAAGTTGGCAAAGTGCAAGATCCAGAAACAGGACAAACCTTTGAAGAAATGCAGATGATCCAGAGCGTAAAAGAAACCGAGCCAGGAACAGTCACTGTTGAATTCGTCCCGACGAGCCCATTCTGCCCAATCGCCTTCAAGCTTTCTGCAGACATAAGGGATGCAGCAAAGACGGTTCCAGGGGTTAAGAAAGCAGTTGTTTTCTGTCGTGGACACGCGATGGAACAGCAAATCAACGAAATGACCAACAAATAAAAAGATCCCATTTCTTTTCTATTTTAATAAAAAAAAATTAGAGTTTACATTTCCTTTATCCTATCGACTACTTCATTCTTGTAAACGCCCAAGTACCAATCATAATCATAATTACATCAAACAACCCAACAATTCCCAAATCCACCCATAGCGGTTGAATTTGAAGAGAGGGACCCCATGCATTGCCTAAAACAACGTTTCTCAGCGCATCAACCCCATAAGTTAAGGGATTCCATACGGCGACGGTGGTTAGCCAGCTTGGAAGGCTGATTCCTGGACCTTTGAGAGGAAATAATGCGCCGCTTAAAAAGAAAAGAGGCAGGTTGATGAACGTCTGAATTGCGCCAAAGGATTCTAAGGTGCCTATTAAACTGGCTATGGTTAGGCCAATGCTTACTAGCCCGAAAGTTATAAGCAACATAATTGGTAAGGCATATAGAACAGTGACTGGGTCAATCTGTATCTGCAACGCAATTCCGATAACAAACACCATTATGCCTTGAAGAAATGAAGATGTGCTGTCACCTATCATTTTTCCGAGAAAAATTGTAAACCTGGAAACGGGCGAAACAAGAATTTCTTTCATGAATCCAAATTCTTTATCCCAAAGCACACTTATTCCCATAAACATCGAAGTGAAAAGCAGTGTTTGCCCAACTATGCCTGGAAAAATAACTTGTTGATACGTCAAGCCTGGAAGGGCAAAATGCAAGCCAAAGCCTGCGCCAAAGATGACTAGCCAGAGTAGGGGTTGAATAAACATGCTGATAAGTCGTGTTCTGTCCCGAAGGAACCGCTTGATTTCCCGAAGCCAAAGAGTGTAGAGACCGCGAAGCTCAGTCATCTTATTGCTCTCCGCTGAATAGCAGCCATACCATGCAATTCTTTGCCCGTGTCCTCCCGAATTGTCCTTCCAGTGTAGTGTAGAAAAACATCTTCAAGATTCGGTTCTCGCAGCAGAATTGATTCAACGTAGATCTGATTTTGAGTTGCTAACTCCATGATTCTTGGCATCACAGCTTTTCCTTTGCGAACAGTTATTTCAAGTGCTCCATCAATAATTTGCCTGTTTTCCAGCTTTAGTGTTTTACCTACGAGCTCGGATAAAGCATCTATTTTATCTGTTCTTATCACCACAACATCGCCTTCAAGAGTCTCTTTAAGTTTGGGAGGTGTATCTAGAACGACGATTTTGCCATGATCCATGATGGCGATGCGGTCTGAAAGCCGGTCTGCTTCATCCATGTAGTGTGTGGTTAAGACGACGGTGATGTCGTGTGCTTCTTTAAGCTCTTTAATGTATTTCCACATGTGGTCGCGGGTTTGTGGATCCAACCCAACGGTTGGCTCATCCAAAAACAGTACTTTAGGATAATGAATTAAACCGCGTCCAAGCTCAAGCCTACGACGCATGCCACCAGAATAAGTACGTAATAAATTATCCGCCCTATCCTCGAGTTCGACGAGTTTTAAGATGCGGTTTATACGTTCTTTCTGTTCAGACGCTGGAACACCGTAGAGGTTAGCATGCATGTATAGGTTTTCTCTGCCCGTTAAGCGGTCATCAACGCTTGGGTCTTGAAAAACGATGCCGATGGATTTGCGCACATTATTGGCTTCGCGAACGATGTCAAAGCCGTTCACAGTTGCAGTTCCAGAGGTCGGCTTCAGAATTGTGCAGAGCATGGATATGGCGGTTGTTTTGCCCGCGCCATTAGGTCCAAGTAATCCAAAAATTTCCCCTGACTCAACCGAGATGTCGAGTGCATCGACTGCTTTCAGTGAGTTGTACGCTTTTGTCAGCTGATGGGTTTCGATGGCATGTGTCATTGGCTAATTTTCTCTTTTTACCAATAAAACACAGCCCAGATTTAAGGATATTTGCGTTAACTCCCTAAAAAAACGCGAAATATTATTTGTAATTTTGGAAAAAACTAAATGAACAACAACCTGATTTCTTATGCGTTATCGAAGCGTTTTAGATATGTCTGACACTAAACCGCCAAAAAAACTCTCACTTTTCGACGTAACCAACTTAGTTATCGGAGCAATAATTGGCGCAGACATCTATGTGGCATCCTCATTTGCCGCGGGTTTTCTTGGTCCCTTCAGCCTTGTTGTCTGGATAGTGGCTGGCTTAATCGCCATTGTAATCGCACTTTGTTTTGCTCAATGCGCAATGATGCTACCAAAGGTCGGCGGACCATACGCTTACGCTACACGCGCATGGGGACCATTTGCCGGTTTCATCGTGGGATGGTCACTGTGGCTTGCTGAGTGGGTTTCACTTGCGGTTTTCCCTTTAGCGTTCACAAGGTACCTGCTGTTTTTTGTTCCAAATCTTGACGATTTAACCCAAATCTTTGTTAAAGTGACTTTTGTGGCTTTCCTTGCGATAACAAACATTGTTGGGGTTAGAGCTGCAGGCAAAGTTAATGATGTTCTAACGTTGCTCAAGCTAGCTCCTCTGGTTTTCTTTGTTATTGCAGGCTTAAGCTGGATTATCATAAGTCCCAATTTGGCTGCCGCCAATTTCTCTCCGTTTGCACCGTTTGGATTTGCGGGTTTTGGCTCAGCGATCGTTTTGATTTTCTGGGCTTACGCGGGATTTGAAATTTCAACCATTCCCGCCGAGGACGTAGAGGAACCAAGCAAAACAATTCCCAAAGCAGTCATTATCGGAATACTGGTTGTCACCGTTTTCTACTTAACAACCAACGCTATTCTGTTTGGAGTCCGCAACTACAGCCAACTAGCCACCGACAGTGCGCCGCTGGCAGCGGCATCACAGGGCGTCCTATCCTCAAACGTGGCGCTTGCACTTTTCGGCGGTTTGCTGGTTGGTGTTGGAGCTTTGATTTCCGTGGCGGGTTCTGATGAATCTGGAATGATTGGCACGTCGAGGCTCGGTTACGCGTTGGCTTCTGATGGGTTGTTTCCAAAGGTTTTTGCTAAAATACACTGGAAATTCAAGACTCCATATGCTTCAGTAATTATTCAAAGTGTTACGGCTTTGGCCGCTGCCCTTGTGGCGCCTCTTTTCGGCGGCTTAGGCTTGCTTATTTCGGTTTCAGTGTTTTTCTTGGCAATCGCATATTTGGCGACGAGTGCCGCTGTGTTTCCTTTGCGCAAAAAGAACCCTGTTCCCCAGGCTGTATACCGCAAAAGAAGTATTATGATTCCAGTGTTGGGCATTGTTTTCTCGATTTATTTGATTACTCAATGTAGTCTTTCTCAGATTGCCATCGGAGTTGCACTTTTGGCGGTGGGGGTTCCAATTTACATAAGGTATTCGCCAAAGAAGGAATTAGTCGAAGCAAAACAAACCATACTCTCGGAGCAGAATATTTTCCGACGAATATATCGGCAAGAACAGGTTTTCCTAGCTCATGTAATCTACCACATTGGAGAATACTATAGAAGATTGGTGAAGAAACCAAAAAAGAAGCATCCGTAATTGACTCGCAAAATAGCACTCTTGCTTGATTAGTATGCGCGTTTACTAAGGCAACACAATTCGCCATAATTGACACCGCCAGATATCTGAAAGTTCGGTAAACAATAAAAGAGCCATATGCTCCTAGAATATTCGAATATCTGGGATGATGATTGGATAAAGCACAATGTGACAATGATGTTTTCGAGATGCAAGCTGAAATCTGCAAAACCTTGGCAAACTCGACTCGGTTAAGAATACTGCACGCTTTAAGGGAAGGCGAAAAATCCGTCGGTGAACTTACGGATCTTCTTGGGTTGAGGCAGTCTAATCTTTCTCAGCACCTGTCTATAATGCGTCAAGCGCAAATTTTGAAAACTAGAAAACAAGGTTCCAACATATACTACAGTGTTGCCTATCCTAAAATAAACATGGCTTGCGATCTTGTAAGGGAACTTTTGATTGAATCGCTTGGGCGAAGACAAGAACTTTCCAAGAATCTGGTTGCTCAATTGGGTCAAAAATAACCGACTTTGTGGTTAGACCAAAAAGTATGTTGGGCTTGTTGTTAAGGATAGGAAAAATATAAATAAGTTCGTATATTCTAATTGTCGAATATCTTTAGGAGATGTGTAATTAAAATGCCAGAAATGAACTTTGAAGGAACCGCCACATGGAAAGGCTCAACCGAATGTGAACTCTCAATTAAAGGAAACAAAATCGTAACCGTCAGCCCACCACCATCGTTTGGAGGAAAAGAAGGCTACTGCGTACCAGAAGATATATTCGCCGCTGCTTTAGCTTCATGCATCAATACTCTGTTTCTGTTGATAGCTAAGAACAGTCAGTTAGAACTTAAAAATTTGGAAACCGTTGCAAATGTGAAAATGAGCGTGGAAGGCATGGAGAAACTGATTTTCACAAACGTGCACTTCAACATGAACGTTGGTTTAGTGGACGACAATGAACGTGAACGCAAGAAAGCCACCACAGTCTACGGGATGGCGCAAAAGATTTGTCCTATTCGGCAGTCTTGGGGCGAAGCTGTTCCAATAAGTTTCGAATTGAACTTTAAGTAAGCCTAAAACATTTTTCCCTTTTTCTTGTTTTCTTTAAGAAAATTTTTTTTAATTAGCCAACAATTAATAAACTTTTTAAAATACGCATTAGCCTTAAATACAGATGCTTTCTAATTGCAATCAAGCAGTGAGTAGCATGAGCAGCCCATACGCAGTTGAAATTGCAGGTGTAACTAAGCGTTACAACGAAATAGTAGCAGTAAACAACATGAACCTGACTATTAATCGGGGCGAAATCTTCGCGCTGCTGGGACCAAACGGCTCAGGAAAATCCACCACCCTTAAAACGCTGCTTGGTTTAGTTCAGCCTACCTCTGGGTCTATCAACGTGTTAGGAATAGATGTTCAGAGAGACCCGGTTGCAATTAAGCAGCAGGTTGGTTATGTTCCAGAGTCTCCTACCCTTTATGAGTTTCTAACAGGCATCGAGTACCTTGATTTCATAGCGGACATTTACGGTGTGCCAACAGCTGAAAAGCAACAACGCATAACTGAGTATCTTAGGGCTCTTCAGCTTGAAGGACGAGAAGGCGACATGATAAACAGTTACTCGGACGGCATGAAAAAGAAAATCAGTCTAATCTCAGCTTTTCTTCATAAGCCTAAACTCTTGATTCTTGACGAGCCCCTAAACGCCCTAGACCCGCGAAGTGCAAGAATCGTTAAGGATTTGCTGCATGAACTAAAAGCGCAGGGTGTAACAACAATATTGTCTACGCATGTGTTGGAGATTGCTGAGGCATTATGCGACCGAATTGCCATCATGTATCAGGGCAATATTTTAGCATTAGGTACCATGAGTGAGCTAAGAAGCAGAGCAAGTTTGCCAAGTTCCGGTTTGGAAGATATTTTCTTGAAGTTAACTGGAACTGGAGATTTAAGAGCTGTCGTTGAGGAACTGCTGCGATGAATTGGAAGAACGTTCTTTTCCTGCTGCGTGTGGAACGTAAATCTGGCAGGTTAATCAGAGGAATAAAAACTACACGCTACAAGGAGAACCGCTTTATTGCTTATTGGCCCTATTGGGTAGCATTAATTCTCGGTGTGGTAGGCGGCGTTATTGCCAATTTAGCTGTATCTTCAATTTATTCCAGTTCCACAGCTATTCCTAACCTGCCAGCACTAACCACAGGTACACTAAGCGTTTTCGTGACACTGCCAACTATCACTTTAGTTTTCTGCTTTGTTTTCACTTTGCTCCAGCAAATCCAAGCTGCAGGCGTCAAAGCGGCAGGTCAAGTAATGTATTGGCTACCCGTAACCTGGCAAGAACAAACAATGGCATCCATCTTATCCAACCTCTTAGGCTTACCCATCGCACTTGTTCTCGGTATCGGAGCAGGAGTTCTGGTTTTTGGAGCGTTTAACGGCTTAATTTTACAGGCCCTTTTGACTTGTTTTGCATTGCTTGCAACAGCTTTCTTGGCAAGCGCCACAACAGAAATCTTAAGGCTTCTTCAGATGCGCTTCGTCGGCGCAGTTTACAAGTCAAGCGGCAGAGCAGCAATCTGGGTACGGTTAATCGGTACCCTGTTTTTCTTCGTGATTTTCTACACCGCTTATTCCTACGTGGTTTACGGAACAGGCGCCCTAACATTTTTCACCACTTTACAGCAGATTCAAAGCGTCGCTTGGTTCGTACCGTTTATTTGGTTGGCATTAGCGATTGGCAACGTTTTTGGAGGATTGTACCTGCAGGCATTAGCCTACTTAACATCATCAGCGTTATTTATCGCAGCACTTTACTATTTGGCGGTATTACTAAACCAGCGATTTGGGTTGTATGAGCCTCCAGCAATTACTCTTCAGAAAAGCGGAGCAATCTACCAACCTAAAACAGGGCTTTTAGGCAAATTGGGTTTCTCCACTGCCGAAGCTGCATTAATCAGAAAGGATTTAAGAGCATTCACCCGCCGCCGCGAAATGATAAGCGTTTTTATCGTGCCAATAATTATGATTGTTCTTCCTCTAACTCAATCGATAGGTATAAGCGGCAACGCTGCGTCAAGTCAAAGCAACTTTATCTTTTCAGGCATAATTTTCTTGTTACCCGCCACTTTTACGGCGTTGCTGCTTGGCGAAGTTATGATTGGCGAAGAAGGACAGGCGGTATGGAGAATCTACGCTTCGCCGATTTCACCTAAGAGCCTGGTTAAAAGCAAAACGTTCTTTCTAACTGTTTTTTCAACTATTATTCTACTCATAAGCTGCATTATAGGTGTGATATTTTATCACCCGACTGTACAAGTGGCAATTGCTGTTTTCCTTGAAGGTTTCTTTGCGCTTTTAGCTGTAGGCATAGTAGCACTTACAATTGGCTTTAGAGGTCCAGATTTCTCACAAAGCCGCAGAGCAAGAATGGTGCGGCAAGAATGGTCACTTATAGGTTTAGTTGTCTGGCGCAATCGTTGGATTATTTGTGTTGGCACCGTTATTACTTTCAGTTGGACTATCCATTTTCACAGGCGGCATCATCAATTCTTTTTACCTTGCCCTCGCCGTAGGCACTAGCGCAGCAATTTCAATAGGCGTCACCATAGTCTTTTACAGAATAAACCTTGGCATGGCAGCTGACTTCCTAAAAAAAGCTCAAATTTAACGAATACTTGCTTTTTTGGAGTTTTCTAACACTCACCTTTAAAAGCACATAGCGAGACAACGTTAGCTTGCTTGTGATAGCGTATGGGCAACGAGGGAAAAGGGACATTATTTCGGCGAAAAGATGACAGATACTTGCTTTACTTGCCCGTTCGCCTCGTAGACGACAGCATGTTTCCATTAAAATGCAGCGGCTCAATGCCTGTTAAAGTTCATTTTAGCCCAAAAGACAGCAAGTTAATCGTCGAGAAATGGACAGAGGAAAAAACTTAGCTCATTTTAGCTTTTGCTGTTGCCACATTGCAATCACATAGTCATTTAAACAATCACGTTGAAGTGGCTGGGCAAAGAGGAACAGCAAACGACATATGAAACTTATAGGTGTCCCATCTGTAAAGCAGAGTTTTCAACGCCTGAAGAACTAAGACAGCATAGAATGGATCTGCACAAAGGACAAAGCCAGAATCACGAAGCAAAAATAGAAGTTTCACCTTAGCCGCTCTCAACCCCTTTTCCTATTTACACCAACTTTATCTAACCGACAAAACATTGTTTTAAGAGACATTTTAATGAAAGAACTAACAGTCAAAAGCCCATCATTCCAGCATATTAGTGCAATTCCAAAAAAATACAGCTGCGACGGCGAAGGTACCAATCCACCCGTAACAATTGAGGGCATACCAAAAGAAGCAAAGAGCATTGCCCTCGTTATGGATGACCCTGATGCGCCAGGAGGAACATTTGATCACTGGGTCGTCTGGAATATTCCACCTTTCACAACCAAAATAACTGAGCATTCGGTTCCTGGAATTGAGGGGTTGAATAGTGCAAGAAAACAGGGATATACGGGTCCTTGTCCGCCTTCAGGCACTCATAGGTATTTCTTTAAGGTTTACGCCCTTAACACAGAGCTAAATTTGGGTCCCAAGACTACTAAAAGAGACCTTGAAAAAGCCATGCAGGGACATATTCTAGCTAAGGGCGAATTGATAGGTCTCTACCACAGGTAAACCTTATTCTTTTTTGTCAGCGGCAACCGTTCAACGTTAAATACTTTACTACGAGATAATTATTACGATTGGTTGAGTATCTTTGAACCGAAAACTCGCTATGTTGATCGGCACCGTTCTTGTCGTATTGATTGTCTTGTCACTTTTTTTGGCACTAAACGCTTTTAAAAGTCAAACTCAAAACAGACAATTCTATGTCGGAGTTGAATACGCTTATGGCAATAACCAAACTGCCAAAGTTCAACTGTCACAGATTAAAGCTTTAGTTGACAGGGTGAAGGATTACACAAACTTGATTGTGATGGGGTCGGTTAGCTTAACTTTTAACAAAACTGCATTGAATGAGGCGTGCGACTACATTTCTAACGCTAAACTGAATTTTATTGTCTTATTCACAGGCAGTAACATGTATAATTCCTCAACTTCAGTGGGTTTTAACGATCAATACACTATTTTTAATTGGATGGTAGATGCAAAACAAAAGTACAATGACAGATTCTTAGGAGTTTACAGGTACGATGAACCTGGCGGAAACCAACTCGATAACGGGGTATCCCAGTTAATCACTAAATCCGTAGTTGGTTCCAACGCGAATTATTCTGATATCGAAAACACGTATGTGGATGTTCTCTCGTTTTTCACCGATTACTACCTTGATTATGCACCGAGAGTGTTCACGGCAGACTATGGGCTCTATTGGTTTGATTATAAGTCGAACTATAGCGTTATCTTCGCAGAGTTTGTAGGCAACCAAAGCAGGCAACGAATCATCGCTCTTGACAGAGGGGCTGCACAAGCTCACGGAAAGGATTGGGGCGTCATTATCAACTGGAAATACGACTCGAGACCTAACCAAGGTCCTTACCTTGAAAATGGCACCGAACTTTACAATGATTTGTCGTTGGCTTACAGTGCTGGAGCCAAGTACGGGATTGTTTTCAGTTACCCCACTTACCCGGATACTAACCAGTTTGGCATATTGCAGGATGAGCATTTTGAGGCGCTGAAGCAATTCTGGAATACTCTCCACACCAACCCCGCCAGCCTCGGGTCAAACAACGCCAAAGCCGCCTATATCGTACCAAAAGACTATGGATTCGGTTTCCGTAGTGCCACCGACACAATTTGGGGCTTAAAACCAGCAGATGAACTATCGGCAAGAATTTTTAACGACACAAATAACACTCTTCCTGGCAAGTTTGGTTCCCGATTTGACATCCTCTATGACGAGCCAGAAGTTATAGCGCCGTTACTGAAGAATTATACCGCTGTTTACTTCTGGAACCAAACTATAACTTGACAGCGATTTGCCTATTTGCCCTTTTATCTGCATCCTATTAGAAACTCATGGCAGAAACCTATAGTGGTAGGTCTCTGTCAGCGTTTTTGGCTTACTGTTTTTTGGTTTTTACCTTATGCTTTGACGGTTGCGGTCTTATCGGTTCATCCCAGTAGCTGTCAAATTCCTCAGGCGACATGAGGTTTAAGCTCCTGAGTTGCTGGCTGAAAGCGTCCAATGTGCAAGAATTGTTTAGGTGTGCACGATATACTTCCATCAGCAAATCCACAGCCATCGATGGCGAAATAGGTTTTTTAGCCATCAACGACAGTTCCTCAGAAACCTTTACTAAATCCTCGTGAACCCGCAAGGGCAAATCAACAGTTTTAGTCATACCTACCACTTCTTAATTACAAACTCTTAGCTATTTGCTGGGCATCCTTTTTAATTTTCGCCAATTCATCCACCGAAGGTTTGCCTCTGATGTCGCCGAGCCTGCCCAAAGTGCTATTTTCTATTCTGCCATGGAACTCGCCAACCACATACCATTCACCCACGATGTTAAAGCCGAAATGCTCGAAATACTGCCGCATCGTTTTCCCGGCAGGCGTTGCCTCATCAATTCCCGTGTGTGGTCCCGAGTAAGTACAGAAAATCAATGCGTTCTTCCCGGGAACTTTTGGGGCGCAGGGCTTGATTTTTCCTTGGCTACGGTACAAGTTAAGTTTGGCTTTCAGTAAATCAGCGATTGGTTTTGCTGGTTGCCACTCAATTGACGGTGAACCGACACAGACTAAATCATAAACGTAAAAATCCACTTCTGCTGCCTCTTGCGGCTTCTTCAAATCAACTTGTAGCCCGCCGTTTTCAAGACCTTCTTTGATGGCGTATGCAGTTTTCTGAGTGTTCCCCGTGCTTGAAAAATAAACTATTAAAGCTGACTTCAAAGACTTCACCTAACCCTAACTCAATTCTTCTGCAAATAAAAGTATATTTATTCTTGGGCAACAATAGTTAAAGGCAAGTTATAGGTGACTTTTTTGAGAATAGGTTTTTTCGTTTATGAATATCCCCCCCAGATTGTCGGCGGCTTAGGAACCTATGCCGAATACATAACTCACCAGTTCGTCGACATTGGACATGACGTTTCAGTTTTTACATTAAACAATAACGGCTTAAAAACAAGAGAGATAATGCAGGGAGTCGAGGTTCACAGACCACAAATTGCTGATGCAAGCAGCATCTGGCCTTTTTTTGTTGTTGACGACCTAAAAAAATGGGGTACAAACCTTAAACTCTTCAACGACATCTTCATCTACAATATTCTGAGCGCAACCAAATTTTTAAACGAATTAATAATTAAAGAAAGCTACAACTTTGACGTAGTTTGTTGCCACGATTGGCTCAGTAGCATCGCAGGGTTAGTGATCAAAAAAGAAACAAAAATCCCCGTGGTTTTTCATATACACAGTACAGAGTGGGGTAGAAGCGGCGGAGCAGGTTCCGAAGTTGTAACTCACCTTGAAAATGCTATGGCGCAAAATGCTGACAAAATAATTACCGTAAGCTACGCTATGCAAGAAGACTTGGCAAAGCATGGTTGGCCAGCCTCAAAAATCAGTGTTGTATGGAATGGAGTGGACCCTGAACGCTACAACCTAGTAAACGTACAAAAACCAGATGTGGCTGCAATCAGGCAGAAATATGGGATTCCAAACGATTGGAACATGGTGCTTTTCGTGGGAAGATTGGCATGGGTGAAGAGCGTACGTAATCTGCTGCAAGCTATGCCATTGGTTCTCAAAGAGTATCCAAACACTAAACTGGTTATTTTAGGCAAAGGCGAAGAACAAAGCGACATTGCGGAAACGGCTGAAAGACTAAACATTAAAGGCAACGTTGTTTACCGATTCGATTTTGTTCCAGAAGACGAGCGGATTCTCCATTACGCAGCCTCAGACCTGTGTGTTTTCCCCTCAATCTACGAGCCATTCGGAATTGTCAGTTTAGAAGCGATGGCGATGGAGAAACCAATCGTTGTGGGCGCACACGGCGTAGTCGGTTTTAAGGAGCAGGTTGTAAATGGCGGTCCGGACCGAACGGGAGTCCACATTAACGGTGAAGACCCCGCGGATATTGCATGGGGCATAAAGGAAGTCTTGAAGGATCCTGAGAAAGCAAAGAATTGGGGTGAAAACGGCAGGCGTAGGGTGCTTGAGTATTTCACTTGGCAAAAGGCGGCTGAACAAACCATCAAAATCTATGAATCACTGCTGTAGAATCAAAAAAAGGAGATTGTGCTGCTCAGATTGACAGCATATCTGCAACTTTAAGCAATCGCAAATCCAAATGTTTCCGCTCGTTAGCTGCTTTCTCAAGCTCAAGACTGGTAATTGCGCCTCTCTGCAATCCAACTGCCAAGTTGCCTTTTCCCTCGCAGATTAATTCAACAGCCCGTTCAGCGAATAAACTTGCAAGCAACCTGCTGCGTGCAGTTGGACTTCCTCCGCGCTGAGCATACCCTAGAATTGAGAGCCTAACTTCAGATTCTGTTTGACGTTGTATGTTCTGTGCTAATTCGCTTGAGTTACCAAACCCTTCGGCGGTAATTATTATTCCTGCTCTTTTGCCTTTTTTGGCGTTATCATCCATGATCCGGCATATATCTTTAAGGTGCGTTGGGTTTTCGGGAATCAAAATAACTTCGGCGCCAATACACATTCCAACCTCCAAGGCGAGGAAACCTCTTTTGCGGCCCATAACTTCAACGATGAAGATTCGTTCATGGGAAATGGCTGTGTCCCTGATCTTGTCGATGATTTCAACAGCGGTATTAACTGCTGTGTCAAAACCGATTGTTTCTTCTGTGCCGTAGACATCATTGTCAATGGTGGCTGGTATTCCAAGCATCAAAGCGTCACTTTTCTTGCCTAACGCTAAAGCTCCACGGAACGAGCCGTCACCGCCAATAACTGCAAGCGCGTCAACATTGTTTTCTCGAAGTGTTTCAGCGCCTTTTTCAACAGCGCCAGGTTCCTCAAAGGCGGGGCACCTCAACGTATGAAGCATCGTGCCGCCAAGCTGAATTATGCCGCCGACACTGCGGGGAGTGAGCTTCTTAAAAGTGTTAGTTAATAATCCGTCCCAACCTCGTTCAAACCCAATCACTTGAACACCCATCGAGTGACCAACACGCGCCACTGCACGGATGGCCGCGTTCATGCCCGGTGCGTCTCCTCCAGAAGTTACTATGCCGATAGTCTTTGCCATTTAACAGTGCCTCTTCTCTAAACCATTTTAATGCTAAAAGATTAAAATGTTTAGTATGCCAGACAATGCTGAGGATGCCAAAACACATAAATTCTTTTCTTTTGTCTTTATCGTCTTTGTCGGGAGGTAGCTCAGCCTGGCAGAGCTCTCGAGCTGGCTAACATGCTTAGCTGGTGGAGAAGCTGTAGAGGTCTACCCATGGTGGGCTTCATTCTAGCCTGTCTAGGCCACAGATACCGAGCTGTCGCAGGTTCAAATCCTGCTCTCCCGACCAATCAACGCTAAAATAATAGTTTTTTCCTATCAATCAGTTGAGGAACGCGTAATGGAGCCCGAGCTAAGACCCGAGTTCATTGAAAGCCTGAAAGCTTCAGAAAAAGAAAAGACAGTTAAAGTCAAAGGTTTCGCAAGCAGATATTCTATGTGATTGCTTCCCTTTCTACTGATTACTTTTGCGGGTGCTTAACGAGGACAACTTCGGTTGGAGCATACCAGATGCTTCTGTAGAAACTGAAGAGTCGCCACCCAAAATGCCTCCGTAAACTTAGAAAACCAACTTGAATGAAGCCTTCTTTATGAAAAGTCGCCAAAGAAGCTTTGTTGCTTCGTCTAACTGAAGCAAAAACCTCTCGCGCGCCATTCTGCGTAAAGTACTTGTAGCCGGCGTTAACTAAAACGGCGGCGTAGCCTTTTCGGCGTTTTGTCGGGTCCACAGCAAGCCACAGAATGCAGCCGTATTTGACGCTGCCAAGGTTGAATTCGACGAGTTTAGCAAAACCGGCAATAGAGCCTTCTGATTCTGCTACAAGGATTTTTCCTTCTTCAAAATCTACGCTTTGAGCGGCGAAGAAGCTGATGACCCATGAAAACGACTTGTCAATTATTTCTTTAATGTTGGGCAAATCAGTTGGTGTAGCCTGCCTTATTGATACATCAGCATTCAAAATGAGCGCCTGCAAATAACAGTTTGAAACCCGATGCTTTATTGGTTTTGACTGGGGAAAAGGTTAAACTGGATTTATAGGTGGGGCGGGCGGCGAAAGCGTGGTTTCCTGCGGTTTTTTCCGTGAAAAGATGAGACTTGTGGATTTCACTATTTGAGGCACCCCTGCAAGGTCTTCCACAATTAATAAGCCTCGTGCTACGATTGCAAATGCTCCGATAGCGCCTAATGTAGCAGTGCTTGGATTAACAAAGAGCAGGCTCATAATCCCGATAATTCCGAATTCTTGGACACCTGCTCCTGCTGGAGTGATAGGGACAAACGCCAATGCGGTTACTAACGGGTGGATTAGGAAGAAACCAAGCCATGCTATTGCGAAGTTGCTGCTAATTGTTATTCCTAACGCAGCTCCTAAAAAGTACCATTCAAAGCCTTTTAGAACCCAGCATATCATGGTTAACCCAAATATTTCTGGGATTGCTGAACGTGTTTTCTGGGAACTATCTTTGTAATCTTCAAGTTTGCCCATTATGCCTCCAGTGAATCTCTTTAAAAACCTGGAGTTAGCTAAGCGGTCAAAAATGGATATAGCTCTCTCTGACCATGAAAAAGCAGCTAGCAAAAGAGCGCCTGTTAACATGAGAGCAATACCGAGACCTATCACGAAAAATGTTACATTAATTCCCAAAATAGTCGCTGAAGGCCAGTTGCCCGCTGGAACCATTCTAATCAGAAATATGGCCGCGCCAATGCCGCCTACAACTTTGACCAAAAACTCTATTGTTTGTATGCCTAAGATGCTTGAAAGTCCTTTGGATGCGGGCACGTTTTGGTCTCGAAGATAAACTGGGGTGAGGATGTAGCCTGAACGTCCAGGTGTGACGTCGCTAGTTAGCATTCCTGCATATTGAGCAAGAAGTGTTTTGCCAAAAGATGTTTTTACCCCTCCTCTGCTTAGAACTCTTCTAAGCCGTATTGTAAAGAATATGTTTATTCCAAAATACATTAGAAAAGCAAGAGCCAAATACTCTACTTTAATGGTGAGTAAGGCGTTATATAGAGGAACCAATTCCAATATACCAAAACAAAGCTGCGAAGATAGCAACCATGACCACTACTTGAATGAGAATTCTAAAGATTCTTTTTTGTGAGCCTTGATTCTTAGGTGCTTGAGAGGACTGAGGAGTTTCCATGTTGCTAAGAATTCGCTTTGAGGGTTAAATGGATTGTGGAAAACACCCTGAAAAACCTGGAAACCAAAAAACTATCAGAGTTTGGTTGAACACATCTTCCCCTTATTGTTTCCCTCAGAATTGTGTAAATCAATGCATTACTGGTTAACAATAAGCGACCATCGTGAAAGTCTCATCTGGTTAAGCGACCCTTCAAATCGTCTTGTTGCAAAAACCTTCCACCTATCGCTACTCAGCTGTATTCCAACAACTGGGTACCTAACTTTTGCAGACAAAATCGTGATCGGAGTTTACGCACTAGGTCCTTTACAACCTTGCCTCTTCAGTATTCATCATGCGGTTAGTTGATGTTAAGAAACCTGAGGATGCTTTGAAGATCAAAAGTAAAGCGATACGGTTCCTTCCAGTTATGATAACGCTGATGGCGGTGCTGATAGTTGTAATTTAAAACAACTACCTTTTTCTTTTTTATGGTCTTACGCATTCAGCTTTAGGCCTATATGATCGCTTTGTTGTTCTCTTACGCTTGTGATGTTCGCACTCGCTAACCCTTGTAAGCATCCACCCTTTATCCTGGTAGATACAGCCACAGGGTAATTTTACTTCTTTTGACAAGTTTTCCGAGGTATGGTCTCTGTTCGTGGACATTTGTTTCTGCCTTAGAAGATTCTTAGCACATTTAGCGTATTAACTTAGTGTTAAATTTTGGTTGAAAAAATAAAAGAAAAAAGAAAGCTAGGAACTAATTTTTGGTCTAAATGTTTCTTGCAACTGAAGATATGTCAGCGATGTCTACTCGGTAGTTGTTGTTGAAATCCATTCTTGTGTCGTAGCTTCCCCAGCCCGGCATTGATCCGTAGGCTTGTCCGACTGCTCTTATATCAGATCGCGTAACTACGTTGCTAACTGAATCGTCAGTTATTTTGAATGGGTTGAACTGCATTTGTCTGGTTACTGATCTGTAGACTGTGCCTGTCAAGGGGTCTAAACCGGTTAGGGCAAGGGTGAATTTGGTCCAGCTGTCTGTAACTGTTAATTCTCCATAAGTTTTTTGGGTGGTGATGTCTTGGTTACGGTTGACTTTGGCTATTGAGCCATCATCGTTCGTGATTATAGTTATAGTTGCATTAACTGTTGCAACTGTCCATGTGCCGCCGATAACGTAGTTGCTGGATGAACCTGTGTTCAGTGTTGAAACTGACGCGTTCATTAATCTTGCAGCGTAGAAAACATAGGTGAAGTTTTCTCTGCTTCTGACAGCTTGTATTGGCCGGGTTAGGTTGGTTGTCCATATTGCGCTGGCAGAGGCTAGTTGTCGAGTGTCTGAGTTATTTAGTAAGGCGGTTCTGGCTTGAGTTTGGATTTGCCCTCTTGCGTCGGTTGTGCCCCATTGAGTTACAACGCCGTCTAAGCGTACCCAACTTGCGGAAACTGGCCTGCTTGAAAGGCTTGCAATTCCGAAGGGCATTGCTGCGGCAGATTCGATTGCTAAAGCAACGCTGCTTGCCAGAAGAATGCCGATGATTGCGGTAATCAATATTTTGTTTTTGTTCATGTTTAGTCACTTTATGTTGAATTACCCATCGTTGGAAACTAATAAAAGCATTCCTGAGGTCTGTTTTGTTAAATAAGCTCCATAATGGTTCATTTTAGTTCAATATCGTTCAATCAGGTCTAAAACGCTGGAAAAGCCAGATTCAATGTTCATTTCTGCAATTCTCCCATTAAAACTAATTAATCAGCAAGAAACCAAGTCACGACGCATATTTTCAGTGAAACGAATGTGGGGCAAGCAGAAAAGCTATAGAACACCCAATCTTAAATATCATTAAAGCATTTCATAGAATAGAAAAAATATGAGTAACCATCGCTTAACAGCTTGCCTAACCATATGCTCGCTGCTGCTTTTGCTTCTCCCAATCTACGGCGCCTCTGCACAAAACTATTTTGAATACAAAGTGCAAATTCTAAGCGATGGCTCAGCAGCTTGGACTGTAACCCAGTTTTCAAGCGCCAACGCAACGGTGGATACCTTTGATAGTTTTCAGCAGAAAGTTTTCAATTTGGTTGATTCTGCAGCAAATGTTACAGGGCGAGAAATGGCTGTGGATGAAAACTCACTTCAAATCAACATTACGGTTTTGCCAGAATCAAAAACGACTGAATACACGTTTCTTTGGGAAAACTTCAGCGTAGTTCAAGGCAGCGAAATTTCTTTTGGCGATGTATTCCAAGTTAGCGATTTCTTCAGCCAACTCTACGGAGACGCCGCATTACAATTGACCTACCCATCAGAATTCACGGTTAAATCAGCTACTCCAATTCCCTATGAAAGAATAGATTCAGCAGAAATCCTGAAGTGGTCAAGAACCCAAGATTTAGTCAACAATCCAGTGAGCGTTGTTTTAGCAAAAAGCAACTTGGGTACTCCGGGACAAAGTAGCAATTGGCAAGTGTACGCCATAGCAATTGCCGTTTTAGCTGTGGCTGCCGTTTTGTCTTTGTTTGGTTTTTACAGGTTTAGGCGTCGAAAAAACAAATCTGCCGAAACCGCTGCGGAAACGTCTCTGTTTCAGCGAGAAGAAGAAAAAATTATGAAACTTCTCAAATCTGCAGGCGGAAGCATGAGGCAATCAAAAATAACGGAGCAACTGGGGTTCTCGAAAGCTAAAACAAGTCAACTTTTAACTGGTTTAGAGAAAAACGGTGATATAACAAGGTATAAGAATGGGAGAGATAAAATAGTGACCCTAAAAGAACGGGGGAGAAGTGAATAGTTATGAGAAACCCGAAGAAATCAGCATCCAAAATTATTATAGTCGTTTTAGCTTGCATAGTTGTTTCTTTGAGCCTTGTCTCTACCGCTCTTGCCCAGAATACAGTTGTTAAAGCGGAGGCTTCCACGACCCAAGCAGTTGTTGGACATAACTTGACTGTGAACATAAAAATCAGCGACGTCCAAAACCTCTTCGGAGTCGATGTAACTCTAAGCTGGAACACAACGGTTCTCCACTTGGTCAGTGCAACATCTCAGTTAGGTGTGGAATCTCACCCTGGCGGAGTACTCCATGAAACATCAGCCGACCCGATCGAAGTAATCGATGATACCGCGTTGCAGTCAACCGGCGAATATCATCTTTTAGCTACATCGACTGGTTCAGCATCACCGTTTAGTGGAAGCGGAACAATAGCTACAGTAACATTTAACGTTGTAACTGCAGGGTCAGCTGGATTATCCTTGACTTCGGAGCTTTCAGATCATCCTGCATATGGGGGGACTTCAAACCTGATTGACCACACAGACACAGTCGATTCAGTTAATGCTGTTGTGTCGGGTTCTTCAAGCACTCCAGGGTCATCTCCTTCTCCAACAGTCCCTGAATTTCCGAACCTTGCTGGCATAACGATTCTGTTGGTTGTCGCTGTTGCTGCGATAGGTTTCTTAACTAAGGTTTTGGGAAACAAGGGACGGTTACGAGTTAAATCAGGTAGCGAATTTTAGCGGTTCGGACGTGCTGTTCCAAATGGTACAATTCTGTCTCATTTAGTAACATAAATGTCACAAAACTTATAACAGAGCCATTGCCTTCATGTTATTGTAGGTCAAGGAGCAAGCTTTAGATGCAATGCGTTGAGGCATAGATGCTTGCTGATTGAAACAGCAGAAAATCAGTAAGCGACCAAGACTTTGCCTCATTGGGCTGAACATGCATTGTGTTGAAGCATCTTAGCTGTGAGTTGCAGGTTCAAAACGGCGCAAAGAATCTGCAGCAATCAAGACACTGCTTTGGTGGGCCGTAGAAAACAATAAGGCTCAGACTTGACCTACAAAAAAAATTAAGTGGAAAAAAATACACGGGTAAAACCGTTAAACTCCACTTTTTTATATTGTTCTTTTACAACTTCAGGATCACCAAAAGTCTGTTCTTGTTTTTGAGCATCTATGCTTTTGGTGTTATGGTTATTTGGTAGAGGTTTGGCCAATCCTTTCCAGTGACAAAAAGTCTGTCTAGTTTGGGAGTCATATGCAATGCCGTTTAATACTGCGTTTGGATCGCTTGATTGGTATAGCCCAGTGAGGTCTATCCAGCCTTTTACTGCTCCGGTTTGTGAGTTTATGATGGCGATTTTTTGTTGCATCCAAATGTTAGCGTAAATGTCGCCTTTGACATATTCCAACTCGTTAATGTTCGTTACAGGAATGTTTCCGTCATGAACACTTATCTGCGCAACCTTCTGGTAAGTGGTTGGGTTAAGGAAAAACAGGTTTGAAGAGCCATCGCTCATGATTAAGCTGCTCCCGTCGTAGGTTAAGCCCCAACCCTCCGTTCCATAGCTAAAGTTTCCCAGCAAACCAAACGTTTCCTTATTGTAGACAAAACCGATCTTGTTTTGCCATGTCAACTGAACAAGCGAGTCATTAAAAACCGTTAAGCCCTCACCGAAATACTGGTTGGGCAGCAAAAACTCCTTTTGCACTGTTCCGTTTTCGAGGTTAACGCGGCGCAGAGAGGAATTTCCATATCCGCCAGTGCTTTCATACAGTACGCCGTTGTCAAAAACTAATCCTTCCGTGAAAGCGGAGGTGTCATGCTGGTAAGTCCATTTAATTTGGTAGGTGTAGAGTGTTGGCGAACTAGAACTTGCAGGTGTTTGCCAAGAATTAAACAGGAAAACCGAAACTGTTCCTACAATTATTACCGCTGAAATTATCAAAACAGCAAATAAGTATTCTCTTTCCATAGAAAACCCAAAACACCAAGCTTACTAATATGTACAACGCTAAAACCCTGGAAACTGACTAAGCGAAACCCTTAAGTGCAGAGAAATCTTAGTTGTGTTTCAGACTACAAAATAGGTGAAATCAATTGGCTGTTGAAGGTTTTTTCGAAAACAAAAAGACACCCGTAGAAGCAAAAGTCGGCGACTTAACCCCACAATCAAAAGCGGTTAACGTTACGGCCAAAGTAGTGTCCAAAACAGAAATCAGAGAAATTCCAATGGGCAGAGATGGATCTGCACACAAAGTATCTGATGCACTCATTGGCGACGAAACAGGCGTAGTATATCTAACGCTTTGGGACGACAACATTGAGAAAGTCAACGAAGGCGACACTGTACGCATTGAAAACGGGTATGTAACATTATTTAAAGGCAACATACGCTTAAACATCGGCAAATACGGCAAACTCGAACCAGCAAAAGAGCCACTCACAGTGGAAGTTAACACAGAAAACAACGTTTCAAGCAAAACATACGAACAAGAACGCAGGCCATTTAGAGGCGGCGGACGAGGATTCGGCGGTGGCGGAGGATACGGCGGAGGACGAGACAGACGCGGCGGCGGAGGATACGGTGGCGGCGGTGGCGGTTACGGCGGCGGACGCGATAGAGGCGGAGATCGACGCGGTGGCGGTAGCGGCGGTTATAGACCAAGATACTAAGCTACCAATCTGTTGAGTTAGAATTTTTTCCTTTTTTTGATTTTTATTTATTTAGTTAATGTTTGAAGTCTAATTCCTAGTACACTAGGCCATCTGTTAAAACGCTGGCTACTTGCTTTTTCTCGTAAAAACTTAAATTCTCAGCTGTGTTTCTCACCGTTGAATAAGAGTTGTTTTGGATGGTTCCCGAAAAAACAGATGCTAAACCGACAGTGGAAGAGTTGCTTGCGAAAGCGAAAAAGCCAGCGCTGCTGTCTTCCCCAATGCACAGGTTCTATGAGGGGAAAATGCAGGTTATCCCCAAATGCGCGGTGCGTAATGTTGATGATTTTGCTATCTGGTACACGCCTGGTGTTGCTGCACCATGCAGGGAAATCCAAGCAGACCCTGACAAATCATTCGAGTTAACTAACCGTTGGAACTACGTTGCCATAGTTACCGATGGGACACGTGTTTTAGGTTTAGGCGATATTGGTCCTGAAGCTGCGTTGCCAGTGATGGAGGGCAAAGCGCTTTTGTTCAAGTATCTGGGTGGGGTTGATGCGTTTCCAATTTGTCTGCGAACCAAAGACCCCAATGAGATCGTGCAGATTTGTAAGGCACTAGAGCCATCGTTTGGCGGCATTAACCTTGAAGACATCGAGAAGCCCAAATGCTTCCATGTCCTTGAAAAAGCCAGAGAGCAGATGCAGGTGCCTGTGTGGCATGATGACCAGCAAGGAACCGCAACAGTGATTCTGGCAGGATTGATAAACGCGTTCAAAATTGTAGGCAAAAAACCTAAAGAAAGCTTAATCACCCTTGTCGGGTCCGGAGCAGCGAACATTAGAACTGCTTACGTCCTCATGAAATGGGGTGTTAAATCAGGCAACATTATTCTTGCTGATAGCAAAGGCGTAATTTACAAAGGCCGAGCTGACATAACCAAAGAAGAAGACCCATGGAAATTCGACGTAACCCAAAAGACCAACGGCGAAGGCAGAACAGGCGATTTGGCAGCAGCATTCAAAGGTGTAGACGCGGTTGTTGCAGCTTCAAAACCTGGGCCAAACACCATAAAGAAAGAATGGATAAAAACCATGGCTAACAACGCAATAATTTTTGCGTGCGCTAACCCGATTCCTGAGATTTGGCCCTGGGACGCTGAAGATGCAGGTGCACGAGTAGTTGCCACTGGCAGAAGCGATTTCCCAAACCAAGTAAACAACAGCCTAGGTTTCCCCGGTATTTTCCGCGGCGTTCTTGATGTTAAAGCAAAAACAATCACCGATGACATGTGCATTGCAGCGGCAACAGAACTGGCTAATTACGCTGAGGAACGTGGGATGGACGAGAAAAACCTTTTGCCACGGATGGATGAATGGGAAGTTTTTCCCAGAGAAGCTGTTGCATGCGCCTTAAAATCCATCGAACAGGGCGTAGCACGTGTTAAGCCAACTAGACAGGAATTGTATGAGCGTGCTTCCGAAATAATTAGTAATGCCAGACAGTCGACTGAGTTGTTGATGAAGCATGGCTTGATTAAGCAGCCTCCAAGCGAAGCGGAACTGCTTAAATAAACAATTAAAGCCAAGAAGGATAATGACGCAAAATAGCTGACAAAAAAGAGAAAATTAAAGTGGCATTATTCTCACAATATTTCTTTTCTCAAGCCTTCGCAGCGCATCGATACATTCATCTTTTTTCTCGCCAGTGATGTTGAGGTTCATCATTATATCTCTAACAGAAACGCCTGGTTTGCCAAAGTTTTCATGACGCTTATAGAGGTGCTTAACTATGGATTTTTCAAGTTTACCGCAACGCCACGTTGTATTGCGGATCAAAACAACGATGGTCCTAACAAGCGTCTGTTCGTTTGCTTTTCTTCCACGAGTTTCGCTCATCTCCCCCACCAACTCAAATTCACCGCATCATTTCTTTTAAACGTTTGTTCCGCAAGGGAGTAAGGGCTCCTTTTTGAGCCGATGAGCATTTTTACATGGTTTTTTTTAAGGTATAATCCGTGTTTTGTACCATAATACCTTTCTAATTTGCCAATTGTCTGGTAGCCGAGGGCATGGTAGAGTTTTATGGCTTGATGGTTGTCTTCTCGGACTTCCAAGCGACATTCGCTTATACCTTTCTGTTTTAGGAGCGCTTCTATTTCATGGAGAAGTTTTTTGGCGATTCCTTTGCGCCGATAACTTTGAGCGACATTGATTGTTATTATGTGTCCAAACTGTGTGTTTTCTTCAACTTCCACTTGGGCAATTATGAATCCAGCTATGTCGCCATCTGCTTTCGCGATGAATGCGACTGTGTTGTAGTCGGTTAGTAAGTAGGCTATTTGTCGTTTGGTGAAGGCTTCTTGATCAAAGCATTCTTCCTCTATCTGGTAGAGTTTGTCGAGGGTTTTGATGGTTGCAGTTTCGATTTTTACTTCCATTTACTGGTCTAAGGATGATTAGGGTGGAAGAGGGATTTTAGTTTTTTCTGTGTTCGCTGATGTGGATATTGCTGGTTTTAGTTCAAGGTACTGTGAAGATGCGAAACCTATGAAGAAACGGAACCAAAGCGTTATGATTCGGACAAGTATTGTGGCTGTGGCAGCTAACGGACCGTAAATACCCATTGAAATGTACAGTGTAGTCATGACTGCTTCTGGAAGCCCAACTTCAAATGGTACACCAATCGGAATTGCTTTGACCGCTAAAAAGATGGCTGAGGTAACAATGATTATGCTCCATGAAACAGGGTGACCCAGCGACTGAAACACAATGTACGGAATGCTTAAACTGAAAAACCATGAAATAACCAAGAAGAAAACTGAGCCAGCAATGGCTTTTGGAGAATGCCTGAACTCTAACATTGATTCGTGAAAGTGCTGCGTTGCTTCGATAGCTTGTCCGGTTATCTTTGAGAGGTTTACCCTTCCGAATGTTATTTTGTGGGCTGCATGGGTAGCTAAATCAATGATTTTTAGTGTCCATTGCTGTTTAAAGGAAAAAACAAACATTAAGCCAATTATCGCCACAATCACTGCAGCAACAAAAATAAGTGCATTAAAAACCAATGGGTAAACGTTTCCTCCAAAAGTAAGCAACACAATTCCTGCAATCAAGGCAATCACGTTAAGCGCCATTCCAAGAAGTCGATGCGTGAAAAGTGAAGCCACCACTTTTCCGAATGGTCCACATTTGTCTCGTGTGCACAGGTATGTTCGGGTTAATTCTCCGCTTATTGATTGTGCAGGAACAATGGTGTCAACGTATATTCCGTACCAAACGTAAAGGTAAGCCCGGAAAATGGTGATTTTTATTTTGAGATAATTTGTTAGTACTTTCCATGAAATTGTGAAGAAAAGTACCTCAAGTAAACCAAAAACTATTGCTACGGAATAAATGAGTGGGTCCGCAGTTTTCGCCGTTGCTATGATGCCCAAAACATCAACTTTGAAAACGTAGATGTATATGAAAAAACCCAAGAGTCCAAGCAGCGGAAAAACCGCTGTCTTCCAAGTTAGCTTTGGCTTAGTGGGAGGCTCCAACGACTTTTGCACCAGTATTTAACGGAGAGGTATAAACAAGCAATTATATACTTTACCCAAATCTCAGCCGATGTTTTGCTAGACAAACGTGTTTGGCATTCCAAATATGCTGTTACGCATCTCTCAACCAAAGTTGTTATAGCCCTGCAGTCACATACGCTAATATGCCCTTATGAGCGCATTTTTTTGAAGGAAAAAAATGAACACCAAGTAGCCTATAAGATGAAACGTCAAAAACAGTCCAGCAAACATTAGAAACACTAACAGGAGCTCTAAAGCAGCGCAGCTTGGAATCCTGAGCACGATAAATGTAAGCAAAATCAAGGAGAAAACAGGCAACACAATCGACGACTACTTGATCTTAGATGTATGCAAACCCTAAAGACGCAAATAACGCATTATCACTTCATAAAGAAGTGGGACTTGCGCTTCCATGCAAAATCATCATCTTCAAAGACAAAGATAAAACCGTAATCTCACTTTTCCGCCCAACTGAATCCATCAAAACCCTCGGCTTTAGCGATTTAAAAGAGCTTGCACAGGATGTGGAACACCACCTAGAAGAAGAGATTGACGCTGCAGCTTGAGTATTTTTGAAAAAACCACCTAATTTTAGTTTCGAAAATGAACAGGTTGGTGTCCGTGAGTTGTTTGCTAAGAAGCTTTGGCATTTGATCAAACAATCTGCGAATAAACACAATGAATCCTGCCTTTTCTTTTGCTATGGTAATGTTTTAATTGTAAGCGGCTTCTAACCAGTAAACAGGTCTTTGAAATTGAGCACTGAAGCTAAATGCAGCAAACCAGCATGCGACAAATTCACAGCAATTAACGAGTTGGCTAAGCGTAGAGGGTTTTTCTGGTCGTCTTTTGAGATTTATGGTGGCAGCGGTGGCTTTGTCACTTACGGTCCACTTGGCACGCGGCTAAAACAGAATGTTGAGGCTAAGCTGAGGGAGCTTTTTGTTAAAAAGATTGGGATTTACGAGATGGAGTCCTCGGTGATTGCGCCGGGCAAAGTGTTTGAGGCTTCCGGTCATGTAGACCATTTTAAAGAGCCGATGGTAGAGTGCCAAAACTGTCACACACGCTTCCGAGCTGACCACCTGCTTGAGGAAAAAGGCATCAGCAGCGCCGAAGCAGAAAAAATGGCTTTGGAAGAGATAGCCCAGGAAATTGAACGCCATGGAATTGTTTGTCCAGACTGCGGCGGCAAATTCGGCGAGCCACAGCGATACCTAACCATGTTCCAAACCACAATTGGACCATACTCAGGCGCAGTTGGCTACGGAAGACCCGAAGCGGCACAAAATATCTTTGTGGAATTCAACAGGCTTTACACTGCCGCGCGTGAACGGCTTCCGTTCGGCTGTATCCAAATTGGGCATGCATTGCGAAACGAGATTTCTCCACGCCAAGGCTTAATCCGCCTCCGAGAATTCACAATTGCTGATTTAGAATTTTTCTTTGACCCAGAAGAGCCAGCATGTGACTTGATAAAAGAGGTTGATGAAGAGGTTTTGCCCATTCTTCTTTGCGAAACGCGGCTTAAAGAGTGCGAGGATACAACCGACTTAACTGTCCGCCAAGCGCTGGACCAAAAAGTCATCCGGTCCGAGTGGCAAGCGTTCTTCATGGCGATGGCTAAGCGTCTGCTCACGGAACTTGGCGTGCCCACCAGCAAACAGCGTTTCATCGAGAAACTTACATGGGAAAAAGCCCATTACAGTACTCAGAGCTTCGATCAGGAAGTGCTTGTGGACCGTTGGGGCTGGGTGGAGGTTTCAGGGCATGCTTACCGCACCGATTACGATTTAAGTTGCCACATGAAAGCCAGCGGCGTAGACATGACCGTTTACAAGGAATATGCGTCTCCCGTTGAGAAAGAAGAGCTCTCTGTTAAGCCGATTATGGCCAAGCTCGGGCCAGTTTACAAAGGAGATGCAAGCAAAGTTGCAGCAGCGCTCGCTCAGGTTCCAGCTCAAGAAGTGGCGGATTCAATGCGGAAAGACGGCAGCTACATGGCTGGAAACTATCAGGTTTTCCCTGAACAAGTGGATATTAGCCGACGAAAAACCATTGTTCGCGGAACACGCTTTGTTCCACATGTTGTGGAACCCAGCTTTGGCTCAGACAGGCTCTTTTACGTGACGCTTGAATACGCTTACAACGTAAAAGATGACCGTGCTGTCCTTAGTTTCCCAAGAAGTATCGCGCCGATTCAAGTTGGCATCTACCCGTTAATGAGCAAAGATGGTTTGGATATGAAAGCCAAAGAAGTGCAGAGGCTGCTGACGTGCGAGGGCTTTATGACGGACTTTGACGAAACAGGCTCGATTGGTAGACGTTACGCAAGAGCAGACGAAGCAGGTGTACAATTAGGAATAACCATCGACTACGATACCTTCAATGATGAAACTGTGACTATCCGTGACCGCGATTCTTGGCGGCAAGTTCGCGCAAAAATCGCTGATTTACCTAAGCTGTTACATCAGTACTTTGAGGGTAAAATGGACTTTACAGAATTAGGAAAGGTAATTGAAGGTTAAGGTAGCTACCTTTTTTAATGTTCATAAGATAGTTAACTGATTAATTCAGGATTGGTTATAGCGGGGGAAAAATTTGGTACTTCCAGCAGAAACAGAAGAGCGCGTGAAGCGCAGAGCGCTTAATGCTTGTCAAGATAACTTACGTAAAGTAGTTGATGTTTCAAGAAAAATCCCTCAGCTGGTTGAGTATTTTGCAATCGGAGACAAAGATAACGCGCGTAAGATCTTTACTGAAATCAGATCAAGCGGAGAAGAAGTAATCAAGGCAAGACGCATGGTCTCCCAAGAACTAGCCGAAATAGGCGCCATCCTCATTGCCCGAGAAGACTTCTTAAGATTTACCAATTTATCAAGCGAAATAGCTGATTTCTCAGAAGGCATCGCTTACTACCTTGTCGAAATCATGGAGCACAACTGGGTTATTTCGCCAGACATAAAAAAAGACCTCCTGAAACTTTCGCTTGCAGTTTTGGATTCAGTGCTTAAACTCCGCGAAACCATGATGGTTCTAAACTACGGCTCACAAAAAACCTTAGAACGCGCCAAAGATGTGGAAATCGCTGAGCGCATTGTCGACGAACAATACCGCGCCTTAACCATAAAGGTGCTCAACGGAAAACTTGAAGTTCCAGTCCTAATGCTTCTCCGTGATGTTCTGCAGCTTTTGGAGAACTCCGCTGATAAAGCTGAAGACGCAGCGGACGCAGCCCGCATGCTCTCGTTCATAATGTAAAAGAGCAATATCATGCCAAAAATCAGGGTTGAACTCATCGAAAACTTCCTTGTCGTGTGGAACCCCAGTGAAGGCTCCCAACTCTACAAAACCGCTTACTATGGCAAACCTGTTGGTATTCCTAAGCCGAAGGTTCCTGAGTTTGATGTGCCGCTTATTTTAGATTTGATGGAGGGACTTTACCTTGCTGAAGTTAGGCAAATCGAGATTTACGAGAAGCCAGATGAAAGCGTGGTGACTCTTAGGAAACTGCGACTCAAAGCCAAGCAACTTTACGATGGGTTTGAAGAGAAATACGCTGTTTACCATGATCTGCGCGACAGCGGCTTAATTGTTACTCCAGGAATCAAATTCGGGGTGGACTTCGCAGTCTACAAGTATGGTCCAGGCGTTGAACATGCGCCATACATGGTCACAGTAAAGAAAGCTGGTAGCGACATCTCCGCAACGGAAATTGTTAAGAATGGGCGGTTGGCGACGACTGTGCGCAAACGCTTTATTATCGCTGTGCCAGATTTAGCTTCCAAAGAGATTAAGTATTTGATTTTTAAGTGGTTTAAGGCTTAGTTTGCGATTATTGTTTGGTTTTGGAATTCGCCTTGGATGTGCTGGTGCGGGTAAACCTTTGTTCCGGTAAGTGAGCAGCCTTCTTCAAGTGTGACGTCGTCAGCAATTACTGAGATCGCTGTGATTTTTGTGGGTTTATGGCAGCTTGAGTTCACAGCTACGTGTCTTCCGATTATGCTGTCATAGACCTCTGCGTTTTCGCCGATTATAGCTCTATCCATAACCGCTGAGTTAGCCACAACAGCGTTTTTGCCTATCCGCGTAAAGTTGTCGATGCATGAATTGACTATTCGTGCGCCATCTTCAATTTGGCAGTGCCGCCCAATTAGGACCGCGCCTTCCAAGGTGATTTTTTTCTGTTTGATTTTTTGGATGATTTCTAAGCGGCGTTTTTCGGAATCGTTACTTTCTCCCTGAACCCAAATAGGATCAGTGTCGTTTAGTCGTCCGCCGAAGTCGCTGAGGGTTGGGAAACCGCCGTTAAGCAGTTTTTTCATGGCTTCCAAATAGTTTTTTGGTGTTCCCACATCAAACCAGCTGCCCTTCAAGGTGTAGCCGTACACTGGTCGCCCCGTCTGAATGACGTAGGGAATAAAGTCATAGCCGAAGTCTAAACGGTTTTTTTCTTTGATAATTTGTTGGATGCCTTTTTCTTTGAATATTTTTTTTACTTCAGGGGACAAGACATACAATCCTGTGTTTGCAAGGTTGCTTGGTGCATCTTTAGCTGAAGGCTTTTCTACGAAGCATTGTATGCGGTTATTCTTGTCGATGTCAGCTATGCCTAACCCCTCTACGTTGTCAACTTCACGTAGCACAATGGTTAGGCAGGCTCCTTTTTCTTTGTGGAAGTCAAGTAGACTTTTGATTTTTAAGTCAAAAATGTTATCTCCTTGCACAGCGAAAATGGGGTTGTTAAGTTCGTAGTACTCCATGTTTATTTTTGCGGAGTCTGCGCTTCCTAAATCTGGAACGTTTGGCTGGTATTTAATGTGGATTCGGGGTTTGATGTTGTATTTTGCGCTGAATCCGTATCCTGACTCGAAGTAATCGTTGAGGTCTCGGTAGTTGGTGTAGCCTTTTACGCCGAAGATGAAGTTGCGTATGCCTTGGCTTGCCAGCGAGAGGAGCGAAAACTCCACGAGCGGCCTGTTTAATAATCGTAGGCAGGCTTTGCTGGTTTCAGCTGTTAACGGCAGGAGGCGTGTTGCTTTTCCGCCTACCGGTATGATAACTCTGATTTTTTCTGGAGCATAGTTGTCTCCGACGAGAGGTGCGTAATTGTTGCTCAAGTGCTTCACCAATGACCTATTGTATGGTGATAGGTTGTTGCTGTCCTTTTAAACTATTTCTAAAAACGAGGTTGAAGAAAAGGAACGTTTTCTCAGTTTTGTTGGTATACAATTTTATAGGTAACCTCGAGTAACTTAAATAGTTAAAAAAGGTAGAAGCATGAACAAACTTGGCGGCTTCATAGGGTTAATGCGACCAGTCAATTGCATAATGATGGGTTTCGCAGTTTTCGTAGGAGCGGTTCTCGCCGCACCCCAGTTAGGCAGCCTCAACTGGCTTAACATCGTATTCGGTTTTCTGACTGGTTTCACGTTCTGCGCCGTGGCAATGGTCATAAACGATTATTACGACCGCAAAATCGACGCCATCAACGAGCCACAACGCCCAATTCCAAGCGGCAAAATAAAACCTAATGAAGCCTTAGCTTTTGTCGGTTTGCTTGCCGCATTGGGTTTTGTTTTTGCAGGTTTGGTTAGCCTTCTATGTTTTGCTGTGGCAGCGGCATCTCTGGCAATAACAGTAACCTACATTACCGTTGGCAAACGAAGTGGGTTGCCAGGAAACTTTCTGGTCAGCATCTGCGTAGCTATCCCTTTCGTCTACGGCAGCATAACCGTGATAGGGACTGTGGGGTTGAACGTTTTGTTGTTTGCGTCTATGGCTTTCCTGTCGAACACGGGCAGGGAAATCACCAAAGGTATCGTAGACGTTAAAGGTGACAGCTCTGAGGGAGTTAAAACGCTGGCTGTGAGGTTTGGAGAAAAAAAAGCTGCAGTTGTGGCTGTTGTGTTCTTCATTTTTGCGGTAGCTTTAACCCCAGTCACTTGGTTTTTGGGCTTAGTAGGCATCTGGTTTATCCCATTTGTCCTGGTAACCGATGTGGGGCTGATCGTGTGCTCTGCACTTTTGTTGCAGGACCATTCACGGGAAAAGGCAAGGCGCATCAAAAAGGTGGTGTTATACCTGTTTTTGGTGGGGCTGCTCGCTTACGTATTCGGAGTTATCAAATAAGCATATTCGATTAAGCCCGCATGGGTGTTCCGCATTTCTTGCAAAATGACGCTTGCAATCTATTTTTAGTTCCGCAGGAATGGCAAGTTAACTCCGCAGGATTGATTGTTTCTTCTCTTATTTTCATGCCACAACTTTCACAGAATATGGCATCTGCATCATTTTTTGAACCGCAATATTTACAGGAGAAAGCTTGTTCGACCTGCATACCTTTCAACTCTAAATTGCCGAAAATTGAGATTTTACCTTTCAACATTTCGATATTTGGCAATAAATCAGTAAGTTGTTTAAACTGTTCCTCATTTGGCGAAAATTTTGAAACGCACTCTTTGCTTAAGATAACAAATTTCGGGTTTTTCCCTGAAACCAACTTTGCCTCTTCTATTTCTGGGTAAGTGTAGCAGCAGCTTTTTCTGCTTAGTTTTAGTTTTTCGTCAAGGGATAAACTGTTTAGTTTTTCTTCAATAGTTTGGTTGTCTTTTCTTTGATCAGTTTGCAGCGCTTCTGGTGCAATCCCAAAAAGAAAAGAACGATTCGGTGATACTCCAGAATCCATCCGACTGCTGCGTCCCATGCAAACGATTACGATGCGTTTGTTAGTAAGATAAAGGTCGTATCTGGTAGGCTTGTCGAGCGGTAAGAGAATATCTTTAACAACTCCGAGTTGGCGTTCTAAGTCGGCCATGTTTAGCCCCATTACAGATAATTCCTATTTGTTTCTTAAGCTTTATGAGGTTTAGAGGAAGGAAAAACGCTTAGAACACTCTGAATGGTGCTAGCTTGGTTTCTACGTATATATCTACATGTTAGCAAGCATTAAGTACCCACGATGCTGAATCTGCTTAGAGGATATTTACATGTCTGAACATTTCGCAAAAAAATGGGAAGCAAGAAGAGACGAAGGAGAATCATTCAGTAAAGCAATCCATAATACAATCCAGCCGCCTGCACCGCTAAAAACACAACTGGACTTTGCCTGCAGAAAACTTGACTTGCAAATCAGCAAACTAGATCAAGCAAACGAACGATTCCAACAAAAAGACAAAGCGCTATTCGCAAAAATTGTTGATGCATACACCAAGCACGATTCCGCACACGCAAACATCTATTCTACCGAACTAGCTGAAATCCGCAAAATGTCAAAGCTAATCATGAATGCACGCCTTGCACTAGACCAAGTAGCACTTAGAATACGCACAGTATCTGAACTAGGCGACGTCGTTTCTGCGTTAGGACCATGCGTTGGCGTTCTACGAAGCATCAGCACAGGCTTAGGCGGTGTTTTGCCTGAAGCAGAAAATGAACTTGGCGACATCGGCAACATGCTAAGCGGCTTAATGTTTGAAGCGGGCTCAAGCGGTGGAATGTCACTGAACTTTGACAGCGTAAATGAAGATGCATCAAAAATCTTATCTGAAGCAGCAACCGTTGCAGAGCAAAGAGTCAGCGCGAATTTCCCCGACCTGCCACCTGGCATGCCTGGCGCAACAAACAAATCAAAAGCTTAAGCAGCTTTTCCCTTCTTTTCTTAACCTCTTCTTTTTCTTTTATTTTAGTGCAAAAGCATTGTTGGAAATTTTTTTAGCACAGATTTTTTTGATGGTTTTTGGAAATATCAATGTAGCTAATGCTACCTCAGCAAATGCTATCATTAGCAGTGACTACTAACAGTGTTTCAAAATGATAGCCTCGAAAGAATTAAGCTACATTCAAATTGAGATGTTTATTTAAAATTGACTTTAACCTTGATAGTGGCTGCAAGCTTTTTGCTGAAGCATGAAAAATTATGTGAAAGTGCTGTTCTAATAACTGGACTTATATCTTCCTGAACTGTTTTATGTTCTTGAAGGGTTTACTGGTTGAATGGGAACAGCGAAACAGAGCTTGAATATGCATTACGCGGCAAAGCCTGGAAAGTCTATTGGTTCCTGCTAAAAACAGGCGCCCCCGTTGGCGTCCGGGAAGTTCAACGCGCCCTGCATTTTAGCAGCCCCAGCATCGCTTTTCACCATCTTGAACAACTAAGCGAGCTTGGTTTAGTTGAAAAACAGGAAGTCGGGGGCCACTACGTGTTGGTTGGCCAAGTAAAAATTGGGGTCCTTCGGCATTACGTGAAGCTGGGAAAACTGCTGTTTCCACGCTTCTTCTTCTACGCCCTCTTCTCAACCGTGTTCTACGCCGCTTACTTGCTGGTTATCGTTCATAGTTTTACACGTGATAACCTGTTCATTATATCGTTTGGAGCCATCGTCTGCACAATTTTTTGGTACGAGGCATATCGCGTGTGGGAAATGAGGCCGTTCTAATTGTTGGAACAACATGTTCGCGTGCTTAGCATAATATAAAGTCACGCATAACAGATATTCAGGAGACAAATGCATGGTTCAGAAAGAAGTTAAGAAAAAAACTACAATCTACGGAACAGCAGCAATTCTTATGGCTGTAATTTTGATTTCGATGGTTTACACTTATGGTTCATTCTCAAACCCTTCTGCTCAAACACCCTCCAATCAAGACCCTATTTCTAATTCTTCACCAAGGCCTGGATCCACTATTACGCCGCTTTCAAACTCCGCTTCCTCTTCAGGTATGAAAACTTTCTCATCGCTCGAGGACCTCAAAAGTTACCTTGGAAATGCCTCCAACGCAGAATATTATGGAGGATCAACCTTAGGATTCGGTAACTCGGCTCCTGTGCCAGCTGCACAATCAGCTGGAACTAAAGATGTCACCTCTGATCATTCAACTACCAACATTCAGGTTGCAGGAGTAGATGAAGCTGATTCGGTCAAAACTGACGGACAATACATCTACACTTTGTCCACTTCAAACGGCTATTACAATTACTTATACCAGACATCCAGCAATGTCTACATTTTGAATGCTAATCCCCAAGATGCCAAAGTGGTATCTAAAATTTCACTTGACAGCAGCCTAATGCCGATCGGACTGTTTCTAAGTCAAGACAGCACCAAACTTGCTGTTTTATCCAGCAAATACACCTACACATACAACTACGGTGCACCATCGGACAAAGGTAACCTTATGCCTATGCCTATCTATAGTTATCAAGCAACCGCCATCAACATCTACGACATATCCAACAAAGCCAACCCAGTTTTAGCTCGGAACTTTACGGTTAGCGGCAGTTACTTTGACGCTCGAATGATAGGCAGCTACCTTTATGCCGTTACAAGTCAAACTGCAACGGTTTACAATGATTTAGTAACAGTTCCCGCAGTCTACAGCAGTGGAGTCGCTTACGCAGCATCCCCGACCAGCATATACTATGCTGATATGAACCAATCCAGCTACTACTCGTTCACAAGCTTCTACGGCATCGACATCATGGATAACCAGCAGCAACCTACCAACATGACGGTTCTAATGAGCGGTGCAAGCACAATGTATGTATCTCCAAGCAACATTTACGTGGCTTACCCTAACTGGGTAAACGGAACCGATGTAACTTCAGTTTACAGAGTGAAAATTGACGGTTTGCAATTGACTTTTGAAGCGCAAGGCAGTGTTCCCGGCTACGTGATGGATCAATATTCGATGGATGAATACAACGGCAACCTCAGAGTCGCAACTAATCTCTACCAGTACTTGAATAGTGGTTTTTCGCAGTCGCAAGCATCCCAAACAAATAACGTTTACATTCTTAACCAAAACTTAACTGTAGTCGGCAAATTAGAGGGCATTGGGCAAGGCGAAAATCTGCATGCAGTCCGCTTCATGGGCGAAAGAGGCTACATGGTTACCTTCATCAAAACCGATCCATTATTCGTTATCGACTTAAGTCAACCCCAAAACCCCAAGGTGCTCGGGGAACTCACTATGCCGGGTTACAGCGATTATCTGCATCCTTACGACGCAACACATCTAATAGGTGTAGGGAAAGACGCCGTTCCCGCATCACAGGGCAACTTCGCATGGTATCAAGGATTAAAACTAGCGCTTTTTGATGTAAGCGACGTAAGCAATCCTGTGCTGGTGGCACACTACGCTATCGGCGACAGAGGCACAGATTCACCAGTCTTAAATGACCCTAAAGCCTTCCTATTCGACAATACCAAAAGCCTACTCATAATCCCAGTTGAACTGGCAATTGTAAACCAAACTTTGGCGGCGCAGCAGCAGTACCCGCCTGACTTTCCAGCTTACGGGCAATTTGTGTGGCAGGGCGCATACGTCTTCAGCCTCACACCAAACGGCGGCTTCACACTTAAAGGAACCGTAACTCACCTAGACGCCACTTCACTGGACAGCCAAGGATACTTAATCAACAGCCAAGATTACTGGAGCACCCAAAACCAGTGGATTACACGATCCCTCTACATCGGCAACACACTCTACACGGTATCTAATGGAGAAGTCAAACTGAATAGTCTGACAGATATGTCGGAGATTGCACAGGTTAATCTCCTATAACTTCTTTTTTCTCCTATTAACATGTTAATGCTTGCTGAAACCAAACTCCTAACTCTGGATTCAATACATTTTGCCTGCAAAAGACAATTCCTAATGCGTAAAATTGAAAGATAGAGGTTTGTTGTTAACTCGCAAACGAACAAACTTATTTGCAAGACCAGTCTACAGTTTAACATGTATGTTCCAAATAAGCCAAATGCGCTCTGAAGACTTTCTCTTCGCAACTGAATTAGCCAACACCATGAATTGGAACATGGCGCCAGAAGATTTTCAGTTCATGACTCAACTTGAACCAGAAGGCTGCTTTACACTCTCAGACAGCACAAAACATGTAGGCATCGCCACATGCATAAGTTACGGCAAAGTAGGATGGTTCGGCAACCTCATCGTTAAAGAAGAATACCGCGGCAAAGGAGCTGGAAGCCTTCTTATAAAACATGCCATCGACTATTTACATAGCAAAGGAGTTGAAACCATCGGCTTATTCGCTTACCCCAACCTCGTCAAATTCTATAGCAACTTAGGCTTCAAAAGCGACGAGGAATTCTCTGTCTTATATGTTGAGAACCTTGCTCCATTAACTGGCGCAAACCTGCTGAGTATTGGCAAGAATCATATTCAGATAATTGAGGCATTTGATAGTCGATGTTTCGGTGGCGACAGAAAAAAACTGCTTGAATCCATTATCAATGAAAAAGGCAACTTAGGCTACTTTACAGCCGAGGGCAACGAGGTTGGCGGGTATGTGGCAACAACAGTTTATGAGGCAATGGCTTGGATTGGACCCTTAATATGCCAAGATGGCAACGTAGACGCCGCTGTCACACTGCTAAAAGCAGTTCTCTCAAAAACAACTGGCAAAAGCGTTTACTTGGCGCTACCGAAGAAAGAAATTGCGCTTATAGACATGCTTTTAGCTGTAGGTTTTAAAGAAGATTTTACTGTTAACAGAATGTTCTTTGGACCTAAAGTCTCGACAAATTGTATATACTTGGCTGAATCTTTAGAACGAGGATAATTTATGGAAGATTACTGTAAGCTGTTGCTTGAGGATTTTTTGGAAACTTCTTTTTCAACCGTAAAAGTTCTGGTTGAAGGTGCTGTTGCTTCAAAAGGACAGAACGCTAACCGCAAGGTTACGTTGTTTCGTTATTTGGATGGCAAAAAAGTTTCTTTTCCCTTCTCTGATGAAAGGTTCTATCTGCGTGGTTCGGTGGAATATACTAATCCTCAGTTGACGATTGAGGAAGTCCAGGGCATCGTGGGCACTCGGCTGCTTGAAACCTGTGCCAACTACTTCCACAAGCGCGGTTTACATGAACCGGACGCCGGCGATGTAGCTGCGCTTGCAGAGTTGTTAAAGAAACCCACTCAAGGATACATCGTTCCCTTCCTCTTGAACACAGATGATGTTGAACCAGACCGTTACTCGATGAATCCGCTTAAACAATCAATTGTTGACAGCGGACAGAGCGCTTTTCCAGCAGCTAACGTCAAAACCGACCAACTCAAAATCGATCAGGCATACCTCAAAAAATACGACGGTACATTAATCTCCCAAAAAGAAGCGTCTTTCATCACTGAAAGCCTCCAAACCAACAATAGCTCATACCTTGATCTTGTGGATTCAATCAAATATTCACAGTTAAAAGAGCTGTCAGCGTTCTTCGGCATGGACCTCTCGCTTTATACGTTGCGTATGCCGCTTTCAACATTGAAGACCGAGACTAAAGACGGATTGCTGCACTACATAGTAAGCGAAAGCAACCACGATTACAGTTCTGTCGAGGAAGCTTACACCTGTATGGGACGCAGCATGAAAAACCGCACCACGCTTCTGACTGTGCCGCATTCCCCAAAAGGTTTCGGTTCTAAACGTGCTGCCCGAGGCAAACTGCATTTTGAAGATGGCAAACTACTGGATGCTGTTATCAAATATAAAACCACTCAACTCTACCCCAACGCCATGGATCCGGAGGACATAGCTGTTGCAGTATGTGATGACAGCTTTACGGTTTCGGGCGAAAAACTCTCCGACTACAGTTTTGCTGAAACACCCTCTTCCCCACAATTCTTTCTATACTCAATTGGTTCTCCTGAAGACGCGACGGTTTGGCATGGCGTGGGCGCGTTCGCAGCTCCACAACTGCTTCAGAGCTACCGTTCAGGTCGAATAGCCTGTAGGGAGGGAAGATTAATTAAGAATTTAAGCGAAAAGTACCACCTCAAAGTGGATGTTCCCCTGCAGTTCAATCTTGCCCCTGAAGGCATATGGAGTCACCCGATCCACCGCAACATTGACGCGAGCATAGGCAGTGTTGAGGATCTTCCAGATTTGGCGCATCGAGGAATGAAAATTGAGTATCTTCCATCTTTCAAGTAGGAGCAGGTCTGCGATTTGACGGCTATAGAGTATACGATGTTTAGAATCCTGCGGTTGTTTAGAAAACTGCCATTTAATATTCTTGGAGTTGGAAACCAAAAGGTGGTTTTCACAGAGTTCTTCAAGGGCTTTGAAAAAGTTGATGCGGTAAAAGGTATTTTTGGGGAAAAAACTGATGAAGTGTTAAGCCACCTTACCGTGGAGATAAGCTGGGTTATGGGCTACATGTACGTTGATGGCTCTGACGGGCACCTTGTTATCAGCAAAGGCTACCTGAACACAGGCAACAAAACCGACATTTATTTAGATTTAATCCATGAACTCTGCCATGTTAAGCAGTTTATGGAGGGCAAAGAACTCTTCGACCCACGCTACGACTACGTTGACAGACCCACAGAGATTGAAGCTTACAGATATTGCGTCCAAGAGGCAAAGCGGCTGGGTTTAAGCGACGAAAGAATTCGTTGCTATCTTTGGACTGAATGGATGGGCGAGGACGATTTTAAGCGACTGGCAAAGTCAGTCAACGTCTCAGTTGCCTAATGCTTCACGGTAAACTCTAAGCATTTTTTGTGTGCAAATGTCCCAGGTAAAATTTTCAGATACGAACCTGCGTCCATTGGCCCCCATTTTTTCTCTTAGAGGTTTGTCAGAGAGAAGCTTCAGTAAAGCATCCGCCAACTCATCGCTGCTGCCCCGCTTAACCAGCAAACCCGTTTCTTTATTGCGGACAGCTTCGTTGACTCCGCCAACATCAAAAGCCACAACAGGCTTACCTGATGCTTGCGCCTCAAGCAAAACAATTCCTTGCCCTTCCTGAATGGATGGCAAAACAAAAACATCTGCACAGTTATATGCGGCTGATAGAGTGTCTTCTTTGAGGTTGCCTAAAAACTTGAAGTTATCTGAAAGGTTAGCGGATTTAAGAGTTTCAGTCAACTGGGGTTTCATGGGTCCTTCGCCGACAATCAAAAATTTGGTGTCAGCCTTTTCTTTGACTATTTTTTTTGACGCATCAACCAGAAACGGCATCCCCTTCCGAGGTATTAAACTTCCCACGAATAACACGCAAGGTTCATTGCCTAATCCAAATTGGTGCCTAACTAATTCAGAGTCCATAGGCTTGAATTTTTCAACGTCCACGCCGTTTGGAACAATCCGGACCTTACTCGGCTCAATTCCGTAGTGCTTCTGGATTTTTTCAAGCGAATAATTGCTTATGGTTACAATTAGATTTGCGTTTTGTGCTGTTTCCGCTTCCAATTTGGCAAGCCGATTCATAAAATAGTTCGCAATCCTGCCTCTGAATGAAGAGGAACCGTTCTTCTTTGCCTGTTCGTACTCGTCAGCAAGGACGCCGTGTATCGTGTGGATGAATGGTTTTTTGATTCCCATTTTCTTGAGCTTTTGTGGAAATCCATAGCCGCTTACCGCGTGGGCTTCATAAATGTCTGCGTCGATTTCGCGTGCTTTTTTAGATAGGCTTCGGTTAAAAAACCAGTTGTCCAAAGGAAAGATTCTGTCTGTTGAATGACATGGAACATAATCTACGCTGCCAATAGTTGTGGGTTGTTTAAAGCCTGCCTTGGTACCGCAGTAAACCGTAATGTCAGCTTGGGTTTGTAGCCCCTTGGTCGTTTCCATTATGCGCCGTTCAACTCCACCGAAGTACAGGTGAGGCGGCTGAGTGTTGAAGATGGCTAACCGAAACTTTTCCAAGCAGTACACTTCTTGGTTTATTGTTAGGGTGGTTTCAGATATAAGTTAGCAGCCAATGTGTTGAACTGCAACATTATACATTTACATCGACCATTCAGGGTTTGCAAGTAACAAGTCCCTTGTGTTCCTTAAGAAATGGAAAGCGGATTTAGGGGGTTAAAAAGTGGGCGTGGCGTGTTGGTTGTAACCCGCCTTATAATTTGTTTGAAGCAATCAGATTAAACAGTAAGAGTCTGTAGAACCTGAATAGTTTTCTTTAATCTTTTTCCAGCATTTTCCAGTCGGTGTCTCAATAATACAGGCACTACATATCGGCATTAACATCAGCCGGGTAAGGTTGTAATTCTTTAGAAGCCTCAACAGATGAATAGTTGTCCAAACAAATTATGAATTATATCCACACTAAACTCACAGGACTCCTGGGCGAACTCACCGCTCAAACTAACAAAATGCAAACCTATCAAGACGCCATAAAAGCAGGCCTAAAGAGTCCATTATGCTTCCACCTGAGGTAATTATCCAAACAGAGAATTTCATTGAAGAAAACAAGCAACTGGGCTACACAACAAAAGAAGAATTTGTCCGCGACGCTATCAGGTTCCGGCTTGAACGGCTAAAAAACGATAATGAGTTTGTAGAAGTCTCAAGAGAACAATACGACGAACTTCAGGAAGCACTTAAAGTCATGGGCTCCCCCTACCGAAGTCCCGAACAATTCATCCGAAGCCAAATCAGCGAAGTTCTATACAAATACGACAAATACAAAAAAAAAACAATAACCAAGTAAACCTCTCGAGCTCTAGATAAGGCTCCGTTGCTGGTGACTTTAATAAAGAGGCAAGTTTAGTAAAAGATCGAACCAAGAGTAATCAAGTTATGAGCGTTAGTAAGAACTCAAAAAAGAGCTTAACAACAGAAGGTCATAAAAAAGAATTAAGAAGTCCTCTAAGGTATCCTGGTGGTAAATCCAGGGCGATAAACCAAATAATACCATATATTGATCGCATCGCCCCAAATTATGACGAATTCAGGGAACCAAAACACGCCACCAATTTGACGAAAATTATGCGCGTGCGTGCTACCTGAGCCTCTTTTTTGAATTACCAGCTAGACATAGTTTACCCTAAATTTAAGTGAAAACGTGAGTTGACCCGTTGATTTCGGTTAGCAGGAAGTTAAAAGAGCAAATTGTTTAGGCCTTTTTTTGGTGAAGTTTTTCTTTTGTTTCATGACCGACTTTCTTTACTTCGTCGGCGCTTTTCTTGCCTACTTTTTTCGCTTCTTCTCCTGCTTTGATTCCAGCTTTTTTAATGTCTCCTCCAATTTTTTTTGCTTCTGCTTCCGTTTTCTCTGCACTTGATTCAATTTTCTTCTTCGTTTTATCCAGTGTACCGGGCATATTTTACCACAATAAAACTATTCAAAATTAAGCTAAAAAGGTTTAGGAAGCATGTCTCTTCGAGCCCATTTTTTGAATGAAGAAATTGAAAAGCGCAGGCAATCAGTAATTGCAACCGACATACTATTATTTGCTGAGAAAGTATACAAAAAGAGATCTAAAGAGGGGTTGGTGTTGGAAGAAGAAAACGTGTTTAAAATAGCGATGCCCACTTCCAGAGTTTGCGAGTTTCTGATTAGCAAGAGTTGGGATTTTCAAGGAAAGGATGAGGAAATGAAGATGGATTCGTTCAGAAATAAGAAGACCAGAAAGAGGGTGTTCGTCGAAGACATTTCGGGGGACTTTCCAGTGACCTTTCTTATGGGCGAGTTTAGCGTGCAAGAGTTCAGCGTCATTGCTAGTGAATTGACGCCGGAAATCCAGTTGCTGGAAGTTTATAGTAGTTGGGAAGGTAAACCGACGACCATCGTGGTTGCGATGACAGAAGAGCAAGTTAGGGTCATGTTCGGCAGTAGAACAAAGATGAGAAAGCTCGTGGTTTACGGCATGCGCTAAAATCAGTCTGCTCACGGTTCAAATGACATGAACAATGTGGAGTAAGTCCGGTACGGCCCATTTTCATGGTTATTTTGCTGCAAATTTGAGAAAAAAGCCCATTTGAGCGTTTAATAATTGTGGATCAATTGACTAATTGCTATATTTGTTTTTATCAGACAGCTTTAGTCAGTATGGGCCCATCCCTGTTGTGGGCTGAGTCCGGTAGAAACCCAATTCCCTAAGACTCGACTTAGCATCGCTTAATAAAGCTGCCCTGTTTTCAGTATTCTGAATTCATAATTGACTAATAATCAATTTGTTATCTATCCGGTTGTGGGGCATGACTAATACAAACCCTCAACCAGAATGGCACAGTCGTAGACGTAACTGATGTGGCAGCTTCAACCAAGAAGTACTTAATCCGAATTTTGCATGTTGACGATGACCTTTGTCTTCTTGAAGTTTCAAAACAGATTCTCTCAATGGAAAACAGCTTTGATATTGACATTGCTACATCTGTTGACGAAGCACTAAAAAAAATGAAAAACGAATCGTATGATGCAGTGGTTTCCGACTATGAGATGCCCCAGAAAAACGGATTAGAATTTTTGAAGGAACTCAGAGAACAAAACAATCAAATCCCCTTTATCTTATTTACGGGAAAAGGGAGAGAAGACGTTGCAGTTAAAGCCTTGAATTTAGGTGCTGACAGTTACATCAACAAGAACGGTTCTCCAGAAACAGTCTATTGCGAACTGGCAGACGCAATTAACAAGACATTGGAACGCAAAAAAGCAAAAAGTTTGCTTATAGAGTCAGAAGCCAAATACCGTATGTTAGTTGAGGAGTCACTTCAAGGAATAATGATTGCTCGGGGATTACCGCCTCGAATTATTTTTGCGAATTCAGCTATGACTAAAATGATAGGATACACTAATGAAGAATATACTTCGTTTTCGCCTCAAGAAGTGATGGGTCTAATTTATTTTGAGGACAGAGAAATATTCTTTAATCGTTTCAAAGACCGTTTAATGGGAATACAAAAAGAATCAAGCCTTGACTTTCGGGCAGTGCGAAAAGATGGATCAATAATTTGGATGCAGGCATCCTCAAACCGTATTCAATACCACGGGCAACCAGCCTTGCAAGCTATGTTTTTGGACATTAACGAACGCAAAAAAGCAGAAGATGCTATAAGAAAAAGCGAGGAAGAATACAGAGAATTAGCTAACTTTTTGCCTGAGATAATTTTTGAAACTGACCGATCAGGAAAGATTACCTTCCTCAGTCAAAATGCTTTTGAACTATCAGGTTTTACGCCAGAGGACATTGAAAAAGGAATGAACATGATCCAGTTCGCTTGTTCCCGCACACCGTGAAAGAGCAAAGGAAAACATAAGAAAACGTATGGCTGGAGGAAAAACTGACTCTGGCGAGTATATGCTCTACAGGAAGAACGGCGATACCTACCCCGCTTTAGTTAAGACAGCGCCAATTTTTTCTGAAAACAGCGTGATTGGACTTAGAGGTTTAGTCATAGATATTACCGAACGCAAGAAAATAGAGGAAAAATTGAAAATAAATGAGAAGAAATATGATACTTTAATGAACGCAACCAACACAGGCTATTTGATAATGGATGGAAAAGGTTTGGTTTTAGATGCAAACCTGGAGTATGTCCGATTAACAGGTCACAAAACATTGGACCAGATAAAAGGCAGAAGCGTCACAGAGTGGACTGCAAAGCACGACTTAGAAAGGAATGCTGAAGAAGTGAGGAAATGTTACCAAGAAGGTTTTGTAAGGAACTTGGAAATTGATTATGTAGATGAAAATGGAAAAGTAACTCCTATTGAAATCAACGCAACTGTTGTAGAATCAGAGCAAGATTCAGTAATCGTGACTTTATGCAGAGATATAACTGAACGCAAAAAAAATGAGGACACATTGCGACAGAGCGAAGAGCAGTTTAGGCAGTTATTTTCTAATATGCCGAGTGGAGTGGTCATTTACGAGGCTGTTGATGATGGGGAAGATTTTGTGCTTAGGGGCTTCAACGCTGCGGCAGGGAAGATCGAGAAAGTCAAGAAAGAAAATGTTCTAGGCAAGCGCGTGACTCAGGTGTTTGAAGGTGTCAAGAGCTTTGGCATCTTTGAGGTTTTTCAGCGTGTATGGCGAACTGGGCAACCAGAATATTACCCAGCTGCCCTCTACGAAGACAACAAAGACTCTGGTACCTGGCGTGAGAACTGGATTTACAAACTGCCAAATGGAAATATTACAGCCATATACAATGACATTAGCGAACGAGTGAAAACCAATATTGCGCTTAGGCAAGAGCGGGATATGCTTGAATCAGTAGCTGCAGCCAGTGGTGCCGGTTTGGCAATTATCAGTAAAGACTATCACGTGCTGTGGGCAAATGACTTCATAAAACGATACAAAGGCGATACAATAGGCAAACTGTGCTACGCAAGCCTTAACAGTTTAGATGCACCTTGCCGAGATTGCGGTGTAGCAAAGATTTATGCGGGAAAAACAACTCTTGACTCCCACGAATACTCATCCACTACTGTAGATGGTAACGCATATTGGGTTGAAATAGTCGCTACACCCCTTAGGGATGAGAGAGGAAACGTTACATCTGCTGTCGAGATTTGTGTAGATATAACTGAACGCAAGAAAAACGAAGAGAAGCTAAGAGAAAGCATCCACAAAAACGAATTAATTAATGAAAAACTTCTCGTTGTTGGTAGTTTGACCAGGCATGATGTCGGTAACAAACTCATGGTTGTAAAATCTAATCTTTATTTGCTCCGGAAACAAATTGGCGACAATCCTAAATTAGCCAAGTACCTTGAAGACATTAACTTAGCAATTAACCAATCTGACAAGATGTTTGAATTTAGCCGTTTCTACGAGAAAATTGGAGTAGAAGAACGCTCAAAAATAGATGCTGCGCAATGCTTCAATCAAGCTGCGATGCTTTTGCCAAGGTTGGACACAATAGAAATCGTTAATGATTGCCAAGGGCTAGAGGTTATGGCTGATTCATTGCTTAAGCAACTCTTCTACAACTTCCTCGACAACTCGCTGAAATATGGAGAAAAAGTCACCCAGATACGACTACACTATACTAAAGAGGATGATGAGGTAAAGCTGTTCTACGAAGACAACGGAATCGGTATATCTGAAACAAACAAACCCAAACTATTCCATGAGGGCTTCTCCACAGGAAAAAGCACTGGACTGGGTCTATTTCTGATAAAGAAGCTGGTCGAAGCCTACGGCTGGACCATAATCGAAAAAGGAGAACCAGGCAAAGGAGCAAAATTTGTAATTACAGTACCGACTTCAGTATTTGAGAATTAGTACGCATTGGTGAATCAGAGTGCAAACTGAACACAAAGAGCCTAACAGTTCTTTACTTTTGCTGGAACCCTTGGTTGAAGATAACATCTCAAGAGAAAGCGCTTGCGAAACCAACAGCATTTTGGACTGCCTTGGCGACCTACTATTTATCATAGATAAAAACCGGATCATCACTAAAGTCAACAAAAGCGCTTGTAACACATTCAAAAAGAAAACAGAGGAGCTAATAGGCAGACACTGCTATGAAATCGTTCACGGCACTAAGGAGCCTTGGTGTAATTGTCCAGCGACTAAAACTTTCGAAACAAAACAAGTAACCACTGAAATAATTAACGACCCAAACTTGGGTGTTTCACTTTTGGTAACTACTTCAGCAATTCTTGATGAACATGGCGAAGTCGCTAAGGTTATTCATTTAGCTAAGGACATAACTGAACAAGAAAAAGCTGAAGAAAGAAATCTGCTATTAGCATCTATCGTCGACCATTCTGATGATGCTATTATTAGTAAGAATCTAGATGGAATTATTACAAGTTGGAACATTGCTGCAGAGAAAATTTATGGTTACAGTGCAGCAGAAATTATTGGTAAATCAATTGAAATATTAGCTCCACATGATGAAAAGGACGAAATTGCTTTAATCCTGAAAAGAATTTGCTCTGGAGAACAAATTGAGAAATATGAAACTAAACGTCGGAGAAAAGATGGGGTGGAAATAGATGTTTCGCTCACTGTTTCACCGATTAGAAACAAAGGAGGAATGATTGTCGGTGCTTCAACAATTGCTAGAGATATCACTGAAAACAAAAAAGCAGAAGAGAAAATTAAATTTCACGCTGACTTGTTAAATCAAGTTGGGCAAGCTGCTTTGATGGTTGATAATAACCGAATAATTCGTTTCTGGAATAAAGCAGCCGAAAAACTTTATGGTTATTCAGAAGAACAAGCCTTGGGTCACAATATTACGGAATTGTTGGGAGATACCTCGCCGGAAGAAGCAAAAGAAGTAAGCGAGAGGTTGACGGCAGGTGAAAGCTGGTCAACAGAGGTTCTAGCCAAGAATAAAGATGGGTCTGTCGTACCTGTAATTTTGAATAGAACGCCTTTTTACAAAGAAAATGGCGAATTTGGTGGTTCAGCTAGTATCTCTACAGATATAAGTTTGCAAAAAAATACCGAAGCTGACTTGACATTTTCTTTAAAATCATTATCGAATAGTTTAGATCGAATTCAAGAATTAAATGAAAAGCTCCGAGTAGTGGGAAGTCTAACCAGGCATGACGTCAGGAACAAACTTTCAGCAGTAACAGGCTATGCACACATTCTCAAAAAGAAGCACAATGACCTACCTGATATTGTAGACGGCCTTAGCAAGATGCAGCAAGCTGTACAGGAAACAGTAAAGATTTTTGATTTCGCAAGAATGTATGAACAAATAGGCGTTGAAGAGTTGACCTATGTAAATGTTGAGGAGAAACTAGAAGAAGCAGTCGCTCTTTTTTCTGGACCTCTCCCAACGATAAAGAATGAATGCCACGGATTAACGGTTCTAGGAGACTCATTTCTGAGGCAACTATTCTACAATTTCATCGACAATACAAGAAAATACGGCGAAAAAACCACAGCCATTCGAGTACACTACGAAAAAGCCGAACAGGACAGCTTAAAGTTGATCTATGAGGATGACGGTGTAGGCGTTCCGCTTGAGAACAAACCGCGCCTTTTTTCTGAGGGATTTAGTACTGGCGGCAGCACCGGCTTTGGATTATTTCTCATCAAAAAAATGATTGAGGTTTATGGCTGGAAAATTGAAGAGAACGGTACACCTAATGAAGGAACAAAATTCACGATATCAATTCCTAATTCTGCGTTTTCGATTTCTGTCAAAAAATTGTAGGTTAGACCTTGGAGCGTATTCCATTGTACGTCTATTCCACGCAATCTATGCTTTCTATTTCTAGCCTGGAGCTAAACCAAGCATGTTCTCCGTCTTGTTCCACAAGCGTTTCTGCAGTTCTTCGTCGCATAACCCGGGACAAGAAGTTACTTCTTTTTTCCTAGCGAAACATTTTCCCGTTACATCCTTTACGTCGGCTGAGGAGGCCAAATAAACTGACGTTTCTGCTCCTTTCTTGGCGCTGAAATGTTTACTTTGCTTGATAAACGTTCAATTTCAGCCATCGCTTGAGCGAGATTTCGATCAGTAGATGAATGTACGCGGCTGCGTATTTGCCATTTCCTAAGATGCCACATCTGCAATCTAGTGGACATAGGCAATTTTCTTCCAAATGCGTCCCTGTCAACTTGGCTTATGACTGTTGATAATCCTTTATCATGAATCGAATATGAGGTGGGCATGCCAACGCGGCTTCTTGATGCTTTTTCTTGTGAAGTAAAAGCGCGCCATTCAGGACCTTTATCCAACATCTGTTCATAGACGACTAAGCCGCAGTCACCGCATATGGTTTCGCCTGTGTCATTGTCGTGAACGAGATTTTTGCTTATACATTCAGGGCACTTATCAACTAAGTGTGGATTAATTATTGGAACTTCTTTAGTTATACTCATTTGGGTTATACTCATTTTTTTGACTCCATTTGGTTAATATTAATTTGCGGGAACATTCTCGAATTTTCTTTCTGAGCTGGCTAACAATAATATTGTGGCTTTGCTTGGAACTATTTTGCAGAGGGACTTTCCAGCTAGATTGCCCATAATCCTCATGCGAGGATGTTCCAGGCTAACTGGCTTGCCCTTGCCTTTTCCATCATTTTTCCGTACATTTGACCTTGCAAAAACGCTTCTACCCAGCAAAGCTCAGCATCTAAACATAGTCTACCGTGCATTTTTCTGTCTTTATATAAGGGGGCTATAGAAAAAAATCTTAGCTATTCTTCGCCGTATCCGTGTTCCATTCTGCCATGTGTTTTCTTGTAGTTGTAATCGTGTTGTTCTTTTTGGTCGCTGAAGGTTGCTAAGTGTTTTTGTAAGTCTGCTTGGGTTAAAAATATGCATGCGCAATGTGGGCATTTGTAGTGCTTATTGCTGTTGGTTTCTTGCGCCATATTGTTCGCCTAATGGATGTTTATGTGGATTTTTTTGCCATCAAGTTCTGATTCATGCCATTGTGCTTCAACTTCGCTGCAGGCAACATGCAAATAGACTTTTCTGGCTCTAACAAGCCCCGCCATCTCCCCTAAATACGGCTCCAAAAATCCCATGCTTTCCCCATCTAAATCAGCGATATGCACTGAATCCAATGTTTCAGTTGGGACAAAACCCATTTCTTTGCGTAGCGCTTGCACACGCCTTGCCAAATCCCGCATGATGCCTTCACCCAGCAATTTGTCGTCTCGTTGCCCACTTAAGAAAACTGTTATGTCGTCTTCTTGGCTGGAAACCCAGTTTTCGCCTCCAACGTACTCAGGAACCTTCACCGAGCATTCAGCAGCTTTAACGTTTGTTAATTCCAAGAATAGGCTTTCAAGGCTTTTTAGGGCTTGCAATGTTTTTTCTGGAGCCACAACAATTGTTTTTGCAAGTGGCCATCGACGTTTCAGTTTGCCCACTTGACGTGCCGCATGCGATATTGAAACAATTTTTAGCAGAATATCAAATTCTTCTTCCAACGCTTCGTTGCGAATTTTTTTGTTTGGAGTTGGCCAAACGGCAAAATTGACGGATTCAGGCAAATCCGCTTCTAATTTCCTGTAAACCTTTTGGTAGAGTGCTTCGCTTAGGTATGGTGTGATTGGGTTGAAGAGCAAAGTCACCGTTTTTAGCGTGTGATGCAGTAGTGCGTAGATGGTTTGGCGTCGCTCAAAGGTTTCAGGTTCATCCGTCCACAGTTCCTTGCGAATCATAGGTACATAGAGTCTGCTTAGCGTTTCGATTACGAAGTCGTCCAGCACCGCAACTGCACTGTTAAATTGGGATCCTTCAAGTTCCTTTGTGTATTGCTCGATTTTCTGCTGTAGCTTAGAAAGGAGCCATTTGTCGGCTGGCTGAAGTTTACCTGCCCTAAAAGCCCATTCCAACGTGTACTTTTTAGGGTCAAATTCGTCGAAGGTGGCGTTCTGCAAAAAGAATCTGCTTAGGTGGTAGAGTGTTGAGAGGACTTGGTAGGGTCTGCGGGTTAGTTCTTGCATGTCAAAACTCATGAAATCTGTGGGTGAACATTTACGCATCATGTAGAAACGGCATAAATCCGCGCTGTTCTTTTCGAGGAGTTTGTTGGTTTCAACGACGTTTCCGAGGCTTTTGCTCATTTTTCTGCCTTTCGCGTCTTGCGTTAAACCTTGGAAAAGAAATGACTTGTATGGCGCAACAGGTTTTCCAGTTAAAATAATGTATTCTAATAGTAGCGAGTTTGCCCAGCCGCGTGTTTGATCGATTCCCTCCGTTAAGAAATCGGTTGGAACAAACTTTTCGAATTCTTCATCGGTGAATCGTGCGTAAGGCGAAGCGCCGCTGTTATGCCATGTATCAAGTACAAAGTCTTCTCTCCGCATGGTTCCACCGCATTTTTCACATTTCAAAGTGATTCGGTCAACCCATGGCTTATGCAACTCAAAATTTTCTGGAACCGCTTCTTGAGCGTTTTCCAACAGTTCTTTTTTGCTTGAAATTAAGCGTTTGTTTCTGCATTTTTCGCAAGTCCAAATTGGCAAGGGTGTGCCCCAGATGCGTTCGCGGCTAATGCACCATGGTTTGCCTTCTTTTAGGAATCCTAAGAAACGGTTTTTTGGTTCTTCAAAGAAATACTCGATTTTCTCTGCGGCTTCAAGTACTTTGCTGTTGAGTTTGTCAGTTCGCAAAAAGTATTCTTTGCGTGCCAACCAAACCAGTTTGTGGTGGCTGCGCCAGCAGGTTGGGTATTCATGTCTGATCTTTTTGACTTTGACAAACGCATTATGATTGCGCAGTTCCTCAACGACCAACATGTCTGCATCCCGGGCGAACACGCCTGTGAAGATGCCTGCGTCGTTTGTGAATTTAACTTCGTCATCGAATGGGACAAAGATTGGTATGCCTCTTCGGTTTGCAGCCCAAAAATCGTCCTCGCCATTGCCAGGAGAAAGATGCACCACACCAGAGGCGGTTTCAACATCGACAAAGTCTTCCGCTATGACTTTATGGACTAAGGGATGTTTGGTTTCAAGTTCCGCCTGTTTGGGAATGATGTCTTTAAGTGGGTAATCGTAGGCTGTTCCCTCCAAGCTTTTCCCTGTCATTGACTCGGTAATTTGGTAATTTGTTATTTCAAGTTCCGCCATGACTGGTTCCACTCGTTGCCGCATCATAATCCAGGTTTCATCGAGCACTTTTACTTTGACGTATTCAGCTTTTGGCTGCACGGCAAGCATAGTGTCGGTTATGATGGTGAAGGGCATGGTTGTCCAAACTAGGAAGAACTCGTTTTGTGTGCCTGTGACTTTGAATTTGAAGTATACGGATGGATCTTCAACTTCTTTGTAGCTGCCTTCGTAGCCAACTTCTGCGCTGCTAAGGCTTGTTTGGCACCCTGGACAGTAAGCTACAACGTAGTGTCCTTCTTCGAGTAGGCCCTGTTCCCAGGCGCGTTTAAGATAGAACCATTCTCTTTCGATGTAACTATCTTTATAGGTCCAGTAAGCCTTATCCTGGTTAATTGCGATGCCCAATGTTTCATCTGCCTGAAGCCACATTTGGTGGTAACGCATGATGGCTTTTTTGCATTCTTCAATGAAGCGTTCCATACCGAATTTCTCGATGGATTCCCGCTTGTTACGTACGCCAAGAAGCTTTTCAACCTCAAGTTCCACGGGCAACCCTTGGCAGTCCCATCCAGCCCAAAACGGCATGTAGTAGCCTTCCATGGTTTTCCATCGATAACGAATATCCTTCATTATGCGACCACGAGCATGACCGATGTGTGGAATGCCGTTGAGTGTTGGCGGACCTTCCACGTAGCCTAAGTTGCCCTTTGCGGTTTTTTCTGTCTGTTCCAATTTGTTGCGGATGTCGTTTTTTATCCAGAACTCGCGTATTTCAGCTTCAAGAGCAAGCGGAGAATAATTAGTCGCCAAACCAAGATTTTGGTCAGCTTCACTTTGGGCAGTCAAATCAATTACCGTAACGCAAAATACGCATAAAGACTATATAAAAGAAATGTTCGTTTCTGGGCGGTTTTTTAGACAACGCGTCACATCCGAGATAATGCCACGAAGCCCAGCAACTTCACTTTTATCTATTCCAGGATTTTCAACAAGCGACCTATTGCATCACGAGCGTTTTAAGAGCCTCTTCAACGATGGGCAACTCAACAGGCAACTTTTGAGAAGTAGTAGAACAAATAATTTTTTTGTGTTCTACTACTTCTAAACCTAAACGCCGAATCTTTTGACTCCAATCCAGGCTTGCAAGCGGCCTGCAAAGCACCAGCCAACATACCCAAAGCCTCCTCAACACTCGGCAGCTCCTTTGGCACAACGATAGAAGTAGTAGTCCTAATAGGGGCCTTAGCGTCGACTACTTCTAAGCCAAGACGCTCACATTTTTTCTGAATCGCATCCGGCTAAGCCCTAGTTAAGCCGCTATACGTCTTAAGAGGCATCTTAGCTTCAACAAGCTCCTTTAGCTGCTTTTCTTCTTCAGGCGTCCAGGGTTGCCTTTCATGATTTCTTACCTACAAACAACCCAACAATAGTGCCCGTAAGGCCAGTGATCGCAGCGAAAATCTCGCTATTCCAAGTGCCCAAAAACGCTATGTGTACAACCTCAAGGCCGTTACGACAAAGAGTCATAACGATTGCGAATTCAACTCCTAAAACCAAACGTTCATCAGGCTCCTCAACCACGGCTGGGCGTCCTCGGATTTGGCGCCTGCGAGTCAAAGCACGCTTAATAAGACGGCTCATGATACCCCAACCGCTGCATCCTATGAACAAACAGCCGAGGAGAACGCAACCCCAAAGTATTAGACCTCGACTGCACCAACCCACTTCTGGCAAAACTGTGAATCATCTCGTCAGCAACCTCCTTAGCCACGTGTCCAGCAGCTAAAACCTTCACTTCCACAGTCCAACCTAGAGGAATAGCAGTGTAATCCAAATCAAAAGCGGAATCTGTAAACCTGAAACTATTCTGAGCCAAAATCACATGCTTAACCCTGAAATCGACTAAACCAAGAAAAATACCCCAGCTCCGCACCGGAACATCAATGGCGCCCCCATTCATGCTGCTTTTTCCAGTTGAAGCATCACACCAATCAACCGCAACCAAGTCACCTGGCTTAACATTCTCTAAATCCTGCAACACCTGCTTAACCAGCCTACTCAAGCAACCAACCAACCCAGAGAACTAATAATTCCAAATCACAACTAAACACACTAAAGCCTTGTTAGCCTAAACACACTACTAAAAGCCAAGGACCGAGAAGTTAGCGGTTGAAATGTTAGGCCCTACAGGTGGTGCATAAGCCTTTTTCTGTATCCTCAGAGATGATTAAATCTTCCTCAAGAAATGCTTGATGTCTGATACCTAAAGCGATTAATAGTTAGGTTCAGATTTTCTTAAATTGTTAACGGTAACAATTATGCCACTTGATCTTTTAGGAAACATTGTTTCAACTATCCAAATAATAGCATTACTCTTTCTCATAATAGGAATTTACCCTGTTAGAATTAGAGTTAAGAATAGGAACCTCTTAATGCATGGTTTTCTGAGTATCTTGGCTCTTGTTTTAAGTCTTACCACCGTGTTTTCAGTAATGATTCCAATTTTGAGTAATAGCTTAACTCCTATTAGCAAATTGTTAATTGTTCAGTCTCTGGTTGTTTGGCTTCATGTAGGCTCTGGAATTGCTGCTATTTCACTGAGTTTTGTTATCATTGTTTCATGGTTAACTCATCCGTTAGGGGAACTCGGTTGCTCTAAAAGATGGAAACTGATGATGCCCACATTCTTGATTTGGTCTCTCGCATTGATATTAGGATTAACTGTACACATATTCAATATATTCTAACACTTGTTTTGCAAAAACAGAGTTCCTTAGGTGCGAGGAAGATGCCATTTAAAGAACCAGCCTCCTAAGGGGACGTTCGGGTATGTTTCTTTTGAAACAATTAGGGGCGTTTGTTTTTGGGTGAATCTGTTCCTACTCCGCTAAACTACACAGAAATTATGCTTCTCCACTTTGTTAGAGGGAAGATGATTAGCCTTTTATTCGAAACTGACAAGTAACTACTAAAAGAGAAGGACGGGAAACCGCAAAACTTAGAACAGCAATACTAGAGCAAGATTATAACATTGTAGCTTTTGACAGCAACATCGCAAAAACTTCTGAATTAAGAATGAAATATAACATGTCGATGGCTGACCGCATAATAGCGGCAACAGCCTTAGCGCTTAAAGCAACTTGCATTTCAGACGACCAGCATTTTAAAGCTGTGAAAGAAATCAGAACTGAGTGGATTTAGCTCTGCCTGAATCAGCAGCTTAAGTCCATCTTTGTATAAGTTTCTCAGGTAGTTTTTCCCTGTTAGAAAAGGTTACGTTAAAAATCTCGGCATCCGCTCTTCGCTTTACCTGAGTAACAAGCGGGGCTTTGGCTTTTCCATGTACAACCGCCAACACCTGCTTTTTGCTCTCCAATGCTTGTGTTACGGCTTGTTTGAACTTCTCTGAGAACAGCTCCATAGGACCAATTTCATCGATTGCTATGATGCTGCAGTTTTCGAGAGCTTGGAAGATTGCTGCTGTGCCAACTTTGTCAAGATCAGTTAGATTAACGTAGTACTTTCCAATCTGAGGACCACTTCCATTTACGTGAGCCAGCCACCCGCGTTTGCCGCTGGTCAAATCTACGATTTCAAAGCCCACACGCACGTTATCTTTTCGTACTTCACGACTAATCATTCCGCCAACACTCATGCCTTTCGCTTTCATGGCATCAACAATATTCGTTAAAACTGTAGTTTTTCCTACCCCTGGCGCGCCAGTTAAAATCAAAACCCTCGTCATCGTCATCTTCATCTTTACATCAACCATACCATAAGTCTAATATGCCGATTAAATTCTTTTCATAACCATATCTCTGGAGCAGACCTAATGTCGAATAAAACAGGCTACGTCGCTGATTTTCCAAGCGAATTGATCAGGGAAGGCAAGGTCCAAGTTCTAGTGCCTAAACTTGAAGCCTACGGAGTTGTGCCATCCGACTATGCGCCATCTAAAGCTCCCGTTTTCTACAATCCCGTCATGGAGTTCAACCGTGACCTAACCGTCTTAGCCTTCAAAGCTTACCAGAAAATGGTGAACCATGAAATCAGCATCTGCGAGCCATTCACGAGTCAGGGCATCCGCGGAATCCGTTTTGCCGCCGAAATTGACGGTGTCGCGAAAGTGCTGGTCAGCGACATTAACACCTCAGCCTACGAACTCGCAAAATACAACATTGAACTAAACAAATTGGAAAACAAAATTACCCTCAAACACAAAGACGCCAACTGCGTTCTAAGCTGCAATGCTTCGCCCAAAAAGCGTTTCGATATAGTAGACATTGACCCATTTGGTACCCCTGTTCCCTATTTGGATTCAGCGTTTAGAGCGCTAAAGAACAAGGGGTTGCTGGCGGCTACTGCAACGGATTTGGCGCCGCTGTGTGGGGTTCATGCGAAGGCTTGTGTGCGGAAATACGGCGGCAAACCGCTGAGGACAGAGTATTGTCACGAGTTGGCGGTGCGGCTTTTAGTGGGTTGCATGGCATCGGTGGCGGCAAAGCATGACATCGGAATCCGAATCCTCTTCAGCCACAGCAGCGACCACTACATTCGAGTCTACGCCCAAATTGGTTACGGCTGCCAAAAAGCTGATGAAAGCATCAAAACTACAGGGTACATAATGCACTGTTTTAATTGCCTGCACAGAGAAACCGCTCCTAAAATTTTTGGTAAAAGTGACATGTGCCCAGAATGCGGCGCCAGAATAGACTATGCAGGACCGCTATGGATCGGAAGCATCGGCGACCCAGCCTTTATCGAGCAAATAATCAAGGAGAACAAGAGCACCGCATTTCGGAGTAGCGCGAAAATCACAAAGCTCCTCATATTAACAAAAAACGAAGCCGTCGCACCTGCAACTTACCATGTGATTGATAAGTTAAGTGGAAAACTCAAACTACCCGCGCCCAGCGTCCAAGCATTCCTAACAGCACTCAAAAGCAGCGGCTGCCAAGCGGTGCCAACTCATTTTAACACAAGAGGCATAAAAACAGACGCCCCAGCGCTAACAATGCATAAACTGCTCAAGGAAATCTCCACAACCAAACAGCCAACGGCTCTTTCGGCAACAAAAGTTTAAAGAGCAAAACCAGCGTTTCTAAAGGTAAGTGAGCATTCATGAATGACCGAATCACAGTAATCGGCGCAGGCATGATGGGCAGCGCTATAATAAAGAGCCTTGTTAAAGGCAACTACGGCGGCAAAATTACTGCGGTAGACATTGCGCCTGAAAAACTCAAAGACATAGAAAAAATAGGGGTTAGAGTTTCCTTAGACAACCGCAAATCCGCCGCAGACGCAGACATAGTTTTCATAATCGTTAAGCCAGGCGATGTAGAGAAGGTTCTGAGAGAAATCAGCAAAGAAATCAAAGGCAAACTACTCATTTCAGTTGCAGCCACAGTTCCTCTTGCGTTTCTGCGAAAGAATGCGCCTGATGCTCGGATTGTGCGTATTATGCCTAATTTGGGCGCTTTGGTGCAGGCTGCTTACACAGCTTACTGCTGTGAACCAAACGTTACCGCGGAAGACAAGGAAAAAGTCAAAACCTTACTGGACATGATGGGTGTCTGCGACGAGATGGATGAAAAATACATGGATGCCATCACTGCGGTCAGCGGCAGCGGACCAGGCTACATGTCAATCATCATTGAAGCGTTGACCTATGCAGGGTTAAAAGTTGGGTTGCCACGAAACATCGCTCTAAAATGCGCTGCCCAAACCGTCATGGGAACAGGCAAACTCGTTATCGACCTAAACGAAGAGCCTGCAAAAATCAAAGACATGACCACAACACCCGGCGGAACAACAATCGAAGCCATCTATCAAATCGAGCAATCACAAATCCGACCAGCAATGATACGCGCCATCGAAGAAGCCACCAAAAAAAGCCAAGCCATCCGCGAAAAACTCAACCTAACCTAAACCCGACATGTTCGAAGCAGCAATATTCGACTGGGATGGCACACTCGCTGATACAAGAAAAGTAATTGTTGTTTCATTCCAAAAAGCGCTCAAAGAAATTAACCTTGAAGTTCCAACCGAATATATTGAACGAAGAATCGGCATCGGAGCATCTGATACCTTCCGCGAAATTCTTCAAGCTGCAAATCGCCGAGTTGACGAGAAAATTGTGAAGCAGTTAGTTGAGCGGAAGAGCAAAGTACAAATCGAATTATCTAGTGAGGTGAAATTGTTTGAGGGTGCACGGGAGCTTTTGGAGGCGTTGCACGGGAAAGTGAAAGTGGGTTTGGCATCGATGAATAACCGCTCGGTCATCATGCATCTTCTTCAAATTAATGATTTAATGGATTGTTTTGATACTGTTTTAACGGTTGAGGCGGTTTCCCATTCAAAGCCTGACCCAGAGATTTTTCTTAAAACAGCTTCACAATTAAAAGCCAGTCCCCAGCGAAGTGTAGTTTTGGAGGATTCACTTTTCGGAGTCCAAGCCGCTAAAGGAGCAGGCATGTGTTGCATCGCGGTTATTACAGGTGTTTACTCCGCTCTTGAGCTTACGCCCGTAAAACCTGATTTAATCGTTAAAACCTTAAATGACCCTCAAATTCCCAGTTTTATTTTGCAATAACAATATATTATCTTGTGGTAGCGCGCTAGCAACAACATAGCTTTAAACATTTTTAGCATAAATATACATTTACTCTCAAAAACTGAAAGGAAGTTAATTTTTTTGATAGCCCAGCAAAAGAAAAAGACTAAACCATCGATCTTTCAAGTACTATTATTAGACAATGATCAAAGCGATGACGTTGAGGTTCAAGAAGCTGAACAAGTTGACTTCTGCCAAGTTAAAGAACACCTCAAAAACGGCGGCTCAGTCTTCATAACCAGCAAAGCCTCACAAAAGCTGCTTTACCCAAAAAGCAACGCACAACGAAACTATAACCGATCCAGAAAAACGCTTGGGTTGCTCTTCCGACAGCACATGAGAAGCAGATAAACATGTGATGTGCATCCAAAGATTCCCTTTACCCCCCTCTCTCTCTTCCAATCTATTTTTTTGGATGCACGTCTCCTAATAACCATTTTTCTTAGTAATTTTCGCAGAAAAAACCCCTTAGGGACCCCAACAGCCAACAGATTGACCAATCCGTTGCATTCAGCTGTCTAATCAGATTTAGGCTAAATTCTGGTCGTGCACGCCGTCATAAGTTCCCCAACCATCAGGGTATCAGAAAACTTTGCCTATCGAAGTCAGAATTGCATTGTTTTGGAGGGAATTTCTAATGTTTCTTCTTTCTCTGCATCCTGGAGGAAGATTCGTCTTCCTTTCTGGATTTTATTTGTTTGTCGTTTTTTCCAGCTTTTTCCGTTTCGGGTGGCGAATCTTCTCCGTTCCAAAGCTTGCCAATCACGTAGGGTTGGCGAGGGTCTCCTTTAATGAAAGCAATTAGGACTTCGTCACCTACTTCAGGGATAAAAGAGGTTCCTGTGATTTTGCCATCCTTCAAGCTCCCTGCACTTGCCCAAGATGCTGCCTCTGTTTTGTCCAGATAAGAAAACTTTAATTTGACTCTACCCCGATTGGCTGGGTCTTTGTTGTCAATAACTACCGCGACTATTGCATCGTTTGTTTTTCTTGAAGTCATGCTCACTTTGTCCTCGGCTAAACTCATTCTTTTCTTTCGCATGATCTGAGGAATATAACAGCATCTTGGATCGGAACCTAAAATGTCGCCAGTATAGTAAAGTGCAGCTGAACGGCATCCTCCGCAGAGATGTTTGTATTCGCAGACGCCGCATTTGCCTTTGATGTTGGCTTTATCTTTAACTTGGTTGAAGAACTCGCTGTTCTGCATGTCTGTCCAAATCTGTTTTATAGATTTGTTTTTGATATTTCCAACGCGATAGGCGTCGTTGTAGCTGCAGGGGATTGCGTCGCCGTTTTCTGCGATACTCATGAATTTGCCAAAGAAACATCTCCCCAAGAAAAAGCTGTTATACCAGTTGTCGAAGTCGGGCATCCCGCGTTGCTTGGCTACTCGCGCGTAAAAGGGAATGTAAACGTTAATGCTGGGTTTGCCATCGTATTCCGCTGTTAAATCGTACAGTTTGTTGCATGCCCACTCGTACTGGTCGGGTGATGGATCAGCCTTTAAGGTGGCTTTGTCGTTGCTGTATGGAATCATCCCGTGAAAAACAACCCAGCGGGCATCGTATTCTTTGGCTAAATCCAACACGTGGCGCATATCCGCCTCATTGACGTTTGAGGCGTCTTCCGTCTTAGCAAACGTATAGACCAAACAGTTGAGAAGTTTCTCCTTTGAAAACCGTTTAATCGCCGAAACCGCCGCAGCATAAGCACCCTTACCGCGGATGGCATCGTTGATTTTCTCTGCACCGTCGATGCTAACAGAAATCTTTGTTTGATTTTTGACTATATTTTTGAACGCTTGGTCATCCAGAAGTCGCCCATCAGTGATGATGCTTGTACTCAAACCTTTCTCGGTGGCGTAATCAAGCACTTCAAAAAGGTCTTTTCTGAGAAAAGGTTGCCCTCCCGTGATTCCGAAGAAGCTTGCACCGAATTCGCTGGCTTGGTCAACGATTTTTTTGGCGTCTCGGGTGTTTATTTCGTCTGGGACAGCTTTTTTTCCAGCTGAAGCACAGTGGACACATTTGCTGTCGCAGGCGTAGGTGCATCGCCAAGGTACTATGAGTACTGGACCTTTAGCTTTCAAGATTTGTTTTCTCCAAGAGGGCTGTATTTGAAACGGTTTTTTTGGTATTTAACGGTTCACTTTGCAAACGAAAGTTTACTGACTCGGCTTCAGGAACAGAATTCTTAAATTAACAAGCATACTACTTTTCTCTAAGTGATTTTAATGGCTAAATTTAAAGTGAATGCGAAACTTCTGGAAAACACCCGTTTAGTCGCTGATAACGGTCGTGGACAAAGCGTCATCTGCGATTTGCCTGTAGCTTCTGGTGGATCAAACGCTGGACCAACACCGCTGGAGTTAGCTTTGATGTCTTTGGCTGGTTGTGGAGTGATAATCTTCGCAGATGTTTGCAAAAATAGCGAGATTGATCCTGGTAATGTTGAGGTGTCTGTGGAAGCTGAAAAAGCATCTGATTCGCCTACGTTAAAAGGAGTTACGATGAAGGTCAATATATCGTCCAAGGCGCGGAAGGGATTGGTTGAGGCGGCTTGGAGAAGAACAGAAGCAAACTGTCCTGTGCTGTTTGTTTACAAAGAATCAATCCCTGTAAAAGTTGATGTGGAAATAAAAACAGCAGAGTAAACCCTTCTCTGCTCCATTCTTCCTTCAAAATCTGGCTTGTCATAAACTTTTTTTCGCAAATTTTTTTAAGCAACCCTTTTTTTACTTTAAAGTGAGGAGAATGGAGAATGGAAGAGGATATTCTGTTAAGCCTAAATCAGGTTAATTGTAACCATCAAAAACAGGAATTATACAAGCAAAGAAGTTTTGACATACTCAATGGCCTGGAATTTACGTTGACTCGTTGCCATAACTGCCATAAAATCATGGAGTTAGAAGCGAAAAAACTCTCTAAACAATAATTTTGCTATTTGGGTTCTGCGTACAGGTAAAGTTCTCCCTGTTTTAAGAGGTCCAAAGTATTCTGTGTTTCTAACGATGTCAACTTGCACGTTTTAGGGTTCTTTAGGAACGGGAGTTTTTCAGGTGCGTTTTGGAGAATATGCAGATCTTCCCACGTTACCTTAAGGTCTTCGGATGGTATATGCTCATCAACATCCAATGCCCATGCGCCCGCGTCTAATTCGTCGCCTTCCGCTAAGGCCGTGAAGGGACCAAGCAAGGATTCGTCATCTATGTTATAGAGAAAAATTATTGATCCCACCTTGATTTCCTCTTCCGCGGGCTTCGTTTTTTCGTCCGCACATGTGTAACGTTTATTGCTTAAACATTGTTGTTTGGATTTTTCGTTGCAGAAAAATATGTATCCATCGTACATAATTTGATAAAACCTTCTTGTATAGTTGGAAGCGTGTCGGCGTTTATTTCCTTTTCTTTTTGCTGTATTGTAGATATGTTGGCACCATGGTGAATCCACAACTCTATTTATTCCAACGAATCTATCTTTGATGAAAGGGCAAGCATACAATCCTGCATCCGCTTTTTCCCAACCTTGCATAGTTGAGAGTTTAGATTTTGCGAAGGGCAAAATGGTAAAAAAAATTATCGCCAAGGTTTCAATTCCACAAAAGTCTTAACGATGACTTTGGTACCCCTTATTTTGCCCAGTTTGAAGATTCTGATTTACAAACGTTTAACCATACTCAACAGACTATTTTGTTAAAGTTTCTTTGTTACTTTCTCCAACATTTTCTTTGGGTCTTAAGCCATGCCTTTAAGCAAACGTTAGAAAAAAGATTATAACCTTTAAAGAGAAATGTAACAGTAGACAAGTTCAGTTAGTTTGCGTGACCAGTTTTGTCTGCTTTTCCAAAGTATCTGTCGATTAAACGATCTATTCTTTTTATGGTTGCCGGTTTAGTAGCCTTCATTATTTACCTGTTCTTTTTCATTGGTATCCCAAAAATTATTGAGGTTTTAAAAAACATAAACTCGTCTCAATATGTATTCTATTACAGTCTTGCGCTTGTCTCAGTGCTTGTCTCAGTGTTTCTTTGGTCAGTTGCCTGGAACAGCATCTTGCGAACGCTTTCAATCAATATCTCATATCGAAGCGCTTACCTTTACTACTGGGTTGGTTACTTTACCGATTTAGTTCTACCCTGTGCAACCGTTTGTGGCGAATTAACCAGACTATACCTTATAGCAAAAAGAAACAAAAAAGGGCTACGGCATCATTGCAGCTTCAGCCATAACTAATCGAATAGTCGCTTACTCAATAGTCGCCATAGGATTATTCAGTGGAGCAATCCTAATCTTTCTAAAACCTGACACTTCATCAATTATTACGAACGTTTTTATTTTATTTCTATTCAGTGTGACAATTTACATGGCCGCTCTTTTTTACCTCGCGTTTAATAAGCGAGCTGCAAGAAACTTCTCAAAACTTTCTGGTAAAATCCTAAAGACCCTTAGACCTAAAAAATATCAACCAGATTCCGAAATAAAACGAGAAATCTCGTTAGCAACTTACTATACGGGTTTCCAAAAATTCCGTGAAAACCCCCGATTACTAATAAGACCTCTTATCCTCCATGGAATTTCATACTTATTTGGACTGTTTTCTTACATTTTTATTTTTTATGCGCTTGGAGTTCCAGCTTCGCCCGCATTTTACGTTGTCGTCTTCTTTATTGCGACAGCAGTTCAAGATGCAGCGGCAAGTTTCTCTGTGGGTTCGCTGGACATTATTTTGGCGAGCATTTTTATTCTCTACGGATTAAATGCTGGACTTAGCGGAATAACTGCTCTTTTGGTAAGAAGCGTGGGTTTCTGGTTTCCCTTATTTATGGGTTTTATTGCTTTCCAATATTTGCAGACAAGAAACTTGATTTTTAAAAGTCTGGAAAAAAACCAAATCCTTCAAACGAATTTGCCAAGTAATGACGTTGAAGTTAGGTAACACTTTCATTGACCTCTCCCCCACTCTACAATGTCGCGGCGACACCCGCCTTTTAAGCATTATCTACAATATCGGTGCTCCGTGAGCATACATGAAACAAACTGAAATAGCAACCGAAGAAGACATCCTTGTGTCGCTAACATTCCACAATTTCTCCGCCAAAATGCTAAAAGAATTCGCCCAAAAAATCGTTAAACCCTACTTCGGCGGCAACATGAACCAAGCCCTACGCAGCTTAATGGAAAAATCCATCAACGAAGAAACGATAGTCAACCACGCCATGATAACAAAAAACAAAATTTAACCTGGAAAAATTTTTAACGAAAAATGGGGATTTAAAGCTAACTGTATTTATGCTTTTTTCGACTAATGCCGTAATCAGACCAAATATTCCGCCGAGAAGCACAAGTAACCCGCCTATTCCGCCGCCGATAAGTCCTACAACTATCAGCACGATGGCCCAAACAAGTGTATTGACGCTTCTTGCACCGATAACAGCAATTACTCCCATAACTAAAGTCACTATGCCACCGTAAGCAAAACCCCAATGAAAGATAAAACCGCCAAAATCTACAAGCAACCCTACTAATCCAAAGATGATCATTAGGATTCCGCCTATCAGCGCTAAGTAGTATGCTATTGTTGAAACAGAAGTTCCAGACATATTTTAATTTCACCTCCTAGACAAAAAAACTGTTTTTTACCAGAAACCGCCTTTAGATGTGACTGTAGCCGTAGCTTGTAATGATCCAATTCCTATTGTTCCGAAAGTGAAATTGTAGTTTCCGCTGGCCAATTGAATCCAGCCGCTGTTGTAGGTTTGTTGTCCTCCTTGTGCTGCTGAGTGTTCCCAGATGACTTGGTCGCCGCTTCGAATTTGAGCTCGCCACAATGCTGCGCCGTTTTGGATTGCAACTTGGATTTGCACTTTATCATCTAGAAATGACTGGGTAAACGCGGTTGTTTTCGAATCAACTCCGGCTGTGAAAGACACTTGAGTGTTTACTACCTTAATTGGGTAGGTTACTCCTGCGTAAACGGCGAAAGCTGCGACTAAGATGACTACGATTACCGCTATAGCTAATACTGCATTTAATTTTACCACTTATATGATCTCCATTTAAAATTTAATGAAGGTTGTTCTTCAAAAACTACTTCTTCATGATGATGGTGACGGCGCGTTATATGAAGTAGGTCACCTAATGCTACATGTTTAATCGTGTTAGCCCCAATATATTTCCTTGTTACTGTGGCTAATCAATCACAAGAATCTAGTTGTGAGTTAAAGTATGAGGTAAATTGCTCCTGATGTTATGCCGTTACCTTGCGCTGACTTTTGGTTTTGCGGTGCACTAAAAAAATTATCAAAATGCTTCCCAAGACAGTTATAATGATTGAAATAGCTAGATATCCAAGAGGTATTCCCGTTGAATTGTTGCTGCCCGAAATGTCCGGGTTTGTTGCGTATGAGAAGTTAACTTGGATTGGACCGGAGTGAGGCGCATCGTTTTCAAAGTTTAGTGTGTAGTTTCCTGTTTGTTGTGATGTGAAGCTAAACGCTGTGGGTTTGTCAATTAAGCCCAAGTTAACAATTTGGGCTCCGTTGGGGTCGCTTACCCAGAAGCGGAGGGTTTCGCTGACAGAGATTGAGCCGTTAAATGTAGTTTCTGCGGGCAGCACAATTGGTAATTGCGATAATGACGAAACGCTGAAGACTGGAACTGTAGTGGCTGACGCTGAAAGAGCCATCAACGGCATTATCAGCAGAGCCACCAATATTGCACATTTTAATGCTTTAATTTTTTTCATTTTCCCACTTGAAGAATAATTAATAAATTAAAATAGCGCTTATTAACAATCCCGTTAAAAAGTCAAGAAATTCCCTGAAACCATTTCGACTTGTAAGCATGTTTGAGTCTTGTCGGAAAAAGTTCTTATACAAAGGTTTTCTGAGGATAGATGACTTACTGACCGTTAAATGGAGGGTGATAAGGCGACTGTTTTTTTGAAACGTGCCTATGAAAAACCAACGGCTGAGGACGGCAAGCGAATATTAGTGGAGCGCCTCTGGCCTAGAGGACTTAAAAAGGAAGATGCAGAGATTGATGAGTGGATTAAGGATGTAGCTCCAAGTACTGAACTTAGAAAATGGTACAGCCGTGACACAAAAAAATGGCAAAAATTCAAAGAGAGATATTGGAGGGAACTACAAACGCAGGGGGCGCTTTTGTCGAAAATAGCCGTGGAATCCAAAAATGGCAATGTCACGTTTGTTTTTGGCTCTAAAGAAGAGAAATTAAACAATGCTGCAGCTTTGAAAGAATATCTTGAAAAATATTTTGTTGCATCAAAATAATAATGATGGTTAATTAGAAGAAGAAAGTTAGGAATATATGTTCCAATTTCTTGCGTTATGTTCTAGCTGGTTTGGAAGGTTGAATTTGGTATGGTTGGGTTTACACGGATATCGAATATGATGATTGCGTCTCCGTTTGATGCAGTGTATGAATATGTTGCGGTGCTGTTCCAAGCGTCAAGTTTTGATACGTAGCCTGACCACATGTTGCCCCAAAGAGAATACGCATTGTTGAAGTTATCTGTCATCCATGCAGCATCACTGGTTTTGTTCCACGCACTTTGTGTCCCTGAATTAAAAACATAAGTGTAGTTAGCGCCGCCTGGGTTGCAACTTGGCAAGTCAACTCTTATAGTTAGGTTTGCTGACCCAATGTTTATTCCTGTAAACTGATAGGGTGTCGTTGTTCCTTGGCTTGTGTCGTTAACAGTGAATTGTAAGCTGGAGGCATCCGCGATGTTGACTGCTGTAGTTTGTTTGTTTGGGCTTTGATTGTTGTTCAGTAAAATTACCGCTGTGCTGGCTACTATAATGACAACTAATAAAACCGCAATAATGTATATTATATTCTTATTCATTTTGAATCACTGTTTACTCTTTCCTAAAACCTCAACTGGATATATAGTTTCTCTTAAAACTTGTATAAATAATATTTTTGTTCGACTAGCAAAAAAACTCTCTCTAAGAAGCCTATCATCCAGGTATTTGTGTTATCGTTCTATTCCAAAAAATAAGCTCGCTATATCCTGACGATTTGAGGTTTAATCCGTCATTGTAAATTACATCAAGATTAGGTCCGTATTGATTCATAAGCTCATTTATCTCAGAGGTAAAATTGGCTGAAGAGTCGTTTGATGCCCAAAATCCCCAGAATATGTCATCCGGTCTTCGAAAACCGTAGCCGTCATCTTTAGGCAGAACATAAGCTGTTTTGGCAATCGGAGAGGCTGGAGGGTTCAAACTTGTATAATTCCAAAAGTTCCTCAAAGCATCTAAATGCTCCTGCTTTAAGATGCCATAGGTGGAGTTTGATTCATAGGGGTAGTCGAAGACTAAAACGTATTTTGCTCCATAATTATAGGCTAACATCATATCGTTGTAGAGGTCGGGTCCAGATTCGATGTATGGAGCAGAATTGTATGTCCATGTAATTATGGCGCCCCAATCTTTGTTTTGAACTGTAGCTGCACCTCGAGCAAATTCAGCAGTCATTTGCCTCAACTGTGTATTATTGCTTAAACTATTCAAACCAAGTTGCGCAAAAACCGCGTCGTATCCTGCTTTGTAGTCATACCAGTAAAGTGCATAGTCAGAAGTGAAAGCTTCAATGTTTCTCATTTTTAACATTTGCATGTCAGATTTGCCTCGGTTAGCCGTTTGGAAAGACCGCAGATACCTGCTTGCAGCCTGACTTTGATTAATAGGGGTGGGGCCCACCCTTCCATATTTGATTCCGTTTCTATCCAGTTGCACTCCTCCCGGCTCATCATACAAATATACGCCAAGAAATTTTTCTCCCCATCTTTGCTTAGCAGTATCAAGGAAATTAGCCTGCCAATACTCGCTAAACCAAGCAAAATAAACAATAATGTGAAGCCCACTCTGAGCTGCGTAGTCGCAGATTTCATACATTTCTGCTTCGTTTTGGCTAATTGGCAAAGAATCAACCACAAAAACGTTAGTGTAATTCTTCACTTCGTTAATGAGTGTTTTCGCTTCTGCTGTAGTGTTTCCACCAAAGGTGACCCCGACATAGAAATCCTTCGATGGGCTTGCTAAGCTTAAGGCATAGTTGGTTGGTTGATCAAGCGATATTGCTTCCAATATCAGTATGGATAACAAAAATACAGCAATTATTTTTAAAGGAAAAAACCTTTTAAAACTACGCTTTACTCCTTGGCGAACATTTTTTTCCTTCACCGCTGTCGAGCTGCGGTTATTCAGGGCAAAAATTGCTAAACCGCTATTTACAGTCATAATCACGGTTAGCGTTGGGAAGGCTGCTGTAAAGAAGCCAAAGAACCTCAACATTATCACAAGTAAAATAAAGTTAAAAAATAAACAACCCCAGGAAAAAAAGTATCCAACCTTTTGAGTCCACGTATTCTTGACCAAAAGAAGAAAAGAAGTAACCAGCAAAATAATGGAAGCTGCAAAGAGAACTGGCAAGGTAATGCTTTGCGTTATCCAAACGTCGTAGGCCGTCCACTGGATGCTGAGCCCTGCAGAGGCTTGCAGGACAAACGCGAGCCAAGCACTATTCGTTGCGGCAATCTCTTTTGAGCATTTATCGTTCTTTATATTTGCCAGGAAAAATAGGATTAACAAGATGCCAAACCCTAAAGAACCAACATAAGCGATGCTGCGTAATTGGGAAAAAGCCGTTGACGTTATGGAAACATTAAAAGGCAGTATTGATTGTCTGAAAAAAGACCTGTAGCCAGAGTAAGGATATGCGAAAAAAATTGTTAACGCAAAAAACACTGCGGTTGTGATCCTAAAAAACCATTTATTGGTAAAAATGTTATTGATAGAATTGGTCTTCAAATCAATTTTCCTACGTACGAATAAACATTTATGAATAAATGCTTTCTGAAAATTCAAGGCAACAACTAAATTCGGTAGAGATAGCAAAAATCAGGAACTAGTGGATAAGAGACTGGGTCGAAAAAGGTAAGATGGATAAGGATGTAGTACATTTTGATAGTGAAGGAGGGCAATCAAAATAAAAAGCAAGACGAAAAACAAACCGAAAAACGAAAAAGTAACAAACCAAACCAAAAACAAAGGAAAAAAGGAATGGAAGCAGAGATAAGAAAGAGCACTGACTATAATGAAAATGCGCTTCCAAAATTTGGTGGACCGGGCGGTATTTGTACCGCAATAGGTCAAACCACAGTGGTGCCTGCGAGCAAATCTAAAGTTAGAGCGGCTGAAAATCAACTTTAATTAAATGTAGGTCAACCCAAAATATTGTCTGGCATGCCCGGATTTCCATCTCGATCGCTTGATGGATGAATTTATTTTTTGAAAGCTAACCCTGAAAAGAACGCTATGATTCTGTCTTCTTTGCGAACTGTAACATTGTATAAGCCCATGGTTTTTCCATCTGAAACCCTTGCTGCCTCAGCCGTCAAAATGTCGCCTTCAACTGAAGGCTTCAAAAAATTTATGCTGACTTGAACCGCAACAGCTACGTTATCGCCAAAGTTGCATGCTTGAGCAAAAGCGTAATCCGCCAAAGAGAAGACCGCGCCTCCATGAGTGAAGCCTAAAGCGTTCGTATGGTTCTTTTCAACTTTCATCGTTACTTTTGAGTAACCATCCTTCGATTCAAGAACTTGGATTCCTAATGCTTCAGCGAAATAATCTGTTCCTTTCATTTGGTTAGGCTCCTTTTTTCTTTTCAGGGGTTTTGAGGTAAACGTAGAATCTGTTAAGAAGAGCGGATAATCCTTTTGGAGCAAAAATAACGATCAACAATAGGATAACGCCAATTATTAAGAAGGTCAAGGGTGGACCAACATTGCTTAAGCCTGGAAAGTATGGACCAACAGATGTACGTAGGTAATCAACTACTCCTGGAAGCGCCAGCGTTTCTCTAATTGAGATAAAGAAAATCGCGCCAATGATTGGTCCTGCAAGGGTTCCTAACCCTCCAATAACAGTCATGATAAGCGGTAGGAATGAGTTAGCAGGTTCGAAAATGGAGTTTTGCACGAAACCTAAGAAGTACGAGTACAATCCACCCGCGATGCCGGCGAAGAAGGTGCTGATAACAAAAGCTATCAGTTTGTACTTTGCTGTGTTAATCCCGATCATTTTTGCTTCTTCTTCGTTTCCATGAATAGCCCTGAATGCTAATCCCATCTTTGACTTCATAATTAAATACAGTGTTGTAAAGGAGGTGACAGCGAAGGAAATTACCAAGATATAGAAGGGAAAACCTCCTGGAACAAGTATTGTTGGAGCGAATCCGTTTATCCCATTGGTAAATGAATCAAATTGGCTTGAGATTGTGCTGGCAATTACTGAAAAACCAAAAGTCACCATTGCCAAATACCAAGCCTTCAACCTAACACAAGCCAAACCAATCAACAAACCTATTCCAGCCGAAATTAAGCCGCCGGCAAGAAGCACTACAACCTGAACCAGTACAGATAAAACGCCTATTGGCATTCGAGTTACGCCCAGCAACGCAATCATGGCAATTGATATTTTGCCCCCAATGATTGCCGATGAGAAACCGCCGATGCCTAGGAACAGCGCGTGTCCAAGGGAGCCTTGCCCTGAGTTTGCCAGAAAATTCCAGCTTGCTGCGTAAATTGCGAAGATAAAGATAAGTGTCAAAATATAGAGAAAGAAGCTGTTGGATACAAGTATTGGCAGCAACGCTGAGATTGCAAATGTGACTAGCAACAATTGGAAAATTTTGGAACGGATGAATGCGGTGAGTGCTTGTTTGGTTTGCATTTTACTCCCCTTTCTCGCCGAATATTCCGTTTGGTCGAATAATAAGGACAACTATGAGCATGGCAAAAGCGACGGCACTTCCCCAGATTCCTCCCAAAAACAGGGTGGCTAACTGTTCAGCAACGCCATATAGTAACCCGCCGATGATGGCGCCTTTTATGCTTCCTAAACCCCCGAGTATTATGATTGCGAAAGCTATGATTGTAGGCATCGCTCCGACTTGATAGTCAAACGAAAAAATTATGCCGTAGAGTCCTCCAGCCAGAGCAGCTAAGGCTGCACCTATCGCGAAAGTTATCATGTAGATTTTTTCTGTGTTTATACCCATGAGCATGGCTGTGGTGTTTCTTTGGCTGGTTGCCCGCATAGCTAAGCCAAGTTTTGTTTTCTTCGTTAGTAAGCCGAAAGCTATCAGCGCCGCAACCACAACGAACACGGCGATTATGCGGTCGTAGGTGATCGAGATGCTTGATAATTTTAGACTCTGGCCATAGAAGGGGCTCACAATCTGTCTTGAATTGGCTCCCCATATTAGCATGGCAGCGTTCTCAAAGATGTAAATCAACCCGAGGCTCACGAAAATCTCGTTCAACTTATCTGTTCCCAGAACCTTGCGGAAAGAAAGACGTTCTACAACAACTCCGAGTGCAGCAACCACTACCATGGAAATTAGGATTGCGACATAGGCATTTATCCCAGCTGCAACTGAGAAGGTCCAGGTTAAGAATGCACCTATCATGAGTAATTGTCCATGTGCAAAATTCACAAGTTTCATAACGCCGAAAATCAAGTTTAAGCCTGTTGCCAACAGAATATAAATGCACCCGGTGGCGACACCCCAGATCAATGTCAAAATTATTGTAGGCGCCGTAACGTCCATAGTATCTTCTCTCTCAGATGAGCGGTTGAAGTAAATTCACGTGTTAAGTATTTAAAATATGCGAGAAATAAAAGAAAGAGAGGGATTGAAAACAGTTACTACTGTCCGGGTTGATAGCCCGTTGGCAGAGTAAAGTTTACTTGCTTTAGATAGCTTGCATCTGATGGTGCCCAAACGATTTGTGATGTTAGATGGTTGGTTGATGTATCCCATTTAAGCTGCTCAATGAAGGTTATGGGGTCAATTTCATGGTAGTTGATGCCTTTGCTGAACTCTATTTTTCCTGTCTTTGTCAAAATCAATATTTGGTTTAGATTTGTGTTTTCGATTGCCGTTCGTACGGCTGCTTTGTCGACTGTTCCAGCTCTTTCAATGGCGTCTTTCGCAATGTAGAAAGCGTCGTATGTATCAGCCCCCATCATTCCCGGCATTATATGTGGGTAGGCTTGGTTGAATTTCTCTGTATATGACTGTACTGTAGTTGAGTATGAAGGTGTCATGAATGGGTCCATTTTTGACTCAAGAAGTTGCCCGTTACCTGTGGCTCCTAAAAGTTCGTAGAATGTTGGATCTTGATTGTTTTCCACGGCAATGTAAACTGTTTTTAAGCCAACATCGTTCCATCCTTGATTAATTATGATGGGTGTTCTGTCGGGGTTATCAGCTATGAACACTGCGTCTGGATGTGAAGCAGCGACTGCTGTGAGGTCAGTTTGGTAGTTCTGCGTTGCTGGGTCATAATTTCTGTCTGCTACGATGTTAATGGGTAAGCTTTCGTTCTGTATCCAGAACTTTGTTGCTTGTGCAACACCTTGTCCGAAAGCATCATTGCGGTAAAGTAATGCAAGGCTGAAGTTTCGGTCAGTTGCAATCAAGGGTTTCATTTCTGAAGCAAAGAAGTCAACGACTGTTTTGCTGTAGTGGTAGGTTGTGGTGCAGTAATGGAACATGTAGCTCATGCCTTCTTCGTCATTAATACTGTTTGCTCCAGTTGGACCAAAGCCACCGTAGTTTCCTTGTGGTCCTCTTCGTGTTACTAGCTCGTTTGAGGCTCCTGTGATTATGAATGGGACTCTGTTTGTTATTGCTACTACTTGGTCAGCTAAGGTGCCTGCGCTTCCGTATCCGCCGATTAGAAGGTCAACTTTGTCTGTTTCAACTGCTCTGGTTACTGGTGTTACTGCGTTGGGGCCTGGAGCGTCATTTACTGTGTCAGCTATGTCCAACGTAATGTTAACGTTTGTATTCCATGCTGTTACGTGAACTCCGCCTGCATCGTTAATTTCCTGCACTGCTAATCGAGCAGCGCGTTCCATGTCCTGTCCGATAGGTGAGCCTGATACCGGTGCAACTAAGCCTATCAAAATGTTCCGAGCTTCAGGTGAAGGTGTTTTAGGTATGAATTGAAAAGCTGCGACTGCTGCGACAATTACTATTAGAATCACTGATACTGCCAATATTTTCTTTTGCAAATTTTTCTCCTCTTTGTGTTTTGCCTGCTATATAAAACCGAATATTTATAAAATTAACTCAACAAAACGCTGTCTCGCCCTAGCTGAAACGCTTTAAGATTCAAAGTGATGTATTTTTCTTTAAGCCTGCCAGCTATAGCTTGCTTAAAAGATTCTGCTTTCACTGGAATCTCTGGAAGAGCAGAGAGGGCACCTAGGAGAACAGTGTTGACTACAAGGGTGTTGCCCAGTTTTTCGGCAATGCCGGCGCCGTCTACCTCATGGACCAAAGCTTTAGAATTAAGCAACGCCATCAAATCTTTTGTTTTTACAGGTTTCGCGCCTGTCACCATGCAGTTTGGCTGAATGTACTTCATGTTAACGATTACTGTACCTTTCTTCTTTAGCATCGGCAAGGCTCGAGCGGTTTCGAGAATTTCAAAGCCAACAATCGCATCAGCTTTTCCTGTTTCAATCAGGGGCGATTCAACTTTGCTGCCGATTCGTGCGTAGGCAACTATTGAGCCGCCGCGCTGAGCCATGCCATGAATCTCCGCTTTAGCAACATCGAATCCGTCAAGCATCGCGGCCTCACAGTAGATGTCACTTAAAACTACAACGCCTTGCCCGCCTACGCCGCTAAAGATTATGTCGAGGTTCATTTTTCTTTTCTCCCTATGGCGTCAAATGGGCAGACGGTTTCGCATACGCCGCATCCATAGCAGAGGCTAGGGTCTATTTCAGCATGTTCGCTTGTCAAGGTGATGGCTGGGCACCCGAAGGCTTTGACGCATACTCCGCAAGCATTGCATTCTGCTTTGATTTCACGTGGTTTTTGGCGCTCGATTAGAAGAGGGCAGGGTCTTTGAGAGATTACAACCGATGGACCTTGATAATCTAGCATGCCTCTTAACGCGGCGGTTGCAGCTTTAATGTCGTATGGATCAATGACTTCGACTTTTTCTATGCCCAATGCTTTTGCGATGTCTCGGATCCTGATTATTTTTGCGTCGGTTCCCATGGCGGTTTTTCCTGAACCTGGCGTTGGCTGATGTCCCGTCATAGCGACAACGCTGTTATCCATTATAATCACGCAAACGTTCGCTTTGTTATACACTATGTTTAGGAGCCCCGGCATTCCTGCGTGGAAAAAAGTTGAATCCCCAATGACCGCAAACACCTTATCTTTAACGCCTGCGTGAATCATTCCTGCAGCTTGGGAAATTCCAGCTCCCATACAAAGGCACGTTTGGACAGCATTTACAGGGGGAAGAACTCCCAGCGTATAGCAGCCGATGTCGCCTGTGACGATTTTATCGTTTGATTTTCCAGTTAAGCTTAAAGCGCTTTCAGGGCAAGCGGGGATGCATTTGGGGTCGCCTCCGCACATATCGCAGACTAATGCTTTGTGATTGGTAGGATGTAATGTTATGGCGCCATATTTGCAGGCTTCGATGCACCAGTCACAGCCTTTGCATTTGCCTTCATCCACCATGATTGCTCCTGTTTGTTCCGATTGGCTTAGCGCTTTTTCTGGGCAGGCTGAAATGCATGGTGCATCTTTGCAGACTTTGCAGGTTACCGCCGTATTGAAAGTTTGCCCGATTCTAACCGCGCGAATCCGAGATTTCAACGGATTGAAGACTCTTTCCTTCTCAAAAGAGCAGGCATACTCGCATATGTCACAGCCAACGCACTTGTCGTCGTCGCAGCCAACATGTTGGTTTACCATGTTTAGGGCATAGTAGAATGCTCTGTGCGGGCATCCAGGGCAAAGAGCGGGTGGTCTGGGCGGCAAATCTAAGGGTTCTTGCTTTTCAACTGGGGCCGCCAAGTTTAGTTTGGCAAACGCTGCACGAACGCTATCAGGTGTGAATTCACCTATTTCTTCTAAACCTAACTGGCTTTTCCCAGAAACTTCAAGGCATAGCCGCTGAAGGTTTTCCTCGATGTAAGATCTTAACTCTTCAATTACTATGAGTTTTTTACATTTTGAGGCGAATTTCTTAACAATTTCCGCTGGAAAAGGATTCACGAACCCCAGCTTTAGCCAAGAAAACTTCTTTGTATCCAAAACTGATCGAGCGTAATAGTAGCCTACGCCGCTTCCTACGATGCCTATTTCGCCACCATTATCCTCAACCACATTGAAGTGTGAATCGTTTGCAAGCCGTTTCGCCTCTGCTAATTTGCCCTCTAAAACACGGTGCTGTCGAATGGCATTTGAGGGAACCATGACCCATCTTGAACAGTTCTTGTCGAACTCGACTTTGCGGTTGAGTTTATTGAAACTTCCTAGTTTTACCCGTGCCTTCCCATGCGCAACTCTGGTTGTAAGTCGTAGGATCACGGGTAAATTGAGTTTTTCGCTGATTTCAAAGGCTTCTTTTGCCATGTCAAGGGCTTCTTGGGGGTTGCCTGCATCCAGCAAAGGTAGCTTTGAGTGTACAGCGAAGAAGCGGGTGTCCTGCTCGTTTTGGCTGCTATGCAGGGCTGGGTCGTCACAGACTGCAATTACCATTCCGCCCTCAACGCCAGTATAAGCCAAAGTCATGGCTGCGTCGGCGGCAACGTTCAATCCCACATGCTTCATTGAAACAATGGAGCGTACACCAGCCATAGAAGCGCCAGCTGCAACTTCAGCAGCAACAATTTCGTTAATGCTCCATTCAGCGTAGATTCCGAATTGTTTTGCGACTTCAGCTATGGCTTCCAAAATTTCCGTGGCGGGTGTTCCAGGGTAAGAGGCCGCAACTTTAATTGTGGCTTCCACTGCTCCACGTGCAACTGCCTCATCGCCGTTAAGCAAGGCAAAACTGCCTGGCTTGTCTGCTGCAATCTTGGAAGTCATAAGTTTGTCCTTTACATTTTGCCCTTACGAAGGTCGAGAACTCTCTTTGCTTTGCCCTCTGTTCTTGGAAGTTCGCCTGGCTTTACGATTTCAACGTCGGCTGAAATGCCTGTAACAATGTGGATTCTCTTTTGAATATCATTCTTCAAAGCATTCTTGTCTAACTGTGAGTCTTTAGAGGCTTTCTCGGATAATTCAACTTTAACAACAAAAGTGTCCAAGGCTCCTGGCCTGTCAAGAACTATAAGGTATTGGGTGGCTAGTTCGGAGAAGCACATCACGGCGTACTCTATTTGGGAGGGAAAAACGTTCACTCCACGAATAATCAGCATATCGTCGGATCTTCCTTGTACCCTGAGCATCCGGGCGTGGGTTCTTCCACACGAGCATGTTTCCGTGTCTATTTTGGAGATATCGCGTGTTCTATACCTAAGCATGGGTAAGCCCGTTTTGGTAAGCGTCGTGAAAACCAGTTCTCCTTCTTCTCCTGCAGGCAAAGCTTCACTTGTGTCAGGATCGATTGTTTCTACGATAAAGTTATCTTCCCAGATATGCAAGCCCTTGTGCTCCTCACATTCAACAGAGACACCTGGACCGCAAAGCTCCGTTAATCCATAAATATCAAAAGCTCGAATACCCATTTCTTTTTCGATTCTTTCCCGAATCTTATCTGACCATGGTTCAGCACCGAACATCCCAATTCTAAGTTTCAGATCATTTTTCGGGTCAACTCCTTCTTGAGACATGGTTTCGGAAAGGTAAACTGCAAAACTGGGCGTGCAAGCAAGGATGGTGACGCCGAGGTCTTTCATAAGTTTAATTTGACGCTGGGTCATTCCGCCGCTTGCAGGAACAATTTTGGCGCCGACTTTTTGAGCGCCATAATGGAAGCCTAAGCCCCCAGTGAACAATCCATAGCCATAGGCGATGTGGATTACGTCTTGGCGTCTTCCGCCTGCAGTGTAGATGGAGCGTGCCATGAGTTCTTGCCACGTATCCATATCAGCTCTGGTGTAGGCGCCGATGATTGGGTTTCCAGTGGTTCCGCTGGATGCGTGAATTTCAACAATCTCGTCTGATTTAGCGGCAACCATGCCGAATGGGTAATTATCCCTTAGATCTGATTTTACTGTAAAAGGAATCTTTTGCAGATCGCTAAGTTTACGTATGTTTTCAGGTTTAAGGCCGATTGCGTCGAATTTTTTTCGGTAGAAGTTACTGTTTTCGTAGCAGTGTTTTACTTGTTCTCTGAGTTTTTGTAGTTGATGTTTTTTTATTTCTTCAGCAGGCATGGTTTCGATTTTTTGGTTCCAGTATTTGCCATCCACCAGTTTATCCCTCGCTTCTAAAGGCCTAGATACACTTCTTTTATGTGACTATTAGATAAAAGTTCCCTACTTTTGCCTTCCAATATAATCTTGCCTTCTTCAAGAACGTAGCCTCGGTCTGCGACGTTTAGGCTTTCATGGATGTTTTGTTCAACTAAAAGCACGGTGACGCCTTCCTCGTTGATTGTGCGTACAGTATCGAGTACTTTTTCAACAATAATCGGCGCTAACCCCAATGAAGGCTCATCCAAAATTAGCAATTGGGGATTAGACATTAGGCTTCGGCAGATTGCAAGCATTTGTTGTTCACCGCCGCTGAGGGTTCGAGCCAGCGCTTTCTCTTTCTTTTTCAGCACAGGAAAAATCTGGTAGACTCTTTCCTTAGTTTCTTTAGTTTTTGTTCCATCTTTTATGGTGTAGGCACCTAGCAGAAGATTTTCTTCGACGGATAGGGAAGGAAATGTTTCTCTGCCTTCAGGAATCATGGTGATTCCTTTTTTGACGATTTCGTAAGTGGGAAGGTTGGCTATATTTTCGTCTTTGAATGTAATTGACCCATTCTGTGGTTTAAGGAAGCCCATGATTGTTTTTGCAAGAGTTGTTTTTCCAGCGCCGTTTGGTCCGATAATACTGACGATTTCTTTCTCTTCAACTTTGAAAGTTACATCTCGTAATATTTGCACCATGCCATAAGCTGCAGATAAATTCTCCACTTCCAGCATCTTATTCGTCCTCACCAAACGTAAACCGTTTGCCTAAGTAAACCTTCACAACATTCTCGTCAGAGACAACTTGTTTTGGTGTTCCCTCGGAGATTTTTTCGCCATGATGCAGAACAATCACGTGGTCACAGAGTCCCATGATAACACGCATAACATGCTCTACAATGAGCACTGTAACTCCTTGTTTATTGATGCGTCTGATTAATTCTATTGCTTCATCACATTCATTTACTGTCAAACCCGTTAGCAACTCATCTAACAACAGCAGCTTAGGATGAGTCGCTAAAGCTTTAGCAAGTTGGATTCGCCGTAACTCAACAACATTCAACTTTTTTGCAGGCAAATCGAATTTTTCTTTGTTTAACCCTACGAAACCCAAAAGTTCCTGAGCCCGCGGCAACGCACCAATCTTGCCATCATATTTTTTTCCGTTGAACAACACGCTTGTCAAAACATTTTCGACCGCAGTCATTTCTGGAAAAGATTGTACGGTTTGCGCTGTTTTGGTTATACCTTTTGCGCAGATTTTGTAGGGCGGAAGCTTAGAAATGTCTTCTTCCAAAAAAATGATTTGTCCAAAATCAGGTTTGTAGACGCCGCTAATTAGGTTTAGCAGTGTTGATTTACCTGAACCATTGGGTCCCACAAGCCCAGCTATCTCCCCGCTGTTCACTGTGAAATCCACTTTTCTTAAAGCTTGAAGTCCTCCAAAGCGCTTGGAGACGTCAGTGCATTTTAGCAAACTTGCTATCTCCGAATAGCAAGGAATTATTCAAGTGGAAATATAAAGGTTGGCGGAAATGGGCATTATAGCTTTGAAGACCTTAAAGAGAAATTTCTAATCTTCAACTTTGGTTAAAGTTAAATATCGTTTGAAACAAATTGAGTATCGGTGCAACGTTTGCCAATAACACAGGTAAGTGTCTTTCTTGATAATCGACCGGGCTCTCTATTTGAAGTCATGTCGCAACTTGACAAAAATAAAATCAAGGTCTTCGCATTGTCTATTGCGGATGCAGGCGAGTTTGGATTAGTTAGAATGATAATTGAGGAGCCTGAGAAAGCCTCTAAGTTACTTGAAGATGCCGAATTTAATCTTGCTAAATCAAAAAAGAACACTGAAGTAATAGCCACCTTCATCACTGAACAGGCTAAACTGTCAAACATAACCAAAATCCTGGGTGATGGAGGAATAAACATAGAATATGCTTATTCATCCGCTATCCATGTGGACGGCAAAATTGCGTTGATACTGCGCCCCAGTAACATTGAAAAAGCAGAGCAAATGCTAATGGTTAACGGCTTGGCTACTCTTACTTTGGACCAAATCAAAAAGTATTTCCAATAGCGGTGTAGTAGTATTTATTCAGTCACAGGGCCTTAAGGGCATGTCTAACGGAAATAAGAATGGTGTTTGAATTTGGAAAAAAACATGATGAAATATCAAGTTTTAGTTAAAACTATTTCGGGAAAAGGCGGCGAGTTCTGGGACGTATTTCAGAAGATGCCTACTGAACCAATGAAAGGTGTAATAATTGAGTCCTCATGGAGCTTGTACGGATACTGGGACTTCGTTATCTTCTTCAAAGCCGATAGCAACGAAAATAGCTTACACTTCGTAGGCGAGGTCTTACGCGCCATGCCAGGCATCGCCGACACTAGCACGTCACCGATGACTGTTCTCAAAGAACACAAAGGGCTAAAAGAACTAAAAGAGCACTAAACCAACTGATTTCGCCTGCGCCAATCTTCTTACCGCGATCCAAAGCGGATTACGCAAGACTTTACCAGCGACGCCGCCAACCTTAACAGCAAGCCAATAAACCAACAGAAATATCGTTGAGTGGACCTGGTAAGAAGCAACCAGTTAACTGAAAGAAGTAGAACACGCGAAAATTTCAATGTTCTACTACTACCCATAAACACCCCAATCCGTGGTTTAGCGGTGGTTTGAAGATTTGAAGCCGCAGGGTCCAGGAACCGCATGAATCATCAAACAAAGTGAATAGCCAATCCGGTCTTGCTTTGCTCCGCAGACAACACATGACTCAATGTTGACCTCATAGTCTGGAGGTAACTTGGTTAGTGTCTTGATTTTTACTGAAAGATATTGGGTGTCGACTTTGTCGGGAAACTCTCGGAAGGATCGGAGCTTTTTGGCTTCCCTTATCTTCCCCGGGAAGATGATTTTGGTTGTTTCCCCCAAAGCGGCTGGTGTTAGGTTCAGATGGCACCTTCTCGTCTGCTCCTGGTTGTGGGGGGGGGTTGGTTTTTCCAAATCGCTATTTTGTGTGGGGTTGGGGTTTTGGGTGTTTGTTATTTCGGTTGGGTTGCTGGTCCATTGGAGGGTTTTTGGGTTGAAAAGCCAGGGTCCCCACTGTGTTGTGCTGCGGGGAAGATGCTGTTTAGCCATTTTTTAGGCTCTCCTGGTAGAAGAGGCGTATTTCATGTTCACTTCCGACAAGGGCAAGATAATTGGGCTTCTCTTGCAGCAGCGTATATTGATATGTTCGGCTGTGCTGTTCTTGCCATCAGGTAAAGTTGAATAAGAAAACTGCTTCCAACAGAATTAGAATTCTTTCTCTATCAATAAACCTAACCTCTCTACAGAAGAAGAAAAACGGTTTTTTTCCTACGGCAAGTGTCCTTCTTCTTTCTAACAAGCGCAGAATCAGAAATAGAAGATTAACTATTGGTTAGAAGAAAAGTAAATGTTTTCAATATTCTTCTTGCAATACCTGGAATAACCGCTGCTTAATTCTCCGCTGCAGAAAGCGAGCGGCATTTTGTTTTAGGAGGGCGGCTTCTTACATTTCTGTATGGGTAGTAGTAGTCTAGCCACCCCCACCCCTAGACTACTACTTCTAACTTACAGCTCGAATTTTTCTTATGTTTGCGCAATAAACAAGGAGCGCAGTTATAGTTGTTGCAGTATCACCTAGGGTTTTTGGGCTTTATCCTTGCGTCTGTCTGTATGCAGTATTTTATTGTAGGTTATGGCTTAGTTGATGATGACCGAGGAAAATTTTTTCTTTGGTCATCATCATCTTTTGAGTATGCGATAACGATAAACAACGATTAAGGGCAAAAGTCGGCGAGAATACCTCCCCTGCATTTTTTTCGATGAAAAGGCACAGCTCCGAAAATCTTGCTCGTTATTCGTCTATCCTTAGCAGTCAAGCATCGTCGATAAGCTTACACCATATAAGTCAATTCAGTCGGGAACTCGAGTGCAAACTGTAGAAGAAGAAAAAATTGTTTTTTTGGAAAAAACACTGTTTTTTTTCTTTCAACTCAAGGTATTTTCTTCCCGAAGTTATCAACTGACTGTTAGAAGAAGAAGCGCCCCTGCAGCAATTTTCTTCTTCTTTTATGGCGTCCAGAGTTGAAAAAACACCGATGTGAAGTCTAACTATTTTTCTCTTTCTTCTATCTGACCTCGAAGGCATACTCCACTAAAGTGTCTCGATTTCTTGAATTAGTGGTAAAGAGTGATATGTAGTGCAAAGAATTAATACAAAGAGTTTTGCGGTGAAAAAGTTGATCACTTTCAGCGCCAACCCGCAACACAAATTCATTGATTAGTGGACCGGGCGGGATTTGAACCCAGAGCTTATAGAGCCTAAAAAACTCTTATTGAACAGTAATCTTTAGGATTTCCGAGATTTCAGTTTTTGTAGATTCCACGCCAAGGCACTTGTTCCGACTGCGGCAAAAAGCCTAAACATGTTCCATAGTTTCTTGGTAGTTAAATTACGTGAGAACACCAAAGCAGTTCTCTCGATAATATGTGAATTGGCGGGTTCACTTAGCCACTTTAGGTCTACATCGAGAGTTATGGTGGCGTCAGCTTGTCTTCCTCTTATGATTCGTATGTACTCAACAGTTGTTTTAGTTGTTTTGAATATGAAGCTGGCATGGGTGTCGTCTAAGCTTAGTGTACATTGAATTTTTTGCGGTCCCAATATTTTGAGGAACTGGGTCATTTCTAAGACTTCATGAACTCCGACTTTTCGGGTATACGCTTCTACTCGCTTGTCTATGTAAGCCTCAAGAAATATTTTTATGTGTTTTTCAAAGTTGTCTTTTTGTAATTCTGTTCCGTTATTAGTCAAAAAGCCGAGATTAGTTATTCTTTCGTTAACAAAATCTACTATTGGCTTTTTTTGTTTGGTTCGTGTTTGGGAGATCTTTTCATGGTCAATGAATGTGTCCATGTTCCAGAATTTTGCCATACAGTAAGTGGCCATTTCTTCAATTTTCTCTTTTGTTAGATACTTGGTAGTGTACACCGAGTGCATTTCGTCAAAGTTGTCCCAGTTAGTTTCGAAGATTAGGCTTTGGTCATCTATCTCTTTGTAGAATTCTGTGCCGGGAAATGGCGTTGCGATGCCAAAGGCGGCTCCTGTTAAGCCAATTTCTTTTGCGTACGTTGGAAAGGTTTTGATCTCCTCTTCTGTTTGGTCAGGCAGTCCTATAACGAACGTTCCTCCTGCTCTGCCGCCGTTTTCGCGTATGTTCCTAACTGCTTCGCCATGAACCCGGTTGGTGACACCTTTCTTTGTTGACTTTAGGTCTTTGACGTTTGGGCTTTCAATTCCCATTTCAAACCTGCGTATACCAACTTGGCACATTTTCTTTACAAGTTGTGGGTGTGTTGCCATGGCGTCTGCTCTAACTAGGGCGCAGAATTCCATGTTTAAATCGTGTTCCATCAACAAATCGCAAAGACGATCGACTTGTTTTGGGTTACCAATAAAGTTTGGATCGGCAAACATTACGTTTACGGGTTTTCTTCTGTGATATTCCGCCATTTCTATGATTTCGTTTAGGACGTTTTCTGGTGATCTTGTTCTTAGGCAGCCTTGGCTCATGCTTGGTTCGCAGCAGAAACTGCAAAGTCCGTTGCAGCCCCTAGACATTACTATAACGTCGCAATCTGTTACGCGGTCTTGGCTTTTGTAGGGGTATTGCCTCAAATGCCGAGCTGGAAAAGGAATTGTGTCCAGATTTTCAATTTGGGGTCTTTGCGCATTGTGGATTATTTTTCCGTTCTTCTTGTACGAGATTCCTGCAACATCCTCAGGAGTGCCGATTTCTACAAGTTCTTTCATTGTGACCTCGCCTTCTCCGCGGATAACCATGTCGATTTGGGGGTGGGAAAGCATTATGTCAGGAACACTTGTCGGATGATATCCCCCTACGACAGTGTGTATATTGTTCTGTTTAGCAATTTTTGCGAGGTGCAGACCTAGGTTATGTTCAGTTGCAGACAATGTGATGCCAATGAGGTCTGGGTTGTAGAAGTTGATGATGTCTTGGAATTTTCTGTTATCTAGTTCCATGTCAACTATGTGAACTTGATCCACAGCGTCTTTGAGGTAGGTTGCAATATACTCTAAACCGGTAGGTATTAAATCGAAAGAAAAACTCAATCCTTTTCTTCCTGAAGGCTTGACAAGCAAGATCTTCTTAAATGCCAAATGGGACACCAAAGTTAAACCAACCACTACAACAGCTATACATAAAAATTAATCGCGTTACTAGGCATAGTTAGGTATGGAGATGCTCTGAAAAGCAGAAAATAGTCAATGGCCACCTATATTCAGTAGTCTCTACTCAAAACTACGGTAATTTAGATGAATATGGAATTTACTTGGTGGGGCTGGTCGTCCCTGAACCCAAAAAGGGTTCAAAACCCAATTTAAATGAGAAGGGATAATCTTCCCGTCTCAGATGGGGCGGGAAATAAGACTGACAACTCTGCTGATAAAATGTTTAGAATTATCCTCCAAAGTAGATCCGCTGGGTCGCATACCTAAAGGGTTTGGAACCGCCAGATTAATCCAATTTGTTTCCTCAAGAACAAGTGTCACTTGACGCTTGCGCTATCGCTTCTGTCGCCCTGCCAACATTGGTAAGCATTACCGACCGTTATGCTCTCCTACTGGCTCAGTTTCTCCAGAAGATTTTTCAGATATAAAGGTGTAGATAGCATATACTCAGTGCGCTTGTCCTGTGAAGCAGAAGTGTTGGAAACGATAATGGGAAAAGAAGAAAGGAACTGCAAAAAAACTGGAGTGATGGGTGAGCCAAAGCAAGAAATGAAATGGCTCAAGGCGGCTTCTAAGGAGATCATCGAGTGCATCAAGGATGCAATGAATTCGCTTGATATGGAAGAAGTCGAGAGGCTGATCGACATGCTTCTCAAAGCCAAAAATAGGAAAATATTCATTGTTGGAATGGGCAGAAGTGGATTTGTAGCTCGCGCCTTTGCACTCAGACTAATGAACTTAGGCTTCAATGTCTACTTTCTGGGAGAAACCATCACACCTGCAGCCGAAAAAGGAGATCAACTCATCGCGATATCAGGGACAGGCACAACAAAGATGATTCTAACGGCGAGTTCAGCCGCCAAAGACATAGGCGCCAAAGTGATAGCCGTGACATCATTTCCCGAGTCCCCTCTCGGGCAGCTTGCCGACCTGATCGTCACGGTAAGAGGGAGAACAAAGTCAGCAAAGCCAGTCGAGGAGGATTATCTTGCCAGACAGCTCAAAGGAGAAAGAGCGCCGCTTACCCCTCTCGGAAGCATTTTTGAGAACAACACAATGGTCTTCCTAGACAGCCTTGTTGTCGAATTAATGCACAGAATGGGACGAACGGAAGCGGATTTGAAGCGTAGACACGCAACCATAGAATAAACCATCTGAACGTGCGAGGTATTTGTTTGTTTGTGCGCATGTTTTTTTTATTCTTGTTTTGTTGATAGAGAGTTACAGCGCAAACGTTAAGATATGGGTACTTGGTTGGCATTTAACTGTCAAACGCGCTAGAAGTTTAATAATCTTCATCATACGGAATTTGGTTGATTGCTTTTTTGACTTTTTCAATTGTCATCTCGAAAAGTCCTAGGCTTTTAGGAAACAGATAAGCTTCTTTTGTAGCTATATCAAAAAGCAAACCATCCCCGCAATTCCGACATCGGTAAACTTCAAACGGCAGCAAAGATTTTGCACTATCATCTTTTGGTAACAAATGACCACATTTCACACAAATGGAGTTTCATGCTTCTCACCATATCATAAGACTCTAGACATTAGAAGATTTTATGTTTTGGTTTCTAATTAGTCACGAATACTTGCGCGCTCTAAGTTATGGCTAAGCTATAACGCCGACTGCTTTCATTCTTTCCATAACTTCTTCGCTGTGAGGTGCAACATCCATTTCGTCTGTTAAATTTTGCCCTGCCATATGCCCTGAGTGTTCGCCGTCGATCCACTGGGAAGATTCAGTTACATCGTACACTTTGCCTTTATAGCCAACGTATGCAGGTTTACCATCCTTTCCGTTAAATTGACTTAACTCAATAATAGTGAACTTTCTGGTTTCTTCCAACGTTCTTCACTGCCGTAATCCTATTAGCGTTTGTAAGTATAAACCCTCTATGACTGCGTGTGCGTGTTGGGGGTAAGTCCGTTCCGACCCCTCCTGGCGCGAAAGAGCTTACACTAAACTGTTTTTCCTCGGTTTGGATTTGCGAATAGCTTTTATTCATGATGTGCTAAACGTCAATTCCGTTATCATAATCATGGAGGCGATTACATGGCAAAATGTAAAACATGCGGAACAGAAGCCGCTTCACCGAAAAAGAAATGGGTAATGGCAGGCAGAGCAGACAAAACAGGAAAGAAAACCCAACTAAGAAATCGGACTTTTTGACTGCGCCAAATGCAAAAAAACCTTCCGTGAAACTCTAAGCAAGAAGAGAGTCTAAACGGCACGCGCCTGGCAACTTCACAACCTTCCCCATTTTTTTGCAAACTAAAATCGAAAAATGAAAACTGACAAATCGACTGGTTAGACGAACAAACTAAAAATTACACTTTCCAGGGCCGAAGTGACGGTTTAGAAAAAGGTATTTTAGCCCTCAAAAAATTAGCAGGAAAGACTTTCGCCAACGTAGTTAACCAAAACAGAATAGCAAAAACGTATTAGTGTTGCACGTTCACATTAACAGCTAAAACCCTGCCCATTACTTTCTCTTCTATTTTTTTCGCTTTAGTTTCTTTCTTTGGACTATCATGAATCCATTTCTTTTCCTAACGTAACTTGCCCTACATTTGTTTGAATGGTACACTTTTTTTGGATCATATGTTTCAAATACGATGCCGCAGAGGCAGGTTCTACTGAGAACTTTATTACTTAATCCTCCAAAGTTTTCCATATCACTCTACCCAACAATTTTTACATTCAAGGAACTTAAGAACAGCCTTATCCACATCATACTCAACGATTAAAGATAATAATTCCTTCTTTTCCTCTCAAGTATTCCATGACTGCTCTAAAGCTACTGTTCAAACTGTTCTAAAGTTACTCTTTCTTTTTCAATCTTTCCACTCTTCTATAGGGCAAGCCAGCGCGAGAAAAGGGCTCTTTGTCAAGCCGTCTGCAAACTTGTTGTCTTCGCATAGACTTTTCCCACAAGTGGTTTCACTATTAAACATTGAAGGCGAATTGAAATGCTTAACTGTACTCTTGTCCATTTAGCTGTTAAAAGGATGGGTTACCGTGCAATATGAAAATGTCATATTTCCAGATTCAGTAGGCTTTCAATGTCAGAATTGTGGAGTTTGTTGCAGAGACAAGCCATCAGATATCAATTTGAAAGAACAACAATGGATAGAAGCTAAAGGGTTCGTGAATTTTTTGGAAGACCCTAATAATCCTCATAACAGGAACATTCGCAGAAAGAAAGACGGAAGCTGTTTCTTCTTAACCGAAGAAAACACCTGTAAGATTCAAAATGTCAAACCAGTAATATGCATTTTGGAACCATTTATTATAACGGACTACGATTATAGAACAAATAGGATTTTTCTCGACTTAAATCCGCTTGCAGTCAGAAACTGTAAAGGTATTTTCACCGGAGAAATGATTACTCCAGGAGAAATAGGAAAAGCTGCCCAAACCATCGTAAGAGAATTTCTAGAAATAGTCGCAAAAAAAACAGGACTTCCGGTTAAAGATAAGAAAGTTGCTTCGTTAGCAAGGAAGCTATTATTGAGTTTATAGTTAATTTTTAAGTACTTGTGGAAGGTAAAAATACAATTCGGAACTAGTTTGGAGATATAACTCGGGTGAACATTTTGAGGATCAGTTTCTTTGTCTATGAGTACCCAGCAGCGATTGTTGGTGGTTTGGGTACGTATGCAGAAAACGTGACACAGGAATATATCGACTTAGGACACAGCTATGATCAGCAGTCTCACCGTATAAGGCATGATTAATAGAACAAATTAGTTGTGTATGCTTCAGAGGTTCCACTATGTTTAACTAACTGAACTTCACCCTGTTTTGTTGAAGGTATGTTTTATGGTTGAAATAAAAGGTCCTATTAGTGGATATATCTATCCCCACAAAGCCATATTAGTGGAACTGGAAAACTTGGAAAAACTAAGTGCCACACTGCTCACCAGAGGTGATGCGATCCAGGAATTTAATGAACGAATCAACTTCATGAAACTCTTCTTTACCGCCCATGAAGACGGTGAAGAAGCATCCCTCTACCCTGCAGCCGAAGGTCTAAGAAAAGGCTTAGGCGAATCTTTTGAATGGGACCGCCACATAAACGAACAGAACTTCCAAGCCGTCTACGCGGCGATTGCTGAATATAAAACAAGCGAAAACCTGCAAATGTCATCGGTGAAGATAGCTCAAGCCACAGCGGCTTTAAGAGCTTATCTTGCAGCTCATGAAGTTAAAGAAAACGAAATTCTCCTTCCCCTGCTAGATGCTGAACTGCCCCCGCCAGAGCAAGGCAAAGTGATAGGCGCAGCCATGAGCAAGTTTCCGCCATCATCTGTCGAAGAGGTCGAAAAATTCCTTATCAAACGACTAAGCCAGCCCGATCGCATAGGCTTCCTCAAAGTGATTAAACAGGGCGCACCTCCAGAAACGTTCAAAGCCATCACAGTTTGGGTCAAAGAAGTAGTATCCCCTTCAGAGTGGAATGAACTTACTGCCAAAATGCCTGAACTAAAATAAATTTTACTCGCTCCTGCAGAAACCAATACCAGTGGACTGGGGGGTCTCAGACCCAACTGGGTTCGGAACCACGGCCGATGAGAAACCGAAAATACTACAAAATAAAATCAATAGCCCTTTTTTATTAAAGAGTGGACCGGGCGGGATTTGAACCCGCCTCAATTAGCCTATCTAATTTTTCAGGGGTTTTTTGTTCATTCAATTTAATCCCTATGGTCTTATTATTGTTGGCTAGTTATAAGCTCTTAGAAGGTTATCTTTGAGTAATTTGGGGTCATTTTTGATTGCGTGTTAAAGTAAGGCTAAACTTAATTAAAATAATGACGCTAATTATCCGCTCAATGGGAGCTCAACGTTAAATCGTGTTCCTTTTCCTAATTCGCTCTCAAATGTTACATTGCCGTTTAATGCTTCCGCCAATTTTTTAACTATTGCCAAACCAAAACCTTGTCCCTTGGTTTTTGTGGTAACCAAAGGCATGAATATTTTATCTCTTACCTCAAAGGGTATGCCTTGTCCTGTATCTTCAATAGTTAAGAGCGCTTTGTCTATAGTGCGTTTTACTTTCACGGATACTATTCCACCGTTTGCCATTGCTTGTATTGCGTTAGAAATCAAATTGGTAAGTATTCGCTTCATATATGTTGGGTCAGTCTTAAGTGCCAAAGAACCATCTTCGAGTAAAAGAGAAACTTGTATGGTTTCTGGAATATCCATGCTTGATATTACTTCATGAATGATTTTTTCGACGGCAACTTGCTCTAAAGTCGGCTTTGGAGTTTTGGCAAAGTCTTGGAGGTCAGAAACTATTTTGTCTATGTAAGACATGCTTTTCTCCATATTAGAAATGCTTTCTTTGATACTGTTTTTCACTTCGCTCTCGGGCAAATCGGCAATATCTTTTTTTGTTAAGTATGTTTCGTTCCATAATGACTGTAGGGGGTTTTTTATGTCATGTCCAATCATGCCTGCGGTTTGTCCAATAGCGGATAGCCTTTCAGCATTCTTAAGTTGCTCCACTTGATATGAAACAAGCTTCTCTAGATGCTTCATGTGCGAATCGAGTTTATCTTCAAGCTCTCTTTTTTCAGTGATGTCTTCAAAAATAGCAACAGAGCCTATTATTTCGCCTTTTGCGTCAGTTAAAGGAGCCGATGTTGAGGCAACAAGAATTCTTGAACCATCAGGTCTCTGGATTATTGCTTCATCGTTAAAGATTTTTTCTCCGTTTAAAGCACGATTTGCTGGAAGCCTTTCATGGCGATAAACTTCGCCATTTGGTTTTAGCATCTTCATGATTTTTATTGAATGATTGCGAGTTTCAAGCCCTATTGGGTTAAAACCATAAAGCTCAATGGCACGGTCATTGGCGTATGTGATTCTTCCAGAAGGATTTTCCAAAATGATTATGCCCACAGGAACAAGTTTCAAAATCGAGTATATTCCTGTTCCAGCAAATTCACCATTAAGCTTGTTGGGCATCATATCCCCCTAAATGAGATTGTTTTAACAAATTAGCTCGTTATTGCATATATTTCTTTTGTGAAAAAAGCTGGCTCTTTGTGCAAAAACAGAGTCCTTAGGTGCGAGGGGGGTGCCCTTTAGGGAGGTGTACTCGCTACCTGAGGTGTTTTTGCATACCATGGCTTCGTTTAGGGAAAGCAGAAGTGACTTAAGCGAGATTTGAGAAATAAATATTAGCTTCGTTAATATCATAAAAATTGAAGGTCAATAGGTGTACGAGCTCTTCATTTTCATAATTATCTCCATTATCTTTGAATGCGGCATGGGCATCTTGTATGGTGTCGGCATCGGTTACAATCCAATAATAGTCTTTTTTGCAAGTGTGACCTTGAATTTCTTAACCATACTTGCTGTAGTTGTTCTAATCGGTCTGTTGCTAAAGTGGAAAAAAGGTCTAGGAGACTGGATTAAGAGAAGGCTGGGTAGAGGTCAAAAATTAATCGACAAATATGGGTGCATTGGCATTATAATTGGCGTTTTTATCCTCTCTCCAATACAATTATCAGTTATTGGCAAACTGCTATGTATGAAACCGAGTAGACTCTACCCTTCATTACTGGGAGCACTCTTTTTGGTGGCAACAATCTATCTCGGAGTTGCTCTAGGCGTATTCAAATTCTTGCTATCCTAGAAAATAACTTTTGGTGCATTAGTTTTAGATTTTTTTCTATTAACATACCAATACTGATAAGTGCACGAGATAAGAGAGTTAAAAGTGGGTCAAGGATTGTGTGGTGACTTTCACTTGCGGGTTTTTGAAATTAGATATAAGCCAACGAAATATAGCTGCTGTGATTGCAATAGAATGCTAAAGGCTCGTTCACAGACTCCTAAGTGGCGAAAGATTCCAGCTGACCAGAAAAGATGCAGGAGTTGTGCTGCAAGGCATAGAGGCTTGCTAAAAGGACAATTGCTAAAAAAACAACATCATATTGGCTATTAATATTTAGATTTTTTAATTTTCGATGTCCAAAAAATGGCTTTCTGATTACTCTTGTTGCAGACATAGAGTAATTCCTTCTTGGTTCTTCTTTCAAACAAGAACGACGTTTAGGGATTTTTGACTTTCGTTAGTTTGTTTTTGTGGGTTTTATAATATTTTCTAGTTTTCTTATTACTTGATGAGTTTTGTGAGTCATTAGTTTCTTCACGAAGAGGTATAAGTTTTACAGGTTCCATAGGGATAAATTCGTCCCCAGTTTTTATTTTTGTTATTCTTTAACGATTTCTGGGTCGTTTATGTCGGTGTTTTTTGCAAGCTGTCTTAATCTTCTGCTATACCCGTTTATAGTCTCTTCCGCTTTCCCTTGCTTTTTAAGGTCTAAAATTACCTCTAAAGTTTGAGGTGACTCAAAAAGGGGGCGAGCGGGGGTAAAAGTGGACCGGGCGGGATTTGAACCCGCGGCTTCCGCGTTGCGAACGCGGCGATCATACCGAACTGATCTACCGGCCCTTTTCTGGAAAAACACGGTTACAAGAGCATTTAGAGCTTTCGGTGGCTATGCCTTTTGCACGAACCAATTTTGGTATCCGAGAACTGTGAAGTGCGCAAGAAAGTACTGGGATTAGACCTTACTGACATGAGTAATAGTGCGGTCAAACCAAACTTGGTTTATTTCGGGCATAATCCCAGACTGCTCAGACATGATTCAGCAGACAAATTACAAATTTAATTGTGCACACTTTCGACTTCAAATATTTCGCTTCAGCAGCAACCTTTCGCTGGGCAAATGCTCGAGGAGGTCCCTGCTAGATATTTAATACGAAACCTTAACCGCTAAAGTTTAAAGCCAAGCCAACATTAATGTAAGAAACCACCAAAACCGAGTTGAAAACAAGCTGTTGAAGGGGGCCGTCGGCTAGTTTGGTCCAGGCTTGTAGCCTCGGGCGCTATAGACCCCGGTTCAAATCCGGGCGGCCCCACCAAACCCTCTATACCGGATATTTAGCGGACATAAATTTGAGGTTTCAGAATAGTTGTGACATCATAGTGAAATGATTATGTTGTACGACCATTCGTTACACCATTTCAAATATATACTGGATACTTCTGTAAAATATTGGATGCAGGTGGTCTTTCTGCCTAGAAAAGGTTACAAATGTATAACAATTGGTGAAGAACTACATGCTACTATAAAAAAAAGAGCGCAAGAAACCAACCGTACCATGAAAGAGTACGTTGAATACTTACTTACAAAGGAAAAGACCGTCAAATAATCAAACGCTTCTTCCAGAAACAAACAAAAAAATAGGGTAAGGAGTTTTTGGCGGGTCAAAGCACGTTTTGGTCCAGACACGCAAGAGTCTCATTTGGGCTAAGAAGCCTCCGTGTCCTTCCAATGTTAACCCAGCCAAACATTTTCCTTCTATGGGACATGCGTTTCCCATTTACATTGTAGCTGATTTTCCGATAAAGGGTTTTTTGATGGTTTCTTTGTACTTCGATTCAAAGGAAATTTAACAAGCAAAAAAGTAAGGGCGGCTAAGAAAGAGAGGCTACTTGCATTGCTATCTTGAAATTAGCAAATGATTTTAGGGGTAAATCAGTGGACTTGTCTTAATACTCTGGAAAAATGCTTTGAAGCGTGATTTTAAGCTAATAAACAATTTTGGAGCTGAAGCGGCACTGGAAACAGAGTTATCTTTATCCAAAATGTAAAATAGTGAAATAACCCACAAGAGAAGGGAAAGTCGTCCCTTCACTTTCAGGTTCTAGCTCTTTTAACATCGGCTACAGTGATTGTTTGCTAGCAGTCACAACAATTTATAAAGGCTGAAATGCCATTAAAATTAGGAGTTTTATGATTTTATGTCGAAAAAACTGCAGTCTGCAGAAGAACATCACGAGGAACTTGTCAAAGGTCTTTATGACCAGATGAAACCAATATTGGATAAGTCTGAGCAGCCAATATTCATATACTTAGATGACAACCACAAAGCCTGCAACAATAAATTTGCGACTATGTTAGGTTTCAAATCGCCAGAAGAATGGGCACAGAAGCAAGGTTTTCTAGAAGTCTATGTCACTGAGAAAAGTCGAGAAACACTATCAACAGCATACTGGAATGCAATGCAAAAAATGGTGGCTTCAACAATTCCTATGACTTGGATGAAAAAGGACGGAGTATCTTTAGAATCAACGATGATATTGGTCCCAATGTTTTTCGAAGGACACATGTTTTCAGTTCACTTCGTCACAAGCATAGCTAACAAATAACTCTGCTTTATCAAAGCTCATTTTGCAATAGAACAATGATGGTTTGACGGATGCTTTAGTTTTCCCACACTGATAAGCTGGATGGTTTAAGCTCGTTTGTGGAGATGAAGTAGCATTCGCTGTCAAGCAGCAGGCTTAGATTATTTTGGCTTACAAAATCTTTTATGTGGACTAGATTGTCGTGGTTAACTGCGCTTTGATCAACAGTTAAAACAATTCCATCTTTTAAGGTATCAAGCATCTTTACATTTAAACTACAGCTTGTACCTATTTTCCTTTTAAACACCATAGCCTCAAATATCTTTATTTTTTCCTTTCCCCTGTCCAAATTTAGACGCTCACGTTAGCCAAAAATATCTGGACAAGTGAATGCAAACTTGGGACATAATATATATGGCTCAGAACACTTTTAAGGTTTCGTATTTCAAAGCCAAATTAGACTGATTTAGAAAATTCTAATCATTTTAACAGCCGCAATACCAATCGCTATTGTAGCTAGTTCCCAAATTATTCATTCAATAAGCCCTAAAGTTAAGTTTTGTTATGGATAACATGAACCCTTTTTTGGGATAATAGAGTTTGCCCATAACAAAAATTACATACTGTTTACATTCCGACTTCAAAAAAGGCTCGCTTGTTTTGCCCCAGCAAAAATGCCGATTAGCGATTTTTTGATTTCTCATAAGCATTCGAAACTGCTTCACTAGTCAAGACACCAACTATCTTCGTTGAGTTTTGCCTATCAACAACTGGGATAAGATCAATTTTTTCTCGGATCATAATCTTGTTAGCTTCAAGAATTGACTCATCCTCAAACACAGATATGTTCTTCAAAGGCATCTGCTCAACCCTAAGCGCATTGCGCTCCTCAGGCTTAATTTTCATAAGTTCGCTCCAAGTAACGACTCCTTGAAAAACTCCCTCTTTCTCAACCAAGACATCATGGTAACGGTTTTTAAACATCACTTCCAAAGCTTCCGTGAGGCTCTGCTGCGGATTTACCGAACCGATTTCTGACTGCATAACATCCTTCACTCTGACACCTGCCAAAGCAGTGGAGATTATGGTTTGTTCTGCTTCTTCACTGGCACCGATGTAAACAAAAATTCCTACCAAAATCAGAAGAAAATAGCCTGGAATCAAAAAGCCTGCAACAACCATAACGATGCCGAATATTTTTCCCAAATAAACAGCGTACCTTGTTGCGTCAGAATACTTCATGCGTTCAGCAAGCAAAGCTCTGAAGACTCTGCCTCCGTCCATGGGAAACGCAGGCACCAAATTAAATGCACCTAGCAAAAGGTTGAGGATTGCGAGGTCGGTAAGAAAGTTCCCTGTGTTGCCTGCGAACGTGGAAAGGCTGAGCGTTTGCGGTGAAACTATCAGACTAACCGCAAGAAGAACAATCCCTAAAACAAGGCTTGTGAGTGGCCCCGCAACTGCCATCCGCCATTCCTGTGACGGATTATCTGGGATTTCTTCAATCTCGGAAACTCCGCCTATAGGGTAGAGGATTATTTTTCGAACCTTTATTCCGTAATGCCTTGCTACTACCGAATGGGCAAGTTCATGGAAAACCACGAAGATGAATAGGGATAGGACAAGGAAGAATATGTAGAATTGCTGCGTGGGTATAGATAGGACTAAAACTGCAGCGATCAGGAGAATGAATGTAATGTGCAGTTCAATGGGGATGCCCCAGGCGGAGCCTATCTTGAAAGAATATCTCATAAAATAAAGTGGGGAAAGACGGCTTTTTAAAGTTTCGACCGCAAATATTTAAGGACTTTAAACAGTGCTTCCATCAAGCGGACAACAAGCAACCATCCATGTAACACTAAAGCAAGTATAATAATGGGCGTTCAGGGTGGAAGATTTTTTATTCAATTTGCTTTTATACTTGTATAGATTGTCAACTTAGCTTTCGGTTAGTTCCGTAGAATCGTAAATTCTATTTCGGTTTGTTTCTATTTTTTTAATTTTTTTTATTTGGGTTGTTTTGGATTAGGGAAAGGTGTTACATAGTTTTTTGAAAGTGTTGCTATTGCAATATTGTTAAATAATTGCTTTAATATAGGCTATTTGAGGTTTGTCGGCTTGTCTGAACTTGTTTGGAATAAACCTGTCTTATGCATTTTTAAAGAGCGAGAAGTCCCTGAGATTGACCCTTTTGTTGTTGTTAAAGCCAAAAAGATAACCCTTACCAAAGGCGCAGACTCTAGATATTCTGGCAGTATCGTGGATTCTTTTACGCTTATGGGTGACGCAGATTACCTAACTACCAAAGAAGGCGCAGCAGACCATTATGTGGTGTGCTGGTTCGACGATACTGAGACCGATATGACCAAGGATTTGAGGCGTTTAAGAGGGGTTAGGCTTAGCGGTAAGGTTTCCTGTGCTCTCAATGAGAGCGGCAAGAGAACGTATAATGGTTCTTTCAAGGCTGAACAAGCCAAACTAAAGTAAACGTTTCTTTATTTTTTGGTCAACCGTTCAAGAATTAATCGATTAGCTGAAAGGGGCTTTACCATTCAATAATTCGTTGCCACATGTTGAGTTAATGGTGAATTTCGCAAATTTTCTAAACTTACTCTTAAATATAACTGAATAAACTTCTATGGTAAGGTCTTACACCATGGTAGAGCAAAAACTGAGTGCTACTCTAATTACCGGTAGGACAATCGATCAAGGCGTAGGCAAAGAGATGGGCAAAGGCTCAATAGAGTACTTTGAAAGCGCCTCGATTTGTTTTATGGATAAAGCCGATATGATAAGACTTGGCGTAAAAGGCGGAACAAACGTTCAGGTAACCTCAAAGTACGGTTCAGTAATTGTCAAAGCCCAAAAGTACCCGTGGGGCAACATGCCCGGGTTAGTTTTCATTCCCTGCGGTTTATGGGCAAACGCTGTATGCGGCGACGAAACCTTTGGTATGGGTATGCCCTTGTTCAAGGGGTTCAAAGTTGAAGTTGAACCAACACCAAACCAGCCTGTCTTGACCTTGGATGAACTCCTCAAAAAAGAATATGGAAGGTAATCATAATGACCGAAATCAAATCAGTTGTTTGTCCAATATGCGGCTGCTTATGTGATGACATCGAAGTGACAGTGGAAAACAATGAAATTGTAAAAATTAAGAATGGCTGCTCCATGTGTGAAGCAAAAATGGTACATGGGTACAAAAGCGAAGAAAGAATTTTAAAACCAATGATACGAAAAGAAGGTACCCTGGTTCCTGTGTCGATGGATGAAGCAGTTCACAAGGCTGCTGAAATTCTTACTGACGCAAAGTATCCCTTACTTTTTGGTTGGAGCAGTTCAACTAGTGAAGCACAACGTATCGGTGTTGAATTAGCAGAAGAATTAGGTTCAGCATTAGATAACTGTTGTAGTGTTTGCCACGGGCCTTCCGTTATGGCTACACAAGAAATCGGTATTCCATCATGCACTCTTGGCCAAATCAGGCACCGTGCAGATCTAATCGTTTATTGGGCATGTAACCCATGGACCTCGCATCCGAGACATCTTGAAAGATACACTAGCTTCACTGATGGTCGTTTTGAGAAAAGCGAATGGAAAGGTTTCATGCAAAAGCTGAAGGGTGAAGCAAGCATGAAAAAGGTGGAAGCTGCTTCAAAGCGAATAGTAGGCAGTACTGTCCCCAAATTTCATCCGCAGGCTTGTGCTGTTAATGCGCCACCCCAATCAATGCAGAAAGAAGGACGCAAACTCATCGTTGTTGACGTAAGAAAAACAATGACAGCCGAAGCAGCTGACTACTTCATCCAAGTGCAACCAAACAAAGACTACGAAATACTCGAAGCACTTAGATGCTTGGTGGGTGACCAAGAACTGGATGTTGACCAAGTCGGCGGTGTACCAGTTGAATACTTAAAAGATGTCGCTGATGCAATGGTTAACTGCGAATTCGGCGTCATCTTCTTCGGGTTAGGCTTAACACAGAGCGCTGGCAGATTCCGAAACATTGAAAACGCAATCGCATTAACACGTGACCTTAACCGAAGAACTAAATTCGTAATCTCGCCCATGCGAGGACACTTCAACGTGACAGGCGCAAACGTGGTTTTCGCTTGGCAAACCGGATACCCATACGCACTTGACTTCTCACAGGGCTACCCCCAATACAACCCGGGTGAATTCACAACCATCGATTTGCTACGACGCGGCGACAACGACGCAACTCTAGTAATCTCGTCAGATCCTGGAGCGCACTTTCCTAAAACAGCGATGCAAAATATGATGAAGCATCCCATAATCACCATTAACCCAGATATGAACGCTATCTCAAGGCTTGGCGATGTGGTTTTTCCAACACAGTGGTGCGGCATTGAATATGAGGGTACAGCTTACCGCATGGATCACGTGCCCATAATGCTGCGCAAAGTCGTTGAGGCTCCAAAAGGAATCCTAAACGACGAGCAACTCCTAAAACGCATACTCGATGAAGTGAGAGCTATCAAAGCTAAAAACACAGGGGAAGAACCCAAGAGGGAAGCAGGACCGAAACCTAACGTTAACGCTAAACGTAAAAAGAAAGCCAAAAAAATGGAGGTTGCTTAAATGACTGAGTTAATCATTAAGAACGGCTTCGTCTTTGACCCTATCAACAAGATTAACGGCGAAAAAATGGATATAGCCATCAAAGGCGGCAAAATTGTTTCGAAAGTCTCAAGCAAAGCTCAAGTGATTGACGCTTCTGGCTTAACAGTTATGCCTGGCGGAGTTGATATTCACACTCACGTTGCTGGCGGGGAAGTCAACACTGGCAGAATTGTGCGTCCAGAAGACCACGTTAAAGATGTGGAACGCAAAACAGCCATGACCCGTTCAGGCACCGGCTACTCGATTCCATCCACCTTCGTCACTGGTTATCGTTATTCACGTATGGGTTATACAACCATAATGAACCCATCTATGGCGCCGCTGGAAGCCAAACACACCCATGAAGAACTAAACGACATTCCACTCGTCGACAAAGCCACATATCCGCTTCTTGGCGACTGGTGGTTTGTGCTGGAAAATCTTAGCAAAGGCAACATAGAAGAGTGCGCAAAACATGTCGCTTGGATGCTGGATATAACTAAAGGCTATGCCATAAAAATTGTGAACCCCGGCGGTTTAGAATCTTGGGGTTTCGGACATAACGTCCACAGCATCGACGACCAAGTGCCCAACTTCTGCATTACCCCCCGAGAAATCATGGTTGGACTTGCAAAAGTCAACGAAATGCTGAACCTGCCTCACTCCATTCACCTTCACACAAACAACCTTGGATTGCCAGGCAACTACGTTACCACCTTGGAAACGATGAAGGCCCTGGAAAGCGTTCCATATCACGGCAAACCCGTTGCCCACATTACTCACCTGCAGTTTAGCAGTTTCGGCGGCGACGGCTGGGGCAACATGAAATCGGCCGCAGAAGAAATCTCCAGTTACATAAACGCTCACAACCACATAACCTTTGACATGGGTCAAGTTATATTCACAGACACAACGACCATGACTGCTGACGGACCCTTCGAGTTCACACTCTATGAGTTAAGCGGTCACAAATGGGTTAACAGCGACATTGAAACCGAGACAAGCGGTGGAATCATTCCCTTCCACTACAAGAAAAATAACGCCGTAAACGCAAAACAGTGGTCAATCGGTTTAGAATTAGCCTTACTCATCAAGGACCCTTGGAAAATGTTCTTGTCAACTGACCACCCCAACGGTGGACCATTCTTTGCTTACCCAAGAGTTCTCGCTTGGCTATACAGCAAGAAAGCACGCGAGGCAACCTTAAAGCATTGTCATAAGAAAGCTCAAAGAGCGAGCCTGCTACCCTCAATTGACCGTGAAATGTCACTCTACGAGTTAGCCATTATGACTCGTGCAGGACAAGCCAAAGCCTTAGGGCTTCCAAACAAAGGTCAACTTGGCGTTGGTGCGGATGCAGACATTGCAGTCTATAACATTAACCCTGAAACACTCGACATAGCCCAAAAATACAAGACTGCACGCAAAGCCTTCAAACATGCGGCGTACACAATCAAAGACGGCAAAATCGTCGTTAAAGACGGCGAAGTAGTAGGCAACACAAGCGGCAGAACTATGTGGCTTGACGTACAAACAAAAGAACCCATGCGTAATCGACGACGAAATGAAACGCAAGTTCAGGCAGTACTGGACTGTCGAATATGACAATTACCCAGTGTTCGAACATTACGTAAAGGTTCCACAAAAACTAAGCATAAAGGCAAGTGTCTAAAATGATAACCCTGACTCCCAAAAGAAAATTCGAGGTCCCAATACAAGCAGCATGCATCAGCCCAGACATATTCAAAGGCAAAGACACCGCTGAAATCGCAAACCTGCCCGTAACTGAAGGAAACTGCCCACTAAAACTCGGCGACCTCTTCGAAATCCAAGAAGACAACGCCGAAACCCCAGACATCACCATTAACGGCGACGCAGGCAAAGTCAAACGAATCGGCACCGCCATGAAAACGGGCGAAATCGTAATCAACGGCGACGTAGGCATGCACACAGGCGAAAAAATGGCAGGCGGCAAAATCACCGTAAACGGCAACATAGGCGGCTGGTCAGGCAACGACATGAAAGGCGGCTTGATTGAAGTTCACGGCGACGCAGGCGACTATTTAGCTTCACCCTACCGGGGCAGCAGCACAGGCATGAAAGGCGGCTTAATAACTGTTGACGGCAACGTCGGGAGCGATGTCGGATGCTACTTGCACGGAGGCGTGATCAAAATAAAAGGTGGCGCAGGCAGGTTCCTCGGCTACCACATGAGCGACGGCGCAATCCTCGTTGATAAAGAAGTTGACGTTCGCCCTGGCGCATGCATGACTGGCGGCAAAATTGTCATCAGCAGGCACAGTTGCAGAAGTGATGCCGAGCTTCACCATCGACAGCGTTAAACCCAAAGTCAAAATCGACGACACCCAATCAGTTGCAGGTCCATTCTACGTGTTCCTCGGTGACTTAGCAGAGCATGGCACGGGCAAAATCTTCGTTTCCAAAGCCAACAACCCACAAATGAAATTCTACGAAAAATACCTCTAATTTCTTTCTTACTTATTTTTGCGAAGCTCTTTAAACAGTACGATTATCATTCCAACTGTGAGATTATAGCTATTTTGTAAATATGATATAGATTTTTAAAACTATGTACCTGAAAGAGTCAAAACAAAGCTGGAGTTTTACAATTTTGTATAAATGGATGAAAAGTTTAGTATTCAGGTAGCCGAATACCTTATCAACAGCGCTGAGTTCAAAAAACATCAATAACAGAGGATAACGTATGCGTCAGGTTGACATGACAAGGCTTGACTTATCAACTGGCAAAACAGAAAAAACAGTTGATTGTGTGGCTGAAGAGGTTCCTCTCCAAATCACCCTAAACCAAGCCTACTCGTTTGTCATCTGGTGTTCTCCTTCCCAGTTCAAGGAGCTCGCGGTTGGCTATTTGCTCTCCGAAGACATTTTAAGGTCGGTTGACGAAATCCAAGAGGTAACCTCCAACGAGGCAGAGCATAGTTGCCAAATCAAGTTGAAGGCAAGCGTGGATTTGAATGAACGCATGAAAAACTCTCGCCGAAGCACTCGCATAATACCACTAATCAAAGCCAGCACATCACCCTACCAGCATGACCAGAAAATCCCCCTTGTAAAATCCAAACTCACCATTAAAGCTCAAACCATCCTTGACGCCATCAACCAAATGAACAGTCTGGCTAAAGGCTTCAAAGAAACGGGGGGACTCCACGACTCTGGCATCTTCAAAGCAGACGGCACGATAGTGGCTTTCTCAGAAGACGTTGGAAGACACAACACCGTTGACAAAGTCATAGGTATTGCATCACTAAGCAAAGAGGATTTCAGCCAATGCTTTATGATAATAACTGGACGGGTTCCCGGCGACATGATTTACAAAGCGGCAAAAGTTGGTTTGCCCATCGTGGCTTCCGTTGCGGCAGTCCTCAATTCAGGTGTTTCGTCCGCGGAAAAAGCCAACATTGCCTTAGTGGGTTTTGTGCGTGGTAAACGCATGAACATTTACACTGGAGCAGAAAGAATAATTGTGTAGGTGATTTTGTGAATCGACCTGATATTAGGCGGTTGCCAAAACGTGCCAATCCATTGGAAGCACAAAAACAACTCCTTGACGCTGTGCGTTCAAACATAATGTTTACTGAGTTGGTGCCGTTACAGGATGCTTTAGGCAGAGTCTTAGCGCAAAACACCGTTTCAAATGTTAACATCCCTGATTACGACAAAACCTTCATCGACGGCTACGCAATCAACCCAGCTGACACTAAAAGCGCCTCAACCGCCAAGCCCGCTGTTTTCAAAAAAATAGGAAAATTATTTCCTGCAGATTACCCAGCTACAATCGAAGTTGCTCATGGAGAAGTTGTTTACGTTGCCTGCGGAGCGCCCATCCCTAAAGGAGCAACCGCAACAGTAAAAGTCGAGGAAACCCGTCTAAAAGACGAAAAAATCGAAGTTATGCGGGAAATCAAGCCAGGCGAAGGTATAATACCGCTTGGAGACGACATGAAAAAAGGCGATTTACTTCTTAAGAAAGGGCAGATTCTAAGACCGCAGGATATTGGGATATTAGCTTCAATCGGAATGACTACTGCTGAAGTAGTTAAGAAACCCAGAATCGCCATTATTTCAGGTGGAGACGAATTAATCAAACAATGCAACAAAAACCCAGCCAAAATCGCCAACAACTATGCCTTAGTCGTTGAAGGTTTAGCATCTGAACTTGGCGCCTTGGCGGAAATGGTTGGAATAATGTCTGATAACATGGAAAAAGTCATCACGAAAATTGCTGAATCCTTAGCGGATTCGGATATCGTCGTCACGATTGGTGGGTCATCGGTAGGAGTCAAAGACTTTGTTCCTGACGCTGTAAACGCGCTTGGCAAGCCTGGCGTGGTTGTTCAAGGGGTTTTGTTGCGTCCAGGTGCAATTTCAGGCTTCGGCATCGTAGACGGCAAACCAGTGATTATGTTGCCAGGGCATATTGGTTCCTGCATTGCTGGGTTTTACCTTTTCCTTGCACCCTTAATCAGCCGCTACATCGGCTTAGAAGGCGATGGCATGCTTCCACATTTGAGTGCCGAGTTAACGGAGGATTTGGAGACGGGTCCACAATTCCGCTTCCAGCTTATCCACATAAAACGGATTGAAGGCAAACTCTTGGCAGAGCAAGTTGAAGGCGGCTCCAGCGCATTGACAACCATTGTCAAATCAAACGGATACGCAATCGTGCTTCCCCACACCAAATTATCCAAAGGCAGCCGCGTAGAAGTTTACTTGTTTGGCAAATTGGAGCTTTCTCAAATCGTTTAAGATACCTTGGATGGGTACCTGTGAATCTGCCCAGTTTTTCCCATAACCCATGATTCACAGCAAGCTTTATCGCCTAAAGCACGTTCAGCCAAAAGCAGGCAGCGGTTGTTTTCGTAAATTTTGGCTTCCGTACGGTAGTTGTTTGCTGCTCTCAGATAGGCTTCTTTGCCTTCAAAATCTAACATAGCGCCTGATTCGGATTCCAATTGTTTGTGTGACAGAGTTAACAAAGTCTCTCCCAAGTTTTCCTCAGCTAAAGAAGCCCAAAAAAATGAATCACAAATTTTAAAGTTGCTTGCACAAAAAGCAAATATTTTCTTTGCATCCAAAACCTTGTTTTCGTGGAACATTTTAGCGCCTTCTCTCAGAAGCCGTAAATCAGAAACCGACCAGACACCCAAGTTTAGCTGCACGTTTTCTTTGACTGGTCCCTGAGAGCGGCGGGTTTGCAGTCGATTTAGGTCTTCTTTGGAGTTTATGTTAATGAAGCTTTTGAGTTCGGGGTCGAGCGTTTTTATGTGGTTTACTGGAGAAACAAGCAGGGTTTTGCTGGCCGCTCTGGGGATGTCGTCTGAGCGTGGTCGCTTCAGCCTGCACAGCGCATCGGTGATTTCTAAGACGGTTTGCCTTTTAAGCGCCATTATGAGGGTTTCAAGCCTGCCATTTGGCCACATCGGAACAGCCACATCAAACCCATCCGCTTGACTAAACATGTACTCAGCAACCTTCGGCTGCAAAAAAGGCATGTCACAGGGCAAAGTAAGGCAATAATCCGCTTGAACAGCTTTCAAGCCTGACAGGATTGCCACGTTAGGGCCACTGATATGGCTGATTTTTTCATCAACAGTAATCTTGACGTTTGTTACCGAATGGTGATTTAGGACTTGAGAGTATTTTGCCTTCCGCTCCTCGTCGTTTACGGAAACCACTACTTCATCCACAACGTCTTGAACATTTTCGACTGCGTGAATTAGAAGCGGCTTTCCTGAAAGCTCCGCGAGGGCTTTGTCCTGCCAATCCTCATGTTTTGTTTGGAATCTGCGGGCTTTTCCTCCTGAAAGAATGAGTGCAGCCCGTTTAGCCATGACGTTTCCTCAGTTAGCTTGTTTAGGCTTGCTTTGGAGCTTTCCTATTTGCTCTTTAACTAGCTCCACGAGCTTTTGTCCATCTTGAGGAACCCTAATTATCGGAATATCCCTAAAAGAATCCTTATCGTTAGCCGTGGATACTATACCAGTAATCGCCAAAATCGGCGAAACTGTCCCCTCCAAAGTCTCCTCCAGCCCCTCTTGGTTTTTTGCAGTAATTATCTTCGCAACATCGCTTCTCTTGGCGACCAAGCTGTGAAAACCTTCGATGAAGACAATGTCCAGTTTCTCGTTTTCAACCAGAGAAATCATTTGGTCAAGCTCGTTGAATGCTAACTCTGTTTTCTTGAGGATTGCCACCTCTTCAGGTGATATTGCGACGATGACTTTGGCGCCTGCTTTAGCGTACCTCCAAGTGTTGGTGCCCTCCTTATCCATGGTAAAGCCCTTATGATGAACATGTTTTATTGAGCCAACCTGGTAGCCTTCAGTTGAAAGTTTAGAAATCAAGTATTCTAAAGTAACCGTTTTTCCTGAACCGCTTCTTCCCACAGCAGCGACTACTAAAACCGTATAGTTGCACGCTCCGTTCTCAAATCAAGTTGCTTGGCTTTTATAAATTGCTCCTGTATTTTCCGTATTAACCCATATATTGGCTGAGTGTCATTCATTGTTGTTATCCCTAAAAACGTTTAATGAGTCTGCACTAAAACAGACATGGACTTTGTCACCTATGTCAAGACCCAAATTTTTGATGGCGCTTAAAGGAAGCCTTGCTTTTAACGCAAACCCAACATCCACGGTGACTTGCGCATTTGATCGCATCTGAACCATTTCAGTAATTACGCCCTCGATGGAATTGCCCGCGTTACAATCTGCTGGGGGGTCGACGGATTTTGAAAGCGTTATGTTTTCGGGTTTAATGGTGGCGATAACATTTCCCACAAGATTAGCAATTGAAGAAGCTGTTAGCATTACACCATTTACCTTAATTTCCAATAGCTCAGCGTGAGTATTAATTGCCTTACCCTTGAACGCGTTAATCCCCAAGAACTCTGCAACATACTTCGAAGATGGCTTATCAAAAATCTCAGCTCCACATCCAATTTGCTCTATTCGCCCATTACCCATCACAGCTATTCTATCGGACATTATGAACGCTTCCGACAAGTTGTGCGTAACGTACACGACTGTGATTTTAAGTTTCTGCAAATAGTTTTTGAGCTCCAACCTAAACGATTCCCTCAGTTGAGGGTCAACGGCAGAAACAGGCTCATCTAAAAACAGCACCCGCGGCTCCGTAGCCAGCGACCTAGCCAATGCCGTACGCTGCTTTTGTCCGCCGCTGAGTTGACGTGGATAAAAACTTGCGTACTCGCGTAGACCCACAAAATCCAGCAATTTCTCAGTTCTTTTTTTAATTTCCTGACTTGGCAGGTGCATGGTCTTTAAGCCGTAGGCTACGTTGTCTTGAATTTGCATGTGTGGGAAGAGGGCTATGGTTTGGAAGACGTAGCCGACTTTGCGTTCGGAAGGTTTAAGGTAAACTTTTTTTGTGCCCAGTTTTCCGTTAACTAACGCGTCATTGATGTAGATGTCCCCGCAATCAGGTTGGGTTATGCCTGAGAGCATGTTCAGCAGGGTTGTTTTTCCGCATCCATTGGGTCCAAGCAACATTAAGATTTCGTTTTTCTTAACTTCGAGGTTCAAGTTTTGGATGACTTTTTTTTCGCCGAAAGACTTCGTAACAGAGTTAATTTTAATCATTTTTTGCCACCGAATCTTTTCTGCTCAAGCAACTTGATTGCAATTAGGATTGTGAAGGATATGATGATTAGGATGGTTGATAGCATGATGCCTGAATAGGGGTCGGAACTCATTAGTACGTAGATTGACAGAGGCATGGTTTGTGTTATGCCTGGTAGGTTTCCGGCGAACATTATGGTTGCGCCGAACTCGCCCATGGCTCTTGCCCAAGTCATCATGACTCCGGAAATTATGATGCTTGCAGAAAGCGGAAGAGTGATGGTAAAGAAGACTCTGAGCTTTGAGCCTGTGAGGATTCTTGCGCTGTTTATAACTTCTCGGTCTATGTTTTCAAACCCTGTTTTTGCGGATTTCAACAGGAATGGGGATGCCACGAAAATTTGGGCAAGCACAACCGCTATTGTGCTACCGGGTATAGTTAATCCTAAACTGTTTAGCAGGGGACCTAAGAGTCCTTTGGGTGCGAAAGCCAAGAGCAATGCTACACCAGCCACAGCGGGCGGTAGTACAATGGGCAAATCAATCAGGGTTTCAAGGATTGGTTTTCCCGGAAATTTTCTTGTAACCATGAAGTATGCAGTTGGCACGGTTAAAAGTAGAGCAATTAGAGTTGCTATGGCAGAGGTAAATAAGCTGAGTTTTATGGTGTCTATCATTTGGGGGTTTTGTAGTTGAGTGTTGACTTGGTTGGGGTCGATTCTTAAGAAAACTGCCAGAATGGGTAGTGCTATGAAGAGTAAGTAGGTTAACACTATGAGGCTTAGGATGACGACTACGATTTTATTTGCGATTGAATCAGCGATGTTGAGTTTCAATTATGTTTACACCGTGACTGGTTGGTTTTTCAAAAGGGTGAGGTGTTGCATGATGTCTGCCTCTATGTTCCAAACCCGTACGTTTGCAGGAGCGTTTGTCCTTGGGTTGAAAGCCAGAAATCCATGAATTTCTGCGCCAAGTCCGAATGGCTGGTTCCGTTGATGATGGCTATGCTGTAGACTCCTTTAGTGTTTACAGAAGCGGGGACTTGGATGTACTGAAGTTGGGCTCCCGTCATGGTGCCGTATGTTGCATCAGAAACAAACGCGACGCCAGCGTCGGCTGTGCCTAATCCGAGGGAAACTTTTCCAACTACCTCTTCAACAGCGACTTCGTAGGAGACGACGTTGGCTAAGAATTTGTTGCGGTAATTTTGCCATTGGATTCCTAGATAGAGTGGGCTGCTTGCGTTGCCCCATGTTGCGTCAATTTTTGTCAGGGTTGCGTTGTTGTATGAGCCTGCCGGTACTGAGGGGTCTGCTACTACGATTTTTACTCCAGGTTTGATTAAATCCAGGATCGAGGAAATATTTTGTGGGTTGTCTTTTAGCAATACTACTTCAAGGCTGTTTGAGGTGAAGTTCTGGTATTGGTTGTTGTATAAGAGTCCTGAGGCGTTGAGTTTGTTGGTCCATTTTAAATCTGCGGAGAGAAAGACGTCGCATAGTGAGCCCGAAGTGATTTGTTGGTATAGCGTGTTTGAGCCTGCAGAGTTGACGATGATGTTGGCGTTGTTTTCGCGGTTGAATGTTTGGGTCATGTTTTGGATTACATGGAATAAGCTTGATGCGATGAACACTCGAAGGTCAACAGGTGCCGAGGTGGAGGGCGTGGCGGTTGGTGTGACGTTTTTGGAGAATGTTCCGTTGTAGATTAAGTAGCCTAATGCCGAAGTGCACACTATTATTGCTATTAGTGCTGTGGCGGCGTATTTGTTGTTCATTTCACCATCATCGATGTTATCAATCAGTCACATCGAAAGGTATAAACATTTCTTGGACCCCAAAAAATCCAGCGCCAGCTAAAAACGAAAAAAGAACAAACAAAAACTGCCCAAAAAACCTAAGACATTTTTTCCGCAACCATGCTAAACTCAGTCTGTGCATTCCTATACCGCTTAACCAAATCTCTGCCAAAATCCGTTAGTTGTGAAGAACCGCCGCCCTTTGCGCCGCCGTGAACCCGCGTAACCAACGGCTCACCCAATCGCTCCTCAGCCAAAGTTAGCCTGTGCAAAGCGTACCGATAAGACATCTCTAAGTGATTGGCAGCTTCCAAGATAGAATGGCGCTTGTCTATTTCTTCGAGAAGTTCGGCTAATCCATTACCGAAAACTGCCTCGCCTTTTTCGTTAACCATCCAAAGTTTAATCGCATAGCCTAATTTGCCCAATGGCTCACCGCTGATAATTAGCGTGTTGAATTTATAAATAGAAAGGGATAGACTGTGAGAGCGCAATAGTTTTTGGGTTATGTCTCGATGACTTTGGCGTTCTTAAGCACGTTAACGTTGCCGGTGCCCTTTGTTACATAGCCGACTTCGAAATGCCTGACTTTCCGCTTATCTAACTGGCCCAGCAAATCATCCACGTTTTCCTTGGCTACGGCAATCAGCATTCCGCCTGCAGTCTCCTTCGCTTCACCCTGCAGCAGTGGGTAACCAAAAATTTCGGTTAAGATGGGTGTACCGCGAATCACTGCCAACTGGTCGATGACGACGTTGACTTTTCCCAAAACGGCCATGTTAGCCGCGTGCCCTTTCAAACCGAAGCCAGTCACGTCGGTGGCTGCGTGTACGGGAACTTTCTGCATGGCTTCAGCTACGGGCTTGTTTGAGGTAATCATTCCTTTAATGGCTTCAGCGACAGCCGCTTCAACCAAATCCTCTGGTACTTCTTTTAGGAGTTCTTTGCCGTCCTCTTCTTTTCGCAAGCGGTAAGCCGCCATCGCGGGCGCAATCCCAAGCGGCTTAGTTAGAAACAGCCTGTCACCAACCTGTGCTCCCTTCGTGTAAACAATTTTCTCAATTTCACTAACGCCAGTTGCGGCGCCGCCGATAATTGGCCAAGGATTGCGAATTGTGTGCCCACCAACCACAGGCGCACCCATCTCACGGCAAAAATCCCCAAACCCCTTAAGCATCCCAACAGCCAACTCGTCAGGCATGTTCTCGGGAAACGCCATAATCGACAAGACGCTGACGATGTTTGTGACGGCTAAAGCGTAAATGTCGCTTGTAACGTTGCTGCCTGCAATTCTGCCTTGGATTTCAGGTTCGTCAACCATGGGAGTGAAAAAATCAAGTGTATTTAGTACTGCTAAGTTGTCGGTGATTTTGACGACGCTGGAGTTTTCCCATGGACCAGCCAGCACATCTGCGCCGAAACTCTCTGACAAACCAGCCTTATCCAACAACCCGCCCAGCTGGTACTGGGGAAGCTTGCAACTGCAGCCGTGAACTGGAACGGCCTTTGTTAATCTGTAAGTCACGTTTCATTTACCTCCAACTTTTACTCAAATCTTACTTCAAGAAGCACTGAGGATTTATAGGTATAAAAATGTTCAAACCCACAAAATGGGGGAAAAAATTCTTATTTTCTTTTTTCTTGGATGATTTCAAGGAATGCTTCAATTCTGGTTTGGATCTGCGCTGAGTCGCCCATTGCATAGTCAGTTTCAATCTTGAGCATCGGCAACCCTTCAGCCTTCAACGCACGGTCAACTTTGATTGCCTCAACGTTGTAGTCGTGGCAGTTCTGCAACGTGTAGTATATCACGCCCTCCACTTTGAATTGGTTAGCCAGTTCAGCTACGCTCTTTACTCGTGCGTCGTTGGGGGTGAAGCATGCGCAGGGAATCTTGCTGTATTTCTCCACTATAGCCCAAAGCAAATCGTTTAGGCTGTCGCTTTTCGGCTCAACCAAGTTGGTGAAGTAACGTGTGCCTACGCAACTTTCTTCAACAACCACTGAAGCACCCGCCGCTTGCGCGATGCTGTGGACTTTCCAGTTGGGTATTGCCATGGGGCAACCTGAAATCATAAGCCTTGGAGCATCTTTGGGTGTGACGCCTTCGCCTCTGCGCACGCGCTCGTCTAGTTCGTTGCAGAGTTCGTTCACTTTTGTTGTGAAGCGTTTTACGTCGTCGTTGAAGCTGATTTGGAAAATAAGTAACGCGTCTAAGCCGCTGATGGGTGATGGAATGTTTGCACGCAAATCGGATAGGCGTTTTAGTGCTTTACGCTTGTTGTTTATGAGTTCTATGGATTCTTTTAGTTTTTCAGCAGTTATCTTGTTGCCTGTAACTTCTTCAAGTTTGGCTTTGAATGCTTCGAGTTCTTTGAGCCAGAATTCTTTGCCTTGTTTAGTATCTGGTTTGTGAGGGACCTCTAAAACATATGTTGGAATAAGCTCGTTTAGGAGCTCGTAAACTTTCTTTTTGCCGTCGCAGGTTGTTTCTCCAACCACAAGGTCGCTTGATTGGAAGTATGGGCAAGTACGGTTCAGTTTGAAGCCATAGAACGATTTAATCAAGGGACAAAGACTTCTTGGCAAAACCGCCTCAGCATCAGGAACGGAAAAGTCCGCGCCGCCGCACAAACCAACCATCGTTGCGTCTGCCGCATATGCGAGTTCTTCTGGCGCGTAAATGCAGAATGCACCGATGACTTTTTTGCCTTTCATTCTTTGGTCGTTGAGTTCTTTAACTCTTAAGCCGTGGATTTCCGAGACAACAAAGTCGAAGTAATCCATTTTTTTAGGTCTGTTCTTTTGTGATAAGTACACTGCTGTGTAGTATTGTCCTAGGATGTTTAGGAGTTGGTTGTGTTTTTCGATGTCCATTCCGAGGGTTTTCCACATTTCAACATAGTTTTCTGTCATAGTGGTCACATGCCATTGGAAGGGATTTAAAAAGAGCTTATTAAAATTTTTGATAATTATTATTAGAACTATTGATGGGTGCTTAGTGCTTCCTAATCAACAACCTAAACTCTGCACCAGATTTATCCGCTTCAACCACTTCATGACCATTATTCCTAACCCAACGCTGAACATTATCAAACTCCAACTCGCCCTCACCCACAACCTCTAGCAGCTGTCCCACAGCCATGCTCTCTAGCTTGCGCTTAGTAAATGCTACAGGCAAAGGGCACATTTGGCCTTTAACATTCAACTTTTCTGTGTCCAAACATCGTCACTAGAACACTATTACTTTGTCACTATTAACTGTCCACTCAACGAGTTCATGCACAGTCGCGATTTTTACCTTATCAAACAGGTCAGCTTGGGTTAAGCCGCGTGCTTCAACGCAGACAACGCAGGCTTTGACTTCAACGTCGCCTTTGACTAGACCTTCAAGGGTTTGCCCGTAGTTGGTTAAGCCTTCGGCTGGTTTTTGACCTTTCTTAGCTAGGTAGACGCCGTTCTCGAACAGCCAAATGCGGACTTTGTGCCCTTCTATATCGGCAGTCCATGCGAACCGGAGCGCTGAGAGTGCGCGTTCTTTTCCATATGGGGCTTCGTTTATTATTATCGTGAAGGTTACCATACTCTTTGACCTCAAATTTCCTGATAGTGCTTATTAGAAAAACTAATATAAGCATTTTCTAAACAAAAAGCAAATATCAACAACCATTCTAGAAGTATGCAGAAGGTACGAAAAGCGCATGGACACAATAAGGTTTGATTACCTAAACACCTTCCTAACAGTAGCAAGAACACACAGTTTCTCAGTGGCAGCCAAAGAACTCAAAACAACCCAAGGCACCGTAAGCCACCATATCGCTGCCTTGGAAGCGTATTTTGACGCTGAACTTTTCAAACGTACTGCAAACGGCGTAGAATTTACCGATGCAGGGGCAACTCTCAAAGAAACAGCAGAAAAAATACTCCAACAAACCCAAGATGCCAAAGCCAAAATCTCTACAGCTAAACTCAATTTATCAGGAACAATTAAAATTGCGGCCAGCACAATTCCAGGAGAGCACATAATCCCTAGCTTAATCGCTGAATTTCAGGAGAAACATCAAAACATAAAATTCAAGATAAAAGCTGAAGATAGCCTAAATAGCTTAAGCAGTCTTCAAGCCAACGAAGCTGATTTTGCGGCAGTAGGCACCCTGCAAGGGTTTGAAGAAAAATTTGATTACCTCCAAATTGGAGAAGAGCAATTAGTCCTTGTTGTGCAATGCAACCATGAGTTAGCCGAGTGTAAAACGGTTAAACTTAAAGAAATTCTTGCGTTTCCATTCGTTAATCGTGAAGAGACTTCTGGGACAAGAATCGAAATAGAGCAATTATTGGAAAAAAACAATTACCGCTCACCCCAGTTAAAGGTAGCGTTGGAGCTTGGAAGCACCGAATCAGTAATAACAGCCGTTTCAGAAGGCAGAGGAATAAGTATAATCTCTTCAATCGCCGCCACGAAAGCCCAAGCAGCAGGCTTAATAAAAATAATCCAGATTGAAGAAGCAAAAAACCCAAGAAAACTCTACATAGTAAGACCCAAAAGACCTCTTCTAAAAATCTCTGAGGCTTTCTGGGGCTTCTGCAAAGAATACAAATTCAAAAACGACGCTATCATGTGCATGGCAGATTAAGAATCATCTGTCTCTTCCTCAAGTTTAACCCAGATTTTTCCCGACTCAAGTTTCCACTCATAAATAGTCAACTTCATGGCGGGTTCCTCCTCATACTCGCCCGTTTCCAGGTTAAATCGCCAATCATGGCAGGGGCAAACAATCACCAAACCATTAAGGGTTCCACCTGAGAAGCCGCAACCCTGATGTGGGCAACGGTTGTCTATGACGAAGATTCTGCCCTGCTGCTTAATCAGCAGAACAGGTATACCTTCCACTGAAACGCGCTTCATTTTGCCTTCCTGCAACTCCTTTTCCTTTAGAACAGGCACAAATCCGTCTGATTTTTCCATTCTTCTTCTCTTCTGCTAATTCATCAATTTATTGTTTGGTAAATGAACATTTACGGCTTGCGTCCAATATCTCACTCGCTTTTTTGGTCTCCCTTGGGAAATAGGTTGTATTGGCGTTTTTTCAAACCATTAGTATGCTGAAATTCAGTGCTTTAGATTACGGAGTGGGCTTTCCTCAGGAATCGCAACCACACAAGAATCAAACGTCACCTTAGCAGGGTTCGTACGTGGAAAACGCTTAAACATTTACACGGGCGCCGAAAGAATAATTTTTTAGCTCTAGTTGGTTCATCGGAAAATGTTTTACGCGGAGAATTCTTGATCTCTCGCAGAAATATCGATCCAAATCCACTCGCGCTGCACATCAATTTTCTAAATAGATTGAATATCTATTGGTTTACTAAAAAAAAATTTTTAGGGGATATTTAAATGTATATAGCACCGTAATTTAATTAGAATAAAATTTTGGAGAAGAAAAAAATGAAAAATAAAACAATTACTATAACAACTGCAGTGTTTCTAATACTAGCAATGACTACCTCCTCTATACTTCTGCCAATTGCCAACGCAGCAACTCCCCCAAGAGAAATTCCTACCTATGCATATCTTAATGTTGCACCCAACCCCATTGGTGTAGGCCAACGGCTATTCGTTGTACTCTGGCTGGACGCTGTTCTTCCAGGAGCAGCTGTTGAAAACCAAATTAGATTCCACGACTTTACCCTAACAATAACCAAGCCAGATGGAGCAACTGAAACCGAGCACTGGGACACAATTACAGATACAACTTCATCTCAACCATTCCTGTATTATCCTGACCAGGCTGGAACATACTCCTTCGTTTGGGAACATCCCGATCAAGTATACACCTGGAACCAAGCAAACACACCAGGACTCTCAGCCGCAAACGCCGGTTACGAAAACGACACATACCTTGCCGCCAAGAGCAAAACTGTATCAGTAGTCGTGCAGCAAGAACCTGTTTATGAACCGCCAACAAGCTATCCACTGCCAACAGAGTACTGGACACGTCCGATAGAAGGACAAAACACTGACTGGTGGAAACTTTCGTCAAACTGGCTGGGCAGGCAATCCCCCCAACTTGCAGAAGAGCGACTTAGAAATCCTGACGACGGAGCGGCCTCTTTTACTTCTCATGTTATGTGGACAAAACCAATTCAAGAAGGAGGCGTTGTTGGAGGAACCAACAACTTCGTTCCGGGTGAAGGATACTACATTGGAACAACATACAACCGACGATTCAACAACCCAATAATCATGTACGGAATACTCTACTACACAGAACCAGAAAGCATCCCTGTTACAACTAACGGCGCAGGTGGAATAACCAGAGCAGTAGACATTCGAACCGGACAAGAAATTTGGTCTCAAAGAATCTTGGGCTCCAGCAACATATTCCAATTCGGCTACGTCTATACTTCCGGTGATAACCCGAACATGCATGGAACATGGCCAGGCATACTTTTCACCGCTGACTTTGCACGTGCATTTGACGCCCATACGGGAAATCCAATGTTTAACGTTACCAACATGCCTGTTACTAGATCTATCAGCCCAACAACAAGCGTAGGTACAGAAGCGCTCGGTGAAGATGGAGCGATACTGCTTTACCAAATAAATGCGGCAGCCAAGTGGATAGCTCAATGGAACTCATCTAAACTGTGGACCTGGGGAACGACCCCGACAATAGTGCCAGTGGTAGATGCAAGTGTACCAATAACTCCAGCACGGCCAACAGGAGCACCATCAGGACAAGCTTATAACTGGAATGGCACCGCATGGGTTCTAGTACCTTCAGCACAAGCAACTCAGATAAATCCACGCTACGACTGGAACATAACAGTTCCTGAATTGCGCACGGGTGCAGCTATCATCTACACTGTTTTAGACGATATAATGCTCATTAGAAACGGTACTTTGCCATCACCAGCATCTCACGATCCATACACGGTATGGGCAATAAACCTGAATGCGACGAGAGGTACAAGAGGCCAAGTATTGTGGATGAAGAACTATGATCCTCCAGCAGTCACACGGTCTTACCCTGGTAAACTTGTGAACGTTGAGGACCGCGTCTTCATTGCGTATGACAAAGAAGTCTCACAGCTTGTTGGCTTTAGCTTAGACTCCGGAGAACAATTGTGGGCAACAACTCTTCCCGCCGACTCTTCTGACTTTATCCTCTACAGTTATTTAGGCGCTATCGGTATGCAAACTGCTTATGGACTGGTTTACTTCGGTGGTTACGGCGGAATAATGCACGCTTTCAACGTTAGGACTGGAGAATTAGAGTGGACTTACGGCAATGGCGGTCCAGGCAACACAACCTATTCTGGTACTGGCTTAGCTTACGGGAGGTATCCAATATACCCAGGCCCAATAGCTGATGGAGTTCTCTACTTGGACACAGGTGAACACAGTGCTCAACCACCACTCTACAAAGATTCACTTGTACGCGCTCTCAACGCTTCAACAGGAGAAGAAATATGGACACTGACTGGATGGGGCGGTCATCACAGACGCGAAGGTTTCGCTGTTGCCGACGGCTTCTTAGTGTATCTAAACCATTACGACATGCAAATATACAGTGTAGGCAGAGGTCCAAGCGCTACCACAGTTTCAGCACCAGCAGACGTTCAGCCGCTAGGTAAAACCGTAATAATAAAAGGCACAGTTACCGACCTGGCTACAGGCACAAAACAAAACGAACAAGCAGCCCGATTCCCCTATGGAGTTCCCGCAGTCTCAGATGAAAGCATGAGTGACTGGATGGCCTACGTGTATATGCAAAAACCTCGTCCAACCAATACAGTCGGTGTTACTGTAACGTTGAGAGTACTCGATCCAAACGGCAACACCTACGACATTGGAACAGCAACAAGCGACTCAAACGGAATGTATAGTCTAATGTGGCAACCTGAGGTTCCAGGAAAATACACAGTTACAGCTAATTTTGCTGGCACTGAAGGTTACTGGCCATCACACGCCGAAACTGCTGTAGGTGTTTTGGAATCGCCAGATGTAACTCCTGGTCCAACAGCTGCACCTGTATCGGTTTCCGACATGTACTTTGTTCCTGCGGTAATTGGGATAATCGCTGCAATTATTTTGGCTGCAATAGCAATACTGTTAGTCCTTAGAAAACGGCCATAAATAAATCTCAACAAAATCCCTTTTTTCTTTTTTTTAAGTTATAGCAAAATAATGAGCTCTTCTATATCTCTTTCAATAGTGAGACATTTGTCTTGGTTTTGCATCCTTAGCGTGTTGATTCTTAATATTAATTTTTTTTGTTTGTTTGGGATAGGCACCATGTTTGGTCAGCTTTCGCCCTGTCAGCTAACCAATAACATCGTTTTTCCTCGTAGATTTCTGCTTCTGACCCGTAGTTTTGAGCTGCTTTCAAAAAAGCACCCATGATGCTATTGATTAATTCAGGCTTACCACATTGCCCAAATAGACTTAGCAAACTTTTTGCTTCATACTCTCTGCTAACTGCCGCCCAAAAAAACAATTTTTCCCTCTCAAACCTAGTCGCAGAATCGGAAAATATTTTTGATGCACCCAAAAAATCTGAGCATTCCCTTTTCGAAGATGCATGGGCGAGGCGCCGAATTTCCTCAAAGGGTAAAGCTCCGAGGTTTAAACGCAGATTTTGGGGGTCTGAGCCTTGTCCTTGGCGGGGTTGCAGGCGGTTTAGGTCTTCTTGGCTGTTAATGTTTACGAAACTGCAAAGTTCAGGATCCAAAACTTTGATTTGGTCGAGCGGTGAAACAAACAGGGTTTTTGTGGAGCCTCTTATGATGTCGTCAGGATGAGAACGTCCGAGATTGCAGAGTACGTCGGCGATTTCTAAGGAGCTTTTTCGCTCTAAAATCATAAGGAGCGTTTCAAGCCTTCCGTTCGGCCACATTGGAACCGCGACATGTGCACCGTTGATTTCGCCAAACAAGTATTCAGCGACTTTAGGGCTAAGCAAAGGCATATCGCATGGAACTGGTGATGCAGTAGTCTGCGTTAGCTAATTTTAGACCAGTTAAAATTGCAACTAGAGGTCCGCTTAGATTCTTGCATTTTAGGTCAGTTACAATTCTGGTCTTTGAAACATGAAATTTCTCGAGAATACCATGGTATTTTGAAATTCGAGATTCACTTTCGTTTACAACAACAACTATTTCGTCAACGAGTGTCCTGAACGTTCTCAATGAGCATGCACCAAAAGCGGCTTTCCATCAAGCTCAGCGAGGGCCTTATCTTGCCACGTGCCCTGAAGCAGTTTGGAACCGTTTGCCTTTTCCTCCAGCAAGGATAATTGCCGCTCGCTTAGTCATTTGACTATCTTGCTAATAAGAAATAAAGGGCAGTTTATCTAATTTTTCTCGGCAACGCGTGTCTCTAAACGTTGTTTGACAAGCTCCAAAAGCTTTAGGTCCTTCCTCGGGCAGGTCAATGTATGGAATTTTGCTCGTTTGAGGCTTATTCTTGGCGATTAAACCTGTAATTGCCAAAATCGGGGGAACCGCTTCTTTGATCGTTTTTTCCAGGTCTTCAGGGGTTTTTGCAGTTATGATTTTTAGGATTTCTGGGCGTTTTGAGATGTAACTGTGGAACCCTTCTATGAAGACAACATCGATTTTTTGGCTTTCTAAATATTTTACTGTTTTATCCAGATCGTTGAGGGCTGCGTTTGTTTTTTCTATTATCGCAATTTCCTCTGGGGAGATAGCGACGGTTATTTTGGCTCCAGCTTGGCTAAATCTCCATGTGTTTTTGCCTTCCTGATCTATGGTGAAACTTTCTCGGTGAATGTGCTTTATTGCGCCGACGCGGTAGCCCTCGCTGCTAAGCTTTGAAATCAAATATTCAACAGTGGTTGTTTTTCCTGAACCACTTATTCCCACAGCAGCAATAACGACAACCAATGCAAGTTCCTCTCTTCAGAATTATTTTCTGACCTAATAAATGCGGCGATTCAGCCTTTCTCTATATTTCCTCTTCAAGCTTCACCCAGATTTTGCCTGACTTAATTTTCCAATTATATTTTGTTAATCTAAAACCTGGGGCTTCCTCATATTCGCCGGAGGTTAAATCAAAACGCCAGTCGTGGCAAGGACAGACAATCACCAAGCCATCAAGGGTTCCACCTATGAAACCACATGCCATGTGAGGACATCGGTTATTGATAGCGAAAATTTGCCCTTGTTGCTTAATGAACAGAATTGGTGTGCCCTCAACGGTGACAAGTTTCATTTTGCTCTCCTGTCAACTCTTTTTCATTTAGAACAGGCACAAATCCGTCTGAATTTTTCATTTCTCTTCTCTTCTGCTAATTCATCAATAAACTGTTTGGTAAACGAACATTTACAACTTGCTCCCAATATCTCGCAAGTTTTAATTTCTTGGTCTCACTGAAGCTGGATAGGTCAGTATTTGGGCGTTTTCAACCGGCAAAAGAATGCTGATACGTATTGGAGGTTTTAAGTTGTTTTCGGCGATGTTGTAACAGCAGTTGATGTGACTTGGTTTTTTGGGCAACAAAACGTCCATGATACAACCCTGCTGCTATGCAAAGCGCCCGTGCAATGATTGCGAGCCAGATGGGCAACTGAAAGCCTCCCGAAACTGAAGCGTTGATGCTAGCGCCCATCATAAGATACGCCAGTAAAGAAAGGTTTGCCGAACCAACAATTGGAACCACGATAATGGCGACTGTAAGAACAGTTAACGCCAGATGACAGTTTATTCATTTGCTGTACGCTGATGGATTTGCTTTTAATTTTTTTGCTTCAAACTGGAAAGTTAAGGCTTAGTTTCTTCACATTTATCCTTATACGGCGTGCTTAAAACATCCTTAACGCGATTAGTTATCACTGGGCCCAACCCATGCACAGCCTTCTCCCAATCATCAACATTAATCAAAGCGTTCAGAGGCGTTTGATAAGAATCTAGAATAGCCGTGGCTTTTTCTCGTCCAATGCTGGGTAAACTGGCTACAAAATACACTTGAGCATCTGAGAGGGTGTCGCATTTCTTAAAAGCATGAACCACAGCGCTTCTCTTCTCAACAATTTGCTCTTGTCTCGCAGCCGTATACAGAAAATCAATGGTTTCCTTGTATGAGGAGGTGCTGACTATGGCGATGCCGTTTTTGGCAAGGTTAAACATGGCGCCCCAAACTGAAGCAGGCGAGATTTTGCTATACTTAAACACAATTGGCATGTAGCCTTCTAGTACAATGAGAGATTTTGGGTAAACATCTTTTAGTCTGAAAAGCTGCTCGAAAAGGTATCGCCGCGTAAGGGTGTAGACGAAGTCGTTGACGGTTTTGCGTTCCACTGCACATTGGTCAGAGAGGATGTAGTCGCCTTTTTCAAGCATCTCAGTTTTAACGCTCGCGCCCTTTTCAACTAAGCCTTTAACGATTTTTTCAGCGCTACTTGCCTCGCGGCTATCTACAATTATGGTTGGTTCTTCGCCAGGTTTCTTCTCGCCAATGAAGGGAACCAACGTTTCAGTGCCAGACATGTTCTTCAGCTCTTGGCATGCGGTTATGTTGAAGCGGTTAATGTTGTTTTCGATTTTCTAAATTAGTGACCTGTTGGAAATGGAATTTAGGGTTTTTAGCCTTTTTAGGCTATCCACAGCTATATTGAAGAAAAAAGGAAAAAAATTTAGGCTACAGCGATTTTTTTGGTTCTTTTTTTGAACGCGACCGCTATGACTGCTACGATTGCAACTAAAGCCGCAGGTATGACATAGATTATCCATTGGGGAAGTGAATCGGGGTTGTTGTGTGAATCCTGTAAAACCTCGAGCCATCGTCATAGTTATTGTATGTTGGCTATGCGAGTAACTGAATGATATTAGCCATGAGTCCGTTTGAGATTGGCTGTTGAAGCTTATTTCGTTGCCATCCAAGTATGCTTTGAGCTCTGAGATGTCGGTTAGAATGGTTTTTGGAACGTAAATGTTAACGTAACCTTTTGTTCCTGACAGACCAGAGGCGATGAAGCTTAATTCCTTGCTTGTAGAGTTGAAAGCAAATTGTGTTATCGTTGAATTTGAGGTTACACTGAACACGTTTTGTCCTGCATCAGGAGTCAATGCGAGGTTGATGACTTTGGATGCTTCGTTCATCTCCTGGTTTCTCTCGGAGGTTGCTTTAATGAGGTAGTTTCCTGTTACGTCAGGTTGCCAAACAGCTGCAAAGCGACCATCAGATAGTGTCTTTACCAGAGTTAGGCTTTCCCATGTGTTTCCGCCTGTAACACTGTAGGAAATTAAGACTGGGGAGTTTTCAAGGGCGTTTCCGTTGAGTAGTAAACTGCCATTTATTTCCACCTTAAAGCCGGTAACTGTAGTGGTGCTTTGGCAGGAAAGGTTGATTGATGGTGTAGGCAACGAAGGGTCAGGTGTGGGAACGGGCGTAGGTGTAGGGATTGGAGTTGGATTAGCATTCGGTGCAGGCGTCGGAGTTGGTGTTGGAATAACTGGCGCTACAATGTTCACTTTTGTTATGATTCGTGTTTGAGAATCTTCAATGGATAAGTAATGTTCGCCTCCGCTGGCTGTTGGAATTGTAGCTGAGGTTGAAAAAGACCCTGTTGAACTCGCTGATGTTGTACCTATGACCTGGGCGTTTCTCCATTCGTCCGAAGTCACCGTACCTACTATGGCGACACCGTCAAATCTGACGTAAACGACGCCTGGACAGAACCATTTACCCGAAATCAGCAAACTGTCACCAGGCTTAACATTAACCGTTGAAGCTAAATTCGTGCCATTACCAAAGAGTGTAAAGGCAAGTTGGCTTCCAACCTGTTTTAGTCCTCGCCAGTATTGAGTATAATCAACATAGGAGTATGCGACGCCGTTCACTTCGGTTCTAAAGGAAATTGGCGTAGAGCCATTATTGAAATCGCCAGCGGGACTTGATTTCTTTAGGTCAGGGATTTGACCATTGAAAGATATTTTGCCTGTTGAATCAGACGATGTTGTAGTCCAGAAGTTCCATGTGCCAAATGCGGGGTCTAAACACGAAACAGTGACTTGGGATGAGGCAGGATAACCTGAGCCTGTAAACTGCACGTTGGCTCCGCCGGGACCTGAAGAGGGCGAAAGCTGCAGAGACGCGGAAGAGATAAAGATTTTAACTATAACTCGGGTTTGCGAATCTTCAACCGCAATATAGTGTTCTCCTGCGTTTGCGCTTGGGATAATCACTGAGGTGGTGAAAGAACCGTTTGAATTAGTTGCTGTGCTGCCGATGATATTTGCGTTTAGCCATTCACTGCTGGTTACTGTGCCAACAACATTGCTGCTGTCCCATCGAATATAAACGACACCTGGATGGAACCATTTCCCGGAGAGAGTAATCGTATCGCCAACTACAGCTCGAACAGTTGAAACCAAATTTGTTCCATTTCCATAGAGTCCGTAGGCAGTTTGGTTTCCGACTGTTTTTAATCCGCGTGAATATTCATTGTAGTTAGCATAGCCATATGCTCTGCCAGCTATTTCTGCTCTGTAAGATAGTGTACTGTATGTTTCAGGGTAATCGTTGCCGTTCAATGACTTCTGCAGATCCGGAACCTCAGAGTTTACGGTGATTTGTCCTTGGGCGTCAGATGTTACCGAAGTCATGTAGTTCCATGTGCCAAAAGTAGGGTCGCAATACGAAATTGTAATGTTTTGGCTGGCAGGAAACCCTTGGCCTGAAAATGTGATTGGAACTCCGCCTGGTCCTGATGAAGGCGAAATTGCCAGTGTTGCATTATAAACTATTGGGTTGACTGTGATGTAGGTATCAGTAACTGCAACTGACGATCCGATTTGGTCGATTGCTTTTATGTAATAGTTTCCAAGGCCAGTTGTTGAGGGGATGCTGCCGTTAATCCAGTTGTTTCCAGTAACCCAGGCACCGCTGTCGCTTGTGTAGGTATGGACTGCTGCATCTGCAACATCGTACACTGAGAATGTTGGGGTGTAAACTAAGCCAGAGGATACTTGTGATGAACCATCCTGGCTTAAAAACAAGTAAAACTGCTGTCCCGACCACATGACTCCTCCGAAATAGAGATTAACGTTTCCTCCAGCTTGGACCTGTTGGCCAACCGTGCTGGCTGATTGGCTGTTTATTGTAATATTGCCTGTTGAGGATGAAACAATGGAAAGATAGGCAGGTAAAACAAGCGCTAGTGTAAGAGATACTACTAAGAAAATCTTTAAGTTACGTTTTAACGTACGTTTTTCCCTCAGCATTATACTAAGTTGTTAGCGCTTATTAATTCTTCTAATTTGGCGAATAAAAATGATTTGCATGAAATAAAATATATAAAATAGTTATCATAAGCGATACATTACGCTAAATTAAGCCTACATTGCCATAATCCAAAATTCAACATCGATCTACTCGACTTTTTAAAGAAAATCTTATCTGATAAGCGCTACAAATAATTCTCCACACAGGAACATCGAATGAAAAAAAAATTTGCCGCAGCCACAGCCCTTCTAATAATTTCAGTAATCTTACTTGCAGGAGCAACGTTAACCAACAATGATTCCACCAAAAACGCTGAAACTCCCAAAGCCTATGTAGGAATAGCTTTCTGTGGAAACACAGTTGCCGAAGGAAAACTGTTAATCGATAAAGCAAAAGGTTACACCAACATATTCGTCCTACAGTCAGGTCTACTGCAAAGGGACCTAAAGAGCGTTGACGAATTAGGCGACTACGCCGTTTCCGCTGGAATGTATTTTCTTCCTTACTTTGGCAATATTATTCAACCCACGTTTTCTGTTTGGCTTGAGAATGCAAAACAAAAATGGGGAACCCATCTTTTAGGAGTTTATTATGGTGATGAGCCTGGAGGAAAAATGCTTGATGATTACGTTGAGTACAAGGACGCGGCAACAGGTGACTCAATAACTAAAACCAAATATGGAGACATTGTAGTTCAAAAAACCAGTGGTGTAGTGATCAATTATGAACTTGGCGGCACTATCCATTTGTATGAACCTGCCCTTGAAAATGTCACCTCAGACATAGATAATGAAGTAACCTTCTACCCCAATGGCTCGATAAATGTTGTCAAGCCAGCATCAAGCGGTTTTAGCTTCAAAAGCTACCAGGAACTTACGGATGTTCGACCCTTCAAAAACATCAATGACACCGCTCAAAGATTTATTGACCGGGACAAAAGCAACTTGAATTTTCTAAATAATTCTACCAAAGTGTTTACGTCTGATTATGGGCTCTACTGGTTTGATTATTTATCCGGTTACGATGTTGTTCTAGGCCAAGTCGGGTGGAACCTTACCTTAAGCCAGCAAATCGCATTTATGAGGGGAGCTGCGACAATTCAGAATAAGAGTTGGGGGGTAGTGATAACTTGGAAGTACCAGCAGCCGCCTTACCTAGATACTGGAGAAGAAATTCTAAACCAAATGCGCACTGCCTACGAATCAGGAGCCAAATATCTGGTCCTATTCAACTACTATGATTCTGACAACGCCACATTTGGAACAATGAAGGACGAACACTTCCAAGCTTTAGAATCATTCTGGAGTGACGTAGTCAAAAATCCTGAGGAAATTCAAGGATCAATTAAGGCCGATTCTGTTTTAGTGTTGCCAAAAAATTATGGTTGGGGTGCCAGGTGGGAGGAAGACAAAGTTTGGGGAATTTTTAGGGCTGACAAACAAACAAGTCAGATTTGGAGTTTGGTGCAGGCGACTCTTCAAGATCATGGATTAACAACGGATATTATTTATGATAGCTCGGAGTTTCTACTCCCGACGAGCTATAGTAATGTTTCTTACTGTAATAATCTTGGTTGAGAAGTTGTGTGCTGTTATTCGTATCTTGTTAGGAATAGCGGTTTTTTTGCTTCTTTCCGCCTTATCTCCAAGGGCAAATCTCTGAGACGTATATTCTCCAGTCTTTCCCCATCTTTTGCGCAATCCTTTCGTATTAAGCAGGTTGAGCCATTTGGGTAATCCATACATTACACCCTTAATGTAGGCACGTGCAAACATTCCATAAAAATACTTGTGATTGTCACATGACAGCAACAACCAGAAAAAACCGTGTTATTTTTTATGTAAAAGCTATGTGTTCAATCCAGTTTACACTAGGAGGATTTATTATTATTTTTTTAAAATTAAAGTTTAAAGATAAAACTAAACAAAATGAAAAGGGGTTTATGGTCCCTTTTTAGTGACTTCTTTTACTGCGCCTGCTGCAACTGTGGTGCCCATGTCTCTGATTGCGAATCTGCCGAGTTCTGGGAAGTCAGTGAACGTTTCGATTGCGATTGGGTGAAGTGGTTCCATTCGTACCCATGCTGCGTCTCCTGTTTTGAGGTAGCTTGGGTGCTCTTCAGATACTTGGCCTGTGCGGGGATCAATTTTCTTTATGAGTTCAGTGAATTTAACTGCGATTTGTCCTGTGTGGTAGTGAAGAACTGGCGTGTATCCTGCTGCGATTGCGGTTGGGTGGTAGATAACGATGATTTGTCCGATGAATTCTTTTGCGACAGTTGGTGGATTATCAACTGAGCCTGCTACGTCTCCGCGGTGAACATCAGTTTTTGAGATGCCTCTTACGTTCATTCCGATGTTGTCGCCTGGTTCTGCGAATGGGATTTGCGTGTGGTGCATTTCAATGGATTTAACTTCAGCAGTTTTGTTTGATGGCATGAAAACGAGGTTTTGTCCTGGTTTTAACGTGCCTGTTTCTACTCTGCCTACTGGAACTGTGCCGATGCCTGTGATGCTGTAGATGTCTTGGATTGGAACACGTAGGGGTTTGTTTGTTGGTTTAGCGGGGATTTCTAATTGGTCGAATGCTTCCATTAAGGCTGGGCCGGTGTACCATGGCATTTTGTCACCTTTGGTGATGAGGTTTTCGCCTGTCCATCCTGAGACAGGTACAAAGTTGATTTTCTCAATTTTGAATCCGACCATTCGGAGCATTCTTGAAACTTCATTCTTTATTTCGTCGTATCGGTCTTTGTTCCAGTTAACTGAGATGTCGTCCATCTTGTTAACGGCGACGATTATTTGACGAATGCCCAGTGTGAAGGCTAAAAATGCGTGTTCTCTTGTTTGACCGCCTGCGCCAATGCCTGCTTCAAACTCACCTTTTTTGGCTGAGGCAAAGAGTACAGCTGCGTCAGCTTGGCTTGCGCCTGTAATCATGTTTTTAACGAAGTCTCTGTGACCAGGGGCGTCGATAACTGTCATGTTGTATTTTTTGGTTTGGAATTGTAGGAATCGAAGGTCAATTGTGACACCTCTTTCTCGTTCTTCTTTGAGGTTGTCAAGGACCCAAGCGTACTTGAATGTGCCTTTGCCCATTTTTTCTGCTTCTTCTTCGAAGGCTTTGATTGTACGCTCGTCGATTGCGCCTGCTTTGTATAGCAGGTGTCCTGTGGTTGTTGATTTTCCGGCGTCAACGTGCCCCATGATTATGATGTTTAAGTGGGGTTTATCGCTTTTGCTCATATTTCATTCCTCAATTAATTTATCCTAATTTGTAAATTCGTTAACACATCAGTCCTTCCAATTATTTTAATATTGCGATGTTGACGAAGCTTGAAATATGGCTGAAAAACTTAAGTGCACAGAAAAAAAGTAGGCTACATATGAACGCCTCCCAACCTGTGACTCAGGGAATATCCGTAGTTACAACAACTTGGAACGAAAAAGAAAACATCAAAGAACTAATTCTCAGAATTAGGCTAACACTACAGGGCACTCCACATGAAATAATCGTTGTTGACGACAATTCTTCAGATGGAACGCTTGATGAAGCCAAACGTTTCGCCGATGTAGCAGTTGGAAAAACCCGTGAAGGACAAACAAAAGGCTTACTTTTTGGGGCAAAACTAGCCAAGTTTCCATTTGTAGTAACTATAGATTCTGACTTAGAGAACACCCCCGAATGCATACCTCTGCTTGTTGAAAAATTAGCAGTTTTCGATTTGGTTGTTGCTTCACGAACAATTCTGCCTCGTTTTTCTGAGAGGTGGGCTTCTAAGACATTAGGGAGACTCTGCAGTGTTTCCGATTTTTACTCAAATTTTAGAGCTTACAAAAGAGAAGCAATTGCAAGCAAATTGGTTGGCGGAGAAACTTTCGGCGGCGAATTAATGGTTGCCGCTAAAAAGAAGGGTTTTAGAATTGGGGAAATAACTTATGAGGCTCCATGTAGGCGAAGTAAGCCCCGAATTGGCGGTTTGGTCAGGGCTAATTTGAGGATAATGTTTGCTTCTTTGAAATGTTTCTTTCTTCTTCTTTTTTAGAATTTATGTTGTTTTTTATCATATTATTACCATTTTTAACATGAATCTGTTTACAAGCTGTAATTTGCAAAAATATATGAGCAAACTGATGCATATTCAAATTAGGTGAAAGAGCATTAAACAGCGAACTGTTATCTGCGTAGCAATTGCAGTTATAGTAGCTGTATACTTCGTTAACGTAGCGTTTATTCAGTCAACTAACTCTTGTTTTGGTCCAGAAATAACCGCGGACATAGATAAAACTCAAATAATCATCTACGAAAACGTCACTGTCACTGGGCAAGCGAGTCCTCCAGCAGCTAACTTGACAATTAGGGTAGACTTCACCCGGCCCAACTACAGCTACATAGAACAAGTCGTTGTAACAGATCCAAAGACAGGAAATTTTTCAGTCACCCAGAAACTTGATATGGTCGGCTTATGGAACGTATTCGCTATAAAAGGAGCTCTAGCGGATAGATTATTTGTCCAAGTAAGCGATCCGTCAAATCCAAACGCTACTCCTCCGCCCCCAAGTGAACCGTTAAAGTATAACCCTAATTATACGGTCTTTGCCGTAACCGCTGTTTTGTTGGGGTTAGGTATCGTCGCAGTTATCTATGGATACAGGAAGAGAACCATAAAAATCAGCAACATAAGATTGATGGTTCAGATAGGCTTACTGTTTCTAATTTTCTTTGGCATCTTCACCGACCACCAATACCTGAATATCCCCGCTGGCGAACTTGCAGTACATGCTAGTCCAGTCGCACAAAATTTTTTAGGCATATCAATGCCGGATGGTATTCCTGCACCGTTGCTCGCATGCTATTATCCCTGCGGAGGAACAGTAACTTGTGCACTATGGCAAATGCAAGTGTATCTTTACCCGTTCTTTAACACTGGAGGCGGCTGGGGAGTACACTATGACTCCACAGGCCTTGAAAGGTTAGCGGTGGTTTTTGGAATAGTTATTATTGCAGCTGTACTTCTTGGAAGGCTCTTCTGCGGATGGGCCTGCCCCTTCGGATTGTACCTTGATTTTATGACTCGAATAAGAAAAGCCCTGAAAATTCGTATGCGGCGCTTCTCAGATAAATTTAACAAACAGCTCCACCAATTAAGCTACGTGATTCTGGCGCTTATCATAATAATAAGCGTGCTTTTCGGTTCACAAGCTATCGCGGGCACCCAGCTTGTTCCTGGAACCCAAAAAGGCGGATTTGTATACGATTACTTCTCAGCGCCGTTTTGCCAAGTTTGCCCAATGAAGCCTTTTTGCATGTTATCTTGGACTGGACTTGGCTTACTCAGAACAAACTGGGTAACTGAGACAACAACGGGTCAATTCTATCAACTTGGATTCTACTTGACATCGTTGAACCTGGTGATTTTAGGGTTAGTTACTGTTGCCGCATTCTTTTTTAGACGTTCATGGTGTAGAATTTGCCCCCTTGGAGGTTTAATAGCGTTGTTTAACAGGTTTGCACCGTTTAAATGGATCTCTGGCGTGCGCCTCAACAAGATAGAGGAAAAATGCACAAAATGCGGCACCTGCAAACGGGTTTGCCCCACTCAAGCTAAAACTGTTTACGAGAAGAAAAACGGAGATGTTGCCGACTCCCAATGTATCTGGTGCCTTCGCTGCGTGGAAATGTGCCCGTATGAAGATTGCTTGCAGTTTAAGTTCGCTGGAAAAACAGTTTGCGAATCAAGGAATTGGTTAAATAATTCAGGCGATTTTAAGGTGGATGGATGAGAGGAACTAGAAGAAACAGAAAAATGGTTTGCACAGTTCTTTTTTTAGTAGTCACATTGACAATTGTTTTTGTTAAACCTGTTAGTGCAGAGACAGCCCTACAAACAATTTTGATACAACCAGACGGCACAGTTTATCCAGCTACGGTGCCAATTCAGAGAAGCGGAGACACCTACACTTTTACAGATAACATCTACGCTACAATAAAAATTGAAAAGAGTAACATAGTGCTCAACGGTGCTGGATACACACTTAGTGGATCCTTCAATGGCACTGCGACTGGTTTATGGGTTATCGGCGCAGGACCTAACCAGCCTAATGCTTCATTGGCTGAGTACATTATCGGTGTAGACATGGGAAAGAATGTTGATGGAGTTACAATTGAGAATTTGAACCTTAGAAACTTCAGCATCGGCATGTACATTTGGACAAAGAACAACACGGTGATTGGAAACTCGGTTTCAGACAGTATCGTCGGCATTTTGCTTTCCGGGTCAGACACCGATATAATAAAAAATTACTTGTCCGATAACCAAATGGGCCTTTTCTTCGGGTTTAACACGCCAGGAGACATTCCCTACGATATAACTATCAGCCAAAACAGTTTTGTGCATAACGTTGTGCAGCTTCAAGGCTGCCAATGCAAAGTATACAATTTATCGGAGACAATTCACAATTGGGATAATGGTCAACATGGAAACTACTGGAGTAACTACAACGGCACAGATGCAAATCATGACAACCTTGGAGATACACCTTACACGGTTGACCCATTAGACCAGGACCGCTATCCACTGATGCAAAGTCAGGTTCAACCGCCTGTTCCAGTTGCAAAAAACCCTGTTTTACCAGTTTTCCTAATAGTGCTTGGGGTTTCAGTTCCAGTTTTGGTGATTGTTGGAGTGTTAGCGGTTAAATATAAGGTAAAGCGGAATAGATTGTTAGCTGCTAAATGATTTCTGGGTTTAAGAATTTTTAGTTTTTCGCTTTTTCCCAAAAATTATATAGACCACCTCAGTTAGCGTAATACTTGCTTAATCAGAACGACAACTGGAAGAGAAGGAAAAATATGAACAAAAAAATATCAGGTTTAATCATCATTATTATTGTTGCTATTGCTTTGTCAGCGTTTGCAATAGAATCTGCATTTGCTCCATATGCTTCTGTGCAACCTACGAGGGCGCTAGATTTTACTGTAAGCGGAAAAAGTGACTGCCTCAGATTCCTAAACAGCTCTGTGCCAACAGTCTATGTGCCATTTACTGTTGCTGCAAACGAGAATTGGCAATTAACGATAAACTGCACAAAAATGCCCGGCGGTGCAGGCGGTTACACTGACGTTTACGTTTACAAGGGCTACTGGAATGAAGGAAGCAACTACACCTGCACATCCAGCCAAATGTACCCAATTTTAAGCGACATACAGAGCACCGACCATGAAATACGCCTGAACAACCCATTCGCAGAAACCTACGGCGGATCAACCCAGCAGAGCTACACCATATTCTTTGTGATTCCTCCGGGCGGGCAACAAGCAACGTTCCATGTAACGTATAAGCAGTTAATTTAAAAAGAAAACGCAATCCTTTGGTCAATTTCCAAATGTGCAGCAAAGCATCAAAATGCATAAAACTTAAATGATTTCCCAGATGTACCACCAGTCAACGAGAACTCTGCATGTCATTGATACCGACAATCTCTAATCCATATCTCGGAGCGTTTGTGGGCGGCATAATATATGGATTAGCGGTTTGCACCGCAGCATGTATACCCTACCTCGCAAGCTACATTGCAGGCATCGGCGCGGGTTTCCGAAAAGGAGTTGCCGTGACTATGATTTTTAATTCAGGAAGAATAGTAGCCTACGCTATAATCGGAGCTTTAGTAGGGTTATTTAGTGGTCTTTTCAGGCTGGCTCTATCAAACATCGCGATTTCTCCGCTCCAAATTTATTCTTCAATTGCCTTTAGCATCGTAACCATGGTTATTGCAGCAAGCATTTTTCTAAAGTTGAGAAAACCATGCGATTGTCCAGACGACAACAGCAAAGCCAAAGTTGGAAAGGGAAAGAAAAGTCTGTTTGGCTTTGATATTGGAGCTTTTACGCTTGGCTTAAGCCGAGGGTTGGTCCTATGTCCGCCGTTGGTGGCGCTCTTAATTTATTCACTGCCTTTCTCAACTCCAATTGGCAGCGTAAGTTTAGCTGTGTTGTTTGGTTTAGGAACTGCTCTCTCTCCGATGCTTCTATTAGGCGGAGTTACAGGTTGGCTTTTAACTAAAGCACCTCTACTGCGGAGATGGCTTGCGATAGGAGGAGCGGGAATACTGATGATTCTTGGAATTGTCGAATTCATAAATGCAGTTATTAAAATATAATCAAAAACTTGGAAGTCCCAAATCTAATTGGGATTAATAGGCGGGTCTAAAACAACAGGGCTTGGCCCAAATTCTACGAGTAATTGGTCTATTTTCGATCGATTAGCTCGATTAGGGTTCCGTCTGGGTCTTCGATAAAGGCAATTGTTGTTTTTTCGTTGATCTTATAGGGTTCATCGGTGATGGTTACGTTTTCTTTCCGCATGGCAGCCAACGTCTTGTTTAAGTCCGCAACTTCAAAACCTAAATGGTCAAACAACCGATCTTCATACTCAGGTTGCGCAAACTTCCTTTGATTACGGTAAAACGTTAGTTCCAGTATGCAGCCATTTCTGTCGGGGTCCTGCATGAAAGCGATTTCGGCATTAGTCTGCTTGATTTCTCGGCGGCTTTGAAGTTTTAAGCCTAAAAACTTGGAGTAAAAATCTATGGATCGCTCCAAATCGCTTGTTCGAATGCTAGTGTGAACGAACATGCCTTTGCCTTCAACTCTACTGGGAACTAATGGATGATTTGTTATTAATCCGTTGGCTCTCTGGGCTTGTTGGTCTAAGGTTTCATTCACCAATTCATCTGCAACTTGAATCTGCGCATGTTCACGCGGAACATTGACAAAACCTATTTTTCTAAAGCACCCTTTCATCTGCCCCACTTTCCGCCAAAGCTGCTGCAACACTGGGTCTTTCACAGCGTATTGGCCGTTAAGCTGTTTCGCCACAAGCTCGCTGTCAAGGTGACAAATCACCTCTTCCGCCTCAACTTCAACTGCGAACTGCAAAGCCATCAAGAGCGCTTCATACTCCGTTTGGTTATTGGTGCGAACTCCAATGAAACGTGAATCAGTCTTAACGATTTCGCCCTGTGCGTTTAGCGCTACAAAAGCTATAGCTGCTGGTCCAGGATTGCCTCTTGCTCCGCCGTCGCTGTAAAGCTGCAGTTTATCAATCAAGTTTTTCACTTCTATCTTGTTTAGTTATCTCTGCTTATTTAAAATAAGTTCCTTCTAGGTTGAGGCTGCCTTACCTGAAGAACAATGGGTAATAATCCACTATGAAACCCAAAACCCCCGCCACATAGGATAGCACCCACAAAATAGCTGTAGCTTTCGCTATCTTTTCGCTTCTTGCAGCAAATGATGTTGATCTGGGACGCCAAAGTGCAACAAGCCATACCCCAAAAAATATTGCTGGAATCGACAAGACAGCATGCGAAACGAATTCAGCGATTTTTACGGGGGAACTGAAATAGACTGCCATGGAACCGCTGCTTGGAGGAGTCATCAGCAGCACCATGGAAAAACTAGCCAAGGTTGCGCCGACAACCACCGTCATTATGATGCCGTGCGCAAGATAGTTGCCTCTTTGGCGGAACCACATGCTAACTAAAATTAAAGCTGTCCACATGGTTTGCATAAAAAGATTGATCTCTGCAACAATCAAACAGTTCCACTCCTCCTCTTTCGAACAACAAATAGTATTGCGGAAAAACTCGCTGCCAAGGCGCAACTGGAAACCGCCACTCCATAGAACACATTTTGGTTTAGCCCCAGAATCTGAGGACTCCACAGGTTTGTAGCGACTAATTCTACGTTAACACTCCAATTTTTCAGGGTTTCCGAAGATTGAACAAAAACACCTGTAGCTTTATCCCATTGCTTGGTTCTGAAAGAGTCGTTTCCAAAAGTTACTTGTCGATTTGCAGTTAACACTGTTCTTTGCGTTTGTCCTTCAATTGCTATGTTTTTGCCTGTTTTTGAATAGTTATCGTAGAATGTGTCATTTGGATTAAGGTTTGAAGGAATGATGAGCCAGCCTTCAGTATTGCCCTCGGTGAAGTTAAACCGCCAAATAGTGCTGTAAAATGTTCCGTTAACAAATTTGACTGTAAGGTTAACGGGGAAGGCTGAGTCTTCAACTTGCAAAATATCCATTCTCATCCATGTAACGTTATGTATTGGCGGCGGAACACCAACTATGTTTACTTTGTATTCCATCCAGTCGCCCTCTTTAACGCCTACCAAAGGCTCGCCAAACCCGCACGCTGATGAAGCCAAGGTGGAAACAGCAAGTATCACGCTTACCCAAACTGCAGCGCTGAAGGCTTTCATTTTCCATCGATATTTCCGATGACTGAGCCGTCTTAAAGCGTTTTTCGTAAAGAAATCTTGACTAAATTCTCGGCTCGCACTGGAATGTTTAGTCAAACTTTCTTGACTAACTTTTTTCCATATTGCTGACCAAGAAAAGAGTTATTTTAGAGGGCTGAAATCAGATTTTATGGCGCTTTCTGTTGGTTATTGTTGGTGGCATAGAAAGACTTTACACAAAAAACTTATCTAATAGAAATCTTTGCAATCGCCGTTTCGGTTGTTTGTTATTGTTAGTGCACAATCACATGAGTTTAAGTGTTAAGAAGCGACTTATCAATTGAACATGAAGAAGTAACTTGACAACCAGCTCTTTGGGGGTTTCTAAGTTGAACTCACATGAGCTTCAGTTTGCTCTACTGAAACATGAGGGAGAATGTAGCGGCATTAAGGGTTCAAGAAGAGGCAAACTTGATATCATAGCTGAGATTCTGCTTTTTTGTGAGCACCAAAAAACCAAAACCAGCATAATGTACAATACAAACCTAAATTATTCCCAGCTAAAAAACCAAATAGACACCTTGACATCTCAAGGTTTACTTGCTAAAAGCGTTAACAAGTACATTATAACTGAAAAAGGCTACCGCTTCTTGGAGTTATTTGCTCAACTGAATGATTTGATGGAAGAATTCACGCCTTAAAGCAGCTTGATTTCTCAACCTATTTTTTAAGTAGCTCCATAAGTTTTGGCATTAACTCGCATCCATGCTCAATCGTGCCAAGGCTGCCTTTTGCACATTCCTTCTCACAGAACTTGACGGCTTTGCCTGTGCCGACTATTTTATCGCCTGAGATAAGCACTGGAACGGCTGTGTCGCTGTGAACTTTCAAAGAGCACGGTGTTGCGTGGTCGGTGGTTATGCAGATAAGGTTGTCTTCAAGCGAAATCTGGTTAAGTAATGGCCCAAAGAAGTACTTGTCTATGGCTGAAATAATCTGTGTTTTTAATGTGCAGTTGCCGTCGTGTCCTGGTTCGTCGGGTCCTTTTAGATGTATGTAGAAGCAATCATGTTTTGGCAGGACTTCAAGGAGTGCTTTTACTCTGACTTCGCAGTCTTTCTGGAGATTTCCTGACGGCGGCGGAAGAAGCGAGGACTCCATACCTGCTAACTGGGCTATGCCGCGTTCCGCGTGCATATCCGCCAGACAGGCAAAATCTACATGGTAATGCTGGTCAATGTTAAAGAATTTTGGAAGCAAATGCCCTGCGTCTCGTGTTAAAACCACGTTTGCTTTAAGCTTGCCTTCTGCAGCGCGTTTTACGTTTATGGGGTGATTCTCCCATAGTTCGTGTGATTTTTCAATGAATTCATTTACAAGTGCGGCGGAGACTTTTGCCGCTTCGGTTTTGTCAGTAGGCTCGCAGGTTTGCAGCACCATTTCAACCTCTGCTTTAGCCACACCTATCCCATTAACAATTGTGTATGCTGGATCGCTGTTGGATATATGGCTTGAAAGGGGCTTAGCTTTACTTCTGATAAGCAGAACTGCCCTGTGTCCGAGTGTGTTGCGGAACTCGAAGGTTGCAGGGTAGGATTCTAATTTAACGCCATTGTTAACAGCTTTGCTAAGATCCGTGGCTTCCTTAGTAGATAAGGTCCGTGCCACTCGGCGGTCAATTATGTTTTTTCCTTCACCTAACGTGGCAAAATTGCATCGCAAAGCCAAATCGCCATCTTTCATCTTCAAACCTACGCCTGCAGCTTCGATAACGCCTCTGCCCGTGCTATATTTGAATGGGTCATAGCCTAAAAGCGAAATAACTGCAACGTCACTCTCTGGCGCTACACCCTTCTTTACCGTGTACATTAAACCTGTTTTCCCAGTTTTAGCAAGCGCATCCATGTTTGGGGTTTCTGCTGCTTCAAGGGGGGTTTTGTTGCCTAAGGATTCTATTGGCAAATCGCCCATGCCGTCTATTGCAACATAGATTAACTTCAAATGGTTTGCCTCTTTAGGTAAAGCTAACTTGTTTTATAATTTTTTAGATTAAAATACCTATGCCTTTAGAGAAAGCACCCCTCGGAACCTCGTTTTTTTATCAAGTGCTCTTACTATTAAGAAACCAAGCTTTTTTCACAGGAAAACTTTAAAGGCACCATCAAACCGCATCAATACCTGACCCCATTTGAAGCTGCTCATCAGTCCCATGAACGAGAAGGAAGCCTTGGAAGCCATCGCTGGAGGCGCAGATATCATAGACGTCAAAAACCCCAAAGAAGGTGCGCTTGGCGCGAATTATCCCTGGGTTATCAAGCAGATAAATGAGGTTACGCCGGAAAACATTGAGGTAAGCTGCACACTTGGTGAGGTTGGGAATTTTCCTGGTTCGGTTTCTCTTGCAGCTCTTGGTGCGGCTTCGTTAGGTGTCGATTACATTAAGGTGGGGCTTTACGGAATCAAGTCCCCTGAAGAAGCCATTTTTTTGTTGCAAAACGTCAACAGAGCAGCTAAAGAATGTAACCCCAAAATCAAAATCGCTGTAGTAGGCTACGCTGACGCGGAAAAAATCCGCGCAATCAATCCATTGCTCATTCCCGAAATAGCGCACAAAGCCAAAGTGCATGTTGCCATGATAGATACTTCAGTCAAAGACGGCAAAAACCTATTTGACTACTTATCCCTAAGAGAACTGAAAAAATTCGTGGATTCATCGCATAGTTTTGGCTTGGAAGCTGCGCTGGCTGGATCAATAAGAAAGCAGGATTTAACGGTTGTTTATGGTTTAGGCACTGATATTGCGGGTTTGCGGGGCGCTGCTTGCACTAACGGCAACCGAGTCTCAGGACAAATTGCCAGACAATTGGTTGGGGAGTTGGTTGAGGCTGTTAAGCAGGCGGAAACGCAAGCGGGCAAGAAAGCCTAGTGAAGTGCTCAGGATTTTTTAACTAAATAGAAAAGCTTTAAGGTACCTTTGGTGTTCCACAAATCGATTCTTGAAGGGCATTGCATGAAGATTATTGTTTACGAGCACGTTTCAGGCGGCGGATGCGCGCAGCAACCCATTTCAACGGGCGTCCTGTGTGAAGGTTTTGCGATGCTGCGTTGTGTTGTTGCGGATTTTAAGGCGGCAGGGCATGAGATTACAGTTTTAATGGACGCCAGAATATCAAAACTTAACCCGCCAATAGATGCCGACTGCACAGTGCCAATCTTTTACTCTGGAGAACACGAAAAATTCCTGAACGTCCTCACCACAATAAATGATGCAATTTACGCTATTGCTCCTGAAACAGGAAAGATTCTGCAATCACTCGTGGAACTCGTTGAAAAAACCGGGAAAATATCGCTTAACTGCGAATCTAAAGCGATAGGAAAGGTTGCAGACAAAGCTCTTCTTTGTGGTGAACTGAGGAAAAACGGTTTCCCAACACCTAAAACATTGGTAATTAATATTAACGACAGCTTAAAAAAAATAAAACAATCCGTCAATCTGGAACTAACCTATCCAGTGGTCTTTAAACCTGCAGACGGCGTTGGTTGCAGCGGACTAAGCCTTGTTAACGAAGAAAGCCAAATGGAAAAAGCCGTTGCAAATATAAAAGCTGAATCTAAAGCCTCATACTTTATCGCCCAGGAATTCATCAGAGGCCAATCAGCAAGTGTTAGTTTACTGTCTACGGGCAAAAAAGCCATGGCGTTTAGCTTAAACAGCCAAAACATAATCCTTGCAGACGCCGGTGGAGTTTCAGGTTATGAAGGCGGCTCTGTTCCCCTTGATTACTGGCTTAAGCAGGATGTATTCAAAATTGCCGAGAAAGTTGTTGAAAACTTCCCGGGTTTGAAGGGTTACGTGGGGGTGGATGTTGTTTTAACCGAGCATAAAGCGTTTATCGTTGATGTTAACCCCCGTTTGACAACATCGTATGTTGGTCTGAGGAAGGTCGTCAATTTCAACGTTGCCGAGGCGCTTGTGAACGCTGTTTTAAAAAGTAGACTTCCAGGTAAACCCGAAAATCAAGGTGTTGTTTGCTTCTCAAAACTAGAAACGCCCAAGCCATCGGCAATTGCTTTTCGGAAGGCCGCTAAATTAGACGCTGTTGTTTCGCCGCCTTTCCAATTAGATGATAACGCGAAATCTTGTGCCCTCATCATTGGTGAAGGCGAAAACTTGGATGTTGCAAAGCAGCGTTTAGAAGAAGCTAAAAAGCACTTACTCAACATATTGACTTGAGGAAGACTGTTTGGTTGATGTGTTAGGCTACGATGTTGGAGGCGCGAATACCAAAGCCGCATTTGTCAGAGCCGACGGTGGTAAACTTAAGGCCGAAGTCGCTTCAATATATTTTCCAATTTGGAAACAACCTGAAAAACTCCCAAACACTCTCTTGAAGCTTAAAGAGCGGCTGGCCGTTGAAAGGCTTGACGGTGTAGGCGTAACCATGACCGCTGAACTGTCAGATGCTTACCAAACCAAACGAGAAGGCATCCGACACATTTTAGACTGCGTTGAAAAAGCGTTTCCAAATGTACCTATTTATGTTTTGAATACAGACGCCAAACTAGAGTTGCTAGATGTTGCCAAACAGGAGCCGATGGGGGTTGCCGCGGCGAATTGGGTGGCAACAGGCTGGTTGGTAGCTCAACACCTTAAAAACGGCGTCATCATCGACGTGGGAAGCACAAGCACAAGCATTATTCCCATTGTAAATGGCGAAGTTGCAGCCCGTGGCAAGACTGATTTGGAGAAACTCTTCTGCGGCGAGCTGATTTACACAGGAAGCCTACGAACTAACGTTGCTGCTATTGTGCAGTCGATACCAATCAAGAATGATGTTGCAGGCGTGGCGTCAGAACTTTTTGCTTTAACCGGTGATGTTCACATGGTTTTAGGCCACATCACCGAGAAGGATTACACCTCTGAAACAGCCGACGGACGAGGAAAAACTGTGCCTGAAGCGTTAGCAAGGCTTGCCAGAGTAGTCTGCGCTGACACAGAAATGCTAACAAAAAAAGAAATCATCAACATGGCACAGTACATCTACGACAAGCAAATCCGACAGGTAGCAGAAGGCTTAAACAAAGTTTACACTTACACAAAATCGTTGGCTTCTGGCAAGGTTCCCGTTGTAGTTACTGGTTTAGGAAAAGACTTTCTCGCGAGGAAAGCAGCTGAGGCCCTTTGCGTTGATGTAATCGTTGATTTAGGCACCTTATTACCCGAGAAAGCTGTTTTGGCTACTCCTGCGTTCGGCGTTGCCTTAATGACTGCAAACAAGTTTGAAGGAGAAATCATCAAATGAACGCTACAGTCATAAAAATAGGCGGTAGCTTAGCTTTACAGCCTGAAAGACTGCGAGATTTATGCACAAAAATAAGTGAATACTCAAAGAAGCACAGATTGGTTGTGATGCCTGGCGGCGGGGAATTCGCCGATGTCGTGCGAACTTTGGATAATCGGTTTTCCCTGTCTTGCAGGGCATCGCATAAAATGGCGGTTTTAGGCATGGATCAATATGGCCTGATGCTTTCGGATTTGATGCCTAATTCAGCCTGCGTAAGTAAGCTTGAAGAAGTCAAATATTTTTTAGACCGAGGCAAGTTACCAATTTTTTTGCCGTCCAATTTGCTGTTTAGCGAGGACCCATTGGAAAACTCTTGGAATGTCACATCCGACTCCATCGCTGCCTACCTTGCCGATCGAATACAAGTTCAAAAGCTCTTATTAGTTACAGATGTCGACGGAGTCTATACCGATGACCCAAAAACAAATCCAGGTTCTAGGTTGATTAGGAAATTATCTGCTAGCGAGCTTTTAGCGATGAATGGGCGAACAAGCGTGGATAAATTCCTGCCAAAGCTGCTTTTGAAGTTGACCGTTGACTGTTTTGTAGTTAACGGGTTGTTTCCAGAGCGGGTCAAAGCAGTTTTGGAAGGTCAAGAAACGATTTGTACGCTGATTAAAAGAGGTTTATCTTAGTCTATTTTGATGAAACAGTTAAAACTTGAGTCTCAGGCGACGGAGCCTTCAACATGCGCATGTTCTTTGTCTGCATCATATTTTGAAGTTCAACCCATTTATCCAAAAAAACCAGCCCTCTATCCGTAATTGCTAGTTTTTTCTGGTTGTCATTCTCTTTAACCTGGGTTAGCCAACGCCTTAAAAGAAGCTGTGTTATACAACTTTGCAGAATTCCATATGAAATGTTTGTTTGTCGCCTGACGTAATTTTGAGTTTGAGGCCGCTTGCATGAATTAAATATTTCTGCTAGGATCTGTATGCGGTCGCGTTTCTTATTAGAAGGCAAGCCTATCTCCAATTGATTGGCAACTCGTTAAGCATTTAATCGTTTGTAGTAGTGGCTATGCAGTCACAAAATGGCTCTTTAAGCTAAAGAAAAAAATAAAAAAAGGAATGGAAGTTTACTATTTTAAATCTTTTTCTTATCTAAGACTTCGCGGAAAGTCTTACCGCAGCAATCATAGAGAGCAATGGTAAGTTGTGTCCGTTTGCCTTTTTTATCTGGTTTTCCAGCCATCTTCCAGGTTTTCTTTGCAGTTTTAACTTCTTTTCCACATGTTGGGCATTTTGCCATGGTTATTCCTCTGATGGATGGTATCGTATGTATGGGTTTAAAACACTTTCTATCGCTTGCTTGTTTTATGACTAATTTAGGGCTTTTTTAAAGGAAAAACATGGTGAAAATACTATTTTTTATTGAAAAAAGGCAGCTCTAAAGGATGGATTGCGGTGCGCGAAATAAAGAATTATTAGACTAAAGTAGCCAGAGATACATTGATCGTACATGTCAATAGTTGGTCTAGATTTGGCAGGAGTAGAAAATAGACCCACAGGCTTCTGCGTACTTGCAGACATGAAAGTGGAAACCTGTCTGGTCTACAGCGATAGAGAAATTCTGCAGAAAACCGCCAGTAGCCACCCTAAAATAGTTGCCGTTGATGCGCCCCTTTGCCTGCCGCCTGGAAGAAAATCAATCGAACAAAAAACAAATATCCACCTAAGAGACTGCGACAGAGAAATTCTCAAAATGGGCATAAAAATTTTCCCCATCACACTGGGGCCCATGAGAAAATTAACCGAACGAGGCATCCTTCTGAAGAGTATGCTTGAAGCCCAAAAGTTAGTTGTAATTGAGGTTTATCCTGGCGGCGCTCAAGATGTTCTGGGCATCCCTCGAAAGCAGAAGGGTGCAGAGAGGTTGTTGGAGGGCTTACAAAAGCTGGGTATAGAAGGACTCAGCAGCAAGATGAGCCACCATGAACTTGACGCGGTCACCTGTGCTTTTGTTGGAAAACTGTTTTTAGAGGGAAAAGCCGCTATTTACGGAGCACCAAATGAAGGTATTGTAATGCCTAAAGGTCATGCAAAATTGAAAAAACAGAAAATTGGGCGTTGATGCCCTAAATTTTTAGTCTTTTTTGTTTTCCAGATGTTTGTTTCTGGAGAGTTTGTAGGGCCACCAGTTTAATTTCTGTGCCAAACCCATTAGCGAGGGAACAAAGAAGAGGATTACAACTGTGACGTCTATCAGGATTGCAGCGGCCACGGCGAGACTGATTTCTTGAAGGATTGCAATATTAGTTATTATCAATGATGCGAAGACTGTGGCAAGCACTATCCCCAAACATAGAATGGTTACCCAGACTTTGTCGATAGCGGTTACTATGGCTTCGTCGTCGGTTTTGCCGTTGAGTACTTCTTCTCGGATGCGGGTTAAGAAAAATATGTCGTAGTCAATTCCGACGCCCAGCATTGTGACCACAACGAATAAGGGTGCAAAGTCAAGAATGGGTAGGTTAAGAGCAAAGTAGAATATGGCTGAAGTTATTGCTAAAGCGAAGACAACGCTGCAAAGTATGGTAACTATTAGGCGGATAGGTGTGAAAGCTGAGCGCAGTTGGATAAACAGGATCACGTAGACTGCTGCAGAAAGAATCACTACAACTTGTGGGATAAGTGAGGTCATAAAGGTGTGGCTGTCGGAGGATGATTGAGTGGTTCCTCCGAAGTGAACGTTTAATCCGTTTAACATAGGTAGTTGATTGATGTTTCTCTCCATGGCGTTTAAGGAATCGATGGCGGTTTGGCCAAAAGCTGAACTTGAAAAGCCCACTGTTACTACCACGGTCTTGTTATCTTGTCCAATGGTCGAAAACATTTGGCTCTCATACTGCAACCGCAAGGGCTCAGACATGTTCTCAATAGAGGAGTAGTTGAAGGTGTTTCCAAAAGGTCTAGTTGGTCCTGCAACAGTTGCCACGCCTTTTGAACCTGCTGCTGAGTCTGTTATTTGCTCTATTTGGTCAAGTAACGTTTGGTTAAACTGGTTGTTTCCGTATGTGACTTGGGTGGGTGTTGTGATGACGATTTGTGTGGGTTCTATGGTTCCGCTTCCGAAACTGTTTGCTATAGCTGTGAGTCCCTGGTTGCTTTGGAAGTTTGGAATTAGACTTAGGAAATCCTGGCTGGTAGGCGTTTCGTACATTACTAAAAACGCGCCTAAAGCAACTACACTGATTAGAATTATGATGGGGACTTTGCGTTTGAGTGTGACTTTACCTAAACGTTTTAGTATGTTTTTGTTGGGGTCAGATTTTGCTTTGGCTAATCTGTTTAGTCCTGGCCAGAAAATTTTGTCTCCTAAAGCAATTTCCAGCGCAGGAAGCAGAGTTAGCGATGCCAAAAGCAGAATTGAGACACCCAATGCTATAGCGGTTCCGACATCGCTAAAAATGGGTACGTTGGCAACAGCCATCACTATGTAAGCGACAATCACAGTTATGCCTGCGGTCAGAACGGCTTGTCCAGCCCATTTAAGGGATATTGCTACGCTTTCCTCGACGGATTTGCCTTTCTGCCGCTCTTCTTTTGTACGCTTAAGCTGTAGTACAGCATAATCAACGGCGAGCCCCAACATTAGCAAGACAGTTAAGGTTGGTGTAAGGAAAGTCAAGCTTGAATGTCCTACTTCAACGACTGCAAGATAGATGGCGGCAAGAGAAACCGTAACTGAGACGCCTCCGAGCAACACCGGAATCAAAGCTGCTAAAGGCGCCAAAAACAGGAGTGCAACAATCAAAAGAGAAATCGCGATGCCGGGACCAACCGTTATTTCCAAGGCAGGCAAAAACGCTTTTTCAACATCTTTACTTAAAATTGATCCGCCGGTCACATAAACCGAACCAAAGTTTTGCAATCCTGAATTTTTCACAGTTGTTTCCAACTGAGCAATGGTATTTTGGTCTAGATCAGATGAAAAACCCAGAATAACCAGCATCGAGTCATTTTGTGAGTTGACAAAATTGCCGCTTAGGGCGCTTGAGGGTATGTATGGGTAATTGTTGTATGATTGAGTTGTGATTAGGTTGTTGATTGCGAGGTTTATGTCGGCGGCTGTTGCATTTGGTGAAATTTTCGATAGAAGGATGCTAAGAGATGTGGAGTTTATGGAGAAAAGCGGTGAGTCTTGGAGGGTAGTTTGGGTGGCGTTTGAAATGAGTTCGCTGGCTAATATCCATGTTTGGTTGTTGCTGGGTGTTGAGCCAAGCTGATATGATGCTTCAAATAGATCTGAAAGTGAGAAACCTGCCTCTGAAGAAGTGAGGTTAGCGTAGGAGTTTTCTAAAAGCGTGATTGCATAGTTTGAAAGGGTTGCGTTTGAAGGTGACAAACCAAAACTGTACAGTTGGTTAACTACGGTTGTCGGGGTAGCGCCTAATGCTGCGGAGAGGTCTGCAGGGATGCTTGATGCGATGGTTGCTACTGTGAGGTTAGTTATTGCGGCTGGTTGGTTCCAATTGTTAATGTTTAAGCCTGAAGCCGCAAGACCTATGGTTTGATTTGTCTGTGCATCTAGCTCCGGATTGCTCATAAACGCTGAAACTGACTGACCTATAGCAAATGCTTCGCGATCAGCCACTGAGGTACTGTTTGGGAGAGCTTGAAAACTTGCTGTCCAAGCGCCAAAGAAAGCGGTGTAGTAGCCGATTGCTTGTGGGTCGCCTCCAAAATTGCCAGTTAAGCTAAACGCAGTAATGTTTGCCTGCATGTTAGCAATAGATGGATCTGTTATCCCTTGAGCAGTTATACCTTGCCAAGCCCCCACAAACGCTGCTGGTACACCGTATATTAGTTGGGCTGTTTGGTTGATGCCGTCTTGCAGCGGAAAAACGTTTGTACTCAATGCTGAAAGGTTGTCTTGCAACGTGTAGAGTCCAGAGTTAATCGTGGCTATATTGGTTTGCAGATTTTCAGTTTGGCTGATTAATTCTGATATCGAGGAGTTTAGGAGGCTTTCCTCGAGTGTGTAGAGGCTTGTTTCTCCAGTAAAGTTGCTTATTCCTGTGTTTTTGGATAAGGTGTTGTTGAGTTCCAGCACTTTTTGTTTCAATTCATTAGAATATACAGGGACTCCTTGGAGTACGACTATGATGCTGCTGCCACGTTCATTGTTAGTGCTTGTGCCGTTGGTGCTGTTATTGGCTGTGTGAAACTGCGCATCTATTATGTGAGCTGCTTGATCTGACTCCGTGTTGGGGCGAGCTCCAAATCCGCTTGTCAAATCATAGGAAACCGCTGAAAAGAAGCTTGGAATAAGAACAAGCGAAAATAGCACTGCAATTACCCATGCTACGATGATTAATCGGTGCCGCTTTCTGATGAAACCGTTTAGAGAGTCGAAAATTTGCAACTAACATCAAACCCCATGGTTAACCTGTTATCTTAGTCTTGCCATTTTGCCTCGTCTTTCTTAAGGATTTTCCATAATTACCAAATAAACTAATGTAAAATATTATGCTCGAACAAAAAGAAATGAAATGAAGGTGTAGAATTTGCGACAAAAACAATTGATACATCGTGTGAATTGAAGTGAGTTATATACCACACGTACACAGATGTTAACATATGTAAAATTAGAGTTACTCAGACGGCACCTTTAAAACTAAATTGATTAACTGAAACAGCAGATTGCCGCGCCAGCCCACATCACGTCAAAGTAATTTTGGGAGAGCTCAATGAGGTTTATGTTGTTGGACACTAACATTGCCGTTTCCGCGGGCGTTTTGTCCGATGCCAGCAAAATGTTTACTTCTTCTTTATCAAAAACCGCCACCATTGACGAAGGCAGGGAAGAAATGTAGCGAACTTCGAAGTTGGGATGCTTCAAAAGTTTCTGCAGCTTTTTTGGAAAAACATCCGTGTTTCTAGGGGCCTGCGTTATTATGTTTACGTGGACGCCTTTGTTTAGCACTGTAGTCAATTCTTCGATGGCTTCAGGTATGTAGGTTAAGAAGAAGGACCATTTTGTTACGATGTTTATGACGTTTTTGGTGTTTGCAATCTGCTTTTTGCTTTTGGATATGCGGGCTTGTAAGTCATTGACTATTATGAACTGGGATTCTTTGTCTTTCAGGGTGTCGGTTTCTTTTGCTGTGAAGTAGGATAGGAGTTGTTTTGATTCTTGTTCTATTTGGGCGGTTTGTTTTTTTCTTCGTTCGATTAGTATTTCGGTGGCTTCTTTGATTGGGATTGCTCTGAACTTTGTGGGGGTATCTATAAGTTTTTCAATTAATCCTAGGTTGAGAAGCTGTGGCGCGATCCGATAGAGGTCTTGGCGAGCGATGTTTGATTTTTTGGCAATTTCTTTAACAGTTGCTTTGCCTCCTTTTGCTAGTTCTAGATAAACTTTGGCTTGGAGAATGGTGAGTCCTAAACCGTTTAAAGCTTCTACGGCTTTGTATTGGAGGGTCAAAGTTTTTCCTCAGTTAAATTGCACGATAACATTGTTATAACCCAACTTATTGCTGCCTTAATATTATAAACATTTCTGAGGTGACAGTAAGAGCACTTCTGACCATTGTTTAAGTAGATAATTATCATATTAATACTAATAAAGGGGCACACAACCAAAAGGTTGAAGTCCCCTGAATAAAAATCAGGAGAACAGATAGGGGCTGAAAAGGCTCTGGTTCAAATTCACGATACTGCCCATAATAGTCGTGAGAGAGTATTTGCATTTACTCTTTTCTCCTAAAGTAGAACCAGAGACCTCAGCAAACCCAATCAAACTATCTGTTCTAACTGCTTTTGGTAACTTCAACTCTTAATGAAAAATTTTTATCTTTCAGTCAGCGGTACCCAAGATTCTCTCCAAACTCCTTAGACCTAACATACAAGCGATAGTAATTCTTAAAAGCAGTATGAACTAATCATTAAGTTTATTCGAGAGGAAGAAAAAGGTTTGGCAACCGCATTGGGCAAAAAAATCGTTCTCACGGCATCCGCCACAGAAATGAGCGATTTCTATAACAATCCATTCATAGCGTTCGTAGGCGGCTTCGGCAAAGGTCCTATCCCGCTGTCATACGTTAGAAAAACACTCTACCCATCGACTAAACGCAAACCCGATGGGCAAGCAAAGTTTGCGCCATACGGACTGCGAAAAGTAGAATCCGTGCTCCTACAAAACAGTTTTTCACCGCAAGAGGTAGCGGTGGTCCACCCAGATGACTTGCAAAACTTCATCGGTCCCGAAACCAAAGTTGTAGGTATATCCTCAATGGATCCAACCGGCATGGGATACGTCAGCAAAACCTATTCATCAATTGTCGGCGGTGGAGAACCTATGAATGCAATAGAATTCCGCAAACTCGTCATGCATCCAAGCATAAAAAAATACAATCCAAAAATCATTGTGGGCGGCTTCGGTTCATGGCAGCTGGAACGCAAACATGTCTCCGACAGTTACGGCGTTGACTGTGTTCTAATTGGCGGCAGACCAGGACCAATTGTCGAGCTTTTTAAGAAAGCGGTAAACGGTGAACCTATTCCCCGCATAGCAAAAGCCGATGAATCCTTAAACAACTGGAACTACAATCAGGAAATGCCTCTAACCCAAAACGTTGCAATACACGGCGCCGTAGAAATCAGCAAGGGCTGCGGCAGAAACTGCCAATTCTGCACACCAACAATGCAGAACAAAGTTGACGTGCCACTGGATAAAGTCATGCAGGAAGTTGCACTTAGCACAGCACAAGGCAGCGACCACATCACCCTAATCACTGAAGACCTGTTTATTTACGGTACCACGGATAAAAAATTCACTCCCAACCGCGAAGCAGTCGTGAAACTGGTCAAAAGCGTCGCAGATTATCCAGGTGTTAAAAGTATTCAAGCTTCCCATATGTCATTGGCTCCAGTTTGGTATGATCCACTCATGATTAAGCAGCTTGCTGAAATTCTCATTGAGAAAAGCTGGTACAGCTTCGGTAAAAAACCAATTATCACGGCGGAAACAGGTGTTGAAACTGGCAGTCCACGCCTCATGAAAAAGTACATGGCGGGTAAAATGTTGCCGTTTAAACCGGAGCAGTGGCAGGACGTAGTCACTAACGCTTTCGGCATCTTAAACGATAACGACTGGTATCCGCTGGCAACGCTGATTATTGGGTTGCCCGACGAGAAAGAAGAAGACATGCTTCAGACACTGGAGCTAATGGATAAGCTCAAAGGCTACAATGCATTCTACGTGCCGCTTTTCTTTGTTCCACTTGAAAACTGTGTACTCATGAACAAGAAAGGCGCAGAAATGGATTCACTCTCCAAGGCACGGTGGGATTTTTTCATTAAATGCTGGGAATATAACATTAAAATCTGGAAACCAACCTTCCTAGAAAACCGTATACGTAATCCGTTGCTCTATAAAACCTTCGACAACTTCCTTATACCCTACTTCGGCAAAATATTAGGCACGTACTATGGCTTAACACGCGGAGAAAAAAGTGAACAACTAAAACAAGCGGTTTGGCAGCTTAGCATGCCTATGCCTGAGTCATCAAAACGTAAAATGAAAGATAGGACTTAAGCAGTTTCTTCTTCTGTCCTTTCTTCACTATTTTCTCTTTCTTCAACTGCAGGTTCTTCCACTGTTACCTCTGGCATTGCTTCCTGTAGAAGCGACTGCGTCTGTGCCTGCGGAGTTACTTGCGGGGTTTCTTGGGCTGGAAGCTTTAGAATTTTTCTTGCATGAGTAATGTAGCCTGTGTGTCCAGTCATCATTGTGTTAGGTCTGGTTTTTCCCCGTTCCACCTGCATAGTACGCATCAAACACTCAATGGTTTCGATAAAGACGAATCCGTTTTCGCGGAGTGCTTCCGTGGTTTTTACAACTTGATCAATTGTTGGACTGAAAGAAACTAGTACACCTGACGGTCTTAGGGCAGTGTAAGCATGAGGCACCACTAGCCATGGAACCGCCAAATCCAAAATTACTGCATCAACATCTCGCTCGTCATAGCCCAAAGTGACATCGCCACTCTTCATTTCAACACGGTCTATTAGTTTTGAGCGCTGCAGGTTTTTTGCGGCGTTTTTTTGGAATTCAGGGCGTAACTCGTAAGTGTAGACTTTTCCTGTTGAACCAACATAGTGGGCGAGCGCTGTGGTTAAGGAGCCTGTGCCTGTGCCTGACTCGACTACGCGGCTTCCCGGTCCAATGCCGCTGAACATAACGATTAAGGCAGCATCTTTGGGGTAAATAATCTGAGTGTTCCGCGAACTCTTCATAATATAATCGGTTAGTGAGGGTTTTAATGTGGTAAAGTAAATGCCCATGCTGCTCTTGATGGGTTCACCATACTCTTTGCCGATTAGCTCGTCAAGTTTCAAGTAGCCTTTGTGTGTATGGAAGGTTTGTCCTGCCTGCATCTTTATCATGTACGTTCTGCGAGCGTCTAAGTAGATTAGGACGTAGTCGCCGTCTTGGATTATTTCGTTAGCCACAGCTTTTGCCTCTTTTTGAAAGTGAAACAGCTTTGTTCCATTTAAGCTTTGAAAAAAATCTCGAAAGAAGGTGAAATAGCTCCATGTTAGAAAGCCCGATTTTGCTCTCGTTGAACTTCCCTCATTTAAAGCACTACAATTCAAGATGTTAATAAGCCCCAAAATAACCAATACCGACCTATCTCTCTATCGTTCTTGCAAAGATTGGATGTTAGAATCCAAATATCCGTTTCTTGATGTACCACTTGTCTAAAACCAACATAGACTTTGCACCATCATTTTAAAAACTAATATATTCTAAAGACACTAAAAACAGCACAAGAGCCAGGACTAACTAATGAGCAATAACCATAAGGAAACATTAGTCTACAGGATTTCCAGTTATGCGAGAGGCCACAGGGTGTCGATTGGCTTGTTTTTGGCGGCGTATGGAGTATTGTACCTGACTTCAGTTTTGCTTGGCCGCTGGACAGTTGCTGATTGGGGAAAAGACATTACAGGTTTTCCGCCATCATTCATCCAACCCCTGCTGCCCCGAAGTTTCATCGACCCAATTTTTTTTGTCACAAGCTTTCCATCTTTACTTATAGGAGCCACGATGCTAAGCCTATACAGCCTTCGTGGAATAAGTCCTCAGGCCTCAGCCGATAAGCAATATGTTGCTATATTGTTAACTGCGTTTGGTTTTATTTACATGGTTATTGGCGCTTGGCCGCTTGAGAACCTCGCAGATTTTCCTTGGCGATGGCAAAAACAAATTGTTAGTTATGGAAAGTTTTTTACTTGGATATTGTACATTCTGAGTTTGGTAATTTTGTTGATTGGCGTATATTCACTCTATCGTCACAGTCAGATTTACCATCAAAAGCACCCAAGTGAGGAAATCGCAAATGGTGAATAATTGGCATAGCAAAACCGCCGAAGAAGTAATAAGCGAATTACGTGTTAGTCGCCAAGGATTAACTACGCAGGAAGCCCAAGAACGCCTAATACAGTTTGGACCCAACGAGCTTAAGAAGAAAAAAGGAAAGTCTCCCTTGAAACTTTTGCTAGGCCAGTTCACTGACATACTCATGATTATCCTTCTTATAGCTACAGGGCTTTCTTTTGCGGTTGGAGAAGTAACGGACGCCGCCATCATTTTAGCCATCGTCATCGCAAGCGCAACGTTAGGTTTTACCCAAGAGTACCGAAGTGAAAAAGCTGTGGAAGCCCTCAAAAAAATGACTGCCCCGACAGCCAGTGCCCTTCGTGATGGAAAAGAAGTGAGAATCCCAGCCACTCAGCTGGTTCCCGGAGATATCATTTTTCTCTACACGGGCGACAAGGTTCCAGCGGACGCTCGGCTTCTAGAAGCTTTCACTATGAAAACGGATGAAGCCTCCCTAACAGGCGAATCCTCACCAGTCAACAAATCAAGCAGTGAGCTGCCTGAACAAACCCAACTAAACGACCGCCGAAACATAGTTTATACTGGAACCGTCGTCGTTTATGGTAGAGGCAAAGCTGTAGTTACAACTTCAGGTATGAATACCGAGTTTGGTAAAATTGCGCAGATGGTGCAAGCCTCACCTCAAGAGCAAACGCCCCTCGAGAAGCGTTTGAGTGGGGTAGGTAAATGGATTGGCATTTTAGCTTTAATTGTTGCAGTAGGCGTTGGCGTAGTAGGTATAGTTGTTGAACAACGCCCGATTTTAGACATGGTTTTGTGGGCTATCAGTTTAGCCGTCGCAGCTGTTCCTGAAGCGTTGCCCGCTATCGTTACAGGCGCTCTCGCTATCGGAATGTACCGTATGGCTAAAGTAAGCGCCATCGTTAAACGCTTACCCGCTGTGGAAACGCTTGGAAGCACAAGCGTAATCTGCAGCGACAAAACAGGAACCATGACTAAAGGCGAAATGACCGTTAGAACAATTTATGTTAGCGAACAAACCATCAAAGTCACAGGTATAGGGTACGTCCCAGAGGGTGAATTTCAAGTTGAAGACAACAAAGTCACCCCCGACGAAGACCTCAAAACCCTACTCAAAGTCGCAGTTCTGTGCAACGACTCAGCCCTTGAACAAGACACCCAAACGAGCAAATGGATTATTAGAGGCGACCCAACCGAAGGCGCACTAGTTGTTGCCTCCCAGAAAGCGGGAATAAGCAAAGGCGACCTTGAAGAGGAGGAGCCCCGTGTCTTTGAAGTTCCATTTTCTTCCGAGCGAAAACGCATGACCACCATCCATACCTCTCAAGGTAAAAGAATCGCGTACATGAAGGGTGCCCCAGAAATGGTGTTAGAACGATGCAGCAAAATCCTCTTGGAAGGCAAAGTGCAGCCATTTAGCAGAGAAAGCAAAACCAAACATTTCAAAGTCACCGAAGCCTTAGCCCTGCAAGCTCTCCGTAACCTAGCCTTTGCCTACAAGGAACTCCCAAGCGGCACAGGCGAATTCAACGAAGAGATGGAAGAAGACTTTGTTTTTGTCGGCATCATGAGCATGATTGATCCGCCCCGACCCGAAGTCAAAGACGCCATAGAAATATGCAAAAAAGCAGGAATACGCGTCGTCATGATTACAGGCGACCATAAACTCACAGCCACCGCGGTCGGTAAAGAACTCAAGTTATTCGATGAAAAAGACTCGGCAAGTTGCGTGTTAACTGGGCAAGAACTCGAGCAAATGACTGATGAACAACTATCTGAAGTGGTGGAGAACGTGGTAATTTACGCACGTGTGGCTCCAGAACATAAAGTTCGTATTGTGAAAGCCTGGAAGGCAAAAAACCAAGTTGTCGCAATGACAGGCGACGGAGTTAACGATGCACCAGCACTCAAAATGAGCGACATCGGCATCGCTATGGGAATCTCAGGCACCGAAGTCACCAAAGAAGCGGCTGATATGGTTTTGGCAGACGACAACTTTGCCAGCATCGTTAAAGCAGTCAGGGAAGGCAGAGAAATCTTCGACAACATCAAAAAGTACCTAACCTACCTGCTGCAATGCAACATCATGGAAATCCTCGTGATGTTCGTAGCCGTTGTTTCTGTACCGTACCTGGCTAGTGTGTTTTCGCCTGGCTTAAGTACTACCGAGGCTGGCAAACTAAGTATAAGCAATGCCGCCATCGCCCTAACGGCTGTTCAGATTCTTTGGATGAACCTAGTTACCGACGGGTTACCTGCCATCGCTTTAGGCGTTGACCCTGGAGACCCTGATTTGATGGAGCGCAAACCGCGCCGACCCAACGAAAGCGTGTTTAGCAAAGATGTCAAAGTTTACCTGTCAACAATTCCAATTCTAATGACTGCTCTTTTGTTAGTGGCATTCTTCTCACACATGCCCTGGCTAAGTGAATTCCGGCTCCTAGAAGCCCGAACTCAACTGCTAACAGCCATGATAACTATGGAATTAGTTGTAGCCCTTTCAGTGCGGTCACTGAAGTATCCAGTATACAAGGTTGGACCCTTCAAGAACAAGTGGCTATGGTACGCAATCCTCTCATCGTTTGCTTTGCAACTGGTAATCCTGTACGTCCCAAGTCTACAATCACTCTTCGACGTCCACTCACCCGAACTTATCGACTGGGCAATCGCTGGGCTGTATGCAGCTATAGTGTTTACCGTATTAGAAGTCGGCAAATATGTTGCATCACATAGAAGAAACGTGGCAAGCGCCCAAAAAGCTTTTTAACAAAACATGCGGATTGAAAGGGAATTAACTTTAGGAGAAAACAAAAAAATGAGCGATAAACTGATAACAAAACTCGCGAATCCCGCACCTCTCGGACTACTTGGCTTTGGACTTACAACGGTACTTCTCAATTTGCACAACGCAGGATTATTCGGACTAAACAGCATGATTCTCGCAATGGGCTTAGCTTACGGTGGATTAGCGCAAATTATAGTTGGTGTAATGGAGTTCAAGAAAGGCAACACTTTCGGCACAACCGCATTCCTGTCATATGGGCTTTTCTGGTGGTCTCTTGTCGCATTGCTAGTGCTACCAAACATTAGTGTCCTTGGAATAACTGCCTCTAAGCCAGCTGCATTGGCCGCATACTTCTTCATGTGGGGCATATTCACTTTCGCAATGTTCTTCGGCACACTAAAAGCAAACCGCGCACTCCAATTCGTATTCGGCAGCCTATTCATACTGTTCTTCATGCTGACAATAAGAGAGTTAACTGGAAACCCAGTCCTGTTCGGAGACGTAACATTCAACACAATCACTGGAATCGAAGGCGTCATCTGCGGCGGCAGTGCAGTGTACCTTGGACTAGCAGAAGTACTCAATGAAGCCAACGGAAAAACAGTGCTACCTATCTACCCAGTTAAACAGTAGATTAAATCCAACTTATCTTTTTTTTATTTTCCTTGGGTTTCGGGGGCATTCACCCCCAAACCAGTATTTTCTCATAAAAATATGAAAAAAGATTATTCATTTAAAATTCCCCACAACCAACTGAAAAAACTTATCTATAAGACTAACATTCCCAGCAGTCTAATGGAGACAAAGAGTAATGTCATCAGATAGTTTACCATTCAATGAAAGATACAGTCCAAGCATCGCAAAGGTTTCTTCTGGAGAAAAACGCAAACAAATCTGGGAGAAATCTATTAAAAACCCTCAGGAATTCTGGGCAGAAAAAGCAAAAGCAATCGACTGGTTCAAAGCACCCACAAAAGTTTTGGATGACTCGAACCCGCCGTTTTACAAGTGGTTCCCCGATGGAGAACTAAACATTTGCTACAACGCCTTGGATCGCCACATTAAAACCACACGGAAAAACAAACTCGCCTACATTTGGGAAGGCGAAATGGGCGAAGTAAAAACTTACACTTACTATCAACTATACCGCGAAGTAAACAAAATGGCAAAAGCACTGAAAGACTTAGGCGTCAAAAAAGGCGACCGCGTCGCAGTTTTCTTGCCAGTTATTCCAGAGTTGCCAATCACTTTGCTTGCAACAACAAGAATCGGAGGAGTCCACACCGTTGTCTTCTCTGGATTTAGCGCAGAAGCATTAGCTGACAGAGTAAACGATTGTGGAGCAAAAATTTTGGTTACAGCAGACGGCTCTTTCCGCAGAGGCAAACCAGTTGGAATCAAAGACAACGCAGACCGTGCATCATCACTTATGTCAAACATCGAGAAAGTCCTTGTAGTCAAACGCACAGGTCAACCAGTCCAAATGAAAGAAGGCAGAGACATCTGGTACCATGACGCTTTGACAGCAGCCGGCGCAAACGCATACGTTGAACCAGAAAGCATGAAATCCACTGACCCACTGTTCATACTCTACACTTCAGGAACCACAGGCAAACCAAAAGGCGTACAACACGGCATAGGCGGATACTTAGTTTGGGCTCACTGGACACTTAAATGGGCATTTGACCCAACAGACGAGGACATTTACTGGTGCGTAGCAGACATCGGCTGGATTACAGGACACACATACAACGTGTATGCACCTCTAAGCGTAGGAGTAACCGCTTTCCTCTTCGAAGGCACACCTGACTATCCAGGACAAGACCGCTGGTGGCAAATGATCGAGAACCATGGCATCACCATACTCTACGGTACACCAACTGCCGTTCGAATGTTCATGAAATTCGGCGAGGCACTCCCACTAAAACACGACCTCAGCACACTACGCATCTTAGGCTCAGTTGGCGAAGCAATCAACCCCGAAGCATGGAAATGGTATTACCGCGTAATTGGCAAAGAAAAACTACCGATTATCGATACCTGGTGGCAAACAGAAACAGGCGGATTCATGATTTCACCAGCATCAGGCATAGAATTAACACCGCTTAAACCAGGCAGTGCAACCTTGCCTATGCCAGGCGTAAACATTGACATCTTTGACGACGCAGGAAAACCAGTCCCAGCAGAAAACAAAGGCTTCCTAGTAATCAAGTCACCTTGGCCAGGAATGCTGCAGACAGTCTGGAAAGACCCTGAACGCTTCAAACTAACATATTTTGGCAGATGGCCAGGAATCTATGTTACAGGCGACTATGCAATCCGCGACCAAGATGGATACTATTGGCTCCTTGGAAGAGCAGACGAAGTCCTCAAAGTAGCAGGCCACCGCATCGGCACAGTAGAACTCGAAAGCGCACTTGTATCTCACCCAGCAGTCTCTGAAGCAGCAGTTATGGGCAAAGAAGACGTGGTTAAAGGCGAAGTTCCAGTAGCATTCGTAGTATTACGCACTGGATTCACAGCCTCAGATGAACTCCGCGCTGAACTTACAAAACACGTTCGAACAACCATTGGTCCAATCGCAACACCAGACGCAGTCATCATCGTCAACAGACTGCCAAAAACCCGCAGCGGCAAAATCATGCGCAGACTCCTCAAAGCAGTATTAAGCGGAGCACCACTCGGCGACACATCAACCATTGAAGACGAAGGCAGCATCGACGACATCAAAGCAGCATACGCAGAACTGCAAAAGCAGCTCGCGGCAGCAACAGCAAAAAAAGCCCAATAAACAATCTTTTCTTTTTTCTTTTTCTTTGTAAGCTAACATATTTCTGTAGTCAGACTAAACTGAAAAATCCGATATCTTCATTTTTTACTTCTTTAGTTTGCCAAATTCTAAAGCGCTCTTAATCAACCGCTCCAAAACCTCAAAATCAGAATGTTGCACAGTCACTTCCGCCGAATCCAAATAGCTGCCCTTCTTTGCTTGGACAACAAACTTTTCAAATTCATCCTGCAAAATATCTCTCGTCAAAATAGGCTTATCATCCAGCAACCTAAAATCGCACCCAAGACAGTACTTAAAATCAAAAACTAATCTGCGCCCCCCAGAGTTGCCCTCACCAAAATACCTCTTGTCAACAGCTAACTTGGAAAAGTCTACATCATCAAACTCGATGAAGGAGATGTGGGTCTTCTTGATGTCATGTATATGTTCGTCCAACTCAACTGCACCTAAGCCCAGACTTTCATATCGCTGCTACTAATTAAAAGTCGCTAACTAAAACCAATTATAATTACGAAAGAAGTCAAAGCTGTTGCAGGTAGATGCTGGGCTAACGTGGGACCTCATAAAACAAGAGCCTCGGAATCTGTATTAAAAAAAGCTTAAGTTTTATTTTCAATAGATAGCGAAAACTGGAAAATAAAAAAGGGTGGAGTTTTAGAAGCTGTTTAATGGGTTGCCGGTTGGTAGCCAGCCTGTTCCGATATCTACTGCCACTAGTATGAGTGCTATGATGAAGAGGATTATGATGGCGATTATTACGGCGATTATGCTTATTGCCAAGGCTTTTATCCATCCGCAGTCGAAGAAGTGTTTCACCAGCGCCAACCAAATGATGAGCATTACGAGGTATGCTATTGCGGTTGCTATGAATCCTGAGATGTAGATTGTAAGGAAGTAATTGAAGAAGTAGAAGACAACTGTGCCGAGGATGACGATCCACAGGGCATCAGTGAATTTGGCGTTATGTTTTCCCGCGAGAAGTCTGCCGGCTATCCAGAGGAAAGGCGCGACAAAAATAAGGTTTACCACGATGTTTACGATGAGCTGTATGAGTATTGTTGCTAGGTCGAATGCCATTTTTCTTTCTTCCTAAAATTCTGGTTACTCTGTATCTTTGTATTGACTTAAAAATTTTTTGTTAGCGCTAAATTGTACTATAAGCGGAATTTGCGGTTCTTCGACTGCACATCAGAACCGAACTCTTTTGCCAGCTGCTCTAAAAGCGCCTTCTGCCCAGATGTAAGCTTTTCAGGAACTGAAACGCCAATGCGCACATGCAAATCGCCCCTGCCGTAGCCGCGGAAACGTGGCATTCCTTTGCCCCGTAGCGTTATGGTTTCGCCGACTTGTGTTCCAGGATGGATTCTTATGGTTGTAGGTCCGTCAATGGTTGGGACTGAAATTTCTGCTCCTAAGGCGGCTTGGGGATAAGTGATTATGGCTACATGCCAGAGGTCATCGCCTTCCCTCATGAACTGTGGATGTTGACGAACATGGACGACAACGTAGAGGTCTCCTGGTTCCCCATCACTCGATGTCATTTCGCCTTCGCCCCTAAGACGAAGCTGGAGACCTTCATCGACGCCCATTGGAACCTTCACAGTGATTTTACGGCGTTTCCTAACTAATCCGGAGCCATGGCAGTTGCTGCATGGCGACTCAATCAGCTTGCCCTTTCCTCTGCACGTGGGGCAAGGCGTTACCTGAACGTATGTGGCGAAACCTGCTTTACGCATATTCTGGATTTTTCCTGCGCCACCGCATCTTGGGCAGGTTACCGCGGATGTCCCTGGGGATGCTCCTGATCCACCGCAGACTTCGCATCGCTCAGTTCTTGGAATTTCAATTTCTTTTTCCGTGCCTTTTGCGGCTTCTTCAAGTGTTATTTCAAGGTTGTAGGCTAAGTCTTGTCCTCGGTTACGCTCTTCTTGGAATCCGCCAAATCCTCCTCCGCCTCCGAAAATGCTGCGGAAGATGTCTCCGAAACCCATGTCGCGGAAAACAGAGTCAAAGTCTGCTCCTTGGAAAATGTCTTCACGGGTGTAGCGTTGGTCAAAGCCTTGGTGGCCAAGGTTGTCGTATGTTTGGCGTTTCTGGTCATCTGATAAAACAGCGTATGCCTCGGAGATTTCTTTGAATCGCTCTTCTGCACCTATGTCTTTGTTGCGGTCAGGGTGGAATTCCATGGCGAGTTTTCTATAGGCGTCTTTGATTTCATCTTTAGATGCGCCTTTTTGTACCCCGAGAATCTCGTAGTAATCTCTTTTTTCAGCCATGCAGCCTTACCGTAAACTGAATTTTTTTGAACTTTGATACAATGCATAAGACTGCAATTTATACCATTTCCCAACAAACCTGTAAACCCCAAAACATTTCAATGTAATTCTGACTTGAAAAATGGCAAACCGTCCTATCACTTTATCGTTTCTGGAATTAGGCTACAATATGCCGCTGTTTCAATTTAAAATCAGTTTAAGCTAGGGTGCTTAGGTTTATGCTGATAAAGATGGATATGTAAATGAGGAAAAAAATGGCGAAGAATCTGTGGTAGTTCGGTTCTTAGTCATCGCTGCAATGGCGCTTAACGCTGTAATCAAAACGATGGTAACTATGTAGATTGGACCCTGCGCTATTAAATGCGGCATACCTTTGAGCAGTGTATCTATAAAATCTAACAGTGGAAACAAGGCAGCAAGCGCAAAGAACCAGCAATGGTCATCGTAAAAGTGCTGTCTAAAATCCATTTTTTCATCGAACGGTTCGGGAAATAGGATAACTGCTAGAAGAAATGTAACTGTTGGGCTTAAGAGAAGAAACATGAAAAGGGGAAAGTTCCAGTTTTGCTGAGGTTCCCACCGAAACAGCACCCACCAATTCAAAGCTATGAACAAGAACACGTTAAAAGCCCAAAGGATATGAACCCAGTAATTTTGGACTTTGTCGCGTCTCTCCACTATCTTGCCGATACCGGTTAGTAGTCTTGTAATACCTAAAGCGATGATTATCGAAGGAACGATGGAGATGTAAGAGAAGACATCCATTCCTCAAACAGCCAACACGGCAAGCTAGGGCTGAAAATATTTAACAGTTATCCTCAAAAATTATCGTTATTTAATTTGGAGAGACAGTTTTGAATATCTGGTAGGTTATTTTCAAATTTTAGTTGATACATGTGCGCTGGAACCGTCGGCGTCAACTTTCTTCTTTTGTAATTCGCTTGTTTGGACAATGCGCCGTTCACCTGCTTTAACAGTGACTTTTCCGTCATCCGCAGAATCCTCAAAATCTTCCATGGCTTCAACAATCCAGTAGCCCTCACTCTCCGTTAAAACCTTGACTTTATGCAATCCCTTGTAGTAGTAAATTTCGCTCATAAAAATCAGCCAATTAATAGTCTAGTTTCTAAAGTAAATAACTCTTGCTCGTCGACAAGGCGCTTAGTAGTTGCAGCCAAAAGCCTATTGCCACAACAACCAGAATATAACCCGTTTATCTTAGGCAGAAGTTAAGCTCAAAGTAGTCTTCCAACCCATTAATAGACATAGGTTGCAGCCAACTCGTGAAGAATTTGGCTCCGAAGGTGAGGATTGCCCAGAATGTTTCCACATATCTCGTCAACTCCGCAGTAAAACGTCAGGGTCGTCTGATTCTTAACCTTGGACTTTTCCAACTGTCAGCTCTGTTTTTTGCAAGCTTCCGAAATAGCGCGGATCATCGGTGGTTGAGTGAAGATACTGAAAACACGCGTGTACTTGGGGTTTGCAGCTTCTTTGATGTCATCCGCGTTTCCGCCGCCCTTCAAGTAACCGCTTATGAAGGCTTTGACAACAACCTCAGCTTTAACACCGCTGTTAAATGGTTGAAGGTAGTGACCGGTGTAGTAGAGGAAGACGGCTATGTCCCAGGCTTTGTCGCCTTTTTCTTCTTTGGTTGCTTGCTCAAAATCAATTAGAAAAATGGTGCCATCCTGCTTAATCAGGACGTTATCGGGTTTAGTATCGCCCAATGTGACGTTTCGGGAGTGAATCTGGGCAAATACCTCGCCGACTTTTTCTATTTTGTCAAGCACATCTTTGACGGTTGTGGGGTCTTTTGAAGTAGCAACTTTTTTTATTGCCTCACTAAGGTTAACTCCCTCAATGTACTCCATGAATACTATGCGTTCAGCGTTGCTAACATGCAAAATCTTAGGAACATTAAACCCTTCACTAAGCAAAAAATCGCTAATCGCGCATTCCTTTGCCAACCGTGCTTGACCTGAAACTGCAAAAGACTTAGCTCCAAAAGACCACAACGTTAATGGGAACCATTTTAAACCCGACCAATCTTTAAACCGCTTAGCTATAACTTTAGTTTCAACGCCTCCGCCGAAAGCATCTATCAAGTAAACATCATTTAACATGCCGCCAACAGGTTCAACTTTAATATCACCGCCTTGGCCCTTAAGTAGCACTCTTTGAGCAAAACCCTTCATATCAATCTTATCAGACAGCGAAACCAGTCCCTCAGCGGTTTGGAAGAAAACGTATTTTTGTGGATCAATAAACCTGATGGCTGGATCAGGTTGCCTTATCCAACTTATCTTTTGGGTTTTTAGGAAGATTTCGGTGTTTTGAGAAACAATGTTCATGAGTTGTGGGAGGACACCGAAAATTGCCGTGAAGAGTGTTCGAGGCATATTCTTTGAAAGGTTGATTATTTTGATTCTTGGATCTTGACATTGCTTTATGAATTTCTTTGTGATTGTCGCGTAGCCGTTTGAGATAGTTATTTTTTCCTCAGCTTCAAGCTGCATTAATGCTTCGTTGTAACTGCGAAGTGAATGCTCTTCATTTTGAAGGCAACTCATCAGGTTTACGACGTCATAAGCTAATAGAGGAAAAACTCGGAGACGATTAGAAAACACTTCATACAGAAAATACTGCGGCAAAATCCGGATACGATGTGTAAGCTCAGGAAAATTCACCACCAAATTCTCAAGCAACTCAAGCGTCAACCGCTTCTTTAGGGCAACTTCGTTTTCATGCAAGTAACCCTCACCCTGAAGCGCCAAGTAGGGAAAAATTAGTTTGCTTGCAATAGCTTCCCCAAGAAAACCTCTTTCAACATCCCGCTCAAAAATCCATTGGTCAACCGCAAAAACAAAAATTGTTTTGTTATTGACTGTTTTTAGGTAGCTCATTAGTCTGGGCTGAAAATTGTGGATGATGAGCATTATTTCGTGGGTTGTGCGTTCGTTTAAGGTTTTCATTGAATAATTGTCTACGAGCGCAATCGCAGCGATTTTTGATGACCCAGCGATGTGTCTGCAGAAATCAAGAGTTTGCCTGTTTAACTCGAAGTTTTCGCTGCTGTTTAACTGATTCATAATTCACCCTGGGCTATCATATAGCAATTGGGTGTTCGATGTATTTAAAACAGGATTATGACCTGATGGATACGCTACTGAATGTAAAATCCTATTTGTTAATACAAAAATTTCTGGCAAGCGCTTTCGCATTTGCCAGTTTTAGGGGATTTTTAATGCGAGGCTGCTTCTGCCTTTGGTGGTTATGACGCCTACGGTTGGATGAACCAGTTCTTGATTTGTGTTCGTTATTTTTCTGCAGATTAAACTTAGCGAATCCTCAGTGAAATTGAGCATGCTTTGTCCGTCGTTTGTTAGCCTGTAGACTTTTCTTGGTCGTTCAAAATCCATGTTCCAGTGGCTGCCTACGTAGCCTTTTTTCTCTAGTGTGCCGAGCAGTGGGTAGATGGTGCTTGGTCCGAAGTATACGCCGAAGTTTTTGCGGATTTTGGTTATTACTTGGTAGCCGTGCATTGGTTCGTTGCTCAGGAATTGTAGGATTATTAGGTCGAGCAGGCCTTTCATTAGTTTGGTTGAAACCTCTTTTTGTGAACTTTGTTTAAACATTTTTCTTTTCTCTCCGAGTTTGTGTATTTTTGTTGTACGGTTTTTCTGTTATACTTGTATACAATATGTCCTTATTCGGACATATCTTGAGTACTTAGTATTACTACACGCCGATATAAACCCTCATACATACCCAAAGCATACCAAAACATAATCCCGCAACAAAACAACCACCAAACCAACATAACCTAAATAAATCCAAACATCAAACCATACACAAGCACCCTCAAACAAGGCAAAACAATGTCCGAAACCTACAAAAAACAAATTGTACAACACATAATCAGAAACCTACTAGACATCCAACTCCTCCGCATCATCCAAGCAGAGCCAACATGGGGATACAAGATAAAAAAACAAGTAGAAACCGATTTCAACATAAAACTACGACACGGCGCACTCTACCCCACCCTAAACGAACTCGAACAAAAAGGCTTTGTTGAAAGCAAAAAACAGAAAAAAGATGGCCGAGCACGAAAAGTTTACACCATAACAGAAAACGGAAAAATCTACCTCGAAACATATTACAGTATTCTCAAAAACCAACTCGACAACCAATAGACAGTGAGCAGTTACAATGAATATTATGCAAAACTTTTTATCTTAAGTAAGATGACAAAACACCGTAGAGGAGTCAGAAATGAATTTAGAGTCAGCCAAGAGCATAGGCGGAGTAGGCGCTATACTGGTTTTCATCGGCGGCTTAGCCTTTTTTGTTCAGCCACTATTAACATTGGGACTAGGCGTTCTCGGCGCATTGCTAGTGTTGATTAGTCTGCACAGTTTAGCGCATGACTACATGGAACAAAGGATATTCAATAATGGCCTCTACGGTTTCATAACGTTTGTAGTAGGCGGAATAGTTTCGTTTGCCGGTTTCATTTATCTTTTTTTCTACACATCATATGTAAAAGACTTTGTATCTGTATTGTACCCGGGGTTTAACGGTGACTGGACAAATCTTCCTCAGCCTAACCAATATGTAAATCCGTCTGAACTCGTGCCTTATCTCGGTCCAATAGTCGCCTTGCTTGTGGTAACCTGGATCTTCATTATAGTTGGATCATTCTTTACTTGGCGCTCAATGAAACATGTGTCTGCAAAATCGACTGTCGGGTTATTCTCAACTGCAGGTTTGCTGATGCTAATTGGAGCGTTAATTCCCATAATCGGTTTGGTCCTGGTTTGGATAGCGTTGCTTTTGATTGCGATTGCTTTCTTCCAGATAAAGCCTCAAGCAGAGCAGACCATGTTGACGGTAACGCCGCCTGCACCGACACCGATCTAACCCAAAACAACTTCATTTATTCCCTTTATATTTTTTGAAATCGAACAACGGCTTAGCTCCTGAGCCGGAAGACTTGCTTATTTAATAGTTAGAACAAATAATGTGGATTGGCAGTCTGGCATGTCTAAACCGATTTTTGGTATAACAACTTATTGATGGTTAATCCTGTCTTTCATCTACAACTACGGCAGCCGATGGGAAGATCATTTTTACTATTTGTGTCTCCACTCGTTTGTATCCCCAAGTCTTTATTGTTGCTCTAGTTACAAGGTTTAGTATGTTCTTACTATTTCTTACAGGGTAATGTGATAATAAATTTCGTTCCTTTTCCTACTTGGCTTTCAAACTCAATAGTTCCTTTCAAAGCCTCAACTAGTCGCTTGACTACAGCTAAGCCTAAACCTTGACCTTTTGCCTTAGTTGTCAGCATAGGCGAGAACAGCTTTGGCTTAATATCCTCTGGGATTCCAACGCCTGTATCTTCCACTGTAATCAGTGTATTGTTGTCCTTTCTGTAGCCGCTCAGGGTCAGTTTGCCTCCAGTAGGCATCGCTTGAATGGCATTAATAATTAAATTAGTTAAAACTCGCCTAATTATTGCCTGGTCTGAAGTGATTGTAAATGGAGGGTCAATTTTTACAGAAATAGCCGCTTTATTTTGACGACTTACCGATTGTAAAACATTTGTAATCAATTCTTCTAAATTAAAACTTGAATATTCGGGGTTGATAGTGCGAGAATAGTCTTGCAGGTCAGCTACAATTTTGCTAATGTAGTTGATGTTTGTTTCAATGTTGTCTAAGCTTTCAATGAATTCTTTCTTGTTTTCTGATTCCGGAATTGATAGAAGATAATCCTTAAGCAAATAGATATCTCCAACAATCGCTTGTAGCGGATTGCGTATATCATGACCGACCATTCCAGCGGTCGCACCAATGGCAGATAGCCGTTTTGTTTGTTCTTCTTCAGTTTTATCTTCAACGACAACTATTATTCCTTGTTCAGAGGGATACATTGAAACTTCGAATATAGCTGGTTTCTGAGTTTCTCTACTGACTACATTCATCATAAAACGGGTTCTCTGTTTTTGTTGAAGCTGAGTCAAGTAAGGTGTAATGTCAACGGTCATCATTTCAGGTAAGACATCGTATATTTTTTTTCCAAGAGCGTCTTGAGCTTTGACGGTTGTTACTCTTTCGGCTGCTCTATTCCAATAAATGATAGTTAAGTTCCAATCAACAGCTATGAAAGCCTCATCGAAACTCTCGAATAAATCGAGATATCCTTGTTCTTGTTCTGTGTCGTTATTTTTTTCGCTATTTGTTTCATGAGCTTCTTTAGTGGTCGAGTTATTATCTTCTTTATTGAGAAACATCAAATAAGTTATCTGCGGTTCAACTTTTAAGCTTTCACTAGAGCAAGGGAATTCAATCTTGAAAAGTCCCTTCTTATTTGTCTGGCTTGTTATGCCAAAACAATGACCGCAGTCAAAAAACCCGCACAAAACGCTTGAAAACCCGAGCAAGGTTACACGTGATCTTTAAGAGCTTTGGTGCTTAGAGGTTTGTGGTTGCTTTTCTTCAAGTTGCCCTGGATCCCTACGTGTATCCCAAAGATGCTGCAGCGCTACAACAGGGTGACTAGTAAGCATTCTTGGACCCGCATAACCCATAACCTTCATTATTTCTTCTCTTCTTTCAGGCGGGTAACAACGCAAGCCACATCGACCACAACAGCTTTTCTTCTCTTGGTCCGGACATTTCTCAAGGTGTGACCAAAAGTACTCCTTGAGTTGGTTGCATTCGGGGCAAAGCTCCCCGTTTCCTTTGTGATGACTTTCACAATACATTTGAATCATATACGCGGAGGCCTTTTTCTCCCGTTTGAGCACCTTTTCGTATTTAGAAACTTGTGGCTTCATCGTAATCCTATGGATATAGGCAAAGGCTACATTCGGTATTTAAGAGTACAGGGATTTCCAGCTTTTGTCGGCTCACAACCCGCTTAGCAGAAGCCCCTTTGAGACTCATTATAACCTTATTTTACTGAATTAATTTGTGAGCTTCCTCTCTTGTTACGCCAACCATTGTTTCAGTTGCAACAACATCGTTTACGCTCATGTTGGCTTTCATTACTGCCTTCTCATCAGGCGCTTCCATTATTACTACAGTATCATATACGCCTAGAGTCCAGTAAAACCCTAGAATTTTAATGCCGTCTTTTTCCATTGTTTTCATTAATTCGCTAACCTTATTGGTTGCTTCAATTGTTGGTTTTTGCCTAAATTTCCCTAGACTAATGAAAAACATAACAAACCTCATGGTAAGAAGAGCCATATCCAATTTTAATATTTTTCTAATTTGAGGTTTTGGGTCTCGGATGGCAAACAACAGCTTTCTGATTATTCATGCAGACAGAGTATAATTCAAGTTGTTTTGGATTTTTAGTACGCGATTAAAAAAAGAAAAAGAGGGATTGTTGGATTTAGTCTATTTTCCATTTTTTGGCTACCTTCACTATAACGAACACTATCAATGCCACTATAATGAAAGTTATCAAGGCTACTAGAAAGTCTCCTACGCCAAATGACTGACTCAGCACGCCAACAGCATATGTAGATAGGTTTGCCATCCCTGGGATTGCTAAGCCTAAGAGAGGAATGATGAAGTCTTTAACAAGCGCCTGAATCAAGATTCCAGCATACAACGCTAAGATGAAAGCAACAGCCAAACCAAAAATCTTGTACTTTGAAAGAAAATCTTTAAACTCATTCACAAAACCTTTCGGCGGAACTGGTGGCGGAGCTTTTTCTAAAGCCGCACTAATTTTCTTTAACTCAGCTAAAATTTCGTCTTCTTTGTCCATTCAAATTACCACACACTAATATGTCGACAACTGTTTTAATAATTTGCTGTTACAATGAAATTTATCTAAAAACAAAGGTATATTTAATTAGAAATTATCCATTTGTAAAAAAACTTGGATTTCTGCTAAAAATCAATAAGACATTATTTCATTCTTTCTCCATAGCTAGTTTGTTACCTAAAAAAAGAGTCCTTATGCTCGAAAGCTAAAAAGCTGATAATGGAGATTATTTTAACTTTATTAGGAACCCATGGTTTGTATTTTTGGTGGAATAATGACTTCTGAGCAGAAACATCATGAAGAACTTGTCAGTGGATTTTACAATCAACTAAAAGAAATTTTTGATTCTTCTGAGCAAGGAATTTACCTGTATCTAGATGATACTCATAAGGTTTGCAACAAAAAGTTTGCTCAAATGCAAGGTTTTAATTCGCCTGAGGAGTGGGCAAAAGTGGATAATCCCCTTGAAGTAGGCGTTGAGAAATCCAGTCAGCCAGCCATCGTTTCAGCGTACAACAATGCCATGGAAAAACTGATCGCATCCAAAATTAGTGTTAAGCTAAAGAAGAAGGCCGGTGGTACCTTTGGCGCGTCAGTTATAATGGTACCAGTAGCTTACCAAGGACACTTATTCGCACTTCACTATATAACTCCAATTTAGTGGTTTTTTGACCGAGAGGTGTTTTTGCTTAAGCATCTTGGTGGTTTTCGGTTTTACATTCGTTCAAAGTATTCCTGTGGAGAATACCATTTAACAATAATTGGCTTTTCGCAGTTTTGATTTTTGCACAAATGTTTAGTTTTCACTATGTTGCCGTGGTAACTGTGCGGTATTGGGTTTACGAACGAGAATGCCGTGTGAAGTTTATCCGGTGGTTCAACCTCAAGAATTTCATTGCAGAAGGGACATTCAATTAGAACCATCATTCCACCTTCAAACTATATAGCCCAGCTAAAGGTAAAAAACTTCCTATTATTAGCCGAGCGCGTGCGTTGTCCTTTCTCCTTACAGACATGTTAAGGGTCACCTTACAAAAATGTCGAATTAAAGTAGCAGGCGTATCTTTACTATACTATGCTGGCTTTTTGAGTTATGTTATCCTTTCGCCTTGGCACACTGAGGTGCAATAGTCTTTTATGGCTTGCTCAATTTCTGGTTGAGTGCGACAAATTATTTGTATCCATTGTGATAATTTTGTCGTTAATAGGTGATGTATTTTGGTCTGTCCTGCGCGTGCTTCTAGCGAAATCCAGTGATAACAGATTTTAAATATGGGGAGCAACATCAAAATTAATGGGACTTGCTCGTGAAATGGCTATTCTCTTGAACTTTTCTAATTTTAGTAAGAGGAGGTGAATCTTCTTGAATAAAAATGGAGTAATTGCTTTCACACTTTTAGGTTTAATTATTGGAATGGCGTTAGGCTACTCGATATCGATAGCAGTGCCATATCAATCACAGGCACAGAAACCGTCTATCTCGTTGAGTTCAAATTCAATCAAAGCAGGCGAGCAATATACTGCCACTCTTACTGGTTTTCCTGCTAATACAGAAATCTACGGTTGGACAGTAAATCAGAACGTATCGACATGTTTTACCGCAGGAACTACTGATGCAAACGGCAAACTTGTAGTATCCTCAAATGCACCTCAAACAGAGGGAACATTACCCTTAGTGGCATGCAACAAAGATGAAACTATCTGGGCAGCTACAGCTTTAACGGTGACCAAATAAAAAGGGTCAATGCGCTTATTCTTGCAAAATTAGCCCTTTTCATCTTTTAGAAACCATTATTTCAAAAATGGTGCGATTAAGAACGATACCTTAAAAGAGAAAACTTGTTGTTCTTATTGGCTCTTGCTTTGCTTAAGAAGAACAACGATTCCATTTTTATCGATATTTTAAACCACATTGCTCCACTTGATTCAGTGGATTTATGTGGATGCAGTTTTCTTCTATTCAATTTTCTTTCTCCTAAACTCTTGAATGAGCTGGGATCAAACTTTCTTGACTGTTTTTTGGTATCAAATACTTCCTGAGATGATTGTTCCTACAGCAATTATTTCTTTTTCAGAGTTCTTGAGATATTGATTGTTGGACATATCTCCAACCTCTTTGACATAAAAGGTCATAAAACTCTTACCAAAATAGCCTATTTTGTATTTAATTGTTAATTTTCTTAGGACATGTGTACAACAGTTAGGTTGTTTTTCATCGTGAAAACATAATTCGGGAGACGATATATTATCATAGGAGGTTAGTTATGGTTAATAAGAAAAATAAGGAAGATTTAGAAGTTAAAAGTAAACTTCTTGAACTCGGTTATTCAAAAGCTGCTGTTAAAACGATAAAACGTTTATACGATCCTAAATAGGGTGTACAAGCGATATTGCCATTAATCTTATCCTAAATGATTGAATTAAAGGGTCCTTGAGACAGGCTTAAATTTTGAGATATAGAATATAGAAATTCTCACTTTTCATTTCTTTGCTTTACTACTTGCAGTTTAATCCAAAAACAGAGTCCTTAGGTGCGAAGGGGTGCTCCTAAATGGAGGAGTACTCGCTACCTGAGGCGTTTTTTTCTTAACAGATTAGAATTAGTTTTTTCAAAGTTGAGGTTCGCAGATTATTGTTTCATTAGTTTCAAGGCGTTGGCTGCTGTGTAAGCGTTTTGCTCGTAAACGCCATTCCAATGGTCATGCCATGTACCTTCCATTTGGCTTGAAGTGAAAGTAAACACACCAACTGTCCCAATTTGCTCAATCGGACCAACGTTTCCTTTAGTTAGAGTCAGCTGTGTTCCATTTATTGTGCCTGTGAGTTGCATGGGTGAAACATCAGGGGTATAACCAGACCCTTGAACTAACTGTCTATTAGAATAAGTAAACTGCACATCGACAATTACGGTGTGCTCGTCGCTTGTTCCAGTTATAGTCCAAGTCATTGTGCGGTCTTCTGTTCCAACGTCCTTGAGTTGACCGAAGTTCTCATAGTCCGTTGCAAGTGTAAATTGAGTCGAAAGCGCCGTTATCCATGTTCCTTCCAAGTTTCTTGTGGGAGTTAGTTTGCCTCCGTCAGAAAGAGGATTATTTGTGAATTCATTGAAGAAACCAGCAAAATAAAGTGCTCCAACTACTGACACGATTAGTATCACGACTGGTATTATTTGGGTTGCTTTCAGTTTGTTTTTCGTTTTACTTGGGGGTGATGGAACTTGGGCAAATCTAAACATTCTTACACCTGACCCGAGATAAGCAGTAAACCATAAAAAACTTGTGTATTGCAGATAAACATGTTTGGACTAAGGTACCATTTTTTGATTGCTAATTCTCGTTTATTGATCTTGGTGTCTGAAAAAGCCTTTTGGTTCTTTGTGAAAACATGCAGTGGAGGATGATGTCGCCGTCCCAGCCTTAGGGCAAAGTAATTTATCGTATTTTTACTGACTTATCCTTTTCCAATACATTACGTTTTATCTAGTTATAAGGTTTTGCAGCAATTAAAAGGTGAATTACCAAATCATTTTTATCTCAAAAAATAAAAGAGAGAACGGCGCTTGTGTCCTAAATGACTAAGCTTTGACTCTACAAAAATGTGCCTTATGTGGAAATATGGCTGAGCTACGTAAAAGCCATATTATCCCAAAATTTGTTGGAAAGTGGTTAAAAGCTACTTCAGCCACAGGTTTCCTAAGACTTGCAACAGACCCAGTAAATCGCGCACAGGATTTGCCTGTCCTTCCTCTATTATGCGCTAGTTGTGAGCAATTGTTTTCGAAGTCTGAACTGTACTTTGCGTCTCAAATATTCTTTCCGTTCCATGAAAAAGGTAAAAAAGACATTGCCTATGATGAAAATCTTCTGTATTTTCTCATTTCTCTGAGTTGGAGAAGTTTAAAAAGCAGTTATTCAGAACAATCAAATTATCATCCTTGGATTAAACCTTACCTTAACAAGGCTGAGGTAGTCTGGAGAAAATTTCTTCTAGTGGCGAATATTTATATTCAGGCGAATACAAGCTTTTTTCATGGCACTCTTCCACAATTATTTGGATTAAGTGTGTGTATCTGGTATGAGTTAGAATTAGAATGTAAGAACGATTGATTTAATGTGTGTTTGATGTGTGTTCAAGTGAGTTAGGATTAGCCGTTAAGTGTAGCTGTTTGTGTATGAGCATGGATGTGTTGAGTGGTGTGGATGTGAGCCATAGGATGAAACACACGTGTCAAACACAATTGAAAAATCGTTTAAACTACAATCGGTTCCTAAAGTCCCTCTTTGTCCCTACAATCGTTTAGATTGCATAAAATATAATTTCATTTTGGGGCATGGTGTATGCCAAACTCACACCAATAGGCACCATAAGTCTGTTCGTTGTTGTAGGCTGCCTTCTTGGATTCCTAATGGTTGGCATTTAGCGAAAATGCAAGGAGGACGTTTGCATGTCTGAGCGTTCTCAAAACGAATTTTCGCTTAAATATTCCGATTATTTAGAATCCATCAATGAGAAACTTCAGGTTCATAATGAATTTTGGAGTTATGGCGAGTATGAGCTTGTAGGTCATGGAAAACAGACAACCCCTAAATGCGGAACGTTCAACAAATACATGGGTTGCCTAAACGTTAAGGCACATAATCAAGCTCGCTTCTTTACGCAAGGTTTAGCAGAAAATTCCGTTTTTGTGAAACCAATTTACCACTCCTGCGATAAACCAAGCTGTTCAGTTTGCTTCAAGTATGGTTGGGCTGTTCGAGAAGCCTATAGAATGGAAGGACGCCTAAAAATAGCTTCTAACCGCTTTGGGCTTCCAGTTGAACATATAGTAGTTAGCATCAAAAGTGAGGATTATGGTTTAAGTCTTGATGCTTTACGCAAAAAAGCCGTTCGTCTCATGGATAATCGAGGTATCATCGGGGGCTCCATAATTTTTCATGGTTTCCGCTATGCTAACCGAAAAGAAGCTCGAATGAAGGGCGTTCCTTTTGGCTGGCGTTGGAGTCCACACTTCCATATACTTGGCTTCGTTGGAGGCGAAGGTTATGGTCTATGCCGAAAGTGCAAAGGTGGTAACTGCTATGCCTGCAAAGGTTTTGAGGGAGTCACAAGGCGTGAGAACAAAAAGGACGGCTGGGTTGTCAAGGTCTTGGATAAGCGTAAGACTGTCGGGGGAACTTGCTGGTACCAGCTTAATCATTGCTCGATTCAAAGAGGCTCCAAAAAATCTCATGCCACAACATGGTTTGGCGCTTGTTCCTATCGAAAGCTGGAGATAATTAACGGTGATGACGTGGGGATTCAACATAAGTGTCCAATATGCAACTCTAAGTTAGTTCATATCCGATACTTAGGCGATTCAAAACTCTTGCTTACTCGAAAAGGCGAAGTCCTAAGCATGTTTGCTGATGATGGTGCACCACTTTGGGAAGTAGCGCATGAAGGTGAATGTCACGGGAAGTGCGGATAGAAATGATTCGCCAGCACAGACGGCGATTAGAGCGCCAATGGAGCAAAATCAAGGTTGGTGCAATCTGTACTGACTTCCTAGAGCACAATAGTCTGTTTAAGCCGCCCCATATTATAGAATATCATGCGGTGAAAGTGTCCGATAAATTGGTTTGGGTTCTCAATGTTGGTGTATTTGATTTCCACAATAGGGATAAAGGTCATGGAGAATTTGCTACCACATGCTTGTTTATAGGTGGTCACCTTAGAATATTGGACTCTGTGCAGTTAGGGTTTATTCCCTTTGACGATTTAGGGGAGAACGAAGAAATCGATGAATAGCTCAGCGCACCGTTTGGCTCTTGGGGAACATTCGGCACGCGCGAGTGGAGCGACCCGCGCAAGCGGGAGCGAAACGGCAGAGCCAAGGGTACCGATTGAAAAATTAATTAAGTGACTCGGTAGTTTTAACTAATCAAGAGCCGCAATATCAGACTATGAAATAAAGGTGGGGATTTGTCTCGTTCATTGAAAAGAAGTCGTACGCATGTTATGGAGGAGGAAGGCATGCGAGCACTCGGAAGTTTGTTACCTCCAGAGTGGATTTTTAGAAGACAAAATCCTGATTATGGCATCGATGCCGAAATTGAAATCGTTGAAGATGAAAATGTTACAAATAAAGTACTTTGGGTACAACTAAAATCAATAGAAAAATTGGTTCTATTCAATGGAAAGATCCAATATCCGATCAAAACAAAGTATATTCAGCATTTTTTGGGGTGTCGTCTTCCTGTGGCTTTGTTGCTTTTTGTTTGTGCTGAGAAAAAATTCTATTGTTTATTTGCGCAAAAAAATTTGCAGTCAGAACTCTTCAAAAAGCCGAATTGGAGAAAACAAAAAACAGTAACAATTGAATTCCCATTAGATTCCATTTTAACCAGCTTTGAAAAATTGATTAAAATTGCAACTGAGGGGTACTTCTATATCATCCAACAGCAGCTTTCTCTCAAAGCTCAAGGAACAACTACTTACTGGCTTGATGGCATTCCAATGTCCGACGATCAAGAACTTAAGGGTCGAACCCTGAGGGCTCTCGAACTCATGCAAGCAGAAAAATATGATCAAGCAATCGAGCAATTTGAAGAAATATTCAAGGTTTGTACAATCTCTCCGACTGAGAGAATGTCACTCCTGCTTAATCTCGGTAATGCGTACTTTTCAATAGAATCCTTTGAGTTATCTCTAAAAACCTATGGAACCATCTTAACTCTTACTTCAAAAGCTGAGACAGGAAAAACGTTACCTGGAAAAAGTGGAGCTTTGAACAATATGGGTCTTGTTTTTCAGCATAAAGGTGCTTATGACGATGCTATCAAGTATTTCGGTGAAGCGTTGAAGATAGACCAAGCAATCAGATTCAAGGTTGGCGAAACTGCTGATTTATATAATTTAGGTACAGCCTACAGACTCAAAGGCGACTATAATGAGGCATTAAAATTCCATCATGCTGCATTAAGGATAGATAGAGAAATCGAATGCAAGCAAGGTGAAGCAAATTCCTTAGGGTATATTGGTATACTTTATCATGGCATCGGTGACCTCAGCCAAGCCCTTCAACATTTGCGTCTTGCTTTATGCATTCATAAAAGCATCGGGGATAGACAAGGCGAAGCGAACGACTTGGGTAATATTGGTCTTGTTTATAAGGATAAAAACAGATTTGAAAATGCCATTGAGTGTTTACAGGAGGCTATGTCTATACATAAAGATATGAAAGACAGACAGGGTGAAACCCAAGATTTACGGAACATAGCAAGCATTTATTTACATAGGGGTGACCGTGAGCAAGCTTCTAAGTTCTCGCGGGACGCTTTCATACAAAATATTGCAGAAGCCTTAATCGAAAAAGGACGCGTTTCTATATCCTTTGGCGAGTAAATAAGCGAGCGAGTAAGCGCAAGCGAAGCGTACAGATAGAATCGGGATTTCGGTGTAACTGGTGCTGATTCTATGCTGGTGTAAACTTCAATAGACCAAATCCTATTAATTCTTTTATTAGTTGCATTGATTTTGCTTCAACTTCGCCTTTTTTGAATGAAATATGTCCTAGGTCACTGAAGTCACTTGATAGTGTTACCTTATCTTCTTTCAGAATTACAATTTTGTCCTCGTATAGGACTGATGCGGCTCCTAGTTCATAAATCGCATTATCACTTGGTCGGCTGACAGAGTTGCCCGATGGGTCTGTGAATTGTTCGTCGGCTGTGAGTATGGCAATCGCAGAAGTACAACTGTGCATAAGCTCTGAAACCTTCTTAGAGATTGGTCGTCCTACATGTGGCTCATCAATAGCTACTTTAAAGGGTACTTTAAATTCAAGCAATATTTTCTTCAAATCTTCTACTGCGTCGGTGTCTTTACCATGAATAATGAATATTTGATTCGCCTTTTTTGTTAATTGTTGCTGTGGCATTTCTATGGGAATCGTTGATTTTGGCTTCTGTTCTTGCTCGATAGGGGGTATTTCAGATTCTGATGAAGTGTCCGTCGTTGTAACAATAGGTTGGTCTGAGAAGATAACATATAAACCTCCCTTTGTAGGTGTCAAAATATTAGCAAATTTTCCGTTTTCTATCAAGAAATTGATGAAGTCGTCCACATATTCCTTGGGGACTCCAAAAGTTTGTTCCAGCATGTTCTTGAAATATGAATCGTTTATGGGGAATTTGTTATTTTTATAGTATTCATATACAGCCTTAAATACTGGCACGTTAAGAACTGCTTCTTGTCTATCTTTGATTTCTTTATTTGGGTCTACAGGTTTAGTTAAAGAATTCCCCAACGGGAAAAGACCAATGGCTGAAGCGTTCCATGTTCCCTCTGTTAGACCATACTTAAATGATGAACTTGTCAGAACCCTAAATTCTGAGCTGCTCGGCGAAATGTCAAGTGCATTAGCCAAAAGAGCTGGTGCAATAGGTTTTCCAGCATTTTTATCTTGGATAGCTTGAGGCACACTTATTGCCTCTTCAAGTGTGTGTAACGGAAAGGGTCTGTCTGGCTTATACTTTTTTTTCGGTTGGGCGGTCATTTTTTTATCGAGTTAATATCATCCGTTTTCAATAAAAGCTTTTCAGCTATAATCAGGGTCGATTTATCAAAGGGAATTTTTGCTCCATTTGTTTTTCTTAAAGAAATAGAAATTAAGGCAATAACATGGAGACTTAGTATTCCTCTAAGCTGGCTTTTTGAAGTATGTTATTCCTTCGGCTTGGCATACTAATTCGCAATCGTCTTTGATGGCTTGTTCAATTTCTGTTTGGTTGTGGCATATTATTGGTATCCATGTTATGTTTTTGTCGTCAAATAGGCTAATGTATTTCTCTGTGCTTCGGCTGTCTTTGTGTCCGAGTAGATTTTTAACGTGTAAAAAGTTGTGTCTTGATTGCTTGTACTCTTTGCTGGCTTTGAATCGTCTAAAGTCATAGAGGCATATTGTTTTCAATTCAGGCATGTTGTGTTTTTTCGCTAAAAGATTTCTTGCGTGACAGTATTCTTCACTGAGATTGTCCGATGTCGTAGGAAAAATAACGCTTTTAGCGTTTAAGTTGTCCCGTTTGATTAACCTTTTTAGAAGTTCCATCGTAAAGGGCTTTAGTTTTCCTTCCCTTCCAACTGTATGTTTTGCGCCTGTTATGTTCGATATTCCTGTTGTTAAGTCAATGTCTTCCACTTTTAGCCATGTTAGTTCGATTGGTCGTTGTCCTAAGTCCTTAAACATTGATAGCTTTAGATTTAGAGGAAATTTGACGTGTTGGATAATGAAGTCTATTAGTTCTTCTTTTGGTGCTTTTCGTTTTTTGTCATATCGTTGATAGAAGGGTTGATTCCACGTTAACCCTAAAGATTTTATTGCTATCGCATAAGATTCTACCAAATTTTCTTTTCTTGCGTTAGAGCATTTTTTGTTGGATATGCATAACTTTACTTCTTCTGGTTTGCCTGTGTTGCATGAGCGTTCAAGGTGACGGAGTTCTTTCGCTACTCTTTGAATGGTTGTTGGTTCATAGGCGTTTTTCTTCATCCAAAGCATAACATTTGGAATGTTCAATTTTCCGATATCTTGGGGGTCTTGGCTTGTTTGGATTTCCTTTAACAGCTGTTCTATTAGTTGTTTGTTCATTCTTCATCTTTCCTTTTCACCAAAACCCTAAAGCAGGGGGACGATGCAGATTCGTTGGGGGATGATGTCGCCGTCCCAGTCTGATTGGGAAAGATGACGAACGAAATATTGACAGACCCCACTTTCCATTTTTATTAGGGTGTTCCGCTTGGAGAACAGGGTGTTCCTTGGGGAGAGTAATATTTTAGTGCAATCATTGTTTTCATCGGTGAATTGAGTTGAATCTCCAGACCAATGTTATGCCGACAATGAAAAAAAGACAGATCCTAAATGCACTTACATTAGCAATAATTTTGTTTTCGGCAATTTGGCTGTTTAATATCCAGACAAGTCATGCCTCAAACACTTTAACTGTGCCGCAGGATTACCCAACGATAGCCGCAGCAGTAAACCATGCATCTCCAGGCGACGTTATCGCAGTGAAGCAAGGGATTTACTATGAAAATATCCAAGTTAACAAGTCACTACTCTCTTCTGGGAGAAAACAGCGAAAACACCATAATAATCGGAAACGGAGGATCCAACGCACCTGCCGTTCTTACGTTGGCGGCGGCGGGTATCAAAGTATCAGGATTCACCATTGAAAGCGACAACAACTCAGTTCCCACGCTAAACGCTTGGGGCATAAATATTCAGGGTGACAACTGCAAAATCACAGGCAACATCATCAAAAGCAATTACATCGGAATCTTCTGCGCTTTACAATCATCCACAACCATAACAGACAACACCATCACTCTAAGCATCAAAGATGGGATTCGATTCTACTCTGGTACATTAAACAACATTTCCAACAACAGAATAGTCGAAAACAAGGTGTCAGGCATCGCTTTAGGAGGCTACGGAAACATTGTCAGCGGAAACAATCTTCAAAGCAACTTCAGAGGCTTAGGCTTAGGCGCATCTAACTCAGTAGTTTTCGATAACACTATCGTATCCAATGTGGAATCAGGAATCTTTCTATCAGGGTCAAAAAACGTAATCAGCGCTAATGAAATCTCAGCAAACAAGTATGGAATCTACATTACAACTCAGGGTGCAGCTCCACGCGCAAACGAAATTTACCAAAACAACTTTGTAAACAACCTCAATAACGCCTATGGCAACTCTTCCTTCCTTGTTGAGAAATGGGACAACGGATCAAGCGGAAACTATTGGAGCGATTACCAATCAACACCCTACATGATTAACTCCAATAACATAGACAACTACCCGTTAACCGCGTCCTTTGATACCTCAAACCCCGGCAAAACTCCTCTCGCAATTTCTCCTGCACCAGCAACATTAAACGGCGTTGTGGCTTCATGGACCTTTGACAACATCACATCAGAGGGTGTTATACCCGATTCAACGGGTAACAACCCAGCTGTTTTAGCGTCAACTGTGGGAAACAAATCGTTCACACCCGCGCAGGTACAAGGCAAGTTTGGATCCGCCTTAAATTTCGATGGAGCAGCGTATGCGTTTGTTCCGCCTTCCGATAGCTTGCAAACCCCCCAAGAAGTAACCATAGATGCCTGGGTCAATGTACAACAAATCAAAGACATCACCTACAACAATATCTTAGTAGAATGTGTAAGAACAACGTTGCCGCTGCCAACTAGAACTTTGGGGGTTGCCATTAACGGAGAAACACCGCAAAATGCAAGCTCACCTGTCTTAGGCGCAGTCCGCGGTTACGTTACAACTCAAAATGGGGTTCTGAATGAAATAGACACCAAAGAGCCAATTCCGCTTAACCAATGGGTTCATGTTGTTTTCACCCGCAGCTTAACCTCAGGAATGCACATCTACGTTAACGGCCAAGAACAAGCCGTAGAGGTATCCTCAGGAGCAGCTAACCCAACAGGTCCCATCGCTGGTCAAAATGAACTCTATATTGGCCATGACTCAGTCACTCAGATAGACCAACTGCAAATAAGCAACACAGTTGAATCGAATACGCCGTTTTGGATGCAATGGTGGCTTTGGACTGCAATCGTATTTGCGGCTGTGGCGGGAATCGGTTTAATAGTATTCTTCAAAAAGAGGCGGAAACCTCTACGTTGTTCGCATCGGCGCTAAACTGCAAACAGATAACGCAAACTATACCTTACTAATGCGGGCTGCAATACGGCGATAATTCGCTGCTTCGAAAAATCCCCGTCTTCTATTCTTTTTTTTGAAGCAATGATTAAAAAAGTAAAAAATGAGTTAATGGAAAAACACAGTGGGTTAGGCTACTATTTTTTGCCTTTGCTTGCGTGTTTTGCTGGAAGTGAGACCTGTTTTCTATCTTTTCGTTTCTGGTCTTTTTCTCTTTGCAGTTTCTTGTGTTGTTCTAACCCTTCAGCTTTCTTTGCTTTCTTAGACAAAATCTTCAACCTTAGCAAGCAATAGAAAACATCGGCACTCAAAAACATTACCCCCGAACCGCGGCTTGTCGGAATATTTAATAGCAAAATTGTTCACGCTAAGCTGAGGAAAGAGAAAAATGCCTAATGTTGAAATCCGCTGCCCAAAATGCGGTTCACTTGAGGTGGAACGGAGCAAGAATCAGGAGTGCCGCTGCAGCAAATGTGGGGAAATTTTTTATTTTGTTACTCCGCAGTGTGGTTCTCAAACTGATTTGGAAAGGTATGATCTCTGATTCTTTGATTTTTAGGGGATTCTGCTTTTTTCACCATTACCTTTATATGAATTAACTGTCATATGAATTATTATTCATGCGTTTAAGGAGGACGGCACAAACTGAAAAAAGCACCAACCGAAATCTGCTACCGATTCTTCACCAACCTATCAAACCCCACCCGACTAGCTGCACTCGAACAATTAATGGACAAACCCATGAGCGTAAACGAACTTGCCACAGCACTAGGACAAGAACAAAGCATGATATCCCACAACCTCAAATCCCTGTTAGAGTGCAACCTCATCACCATCCAAAAAAAAGGCAAAAAACACATCTACACCGCCAACCAAGAAACCCTCAGCCCAATATTTCGAAGCCATCCAAAATCACGCACAAAAATTCTGCCCCACAGGCGGAAAATGTTTAAGAGGAGAAAATTAACATGAAAAGAAAAATAGTAAACATAAACGAAGACCTCTGCAACGGATGCGGCAGCTGCATCCCCAAATGCGCAGAAGGCGCTCTCCAAATAGTAAATGGCAAAGCAAGAATGATCAAAGAAACCTACTGCGACGGACTCGGCGCATGTTTAGGTCAATGTCCACAGGGCGCCATAACAATTACTGAACGAGAAGCCCCGGCTTTCAGCGAAGCAGAAGTGCATGAGTACCTGAAAACCAAAACAGCTCAAACCATGCCTGCCCCAGCTAATGTGCCCCAGAAGCCACAGTGGCCCATAAAACTAAACCTTGTTCCTGTCAAAGCACCATTTCTTCGAAAACGCCGACATCCTGCTCGCCGCAGACTGCGCCCCCGTTGCCCTCAAAAACTTCCATGACCTCATGGCTGGAAAACGAGTCATCATAGGCTGCCCCAAATTCGACGACGCCAGAGAATACGCCCAAAAACTAACAGAAATCCTCAAACAAAACAACATTGCCTCCGTATCTGTTGTCCACATGGAAGTACCATGTTGCACGGGCTTACAATGGGCAATAAACAAGGCGCTTGAAGGCTCAGGCAAAAAAATCCCAGTTAAAGAGTACGAGGTTAAGATTGGAGGTGACATAGTTGAGCTCTAAAGACAAACCCTTGGTAAAGAACCCAGACACTTGCCCAGGACTACGCGATCTGCTTGCAGCCTAAACCATCATATATCAAATGCCACGTTTGCCATGGAGACCTTAGAAATCTGGAGTGATGAAGACAAAACCACGTGCCCCAGCTGCGGAGCTGAGTGGAAACGACCAGCCGCCAACGCCTCATGCTTAGAATATTGCCAGTTCGCCGACAAATGCCGAGGAATCATCGAATCAAGAAAAACTTAAGTTGCTACAACCTATTCATCTTTTTTTAATTATCTTGTCTTTTCCCTAAGAAGAGTCGTCAAATTTTGTTGCGAAAAGAGTGCTTATTACCTGCAAGTCAATTAATCTTTCAGTAGTGATTTTTTATGGCTCAAACATCTGCAGTAACTTCTAGAGATGGCACGAAAATCGCCTACGACAAGGTTGGTCATGGTCCTTTGATTATAATTGTTGGAGGCGCCCTTTCATCGAAGTCAGGTTGGACTGAACCAAAACTCGCCCAGCTTTTGGCACCTAATTTTACAGCAATAAATTATGACAGACGCGGACGAGGTGACAGCACTGATACGCCGCCATATACGCCGAAACGTGAAGTTGAGGACATTGAAGCGCTACTAAATGAATTTGGCGGATCTGGGCATCTTTATGGAATGTCTTCTGGTGCAGCCTTAGCGCTTTATGCAGCAAGCGAGTTAAACTACAAAATTGGGAAACTCGCTATTTATGATACACCCTACGATTCCAGCGACGACGGGCTCAAAGCTACAAAGGAATACAACAAGCAGCTTACTTATCTTCTGGCAAATGGCAGGCAAGGGGACGCATTAGTGCTGTTCATGAAGTTCGTGGGAACCCCAGACGATCAAATAAATGGCATGCGCAATTCGCCGATGTGGCCAGCAATGGAAGCTTTAGCTGCTAACCCTCGCATATGACAGCGCTGTTTTAGGTGAAGACCGCTCTGTTCCGACAGAAATGGCAGCTAAAGTCACAGCTTATACACTGATAATTTATGGTGAAAAAAATCCGCCATTCATCCGTGAAACTGCTCAAGCTCTCAAAAAAGCAATTCCCAACGCGCAGCTTCGCATGTTAGAAGACCAGACACATGACGTGCAACCTGAAGTCCTCGCTCCTGTCTTGACGGAATTCTTTTCAATTACTCACATTATAAATTTCAAAGGCTTTCAAAGTAACTTAGTAAAAACCAAAAAACAGAAGTAGTGATTTAATTTAACTTATATCAGGGCTTGTTTTGAAACATAAGCTGTTTATAGATGGAAACTGGGAAGTCTCCGAATCAGGTGAAACCTATTCGCGAGTGAATCCTGCAGATCCAGATGAGGTTTTAGGCGAATTTCAAAAGGGCAATTGTGCAGACACAGAAAAAGCAATAGACGCCGCGGAAGATGCGTTTGCAAAATGGAGCGATTTACCTCCGCCTAAAAGAGCCGAATACATCGTGAAAGCAGGAGAACTGTTACTTGCTCAGAAAGAAGAGATGGCTCGAACGGTAACTTTGGAGATGGGAAAAACTCTTAATGATTCAAGGGAGGATGTTCAGCAAGCCATCGAATTAGCGTATTATGCCGCGGGCGAAGGCAGAAGACTCCTCGGACACACAACTACATCCCAAGAACCCCAGAAAATGGCATTTACATTAAAGCAACCATTAGGGGTAGTTGGTTTAATTACTCCATGGAATTTTCCAGTAATGATTCCTGCCCGAAAACTATTCTACTCATTGGTTTGCGGAAACACCGTTGTTTTCAAGCCGTCCTCAGAAGCGCCGAAATGCGCAAGTAAACTTGTTGAAATCTTAGAGAAAGTTGGGATTCCTCGAGGCACCGTTAATCTTGTTACAGGACCAGGAGGGATCGTTGGCAACACTTTAGTTACTGATAAACGCATTCGTATGGTCTCTTTCTGCGGGCACAAAGAGACAGGCGCAAAAATAATGCGTGACGCTGGACCCAAACGTGTCAGTTTAGAGCTTGGTGGAAAAAACCCTTTGATAATTATGGATGATGCTGACTTAAATCTTGCAGTTAACGGCGTCGTATGGGGCGGTTATGCTACGACTGGTCAAAGGTGCACTGCCGCGTCAAGGATAATTATTCATGAAAGAATTAAATCCAAAGTTGAAAAGCTGATTGTTGAGCAAATTAGAAAACTCAAACTCGGCAATGGCCTTGACCCAGACACTGACGTCGGTCCCTTAGTTAATAAGAAAGCACAAGACAAAACCAGAGATTACTGCCAAATAGGCATGGATGAAGGAGCCAAATTGCTTTTCGGAGGCAAAATTCCCAGCCACCTTAAGGGCTGGTTTTTTGAGCCAACTCTCTTCACTGACTGCGAATCTGAAATGCGGATTTGCCAAGAAGAAATTTTTGGACCCTTCGTCTCAATTCTATCCGCTAAAAATTTGGAAGATGCTATAGACATTGCAAACTCTGTTGACTACGGCTTAACCTCTGCAATATACACCAGCAACATAGGAAGCGCCCTTACAGCCATCAAAAAGCTGCAAACTGGATTGACCTACGTTAATCACCCAACTATTGGAAGCGAGGCGCATTTGCCGTTTGGTGGGGTAAAATCTTCAGGAAGCAATCGGGAAAGTGGACCAGATGGAACCAGTGAATTTACGGAACTAAAAACCGTTTACATCAGCTATTCGAACGATTTCGCGTCTTTAGACAAGCAAGAAGGGCAAAGCAACATAAAATATGGCACGCCGTAAACGTTCTTTCCACAGCTTGAATTCTACTCTTAATTTACCTGATGGTGCTTTTCAGAAGTTGATGGTGGACCGGGCCGGATTCGGACCGGCGACCTTCTGCACGTCAAGCAGATGTCCTAACCAGGCTAGACGACCGGTCCACACATTTGCGTATGGTTTCTACGACGTTTTCGTATATAGGCGCTTTGATTCTTCAGTAGGCGCTTCTTTTAGCATCATTTCCGCTTCCTAAAAACTTTATGCCCTGCAATTTCAGTGTGATATTCAAAGCCGATTTCTATGAGCTTGATTGCATCTTCTAATTCGTCAGCAACTTATAACTTCCACTTTATCCAACCTTTATGGATCCATCTTATTGTTATAACTTCTGATTAGTTCACGTGCGATTCTTTTTTCTACAATAAAACAGGCAGTAAAATGTTAACGATTTCCATTTACTATTTATTGTTACCGTCCTTAGCAAAGTTCATTAAATCATAAATAATTACTAACATTTCTTTGTAGATAGAAGTATAACGGTAAAACAATCGAAATAAGACAAAAAGAAGGGGGATTGGAGCTGAAAATGAGTATGTATCCACGGACTATGGTTTTATCGCTTAAACCTTGAGGTTTCTTACAAAACCTATAACTTTTTGGAGCTTGCATCAAACATTAAACCTTTTAGGCTTCCTAAAGTAATGAATCTCAGTGCCTTTGAAGTGAGACACTGTATATTCGTTCCATCCATCCTTTCCAAGTCGGCGTATTTCTTCAAGTGTGGTTGCTGATGTCTCCTCAAAGTCATCTTCTCTTAGTTAGTAATGGTATGGATGTATGTACTTCATAGTGCTTAGAACACATTTGTGCCTGAGTTGTCACGTTTTTGAGTTAGCTGAAATTATGACTAGGGATTCATAAAGCATAAGCCTAAAAAAACGAATTATTTAAGGAACACGAATGGTGTCTGATTTAACCTCTAACCGGAGAATCTTAGCGGCCTTTCACGGGTTGGGCTTAAGCTGCACTGGCGGCGCTATTTTCCTGCAAATCTTAATGTTCTCAAGCATAATCTACAAAGGGTATTTTTGGGCAGTGGAGGCAAATCCAGCAATACTGTCAATTGAAATAGTTCTCACAGCTTTTTCACTAATTTACTTTATTTACATATTTCAACGATTGATTCGGTCAATCAAATAAAGAATAGTTAGTTGTTACCGTTTTTTTCTTATCAGTAGTAATGTTGTTGCGCTGATTGCAAAAATAGCGAGGACTGCTGCTGCGTAGAGGTATAGGGGTGTTTCTGTTGGCTGTGATAAAGGTGAAGGTGATGGCGATTGGAGTTGGCTTGAACTTGGCGTTAGAGTTTGGGTTATCGTGGGAGGTGTAGTTGGAGATGTTGGTGTTTGAGTTGGAGTAGTAGTTGGGTTGGATGTTGGTTGAGACGTTGGGTTTGTTGTCGGTGTAGGTGTTGGATTTACTGTTGGAGTTGGAGTTGGCGTGGTGGTGGGACTTGGATTTTGTGTAGGTGTTGGAGATGAAGAAGGATTTGGTGTTGGACTTGGGCTTGGTGATGGGGATGGTGTTTGGGTTGGAGTTGGTGTAGGACTTGATGTTTGGGATGGAGAAGGACTAGGAGAGGGTGATGGGCTCGGTGAGGGAGTAGCTGTTGTTGTTGGAGATGGTGTTGGGACGGAAGTAGGTGATGGAGTTGATGTGGGTATAGGCGAAGGCGTTGGAGATGGAGTAGGCGTTGGAAGTTGACCGAAAGCATACATTTTGCCACCTGAACTAATGTAGACTACACCGGAAGCAATAGCAGGAGACGAATTAACCGGACCGTCTGTTTGGTAACTCCAAATTTTATTGCCAGTTGTAGCGTTGAAAGCATACACTTTGTTGTCCACGAGGACACTACCCGGAGGTTGATTATTTTCATCCATGGAATGACTTTTATCAGAGCCGATAAACACGATATCACCTGCAACAGCAGGCGAAGACCTTGTGGCTACACCTGTAGTGTAATTCCATATTTTTTCTCCTGTAAAGGCGTTCAGAGCCCGCATTTGACCGTACGCGCCGACATAAACTATACCGTTAGCAACAGCTGGAGTAGATAACACAAAGCTGTAAGGACCAGTCCATGGAGTATATTGTACCGAAATACGCCAAATGTTTTCGCCTGTTGTTGCATTCACAGCATTTAATCCTGTAACGTCATCGCCAAAGTAGATTACACCATTGGCAACAGAAAAATCAGAGGCATGATACACACTAGATCCAGTAAAATGATGCCATATTTCTTTGCCATTCGTAGTATTCAAAGCATAAATATAAGAAGGAACGTCTGTTGCTCCATATACTATTCCATTGACAACTGGAGAATTACGAAGGAGAACACGGTTTGCACCGTTTGCAAAAGGTTGACCAAGGCAAGTCCATATCAGATTACCATTATATGCATCAAAAGCACCGTAACCTGCATACAATCTACCGTCAACAACAGTAGGCTTTCCGAAAAGCGGTAACGAGTTCCACGAGTCATCGGGAACAGTGACATTCCATATTCTTTTGCCAGTTGAAGCGTTTAAAGCAAATAGACCTTCATAGCTACCTCCATTGAACGTACCTGTTGTATACACAATGCCATCTGCAACAGCGGGTGTGCCTCCGAAGCCCGCCTGGTTACTCCATACTTGCTGTCCAGTTGAAGCGTTTAAAGCATAAAAATAGCCATCACCCCCAAAGAAATACACGATACCGTTTGCAACCACAGCATCCGAAAATGACGCGTTTGTTGTAAAAGTCCATAGGGTTTGATTTGTTGTTGGACCTGTTGAAGTAGTATATCCTGAATGACTTGGATCATTATGGAACATTGGCCACGAGTTTGGGTCTGACGCTAAAGATTGGACAACTAGTTGTTTTGCTTGCATTGTACCGTTGTAGGTTATGAAGCCCACTGCTCCATTGAGGAGCGAAGTATCCTGCACTTCCAAAACCTTAATCCCATCAACAAACAACTGCAACGTGCTGTCAACAACAACCGCAGAAATCAAATACCACCGACCTACTTCCACTTCACTGATTAGTCCAGAAGAAGCTAACTCCGTGCCTACACCATCCACCATTTTTGAGATGCTGTATTTGTGCCCCCAAGAGCCCAAACCCATCCAATAAAAGTTGTCATTATCTGAATATCTAACAATAATTCCTATGACGTTTCCAGAGTTGAGTTTGGACCCGTATGTTGTTAATTGGTAATTGGTCCAAGCAGTGTCACCTGTCCAAATCATACAGTTCTGGGCAGGTGCAACTCCTTGAAGCACACCATCAGAAGCCGACCAAACACCATTAACCACCGTCCAATTGTCTAGGTTGACAAAATCGTCGTTAAACAATGCTGCATTGGCTACTGGCAGTTTCACTTCAAAAACCACAACGTAAGATAATAATAACACTACAGCTAATGTTATTCCAAAAATAGTTCTTCTGACCAAAGCCTTTCCTCTCGATTAACTCTGTAGTTAGAGTCAACTTTTATAGTTTGTTAAGGTGCCTTACGAGACTGACTTTTACGGTAGCTAAAGTTTTTTTGTTATAGACCGAACAAGGAATGATCCAGTAATCTACAAAAAGTAGGAGTTTTGCAGGTGATATCTCCACTTGAGCGTAGGTTCAACTCCCATCCCCAGCTTAGTCATGAATGCCTGTATCCGCAATCATAGCAAAGATAGTGTTGAATTTTCGCAGAATTGGTATACCTAAATCCATCTCTGCAAGACTTAACAGAGCCACACATTGGGCACTTGACTGATGACCGCCGTTTCTTTACGCCCAAGACACTGTCTCATATTGCCCTGCCGCAATGAGGGCAGTTTATGATTTTTTGCTCCAATTTTAGTCCTCCATTTTTGTTTTTATTCGCTAACTTAGAAAAAAGGGGGTTTTGCGGGTGATGTTAAAATGGTCTCCATTCAAGCGTAGGTTCAAAGCCCTCCCCGCCCGCCACCAACTAACGTCAGCTTTTTTTTGAGATGTTTTTTGTAGCTACTATGTTAACGCCTGTATCGAAGATGTTTTGGATTATTGGTTCATGGATTTTGATGGGTGCTTCTACTTCAACTTTTGCCAGCAAAGTCATAGCGTCGAAGATTCTGCTTTTAGGTATTGGTTTGTTTGTTCTTACACTAACTAATGGAAGATTACCGTGTTTCACTTTCACAGTGGTTGTCAGGGTTCGTTCAGGACTGGAAATTTCTTTTTCCGCGTATTCCAACCCAACTTTGCATCGGTTTCCGCTAACGTCACGTATTTTTGTTCCGACATAATCTACAGTGATGTAACAGCCCATAGGACAACCGATACAGATCATTTCCTTCTTCATTTCCTTAAAACCTCAACTTTTAGCGAGTTAACAGCGCTGGTTTCGCTTCCCTTCAGTTTTATCTTAATCATCTGAGCAGGATGAACCTTACGAAACTTATTTGTCTTTACCAGTGTTTCTCCATCAAAGAACCCAACAGCTACATCTTCTCCGGGGCAGGTTACACGAATCGAAAACTCGAGATCAACGCCACGACAGATGCTTTGGGGCAAAACGTACCTAATTTTATTACCTGCCTCTACAGGGATTCTTTCCACCTTTCGAATCTTTCCGAGAACGTATTCTGCCGCGCTTTTTCCCGCTTTCTCCGCTTCAAGAGTAACAAAATCCACTACATCGTGAACATGGAGCGCGTTACCACACGCAAAAACTCCAGACACAGAAGTTTCAAGATTTTCGTCGACGAAGGCTCCTCCAGTAACTTGACTGAGTTTAACATCACAATTTTTTGATAAGTCATTTTCTGGAATCAAGCCTATAGAGAGAAGGAGAGTGTCACACGTAATCCTTTGTTCTTTTCCTTTTATTGGCTTCAACTCCTTGTCTACGGGAGAGATTGTGACTGCTTCAACCTTATTCTGCCCATGAATTTCGGTGACGGTGTGTAAGAGAAGAAGAGGAATATTATAGTCAATTAGGCATTGTTGAATGTTTCGCGGCAGACCATTGGTGTGAGGAAGAATCTCAACTACGGCGTGGACTTTAGCGCCTTCTAGTGTAAGACGACGAGCCATAATCAAACCTATGTCGCCCGAACCAAGAATAACAACGTCTTTGCCAACCATCACATTTTTCAAGTTGATGAGATTCTGGGCTACACCAGCAGTATACACTCCAGCAGGTCTTGTTCCTGGAATGTAAATCTGTCCGCGCGTTCGCTCACGACACCCCATAGCAAGAACTATGGCTTTGGCGTCAAAACAAAACAGACCCTTAGGACTAGCAACGAACACCTTTTTTTCAGGCTTGACTTCAAGCACCATACTGTCAAGCATATATGGAATTTTTAACTTCTTCAGTTCATCGACGTATCTTTGAGCGTATTCCGGACCGGTCATTTGTTCTTTAAAAAGTTCAAGACCGAACCCATCATGTATGCACTGAGGAAGGATGCCACCAAGCCAACCGTTCCTTTCTACGATTATCAAGTTTTTAAGGCCATTTTTCTTTGCACTAATAGCTGCAGCTAGTCCTGCTGGACCAGCACCTATCACAACCAAATCAATATCTTGAGACGGTAACTCACTCACTTTTTCTTACCCTCCCTAAGGACTTTAGTTTCACCTATAAACAGCGGCGAATCTAAATTCTTCAACTTAATCTCTTCAGGGGACATCCCATATTCCTCTTTTAGAATTTCCACAATTTTGGGTAAGCAGAAACCCCCATGGCATCTACCCATACCCGCTCGGGTACGATATTTCACGGCGGAAATTGTTTTCTCTGAAATTGGGTTGTTTAACGCGTCTAAGACTTCCAGTTTGGATACATATTCACACCTACAGACGATTTCACCGTATGCGGGATTTACTTTAATCAAAGAAGCTTGCTCTGTTCTTGCTGCTTCACTAAAAGGAGTTATTCTTCTACGAATAGGATTAAAATTTGTTTTTTCCTCCAAATCCATTTTCTCTTTAATCATTTGAACAACCAATCTTGCGATGGCAGGAGAGGATGTGAGACCCGGGGACTCCATTCCTATCATGTTGATGAAGTTTTCAACGTCTTCTTGGATGACGAAGTCACGAGACCCTTTCTCTTCTGGCGGAGTAATCTTAGACCTCACTGCAGAAAAGCCGTAGATAACTTGGTTTAGGGGAATGGACGGAAGTAGACTCTTAGCCCCCTCAATTAGTTGCCGAATCTTTTCTTTGGTTGTTCTTGTATCTTCTCGCTCATTGATGAATTCTTCACTAGGTCCAATCAATATGTTTCCATCCAATGTGGGTGTGAGATGAACACCCAAGACTCCTGCGATTTTTGGCGGCACCGGATAGACCATGCTGTTGATTAAGTCGCGACAATTCTTGTCAAGGATGAGATATTCGCCACGGCAGGGATAGAGTTTGTAATTATCAATGCCTATCATAGCGGAGATTCTGTCTGCGAAGAGACCTGCACTATTCACAACGATGTCTGCGTGGAAGACTCCTTGATTTGTTGTTACTTTGTAACCGCTGTTCACTTGTTTTATTGCTGACACTTGGGTGTTGATGTGAACTTTCACGCCATTTTTTAAGGCATTCTCAGCTAAGGCAATTGTGAAAAGATAAGGTGGAACGATTCCAGCCACAGGAGAATGTAACGCATAGAGGGCATCCAAGTGGGGTTCTCGCTTTTTCAGTTCTTCTCCAGAGATTATGTTTAATCCTTTGACTCCGTTTCCTTCCCCCACGGCTTTTAAGCCTTCTAAGTCTTCGAGTTCTTCTTCTGTTCGGGCAATTACATGTTTTCCGCAGAGTTTGTAGGGTACATCAAGTTGCTTCGCCAACTCTGGAAACATCAGTCGCCCTTCAACACATAGTTTAGCCTTCAAGCTCCCCCTCGGATAGTAAAGACCTGTATGAAGGACTCCACTGTTACCTTTGCTAACGCCAGAACCGACGTCGGTTTCCTTCTCCAACAGCACTGTTTCGATTTTGAATTTTGCTAGTTCTCTCGCGATAGCACAGCCTATTACGCCAGCTCCTATCACTAATACTTCACATCTGCTGTTCACAGTGAGTCGTCCCTTTACACATTAACAACTATAGAAGGACAAGATAACATTTGCTCGGATAAAAATTGTTCTCAAATACTTTATCCTAACGTAGCCCGCGCAGTCTGACCACGATAAAAACATTTCGTATCTGTTCTGCAAATATAATTTCTTGTATAGCCCCAAGTATCATGGGGAAATGCGGGTGATATCTCCACTTAGGCATGGGTTCAAATCCCCCCAGTCCACCATAAATTGGTTTTCTGCCAGAGCGAGTAAAATTTTATTTTAGTTCAGGCATTTTGGCAGTGAGCTCATTCCATTCCGAAGGGGATACTACTTCCTTGACCCAAACTGTGATGACTTTGAAGGTTTCTGGAGGTGCACCCTGTTTAATCACTTTGAGGAAGCCTATGCGCTCAGACTGGCTTAGTCGTTTGATAAGGAATTTTTCAACCTCTTCGACAGATGATGGCGGAAACTTGCTCATGGCTGCGCCTATCACTTTGCCTTGCTCTGGCGGGGGCAGTTCAGCATCTAGTAGAGGGAGAAGGATTTCGTCTTCTTTAACTTCATGCGCTGCGAGATAAGCCCTTAAAGCCGATGTGGCTTGAGCTATCTTCACCGCTGCCATTTGCGGATTTTTGCTTGTTTTCTTTCTTGATGCAAAAGTTCTTCCAAATCTCTGGTTTGGTAATTTACTAAATTGCACATGATGTTCATTTGAGCCTTCATTTAATTAGGTTTTATGAATTAATGGTTCACTTCAAAAGAAAAAAGGGATTTGGGTGCGGAGTGGAGACATCACCAAAAAATTGTCATGCGTATATAGGCGCTTCGTCTTCTAAGACGTTGCAATATTGAATTTTCCAGCTTGTATTAAACTATTTCCTCAGATGCTTGTTTACTATAATAGATGTTTTAAGGTACATCACGCATAATATGTGGGTTGATAGGGCTATGGCGGCAACAGACGAAGTGCTATCGTTACTAGTGGAATTCATAAACAAGAATTCAGACATAGTTGACGTACAATGGGACCGACGCATGAGCCCGCGTCTGCTGGTTAACCCGTACTCAGAAAAATACGAGGAAAGAAAAACCGTCGCCCACTACCTACTGCTTGCTGCCTCAATACTTGATGACACCGTGGTGGGCTACCCCGAAAACGCTCGAATGCTAATGGTTTACCTGCACGAAGCTTTCGGCAACAACCTCTTTGAAATCAAAAAAGCACACCTCTTTGAAGAAGAAATTGTGAAAGCCGAATTCTATCACGACCTTGGCCCAAACAAAAAAGCCGCCTCAGAAATCCTGGCTCAAATCAACCTGTTTGTTAAGCTGAAAGCAGAAAAAAACCTGCTAAAATATGCTCAAAAATTCACTAAGCCCAAAGACTTTGTTGAAGATATGGCGCAAAACGTCACAGCGTTCAGTGGACCTCATAGAGACCGTGCTTGGATTTACATGCGTTGGATGGTGCGTCCTCAACCTGACCTGCAAATCTATGATCATTTGTTGCCTGAGGACCTTTACGTGCCGTTGACAAAAGAGAACGCTAACGTCGCAGCAAGTTTAGGCGTGATAGATTCTGCTTCACCTTCTCTGTGGAGGGATGAGAAAACCGCTGCGGAGGCAAGGCAGAAACTAACTAATTTTGCCAAGCGGCTCTTCCCAAACGACCCCGCGAAGGTTGATTACCCATTCTTCCTTTTAGGCAGGTGGCTTAAACAAAAGACTTTAAACCGCTATACCCTCAAAACAGCACTTGACTTTCTTGAGCGAATGCAAAAAATCACTGGGCAGTCACAGGCGTATTATCAGAAGATGAGTCGCTACAAGAGCGGATGGGAAAAGAAAACTGCTCTCACCCTTTTGAGGATGCATATTCCTTTTGGCTACGAAACAATTAGTTTTCCTTTGCCAAATGAAGTTTATACTCCTGACTTTATTTTGGAGAAAACCGTGGATGGCAGAAAAATCATTCTTGAACCCCACTTTGAAATGACAAAGCATCAAGCCCGAAAATACGCGCTTTTTAAACGCACCTACGGGCACCAATTCCTACTTATCTTGGTTCTCAAAAACGATTTGATACCCATGTACCATCAACGCAAAATTTTGACAGATGATGTTTGTGATGATGTTTGGCCGATTGAATTTGTTCATTTGCTGGCGGAGAAGATTAGGCGTGGTACCTACGGCCAATAAACCGTTTTTTTTTGTGGATGTGACTTGTGATGGCGCAGGACAACTTTAAACCCGTGGTCGTTTGGCTTATTCTCAACGGTAAACAAGAGGAAGCCCTAGAGCTGCTGGCAAAAAAATACCAGGTTAACGTGCCAGAACTAAAGGTAGGTTTGCCTAAAGGCCACAAAATCACTGCTTATGGCTGTTACACGGCTAAGAACCAAACAATCACTGTCCAAAACAGCGACGTCTTAGCCAACCCTTTCGTTATCCTACATGAATTCTACCATCACCTGCGAAGTAAATCCGTGGATCGAATGCATAAAGGCACTGAACGCGGCGCTGACAAATTCGCATTAGACTTTATTGCGGAGTATCAAGCATTCGCAAGAAAAGCTCAAGGTTCTATTCAGTAAAATTCTTCATCTTTGCATTCTATTGCAGTTGTTATTTCTATTGGCACTTTGTCTCCGTTTGAATCATACGCGGCAATGCAGCCTTTCCCCTCATACGGGTAACCAACAATCATTAAGACTCGCCCAAAAAAATAGTTCAAGTCCGTGTTGCTTGGAGAAATGTTTCCAGAGGGATGGGAATGCACTGTGCCAACTAACGTGTAATCGCCTGCAAACATGTAGGGGTTGAAGTGGACAGCGCCTTCTTCGTGGGCGGCAAACGGAGCTAAAATTAAATCTGTGATGGTGATGATGCCTTTGCTTTTTTTGCCTCGCAGAAGCAGGAAGCTTTCGCGTGGATAGAGTTCTTTAGCACCTGCATAGACGGCGTCTAAAATGTTGCTTGGGATATGGATGACTGTGGCTGCTGGCATGTAAACAACGGTTAGGTTTGTGTGTTAAGTACTTTTTCCCAACATTACATTTGTTTGGGTTTCGGTAAACATTTAAGGCACAGTGGACTAGAACAGTTGAATCGTCAGTGCCGAGGTGGCAGAGTGGTTAACGCGCGGGCCTTGAGAGCCCGTGGACTCTCGAGTCCGCATGGGTTCGAATCCCATCCTCGGCGCCAATTTAATTTATCAGCGTAATTTAAGCTTTGTTCGGAATTCTGGTTCGGGCTATTTTCGGTGATAATCTTACAATTTTCCGTAAGATTCTTACTGGTTCCCATAAGATTCAAGAACCCGCCTGATTGTAAAAGTGCAATTTCTTCTTGTAGGCCTTTAACTTTGCAATTTAGGCGATGCGTAATGGCGTAGCGGTAATTAGCGTTGAATGCTTCGGGATCTTTTAAGAATTTAATTTCGGCTGGGCTTAACATTTTTTCTCATCGCTGATTAGAAAGGCTGTGGATAATTTATAGTTATCTTACAGTTTGCCCGACGAATCATCTTATAAGAGACCATGCCTTAACGTTAACGATGAGAATCATGACGACTCTAAGAATCCAAGCCCAAGAAAAATTGGAGAATTTACTTAACAGAACCATTTTCGCCTCAGATGCAGCATTAACCGCAACTTTTCAAGTTCTCAGCAAAATAGGCCTTAATACGAGAGGAATCTTAGTGGCACGAAAAACTACCAAAGTTTTTCCCTTATTTTTTTATTTTTGATAAAGATAAACTTGAAAATTGGCTGTAACTTTTAGGTGCTTTCGCTGCTTTGGCGGCTTTAGGTTTTTGGCTTCTTTAGCTTCTTTTGCTTTCTGAGCGATTTCTTTATTGGATTCTTGGTTTTCTTTCATGCTTTGGGAAAGTTAAATAAAAGGTTAACGAATCGCGGACAGCATACTTTCCATAAAATTTGTCCGCTTGTCGTTTCAGCACCATGTAATGCTTGGAGCCTACGCTTCTTGCGACTCTGACCTTGAATAAAATCTGCACACTTACTCCGGAATTTCCCGCTCAATCATCGTGTCAAAGGCGAATTTGCGTAGATACTTTGGGCGAATAATTTTTAATCCGCAATAGTAACTTGTGGCGTGCCGTTCGTTAAGTTGTTCTGGATTAAGGGCGATAATCTGATCATAAGTTGCTTTCGTTAAATAACAGTAGTATGCTTGCTTACAGCCTCGAAAATCACCGAGTGCTAAGCGATAAAAGCCGTTAATGGGTTCAGCTGACTCCAATTTCCCCAGTGCTTTAACAGCCTCAATCAACCTTAAGCCAGAATCGATGAGAAGATTATAGAGGACGTTATACTCTGGGCGAGCGTTCGCAAGTGTGCTTAAGTGCTTTCTGGATTCCCGCTTCTTCCGGAACTTTAAGGTCGATTCCGCATCTGAACGTTGGTAACGCTTTCCTGTAAATTGTTAAAGTCTCAGCATCGTAACCTGTTGCCTCCAGAAAATTAAAAATTGTTCTGAATCCAAGCCAAAGATGCCTCTTGCCTTTCTCAACTTTCGCGAAAAGCCTCATAATGTCTGCTGGGGAACTTAGCGCTGTAAAGTACTTATCCAGATAACGAAGAAGATCACCTTTGTAACCGTCGCTGTAACCCTCAGAATTCAGATAACTAATAAAATCTGCGCGAATCATCGCCCAATTTATTGCATCGCACTTGAGAGCCCGTGGACTCTCGAGTCCGCATGGGTTCGAATCCCATCCTCGGCGCCTACTTGTAGTGCGACAATATACTGTTTTTTCCTTTTTATCAACCCTTAACAATTCTCGTTGCGCTAAAGTTTTCTGCTGCAGTGATTGCTTTTTTGGTGTGGACGATGCACTTGGGGTAGGAGAGAAAAAGATAGATTGTAAAAGAGCTTTCATCCTCTTTCATTCGATCAGAAATGTAGTTTCGTTCCTAGAATCGATAATTATATCCAGACGCATTCATAATTTGTCGACCTTTATGGCTAAAAAGCATGACGAGCAGTTATCTTAAAGATTTTATTTTTTAGGAAAAAAAGCGCAAAGCTGAGGCTAACACCAAGGCTACTTCAAGTTAAAAGAATTAACAAACTTCATACAAGCTTGCTATCGTGCCAAAAATAGGGAAATAGAGAATTATCCTTTCGTTGTTACTGTTAGAGACTTTTTCTTTATCTATTCTTGTAGGCTCGTCCTATCTCCATAGCTTCTTTTTCACTTATGACTTTCATTGCTGCTGGGAAAACGTGCGTTTCTTCATCTTCTATGTGACCGGCTAACATGTCACTGAGAAGTTCAACCTGGGCTAACCACTTATCATCAGCCTCAGTAGACTTCATCTTACCCACCAAGTCTTTTCCGGCGTTGTGTGCTTCGTAGAGTTTAAGCGCTAAAACCTTTGTGCCTGAATTTGCTTCCAGCTTAGGATAGAACAATGACTCCTCTCCGCTCATGTGTTTAGTCAAGGGGCCGATAGTTTGTGAGAAAAGAGACATATCTCTCGTATTAATTATCTGTTGAAATTGCTGTTTAACCCAAACATGCTCTGATTTGAGAATATCATAAATACTTTCCGACTTTTCCAAAAAAATCACCTCCTTTTGAACCCTGTTACATAGTAACAAGCATTTTGAAAGATTAAAGAAAAGGAATTTCTTCCAGGGTATGGAACAATTCGATTTTTCCTAACGAAATTTTTAGAGGCCCATATTTCTCTGAGTATTTCTTGTAGATTTGCAGTGCCTCTTCATAGGTTGTTGCGTTCCAGACAATCACGTAGTGCCATTCACTTGTCGGGATAAATATCCCAAGGATGCTAATGCCCCCTAATCCAACAGCCAGGTTTTTCACTCGACTAACAAATTCTTTTAACTCTTCAGGTGTTCCAGCCCAATTAAAGTAATGAAGTACCAACAAGAATCTTCACCTCCAATAGATTTCGTGCTCGAGTCAAATGTAAGGTAGATTTACTTTTGAATTCCTATTTCCTTGGCCCACTCACTGCCTTCTTTGAAGAACTTCATTACAGGAATGATCGTTACTTCTCCCACCAGTCTTAGAGTTTCAACGGCATTGTTGAGAGCTGCGTTATCATCTGTTTCGAGAACAAAATAAAATACATGTCCGGGCGCGTTCATGTATGCGTCTATGAACTTTACTCCAGACTTCTTAATGCTCTCTTCAGTTTTTTTTATGAATTCTTTATCAGGTTTTATATTTCCACCTGGACAAAATTCCAGCGTGTGTTTAGCAACTATCATAAAAAGCAAACCAAAATCACCTTAATTAAACAATAATAAAGCTCTTTAAGAAGTTATTGTGACTACCGATAAGCAGCTACAGCTTCGAGGATTGGCTAAAAAATTAGCTCGTGGAACTGAAGGTTAATATCAATTGCCTCTAGAAGGAAGACTGGAGAATTTCAGTTGAAGATCCGGGAGAGTGGCATGCCCAAAGAGGAGGATTGGAACCAGTTTTTCGAACCAGATAAGGTACTGATCCTCTTAGGCATAAATCACAACGTAGTTAACGTTGCGGATTTTGGTTGTGGCTATGGAACTTTTACAATACCTGCTGCGAAAATAATTGCTGGGAAGATTTATGCTTTTGATATTGAACCTGAAATGATAGAGGCTGTAGAACGGAAGGCGAAAGCACTCTCTTTAGGTAATGTGGAAACGATTCTTCGCGATTTCTTGTCGGAAGGTTCTGGCCTTAAGGAGAGGAGTGTTGATTATGTTTTTCTTTTTAACATCCTCCATCTTGAAAAACCGGAGTTGCTATTAAAAGAGTCTTATCGAATTTTGAAGGTTGGCGGTAGGGTTGGAATTATTCACTGGAACTATGACCCCACAACACCCAGAGGTCCACCAATGGATATCCGTCCCAGACCCGAGCAATGCAAGCGTTGGGCTGAGTTTGTAGGGTTTATTTTTGAAAAGAGGCTTAACCTGAAACCATATCATTATGGCCTTGTTTTGAGAAAATAGCTGTTATTTTCTTCTCAGGCAGGATCTTTACTGGCGGGTGGGAAATGAAAAAGATGCCTGCACGGCAAATTTGTTTAAGTATGTCAAATTCCTGAGCTTGCGCGCCTTTGTCAAAGGGTTCACCTGCTTGATCTATTCCGTTTGTAACATGAGCAACCATGCCAACAGGGAATTGTTGAGCTTTTGCGAAAGCGAATAACGATGCAGCTTGCATCTCCACAGCCAGCACGCCTCCTTCTGCGTGAGCGAGCAGTTGCTTTTCAGTTTCACGGTAAGGGGCGTCAGTGGTCCACAGGATGCCAGACAAGACTGGAAGCGGCAAGACTTTCAGTTCGGATGCCAAAATACTTGCAAGTTCACAGGGAGCATCAACCATTTCGGTAGGGGGCAAATAATGGTAAGATGTCCCTTCATCCCGGATTGCCATTGTTCCTACAACAAGGCTAGGAAGCGGCATACTTGGACTCACACGACCAGCCGAGGTCAATCCTATTATGACTTGGGCGCCTGATACTCTCATTTGTTCAGCAATCAAAACAGCGTATGGTCCTCCGATTGTACGTGGAATAATGCCGCATTTAAAGTCGTCTATTTTGAAAGAATACATATTTGTATGAAAACACGCCCATGACTTCCAAATTTTGGCCCTGCCAGTTGAAACAAGCCAATCGGTTAAGTCGCCATCAAACTCCAGCACGCAGACTGGTGGAATCTGGGCTGGTTCTATGTTCCTTATAGTACGAACAGCTTTGACAACAGATTCTGGAGTAAATACTGTCGAAGAATTGATGTCGTGTTTGAAAATGGGGCTGGATTTTTCTGTCGTAATTATTTTCCTCTGTTGATTTGCCAAATTTAAGCTCCAATGGTCTTTAATAACTTGTCGACATTTGAGAAAACAAGGGTATCAAAAACTGTTTCACAACTGTTTCAAGCAATTATTATATCCTTTGTAAGACATATTGGTGGTTTGAGTGTGAAAAATATGCAAAGAGATTCAGATAGAGGAAAGTTCCCAACATCAATCATCGCAATGATAATCGCTGTGATAGCAGTCGCAGTCATACTCATAGTAGTTTTCGCCTACTTATCATCCACAAACCCCTACAACGGATATGGAAATGGATATTACGGTGGATATGGAATGATGAGCGGCTTCGGCGGCATCTGGATGCTTTTCATGATGCCAATAGGACTAATCGTGCTGGTGGTAATAGGCTATGCTATATGGCGTGGATTCGGCTGGGGAGGAGGCTGCGGCGGAGACCACTACGGACACTACAGTTCATATGGAGAGAAAGGAAACGCTATGGAAATATTGCGACAAAGATACGCTAGAGGAGAAATAACCCAGCAACAATTTGACCAGATGAAAAAAGAATTGATCGGCTAAAAGAAGGGACCGAGCGCAAATTATACGCAAGAATTCAGCGGACGATTCTAAAAAGATGCTTGATGGGCAGCGTCAACACTGGAAGGAAACGTATATAGACGAGCCAGAGTTTTTTGGGGAAGAACCAAGTTACGCAGCTCAAAAAGCACTGGAGTTGTTTAAGAAGGAAAGCAAAACAAAAATTCTTGAATTAGGTGGCGGTCAAGGGAGGGATACTTTCTTTTTTGCTCGGAATGGTTTGCTAGTCACTGTTGTAGATTATTGTGAAAGTGGAGTCGAAGCTATAAATCAAAAGGCGCAAAAACTGGGCCTTTCGCAATCGATCACTGCAGTCTGCCATGATGCGAGAAAACCTCTTCCATTTAGCGATGAATCTTTCGATGGGTGTTACTCCCACATGCTGTTCTGCATGGCGTTTACTACTTGTGAATTGGAGTTGCTCTCGCAAGAAGCGAGGCGTGTTTTGAAACCTAATGGAATTACTGTTTACACCGTCAGAAATACAAAAGACAAGCATTATGGTACCGGTATTCATCGTGGCGAAGACATGTATGAAGTAAATGGGTTTATTGTCCATTTCTTTAGCTTAGAAAAAATTAAGCAATTGGCAAAGGGCTATGAGATAATTGGAATTAGTGAGTTTGACGAAGGCGAACTACCTAGAAAGCTTTTTTTTGTTGTGCTTAGGAAAAAAGTATGATTTCTAAGGATCAAGGCCTAGCTCACAGCTTTATCGCTTCTGGACCTTTTCTGTTTTGAGGCTTTCTTTATCGATTTTTTCTAATATGCGGTTGGAAAGGGCTATGCTTACTGGGTGTTTTCGCATTCGCTGACTCCTAAGATAGTTTCCAGCTTGTTAATATTTAATAATTGTTGTTAAAGCCCAATAAAGCTTAACAACAGCCTTTTTCAGCAAAACAAGCCTTATTCTGGCTTTGCGCTGAGTGTGCTTTAGGTTGGCTTTGACTGAACGTGAGAAAGCTATCTTGAAGTTGAAGTCCAGAGGCTTGAGTGATTATAATATTGCCCGTAAGCTGCATACGTACCCAGTTAATATTATAAGGTCCAGAGAAAATGCCTTGATAAAGATTGAGCGGGCTAAAGCTGATTTGGAGTTTGCTGACGGTTTGAAGTCTTAGGGTTGCTGACTAAGGCTTAGTCAAGAAACCTTGACTGGGCTTAGTCAAGAGAGTTTTACGAGAAGTCTTTTATCTATACAGTATTCTAATATTGAGCATGGGCTGTATCAGTAAAGGGTTTTCGTTTCTTTTTGTTGTTATCTTAGCAGTCTCAAGTGTAATAATTGTTGAATCTGTATTTGCTCAATCAATACCTAAGCCAACTGTACCAGAGTTTAGCGTAAAATATTTTGACCGCTCATATGATATTCCTACAACCTATGGCGTAGATACTTACACAGGAAAGACCGTTGTAACCAAAGAGGGCTATCATGTACAGAACAAAACAATAATCGTAACTATTCAAAACCAACCATTCAACAGATACACAGACAGTAATGGCAGCACTATTGGGTTATACTACAAAATTGGGTCAAAGGGACACTTTGGAAGCGATTGGGGCACCTACAGTATATTTTACCAGCACAATCTCGATTCTAGTGTTGGAATTTATTATCAGTCTTCATATGATTCAACAGATTTGGTTGCCGTTTTCGGTTTGCAGGGAAATAATGGCTCAGAGTATTTCGGTCAAACTCTACCTCAAATTGCTGATGGTGGCGAAATTGATTTTCGAGTCCAAGCCTACACTGCATACTTTATTACCGTGCAAGATACCCCAAACCCTTTCAACATTCGCCATCCTTACCATGATGAACAAATAATAACTGGATCAAGCGATTGGAGTAATGTACAAACAATTAGAGTTCCCGAAGGCTCAGTAACTACCTCAACGCCCCAAACTCCAACACTTACAGAAACCACAACTCCGACAACCACAACCCCTACTCTAACACCTACTGCACCAGATACAAACTCAAATTCAATTACTTTGCCTTTGAACACCTTTATCATAATTATCGCAGTTTTTGCGGTTGCATTAGTTACTTTATCCGTACTTCTTCTTAGAAAGCATCGAAAGCCCATCTCTCAAGACAAACCTAACGTTTAGAAAAAACACAAACTAAATTTTACAATAAAAAGCTTGATAAACTTAACTTTATGTAAATGATTTTAATCAAAAAATATCCGTATTTCCATAATAAGGGAGGAGCCGTCTTAACTGTTCTTTTTGTTCGCCTCGCCAGCATGAGCTTATGCTTGCGGCTCCGTATTTCCGCTCTGGGTATTCTCGATATAACGTAGCCGATCGTGGACCCGCCTTAGGGCTGGGCGTTCAGGCATATTTCTTTTGAAACAAGCTGGGCACTAGTTAAAAACCCTACCAAAACCAACCGAAATAACTTTAGAAAAAAAAATATGTCACTGAAATTACAGTCTGCGAGGAAGGTGCCTTAGCTTATAGTTTTATCCTTAACAACTAACACAAGTAAGCATTATACAATCAAGCAATATCCTTGGTTTATAAGATGTATAAACTAAATAAGACTAAGGTGATTTGCAGATTTAGAGGATATCAAGTTTTAAATAAAGAATAAAGCAGATAGAATATTGGTGCCAAGTTGTCTCTTAAACAAAGACTTAGGCAGAGTGGGATTTTTATTACTTCTAGTTTGGTTGATTTCATTATCAGTTGCTTTCTTAAGCACAAACAACCCAATTGTTTTCTTGGTTTTCATTACCATAGCTGCTTTTTTAGGTTTTACTTTGTTGTATTATCAGAATAAAAGGGAGAAGCGATTAAAATTAAAGTTTGCAATGGAACCAAGCTTTGATAAGGTTGAATTCATTATTTTCATAATTGGATTAAATCTTGCCATTAGTCAATTCATAACGGTTTTCAAATTTCCATTCCCATATGCTCTTTATTCCTTAGTTATCTTTGTGCTATCATTAATCATAACAATTCCAGCAATTATTATCCACAGAAATAAGAGACTGAAAAAGAATCCAGCTATTGTGTAAGCTAATAGCTTCCTTAAATCATTCTACCTCCAAAACTATTCCTGGGGGGCGCAATATATTTCAATCAAGTTCTCGATTACATTTCTTACAGAATGAAGCATCCTCATCTACTTAGTCCTCTGCAATAAGGACAAGTTCTGCTGGCGGGTAAGTTATTCTTCTTGAGAGGGATAAATGCTGGAATAGTCCCCCTTAGGAAGTAGAATCCAATAAAAAAGAAAACAAGTCGCTCCAACAAAATAGTCACCATAGAAGTAGGTTGAATTTAGCATAACGTGTGTAAAAAAATACACCATTGAAATAAAGCCCAATGCTGTAAATAAGACTACCTATACCTAACTCAATTGCATAAGCTATTTTCTTTCTTCTTAGGGACAATTTTACCCTCAACTATTGTTAGGTTATTTCTTTTAAATAACTTGTTAGTTTTTTTTTGGGTGATTCTGTTCCTACTCTGCTAAACTGCTCAGAATTTCTTTCTAACCTTCTTTTATTCAGGAGTAGAAGTTGCAGCCGCTTCACAGGCACTCTTCACCCAACCATACAAGTTAGCGCTTGACATTTAAGGACTATAAATCCAAAAGCCACAGTTCAAATTAGTATGGAGCGTTCGGGTTCACCTATTAACAAGCTATTAGTGCTTAATGATTGCAAAGGTATTTTCGCATTGCAGAGGCTGTTTTGAATGGTTGAAAAGCTTAAGGAAGTTTCAAGCATATCAACTACGAACGATTATGCTGTTTTAGTCACGGTTGAAGTTTTACCTCAAACAAGTGAATTGCTTTTTGCTTTGAAAGAAGAGAACACGAATGCTGTTTTGTATAAGATTGAGGGCGCTATGGATTCATCTTTTGCTGATGCACAAGTGTTGAAGGCTGAATCGCTTTTAACTAAGGATGGATCCGCGTCTAAAGTCTTGAATGATTCTTGGTTGTGGGTTCGTGTTTTGCATAAGGCAGCTGTTGGGGGTTCGCAGGGAAAGACGTCTTGTGTAGTTTCGGGAAGTAGTGGTTTGGGATCGGAAGATGTGGCGGCGGCTGATTCTGTGCAAAACGATAAGATTCGTGATGTTGTCGGTAACAAAGAAGATGCTGCTGCAACTGAATTCTGCACACCGGTTGCAACAACAATCAACCTTTTCTTTTTTCTTACATTAGGTTTTGAGTAGTTCAAGCATTTTTTCAATGCTGTTTGTCGGCGGCATGCATGTTTGGTCGCGGCAGACGTAAGCGGTGGCTTTGCCTTCTATTTTCTCGTAAACAACTCCAGGGGCGGCTGACTTGGCTTTTTCAGGTGTCCAAATTGTAACAGTCAGGTTTGGTAGGTAATTTTTTCTTAAAGCCCCAAGCATTTCAACCATGTTCTTATCAGCTGGGTCGCCAACTAAAACAACATTGAAGGTTGGTCCAAGGGCAAACATCAATCCAGCAAGCATAAACGTGTATCCAAGCGGTTGGCTTTTAACTTCATTTGAGAACGCTTTCAGCTGTTTTGTAGCGTAATCATCAAAGGATGTTTCTCCGCTTAGACGTGCCAAACGCAGCAAATTATGCAGCGCCACCGAGTTCCCTGATGGAATTGCTCCGTCATATGTTTGCTTCAACCTTGGCACCTCTTCAACAGTATTCTTACTAGTGAAGAAGAAGCCGCCGTTTTTCTCATCCCAAAACTGTGCAATCATTGATTTGGTTAAATCCACGGCTGTTTGCAGGTATTTCTCGTCAAAACCCGCTTCATAGAGTTCAATGAGACCGAAAGCAAGAAATGCGTAGTCATCTAAGAAGCCCAAAACAGCCCGTTCGCCCTTAGCATACCTGTGAAAAAGCATTCTATCTTCCGTTTTCATTTCTTTTAGGATAAAATCTGCCGCTTTAGTTGCCGCTTTAAGATAATTTGGTTCACCTAAGACTTGGTTAGCTCGGGCTAATGCAGCAATCATCAGGCCGTTCCAATCAGTCAGTATCTTGTCGTCTTTGGCTGGATGAATGCGTTTCTCTCGAATTTCAAAGAGGGTATTTCTGATTTTTCCTAGCCTGCCTATGAGTTCATCCAATGTCAGGTTGGATTCAGATGCTAACTGCTCCAGCGATGCAGCGAAGTGAAGTATGTTTTTACCCGTTCTACCCATTGATGGCTCAGCATAGTTGCCTTCAGATTTAATGTCAAAGAGTTTAACTGCTAAATCAGCATCTTGTTTTGGCAGTGCCTGCTCAATTTCTTTTTGTGCCCAAAGGTAAAATTTTCCTTCTTCGCCTTCACTATCAGCATCTTCGGCAGAGTAAAAACCGCCTTCCGCAGCGGATAAATCCCTCAAAACATACTCCAAAGTTTCTTTAGCGGTTAACTTGAATTTTGCCGCGCCAGACGCCTGATAAGCTTCAAGGTAAGCTAACGCCTGTAAAGCTTGGTCGTAGAGCATCTTTTCGAAATGAGGCACCAGCCATCGTGCATCAGTGGAGTAACGGTGAAAACCAAATCCTATTTGGTCGAAGATGCCGCCTAACCTCATGGCACGCAAGGTTTTCTCAACCATAGTCCACGCAGTTTTTTCTTTGGCTTTGTTGTAGTACCTTAAAAGGAATATGAGGTTGTGTGGGGATGGGAATTTTGGGGCTCCTCCAAACCCGCCGTTTTCGTTGTCAAAACGCAAGAACAATTGCTCATAAGCATCGTCAAGGGTGTTTTTGTCAATTTGGTTTGCGGATTCTGCTTCTGTTTGAGTTGCTATTTGTTCCTTAAGTTCTTTGCCGATGGATTCCATTTCGGCTTTTCTGGTTCTCCAGATTTCCCCAATCTGAGGTACAAGGTTAAGCATCCCAACCGTGCCATAACGATCATTCTTTGGTATGTAGCTGGCGACGAAAAAAGGGTTTTTTTGGGGAGACATAATCACGTTTAGGGGCCAGCCGCAGTTTCGACCCATCGATTGGCAAACAGCCATGTAGGCGGAATCAAGGTCAGGTCGCTCTTCGCGGTCAACTTTTATGGAGACGAAGGTTCGGTTCATAACATCGGCTACATCGGCGTCTTCGAAGCATTCTTTCTCCATAACGTGGCACCAGTGACAAGTTGAGTAACCTATGGAAACAAAAACGGGTTTATCCTCTCGCTTAGCCTTCTCAAAAGCCTCTGGACTCCATGGATACCAGTCTACAGGGTTGTAGGCGTGTTGAAGCAGGTAGGGACTTTTTTCTCTGATTAGCCTATTCGGTTTTCTTTCTGTCCCTGAGGGTTTTTGCATAAAAGAATAGCTCCTACTATACAGTTTAGTTTGTTGCTATATGCTGTTAAATAAAAAAGAAGAATTAATAGTAGTATGTTGCACTGACTGTTGCGGTGTTTGCGGTTGCCTGGTTTATGTTGCCGATGTTAATTGTTAATGTTCCTGGTAGCACTGGAAAAACAGCGTTTCCCGATGTTCCTAAAGTTTGATTATAGTCAAAGTTGGTTCCGGCATAACTGTAGAGTACTTCAGCGTAGGTTGTGTTTGCTGAGGCGGTGGCTTGAATAGAAACGTAACCAGAATAGTATATTGCGTCGCTGAAGACTTGTGTGGTTGAGTTTGCGTCTTGGGTTATGGGTTGCTGACTAAACAGGACGGCGGATGCATTCATTGTTGCAATGTTGTAGTAGCCTGATATTTGGTCGTTTAACGCTGAAAGCTGCTGGTTTAAGCTGGCTATTTGCCCTTGATACGTTGCAGAACTTTGGGTTTGAGCGAGTACAGTTGCATTCAAAGAGTCAATTGTTGCGCTCTGATCACTAATGGTCTTATCTTTCTCTGTTATTTGCGCTTTTAAATCTGCGGCATTTCCGTTTAAAGCGTAAACTGCGATGACGCCAACTAAACTGGCGGCAAGAACAACACATACAACTGCGAGTGCAAGAAGCTTAATGTTCAGTTTCTTCGGTCCCGGATTATATACGCCCATATAGTTCATCTGCTTTTCAGTACCTAAGCGGTCTAGATATAAATAATTTTTTCCAGATTGCACCCTAACTGCACCCAAAGAGAGAAAAAACAGCTTTCAAAGAATGCTGTTTAGTACCTTATGCTGAGGTAGAGCAACACCGATAAAGCTGCAAACTCAAAGAGTCCGGGGAGAAACGCGAAGGGACCAAGACCGTACGCTCTGAAGCTGAAAAGCCCCGTTACGAATGGGTGGGAGGCTACGTCTTTGA
>CAWIYF010000007.1:0-197781 GCA_963840295.1 Candidatus Bathyarchaeota archaeon
CCCAATCCAGACATGGTTAAACGGTTTGTTTATCGTATACGGTCAATTCCAAACAAAGCAATGATTATGTTATCAATAGAAACTGGTTGCTCTAGTGGGGAAGCTTGGAGTTTAGAGTGGAAAGCCATCAACTTTTCAACAAAGTCAGTAACTATAACTGGTAACAAGGGGCATAGAACTAAGACCTATAGTTTGTCAGATGAACTAGTCGGTTTACTCATTCGATTGCCAAAAGAGGATAAGCGAATATTCTCCAACGTCAATAAGCCAACTGGAATTAATGATTCCATTGTAGACTATAGAGTTAGATTAGCTGATGAAACAGGTAACCAAGACTTTCTCAAAATCCATTTCCACACATTCAGACACTATGCGATTTCATGGCATTACTTCAAAACCAAAGATATTGTAGATACTCAACGGTTTGCTAGACATTGCGATATTAAGAATACTTTGCGTTATGTTCACATTGTTACATCTTGGATAAAGTCAAACGAATATGATATTGTCTATGCGGAGAGTAAAGAAGAGTTAACAAAGTATCTCTCAGAAGGATTTAGCTTAGTTACCAAAACTGATTGGGGATATTGTCTTAACAAGCCAAAAACACTCTACTAGGCGATAGCATGATTGACTTTTCAGCCTTTATCATATCCTTATTTCTCATATTTTTTCTCTTTGGCGTGATAGTCCTCATCATATGGGTTGGCGTTAAATTCTTCTATAGCCTAGTTACGGTTGGACAATCATCTGGTACATATGATGAAGAAACGGATAATCAGCCTAGACAGGATTCAAATGAGGATGCCAAGCAGACCTATACATGACGGTGTAGTTCTAGTCGATGATTCATTATTCCCTGAAGAGTTTGATGATTGACTACCTTTTCCTGTAGGAGAGGGTATAGACCCTGTGTCAGGAGAATCTGTTGTTAAATTGGCTTTTCGTTTCCTTCTAAGTAACAATGCAGATATGATGATAATTGATGGTCAGTATAAGGATTGGTATCAAGTAATCTGTCAGTTACATGGGGTGCATACAGTATGTGGGTTGGGAGTCATCGTTGGTATACACCCAAGCCCGTGAAAAGGTCTAACCAGTTAGGTAGGCATACAATTAAACACTGACCGCCTCAAAATATCAATCATGCCGTTCCTAAAAGCAATTTAGAAGCATAATAGCTGTTAATGCTCTCCTGATTTTGCTTTTTGTATATAGTAACTATCTCATTTGGGATGAATTTAACAGGTATCCTGACTCGGCAAGAATCGTGAACTTTAATGCTTTTACTATTCACGATTACTTAGTAGGAACATCAGGTATAACGGAAATAGGAAATTTTCCTTTTTGGCTCTTCTTTATCGCAATAGCTGTAAACGTTTTCTTCATGTTGCGGTTATATCGAAACAATGATAAGCCCTGATATATCCCTAGGAACGGATTCAAGGAAGCTAGGCTGTATGGAAGTTTAACATATATAGAGATTCCAAAACCACTCCCGTACCTAGTAAGTATGGACATTTACGATTGTATGAGATGCCCTGTTTTGATTATTTCAGTAGGTCATGTGGATGTTAAGCATATAGTGTTTAGGCGTTTGGATAGTAAACATAGGGTAGGTACACCCTGTCACGGGAAAAGGTCGTATACACTTGTTTCAGTTTGAATATTGTCAGCATTGAAATTCTTCAAAGTTTCCTTAATTTCTCTCTTATGAACTTCAGGGTAGTTACGGTCTAGTTTCATTGAAAGGATAATTGGTGGAAATTTGAAAGGTAACATACTAAAGAAAATAGGTGCTCCATAAGCCTTAACTGCTTTCATCATCAAGCGACCATTTCCTATAATCCACAATTTCAGAATTTGCTCATCATTAAATCCATGTTTAGTTAGGTCTGTTTCAAGTGCTTGAGAAAGTCTTTCTATTTCAGGGTAAGGATGTATTGTCATTTTTAATTGACTTAGTGTCCATTTACTCCAATCTTTTTTATACTCAGGTGGAAGCATGATACCATGATTTACTCTTGAAGAAGTGTTGTAAGGGAAGAATAAACTGCTCTTGACCCTATTCATAACGTAATCCTTGTAATTGAGAATAAATTGCTCTGTGAATTCATCCGAAATATTGCTAATTTGTTTGACAAATTGTTTTGTCTTAGCTTTTTTCTTGCCTTTTTCAGTTAGATAGTAAGCACCTCTCCTTCCTATACGTTCTACATATTTGTTTTCGTTATCATCAAATAATTCAGTCAAATACTTACTTACAGTAGCTCTAGCATAATCCTTTGCCAACTCTTCTGCTAACTTTTCAAACTCTATTTTCCCATTTAATAAAATAACCAAAATATCGTCAGGGCAGGTTTTTCTCGCTGATATTCCTTGTGTCTTTGGCATATTCAATCCTCTGATATTGTCTAAACTTTAGATATGTAGCTTTCGGTTGCATTATGTACTGTCAAGGAGTAAAATCCTATGACAAATGTACAAGAAAATTTAGAACCTAAAAATTTGGAAGTACTTGGCAACAACCAAGTTTCTTCCGCAAGTATAGAAAAACCAATTGAGAATTTAGCACTTCCCGAAATTGGGAATAGTGCTATGACAACAACTGAAGACCTTCAACAGCAAGAAACCCAACGTTTGCTAGACAAGTTCGCTAATAAAGAACTTAAACTATCAGACTACGATGAAGTTCTATCAAAAACTATCTTTGAAGACACTAACGCAAAAAGAATACTTGGTTTAGCTTGTGTGCTATGTCAATACTGAAGAAGAACAAAGGAATGCAATACTAACTGGACCATCATCAGTTGGAAAAACCTATAATATAATTGAAGTCTTGTGGTTTTTCCGAAATGGCAACGGAGAGCAAATAATAGAGTTAAGCGATGCTAGCCCAAGAAGCTTAATTCATAGTGCAAATGCAACTGTTGTAGATGACCGAACCTTAGAACCAATTGATATGACGAAATCCCCGAAAAAGGGTGACGCAAAAGAAGTTTGGGATAATTGGTATGACCTACGAAGGCACATGGCAAACTTTGTTGACCTATCAAACAAGATAGTGGTTTTCTACGACCTAAAAAACTATGCCTTGCTAGAAAGCATTAGAAGTCTACTAAGCCACGATACAAAGATATGCACCCACCTAATTACTGACAAAAGCAATGGAGCAAACAGAACAAAGAAAGTCCTTATTAAAGGCTATTGTACAGCTTTGTTTGCCTCTGCATATGGAGAATTGGATGAACAAGAATGTAGCAGAAACTTTCTGCTAAGTCCAACGGACAATCCAGAGAAAATTCGCCAAGCCATTGAACTTCAAGCAATAAAGAAAACTGACCCTAACTTTAAGCAATGGTATGAAACTGAGCCGTCACGTGTCGGATTGAGAAATCGTAGTTCAACAAATAAAGTCAGCTAATATCAAGAATATACTGTTCAAGAAGGAAGATATGGAAAACCTCAAGCAATGGTTCTTTGCCAAAAGTAGTGTGCCTTACTCCGAAAGCTCAAAGGGACTTTCCAAGACTTTACGCACTTGCAGAAGCTTGGGCATTACTTAACTTTAGAATTTAGAGAAAGAACTATTGATGGTCAATGCCATCTACGCCAATACTACGGATATTGAAGTAGCTAAGACAATCTATGAACCGATACTGGTATGCAACGAACTAGGGCTTACACCTGAAGAGTTTGAGGTCTGGAAGATAATTGAACCAGAATGCAAGGAAGACTATGGGCTTGAGAATCTCTGAAATCCACAACATATACTACTATGTTAAGCAACGCCATTGCTCAGATAAACGGCTACGTGAGATGCTGAAAAATTTCGTTACTGCTGGACTACTGAAAGAAGAAAAGGAAGGCGTGATAATCAAGTACTATCCGATAACGCACAGAGAAACAAAGCAGTCAGGACTGGCACTATCCACCCTACCGTTGGAGAAGGGGTTCACAAATCAATTAACCCCTTCTTCAACAATGCGATCAAGCCGACCATCAACCAACTGCATCTATAGGTGTCAAATATGAATACTAAGGAAATACTGGAAAAAGGCGTAACATTCCAAGATTTCATTGCAAGTTAGGGAACTTCAGGACAAAACAGACGATGAGATAGCCCTAGATGTGTTCTTTAATAGAACAAGTGACTCCACAAGGAAGATAGTGAATATAGTGCTCCAATATAACTATCGGTTGGTAACAGGCAAGGTTCAACCTTGACCTTTTCCAGCGTTATGGTGTACACCACCATGACAAGTAAAATCTTTAAGCAAGGTCAAAACAAATATCAAACCCTGAGTGTCCATGATTAAGCAGTTTAAGCTGATGATTTTTGTTAACGTTTTATTGGGTTTCTTATTTATTGCTGTGAACTTAATTTATTACTACTTTGGCAATATCAGACCTACTGTTATTGTTTGGAGTCCTTTTTGGCTAACTTTTTATAATCCTCAAGCCGCCGCAACTATTGGAGATTTAGGTGCTCAAGAACCCAACTTTAGCTTTTACTTCTTTTGGGTTCTAATGATAGTAAACGTGTACTTCATCTATTTACTCCAAAAAAGCAAAGAAACAAAACAAACCCCTTCTTAGAAATCCTTATCAATAGACCTTTTCCCACGGTTGGGTGTATAGTCCCCCTAGCCCATTCAATTTTCTAACTTTATAATAATCTCCTAAAAAATAATGTCTAGACTAAAATCATCATTTAACCTTTAACATATTATTCTATTATAACTACTACTAATGATAATCTAATCTCTCAATTCTATTGCCCTCACAAGAGATATGATACAGGGGATACCCCACACCTAAAGGATAAGGTATGTACAAACTAAGAAGTAAATTCGGAAATGAAATATGGTGAAAGAAACTCTATGTAGTAATTTATGCTGGATGGCTGAATTCATTTGTTCCTGTGTCTGCCCAAATGCCAACTTGCCACTCAGTAAATCCACGAACAAATGTCTGGTCATTGGATGTGGCTGGAGATTCAGCCAAGGCTAGAGGCAAATCAACAAACCAGAAAGGATACAGTACAAAAGGTTCTCTTTGCCTCAAAGATAAATCAGCCCTAATATCTTGATTTCTAAGTTTCAATCCGTTTGTTGTAGCGTTATTTCCCTGCTCAATAGCGGTATTAATTGCCTGTTCTCTTGAAACATTGATTGTTTGGCTTCCTATCTGGTAAAGTTCCCAACTATTACCGAATGAAACCAAATAACCATCTCTAAAACTGAAAGAATATGCTCTTGGGTGAATCTATGACATCTCCAAAAACATACATGAAACTAACTGAGGTATAGGTTGATGTATAATTGAGTGTCTGGTTGACTTGTATAAATTCGGTATGGCTGACCGCTTGTGATTTCATATTCCCTACAGTTTGATTGAATGTATTAAGATTGGTTTGTGACTCTAAAGTATCAATCATTGGCTTAAGGTATGCAGGGTTTGAATAATATTCTTGAAGTCTTCCAAGAAGCACCTTAGATGAATCTATGGGGTCGGTTGGCAGTTGATTGGTATATGAACGGTTCAAGGAAGTTAGGTCAATATATGTCAATGTGCCATTAACAAATCTTGAAGTAAGAAGTTACCGCTTTGATTTGATTGAAGGTTGCAGGTGACATCTTCTACTCTAGTAACCATTGTACGGACTTAAGACAATAGTATGTGTAGATAAACTTACATTATATTTAGTCAAATCAAGTCCAACTATATCTTTCAAGGCTAAGATAGCTTTGTCTTGAACCGACTTTTCAGCAGAGGAAGATGAGTTGATATAAGGGATTCCCCAAAACAAAGTTAAAGCTAGAACAGTAATTATTACTACTGCAAAGATAGCAGTTAATTTCTTTTTAGAGGCGTTCATTTCTTTACCTCTTGCTCGAATGTTGTATGGAAAGAAGTTCTTATTCAATCTTATCTTTCACTTGCTTAATTAATTGAAAATCTTCCTGTATGCATGGATAGTTACGCTTAATTCTTAATTTCAACATACGAAAAGTTTCATCATTGATTGATTCATCGTTTAGGAACTTAGTTAGTAGCGTTCTTTCTCTTTCGATAGGATAGCCTTGTGCATAGTTATCGTTGTAACATATTACGTTACGTTTATATCTATCTATCGAACTAATGTATTGTAACATAAATTGATACGGAGAAACAAAATATGGAAACCCAAGAAAACCAAAGTAACGCCCTTTCTTTACCAAGAGTTTCTTTCGGGAAAGAAAATCTTAGTGGGGTTCAAATCCCACCCTCCGCACCATAAGCACTTTGTCACATAGTTATACCTGATTCAAAAATTATTGAAGACAGAGAAGAGTCTGATTTTATCTCAAGGTTCAGACACACTTGTTCCAACATGGCACAGAAATAGAGCCGCAAACATCCTTCCCCATCCTCATCCCATCCACACCAACATGCACAACATAGAACATGGGTAGAAAATTCGCTTGCCCCATCCCAACAACAATTGGAAAACAACCCAAACCAAAAAACCAAACATTCCCACAATCAAAAGATGGGATGGGACAGCCCTGCAAACAGCTATCCCACAAAGAAAGAAACAACAACTACCAATAACCTATCTTACCAAAGTAATAGAAATGCAAGCAATCAAAAAAGTCCTTTCACTCAGCGGAGGTTCTCTTGGTAAAGAAACGATGAGTTCAAATCCCACCCTCGGCAGATCTCAAGGGCGGTTACATTTTTTTACTTAGAGATTGAAATTTCATCTAAAGCTATATTTTTATTGTTACCACTGTAAACTTGGGATAGACTTTTGCAAAGTGCGATGAGTTTTGCTTAGGCTTCTACATTCAGCAGGGTGTTGGCCCAAATATTCTGGTCCTTGTTGGAAGCGCATAGCAGCCACTGCCCAGATGTTTGGGGGGCATATGATGTAAGAACTAGGTTGCCATTGCCGTCGGTGGTTCCAGCGAGAAATGAACGAGGTGGATTTTCGTTAACAGTCCAACCGTAGATTTCGGAGTTTGCCGGAAAACCGGAGAGCGTCGCTGTGTATTGATCACCAGCTTTCACTGTGGTTGCGCTTAGAGTAATGGTTGGCTTAGGCTGCTGAGGTAGAACAACAAGGGGAACAGAGTATCCAACTGAGAGCCCAATCACTAATGCAATTAGACCCACTGCAAAAATCTGTTTTGAAACCATTATATTCGCCTGATATTACTATGCCATTTTGAGGATATATGATTTCTGCAAAAAAATCCGTCGCTACATGCCCCATAAAAAACTTAATTATTGCACATACATAACTTTCTATGAGGTATGTTGATGCCTGTTGTACAAGTATCTGTTTGGGCTGGCATGAGCTCAGAAAACAAGAAGAAAACAGTTGAAGGAATAACCAAAGTCTTCACGGACATGGGCATTCCAAGTCAAGCAACCACCGTAATCATTGTTGAAATTCCAAGGGAGAACTGGGCTACTGGCGGTAAACTGCATTCGGAAACGCCTTGGACCCCTCAGCCTTCGCCAAAATAACTTTTCCTTTGATATTTTATTCTACGTCGCACACTTTGCAAGAAACATAGATTCTTCTGAGCAAAAAGAGCAAGGCTGCTAAACTGTTTTTGCATAGGAATCATCGTTTTAGATAAGTAATGGTTAAAAGTAAATGATGCACACAAATACTTTAACACCAAAAGGTTTGGTAACCAAAATGCAATCCGCTAAAACTCAACAAAGAAAATTCGTTTCAGTTGACCCATGCAAATGCATCGGCTGCGGAATCTGCGAGTACGCTTGCACAGTCGAGAAAGGTGAAAGCAGTTGGAACCCAATCCGATCCAGAATCAGGGTTGTCCGCATGGCACCTGTCTTTAACTTTGCTTTGACTTGCCGCGGATGCAAAGACGCTCGATGTGTAAAAGCGTGTCCAGAACATGCAATCTCCCAAGCAGAAGCGACGGGTTTACTAATCATTGATGAAAAAAAATGCAAAGGCTGTGATTGGTGTGTGCAAGCCTGCGAGCATGGAGGAATCACCATTCACTCCGATACGGGAATAGCCATCGCATGCGACCTTTGCGGAGGAGAACCAAAATGCGTTGAAGCCTGCCCCGAAGAAGCCTTGGAAGTAGTTGAGTCAGACGAAGCATCAGATAAACGCTTCAACGACGCCCTAGCAAACCTGCCTGCACAAGCAGAAAAATTAAGCACTGAAGTCAAGAACAAAGATTGGAAACCGCTCTTAGTCATTGCAGAGAAAAGATCTGAAAAAATCAGCGACAAACTGCAAGAGTTAAACAAGAAGGCAGCAGCTAAAAAACAAAAATAACCTTTTTCCTTTTTATATGTTGTTTTCATAGCCTCTTAAGAAACTGTCAATATCCAATCCGACTTTCTCGCCAACATATCCGCCTTCCAAAACAAAGAAAGCGGGTTTTTTTAGCAATGCTATTTTTTTGCCAATCTCAAAATAATCCTGTTCAATTAACCCCAACGAAGCCAAATCGCCCTGATGTGTATCAAAACCTGCGGAAACCGCAACCGATTCAAACTTGCCGCAGTCAACCTTACCTAACGCTTTGTCAAGCGTTTCTAAATACCGTTTTCCGCCTACATCTCTTGGCAACGAGAAATTTATGCAGTTGCCCTCGGTGATGTCGCCTGTTCCCGGGTAATTTGGGGATTGATGAAGCGAAATATATGTTACTTTTGGGTCGCCAAGAAAAATTTCTTGTGTGCCATTTCCATGATGCCCATCGATATCTAAAATCAATGTGTGTTTTGCCGATTCTTTAACTGCAATGGCAATGTTGTTTAGGTAACAGAATCCGCGAGTGTAAACGCCTAATGCAGCTCCGCCCTTGCCAGCATGGTGTCCTGGTGGACGCATAAGTGAAAAACCATTTATTTTGCTAGCTAAAATTGCACCGCCAACGCTAAGTCTTGCATAATCGAAGATTTTATCGTAAGCGGGTGTGTCTGAATCCTCAACTAATCCTTTCTTTACGTTAAAAAGGTAATCAGCGTCATGAACACCCAGCAATGACCAATCGTCCGCTGGTGTGGGCTCCACAAACTCGTATCCCTTCGCTTGCAAAATGTCGTGGGAAACCTTGACTCGTTGAGGCCCTTCTATGTGCCATGTGCCGTAGCCTAAACATTTTTCTGAATAGACCACTTTTGTTTTCATGGCAACAGCATCCGGTACTATACACAGATAAATACGCCTTCACATTAAAAACATAACCCACCCGAATCAGAATAACGGAGAAAAAGTCGATGGTCTCACGGAACCCGTTTGATTTATTCCGCCAAGAATGCCAAACTGCATTAGCCAACGCCCTAAATAAGGCGCTTCCAGAAATCAAGCAGCCGACCATCACCCTAAACAAGACACCAAACATCGAATACGGGCAATTGGCTTCCTCGTTGTGTTTTGAGTTGGCAAAGAAACTAAAACAGAAACCACTCGTTTTAGCAGATCGCCTTGTGGACGCCATAGACAAATCCAGCTTCGACCTCATAGAGAAGGTTGCGCCTGCGGGTGCAGGATACATCAATTTCCATGTTAACTTCGCTAAATTCTCAGCGCTAACTTTAGAGTCAATTAAAGAGTTGGGCAATGAATATGGATTTGTCAAAATTGCTAACCCCCAAAAAATCATAGTTGAGCACACCAGCGTTAATCCGCTGCATCCAATCCACATTGGACAAGCCCGAAACCCCATGCTTGGCGATGCATTAGCCCGCATCCTCCAGTACAGAGGACATCAGGTTTCACGTCACTACTACATTGACGATGTTGGACGCCAATCCTCAGTGGTGGCATATGGTTACACTAAATTGGGAAGACCAAAGCCTACAGAGAAAGCGGACCTTTACGTGGGCAAAATCTACACTGTTACCAGCTGCATAGTTGAGATTAACCGCCTTAGAAAAACCCGCGAGCTCGCAACAGCTAAAGATTCAGCTGATGACTTGGCGAAGGCAAACAAGGAAATTGATGAGTGGATGTCAATTGCTGTTGAGCTTAAAGAAAAGTATCCTGTACTCTTTGATGTGTTAACTGAAAAAATCAACCAGGACGAAAATCCCGAAGAAGAAATCAACCGGTTGAACAGAGCCTACGAAAACGGTAAACAAAACGCAAAACAGCTCATCCGAGAAGTCAGCGATTTATGCCTTGAAGGTTTCCGCGAGACCTTGAAGCGTGTTGGAGTAACTTATGATTCGTGGGATTGGGAGAGCGACTTTGTCTGGAGCACACAAGTTAACGAGGTTTTGGCAAAGTTAAATGCCACATCGTTTATCTACAGTGAGAAAGGCGTTTTGGAATTTGACGCAGAAAAAGTTGTCCAAGAACTTCGCTTGAAGCCAAAGCTGGGCTTAAGCGAAAACAACGAAGTCCCACCTCTCACTCTTGGACGAGCCGACGGCACTACACTCTACACCACCCGCGACATCGCCTACACACTGTGGAAATTCAAGCAAGCTCAAAAAGTCATAAACGTAATCGGCATGGAACAATCGCTGGCGCAACTACAACTAAAAATCGCGCTCTACGCAATGGGCTACACTAAATACGCTGAGAATTTAGTGCACTTTGCCTACAATTTGGTTACTTTGCCAGGTTACAAGATGAGCAGCAGAAGAGGCCACTACATCACCTTCGACGACGTTTTAAGCGAAGCTGTTCAACGAGCATATGAAGAAGTTTCGAAGCGTTCACCTCTACTCTCTGAAGAGGAGAAACGCAAAATCGCCAACTTCGTAGGTTTAGGCGCTGTAAGATACGCACTTGTCGATGTTGATCCATCCAAACCTGTAGTGTTCACTTGGGAACGCGTGCTAAACTTTGAAACTAACAGTGCACCCTACGTTCAGTATACCCACGCAAGAGCCTGCAGCATACTGCGCAAAGCCGCACATGAACCAGAAAAACCAGCCTTTGACCGGTTAACCGAGAAGCTTGAGCGCGAACTCATCTTGAACCTTGCAGGTTTCCCCGATACATTCATCGAAGCCACAGAATACTACAAACCCAACATGATAGCCGACTATGCAAACGTGTTAGCTGACAAATTCAACACTTTTTACAATGCCTACCCGGTGATTAAGGCTGATTCGCAGGAACTAAGCGATGCACGAATTGCCTTAACCCAAGCCATAAAAACCGTGATGTATAACGCGCTTAACTTGATTGGTGTGGTTGCGCCGGAAAAAATGTGACGCAACTGACTTGATTTCTGCCACTTTTTCAACGATTGAAAACACAATCGATGGTTGGCAACAACAAGTTCCTTCCTTTTCTTCCGTAAACTTCAAAAACAACCTTGATTTATTTAAATATGATTTTTCCACTATGAAAAAGGAAACTGGCAAATGACAAGTCCAAAAGTTTCGCATTGCTGGGTTATATGCAAAAAAATATTCAGCGTATCCCTCGTCTTCAACGCACTTGTATCAATCGGGTGTGCTGCGGGGATTCTATCTGGTTTTTACTGGCGCTACCATAATTGGCAGCCGTTCTCGCCATATCTCATTAGCGCCACCGTTTTCTGGGTTCTAATTGCTGCCGCCGTGATAAACATTTTTCCAAGCGCTGGACTTGGACGCTCTCTGCATACTGGCAGGCTATTTTTTCACCATTACTTTTACGGTTTTATGGTTTTAATTCTCTCAACAATCTACATTGCAATCTTCACACCTTTTAATCTGCTAACCATCTTCTTAAACAACAGCACAAGTATTGATGTTAACGTTGGGAGAGTTTTCTTGTTAGGCGGTTCAGCGCTGGTTTTAGATGACCTTCCAGACGTGCATGGAAAAATTGAGTCTTCATTAAACTGGTTAAAAGCGAAAGCAGGGCAGGGTGGAAAACTTGTCTCTGCGGTGCATCTAATAACTGGAGCTGTTACGTTCTATCTCTTTATCGCAATGACTTTAGCGATGTTTTATGATCCGGGATACGTTACGGTTGCTAATTTAATTGTCCTCGTCTCTGCGTTCATTACTGGAGTTACTTCGTTTATTTTTGTTAAAAGAAGTGTTTGGCTAAAACTCAGCACTAATTCTTAATCATCCTATACATGTTAGCCATTTTGGCAATGACAAATTTCATATACAAGCCCAATAATCTAAAAGCGAGGCGTGCATCCGAATGAGTACTGATTCATATTTCAGTAAGAAACTTGAACCAATCAAAGTTACAAAACAAAAACCAATTTCACAACTTCTAAAAGAAATGGGTAAAACCGCATATCAAGGACGTAAACTCGGCGAAGCCGTAGACGTTTGGGAAAACATGATTAAATCAAAAGACACCGTAATCGCAATGGGCTTTGCAGGCTCAATGAGCACAGCTGGGCAGTGGACAATTATCAATTGGCTCATAGAAAACCGTTTCATCGACGTTTTGGTTTCCACTGGCGCAAACGTTTCTGAAGACATCGTTGACGCTATGGGCTTAGGATACTACCAAGGCAACCACATGGCAAACGATGAACAATTGCTCCATGACGATGTTAATCGATACTACGATGTGTATGGCAAAGAAACCGATTACCGCAAAATGGAAGAAGTCGTCACTGACTTTGTCATGACCTGCAAACAAGACTACAACTACACTTCAGCAGAATTCCTCTACTTACTTGGCAAGTACTTAGGCAAGAAAAAAATCCCTGCCATCTCCGCGGTTGCAGCAGCCAACGGCGTACCAATCTTCAGCCCCGCAATGGTGGATAGCGCATACGGCGAAACCTTCCTATTAGCCAAAAACCAAGGACACAACGTCCACATTGACAGCGTCAAGGAATTCGACCAGTTCGTCAGCATCGGCACAAAAACCAAGGAAGTCGGCGTTGTCTATATCGGCGGCGGCGTTCCCAAGGACTTGACACAGCTAATCGCCATCTCAGTTTCACCATTCACCTGCGATGAAGGCGTTAAAGGAAGAAAAGGCGGTTTACGTAAAGGTCTACAGGAATACTATTACCCGCACAAATACGCTATCCAAATCACCACTGACTCTCCGCAATGGGGCGGCTTAAGCGGCTGCACACTTGAAGAGGCAATTAGCTGGGGCAAAATCAACAGCCAAACAGGAACCCGCGCAGTCGTCTATTGCGACGCAACCATCGCATTGCCACTTATCGCTCATGCACTCAGCGAGCGCGTGCTAGAAAAACGGAAGGGGCCAGACATGAGCTGGCTATTCAAAGGCGTACAATAAACGCCCATTTTTATTTTTTTACTTTTTCTTCTTATTCAAACGCGTCAAAAGTGAACTTGTCATTAAGGGCATTATCATTGTTGCGTCGCCTTCTATCATTATGCGTTTGGCTTTTTCGTTGATTTTTCCCCATGAAACTGCTTCGCGGGGGCGTGCGCCGCTGAGGCTTCCATCCCACTCGTCCGCAGTGGTAATGTAGATAACGTAGTCTAAGCCGTCTTTGAATTGGTTCCACCAGATCGTATGGTGCTTGCTGATTCCGCCGCCCACGATGAGGGCGCCTGATTTTTTGGCGTCGAAAACGATGTTGTTGAGGTCTCCTTCATCTTTTAGCAGGTTAATGCGGAAGTCCTTGTGGTCTTGGCTAAAGAACCAAAGTTGATAGCCTACTGAACCGTCAGTTATGCCTGGCACGAAGACGGGGATGTTGTTTTTGGCTGCCCAATAAAGAATCGAGCTCTCATTGCAACATCGCAAACCGATTTCTCGAGTAAGTTCGCTGGTTGAGAGTTCCTTTTTGCCTTCTTTGTAAAGTTCTTCAAGCAATCCGATGATTTTTTTTTCGATAATCATGCCGTAACTGTCGTTTGGAACCAGTACGTTTCCAAGTCGGTTTACGCCTTCTTGGTGAAGTTTGGAATCGTTCATGATGAAGCTGCCTTTGTAATAGTCTTTCCAGCTGCGTGCTACGTCATGATCTAATGTTCCGCATGTTGTAATTATTACGTCGACAAGTTTTTGTTTAACCATTTCACGGATAACGCCTCTAGTGCCAGTTGCCACTATATCGGCTGGGAATGAGAGAAATTTTACGCAGCCTTTCTCCTTAACCATAGCTTCCATTATGTTGACGCCTATGGCAAGCTTACCCGCGGTGAACCCCCAAGCCGATTGCATCTGCCCAACAAGCTCATCGACAGAAAGGTCTTTGCTGAAATCGTAATCTTTCACTGGAACCTTATGTGAAGCTTCTTTATGCATGCCAAATTTCTCCTAACACACCTTGATACCTAAAATGGGAATAAATAGGTGTCGAAAACCTGGGCTAATCTGACAGGTACGCGATGATCCGCTTGTAAATGTCTTTGTCCATGGAGTCTTCGTAGCCAGCGTAGATGCTTGGGTTATCGTTGATTTCCACAACCACGTAGTCGCCGTCAACTTCCTTGATATCCACACCATAAAGTCCCTTGCCAACAACGCTGCATGCTTTCAAGGCCACTTCCCTTAATCGCGCTGGCATATCACTTTTCTGTGAACTAACAGTCCTGCCCCAAACCACGGTTGGTTTGCCGCGGAGTTTAGCGCCGTGCTTCCATTTGCCCTTGGGAATCAGGTACTTGCAAACATACAAGATGTCGTTGTTTAATACGCCAACTCTCCAGTCAAAAGCTGTGGGCGTGAATTTTTGGATTGCCAAAACATCTGATTTTTTGAAGAAGCGTTTAGCTACGTCTCTGAAACTGGTTTCACATGCCGCCTTCTCCACATACCGTGAGAAGCTTGTGTAGGGTGCTTTTACCACGACTGGTTTGCCCAATTCGTCGAATATTTCGCTGATTTTTTTATGGTGCAAGTCGTCCTTGTTTAAGAAAACTGTTGGAATTCGGGGGACATTGTATTTTTCGAATAGTGCGTATTGGTGGATTTTGTTGCCGCATACTGTGATAGATTCTGGGTCATCGATGACTTTTAAGCCCAGCTCCCATGCTGTTTTAGATACTATGTATGATGTGAAGAGCGGATCGGTGGTTGCCCTGATGAAAACAGCGTCATAGTTATGTATGTCTTCGATGTTTTCGCGGAACAGGAAACTAAATTGGTTCCCAGATGCTTCAGCAGCCCGCTTGAAGTTTTGAAGTGCGCTTTCTTCTCGGGGGTCAGTAAAATTATATTTTTCGACAAAACATGCGATTTTAGACACTGAGGTGTTCATCCTGCTGAGAAATCAGCATAATCTCCTTCGAGATTATTTCTAAATCACTTTTAGACAGCTCATTTTCTTTCAAAGGTTCAAGACCACACAGGAAAGCTTTTCCCTCTGTTTTTTGAACATGCAATTTACACACTGGAATCCTGAAGAGTTCATAAACCTTTTCCGTGATGGCGCTAATTTGTTCATCTTCCACTTGGCATTTGCCCAAAAACGACTTAATTGTTAACATTTCGCCTATTAGCGGTTGGGCGCAAACTGTGAACTTGTAGTTCATCCCTAAACTTTTCAGCGCTCGATACAGGGCGCTCTTGTTTTTAGCTACTTGGTAACCTGAATAGATGAATGGGTTAACAGCAAAAACAATTACAGGGAATTGGAGTTCATCGGTTATTTTCTTCACTGAATCAGTAACGAGAAAAGGCAGGGTTGGGATTCTTGCTCTTGCCGCCCGCAACAGAAGAATTGGGGTTCGGCTTGAGTCAATAATGTTCTCGCATGATGGAATAACGTTGCTGCCTAAAACTTCTGCGTGCAAGGACACGTAGTAGCCTGTCTTTAGGTAGCGGTACTCGTTGTTGATGTTGATGGTGGTATCTTTAATCGATGATTCCAGAAACTGTGAAGGTCTTAGAGCGTTTAACTCATCAGTAAGGTCGATGTTAGAGACGACCAACACTCATAGTACACCAGTCAATTAGAAGGCGATATTCGTAGAGTTATATTTAAAATTAACTATACGTTATAACAGCAACCCAAGTTAGTGCTAAATAAAAAAAGAGGCAAAAGCAACGTACAAACCGCTAGAAGTGCTTGGACCAGAACACGAATACTCACTCGTAAACCCAGACTTAAAACCCATGCCGATCAGTGACAAAATCATCAAAGATCACTGCGGAAAAATCGTAAACTTCATCGAACTGCCCAAATTCACCTTCGGAAAGGAAATGCAGCTTCACGTAATGGAAATCAAAGCCAATCAACCCTTCAAGACGCCATCAGAATTCGAGGAAACCATGCAAACTGCTGTTAAAACCCTTAGCCAAATCGTGCAGAAACACGGCGCAGCCCTGCTGGGAACAGGCATGCATCCATTACTCAAACTGGAAGATACCGCCATTTGGCCGCATTACCACAAAAAAATTTATCTTGATTACGGCAAAATCTTCAACTTAAACCAGCATGGATGGTTAAACATCCAAAGTTTTCATTTGAATTTGCCCTATCAAAAGGAATTCGACGCCATTCAAACCCACAACCATCTCGCCAATCTGTGTGCTTATCTACCTGCAATGGCGGCTTCGTCGCCGATTTTTGAAGGCAAAGAGGGTCCAGACATCGACAATCGACTTCGATTTTATAAAATAAATCAAAAAGAAGTGCCTTCGGTTACGGGCGATGTCATCCCCGAATATGCAACCTCATTAAAGCAGTACAAACAGGATGTTATCGGACAGTACTCACAGAATTTAGCTGAAAAAGGCGCAGACAAAACACTTCTCCGTCGTGAATGGGTTAACTCAAGGGGCGTTATATTTAGGTTTGACCGCTGTGCGCTCGAAGTCAGAGTTATGGATGAGCAGGAATGCATAAAATCAGACGTGGCGCTGGCATGTTTTGTCCGTGCCGCCTTAAGAGGTTTAATTGAATCAGACGCCGAGCTTTTGCCCCATGATGTCTTAGTCAAAGACTTCAACGCGGTCATTAAAGATGGGTTGAACGCAGAAGTTTCAAGCATACTTGGCAAAACGGCAAGACAGGTCTGCCAGCATTATCTCAATTTAGCGCAAAAGCATGCGGATGAAGATGAGAAAAAGTATCTGTGGCTCGTAAAGAAACGAATTGAAGAAGGCAACCTCTCAGAAAATGTTCGGGCAAGGGTTTTGAGGCGCGCCCAGAAAACAGATTTCCATCAGGCAATCGTTGATGTTTATTCAACGCTTATTAAGTGCCTCATCGATAATCAACCATACCTCTAAAAAAAGTGAAGCTGATGCCTGAGGATAACCAGGGAACCACGTATTCATATAATGTTTGCAGCGAATGCAAAATTATCTGCTGCCAGGACGCCAAACCACCATTAAGTGAGAGCCGTAAAGAAATCATACTAGAATACTTAAAGAATCAGAAAATGAAGGTTGACAAACCTTTTACAAAGCAAAGTTACTCCTATCCGTCGGTGGATGAAAACGTTCTATGCATTTTTAACAGCAAACAAACCAAAAGATGCACGGTTCACTCCGTTAAACCCGAAACATGTCGAGCAGGACCAATAACATTCGATATTAACACTAAAACAAAAAAGCTCGAGTATTTTTTGAAGAAATCAGAAATCTGCGCTTACGCGGGTGAATTGTACGAGAACAAGACAGCTTTTAATGATCATTTTAAAGTGGCCAAGAAAGAAATAATGAGACTTGTCAAAGAACTGAATGCTGATGAGGTGCGCGCTCTTATGAAAATTGAGGAGCCACAAACATTCAAAGTGGGCGAAGAGAATTTGCCAGCTGAAGTGGTTAGAAAACTTAGTTTATAAAAATCCAGCATCTCTTAGCTTAAGTGCTACACTAATGTTACCTCTAAACTGAACTCTTCCAGTAAAGAAGGCTTTTTCCGCACTTAATCTTCCACTCACCAGATCCATGAAGCCATTCTCATTCATCTGCAAAGTTAACGTAGGCGACATATGGATTCCTTTGGTTACCTGAAGCTTCTGGCCTCTTATAGTAACTATCCAGTTGCCTCCCTCCACCCCAGTTATGTTTATTTGGACAACAACGTCAATTCCCGCTGATTTCTCTGGCTTAAACTTCAGAGGTAAGACTTTTTCGAAGAAATCTTGGGGTGTTTTTGCTTCCATCTTTTCGACCAGGTGATTTTCCGCTATTTTTACGTGGTTGGGTTATTGAATGTTTGGTTTAACTTATCTGAAAAGGTCTCTTTCTTTTGCCCTTGTTAGGGAGGTTGCTGCTGCGTTTTCGTCTGTTTGGTATTTGTATCCTCGGATGATGGCAGCTGGGATGCCTTCGTTTGCTTGGCCAATTACAAGTTCCGCTGCTGAAGACAACTCGTCTGCAATGGCGGTTTGTTTTATCCTAAGTACATAGCCGAACAAGTCTTTTTCGCCTCGCCTGTCCCTTATAGGTTTGAACCCTGCTACGCCCACAGCCACGTTGATCTCGCCAAGCCTAAAGGGTCTGCCATGAGTGTCCGAGACAATAACGGCAACATCGGCTCCTGTTAAACGCTTAATTTCTTCTCGAATATTCTCCGCGGAAGCGCTTGGGTTTTTTGGCAAAGGAACAACATTTCTATCGCCCGAAACGTTTGAGCGGTCGACTCCAGCGTTTGCACAGATTATGCCGCTAACGGTTTCGGTTATAATGCTGTTTTGGCCAATGCGGACAATGTCTTTGGTTTCTTGAAGAATAACTTCCACAAGGGCTGGGTCTTTGTTAGTTTTTTGGGCAATTTCTTTTGCTCTCTCTGACGGCTGCACTTTATCCAGGTTTATTATGTTCCCTTCAGCTTTCGAAACTACAACGTGGGTAACAACGATGATATCTTTTTCTTGGATTGGCGTTTTCTGTTTTTTTGCGGCTTCAGCAATAAGTTTACCTAAGTTGTCCCCTTCTTTTACTAAGGGCAAATCTTCAACAGCGATTACTTGAACGGCATTCATGTTAGATACCTCACTTGGAGGTTGCTAATTAGGTGATAGAACTTAAGTTTATCTCGGCGGGAAAAAGATAGAGCATAGTTAAAGGTGCTTGAGTCGCCTCGTTTTTACAAATAGATCAAAGTTGGAAAGGCTTTATAACATCATTATAAATAAATAAGTAACATAAATTAAAACGCTCTAAGCCCTCCTCTTAATAAAAGGTGAATTCACGTTTGGGAACCAAAAACCTTAATCATATCTTCAACCCGACGGGAATTGCTGTAATAGGTGCAAGCGAAAGAGAGGGCTCAGTGGGCGCTAAAATTCTCCATAATCTATTAAGCTCGGGCTACACAGGCAAAATCTACCCTGTAAACCCCTATCGAGAAACTGTGCAAGGAGTTCCCGCTTACCCAAGCATGAGCAAAGTCCCCGAAAGAGTTGATTTGGCAATTATTGCTACGCCCGCGCATCTTGTTCCCCAAATTGTGGAGGAATGCGGAATAGCTCAGACTTCCGGGATAGTCATTGTTTCTGCAGGTTTCAAGGAAGTAGGAAAAACAACTGAACTTGAACAGAAAATACATGAGTTGCAGAAGAAATTTTCCCTGAGACTACTTGGTCCCAACAGCTTTGGTGTGATAAGACCGAAAATAAACCTATTCGCTACTTTTGCAGATAAACAGGCTGTCCCAGGAAAAATAGCGTTTATCTCTCAAAGTGGCGCTCTTTGCGCTTCAGCACTTGATTGGGCATGGGAAAATCAAGTTGGCTTCAGCGCAGTTGTCTCAACAGGTTCGATGCTCGATGTAGACCTTGGTGACTTAATCGATTATTTCGAAACTGACCCACAGACTAAAACCCTAATGCTCTACGTTGAATCTATTAAGGACCCACGTAAGTTTATGAGTGCTGTGCGCCAGTTCGCCAGAGACAAATCAGTTGTACTTGTGAAGGCTGGTCGATTTTTGGAAACAGGCGAAGCCACACTCTCCCATAGCGGTTCGCTCGCAGGGGAAGACGCCGTATACGACGCTGCATTCAAACGGGCGGGTATCGTTCGGGTTGAAACGATAAATGAACTTTTCAACTGCGCTGTGGCTTTATCAACTCAGCCCAATCCCAAAGGGCTTAACCTTACGATTGTTTCGAATGCTGGTGGACCCGCAATTATGGCGGCAGATCAACTTGTAGCCCGAGGAGGAAAACTTACAAACCTCACCGATGAAACTGCCCAAGCGTTGAAACAGGCCTTGCCAACGTATTGCAGCATGAAGAATCCTGTCGACATCTATGAAGAAGCGTCTGCGGAGCGATTCAGAAAGGTTCTTGAAGTCTGCTTCAAAGACCAGCGTAGTGATGGCTTCTTAGTAGTTTATACTCCTCAAGGAGCTTCAGATCCAATTCTGCTTGCTAAAACGGTTGTAGAGTTAGCTAATGGTCTTGGGAAGCCTGTGTTTACTGCGTTGATGAGTGAGGATGAGCGGTGCAGGGAAGCGAGAAGAATTCTTCATCAAAGTGGATTCCCCGCTTTTTCTGTTCCTGAACAGGCAGTTTCAACTTTCATAAACCTGTACAATTATATGAGAAACCTTGAGCTTCTTTACCAGAAGCCTCAGGAAATCCCGATTGAAACAATCAACGTACAGTTGCTTAAGTCAGTTATTAGACAGGCTTTCTGTGAGGGCAGAGGCGTACTCAACTTAGCTGAATCAATGCATTTCTTGGAAGAGTACAAGATTCCTGCCGTGAAAACGCTTGTAGCACAAACCGCTGAAGAGGCTGCAGCGTTTGCTTCTGAACTTGGGTACCCTGTTGTAATGAAAGCACTGTCACTTCACCATACACACAAATCCAAAATCGAAGGAGTCATACTAAACGTAGCCTCTCCAGCTGACACCGCAATTTTCTTCAAAGAACTCGCGGAGAAAGTTAAACAGTTTAGTCTGTCAATGGATTTTCAGGGTGTTGCCATTCAACCAATGGTTCGCGGTAACGGGCAGGAGTTTTTGATAGGTGCAAAAAAAGACCCAAACTTTGGCTCCGTAATTCTTTTTGGTAGAGGCGGAATCTTGGCAGAAGTTTTTAAAGAGGTTAGTCTTGGTTTTCCACCGCTAAATCAGGTGCTTGCAAAAAGGATCATTGAAGACAGCGGCTTTTTCAAGCGTGCCTTACCTGCTAAAAAAGGGTTCAACGATCTTGAGGAAATCCTAGTTAGGTTTTCACATTTAGTCACAGACTTTCCACAGATAAAAGAAATCGATGTAAATCCCATAATAGTCACCGAAGAAACCACCGTGGCTGTTGACGCCCGAATAGTTATCGACTGGGAAAGAGTCATGCGGGAATTCGCTGACCACAAAGACCAACTACTCATAGCTACCTACCCAAAAGAATACATCTCGACTCGCAGATTAAAAGACGACACAGAAGTGGTGCTTAGACCCATAAGGGCAGAAGATGAAGACCGGTACAGCGAGCTAATAAAGTCTCTTTCCCCTCAATCTATGCGGTTCAGATTTTTCGAAATGATAAAAGAGATGCCTCATGACACCCTAACCAAATACTGCAACTTAGATTACGATAGGCAAATCGCGATAGTGGCGGAACTTAAGGGAGAGGGCAAACAAATTGTTGGCGCTGGCAGAGTGATCGCTGAACCTGATGGAACAAGCGGTGAGTTCGCGGTTCTAGTTACGGACCAGTGGCAACTTAGAGGCCTTGGAGAAATGCTGATGGATTACATAATAATGATTGCGAGAAATATGAGGTTGGGCAAAATTTTTGCGACGGTTCTTCCTGACAACGTTAAGATGATTGGTTTATGTAAGAAAAAGGGATTTAAGATAGAAAATTTAGATGAAGAGACTGTTAAAGCGTCTCTATTTCTATCGTACTAGCCTTTTATTTTTAGCTTCTGAACTTCTGCAGTTTCTGCAGCATCAGTTTGTCGCCTTCAGCGTCACCTGCACATGTGGCGATAATGCCGTCGACTAATCCGACAAGTTGTGATGCTTTCTCTTCAACTGTTTCCATTGTTGCAGCGGTTGGCCAGCCAATCATTTTGACTGTTTCAACGTTTTTATCTGTGCCCACTAGGAAGTATGCGAAGAGCGGTTTGTTGAGTTTCTTACATTCTGCTGAGACTGCTTTGAGTGCTTCGAAGGATGAGTCTTGTAAGCGCATGAAGTAAACGAAATCCCATGGCTCACGTACACGTTGAAGAGTTTCTTCAATTGAGCGTCTTGCAGTTAAGAGGCAACCGAGTTTGAGGTTTTTGGTTTTTACGTTGGTGCGTATGAAGTCACGTGCGGCTTCTGATGAAGGAAGCATCTTTATGGGTTCACCAAACTTTGGTTTATCACCCATAGTTATTGCTAAACCATCTAGGCCAATTATGTCTGCTGCTATGGCTAAGCCTCCAACTTCAACTGGTCCTTTGTAATGCAGAATGAATATTGGCACGATTATTTTTTCCGGGTACTTGGTTTTTAGTACACAGCTAACGACAGTACCCTCTGCAGCTGGAAAACCGGCCGCGCTATCAGTGACATTCCATCCGTCGACGAGGTCTTTGATTTCTTCGGCAAGCTTCAGAAATTTACGTGTTGGCACAAACTCATTTAGTATTTTCATGACGAGTTCATCTCAGGTTAAAGGGATGAGAGGTTTGGGTTAAAAAGCCTTTTGCATACGATGGGTTTTGGTTTCCAATTTAGCGCTTTCTATCGCAACATATTCAAAAATAGACGTTATTTCGGGTTGTTTAGGTCAGTTAAGCTTTTTTGGGCGCGCTCCCTCTTAAATTTGGCTAATCTAACGATTTCCCCTTTCTCTACTTCTTCTTTGAAGAAGCCCAAGTTTTCTAGAAGCTTCTCTCCAGCCTTCGATCTGACAATAACAGTTGAGCAGCCTTTTTTGCTTCCAACAGATCCAACCGAGATGTCGGCAAACTTTGAAGTAAAGTCATCACAGAAATCACACGCTTTTTCCGTTGCATTATCAAGCTCTTTTATCTTGCAACTGCATTCTTTCCCATCAACAACCATTGAAAATTTTCCATGCTTAATTTGGGTTTTTTGGGCTTTATCCAAATCAACATTTAGCCGAGTCTTAACTTCTTTTTTTAGCCTGGCGCTGTCATAGGCTTCAAAACAGAACAAACCAATAACAGTTATCTCGCAGTCATTCTTGAGTGTCTGCTGAATTTTTCTCGCCGCCTTGACTTGGCAGGGTGTGCATACAATGGCTATTCGCTTTTTCCCTTGACCTATTAACTCCCGCAGTTTCTGGATCACGTTAACTCTGAGGTATTTGGTTCCTTTCGCAGCCGAAACTTCGCTGGCGTTCGTAGCTACGACGGCTTCTGCGCTGTAACCTTCCCCACGGCGAACAACTATGGCTGAGTCAAAAATGCCCTCTTCAAAACCCTTAATCAAAAGTGCGGTAACTACTCCGCCATCCTGTCCCTCGATGCCACTTTTCGCCGAAAACATATCGCAGTGAATGCCGAGGTCTTCATCTTTTGTTCCTTTCAAAAAGTCCTTCTCGATTTTTGCCTCGTCTTGTGTTTTGTAGGTTTGGTATTTCTCTGTGTTATTGGGCATTGTAGAAGTTCAACCGAAATTTCCGCTAAGTTATGAAGGGTGTTTTCGGGCAGATAAAGCTTTAAAATTTTTGTTTCATAATTGTTTATATAAAAACAGCTCAATAGTTTACTGGATACTTAAGGTGACAAATTGAAAGCGTTGATCTTAGCAGGCGGGTTTGCAACAAGACTGCGGCCTCTGAGTTGTTCAAGGCCAAAAACCCTTTTTCCAATAGTTAACAAACCTCTTCTACAATGGATTTTTGAACGTCTAGCCGAAGGAGGCGTAGACGAAGCTATCCTTGCAGTTAACGCGCTCACCCAGTTCTACATCCGACAGCATAAACTGTCAAAATGCGGCTTAAAAGTTCGATTTTCAGTTGATCCACCCAAAACGCCGTTGGGAACAGGCGGTCCATTAAAGAAAGCGGAGAAACTGATTGGTCATGATGAGCCGTTTATCATGTTGAACGGTGACATTTACGCTGACATAAACTACCGTGAGCTAGTCGAAGCGCATAGGAAATCCGGCGGGTTAGCTACACTTGCGCTGTGTAAAGTGACGGACCCGTGTAGTTTTGGCGTGGCTGATTTGCAGGGCAATGTTATAAAAAGGTTCGTGGAGAAACCGCCCAAAGGCAAAGCACCCAGCAACCTCATAAACGCTGGAGCCTACGTTCTAAGCCCAGAAGTTTTTAGCTACATTCCTCAGGGAAGAGCAGTTTCAATCGAGCGAGAAGTATTTCCCAAATTGGCAGGAGAAGGCAAGCTGTGCGGGCATTGTATCAATGGCTTATGGATAGATATTGGCAAACCCCGAGAGTACCTCGAGGCAAACAAGATAGTTCTCGACTCTATCTCAAACAGCGTTAAACGACAGAATCCGGTATCGTTCAGCCTGAAGAACCCTGTTGCCTTGGATGAAGGTGTCTTTGTCGGGGAAAAATCAGTAATTGGTCCCTACGCTATCTTAGGCAAAAATGTCAAAGTGGGCGCAAATGCACAAATCTCCAATTCAGTCATTTTTGCAGAAGCTCAAATTGCGGACGATGCCATTCTCAACGGTGCAATCGTTGGTGAAGCGGCAAAAATAGGAAAAGGCGTCAAGCTTTCCAAGGGCTGTGTAGTTGGTGACCACGCTAAAGTTAAAGACAGCGTTCACATGCATGACGGCCAAGTTGTATGTCCCGCGAAAGAAGTAACTGAAACATTTTAAAACCTAGACTTGTTTGTTAAATGGTACTGAGTTGAATTTGCGTGAGTACAAGAAAACTCTTTGGAACAAATGGCATCCGCGGCCTCGTCAATGTAGAATTGACGCCTGAAATGGCCATTAAAGTCGGTGCTTCAATTGGAACCTTTTTTGGAAAAGAAAAAAATCTACTCTTAGGATATGACGCTCGAACCAGCGGTCCCATGTTTGCTAAAGCAGTTATTTCTGGATTAACAGCCACAGGCTGCAACGTGTTCTTTGCTGGTATGGCACCTACTCCTTCCTTGCAATTCGCTGTTAAAAACCACAAGATGGATGGCGGAGTAATAATCACCGCTTCCCATAACCCTCCAGAATACAATGGGATTAAAGTAATTTGGAGTGACGGAATCGAAACTTCACATGAGCAAGAGGTTGAAATAGAGAATATTTACTTTGACAACAAAACTGTGTTTGCTCCCTGGGATAAACTGGGCGCGAAACGTGAATTGGCTGGAATTAACGATGAATACATTCAGGCTATAAAAAAACATGTTAACAAAACAAAAATTGCTAATGCACATTTCCACGTAGTTGTTGACGCTGCCAACAGTGTAGGCGGGTTAACCGCGCCGCCGCTACTAAGAGAACTCGGATGCAAAATTACAAGCATAAACGCCAACATCGACGGCACTTTCCCAGGAAGAATGCCTGAGCCGCGCCCCGAAAGCTTGGGCGATTTGGCTTCAACAGTGAAAGCAATCAAAGCCGACATGGGAGTAGCCTTTGACGGTGATGCTGACCGCTCAATCTTTGTTGATGCAAACGGACAGATTTACTGGGGGGACAAAACCTTCGCCATAATCATAAAACAATATCTACTAAAGAATCCAGGCGCAAAAATAGTCACGCCAGTAAGCTCATCCACCTTAATCAAGGACACTGTGGAAGCCTATAAGGGCGAGTTAATTTGGACCAAAGTTGGAAGCGTAACAGTCTCTCAAAAAATGAAGGAGATAGACGCCAAGCTAGGCGGAGAAGAAAACGGCGGAATATTCTACGGTCCACACCAAGCTGTCCGCGATGGAGCAATGACAACTGTGCTGCTGCTGAGTATCATGGCCGAGACTGGGCTGTCACTTTCTCAACTGGTAGCTGAACAACCACAATACTTCATTGAAAAAGCAAAAATTGAGTGCCCAGACGACAAAAAAGAAATCCTGCTACAAAAAATAACTGAGCAGGTAAAGGGTGAAAACGTCAGCGCTATTGACGGAGTGAAAATCTGGTTTAGCGACGCGAGCGCAATTTTGATTCGACCAAGCGGCACAGAACCGGTTTTTCGGTTGTATGCCGAGGCAAAAAACCAAGAAAAAGCATTAAAGCTAGTGGAAGACTACACTTCAAGGCTTAAAAAAATATTAGAAACCATTTAGCAGCCTAAAAGCCTGCTCTGGGAAGAATCGCTGATGCCCGCAGTGTTAAACTTAAAACCTGAAGAAGTAGATACCAACGAGAAACGCTCAAAGTACACGGTATGCGTTATTGGATGTGGGCAAAAAGGAATTCTCTACGCCAATGCTTTCGCTGAAGCAGGCTTTAGTGTTATCTGCACGGACGCTGACCCGACGGTTATAAAAAAGGTGGCAAAGGGAAAAACTCCAAACTCTCAGCCGCATGTTGAAACTAAACTCAAAAATCACGTCAACTCTGGACAAATAAGCGTGAGTAATGAACGGAAAAAAGCAGTTTCTCAAAGCGATGTCATCATTATAGCGATCGGAGCAAAAGTTGACGAGCAGAAAAAAACAGATTACTCACAGGTGGTTAGCGCCTGCAAACAAGTTGGAGCGGCATTTCAAAAAGGCTCACTGGTTATTTACGGCGGTATAGCAGGCATCGGCTTCACCGAAGGCACAGTAAAAGAAACACTAGAGAATACTTCAGGGTTTAAGGTGGGGCAGGACTTTGGTTTAGCATACAACCCTATCCTTTCAGCAGAAACCTCACTTGCTAACTTAGAGCTGATGGTTGCAGCCTCCGATCAAACGAGCCTAAACGCAGCAACAACCATCCTTAAAACTATAATGAAAAAAGTAAAGGAAATCACCGACATAAAAATTGCTGAAACAGCAACCCTCTTCATTGTTGCAAAGCAAGACGCAAACAGGGCATTAGCTAACGAACTTTCGGTTTTCTGTGAAAACGCAAACATCGACTATTTCAAAGTTTTAAAATTGCTTGACTTCAAAGACCCAAGTTTTTGGCCTACCATCGTTGAAGAAGAAAATAGAAAAGAAGCGTACCTGCTGCTTGATGGCGCTGAGAACTTAAACGCTAAACTTAGGCTTCCAGCGTTGGCGAGACAGATAAACGAGGACATGGTTAAACATGCGGTTAACTTAACGCAAGATGCTCTAAGAGGAGGTGGCAAACCTTTGAGGAGGGCAAAAGTTGCAGTTTTAGGCACTGCTAACCCCACAACTGCCACTGGCGTTTTTGTTAAGATGATAGAGCAAAAAGGAGCCAAACCTACGCTGTATGACCCAATTTCAAAGATGGGTCCGCAGGAGTGGCGAGTAGTTAAAACCAGCTTAAATGAAGCAGTTGAGGGCACAGATTGCATAGTAGTATTAACGGGGCAGGAACAGTTCAAAAACCTGAACCTGAAGAAACTAAAAGCGTTGATGAAATCGCCCTCGGTGATCGTTGATTTAATCGGTATTTTTGAACCGGAAAAAGTTGAAGCAGAAGGATTCATATATTGTGGTTTAGGTAGAGGAACGGATAAGAAATGAACAAACTTGGCGTTGCAGTAATCGGAACAGGGCAATGGGGAAAAAACCATGCAAGAGTGTATCATGAACTTGCCTCAACTGAACTAGTCGCAATATGCGATGTAAACGCTGAAAGAGCCAAAGCAATGGCTGCCCAGTACGGCGTAAAAGCTTACTCTGACAGCACAAAGATGCTAAAGGACAAATCTATTGAAGCCGTAAACATTTGCACTTGGTCAACAATGCTGGCTAAAGAAGCCTTAAAAGCCCTCAACGCGGGAAAACACGTTTTAGTTGAGAAGCCCATGGCAACTACTCCTCAGCAAGCTGAGAAACTTGTGCAGACAGCCAAGGAGAATGGACTGCACTTATCTGTTGGTTTTCTAATGCGTTTCATACCTGGCTTGCAGAGCATTCGCCAGTCAGTTGAAACCAAAAAAATCGGAGAATTAGTCTGCGCAACCGCCAAACGTGTTTCCCAGTGGCCAGAGCGAATTGGCGATGTCGGCGTTGTCAAAGACACAGCTATCCACGACATCGATGTTATGCGCTTCATCTCGGGCGAAGACCCAATTTCCGTTTATGCAAAGATGGGCAGCATGAGAATCAAAAAGTTTGAGGACTACGCCCACATAATGCTCACATACAAAGACGGTAAAAGCGCCTTTATTGAAACCAACTGGCTAACACCATATAAAACACGCACATTAACTGCAACGGGAAGCGACGCTATAATGAGGTTGGATTACATCACTCAGGACCTATGGATTGAACAGCAAAAAGAATCCGTGCAGCCGAGGTACCCCTTCCAAGAACCTCTCAAAGCCGAACTTCAACATTTTGTTGATTGCATAGTAGAGAAAAAGAAGCCCCTTGTCACCGGCGAAGACGGTGTGAGAGCGCTAAAAGTAGCTACAGCAGCAATGCAGTCCTCAGCAAAAAACAGGGCAATACAATTGAAGAATTAAAAAATTATTTTAGGTTGAAAGGCTTGCCTTCAGAAACGATTTTCTGGGGCGCTTTTTCCTTCCATTTCTTCAGAAACGGCAAATCATCAGCTTCTTTCCGCAGTTCATCCGGTAGCATTTCGGGAATTTCGTCGCGGATTGGGTACCAACGCAGGCATTTGGGGCAAACGATTAAGCCTTCCACTATTTCTTCTTTTTCTTCGAAGACGTGAAGTTCTAAAGGATGATACTTGTCAATTGGGCACGCGAGGATTTCCATTAATCTTCGTTTCATTTGGATTCCACGAAATAGATAGTTATCGTTGAGTTATTAAAACTTGTTTGGCAAAGCCGTAACCCGTATATCCACTACGGTTTGGTACCAGTTTGGACCTGTAGGACGCATCACCCGCGAGTTGGCAAACAAGTAACTTGCGCCTATATCGTCGAGTTTTTGGGAAACTTTCAGCTTGGTTTTCTCGACTGGATCTTCTTTTCCTGGTGCATGTTGGAAATCGTAGTAGTGGATCCAGCCACCTGTTTTCTTGAGCGCCAACATTGCAAAGGGCAAGTATTCTAGGGCTTTTTCGGGCAGAGGCATCAATACACGGTCGGCAACCCCCTGCAAGCGGGTTTGAATGACTTCTTTTGCGTCGCCAAGTATTGGAAAGACGCTGCCTGAGACTTGGTTGATTTTTACATTCTCCTCCATGTACTGAACCGCGGTTGGGTTAACGTCAATTGAATAGGTTTTGGTTTGGCTTTGGGTTTGGGCGATAACTATGCTAAAGCAGCCGACTCCAGCAAACATGTTGACAACAACTTCTCCGGGACCAACGAGCCCCGCAATACGTCTATGTTCAAACGATAGTCTAGGTGAAAAATAGCATTTCTCAACATCAACCCTAAAGATGCATCCTGACTCCCTGTGGCTTGTGCTTGTTTTGTTTTCTCCTGCCAACAACTTCAGCTTCCGAATTCTAAAGTCGCCTGTGATGCGGCCAATTGGTGTGAGGACAGTTTTTATGTTTCTGTTGACAGCCATGATTTGTTCAGCAACGACTTGGGCGTTTTGAAGGTTATTGTGCTTGATGATAGCAATGTCGCCTATCGTGTCAAAGGAATTGTAAACTTTCCGAAGTTGTTCCGGCGGCATAGCCTCTGAAAGCTTTTCTCGAAGCCGTTTCCTCAACTAACCATCCTCATTGTAGTCAAGTATTGGAAATGTTTAAAAGTAAAATGCTTTTCTTTGTAGGGAAGGCGTTCCTATGGAAAAATCAGGTATTGTTTATGAATGCATGAGATGCGGTTCAAGAGTACCCTCTGAAGAACTAGAATTACGCGGCGGAGAAACTAAATGCATTATCTGCGGCTACAGAATTCTAAAGAAGGTTAAGCCGCCAGTCGTGAAACGAGTTAAATCAAAATAAAATAGGAAACTCTGTTTTTTTAAACCAGTGTTTGTTTAATTTAATTTTGTTTAGTAGAGCTCTTTATCTCCGAGTTTGCGCAGTGCCTTCCCCTTGATTATCACTGAATCATCGAAGAAGTCATCAACGTCTTTTTCAACAGTCACGCGCTTTACTGTTTCTCCGCAAATTCCCCCTGGCAACATGCGTCTTTTCATGCACATTGAATAGGTGCAGTTTGCGATTGTGCACGGTTCCTCGGTTTCTCTACACCAAACTGAATCGCGCCTAAACATCGCAGAGTTTTTTGCGCATTTAAAAGATTGACATGCTGGAGAGCAAGGTTTTGATTGAGCCAACAAATACACCTCAATTGTCAATTTAAAATTTGTATTTTGTACTGGTCTTTAGCTTTCTTTTATGTGACTTGGACGCCATATAAACTTTTTTCTATTAAAGGGAGAAATTCAAGTTGCAGTTGCAGGCTTAGCTCGTCTTCGTCTATAAACTTCCACAGTTGCAAACGAAATTAAGGCTACCAAGATTATCAGTATTGCGATTAGTGCGCTTGCAGGTATCAATATCGATCCGAGAGCAACGTATTTGTCGATTCTTATCTGTATTGACGTTGGCTGGTTAACGGTTAAAGTAATCGCTTGGTAAACGTCTGGTGCGCCTGGAACTTGAGCTATTATTTGCATGTTACCTCCGATGATGTTGTTGAATGTGGCGGTTCCGTCGCTTTTGGTTGTGGCGGATTGTTGTTGCGGTCCGTTTAATGTAACATTAACGTTTGAGATTGGAGCACCGAAAAAACCAACTACTGATACAGAAAGCTGAATGCCGAATAAGGTGCATCTGATTTGCTGTTGGCTGCTGCTGAAAACTTGCACGTTTGTTTCATTAATTAGAGTATTACCCTTGTAGACTCTGGCCCGGTACATTCCGAAAGTAGCTTGGGCATTGGCTACACCGTTGCTGTCGGTTGTGGCAGAATAGAACAGGCCGTTGGATAATTCAACTAATTCTATGCGTGCTTCTGGAATTGCTTCTTGGCTGTAGCCAACCACGGTAAGCGTTAGGGTTTCACTTGGAGCAATTATGAAAACCTGTGCTGTTGCCACTGCTGGAAGATTGCTGACGGTATTGTTGCCTGCGTTGAAGATTTGATTGTATACTGAAGCGTCAATTATGTAGTTTGCAGCTGGCAGGGTTGAGTTTAATGTGAAGCTGCCGGAAGAATCTGTTTGGCCGGAAGCGCTACCTGTTTTTGTTCCACTGCTGCTTTGGTACTGGTAAACTATGTTGAGGTTAACGAAGGGCATTGTGACTCCATCTGTGTTTTTAACTGTGATTTTTACGTCGGTTAATTGGCATTGTATATTTAATGTTGCTTCGCCAGTAACGGTAATGCTTGTTTGTCCGACGTTAACGCTGTTCCAATAGGTAGTTATGGCATAGGTACCTGCTTCAAGCTTTAAGGGTGCAATTCCGTCTGAACTGCTTGATCCATTATACATGGCGTTTGTTAATGCATCTACAGCTTGAAGCACTACCCCAGAGACAACTTCGCCGGCAAGATTGGTTGTTTTGACTTGAATTGCGTATCCTGGAACTGTGAATGTTTCTGAATCAGGAATTGATTTCTGTGTGTTTTGGGGAGTTATTTTTATGGTGTAATCTCCGACATCGGCTTTTGAGGAAACCACCCAGGTTGCGCTAATTATTCCATCTGCTGAAGCAGCTGCAGAAACGGTATCAAGGGGGGTTGAGCTGGAAGTAACGCTTGTTATGGTGATGGTTGCAGGTTCGTTAGGCGGGTAACCTGTGGCGCGTATGATTACTGGTTGGCCTCGGTGATATGTGGTTGAATCGATAAAGTTTACTGTGAATGTGTTTTGCGCTATAGATGTAGACTGATTAAAGTAGGCTGTGTAAGTTCCAGCGTAATCGGTAAGTGAACCGCTGGGTTGGAAACTGGCATCAGGAAAAGTGACTTGCGCACTTGCTGTTCCTTTTTCGTTAGGGGTTCCTAACGAAACCATTTTTGAGTATGCAGTTCCAAGCGGACTTGGAAGGGCTACAGTAACGTCGGATGTATACGAAGTATCTGATTTGCCGCCTGTAACGCTGACGGTTAAAGTTAAACTATTTCCCTCCTGTATCGATGAGGAAACAGGAGTTATTGAGTATCCTGTTGTGATGGTAAAGGTCTGAGTAGAGTTAACATTAATACCTACGTCTCTTAGAATCAGTGCGTAAGCTCCGCTTGGAAGTTCTGGAACTGTGAAGTTCACATTAACATAGTAACCTTCAGATACCTTTTCAACAACAACATTTTTGTCAAAAATAATTTGGTAAGTTCCGTTTGAAGTGTATATTGTTCCTTGAATGTTTACGCTGGTTCCTACTGAGGCAGTTGCTGAGCTAGGAGTTATTTGGAGAATGCCTACGCCAAGGTTTGTGTTCTGCCCGTAAACTTCAAGAGGCGTAATTACTGCGGCAAGCGCCATAAGGAATAAGATGGAAACTGCAATAATTTTCTTGTTCAACCCAATCAGCTCTCCAAATAGTAGCTATCAATGCTTAATGCTCATGATTTAACTAAGAGATGATTTTAAACTTTACCTTTTAAGCGTCTGATATGGACTGAATGGAAAAAACTGTCAAAAATTGATTCCATCCATAAAACAGGTTATCAGCATATGGATTTTTAAAAGACGCTCTTTCTAATGTACAGAAACCAGGTGTGTACCTTGGAAAACAACGTTGCTTCTCCGCTGCTTGGCGCTCTTAAGAAGCAAAAATATCATTTAATAGGAAACCACTCAGCTGTTAAAAGGTGCAAGTGGCTCTATGAATCCATAGTTAACGGAAGAGTATGCTATAAACAGAAGTTTTACGGCATCCAAAGCCATCGATGTATCCAGATGACTCCGTCGCTGTACTCCTGCACGCATCAATGTCTGTTTTGCTGGAGAGCACAGAGCGGCGACTTGCAGGTTACATGGGATGAGATGAAAAACCCAAACAAGGACACTCCTGAAGATATTGTTGAAGGTTGTTTTAGGGCGCAGGCAAAGATATTGACTGGGTACAAGGGTAATGAGAAAACGGATTGGCGCAAGTTCCAGGAAGCCCAAAGACCCAAACAAGTTGCCATAAGCTTAACAGGGGAACCCACCCTCTACCAGTCGCTTGGCGAACTCATCCGCGTGTTCCACCAGAGAGGCTTAACCACTTTTCTTGTTTCTAACGGCACATTGCCATCTAGACTTTCCACGCTAAGCCAAGAACCCACCCAACTGTACATTTCAGTTTGCGCACCCAACGAACAAGTATACAAGCAAGTTTGTAGACCGCTATTCCACGGCGCATGGGCAAAATTAAACGAAACCCTTGGCTTACTGCAAAGTTTCCATTGCCCAACCGCAATCCGCATGACACTGGTTAAGGAACACAATATGAGCTTGGTGGATGAGTACGCTAAACTTGTTGAGAAAGCTAACCCCACCTACATTGAGGCTAAAGCGTACATGCATATTGGATTTTCCAACTTGCGTTTGGGGTTCGACAAAATGCCAATGCATGATGAGGTAAAGAAATTCGCCGCTCAGCTGGCAGAGAAGACGGGGTATAAAATTGTTAATGAGGCTCCTGAGAGCCGTGTGGTGTTGCTGAGTAAGTTGGAGAAGCCGATCCAAGTTGGAACTACTAGCAGCTAACATGCATTGACTATGAAAATGGCCAATAGCGACCTGCCCCTCTTAGGGATTAACCCCTCGCCTATGGCATTTCTGCATAAATCCGTTATTAGAATCCAAATAGGCTGCAAATATGATGAAGCCAAGTTGGATAAATTTAAATAGTTAATTTCTGCCCTTGTTCAATCAAGCGGTCGTATGCTATGGTAAGTGAGGGAAGAGGGCGATTATTTCGGCGCAAAGACGGCAAATACCTAGTTTACTTACCTAAAGACCTGGCGGAAGACAGCATGTTTCCCTTTAAAGGCGGAGACACAATCTTTGTCAAAGTAAGCTTCGAGTTAGGCGCCAGCAAACTGCTTGTTGAGAAATGGAAAGAAGCCATCCAATCCAGCAGCACATAGTTTTAAAGAAATTGAAATAAACAACAAACCAATCATTCTATGCTGGTGGAAGTTTGTCTTCTTTAGAAACCATTCTCCAAGAAGTAAAGAACGAGCTTATGCAGAAAAACCAGATACGCGAGGAAACGCATGAAAGCATGCGCAAAGCCACATCTCTCTCCAAACAAGCAATCCTTTTAATCCATCAAAAACGCTTCGACGACGCCCAAAAAATGGTTGCAAACGCCAAAGAAAAAATCTTAAGCCTCCAAAGACTCGCCAAACAATACCCAGAAATCATTTACGGCGGCATGCTTAGCGCAGCATTCCAAGAGTATTCGGAAGCTAACATTTTCCTGGTGCTGGTTAGAGAGGAACGGTTTGTAACGCCAGCGGAGATAGATATTCCATCTGTTGATTACGTTTTAGGCTTAGCAGATGTCATCGGTGAATACAGGCGTTTAGCGCTTGATAACCTGCGTGAAGGAGAGGTAAAAAAAGGCGAAAAATGCCTTCAGATCATGGATCAAATCTTCATTCAGTTGTTGGCCTTGGATGAAGCCTACATGCTTGTTCCAGGACTCAGGCACAAATCAGACGTTTCAAGAAGAATAATCGAAAGCACCCGAGGCGACATCACGTTGGAAGTGCGCAGAAAATCGCTTGAGGACGAGTTGAAAAGGTTTGACCCCGTTGAACGTGCAGTCAAACGTAGAGTCAAAAAGGTCAAATCTTAATTTGAAGCTTTCAAAAAATTTTTCAGTTAAAAAAAGCCCACAACACACAAACTTGCTTATCAAAAAAACTTATTTTACAAGATAAGTTACCGCAAAAATCAGAACCGTGGGCGGCGTAGACGTTTCATACATCGGCAACATCGGTATAGGCTCTGTCACGGTTGTAGATTACAAGTCGTTGGAGCTATTGAAAGCTCAAGTAGCAACCTGCCAGGTAAAAATGCCATATATCCCAACCTTGCTATCGTTTAGGGAAATCCCGCCTGCTATGGCTGCGATCAAGAAACTGAAGTTGCAACCAGACGTTTTTCTGGTTGATGCACAGGGATACGCACATCATTACCGATGCGGGTTCGCCAGCCACTTGGGACTTGCCATAAAGAAACCGACAGTTGGTGCGGCAAAAAGCAGGTTGATTGGCACACCAGTTGAAAGGGGCGGCAGAACCTTGCTGGTTGATAAAGACGAGGTCATAGGTGAAGTAGTAACTGCAAAACAAGGCAGCAAACCCAACTACGTAAGCATCGGTCACATGATTTCTCTTGAAACAGCCGTGAAAATCGTTAAGCACTGCTCGAAAGGCAGAATTCCCCAACCTCTGATATACGCCCATAACTTGGCAACTAAACAAAGAAACCAGCTTGCCAACGAAAGCAAAGTAAATATCTAAACAAACAATAACTATCGATTAAGTGAGATTTACATGGCCGAAGAAATAACGTTCGACGAATTCCAAAAACTGGATTTACGAGTTGGAAAAATCGTTGAGGCAACACAGGTTCCAGAATCAAAAAAACTGATTAAAATTTTGGTTGATTTTGGATCAGCGAAACGCCAAGCTGTTGCGGGACTGCTCAAGTACTATAAACCAGAGGAACTCGTGGGCAAAAAATGCGTTTTCCTCCTAAATTTACAGCGGCGAGTGTTGGCGGGCATCGAATCGCAATGTATGGTTCTAGCGGCTGAAGACGAAGCGGGCAACGTTGTGGTTTTGCAGCCTGAAAAAGACATCGCTGAAGGCAGCAAAATCGGCTAATCTACCCCAGAATTCTATTTTTGTTATTAGGGAAAGATAAAATAGTAATTAAAACAACTATTCAGTAATTTGTTTGGAAGGTTAACTTATGGCTGTTAATGAAGAAGCACTCATGTGGGTTGAGAAGTACCGCCCCAAAACCCTAGACGAAGTCGTAGGGTTAAAAGACATAACTGAGAGCCTTAAAGCGTTCATGAAAAAACCAAAAACCATGCCGCACCTCATGTTAGCAGGCATTCCGGGCACGGGAAAAACCACTATCGCGCTCGCCATAGCTCATGAATTGTACGGGGCAAACTGGAGAAACTTTACCTTAGAACTTAACGCCTCTGACGAGCGTGGCATCGACACCGTACGCGACCGAATCAAAGATTTCTCACGTTACAGCCGCTCAGGCTTTGGCGATATACCGTTTGCACTCATTATTCTGGATGAATGCGACCAGATGACTGGACCAGCCCAAACAGCGCTCAGACGCATCATGGAAACCAGCAGCCGCACATCCAGATTCATCTTGATATGCAACCAATCAAGCAAAATCATTGAGCCAATCCAAAGCCGCTGTGCCATCTTTCGCTTCTCACGATTAGACAAGCAAGCCATGAAAGATCATCTACAATGCATTGCCAAAAAAGAAGATGTTACCCTGCTGCCTGAAGCGACCGACAAAATTGTGGATTATTCAGAAGGCGACTTAAGACACGCAATAAACGCATTGCAAACTGCCTCCGCCTACAAAGAAGGGTGCGTGGATGAAAAAACGGTTTCACTGGTAATCGGCGAAGCCAGCCCTATGCAAGTGCAAAAAATGATTCGAAAAGCACTATACGGCGACTTTATCGAAGCGAGAAAAACAATGTATGAAATAATGGGGTCTTTTGGCTTCTCAGGAAACGAAATCATCCGTCAGGTGCAACGGGAAATCTTTAAAATGTCAGATTTGACTCCCGAACAAAAAGCTGACCTGTCAAACGTTATCGGCGAATATGACTATCGCTTGACACAAGGCGCAAACAGCGACATCCAACTTAGCGCACTTCTAGCTCAGTTTGCAAAATTTGGGAAGAATGTAGAGGAAACTTATGCTGCGAAATGATCTTTTATGGGTTGAAAAGTACCGCCCAAAAAAGATAGAAGACATAATCGGCAACGAAGAAGCTAAAGCATGCTTTGTTGAGTGGTTAAAAACCAAGCGACGAAGCAGGAAGGCAGCGCTGCTTTATGGACCGCCAGGCGTGGGGAAAACCGCATTGGTTAATGCAGCCGCAAAAGAATTCGGTTTCACCATAATCGAAATGAACGCTAGCGACACTCGCTCAGAAAAAGCGATTAATGCTGTTGCTAAACCAGCCACATCCTACGTTGCCTTAGACAACTTCTCAACAACGCAAGCGCAAGGTAAGGGAAACCTTCTTTTCCTCGACGAGGTTGACGGCATCGCGGGCAATGAAGACCGAGGCGGCGTAGGCGCAATCATCAAAATAGTTGAAGAAGCACGCACGCCCGTCATAATGGCCGCCAACGACCCCGACATAGACAAACTTCGACCTCTAAAAAAAATGTGCTTACTCATTCGGTTCCAGCAAATTCGTATTCCACTTGTGATTGCTTTGCTGCAAAAAATCTGTTTGCTGGAGCATGTTAAAGCCGAATTTGAGGCGCTTGAACGAATTGCTCAGAACAGTCGAGGCGATGTGCGCTCAGCCATAAACGACCTGCAGAGCCTCTGCGAAGAAAACCACACTTTAACCCTCCAAGACACGGTGATGTTGAGTTCCAGAAACAAAGACATTAGCATGGATGAAACCCTCCGGGGCTTCTTTTCTGCAAAATCAATTGATGAAGTCTCAAGCTTGCTTTTCCGTTCAAACGTCGACTACGATGATTTCCTACTCTCGGTAAGCGACAACCTCCCCAGACGATTCACCGACCCAGCGGAGCTTGCCGCCGCTTACGATTTCGTTTCCCAAGCCGACGTTTTCCGAGGCAGAATCGGCACAGAATACTGGCACCTTTTGAAGTACTTCTTTAACAGCCTATCAAAAGCAGCCGCAGTTAATCCCAAATCCTATAAGTCTTTTGAGTTCATTTCGCCGCCGATTCGCATCATAACCCTATTCTGGACAAAGGGCAAAAGAACAATGCTTGACGGCTTATGCGGAAAAATCGGAGCGCAATGCCATGTATCCCACAGCATAGCAAAGCACGATTTTGTTCCCTTCATAAAGATGATTTTGCAGAAACAAAAGGCAAGTCCACTAATAGCGTGGTTTAAGTTTACATCTGAAGAAGTTGATTTTTTAATTAAAATGAACAGGTTCTGATGGAAAATGACCGTTTTGAACAAGAAGGCGTTTAAGCTTCCACGGGTTGAAAAAGACAAGTTCATCCTCCTAATGCATCTGGGCTGTGAATACAACAGAGAGCAAGGTGTCTTTTCTATCAAAAGCTACAACAATATCGAGAAACTCATCGACGCAATCAGTGGAATTCTCGATAATGAAGCGGTTTTTCTTCAAAACTGCACTCGCTGTGGAAAAGATTTTGCGTGCGGCGACTGCAAATACAATGAGCTATGCGCTACAAAGAATCTTCCGTTTGGCTGCGTTTGCCCTCAGTGTTTGAGGGATAGGAAGCATTTTGAAGAGTATCTTGAAAAGTTTTAGACACTTATCCAACATTTTTTTATCTTTTTTTGTCTTAAATTTCACGTATAAGCTTGAACGATTGTTACATTTATTTCGTATAATCGGTGTTTTTTTCATATAGATGCTATTGCATAGTGTTAAATACTGAACAAACGCACTGATATTTAATTTAACGTTAGTGGAACTTGGAGAATTGAACAAAATGAGTGAAAAAGTACACAGAAACAGTTCGTACCTAAATGCAAAGTCAACAGTTGGAACAAATACACGACTTAAAGACACAAGCACCATAAGCGGCATGTGCCCCATATGCATCCGCGATTGCCCCGTAATGTGCGAAATTAGCCTCTCAGCCTTTAGAGGGCGAGAAGCACTCTACCCTGAACCATCCCAGTTCGGCAACAGCACCGCAGGAGCCCTCAAAAACTTCGGGTTAGATTGGTCACACTTCAGCATCCAAGCAGGACTCTTCGATGCCCAGGGCATACCGGAAACTTCGGAAGCAGCCATATTTCCCAAAGTAGACGTAGAAACAGTCGTAGGCGGAATGCCACTTAAACTCCCAATCTTAACAGGCGCCTTCGGCTCAACAGAAGTTGCACGCGTAAACTGGGATGCGCTCGCCATTGGTGCAGCTCTATCAGGCGTATCTGTGACAATAGGAGAAAACATTGCTGGCATGGATGTTCAAGCTGAAATATCAAACGGAAAAGTAACACATTCACCTGAACTGAAACGAAGAGTCGAATCCTTCAGGAAGTTCTGGGACCAAAAATACGGCGACGTAATCATCCAGACAAATGTTGAAGACCAAAGATTAGGCATAGACACTTACGCTCTTTCAAAACTAGAAGTAAACATAATTGAACGTAAATGGGGACAGGGCGCTAAAGCCATCGGCGGCGAAGTACGCTTAAAAGACTTGCAAAAAGCAATTTTGCTCAAGAACCGCGGCTACATCGTTATCCCAGACCCTGAAGACCCCGTGGTGCAACAGGCATTCAAAGATGGTGTCTTCAACACTTTCGAGCGCCATAGCAGAGTGGGCATCCCAAAAGAGAAATCGTTCATAGAAGACATTGAGTGGCTACGCAGACAAGGCGCGAAAAAAGTGTTCCTCAAAACAGGAGCATACAGGCCATCCGCAGTCGCGTACACCATGAAGTTTGCCTCAGAAGCCAAAATCGACGCGCTCAGCTTTGATGGTGCGGGCGGCGGAACAGGCATGAGTCCAGTGCCGATGATGGATGAAATGAGCATCCCGACCTTATACCTGCAAGTCTTAGTCTTACAGTGCGCTCAGATTCTAAAGAAGAAAGGGAAGTACGTCCCTGACTTGGTTATGGCAGGTGGATTCATCGAAGAAACATCCATCTTCAAGACAATCGCGCTTAGCAACTTTGGGGAAGGACCCTTCGTCAAAGCGGTTCTGATGGGTCGCTCACCAATCACTGCAGCCATGAAAGCCAGCTATTTCAAGCAACTCGCACAAGAAGGCAAACTTCCAAAGAACTTCGTGGAAAAGTTCGGTTCAACACCTGAGAAATTCTTCATAGCAACACCAGAACTAAAAACGAAATATGGCGTACGCTTCAACGAAATTCCGACGGAAAGCATCGGTGTTTACACGTACTTAACTGACAGAGTTGGCGTTGGCTTGAAACAAATGATGGCAGGCAACCGCAAATGGAAGCTTGACTTGCTTACAAGAGGCGACTTAATGAGCCTGAGCACTATGGCAACGCAAGTCACAGGTATTCCGTTGGCGCATGAAGTAGAGAACGACGCAGTCAAGAAAATTCTTGACTACTAAACTTTCTTCTCTCTTATTTTTTTAAGGTAAACTATTTTTGCTCAGTCACTTCTTTAATTTAAATTTAGCGTTTGATATATTTCACCAACAACTTTGTTTTAAATATGGGAAGTAGAAGTCTTTGAGCACCAGTGTTTATATACGAAAGCATCAACCAAACCCACAAAACAAGCAAAGGGTAACTCTTATCTAACCATTCCATTTTAACAATTATAGTAGAAGGCTTGCTATATGTCGGAAGAACATACACCACTAACCGTTGCCTTAACCCAGCTAAAGTTAGCGTCAAAAAAGTTGGGGTTGGATTCAGGTATGCACAAGATGCTTAGTCAACCCAAACGTACAATTTCAGTCAGTATTGACATCCGAATGGATAACGGAGCAGTCAGGGTTTTTGATGGCGTTCGAGTTCAGCATTGGGATGCACGCGGACCATTCAAAGGCGGAATACGTTACTACCCAAACATAACCATGGACGAAGTCACGGCGCTTGCGATGTTAATGACTTGGAAATGCGCCATTGCTGACATACCGTTTGGCGGAGCAAAAGGCGGCATATGCGTTGACTCTAAAAAACTAAGCACACACGAACTTGAGCGCTTAACACGGAGGTATGTTAGCTTAATTTTTGAGTACCTTGGTCCCCAACGGGACATTCCAGCACCCGACATGTATACTGACGCTCAAACGATGGCATGGATCATGGATACATATAGCCAACTAAAAGGCTACAGAATCCCCGAAAGCGCAACAGGCAAACCTGTAGAAATCGGCGGCTCATGGGGCAGAACAGAGGCAACCGGACGAGGCGTTATCCACTGCGTTAAGCAAGCATCAGAAAACAACGGGTTAAAACTCAAAGGTGCATCAGTTGCCATTCAAGGTTTTGGTAATGTGGGGTACCATGCTGCGGTGGCTGCGCAGGAAATAGGCTGCAAAGTCATATCAATAAGCGATTCCTCAGGAGGAATCTACTGTAAAGACGGTTTAAACCCGGAAGCCGTTCTGGAGCACAAAGAAAAAACTAAGAGCGTTCAAAAGTTTAAAGATTGCAAAAATGTAACCAACGAAGAATTGCTCGAACTTGAATGCGACGTTCTTATTCCTGCGGCTCTTGAAAATCAGATAACTGGTAAAAACGCCGACAAAATTCGGGCGAAAATGGTTGCTGAAGCTGCTAATGGACCAACTACCCCTGAAGCGGATAAAATCCTTTTCGAGAAGGATATCTGCCTTATCCCAGACATCTTGGCTAACAGCGGCGGCGTAACCGTGAGCTATTTTGAGTGGGTGCAAAATCTGACGCGGGAGCAGTGGCCGCTGGAAACCGTTAACCAGAAGCTCGAGGCGAAGATGACTAAGGCTTTCAACGATGTGGAAGCGATTGTTGTCAAGGAAGAGAGCGACATGCGAACTGGAGCGTTGATGCTGGGTGTCGGGCGAGTGGCGAATGCAATCAAAGTCCTAGGACTATGGCCATAAAACAAACATTAACATAGCGTGAAAAAGAAGAAAAGGCTAAAAAGCGCTTTTTTTTCCAATGAAACGGGCTTAAATTCCATTTTCAATGGTTCCCCAATTCTAGTGCAAACCCTTAAAACTCCAGTTGCCATATGTGTTGAACCCCGTTAAGGGCAAACTGAGTTGAGAGGGAACAGGGAATGGCAGCGAAAATATGCACATTGGACTTTTGCTATGAGAATTCCCTAGTTAAAATCGTGGCGAACCGCAATTGCCCAGAAATTAAGCTTGCTGGATTAACTGTCGGTCCCTTTGACGAAGGTAATGAGTACGAGATTTATTTTTGGGTAGCTAAAGAACTTGCGTCTGCTGGTATGGTACATTTCCGCGAAGACGATGTTCTTGACGCTACTAAACTGTTTAAGGCACAATGGAAAGAAGGCGTGCAGATTCCAGGGCAAATCTCAGAGTTGCCAGGCGACTTTTACCCAAAACTCCGTAGGTTCATTTCTGACCTAAAAGAGCAATCTCAAAAACAATCTGAGAAATACCAAGAATACGACCGCGCAAGGCAGCTAGCTCGCGACATCGTAAACTCGAGGTTGAAAAAAATAGTTTCAATATCTGCTGCCCCAGCTCAAAGCGACCAAGTTCTAAAAAAATTCACAAGCGAAGAAAGACTTGTATACGATCAACTAGTAAAAATCATCTCTGAATGGAAAACTAAGATTTTAGAAAACGCTGGAGAAAAGTAAGATGGCTAAGCTTGAGACTATTGATCCTCAGCAGCGTTTTCAAGAATTCTTCAAGAAAGAAAAGTACAGACAGAGAATTGCCCAGTTAGCCATCACTGGAAAAGGCTCATTAACTATTGATTTTGAGGAAATTTACGGATTTGACCAGGCACTCGCTGAGCTGCTGCTCAACAAGCCTGAAGAGTATTTGGTGCATGCTGGCAAAGGAGCCTACGAGCAACTCCGCATTGAAGACGCTGAATATGCTGAGAAAATAGAGAAGGTCATAGTAAGAATCGTAAAGCTTCTAGGCAAAGAAGTACTTCGAAAACTAGGCTCAAGACAGATGAGCAAACTAGTCATGATTGAGGGCATTGTGGTGCGGGCTACACCAGTGCGACCCATGGTTCAGCTTGGAGCCTTCAAATGTAAACGCTGCGGAACCATGAATCAAGTTGAGCAAACAGGGCAGTTTTTGAAGGCACCCTCGGTCTGTATTGCTCCAGATTGCGGCAGAGATGGACCATTCGAGTTTAGCCAAGAAGAATCCACATTCATCGATTCACAGGATCTTCGTTTGCAGGAAAAGCCGGAAGATTTGCCGCCAGGGCAACTTCCCCGAGTTTTGGCTGTGAAGCTTGTCGGCGACGAAATAGTGGATGTTGCTAGACCAGGAGATCATGTATCCGTAGTTGGCACTGTACGCGCTTTTGCGCCTTCGCTGATGGGTATGGGAAAACTTCGAACGTTCATTCTTCAGCTGGACGCAAACTCGATAGAGGTCTTGGGCAAGGAACCAGAAACCTCTCCGCCGACACCTGAAGAAGAAGCAAAAATGATAGAGCTATCCAAAGATCCATTAGTGCACAAAAAAATCATGAGTTCCATCGCTCCCTCAATCTTCGGCTTAGAACACATCAAAGAAGCAATAATGTACCTACTTTTCGGCGGAGTATCAAAGAGCCTGCCAGACGTGAACGTTAGGGGCGAAATGAACGCACTTCTGATCGGTGACCCAGGCACAGCCAAATCACAGTTGCTGCAATATGTTGCAAGAATAGCGCCAAGAGGCTTGTACACTTCAGGCAGAGGAACAACCGCTGCAGGCTTAACAGCGGCAGTTGTGCGCGAAAAAGGCGGAAGCATGAGTTTGGAAGCTGGAGCGTTGGTGCTTGCAGACAAAGGAATCGCATGCATCGACGAAATGGACAAAATGCGCCCCGAAGACCGCGTTGCCATTCACGAAGCTATGGAGCAACACACGGTTTCAGTTGCAAAAGGCGGCATCGTAGCCACATTAAACGCAAGAACAGCTGTACTTGCAGCAGCAAACCCATCTTTAGGCAGGTATGAACCTAACAGAACCGTTGCAGAAAACATTTCGCTGCCAGTAACCATCTTGTCGCGTTTTGATTTAATCTTTGTTCTCCGAGATGTGCCAAACAAGGAATCGGACAGAAAAATGTCCAGGCACATTTTGGAAATTCATAGAAGAGGAGTAAGCCCTGTAGAAGCACAAGTGGACGCAGAGCTTCTGCGGAAATATGTTAGTTTTGCTAAGAGTATTAAGCCAGAACTCAGCATGGATGCATTAAATCGCCTCAGCGACTTTTACTTAGCTATGCGTTCAGCTAGCGAAACCGAAGGATCACCGGTAGCTATAACTGCTCGGCAGTTGGAATCTTTGGTCCGCGTCGCCGAAGCCAGAGCACGCGTTGCTCTGCGAAAAGAAGTCACCGCCGAAGATGCAGATGCAGCCATAACGATTATGAAGCGGTCACTTGAAGAAGTCGGAATCGACATGTCCTCTTACAAAGTTGACATTGACTTGATTATGACTGGTAGACCAAAGAGCATCCGAGATAGGTTGCATGTGGTGTTGGCAACGCTTATGGATATGGAGAAAGTAACGGGTATAGTGGAGAAAGACGCGCTGGTAAATGAGTTGGAAACCAAGCAAAAGATTCCACGGGGAGAAGTTGAACGCATGATAGGGCAGCTGCTGCGGGAAGGAACGATTTATGAGCCGCGAGAGGGATGCCTAAAGAAGACATAGGCGATTGAACGTTATGAAACCCGTAGTTGTGGTTGCAGGGACGAGACCTGAAATAATTAAGATGGCTCCTGTAATTCGAGCCTTAAACAAATCTAAATTGCCTCGTGTGTTTGTTCATTGCGGGCAACACTACGACTACAACATGTCCCAGCAATTCATCGAAAACTTGGAATTAGCCTCACCTGATTACTCGCTAAAAATTGAGGCTTCTTCGCCTGGAGCTCAAACCGCCGAGATAATGTTGAAGATGGATCAGCTGCTGGAGAAAATTGAGCCATCTATTGTTTTAGTTGAAGGCGACACAAACACCGTTTTGTCAGCGGCACTGGCGGCAAACAAACGGTCGATGCCGATTGGCCATGTAGAAGCTGGTTTGAGAAGCTTTGACCTTCGCATGCCTGAAGAACACAACCGACGCTTAACCGATCACATATCAAACTATTTGTTTACTCCCACAGAAAGGGCAAAAGCTAATCTTCTGAAGGAAAATGTTTGGGGCAAAATCTACCTCACAGGAAACACAGCCATCGACGCCGTAAACCAACATTTGCCCATTGCTGAAAAGAAATCAAAGATAATTGATAAGATACCTTTCAAAAAATTTGTTTTAGCAACCGCTCATCGAGCTGAAAACGTCGATGACACTGCGTTTCTAGAATCGTTTATAGAGGTTTTCGCAAAGTCACCGCTGCCAATCGTTTATCCAATGCATCCACGAACCAGAAAGCGACTGCAAGAAAATAACATGCTAACCCAAATTGAAAAAATGAAGAACGTGTTGATTCTTCCGCCCTTGGGCTACTTGGATTTCCTAGTTCTGATGAAGAACTGCAGCTTAATAATCACTGATTCAGGCGGTATACAGGAAGAAGCAACGGCGCCAAGCATAAAAAAACGTGTTTTGGTAATTCGTTTATCGACAGAGAGGCAGGAAGCAGTTGAAGCAGGCTTTGCCAAGATTGTTGGAACTGACAAAAACAACATTTTAAGCGCTTTACACGAAGCACTCGAGAAAGGTAAAAAGTTGCCTTCTATGTCACCATTCGGAGATGGCACAGCAGCCGCAAAAACTGTTGCGACAATAAAGAAAGATTTTGCTTAAGAAATGTATGTGGTTTTCTTATCGTCTTGCTTTTTTGTTTCTTCAGCTTGAAGAGCGCGTTTTTCCTCAATCTGTTGTAGGCGCGTAACCATTGTTTCTGCTTTAGAAATCTCCTCGTCTAATCCAGCAAGGTCCAAGTCAAAGTTGAAGGTTAACTTTAACACTTCTAAAACGCTTTTAGCTGCTAATGGATCAGGCAAGTAACCGCGTGTCTCACCGAGCAGACATAACGCATCTATTTTCTTGAATTTTGCCAAGCCAAGTATTAACCCTGCGGTTCCAACTATTGGGCTTCCTGAAGCGCTCAATGTTGCGCCTGACTGCAATGCCTTGTTTAAGACCTCTTGTGAGGTGGCTGCTATGAAGACTTTGGGTTTTTCTTTTGGTTCCATGCGGTAGCCTCCTATGGTTGCGATCGTTTTAACATGGTGTTTTTCGGAGAAATCAAGCATTCGATCAGCGATTTCGTATTGGCCTTCGATTGTTTGTGATTGACTATCGCCGGTGAAGAGGATGATGTCGTTTCCTTTGGGGTTTTGGTAGTAGTAGAATGCTCCTCTTAGTAGTCGCACGTTGCCTTTTTTGTTAACTAACACGAAGTATGGGAAATGGGGCGAATAGAGGTAGGCGACTTTTTTAGCTTTTAACTGTTTAATTAGATAACGCAATGCAATTTTACCCACAAGCCCTAAGCCTGGAAGACCTTCGATTAGGATTGGGTTGTTTGGTTGGATTTCGGCAAATTCTTTGATGTAGGTTTCCTTCATTCTGATGTAGCGCTCCTTTTCATTGCCATTCGGTACTTTAGGTATTTATCGTCAGGAGAAAACTTCGGCGGATGTGGAATTCGGACAGGCCCACCACAATAAGGGCAACTGGTTTTGTTCAATGTGTATTTTTCGCAGTTTACGCATTTGCGAAGTTGCCAAACCAATTAGTTGTCCCTTCTAGAAAGGCTAAGCTGCCAGCCAATTAGCTTAAGCTTAGCCATTTTACTGTTCATCTCTTACTCTAGAACTGCTTGGACGTCACCGTTGATTTTTGCTCTTCCACCGCTGGGTTCAGCTAACAATTCACCGCAGACATTGCAGGTTATCTTGTTAACTACATTGCTGAAGATGAGTTGTTCATTGCCGCATTTTTGGCATTTAACCCTTAGGAAGACGCTTCGAGGTTTCGGAATAAGTTTGTTCCAATCAGACATAATTTTTCTACTCCGTTAATTTTATTGTATGACCAGTTTTCGTAGTCGGATGCCGTCTTTGTGACGCATGTAATTGCAAACTTTGCATTTTAAGCGCAGAGTTTGTTTTTTAGTGGTTTTAGCGAATTCACGCTGCAATGGATATTTTTGTCCACCGTAACCTTCTTTTTCGCGTGCGTGGTGCCGTTCGCCTCTGGCTAAGGCTCTTCGTTTTCCAGGCTTGTAGAGAGTTACACCATGAAGTTGATGAACTTTACATTTTGGACAGTAAGTCTTAACTTCTTTAGGAACGTTCACGGATTCGACCAGCTTCGCAATAAAGAAACATACACATTCTTATACTTTATGACTTTTAAAGCAAAAAAGCGTGTCTTTCATTTGGGAAATAGCGATTTGCTTGTTCTACTGGAAATGGAATTTAAGCCTTTTTTTTGAAGTCTGGGTCTACCGTGTTATCTGCGAGCATTATGCCTGGGATTGTCGATTTTTGAGCTCAGCGTGGGTTTTAGTGGGGATAGAACAATTAATTTATTAGCTCAAAGTGTAATCAATAGCTATATAAATTTACAATACATGATAAGGCGAGGAAATGGGTAACATGTTTAAGCTTAAAGTGTCTGACGCTAAACTCTTGCGAGATATGGCTACCGCCATCTCAATTCTAGTTGACGAAGCAACCTTCAAAATTGACCCTGAAGGCTTAAAACTCCGCGCAATGGATCCGTCGCGAGTAGCTATGATTGATTTTGAATGGCCTAAATCACTTTTTCAAGAATATTTGGCAACTGAGCCAACAAAAATCTGCTTAAACATAAGTGAACTGCTAAAACTTCTCAAACGCGCCGGAAAAGAAGAAGCAGTTGAGCTTTCGTTAGACGATAAAACCGGACGATTGCTAGTCACAATAACTGGAAAATACAGTCGAAACTTCACGATGCCAACGCTTGAAGCATCTGAAGAAGAAGTTCCCACACCAAAAATCAGCTTCAACGTCAAAGCCAAAACCACAACCCAGGGCTTAAGCCAAGCAATCGAAGACGCCCAACTCGTCAGCGACCATGTAAAAATCGAAGCTGAACCAGAAAAACTAACCCTAAGCGCCTCAGGCGATTTAATGGGAGCAACCATAACTCTCCAAAAGGGAAACGACGCGTTGCTTGATTTGGAAGTTAAAGAATCTGCCAAAGCAACATTCAGCCTAAGCTACCTCTCAGAAATCATAAAAGCAGCCTCGGCAACCTCGGACATCGCAACCCTTGAATTCTCAAGTGACATGCCTGTACGGATCGACTTCCAACAGGCAAAAGAGGGAAAGTTAACCTTCTTCTTGGCGCCAAGAATCGAAACAGAGTAAGACGCCAGTTGCAAATGGAATCGGCATTATCTTCTGAAGATTTTGCCAAATACCCATTTTTAAAACAAGCCTCTAAGCAGATAGAGGAACTGCAGTTCACTATTGGAACCTTATCTTCCGAAAAACCTGTTTTTGACCGTGCTCAAGAACGAGTAAAAAAAGCGATACTAGATGTAAACACTGGGATAATGGTAAAGGACAAACCGACGGAAATTTCATCGTTCGCCGCAGCACTTGTTTTGGTGATTGCCACAAAAAATGCATGGATAAAAAAGAGATACGCATTAGCTGTAGCAAAAACTTCTTTTGCCCAAATGCTTAAACAAGAAACTACTAAAGAAAAAATTGTAAATATAGCTAAAGATTTTGATTGGGATATTTGCGGAGGATCTCCTTACAAGGATTTCCGCATAGGCTTTAATTTTTATTTAAAGAATGCAGCTCACATGCATGGTTCTGAGTGGAAGCTTGTTAACCAAATTATGGATAGGGGCATGGTTTATCTAAACAAGGATAAGGTGATTCGTCTGCTTCAGGAAGAAATAAAGAATCGAGTAGAGAAAAGGCTCGATGTTTCAGAAATTAAGAATCTTCCAGAGGAGATATCAACAATAGCTGAAGAGTTAATACAATTAGCTCAGACGATCATGGGGCAGGAAATTGATGAAATGCCCAAAGTTGTCGTCCAAGGAGCTTTCCCCCCATGTATAAACGCGCTCTACACAGATGCATCCCAAGCCCATCATCTAAGCCACATCGGTCGTTTCACTTTAACCTCGTTTATGATAAACATTGGAATGACCCCTGAAGGTTTGAATGACATGTTCAAAACCTTCTCCGACTACAACGAACGTCTAACCCGCTATCAAATCGAGCACATCGCCGGTGAACGCGGTTCAGGAACAAAGTACACTTGCCCACAGTGCTCAGTCCTTCAGACCCATGGGGTATGCAAAAACAAAGATGACTTATGCCGAAGCATCTATCATCCACTAAAATACTACAAGAGAAAAACAGAGCAGAAAAGTAAGGCTGAATGACTTGTTAAGATTTATTAGCTCATTAAACTTTAATAAGGATGGCAAAAATCCTAATGACCTATCAGTTGATTGGTAACTCATTGGTTAACTATGAAGTCGGCTTGATTCTTCCCACTTATGGAGAAGCCGACAACATCTCAAAGTTAATTGACGACATTGAGAATCTAAAGTTGAACGCGTCCATTTTAGTTATCGATGATTCCAGCCCAGACGGAACCGCAGATATTGTTCGGCAAAAACAGAGCCAATACCCAAACATAGTGCTTTATAGTCGACCAAAAAAAACTGGTTTAGGAACCGCGATTACAGACGGAATCAAAATATTTCTATCTGCAAAACATCCCCCAAAATATGTCTTCACAATGGATGCTGATTACTCTCATAATCCACAGGATATCCCGCAACTTTTAGCTACTATGAAGGAGTGTGATTGCGGAATCGTCATCGGGAGCCGATACATCAAAGGGGGCAAAATCGATGGGTGGCCATTCACAAGAAAAGTAATCAGCAAGACAGCTAACCTCATCGCCCGAGCTTCATTAGGCTTAAAACTGAAGGATTGCACAAGCGGATACCGCTGCTATTCTACACAGTTCCTCAAAGAAGCCATTAGCAACCTACACAGTCAAACCTACGAAATCCAGATAGAAACAATAAGGCAAGCAGCTCTAAAAAAATTCAATGTGAAAGAAACCCCCATATTATTCGTCAATAGAAAACGCGGAAAGTCCAAGCTTTCATGGACTGAAATCAAAAGCTACTTATCTTATACCACGAAGGCTGTTTGGCGTTCATAATTGGGCGGGTTAATGCTGGTTTGTTAAAGCAGAATTAAATACATGTTGGATTCTATTTTTACCGTTACGGAAGCGGGTTAATGAAAAAGCTTGGCATGACTAAAATCCTTCTCTTAGTCGCAATTATATTTTTGGTGCTAAGCATTGTTCTATCCACCGTAAGCTTGTTTCCTGTTGCAACTGACCGCACTCAAAATGTCACGGTTATCGATGATTCCTTCAGACTTAGCCAAAACGAGACGTACAGGCAAGGCTTGGGAGCTTTTCAAGGCGGAGAAAATGTCTCAGTAATCGTTCAATGCCCAACTGTTTTTATGAAAAACTTTTCAATCGCAACCTCAAACGCCACAATTTACTCTAACCCTACAAACCTAAACATAAGCACCTCATTCATCGGGGAAGCACATTATTATGAAGTAATTTTCTATTCTAATGCGCCCAACGCAAGCTGGGTTCATCTTCAAGCAACAGTTGAGAAACCCCAAGTTCTCTATCCTTTCTCCTGGCTTAATGCCTCTGCAAAAATCATGTTTGTATTAAGCGCAGCAGCAGCAGTCATAATTAGTTTGAAATGGGCTCTGCCCAAACTCACAGAAAAATTGGAAACAATCCCGCCATTACCAATTGTAAATAAAACCTTCCGCAATCGGCTGCTTACTTTTCTTTTGTTATCATTGATTATTTGGCTTATTGTTTTAGCATTAAATTCTAGTCCTCTTGCCACATTCAACAATTGGTACACCGACCACGCCAGAGACAGCTATGTCTCAAGCCTATTTGTTAAAGATGGCTTGTCAGTGTTTAACCGTCCTTTAGGAGTCCTTTCAAGCCAGGACAGTTCACCCTATATGTTTGTAACTTGGCCTGAAATGCCACATCTTTATCCTTTGGGCAGTATTATGGTGTTTTTGCCTTTTGGCGCCCTGTTGCAGAGCGGTTTTGACCCCGCTTTGGTTTACAAACTGGAGATTGCTCTTTTTCTTGTATTTGCCCACATCTGCCTTTACTTCTTCCTCAGGGTTTACCTTAAGAAAAATATGCATTTGTTCTGGAAGGCAGCTGGTCTATTTACTATTTACGTGTCGCTGGTTCTTTATGCGGCAGGCGGCATGTTTGATTCTGTAGCGTTCCTTTTTGCACTGATGGCGGTAACTATACTCCTAAGTGAACGCTATGACTACTTTTTTTTGTTAATTGGAGCTTCAGTCTTTTTGAAGTATCAAGCGGGAATTTTCCTTCTACCTCTAATCCTCATTGGGCTGCTGAACCTTCTGAAGAAAAATAAGCCACAAAACTTACTTCGAAATAAGGCGGTGATTGGGGGCTCGGTATTGCTGGGGATCAGCGGTTTTACAGCTTATTTGAGTGCGTCGTTTCTGATGCAAACTAGACAAGAATTAGTTATGAATACCGTTAACGCTTTTTCGGTGCATTCGCAAATTGGCTGGTATGGGCAATCTGCCAGTGTTTTGTTAACTCTTGCCGTTACACTGGTTTACGCAGCGTATATGCTTAACAAAAACAGTTTGCTTTCACTCTTAGCGATTTTTCTGCTTGTACCCAGTTTCCTGTTAGCATACTTCCAATATTGGTATATACCGTACATTTTTGTGTATACGCTGATTCCACAGCGTAGAAAAGAGTTGGAGGTTACTGTTCTTTGGCTGGGATTCATGGTTTTGATGCTTTGTTTCACCAATAATCCTTTTCAGATTCAGGTCCTTCCGAAGCTTATATACACCTAAAACGATATGGGAAATCTGCGTTTTATCGGCATAAGTTAAATTTAAGGAAAGAATAACTATGCTGGTTAAGGAAGGGGTTGTGGTATGGAGGCTTCTCGAGAATTCGTTTACCAAAAATTCGCAGAATACTACCAAGACCCCTCCACAGTGATTCCAGCCGTCTCCGAGCCTGAGCAGCGGGAATTTGGCTACCTCATGTTCAAAGAACGCTTCATGGTCAGGCACAGAAGTTTCGCTGAATTCAAAAGTCTCAGAGCAACGCTTGCCGAAACCGTGCCATCAGATGTTTACCACTCCTGCGCTTACTATGAAAACCCAGACTACGACATGGACAAGAAGCACTGGATAGGCTCCGACCTGGTCTTCGACATAGACGCCGACCACATACCGACCTCATGTAATAAAATCCACGATGAATTTAGATGTGTAAAATGCGGTTTTGAAGGCAGAGGAATCACCCCGGAAGTTTGCCCCTGCTGCGAAGCAATAAAGTTTGAAACCAAAATCTGGGCATGCGACCTGTGTATTCAATCCACCCGCGACGAAGCCACTAAACTACTTGACATGCTAGAGAACGATTTTGGATTTTCGCAAGATGAGTTGCAGGTTTATTTTTCAGGGCACCGCGGCTACCATGTGCACATAGAGAACGAGGCTGTGCGGTCGCTGGATGCGATGGCAAGGAAAGAAATTGTTGATTACGTCACAGGACTGGGCATAAACATCCTTGACAAAGAAGTCGAAGAGAGACGTGGAAGGCGCAAGGCACCAGCCAAAAAATTCATTTTGCATGACTTCGGCTGGAACCGACGCTTGAAGGTGGGAATGCAGGAGTTTCTTCTAAACGCAACCAAAGAAGACCTAAAAGAAGCAGGAATAAAAAACAACGCGCTCCTGAGGAACAAAGAAACCATCATTAAACGCGCCATAAGTGAAGGCCGATGGGAAAGCATCAACGACGTCAGCGTACAAACATGGCTGAAACTAGCCGAGTACATTAAACAAACTCAATCTTCAAAAATCGACACCGTCGTCACCACCGACATCCACCGCTTAATCCGTATGAACGGCACCTTGCATGGCAAAACAGGGCTAAAGAAAGTTGAGTTTCCAGCAAAAGACCTGCAGACCTTTGACCCCTTCACTGGAGCCGTAGCTTTTAAAAAGGGCACAGCTAAAGTGTTGGTGTCTGATGCTCCAGAGTTCAGATTGAGTGGGGAAACGTTGGGTCCATACAAGAATCAAACTGTTGAGTTGCCGACCGCTGCAGCGGTTATGCTTATCTGTAAAAGAAGAGCGGAGGTTGCAAAGTAATGTACAATGAACTCTACGCGGCATGGCAAAGAGAAATCGATGACCCCACACTTGGAGGTTTACCGCCTGATTTCTACGCTAAAATCGCCGAGTACATGCGTCGCATCAAAGAAGAAGATAAAGTCATGGATAAAAAATCTGTTAAAATGAACCTACTTACTCATGAAGCACAAAACGTTGAGCGGATGCTTGAGGAACTCCTTGGGGCACGATACAGAAAAATCATAAAGACGGTTACCAAAACCCAAAGGTTGCCCTCTGAACTACTAACCGCGGAAGAAGCAAAAATGTGCGAGACCTTCGCTGGCTTCACAAAATCCTACCACAAGTTCGCTGACGACTTGATGGAGGGTCAATTGGTTGTTGAACCAATCACAGTCATAGTTAGAGTCGAAACAAACGCAGCCGCCCCCGCAGTGCAGCCCCACAAACGCTCCACCATTCGATTCATAAAGAATATTCCAGCCATAATGGGCGCAGACATGAAATCTTATGGCCCCTTTACAGCGGAAGATGTGGCGACGTTGCCGCTTCAGAATGCGCAGATTTTGGTTAAGCAAGGTTTAGCTGTGCTTGTTGAGGTTTCCTAACTTTGGGTTTTCGTGTTTTTTCCATAAACTGTGGCTTACCAGAATTATAAGCGGGTAAGAAATAATCCATGACATCGCGTATAAGGGACCATATATGAAATGAAAATCTTTCACAGGCTGAGATTCTGCTCCGTACTGCATGCCAATGGTGAAGATGGTTGCTATTCTCAGCACATTAATGAAGTATGTGATTGCTGCGCCAAAAGCGAAGAATCCTATTTTGGCTTTCCAGGAAATGTTCATTCGCTTCAAAAACAGCAATGCCACCGCCGTAAAGATAAGTAAGCTCTCTATGCCTGCGCAGGGCCACGCTATGGTAAACTGTGTAGTTCCCAATGGACCTGTAACATGGAGAAAGGGCATTCCAGCTTCGGTTCCAAACATAACAGTATTGCCCATCAAACCCAAAACACCAGCTGCAAGAGTTGTGGTTGTGGGAACAAGAATTTGAAAAGGCGTGAATTGCCCATAAGGAAATACGTTATCGATGATGTAAAGAATCCCTACTAGCGCCACAAACAGGGCGGGCAAAGAAAAACCCGTGAGACCCTTCTTTCCAAGAGATAGGAAAACAGTTATGCAAAACAGAGCCGAGAATACAAGGTATTCAATGGCAAGAGGCATGGAATCTGCCCAGGTAATCCCGTTTTGGATCGACCATGTAACTATTGCGGAGTTTAAACCAAGGAAATATTCTAAAACCACGTAAACTGTTGGAATCAATAAAGTGACTGCAAAAAAAAGGATTCTTTTCTTGCTCTGAAAGTTAATTTTCGATTGGATTGTTTCCCAGCCGAGAATAAACTCCAAGGCAACCAACCAAATGAAGAACATCTGGAAGGTTCGTCCTTTCCACATTGACTCGAATGAACTTGGATTTAGAAAATAAAGTAACCCTAAGGGAACCACAAACGCGATTAGCGGCAGCAGTTTAAGGAGTGTAATTGAGTAATTCTTGTTTTTTAGCAATGCTGAGTCGCTGTTCATGATGCACATGACATTAACGATACGTTCCCGATTTAAAAAAGAATGTGCATTATTAGAAAATTTTATAGCCTCCGAGAAGGGAGCAGAAAGAAAAGTAGCGTTTAGCTGTATTCTCTATAGGTGTAGTTGCATTTTGTGCAGCGCAGAAATTGTGTTGAAGACTCATCTGCCCCCCGCGTCTGGACTTGCCAAACGTAAGCGGTATTGTTCCCGCATCGCGGACACTCGATACGCACCGTCGGCAACGTACTTAGCTTCTGCTCCTCTTTACCGATTACAGCTACCAGCTGCTGAGGACTGTGCTGGATAACTTTGGGCGTTACTTTGGTCTCTGATTTTTTGCCTGCTTCCGGCTTCTTGTAACCACATTTAGCGCAAGCAAGAATCAAAGTTGCGTCTTTGCCACTTTTAGATTTCTTTGGCTCAAGACGAGAGCCACATTTAGGGCAGAATTCCATGTTTTCCGTGCTCCACAGTTCTATCTGTTTTGGGATTCCTTAGCACTGTACCTTTTAAACGTTTTCTTATTTCGTCCTAGTCAAGGAGTTATGCCCGAGGCGATTAGATGGGCTACACGAAGCGGTTCAGGTACACAACTTCTTGTAGAGGTCAACTTTACGATTTTTTTAGCGTCACTTAATGAAATTCCAGCCAACTCCAAGTAAATCTTAGTGCCCTTGTTGGTGACTTCGTAGATTTCTCCAGCTCCAAGAATTATTCTCCAGCGCTCCTCGGAATCAGGCAAGTGTCTAAGCGCTTCATGAATTGAATCTAAATCAGGCTTATCGTGAGTTAACGCCAAAACAGGAAGCTTCGTTAAGGCATTCAGTTTCTTAATATCAATCAAATTAAATCCAGCAAAAGTTATACCATTCAACATTACCAAACTCAGCTGCTGGTGATGTGGTGAAGCATTAATCATTGAAGCAAACTGTTCAGTCGCGTCCAAACCATCAATCGCAATTATCGTATGCATCACTCCATCGATGGAGAAGCCTCCGCGAAAAACAACCCCAACTATAATCACGCTGCCTTTTGTATGCGGAGTAAATTTTCCATCGTCTATTCCGAGCACACGGATTTCTGGTTTTATTATGCGAAACTCTTTTTGCTGGCTCAAAGTTTTCTCCTTTAAACTGTAAGGTATACCCATTTTTTAATTTACATGTAATCCCAAAGCTAACTGTCGAGAAAACTTAAAAAAATTTAGAGTGCTAAAAAAGAAAAAAGATGATTACAATTAGGCTTTGAGAACTCGCTCAAGTTCTTTGCCAAAAGCGTCGTTGGCTTCCCGAACTTTCCTTGTAGCTTCAATCAATGCGGCTTCTGGCTTGTTGGTGCCTTTCATTCTGATGTAGATAATGGGTGCTGAAGCTAAAGGGTGTGGCACATCGTAGCCTGCGAACTCTACTTTTTTGTCTTCTAAAAGTCTCTTTGCTAATAAGTTACAGAGTCCGTGGCTAGAGCCCACGATTTCGATTTTTAATTCGTTTTCTGATTTCTTTAGGACATTAACTTTCATGCCAATTCCTCTCGCTAAATTACTTCCTTTCCGTAATCTGGAGCCATTTTGCGTCTTTCAACATTGCCACATTTAGGGCATTTAAGATCATAATGTTCGGGTGCAAGCAAGGTGCTACAGCGTGAACAGAAAGCATACACGATACCTAAACCATTATCATTAGTTGATAAGTGAAAGACTTGGTTTTTGTCGCTGATGACTTTTGCTTTAACTATGTCGCCTGGCTTGACTACATCGCTCATCTGATCAACGTATCGGTCGGAAACGTCAGAGACATGCAAAATGCCGCCGAAATTGCCGGACAGCTTCTTCTTGCCAATCCTGAAGATGCGTACCAGAACGTTGTCTGATTGTGCATTACCTATTTGTCCGATTATGACGGTACCTACTTTTGGAACGACTACGCCTTCGACAACAGGGTAGACAGAGACACGTCTGTTTTGTAAATCTAAAAGTGCACGACCAACAATCTTGGAATAGATAACTCCATTCTTCTCGAAAGTTCCCGAATCGGGAGTAAACTCTTCAATAACGCCCAAGCGTTCGCCGGGCAAAACTAAATGACCACTTTTTTGTTCTGGAGATTTTAAGCTCATGATGGTTCCCTTTACTTGTAAATAAGCTTGATTTTGATAAATGCATATCCTTAGTTTCCATTCTTCGCAATAAACCTTTTGATTAATAAATAAAATACGCCTTTTCCCCAAACTAGAATCACGGTGCTTTCTTCTTGACAACGTAAAGGTCAATGACGAAGTCATGCTTCAGCTTTGTGTGGAACTCGAACATGCGGGGAATAGTCATAAGCAGGGCGTAGACGGCAATTACAGCGCCACCGTGTTTTGAAATGAACCCTTCAAGAAAAGGAGAGCCAGATACCTGCAGGAATCCTTGGCTGGCTTTTAGCTGTCTAATAAGGTGTGCATCGACTTCTGGATGACTATGAAGCGAGTAGATCGAGTTGCCTACTTCTAAGGCTTTTACCAAGAACGGTCTATCAGCCTCTCTGGTTTGCACGCCAAAAGGCGGATTCTCCAAAACAGTATCAAACCGCCCATCCACAACGCTTATGTCGCTAAGAATCCATTGAACACTCTGGGCATGGTCAGTTTTCTTTGAGTTCTCAGAAGCAGTTTTGATGGCTAATCTGTTGATGTCAACGCCAACCACACACTCAGCGCCCAAGAAAGAGGCACCTAAAGCAAGCCTGCCAGTGCCACAGCCTAAATCCAACACTGACTTGCCAACGATGTCATTATTTGCGTAGGCGGCAATGTAGAGCATGTTTGCGGCAACGTTCTCTGAAACTGTGTACTGCTCCAGATGCGCTTGGGGGTTTGGCTGGGTTGCGACTGTGGCAAGGAACCGTTCCAAGTCTAGTTTTCGAATAAGCCTTTTTTGAGCATGTTCTCCCATGAAACCTCGCCGCAAACCACCATAAATTCGTTAACCGTCAAAACAGGCTTCCCAAACTTACCTGTGGCTTCAAGAGAAACCCGGGGGCAAGCAGAATTCACATAGGCATCGATCGACGGAAATTCCAAGAGTGTTTCAGGGTTGATTTCCCTGGCTGCCAATAAGTATGCGGTTTTGCTTTTTTTCTCCGCCAACTCCTTAATTTTTAAAGCGCTTTCAAGATGTTTTTGCCCAGGTTTTAACCCGACAAAAATTCCGAATTTCTTAGCGCTTTTGGCTTCCTGGATACTTGCAAACCGTTGTTTAATGATCTTTTGAACCTCAGCATTAATTGGGTAAGCCCTGTTATCGTATGGGTCAGCTATGATGGTTGGTTTAGAAGTGCTTAGCGCTATGCCGATTGCGTGGAACATTCCTCCCCCGATAAATAGGAAGACTTCAACTTCGTCGGCTACGGATTTTACATTGCTGTAGTTGCAGCCGCTGACTTGCCCTGGGTAACCCATTTGCCCTGAGTCGCCGATTATAGCGGTTTTTCCTGCTCGGGTTAGGATTTCTCTCGCTTGATTGAGAATTTGCAGGTGCTGCACAGATGTTGCTAAACCAACAGTTTTGTAGTTTTTCAGAAGTGGAAGAGATTGCTCAACGGCTTTATCAACCGTTACGGTTGCTCTGGCTTCAACATAAATCGTTGGAATCTGCTCGTGCTTAACCATCTTTGCGTGGCCAAAATGCACAATCAAATCTACGCCCAAGCCTTCCGCCTCACTAACCGCAATGTCGCAGGCGCCATAACAGGGGTCCGCTGAAATTATCGCCAGAGCACCAGTTTTCTCAACGATTTTTGCGATTTTGGGAGCATCAGGTTTTAATCCTTCAGGCATCTGTAGCAGAACCCGTTTAGCGTCGAGTTTCGCGATTTCCTGTTTTATTCGTTCTTCTTCAAAATCAAAACCTAACATACTCTACCACGTGTCTGCGATTGAAAAATGAAACAAAAGAGAACTAATGGGTTGCACGGCGTTTGGGTTAGAGTTGCCATTCCCAGTCTTGCTTTGGCTTTTTGAGGGGTTGCCCGCGTGCTAGTGCGGCTTGTTCGGCGAGACGTTCAAGGATAATTCTTTGTTCTACGCTGGCTACATGTTTTCGTGTTTGGACGACGGCGTCGTTGTTGACGGATATGCTGTCTATTCCAACTCGAACGAGGAATTCCGCGAAATCAGGTAAATTCGATGGTCCTTCTCCGCAGATGCTGACTGTGCAGCCGTTTTCATGCGCGGCTTTAATGAGGTGGGCGATAATGCGTTTAACTGCTGGGTCACGCTCGTCAAAGTACCCCATTTGGCCTAAGCGTTCAGAGTCGCGGTCAATCATTAGTACTCCTTGGGTCATGTCGTTTGAGCCGATGCTGAATCCGTCAACGAGTTTGCTGAATTCGTCAGCCATTATGCCTATCGATGGTGTTTCAGCCATGAACCAAATCTTGAAGTCGTTGTTGCGCTCTAAGCCTTCTTCCTTCATGATTGCCAATACTGCTTTTGCTTCCCAAAGTGTGCGGACCATGGGCAGCATAACGTAGACGTTTTTGAGCGCCCACTCCGTCCGGCATTTCTTTATTGCTTGGCATTCGAGTCGGAAGGCTTTGTCGTACCATTTGCTTATGTAGCGGCTGCATCCTCTCCAACCCAACATTGGGTTTTCTTCTACGATTTCGTATTTTTCGCCGCCTTTCAATCCTCGGTACTCGTTAGTTTTAAAGTCGCTTAAACGGACTACGACTGGTTTTGGCTGAATTGCACGAGCAACTGTTGCGATACCGTCGGCAAGTTTGTCAACGAACTCTTGGCTCTTGCCTTCATCAACAAATGCCATTGGATGCTTGCCGATTGCGCTGGCTAAGATGAATTCTGTACGCATAAGCCCTATGCCTTCGAATGGCAAATTCTTGTATTGCTCAATCATCTCGGGAGTTCCCAAGTTCATGTAAATCTTTGTAGCTGTAACTGGAGCGGCTTCTGCAACTTGCATTGCGATGCCGCCGTTGTTTGCTGCGACTGGTTGAACTGCCTGAGCCATGATGCCTTCGTAGATAACGCCGTTTCTCGAATCAACAGTGTACTCCATGCCTGTTTTCATGACTTGGGTCGCAATTTCTGTGCCCACTACGCATGGAATGTTAAGTTCTCGACTGACGATGGCTGCGTGGGATGTGATTCCGCCTTTGTCTGTGACTATGGCACTTGCCATCTTCATGAAAGGCACAAAATCGGGATCAGTCATGCCCGTAACTAGGATGTCTCCTTTTTTCATATCTTTGTTTGCATCGTCAGGGTTAAGAACTACTGTTGCTTTTCCTACGCCGTAGCCTCTTCGCCCAGCGGAGATTCCTCTTACAACGACTTTTAGTTGTTCTTGGGCTCTTGTGTCTTCCATTTTAGTTGCTTCCCTCTCTTTTGTGCCAAAAACTGTTTCTGGCCTAGCTTGAACTATGAACATGTTCTGTGGGTAAGATAGGTCTTGGTCAATTGCCCATTCAATATCCATGGGTTTACCATAGTGCTTCTCTATTCGTCTTGCAAGTTCTGCAAGCGCCAAGAGTTCTCGGTCGTCTATGCAGGTTATTTTTTGCTTTTCCGCTGGAATATCTAAGTGCACTGTTTTGCCCGTTTTTGGGTCACGGATGTACTCTACTGTTTTGCGTGAAATCCTGCGTTCCTTAATGGTGTTTGAAGCTTTGTCAACAACAAAGTCGTCAGGATTAACAACGCCCGATACAACAGTTTCTCCTAACCCGTAATTACCTTCGATAACAATCTCGTCACGATTTCCAGTGACTGGGTTAATGGTGAACATGACTCCGGCGCATCCAGAGTTAACCATTTTTTGTACGCCGACGCTTATGAAAACTTTCTCATGCGGGAAACCTTTTTCGTTTCTATAGAAGATTGCACGTGGAGTGAAGAGGCTGGACCAGCATTTCCTCACTTTGTCAATAAGATCATCTGCGCCTCTAACGTTAAGGTAAGTTTCCTGTTGACCTGCAAACGATGCGTCAGGCAAATCCTCAGCTGTAGCGCTTGACCGCACAGCAACAAAAGTGTCTTTGAGTTCAAGCCGTTTGTTTAAGTCTTTGTAGGCTTTTCGGATCGCGGTTTCAATATCTTTTGGCATTTCAGTTTTCTCAATGAGTTCACGGATTTTCTTGGATGCAACATCGTATTGTTTGGGGTCATTTGGGTTTGTAACAGTCTCTTTAATAATCTTGTAAATTTGCTCAGCGATTTTTTCCTCTTGAATATAACGTTCATATGAAAAAGCGGTTACTGCAAAACCTGGTGGAACAGGAAGCCCGGAATTAATCATTTCTCCAAGGCTGGCGTTCTTGCCGCCAACAACGGAAACATCAACATTTCTTACATCTTCAAACCATAAAACGAGCTCTTTCTCTTTTACGGTCAAGTCGTCTCCGTCTCCGCTTCGGGCGCTTCAGCTTCGGCCGCTTCGGTTACTGTTGGAGAAACTTGAATTTTGGAGATAACTATTTTGCATGGAATTGGAAGTTTTGCGCTTCCCCTTTTAAGGGATTCTTTAGCGACTGCCTCTTGACCTGCTTTGACTTTGACGGTTATGATGGTTTGGTCTGCTTCTACTTTTGCTGCGGTGCCGATTGCTGTTCCGAAGGAACGTCTCATTCCCTGTTGAAGTCGGTCAGCGTGAGCGCCGAAGATCATTTTGTTTTCTCTTAGAATTATGTGAGGGTACAGGTTAACAACCATGAGGTAATCGTTTATGAGTTTATCAATAAGAATACGGTTGGTCGCTACACGTGCCGCTTCTAAGGCACTGTGACGAATTTGAGCGCGTTCTAAACCGACAAGTCTACCTTCAATTGCAAAGGCGCCTTTCGTATCGCCCATAGTGAACTTTACTATTTTTGGTGGTGGAAAACCTCTAGCGTATTTCTTTCGTGTGTAGGCTCTATTTTTTACGTGCCTGTAATTTCTTGCGTGCATGCAACGTCCCTTTTTAACCTACACATTTCAGCGGTATTTAAACGATTTGTAAATCAGCTGTGATACTTCCGTGCATTTTCCAACTTACACTTATCTACTTAGAGTGCTTTATTCGAACGTTGTCAGTCATTTACTTATATACTTAGTTTACTTTTGATTTTTAGATGCCAACTGAACTGTTTGTTTCCGGGAAAAACTGGATGCTCTCACTAGCGGAGCTAACCTCATACTTCAAAGCCAGAGAAATCAACTTTGAAATCCAATTTTTCTCTGGAGAATTCTTTGCCCTATCGTTCGAGAAAGACTTCGATGCTTCTGCGATCGCTGATTTGGGTGGAATCATTAAAATAGGCGAAGTTGTAGCAAAGTTTCCAACAGAAACCGTCAAAGAAGCATTCCTCAAAAAAAATAAGCAAGCACAACAGCAAATAACTGAATCTTTAGAAGCGAGCGGTTTAGTCGATGGAATGGCTAAATCGTCTGAGAAAGTTCTGTTTGGAGTTAGCGTATACTGCACTGAAAGCACTCTACGGCCATTGTCTAGTGGAATTCAGCGGTTTGTCGGCAGCGCTGTGAAGAACGAGTTGGCTGATTTAGGTAAGAAATCGAGTTTTATGGGTTTTGGCAAAGATAGAAAGCAAGCTCAGCTAAGCCACGTTGAAGTGCTAAAGAAGAATCTGGTCGAAAACAAAGCAGAAGTACTATTCTGTATTGGCAGAACTGAAACGTTCGCTGCTATCACGGTTGCTGTGCACAACCCATTTGAATTTCAGAAAAGAGACCTTTACAAGCCTAACCAACGAAAAATTTTCGGCATGCCTCCAAGGTTAGCTAGAATAATGGTTAATTTGTCTGCGTGTATGACCAGAAAAGTTTTGCTTGACCCCTTCTGTGGCGTTGGCACGATTCTTCAAGAAGCGCTGATGGAGAAGGCGATGGTTGTGGGCATGGATGTTAATCCTTGGTGCGTTAAAGCTACAACCGAGAATCTTGAGTGGATAGTTAGAGAGTATGGGCTTGAGGACGCAGACTTTCGAGTTCTCCAAGGAGACGTTAACAAATTGTCGGAGAAGATTGGGCAGGAAGCTGTAGATTGCATTGTATGTGAGCCTGATTTGGGCCCAGCACTGAGACAGGTGCCAACTAATCCATATGCTGAAAAGATTATTGAGAAGCTTGAGCCTTTGTATTTTGGTTTTATCGAAAAAGCCTATACCGTACTGACGCCTGGGGGTCGTTTGGTTTTGGTTACTCCATACATCAAGACGCGCTCTGGACAAGCAGTAACAATGCCTATCGATGGGAAGCTTGAACAACTTGGCTTCAAGAGGGTTTGCGCTTTCTCGAGAGGCATGTTTTCGCCGAGCGCAGGTGGACTTGAACGGTTAGTCAACACCGCTTCTCTAATTGAAATGGATGAGCGACACATAATTGGAAGAGAAATCCACATCCTCGAGAAATAAAGGCTCAATGCGGATACAATTTATTAATTTGTTATGAGAACTATATTTAAAACTGCGAGGTAAAAACAATTGAGCACTAATTCAAGACCCAATTGGGACAGGTACTTTTTGGACATGTGTGAAGCCGTTGCTGCACGGGCGACCTGTAACCGAGGAAAATGCGGCGCAGTAATTGTGAAAGACAAACGCATTATGACCACGGGCTACGTCGGTTCCCCTGCAGGGTTACCACATTGTGATGAAGTGGGACATGACATGCGCCAGGTAACCAACGGGAATGGTGAAATAAGCCAACATTGTGTGCGCACCCTGCATGCCGAGCAAAATGCAATTCTTCAGGCTGCCAGGTTTGGAATTCCACTTGAAGGTTCAACTTTGTTCTGCAAAATGACCCCGTGCCGAACATGTGCAATGATGATTATAAACGCTGGAATCAAACGTGTGGTCTGCGAAAAACGGTATCATGCCGACACGGACACTATTGACATGTTTAAGCAAGCGGGGATAGAGCTTACGATAGTGAATAATGAATTCGAAAAATACGACAAACAATAAATATCCTCAGGGTTTTGTTGCCAACAAAAATCTAAGCTCCCTTATTTGAAGCAACAAAAGGTCCTACGAACGCTCAGGGTTTGTCCCCTAGTAAAACTGTGAATTCTATATAAAAAGGGAGGGGGTCTCCGCAGAGCAAAAGGTGTCACTATCTTTTCGCGGGAACTACAATCCACTTAACATTATCAAACCCATATTTCGCAACTAGAGGGTCAATGAAGTTTGGGGATAGGTCATCATCAATTTCTGAGAACGCCACGGTGTCGCCAATTCTATAGACGATACATATGATTGTGACATCTTTTAAAGCGGCGTATTTGCCTTTGATTTCCCAGTAGCCAGGTTCATCGCGTCCAGGCTCAATAACCCAAGAGTACTTGTCATATGGATGCTGACCCTGCATGAAGTTGAAGGCGCAAACAACTTCGCCGACAGCTTTTGGGTCTTCGTTTGTTTTGACATAAAACCAAATTGTCATCACTAACACCAACAATATTGAGTTGGAGTCTGGCTTTAAATTGTTTCTTCTACTCGCCAGCTTGAGCTTCTATCAGAGTTAAGGTTTCAAAGAAAGGCAGTTTACGCTCGGCTTTTATAGTGGCTTTCTGGTTTTGCTCGCTGAATTTCCGGAGGGTTTCTTCTACGCCTGTGAGGGTTGATTGCATCAAAAGAACCCGCCCCCGATGCTCAAGATAATGTGGCACTTCGGAAATAAATCGGTCAACAACTTCCCTTCCATTGGCGCCGCCAGCCCATGCCCGCTCAATCCACGAAGCAGCCTCACCCTCATCTGACGGCAAGTAAGGTGCATTAAACAGAATCAAATCAAAGGTGACCTTTGGGTTAATAGCTGTAAACAGGCTTGATTGAACAAAGTCAATCTTTTTCTTCACGCGATTGAGTACTGAATTTTGCTGTGCACAGCGAATCGCATGCGGATTTAATTCAACAGCTACTACGCCGGCTGCTTTTTCTGCGGCCAATATACCAAGCAATCCGCAGCCCGTACCAACATCCAAAACCTTATCACCGTCTTTGACCTCAAGGTTTTCAGCGAAGAGAAACGAGTCTTCGGCAGGCTCGTACACTTCTTCGTAAATGTCAAAAACGTATTTGCCGAAGTGTGTTCTTTTAGTTGGGTAAGGCATTCGCTATGTCTCCAAAATTTTCAGGTGATAATTCTCTGGGGCGTCTATCACGGAAGGGCAGGTTAAGAGCTAGTTTTTCTGCATCCTGTTTGCTTAACTTGAAATTGTCTCTAATGAAAGGTGAGAGCGCTTTGACTAATTTTTTGTTACGTTGGGTAAAGAGCCATTTAACCATCCGAATGAATAACACTGAATTCTTTACTTCAAACGGTTTGGTGCTCCAGGGTTTTAGCCGCAGAATTATTGAATCTACTTCTGGTTGAGGATAAAACATGGTTTTGGGCACGGGATCGAAGAGTTCGACCTCTGCGGCTTGATGGATGACAACGGTTAACCAACCATACCCATCACTGCCCACCGGTGCAACAAGGTTTGCGGCAAATTCTTTTTGCAGAATCATGACCGCGCAATCAATTTGTCGTTCAAGAAGCCAAATCACTAAATGAGAAGACAAATAATACGGAGGAATCGCAACAACCTTGTTGAATTCTGGCAACTGCACCTTCAATACGTCGCCTTCAATAACCGCAATATTGCCAAAATCCCTGACTTGTTCACGAAGTACCCTCGCAATCTGCGGGTCTTTTTCAACAGCAACTATTGACTTACATTTATCAGCTAAGAAACACGTTAACCAACCGAAGCCCGCGCCAACATCCAACACCACATCCCCTTTACCAAGTTCTGCATAAGTGCACAGTTTAGGGTAGAGCGATGGCTCAACCATGAAGTTTTGCCCCATAAGCTTGTTCGGCGAAATTCGGCGGGTTTGAAGCAGCTGCTTCGTTTCCTCAAGGCTCATGCGTATGCCTTACTGCGCCCGCGTGAACAACCTGTACTTGCTGTCGCCCTCAAGCTCTTCCAGAACCCGCTTCGTAATCAACTTTACAGGGTTAGGCAGCTCGGTGCGCTTCTGCAAATCATCGAAGCTTTCAAACGGTTTGCGTTCACGCTGATTGATAACTTGCCACATGTATTTTTTGCCTATACCTGGAACAAGCTCCAGCGCGTGCATCCTTGGAGTGATTGCGCGTGTGGTATTGAAGAAGTTGACAAACCATTTTTCTCGGTTTGACACTATTTTATTTATAACGCTTGGAAGCTCAGCTTTGGATGAAGCAGTTAACTCTTCGTACCCTATGCGCCCGATAATATAGGTGACTTCTTCACGGGAATCTTTTCCTACGTACACGCGGTCGCCAGGTTTAAGAACCAATTCTTCCTTAACTAAAGCTTCTAAGAGTGTGAAAAATTCTTCTCCGACACATTGAATTAGAGCGCCCGCTCGGTAACCTGCCCGTCCAGTTGGGCGAAATCCTGGCTTGCCGTGTTGAAGGAAATCTAACACGTAAGCATACTCTTCATACCGCTTTTCCATAATAGTCACTGAGTCCGTCAGCTACTCTATTCTCGCTTACTGCTTAAAAATACTTAGTCGCTTCCCGCTACTTCAACGTTCGGTTCTCGTTTAAAAGCTCAACAATTGTATGTAATTTTGAGGTTTCAATGATTTTTCGTCCACCCGCTAAGAATACCCTTAACTCATCAATTGTCTCTGGCATGCAGTTGATTATTTGAACTGCTTCTGCCTCGTCAAGTTCGTATTCTTTTATGAGTGTTTGCAAGAGTTCTTCAGCTTTGACAGGGTCAGCTTTGGAAAATTTGCTCACGTAATCGAGTGTTCGGCGTTGGAATTGGTCGAGGTTTTCTTCGCCAATGCCTTCCAGAACCTTCTTAACTTGCGGCAGTGTTAATCGACTTTCGCTTACTTCTCTCTTGCTCATTTTCTCACTTACCCGTATAAGGCTCAAGATGCTCTGAGCGAGTAATTATTTCTTTAATCGAATTGCCCTGTGGAACACTAACGACATATCCACGACCGCGCTTTTCCACAATGACTCCTATTTTGCCATGGAACCGTTTATGAGGCATACTCTTCTGAGTGCTAGAATCCATTTTTATAATCACTTGTGAACCTGGAGTGTAGTCTTGAAGAATTTTACCAATGTGTGGTTTACCTTTTGCACGAGTTGGTTTACGCAATAAACTGCGAGTTCCAGTGTAATAGCCTTTTGAACCTCTCATCTAGTTTTCACCTTTAATTATCATCCATTATTACGTTGAGAACGTCAAGCTTAAGCGTCTTCGCTTTGTTTTTGAGCAAATCCGAAACGTTTGGGTTTGTGCGTCCTTCATCTCCAGACACCAATTCTTTAACGTAGAGCCCGCCTTGGCAACGAATTTCCAGTAGAGCCCGCTTAAGCGACACCTTCTTAACTTTAACCTGATATATGTACTTTTCTCGGATTAAATCTGCCCTTCGATGCAAGACACGTATTGGCGTCTGCTGTTTAATACATGCCTCAGATAGCTTCTCTTCAATCAAGTGCAAATCCTGCTCAGATAATTCGTTCTCAAATTCAGCCAGTAAAGCATATTCTTTCTGTGCACCTTCACCCTTCTTCAGATGTCTAACAACATTTTTAGTTGTAAGATGTAAACCTGAAACCTCAACCTTCCCAACTGCGCCTGAGTTCACCTGTTCTTCAATCAGCTTCAAATTAAAAAATCGTTTCTTAGGTTTTGAAACCTCAATAACAAAAGGTCTGCCGCTTCCAAGCATCCTTGCATCGATGTCCTCGCGTCCAGAAGCATGGAAGAAAGTGTCTTCGCCCTGAGCAGCCTCAAGCAACTGTTTAGAAGACAGCTCCTCGACCGATTCAGGGTACATTTTTCCTGTTCCGCCGCAGTTCTCGCAACCTCTTCCATGGCAGCTTCTGCAGAACCATTTAGACTGTGGAATGTCACGTACAAGCTTTCGGTATCTGCCAGCAACAAATAGGGGGTTAACCTGAAGTCGCACCTTCTCGAGAAAAGGATCGAAGACTACAACCATATCAGGTATTAGGTAATCAGCTTCTTTGCCTGTCCGTTTAGCAAGTGATTTACCAAGCAACCTGCCAAATTCATGCTTTATGCTTTCGCCGTAGCCGATGTTGACGGCTGCTTTGAATTCGTCTTCTCTCTCCTCAACCTTTGTGGGCAACTCAATTCCGACAAGGAAAGTTGTAAACTCGTAGCCTGTTATGGCCTCCAACGCTTTCTGGGTTAAACTATCAATTAGCTCAAATTTCCCGTCGCATAAACTGCATTTTACATCTGTTTCGCTTTTTGGTAAGCGTTTGTTTAGGTGTTTTAGGGTTTCTTGAGCTTCCCTTGAAAAACCATTAGCCGCCAAAACCTTAAGCCGTTTTATTCCTTCAACGTTTTTTTCTTTGGCGAGGTCGTTGGCTTGCATGGTTAAACTAACTTTTAATGCTTGACCGCGAACATTGTTTTCCATACTGTAACCAAGCAAAGCAAACTGCCTGCCCAAACAGTGGTCGCAAAGCGGGTATTTGCTCAGTATCTCGAATGCTTTCTCCAGAACATCCATCGCGTTTAGCCTACTTCATACCTGGCATACCCATGCCCATGCCTTTACCGCCTAAACCAAACGGCAACTTCTTCTTGCGCTTAAACATCTTTAACATCTTACGCATCATAACATACTGTTTGAGAAGTTCTTTAACGTCTTTTTCAGTAGTTCCTGAACCCCGTGCGATGCGTCTTGCCCGTGAAGAATTCAAAAGTTTAGGATTTTCTTTTTCCGCTGGCGTCATGGATTGGATTATTATGCCCCACTTATCTAAGCGGCCTTCAGCGGTGTTTAGCATCTCATCAGGTACATTTGCGGACGACAGCCCAGGAATCATCTTAAGCACTTTACCAAATGGCCCCATTTTCTTAACTGCTTGGAACTGCTCGTACATATCAGTTAACGTAAAATTGCCGCTCATAATATCTTTAGCTTTCTTTTGAGGAACTTGGATTTCGGCGTCTTTCACTTTTTCGAGGAGTGTTTCTAAATCGCCCATGCCCAAGAGGCGACCGACGAAACGTGAGGGAATGAAGGGTTCGATGTCTTCGATTTTTTCGCCTGTGCCAATGAACTTAATTGGTGCCCCAGTTGCTGCGACAGCTGATAGTGCGCCTCCGCCGCGTGAGGAACCGTCAAGTTTGGTTACAATGATGGCGCCGATTGGTGTTGCTTCATGGAAGGTTTTGGCTTGTGCCAGGGCTTGTTGTCCGATGGTGCCGTCGATGACCATGATGACTTCGTCGGGTTTAACGTGTTTTTCAAGGTCTTTCATTTCCTTGATTAGATCTTTCTCTTCCTTGTGTCGTCCAGCTGTGTCAACGATGATTAGGTCTTTGTCGCTGAATTGTTTTAAACCTTCTTTAACAACTTTTACTGGGTCTTTAGCTTTAAGGTCACCAAAAAAAGGAGTATTTGTTCTTGCTGCTAGTTGTTGAAGCTGGTTGTAGGCTCCTGGACGGAAAGTATCTGCACAGATCAACCCTACTTTCATTGCTCTTTTCTGGAAGTACCGCGCCAATTTAGCAGCGTGGGTTGTTTTTCCTGAGCCTTGAATGCCTACAAGCATGATTATTTTCTTTTTGCCAGGCTCCACCTTAAGTGGAACAGGCTTGTCACCCACAAAACGGGTTAATTCTTCATAAACAACTTTTATGACGTGTTCACGCCGTGACACGCCTGGAGGAACTTTCTCTTTTAACGCTCGCTCCTCAATGCGTTTGGAGATTTCTAAGACAAGCTGAACATTAACGTCTGCTTGGAGCAGGGCACGTTGGATGTCTCGTACAAGTTCCTTCACTGCAGCCTCATCAATTGCGCCTGCCTTGAACAGTTTTCTTATTGCGGAGGTTAAGGAGGAACCTAACTTGTCTAGTGACATCGGAGTCTCCAGCCATACATTCTATTGTTCTTTTAAATAAAGATTACAGCGTAAAACTACGACAATAGGGTTAATTTCTGGTTTGATTTCTTTTGAAGCCTCAGTTTCCCCATTAAATTTATTCTTCACAATTCAGACGGCTCTTCATGCATCATTGGCTTCACAGCAAAAGGCTTCAAGCTAGAACATAAACTTTAACAAAAAACCTCAGTTTCATCTCAACAAGCGAATCTGGCACAAACGTTACTGAAAACTCTTTTAGCCACAACTGCAAATGTTTAGGCTGGAGCCGGGGTGGCGGAGTGGTTAACGCGCCAGCCTCGAGATCATACAAAAGAGGGCTAAGCCAAAAAATGGCAAGACAGCTGGTGGGCTTCGCGCCCGCAGGGGTTCGAATCCCTTCCCCGGCGCCATCAACATACTTTAGGACAAATCCCCAGCTAGCGGTTTATTTGGGGTTTCTAAAGATTTTGCCTTGTCGTCAACTAGAAGCAGGAAGAAACAGTCAAATAGCTAGACTTCAAATGGGTGTTTTTCTATTCCGTTTGGCAGTCGAGTGTTACCGCTGGTTCAAAACCCTAAACTCGAGTACAAACCTTAGAAGAGAAGTAGTAGAACACACAATTTTTTATCTGTTCAACTACTTCTAACTTGACCGCCGAATCTTCTGACACAGCGCCTCCTTGGCTTACCCAACTTTGCCCCAGCAACCACCAAAGGTGTCTTGCAGCAACAGGATCCTTCAACTGTTTTTCCTCTTCAAATGCGGTTAGATGATACGGCTGATACCCTAGAAAGTTTGCCTGAAAAATCGGATTCTAGTTCCTTTGGGCATTCAGCCATTTAACACGGAAATATCAACTAAGAAACTCAGCTACGGCTACAAATTTAAGTTCTTGAGAGAACGGATGGATACTTGGAAGCCTGCGCGACATATTCGACCCTTTACTTTGAATTCTTTATGTGAATTAATCGAGGATAACGGTTTTACGATTGTAAAAACCTATGGATTGGAAAACTGGCGGTCCCTGCGATTCTTAGAACATATAGCCAAGAATATGTGTACAGGCATATTTGTCGTTGCAAAACCCAAATAAATCCTTCCTTTCTGCACTGTTAAAGAGTTAATTAATTGAGAATAATCAAGTCTGGTTCTAAATAGAGTCTTAAAACATGAATTTCGGTTTAGAAGTTTGCTGAGGCTCCGGATCTTAGGGAAGAACAAATGCAATTTTTTTAATTTACTACGGCTATGTTTGTGAATCTATCCAGAGCCTTCTCAGCCCTTATTCTAACTTCAATTATTTAAAACTAAAAAAAGGAAGGGATTGAGTTTTGTTTTTGCTGTCTTATGGTCGCTTTCTAAGAACCAGCACGATCAGGACTATTGCAATTATCAATACGATGAATAGGCCTGCTATTGCTGGAACAAAGTAAAGGTCAGCCATTGATTGCTCTGATATTGTTTGGGTTGGTGCCAGTGTAGCTGCTACTTGGTCAACTGTGAATGCTGTTTTTGCGGATGATGGCCAGTATGCATTTGTGCCTGCAAAGTTTGCGATGACTGTGTATTTGCCTTCAATGTCTGGTTGCCAGTCTAGGCTATAGGTTCCGCTTGGGTCTGTGGTTGCTGTGCCGATTGTGCGGAAGTTGTTGTTTGCATCTATGACGTTGATTGTGACGACAACGCCTGTGAAGTCTGCCGGTAGGGGTTTTTGCTGGTAGACGTAGCCCATCCAATCAGTCATGGCTGCATCGGACGCAACGGGTAGACCTGATGGGAAGCGAGCAATCTGTTCATCTCCCTTTGAGCCTGCCGACACGTCATAGACGCTGCCACTGATTACTAATGAGCGGCCTAGTTCTATGCCTACTTGCGGTGCTGAAACTGTTGTTTGGCTTGGACCTTGACCGACAGAGTAAATCCTGCCGTCGATGTCGTTAAACCAGACTGCGTAACCGTCAGCGATAGCATAGCTGTTGGTGCTGAACTCGGTAGTATAGCTGCTAAGCTTCCAGATTTCTTCGCCTGTAGATGCGTTGAGAGCCCGAGCCATTGCGCCTTTGTAGATTGGGGTTTGGATTGTGTGTTCACTGGTGATTGTGTAGACTACTTGGTTTTCGCCGTAACTATTGCCGAATGCCGCGACGAAGGTTGGGTAGCGACCTGGTACTGCATTGCCGCTTTGGGTGCTGTTGCCTTCTCCGCCGTTGCCGTAAGTCCACTTTAATTCGCCGGTTGCTGTGTCATAAGCGTAGACTATGCCGTCCATCTGTGCGACGTACATGTAGCCGAATGCAAAGCTGTTAGATACTGTGCCAGATGATTGGCTGCCATAGTAGTCGATTGCGCCTTGGCCTGCAGTTGGACCCCACAGTTTCTCGCCTGTCAACATACTGTAGCCTATGAACTGGTTGGTTTCGCGGAAGCCTTCAAAGAAGACACGATTCACCTTATCAATACCCAAGCTAAGAACTGTAGCGTTGCTGCCTGTTTTGTCGACTTGTGGGGCAACATTTTTTATCCACATGACGTTGCCGATGGCGCCTCTGGAAGCGTTCAGGTTGACTGCAAAGTATGTGTATTGATTAAAGATTGGTGTAGCGCCGATGAAAGCGCTGGCGCCTGTGGTTGGCATGGTGCCGTTTCGCGCAACTAGTAAATCACCGAGGATAGCGCCGACAATGGATGGATTGCCTGCAGAGGTGAAGTTGTTGCCTTGATAGGTCAAGGGTATACCATAGTAGTCGCATGTGGTGTCGTTTACACCTTGGATACCAGATGGATATCCAGGTGTGAGTGAGGACGCAGTGATACGCCACATTTTAGTGGAGTTCCATTGGCTGATACTGGTTGTGTTGAGAATGTATTTCATGAATTCGCCGTTCGGACCCATTACTGCCCAGTTTGCTGTTGAACTTGATGATGGAACACCAGTTACGTTCCACAGGTTTACAAGGTTCGTGTCATAGACTTGAGCAAAGTTGTTTGTAGCAAGGAGGGGTTGGGAGACGCCGTGTTGGTTTAGGTTTTCTAAGTCAGGAATGTATGCGAAAGAGAAAGTAATCGCTCGTGGATCATCGATAAGAATTTCGCCTGTTCGCAAGTCAGTAACGTACGTGTGGTATCTAGATGCACTATAGCCACTTTGTGCGTTGTAGATTATTTTGCCGTTGACAATGATTGGGTTTACGAATCGTTGATTATATGCTGAACCTGAGAAGAAAGTGTTGCCGCCACTGGCAAAGTTTGGATCTAAGTTGTCGCCGCCGACGAGACCGCCATCTTGGATTGGCTTTGTCCACATTATGTGGGACGTAAGTGGACCTACTGAATCAGTTGGTAGTTTGAAGAAGGTAGAGCCTGTGTATAGACCGCCTGCGTTTCCGCCGTATCCTGGAGCACCAACGCCTAGCCAGTTAGATGATATTGTCCTCCAATCAACGTTCTCGCCATAAATTGGGCGAGTCCAATACTCAGTTGGCAGAGGATAAGACGATGGGTACTCAAAGATTGGCTCCTCGGTAACGGTTAGATAGTTTGTTGCATTGCTCGGTAAGGCATAGTCTCCAACAAAAGCACTGCTATTAGAATAATTATATTGGGTGTAGTTTTGTCCTGGGAAGTGGAACTCAAGTTTGTAAATGCCAACAACATCCGGAGTGAAACTATAGCCTTGATTTGAAGTTGAGTCGAGTACGGTTTCAAAGATTCGTGTTGTAACGTTACCGTTGGGGTCGGTGATTGTAAGGTTGTAGTTGTGCCATCTGTAGTTGTTTTCTTTGGCTGCACCGGGGAAGACAAAGTCAATCCACATGTAAACATAAGCGCTCTGCCCAACACCAGTGGTGTCTGGCATAGCCTGAACAAATGCGTGGGTTACCAATGCCCATGGAGGTGTGTGTGCGTCAGTGAGTAACATTGAAGCTCCTATGGAAGTCGTTAAGAACAAAGCAATTATAATAGCTGCTGCTGTTTTTTTATTTGCATTTTGCATTTTTCTTTTCTCCTAAATTTTCTAGCAATCGCTTGGCTTTTTTACCTATTAAATCTTTGCATTATTAGAAGAATTATCATACAAAATGGCGTTTTACCATACTAAAAGGCGAGAACAGCAGATAATCTCAATTACTTGCACATCAATAAATTGAGTTCCAAGCCTTCCCAGCGCCAAGCGCTTATTTACTTTCAATGCAAAATAATGTTTGGGAGAGTCTTTCGTGGCCCACATTCGGGTTTACCTTGCCGATCCGGAGGTTTTTCTTAGCAACGCCAAAGAAATTGGAGAACACAAAAAATGTTATTCAAAAATACGGGTTTGAAGGCGTTTTCCATTAGACAACGAAGTAAATACCAGAGGCAGAAGCGAAACGGAGTTGGGCTTATAGATCAGTGCAGTAAACGAGAACTTGATTAAAACCTGCGAAATAATGATTGCTAACATCACTCCTTTTAGTGGTCCAAGCGCTGATGTGGGAACTGCCTACGAGATGGGTTTTGCCCATGCATTAAGAAAGAAGTGTTTGCATACACCAACGCTGCTGAGCCGTTTACTGAGCGCACAATCAAAGCCCTCAAAGGTGAAGTTAAGCGTAGCATTGACGGTAAATTAAGATGCCCAAGACATGTCAGTTGAAGATCAACTTAACCGGTAACTTGATGCTTGACGGCTGTATCCACACGAGCAGCAAACAGCTGGTAATTGAGCAAGCACCTGCAAACCAGCTATATACATACCTTAGTGGTTTTGAAAAGTGTCTGATAGCAGCTGAGAAAATGAAGACGGGTTAATTTTATATGCCTACAGAACCAATACTTTATTGATGAGTTGGTCAATCAAAATGGAAAAAATTGCTGAAGGCGTCAGTGACTTTGGTGATTTTAAGGCTGTTTTATTTAGGACAACTAATGGCCGGCATTTTGTGCGTTTTGAGCCTTTGAACTCTTCGGAGAAGCCTCATGTTGAGTGGCTTTCTGGAAATGACCATTTAGAGTGGCTCAGGTGCTTGGTGTACAACCAACACTGCGAACTGTAATCTGCCATTATAGCAACCAAATAGCCTACTCTGTCATGTAAGCGATGTCATCCCACGGATGTCTATAAAGACCTTGCTTGAGCCGCTTCTGATCCAGGAAATGCGCTGTCATACCAATAGTTCTTCCCACAACGAACAAGCCGTTTAACGCGCCCATATGCACGTATTCGTCGGCTTCTTGCTTGGACATTTCATTGCGCATCATATCGACAAAGCAAACTCCAATGCATCCATCAACGTTTAAGATAAGGTTATCTTTCTTAGCTGTTGTAACCTTCTCTACTTCGAGTGCAAAGTCTAGAAGTGGTGTGTCTTTGAAGTGTTTTTTAGCGTATTCTTTTATGATAGTTACTCGCATGTCGGGGTTGTGAATACTTTTTATTAGGTGACCGATGCCTTGGATGGGTTCGCCTTTCTTCTTCATTTCCTCGACAAACTGGGCAGGAGTTAATCCCCTGTCATAAGCACTGGAAAACATCTGGGCTGCACCGTCGATGGCGCCTCCGAATCGAGGTCCGATAGTCAACATTCCGCTTGCAACTGAAGAAACCAAGTCTTTGCCTGCCCTAGCCGCTACTATAGCGTTATGCGCACCTGAAACTGCAGGTCCATGGTCAGCGGTAACCATGATTGTCATCTCTATGAATTTTGCTGCATAAGCAGGAAACTGGCGTTTAAACCATAGAATGCTCAACACCCCGCCGATTCCCAAATTCTGTTTGAACACTTCGGAAATAGGCATTTTGCCATAGAGAACTTCTTCGCCTCGGTCGTCTGAGATTGTGCAAATAAAGTTTGCGGGTTTGCGGATGAGTCCTTCTTTTAGCGCTTTGGCGTAGTCCATTGGAATTTTCGGCACCGAAGGCTCGGGTTCTGGTTTGATAACTCCCTTTTTGACGAGGCGCTTGTATGTTTCCCGTATTTTTTGGTCGTAGTCGTCGTATGAGGTTGGAACTATGGCGCCAGCAGCTCTCAGAGCAGCGTTTTTTGCGTCAGCAGTTTCCACTTCGCTGCCGGCTTTGGCGCCTGCATGGCCGAATTGAACTTCAGTTTTAAACGCTTTGGAACAGGTGCCAGTAACCCAAATCACAATTGGCTTAGTTATCTTCTTGCTCTTGATTGCCTCAGCAATCTCGTACTCGGCGTTTCCACCCACCTCGCCTAGGCACACCAGCATTTTGACGTCAGGAATGTTTTCGAATCTGATTAGGTGTTCAAGCAGCGTAGAGCCCGGGTACGTGTCGCCGCCGATAGCTATGCCTTCATACAAACCATCGGTGTTCCGAGCGATAATGTTGTAGGCCTCGTTGCTTAAGCCGCCGGATTTAGAGACAAAACCAACTGAACCGGGTCTGTGCAGCTTTGACTCAATGATGTTTTCAATTGTGCCACCAGCATTGCCAATTTTGAAGCAACCAGCTTTTACACCGCCCACTGTTGCGGGGCCAATTATGACTTTGCCAAGAGATTTTGCTTTTGCCCTAAGAAGTTTCGCCGACCTCTCAGGCACACCTTCAGCGATTATCACAATAGTCCGTATCTGAGGTATAGCCAGGGCTTCTTCCGTTGAGGACGCAGCAGATCTGAAAGATGCAAAGTTAACCATTACATCAACGTTGGGGTGCATCGTGGCAGCTTTCTTAATAGTTTTGTACATAGGTACCAAGATTTCACGGGTGCCAAAAAAGAACCTTGCAAAGCTATCGGCGCCTGTAGGGTTGACTATTGCTGCTACAGAGGGTGTTTGGCGTCCTGATACATAGTCGAAGTCAAGCATTCTCTGCGTTGCGTTGATTTGATTGTTGTAAATAAATGACTGAGTAGTTTTACTGAACAGCTCATAGGGATTGTTTGTGTTTGCCATGTTATTTCCGGTCCTTTAGAGCCATTGAAACAATTTTTGTCATGTGAGTCTCGGGACCATAAACTTCAATGGGCACGCCGAGTTTTTCGCCAAGCGCCCTCATCTGCGCCAGGCCTTCTTTGTAGTTGGGTCCACCTCGACGTACAAAGATTTTAACCTTGTTTTTTTGAAGTGGTTTTTGATACTCATTTAGCGCCTTAATTATTCCCTTGAAGGTGCCTGCGACGTCGGTGAAGTTTGCTATGCCTCCGCCGATGAACAGAAATTTTCCCTTTGGGTTTAGCTTCCTTGTCATAAGATCAAGGATTGTTTTAGCGTAGAGATACGTGAACTCTTCGCTTGGGTCACCTGAGTATTCCCCGTAATTTGCCAGTTCACACATGTAGCCAATATCGGTGATTGTGTCGGCGTAAATGACGGATGCGCCGCCGCCTGCCACCATTGTCCAAACTCTTCCCTCTGGATTGAGTACGGTCAGCTTGAGTGAAGCCCCAGTTTTGGAGTCCAACTCCTCAATGAAAGCTTCTTCCTTGGTAAGAGTACGCCCAAAAGGAGCAGGAAACTCTATTTTACCCCATTTCTCTCCGCTTTCAAACTCAGCTGTACTGTCAAGTTTAGCTGCAAGATCCAACGGAGTAACTGAATCCTTTGTAACCACAATCGGATTCATCTCTAGATACGTAAAGTTTAAGTCAGCATAGAATTTGAAAAGTGCCTCAATGAAGCCCGCTGTTTGCTTTTTGCGATCAACATGCATTTTTTTAAGGAGCCTTTCCTCAATTTCGGCAGCTGTGGGGTAAGTGCCGATTGGAACTTCTAAGCGTACTGCTTTACTATCTACATTTCCAACGTTAACGCCGCCTTCATGGTAGAACAATATGGTATCGCCATCTTGGGTCGCCGTTATAGCGATGTAGCATTCGTCGGCCTCTTTGTGGGGAATTAAGGGTTCAATTATGAAGTGTGTTAGTTGTCCAATTATTCCTTTGTCGGTTGGTTTTCCGTTGGCATCAAATTTTCCGTAGATAGTTATGGGAGCCTTAGACTTCTCTTTTATCCACGCAACAGCTTGTTTATAGTCTGCACCAACAAGGACAAGTTTGTTTTTTCCCCGTCGCTTTATGAGCATGTCGGGTTTAACGACCAGCTTCTCAGATGTTAGCCATTTGTATTGGTTTGGCAGCGCTACCATATCGGTGTCTGGTCCGACGGTGACAACTTTATCTGAAATCTCATATTTTCCGTCTGAGAAGTCTTTAAACAGACGCGCAAGCATGCGTTTACCATCTGCTTCTCTGATCGCTTTATGCGCCATTCATATCTCCCTTATTCAAGTTTCTTTTTTAGTCTTTTAGCAACCTCAGCAATGAACTCTTCGGTGTAAACCTGTCTGTTTTTTGGGTTTGGTGTGGCAACAACCATTAGGTCGCCCGTCATAATGCCGCTTTCAACTGTTTCAAGAGCCGCCTCTTCGAGTTTTTTTGCAAATTCGACGACTTCTGGTGTCTTGTCTAGCTCGCCTCTTTTTCGTAGGCAGCCCGACCAGGCAAATATTAATGCCATAGAATTGCTGGATGTTTTTTCGCCTTTCAGGTATTTGTAGTAGTGTTTCTGGACTGTTCCGTGTGAGGCTTCAAACTCGTAGAACCCCTGAGGGCTAACAAGAACAGAAGTCATCATAGCGAGACTGCCGTACGCGGAACCCAACATGTCACTCATAACGTCGCCGTCATAGTTCTTGCATGCCCAAAGCAGGCCGCCTTCTGTTTTCATGACTCTTGCAACGGCGTCATCAATTAAGATAAAGAAGTAGTCGAGCTTTGCTTCCGCGAATTTGGTTTTCCAGTTAGTTTGGTATTCTTCTTCGAATATCTTTTTGAATTGTCCATCGTATGTTTTAGAAATTGTGTCTTTCGCGCCAAACCAAACGTGGAGTTTTTGGTCGTACGCGTATGTGAAGCAGGCTTTGGCGAAGCTGGCTATGGATTTATCAGTGTTGTGAATACCCTGAATGATTCCTGGACCTTTGAAGTCTTGAATTGTTCCGCGCCAAAGTTCCTTGCCATCCAAATTAGAAAATATCAACTCGGCTTTTCCAGCTTCTGGCACACGGTATTCACAGTTCTTGTATACATCGCCGTAGGCGTGTCTTCCAATGTGGATCGGTTTTTTCCAGGACCTGACTGCTGGCAATATATTCTTGACCAGAATCGGCGCTCTAAAAACTGTGCCGTCAAGCGCTGCCCTGATGGTTCCATTAGGGCTGCTCCACTCTTTTTTGAGATTATATTCTTTTACTCGGTCTTTGTTGGGTGTTATGGTGGCGCATTTGACGCCGACGCCGTATTTCTTGATTGCTTCGGCTGATTCAAGGGTTATTTTGTCGTCGGTTTCGTCTCTTTTCTTCAGTTGAAGGTCAAAGTATACACGTTCCATATCCAGGTAGGGCAATAAGAGCTGGTCTTTGACCATTTGCCACATTACCCGTGTCATTTCGTCTCCGTCGATTTCAACGATGGGTGTTTTAACTGTTATTTTATTCATTTTTTGCGCCTCTATTTTTTGACGGTGTAGGGAAGTAAGCCGCCTTCAAAGAGAATGTTTTTTTGCCTCTGCGTAAGATTGTAGGTGAGTTCGATTTTGAGGTTCTTGGTTTTATCTACTAAGGTCAATGGCTCACCCTTCTGCAGTTTCTTTTTGAGGTCGGGAATTTCAATTTCGTCGCCCTGCGCTATCTTATCGTAATCAGCCATCTCTTTGAAGGACAGCGAAATTATTCCGAAGTTGACAAGGTTGGCTGCGTGGATTCGCTCAACAGATTTAGCTATAACTGCTTTAACGCCAAGATACATTGGGCACAGTGCAGCATGCTCGCGGCTGCTTCCTTGACCGTAGGATTCGCCGGCGACTATGATTGCGTGTAAACCGTTCTTTTTGGCTTCCATGGCTCTTGTTGGGAAGGCTTTATCGATTGGTTCGAAAACGTATTTTGAGTATTCTGGTACGTTTGAGCGGTATTTTAGTCTGGCGCCAGCGGGCATGATGTGGTCGGTTGTGATTTTGTCGCCGACTTTTATGCCGACAACTCCTTTTATTTGGTCAGGCATTTTATCGTTTACTGGAGGCGCGCCGATGTTTGGCCCACGGAAAATCTCGATGTTTTTGTCGGCGTCTTTGGGAAAGATGAACATTGAGTCATCAACGAGGAATTTGGTTGGCATGCTAACTTTTGGGTACTCGAATCCAGCTTTTCTGGGGTCAGTGAGTTTGCCTGTGATGGCGGATACCGCTGCAACTTCGGGGCTTACAAGGTAAACCTGTGCGTCTGCAGTCCCGCTTCTGCCCTCAAAGTTTCTGTTGCTTGTTCTAAGCGAAACCCCGATGGAGCGGGGGCTTTGGCTGTTGCCGATGCAGAATCCGCATGCAGCTTCCAGAAGTCTTGCGCCTGCATCGATTAGGTCGCTGATGTATCCGTCTCTTGCTGCCATCTGCAAAACCTGTCTTGAGCCAGGCGCAACTCCGAAAGACACGTCTGGATTAACTTTTTTGCCCTTCAAAATTTTGGCGGCGGTGGCTATTTCCCGGTAGGAGGAGTTGGTGCAGGACCCAAGCATTATCTGGTCAACTTTTAAGTCTTTGATGTCACTTACTTTGACTATGTTGCCTGGGCTGTGTGGCGCCGCTGCCAAAGGCTCAAGAACGCTAAGGTCGAGGTCAACGACTTTTTCGTATTCAGCGTCGTCATCAGCTTTCAGTTCTACCCAGTCGGCTTCTCTGCCTTGGGCTTTGAGGAATTTTTTGGTTTCTTCATCTGATGGGAAAATAGATGTTGTAACGCCCATTTCCGCGCCCATGTTGGTGATTGTGGCTCTTTCAGGAACTGTGAGGCTTTTCACGCCTGGTCCGCCGTACTCGATGATAACGCCCACATTACCCTTCACAGTGAACATCTCCAGCATCCTCAGAACAACGTCTTTAGCGCTAACCCATGGTTGAAGAGAGGCCTTCAGATTTACTTTGTAGACCTTTGGGCATGTTAAGTAGAATTCTCCGCCACCCATAGCCACTGCAACGTCAAGTCCGCCCGCGCCGATAGCTATCATGCCGATTCCGCCTCCGGTTGTTGTATGGCTATCAGATCCAAGAAGCGTTTTTCCTGGTTTGCCGAATCTTTCCAGGTGCACTTGATGACATATTCCGTTTCCAGCCTTCGAATAAACAATGCCATATTTGGCAGCTACCGTTTGAAGATACTTGTGGTCGTCAGCATTCTCAAAACCCACTTGGATAGTGTTATGGTCTACATAGCTGACGGACAACTCAGTTTTTACCTGTTTTAGCCCCATGGCTTCAAACTGCAGATACGCCATGGTTCCCGTGGCGTCTTGTGTTAGGGTTTGATCGATTTTTATGCTTATCTCGTTGCCCGGCACGTATTCGCCGGTTACCAGATGTTTTTCTAGTATCTTTCGAGTAAGGGATTTACCCATAAACGTCAATTCCTTTGGAAAGGAAAGTGTTTCATTTTAGCATATAAAGGTTGTCAATTTATAAAAACGAAAGCATTCGGGCATTACTTAAAAATAGTTTTCTAGTACTTGACGCTTGCACTCTATTACGTCATTTAAAAATTGGCAAAAAAACAAAAAAGCTGTTTGCTTGCCCGCATGCAGGGTTTAACCCATGAATGTTGGATGTGCATCTTCTTCGTTGATGTGATGCAGCACATGAAGCGCTAAGCCCGTGGCGGCGCCTGCAGATAAACCTACAAGCAAGAAAGTAAGCCATTGAAAACCGCTGCCGCCAATCAAACCAACAACAGCCAAAATATCAAATCCTATTGCAACACCAAAGTAACCAAAACACCAGGTCTTAACGCTCATACCTCGAGGCTTGTTAATTCCAATGCCGCCTAGAAAACCAAACATAACTAAGAAACCAACTAATGCATAAACCCAATCGTAACTCAAAGCTGCCACCTAATAGTTGGGTATGTTCCAGTTTGAGCTTAATTAGTTTATCGAATCAACATTTACGTTTACAGATTCCTTGAAGACGAGCAAGATGGATACCGCTACCTTTTTTTAGTCTTAACTCGGATTCTAATTGCTTTAAGGGTGTGGACGCGTTAACGAACTTCGATGTTAGGCAATGCCATAAATGGGCACATCTTCTAATTAACCGCCAACAAAAACTTATCGAAGCGCAAACCGCCCTTGAAAAACAAGATTTTGACTCTGCAAAACTGCTTTTAAGACAAATTTTTACAGGAGTGCCAAGCGGTAAACAAGCCGATCCAGGCATGGAAGGCTCACTTCTCTACCATATGGCTATGGTTACAAAGATGGAGTCTGAAACCCAAGTGCTGCTTGACGAGTTGGGTGTAGAGTTGCCAAATGTATTTGGGCAGTTAAGCAAGATCTTCAGTGATTTTGAGTCTGATGCTAAAGAACTCACTGAGCAAGTATTCCCCCTCCCCTTAGGTCTACAAGATATAATGACAAGTGCAAGATTGGGATCTGAGGAAAAAATCGCTCTTTTTAACAGGTTAAAGCAGGAGAGCAAAAAAGTCGAAGCTCTTCTAAACAACAAAAATCCCAAAGCAAGCCAAGCCCTAGAAAAACTATTCGGCACCTGGGCAGAACAAGTCATTACGATGAGGCTTATACAAGAGTACGAAACAATCAAGGGGTTACTAGTGACAGCTGAACTATCCAAAACCATGGGATTGCCAATACTGGAAAAAGCCATGGCGAAAGTTCAGGAAAAGTTCGGTAAAGAAACAGTTAGCATCGCCCTTGATGTAACGCTTAAAGTTGGAATGCGTCGAGAAAAACTCCAATCCGTCATGTTAAGCGACCACTTCATCAACATGGCGATGAGCACAGAAACCCTGGATGGATGCATGGAATTCTTAAATTGCCCCATTTATGGAAGCCACAAATACGCCACAGAAAAATACGGTGTAGGCGGCAAGGTTTCAGAGTTGTTCTGCACACATTTTTGTTTTGCCCATGCAAAAGCTATGCTTGACACAGTTTTGCCCTTCCCCTTCACGCTATGGCAGCCCAAACGATTAGCATCACATGGCAATTGCGAGTTCTACCTTAAACTAGCTTATTCACCCCAAGCCCAGATGTCCGAACGGTTTGTTCCTCTGGTAATGTCTTGGAATGTCACCCGCGAATGCAACATGAAATGCAGTCACTGCTACATCAACGCCACTGAAAAGAAACTTTCCAACGAGTTAACGACAGCAGAAGGCAAAAACCTCATGGATCAAATATCCCAAGTTAGCAAACCACTGCTAATTCTTAGCGGTGGGGAGCCTCTTCTGCGGCAAGATATTTATGAATTAATACATTATGGGGCCTCTAAAGGTTTGAAGATGGGGCTGGGAAGCAACGGAAGCCTCATTGACAACGAAGCGGCAGGCAAACTTAAGGCGGCTGGCATAGCAACCGTTTCAATCAGCTTAGACTCCCATATTTCAGCGCAACACGATGAGTTCCGAGGTGTCGAGGGCGCATGGGAAAAAGCAGTAAACGCCTGCAAAGTGCTTAGAAGAAACAATGTACTCGTCCAAGTGAACACAACGTTAACTCAGCAAAACTACAACCAAATCGACGACATCATGTCACTATCTGAAAAAATCGGTGTTGAAAACTTCCATTTATTCTTCCTTGTTCCAACTGGGCGCGGCGCCAAACTAGCGGATATTTCACCCAAAAAATACGAAGACATGATCACTAACACATTCGCCAAAGTCTCAAAACATAATTTGAACGTAAGACCCTCTTGTGCCCCACAGTTTATGCGCATTGCTAAAGGAATGGGTCTAGACATGAGGCAATGGGTTCGCGGATGCCTAGCAGGTTTATACTACTGCCGCATATACCCCAACGGAGACGTAACACCATGCCCCTACCTACCAATCAAACTTGGAAACGTTCGAGAAAAAAGCTTCAAAGAAATATGGTTCAACTCACCAATATTCAAAGCTCTGCGTGATTCGAATTCTTTGAAGGGTAAGTGCGGAGTATGTGAACACCGAAGTTTATGCGGCGGCTGCAGGGCGCGTGCCTACGGTCTTTCAAGCGACTTTATCGATTACTGCGGGGACCTTCATGAACCGTCAGAGTTAAAAAGTGATTACTTGGCTGAGGATCCTTGGTGTGTTTATCAACCAAAAACCCTTTAAGCGATAGTTGTCTTTCAAAAACTTTAACAGGCAGTTAAAGCGGCTTTGGCAGCCCGCAAACACAGCATTTCAGTGACTGTGGACCGCCAAACAAAGTCTCGGCAGGCGCAACACATGAATGGAGTCCACACCTCCCCGAATTCGACCAAAGCGGTTACAGCACCAACTCTAATCGATATAACGAACAGCCCAATCTTTTACAGAGAACCTCTCACTTGCGATTTTTTTGATCCAAAAACTATTTTATGCTAGGAGGCAGCGAAAATTACACATGCGGGCCTCTCAAAAAGTTTCTTTGGAATGTTCAAAGAGACCGCGCTGGCATGTCTTTTTGATGTCGGCGGCTTAATCGCTGGCTTTACGATTGCACTGCAACTTGGGGTTTTTCAGCTTTCACCGTGGGCGATTGCTCTTTACCCTGCGGTAGTGAGCGTTAAAGGCGTTATCACGGGTTTGCTCACGGGCAGATTAAGCACTGCTTTGCATCTTGGAACTGTTTATCCAAAGTTCTTTGGAAATACACGGACGTTTTATAGGTTGATTGGAGCTATGGTTGTTTTAACTTTGGCAACAAGCGCAACAATTAGCGCGATAGCGATAATTTTCGGAACTCTGTTTTGGGGCATGGCAATTTCTGATTTTCCAGCCATCTTAACGGTTATGGTGGCGACCCTTTCTTTGGGGCTGCTTATTACGCTGATAACTGTGAAATTCACGTTTATTTCGTTCAAAAATAGTTTAGATCCAGATACTATTGTTTATCCAGCCATTTCTACCGTGGCTGATATCATTATTACCTTCATCTACATTGGAGTATTGAACCTCTATTTTAGAACAGGAGCCGTGGGTCAATGGGCGATTATAGTTTTTGGGTTAATCAACGTTTTTCTTGTCTTAATTATAATACCTCTCAACTTCCGCGAAGCCGAGTTTTTTAAAATTATTAAAGAATCGTTGCCGACTATGCTTTTAGTTGCCTTTATGGTTAACGTCACGGGAACTGTCCTCAAAGGCATAAGCAACCTTGCAGCTGCAAGAAGAGAAATCTTCACCGTTTACCCAGCCATAATCGACATGATGGGCGACGTAGGGTTAGTTGTAGGTTCGACCGCCACAACAAAGCTTGCCTTAGGCATTCTTGCGCCATCTTACTCCTCAATAAAAAATCATGCTAAAAACATTTTTAGCGCTTGGAGTGCGTCACTTGTGCTCTTTGGCGTTTTGGGTTTCTTGTCTTTAGCTATTAACGGAATGTTTTCTTTGCAAGGAGCTTTCAACTTGTTACTGATACTTTTTATTTGCAACATAATCGCTTTTGTCGCTATTATAACAATATCCTTCGCGATTTCTATATTGACCTTCAAAAGAGGCTTAGACCCCGACAACTTTGTTATCCCTGTCGGCAGCTCCTTAGCTGACGCTATCACAACCATTGCACTGTTTACAGCGTTGCTTTTACTTGTTTAGCAGTACAGCACAACCAAAATATCCTAGAACCTTCTATCTTAAAGTGGAGCGCTCCCTTAAAATTGCGTCAATTTGAAAAAATAGAGTATAAGCCTATCCCAGTTAGGGAACTTTTGCTTGAAATGAAGAACCTCTCTGAATTAATGATTGATTTAGCTTATTCCGCGGCCCTCTACAATGACAAGGACCTTGCGCAAGACGTTCTAGCATTGGAGAACAGAGTGGATTATCTATCTTACCTTTTGGACATGGAAATAATGGTTGCTGCAAGAGACGCTAAAGACGCGGAAACACTCATCGGCGTCTCGATAGTTGCAGCCTCTACAGATAAAATATCAGATGCCGCAGCCGATATAGCCGCCATAGTAACCCGCAACATTGGCATTCACCCAATAGTCGGTGAAATCTTTGAGAAAGTAGAAGAACGCTTAATGAAGGCAACTGTGAAACCCAATTCAGAAATAATTAATAAAAATATTCGTGACCTCCATTTAGCCGAGCGCATGGGTGTCGACATAATTGCCATCCGCCGAAACATTGATTGGATCCTAAACCCGAAAAAAACAGAAACAGTTCATCAAGGTGACATCCTGATTACTCGAGGGGCACCGTCAGGTATTGAGGAATTCAAAGATTTAGCGGAAGGCAAACTCGTAACATTGGAACCTGAAAGAAGAGCTAAGTTTGAGGAAATCGTTTCAAGGTTCGTGGAGTTAAAGGACACTTCTGAGTTAATGATCGATTTGGCATACTCCTCTTTGATGTTGAACAGTAAAGAGCTGGCGGAGGAAGTTGAGGGGCTTGAAGAGCGTATGGATGAGTTGCATACAGACTTTGAGTTGCTTGCCTTGACGAGTGATTTCAAGAAGGAAGAAGCTTCAGGATTTCTAGGGTTAATTCGGCTGGGTGTTGCAACGGAGAAGATTGCTGATGCAGCTGCAGATATGGCTGAGGTTGTCTTAAGAGGAATTGAGCCGCACCCGATTTTGAAGTTAACGATTAAGGAAGCGGAGGAAACGGTAACGCAGGCCTGTGTCACTGAAGATTCCTCGCTTGTTGGTAAGACACTAAAGGCAGCTCGTGTGCATGAGGAAACGGGTATGTGGGTTTTAGTTATTAAGAGGAATAATAAGTGTCTTCGTCCGCGTGGGGATTCAAAGATTGCGTCAGGTGATGTGTTGGTTGCTTCTGGCTACGCTGAGGGCACTGACGACTTAAAGAGGCTTGCTTCTCCAAACCAAACATGCAATGTACAGTAACAGAAAACTCTATCCCGGAACCGTTAATGCTATAAGGCAGGATACCCTATTGTAGTATATCTTAATAGTCTATAATATGGGGAAGAATAAAGTGTTAACATGCCAAAACCCTTCTTGTAAAAAAACTTTTACAACACCTCTTAAAACATTTAACCTACAACAAACCCCTCCCGAACCGTACTTCAGCTGCCCCCATTGCCTAACTAAAGTAGAACCGATTGATGAAACCCCGAAAATAGAGGAAAAGATAGAGGAAATACCACTTGAAAAAGAGCAGCCAAGAACAAGTCAGGCTGAACTCAAAGAAAAACCTAAAAACTACGAAGAAGCAGCCGCCTGCCATTACCATCCGGGCTATTTAAGTGAGAGGACCGGAAAAGAGGGGATTCCTGATGACTGCCTTGTCTGCAAAGATATTCTTAACTGCATGCTAAAAAAAATGCGAACATAAGTTAAAACAAAATTTTGTTGCCGTTAGGCAAAATAAAAAAACTGAAAGGAAAATAATAAGAAAAGAGTGAAGTCAACTACTTCTTTTTCTTTGCTGCAGGCTTTTCTTCGGTGGATTGCGCTTCAGTTGCATTTAATGATTCTGGCTCTGGTGCTTTTGGCTCTTCTTTCTTGTCTTCGATTTCGGTTGTGATTTCTTCAATTGGCTTTGGAGGAGGTGTTGTCGCCATTGTCCAGCCGATCCATGCGCCGATAAACATTATAGCTACGAATGCTACGAAAACTGGCACGGCAATGACCCAGAATTGGACACTTCCAAGGCTTGCGGAACTGCCGATTAAGCCGATTTCAACGAGCCACTTTGGATAGAATAATGTTATAATGTAGAATACTGCAACTAGAACACAGACGAGCAGTATTGCTCCACCTATTGTTTGATCTTTACTAACCATTTAGTGATTCACCACTTTATAGCCATGTATTCGCTTAATCAATTTAAAGTTTGTCATGTTTTTCAAGCGCTCGATTGATTAGGTAGTGCCCATTTCCCAAGTTGAAAGGTACTTTTTCTGTTCAGCGGTAAGTTCATCGATGTTGACACCCATCGATTTCAGTTTTAGCTCAGCAACTTTTTCGTCAAGTTCTTTTGGAACCGTGTAGACTTTGGTTAGCAGCTTTGCTGTTTTAGCAATGTACTCAGAGCACAGTGCTTGGTTTGCAAAGGACATATCCATGACTTCTGAGGGGTGCCCTTCTGCTGCGGCAAGGTTTACCAGTCTACCTTCAGCGAGCAAGTAGAGGTGTCTGCCGTCTCTTAGTGTGTATTCCTCCATGTTAGGGCGCATTGTCCGTTTAGCTTTTGATAGTGATTCCAGATCTGGGATGTTGATTTCTACGTTGAAGTGGCCGCTGTTGCACATGATAGCGCCGTCTTTCATTTTTTGCATGTGTTCTTTGCGTATGACGCTTATATCGCCTGTGGCTGTAACGAAGAAGTCGCCGATTGGGGCTGCTTCAGCCATAGCCATGACCCGATAACCGTCCATAACTGCTTCTAGGGCACGAGTTGGTTGAACCTCTGTTACTATAACGTTGGCGCCTAATCCTCGTGCACGCATCGCTATACCTCTGCTGCACCAGCCGTATCCGCCGACAACAAAGTTTTTGCCCGCAAGCAGAACTGAGGTTGCGCGCATGATTCCGTCGATGGTGCTTTGACCTGTTCCGTATCGGTTGTCAAAGAGGTATTTTGTGTATGCGTCGTTAACGGCTATGATGGGATATTTGAGGCTACCATCTTGTTCCATAGCTTTTAGGCGAACTACACCAGTGGAAGTTTCTTCCGTTCCTCCTTTGATGTCTTTAATTTGGTTTTGGCGTTTACTATGCAACATGCCAACAACGTCTGCGCCGTCATCCATAGTTATAGTTGGCTTAAAATCGAGGACTCTATCAATACATTTGTAATAGTCCTCTGTGTTTTGTCCTCTCCAAGCAAAAACGTGAACGCCACTATCCGCTAATGCGGCGGCGACATCATCTTGAGTTGAGAGGGGGTTTGAGCCGCAGACTGCAACGTTGGCGCCTCCAGCAATGAGTGTTTTTATTAGTACAGCTGTTTCTTTAGTCACGTGGAGGCATGCGGCTATGGTTTGTCCTTTGAGTGGTTTTTCTTTTTCAAAACGGGTTTTAATTATGTTTAGGACAGGCATATGTTTTGATGCCCATTCGATTTGTAAGTGACCTTGCGGTGCTAAACTTTTATCTTTAACTTGGAATTCTTCCATAAACATTCCTTCGTTTTTAGGAAGAATGTGTATTCTAACTATTTAGAATTTCCTTCAATCATGTCTTAAACTGCGGTTGTCTGCTCGAAAAAGTTTAATATTCAAAGCCCAGAGCTATCTTAAGAGGATTCATATGAAAGAAGCCTTTGGCTCATTTGTCAAAAAAGAGTTAGAACCAAAAACACTACTGATAACCTGTGGGTTGCCTGCAAGCTACAAAACAGAAACTTCAGAGGAAGTTGCTAAAATCAAGGGTTACCCGATTCTGCGCAGCGACCTGATTCGGCTTGAAGTGCTCAAGAACGAAGATATTTTCGATGCGAAGGTTGCAGGGAACATGAATAAGCGGCTTTCAGTTTACGATGAACTGTTCAAACGTGCAGATGAGATGGCTGCAAAAGGCAAGGGCGGCTTAATTTTGGACGCTACCTTTGTTACGCAAGATCTTCGCAGGCGAGCTGCTGAAATAGCTGCAAAGAACAAAATGACTTTTGTTATTCTGCAGACGAGTTGCCCCCGGGAAGTATCTATCGCCAGGATTATGAGGCGGACTAAAGAGAAGTATGAATCGAACGCTCTTACGGAAGAAGCCTACCTTGCCAACAAGAACAAGTTTGAACCTGTTGACGTAGATGACCTAAAGAAAAAGTATCCAACCCTCAAAGTCAAACATTTAACAGTCGATACGTGTCATGATGAAATGGACAAATGGTTTGTTGTTGGAATGGAGAAAAGGTAAAGCCTCTGATGAAAATTGACTTACACATACACTCAAGTAGTTCAGATGGAAAATTCACTGTTGCAGAAATCATAAAAGAAGCTAAAAGCAGAAACATCGATTTTATAGCAATCAGCGATCACGATAACGTAAACTGCCAACCCCAAGCTATTGCCCAAGCAACGAAAGCTGGCATCCACTATGTTGCCGGTGTCGAGTTAAACGTCACTTTTTCTCACCCTAACTTCCAGAATGGCAAGGCTGTTTCGCTCGATTTCTTAGGCTACCAATTTGACCCCCAAAACCAGTCGCTCCTTGCCAAGTTGGAAACGATGGCTAAATATCGCCAGGAAAGAGCTTCAAAAATCTTGGATAACCTTAACGCTGAATTCAAAATAGAAAATATCCCTATCTTAACCGCTGATGATTTCCGTAGGATTGAGGATTCAGTAGACGGCACATTGGGCAGACCTCATATTGCGGATTATCTTGTTAAGAGGGGAATTGTTAAGACGCGTCAGGAAGCATTTGACAAGTACCTTGTAAAATGTGATGTTCCAAAGTTTCCGCTTTACCTGGAGGAAGCAACAAAGCTTATCAGAGATGCTGGCGGAAAGTTGGTGCTGGCTCACCCAAACGATCCTCATGGAACCTCCCTCGCATCTTTAACCAAAGTGCTTGATGAACAAACAAGAATTGTCAAAGAAAAAATGTTGCTCTACATCGATGGCGTTGAATGCTGGCACTCAAGAAACACCCCAGAAACAACAGACCATTATGTTGCGTTTGCAAAGTCCAAGGGGTTGATGATGACTGGAGGCAGCGATTGCCACCAGAAACCAGTCATGATGGGCTCAGTTATGATTCCAGAATGGGTAGCTAACCAATTCTAATGAAGGTTTACAGTTTTTTTGCGTATTCAGCAGCCAGTTTGAAGTAGGCTAGGGCTTCAGTTGTTGCTGACTTTTTTTCTTGAACAGTAATGTTTGGGTCGTCTAGTCTGAAGCTAATTACTTTTCCTCGCACATATGCTCTGTAACATTTGTAGAATGCAAGAAGCTGCTTTAGCTGCTGATCCTTAGAGAACGCCAAGTACCGTTCTATGAAGTAATCTGCAAGATCACTTCTGTTTTGGAAATCAAGGTCCATCGCCAAAAAAGCTACATCAGCGGCAACATCGGAGTATCTAAATCGGTCGTTGAATTCTATGGCGTCGAAGATGCAAATTTTGTCGGTTATGAAGATATTGCCCGAGTGAAGGTCGCCGTGGCAATCTCTGATGCAGTTGCCGGTTATTCGGCTTTCAAAAAGAGCTTTGTTTTTCGAGGTAAAATCGTTGACTTTGGCTTGGATGAATTGGAATTCTTCTTTGGGGATAGTTTGGTTGATGTATTTTGTGGTTTGTGCGAAGTTTTCGTCCCAGTTAGTCTTTATTATTTTAAAGGAACCGAACTCACTTATCTTTGGGTTAGTCATTGCTTTTGAATGGAATTCAGCTAATATTTTTGCTATCTGGTCAACTGTTTTTTTATCTACCTTGTTTTCTTTAAGAAGAACAGTCATTATTCTTTCTTGAGGCAGCCGCTTCATCTTTAAGGCGTACTCAACCGTTTCGCCGGCTCCATTTATCTTAATTGTATCTGATTTGTTGATGGATACAACTTCAAGGTAAATTTCCGGGCAAAGACGCCTATTGAGCTCCAACTCTTTATTGCAAAAGGCACGCCTTTTTTCTAACGTTGAGAAATCTAAAAATCCGAAATTTACTGCTTTTTTTACTTTGTAAACGTAATTTTCAGTTAAAAAGACAAAGGATATGTGGGTTTGGATAAGTTCGATTTTGTCGCCGTTTTGGGGGTAGGTTTCTGATTTGAGCAGTGCATTAACCACTTCTTTTTGATCTTGCATTTTACGGCTTTCTTCCCTTGAGTTATATTGTTGTGGGTTGGCAGCCAAATAAATATAGGGGTTCTGTCAGCAGCCAACTTGCCTTACTTTTGGGTTAACTTTATATCCCACTCTTTGGAGAGATTTTGGGATTAAAAGTGGCTACAGACAAACCCGCGGACTTAAAAAGGGCTCTCTTGAACAGTGGCTACTCTCGCAATTTAGCTAAAAAAATAGTAGATCATTACACTAAATAAGTTGAAAGTTCTTAACGTAATTCAATACTTTAGCTGCTTGCTCCTTTGAAATATGCTTATCTCGACTGAGCGAATCTACGACGTCTGAGATTTTTGCTAAAGCATGCACTTGATAACCAAGTTTTTCCAGTTTTTCTTTGCCTCCGTGCTCGCGGTTTACAACGACCAAGAGATGGTTTACGTTCCCGCCTTGTGCTTGGAGAGGTTTCATACCTTCAACTTTGGATATACCTTCGCTTATGACGTCGTCGAAGAAGAGGATGTTGTCGCCTTTATTTACGTCAGCCCCCGCGATTCTTCCTGTGACACCGTAGGCTTTGTCTTCTTTTCTGACTATTATGCAGGGAAGGTTCAAATTGCAGGCAATGCTTGGCGCAATCAACGCACCTTTAAGCTCAATGGAGGCTAACTTATCAATTTTTTCAGCAGCCATTATCTGCTTAATTTTTTCAGATGCAGCCTCGGCGATGACACACAGTTGCTTTGGGGCGGACAAGACACGTGCCAGATCAATGTAGTACGGACTTGTTGCTCCAGACTTGATTTTGAAGCTTCCAAACTTTAAGCATCCAGACAGGTAAAGAGCGTTAGCCACTTTATCAGTAGTAGTTGGCATATGTTATCCCTGATGTGAATGTGAACTTGCAAATTTAACCCTTTACCACCATATTTTGATCCTATTAGAACTCATTGCAAAAACCTATATGGTATGGGATGGGGTCGCTGAGATTCGCCAATGGCAGGTTTGTACTAATGGGGCGAATCAGACAACTAAGTCAGCCATGTCTACACTGCGCTCGTAAATCTGCCTGAGAAAGGATACCGCAGCCAAAATCTGAGGCATCAAATCCACCGAAGACTCTTTTGCAACACGCTCAACGCTTGAGTTGGTTGCCTCAATTTTCCCTCTCAGATTGCGCACATTCTCCGCTACTGAAATGTCTTTGGTCAAAAATGCCTTAATAGCTTGTTCATTAGCCTCGCAACAAGCAGATTGAAGCTCAAGAAGCAGTTTGCGCAGTTCATCGGATAGTTTGGTTCCGTTTAGCGCTATGGTGTTCGAGGCCAACTGAACACAAGCGTCGCCTATACCTTCGATTAAACTTGCAGCTAAACGATAGTCCAAACATTCTATCGCCGTTATCCCTAATTTATCGCTTAACCGTGGATTTTGTATGATTGTCCTAAGAGTCCTAACCAGCAAAAAATAAAGTCGGTTACTTTCATTATCACGTGAAACAACGCTTTTAGCTAGCTCTGAATCACTGCTAATGAAAGAGTTAGTAACATCCCGAATCATCCCCGCCACAATGCCATGATTTCTCTGCAGAATTTTTTCAGGTAAAAAACCAAACGGTTGCTGAGAGATGCTCTGTAGCGAAATTTTGCATATTGTTTCTTCAACAATCTCTAAACCTGCCAAAGAACTAGCTGTCGTTTTCACTATTTTTCTTGCGTTCGCATCAATACGGTCCTTTGCTTCAATGTTAATTGTATCATAACCCAAAAGGTATCTGCCGACGATCTCACGCCCTAAAAAAGGGCCAATGCATAGAGTTGCGATTTTGGGTTCAGGTTCAACGGCGTTTTTAGGGTCAACGATGAGTTTACCGTCGCTGGTAATGTCTAAATTTACCTCGACACCTTTTTTTAGGCCTGACTCGTTTGCCCAATTTTTTGGTAAACAAACAAAAAAGGTTCCTGTTGGTGTTTGCTGAATTTTGCGTGTTTCACCCAATTGTCTTTCCCCGGAAGATACAACATATCTAAACTATAGTCTAATTATTTAAATTGTATTGATTTTCCATAACTTTTACTTCAAAGATACAATTATCCAGATTAAGACACCAAAAAATCTCCCATAAATTGTCCCTTAAAAAATTAACCTAACAAACGAAAAACAGTAAATAACTCAAGCGCATAACTGCCTTACATAAAAAATAATCTTCAACCGTGGTTCAAGGCAAGATTCGATGAGTACACAAGAAAAACTTCAAAAAGCTATAGAGACAACCATTTTGGCAGGGTACCAGTTAAACAGCGAAGCCTTCGAGTTTCTGAGCCAAAAAGCTGAAACAAACGATCCTGTGCTCCTCATGGACATGGCGCTTGAACAGATTCAGCAGTTGCACGAAAGACCCATGTTCATAGAAAAAAGCTTCCTAGAAGCGCTATTGCAAGTTGCTGTACCTACACCACAAATTCAAGCACCTGAACACCAGTATGATCCACCATCCAATATTCTGCAGCCTCAATTGCGACGCCTTGAGGAACAATCAGATTTAGCCGAAAACGAGTTTTATCCTTACGCCAGAGACATCCCGTCACAACTCAAAATTTTGGATGATGCGACTGGGAAACTTACCTCAAATGGCACATTAGAAGAGTATATACTTTATTTTCAAGACCGGTTCAAACGCATCGAAAAACTGTTAAGACAAAGAATGGATGTCAAATCAGCAACCTCGATAGTGGAAGCCCTCAAGTCGCCGCCAAAAACCAAGCTTAAAATCATCTGTATGCTAACCGAGAAAAGGGATTCAAAAAACAACATCCTACTATCCGTTGAGGACTTGCATGGAAGCGCAACCGTTCTTGTTTCTCAGAAAGCGCCAGAAGAAATAAAGAAGAAAGCACTAACGCTTCTTCCTGACCAAGTTTTCTGTGCAGCGGTTGTTAAAACAAGAGGCGACTTGCTGATGGCTGAAGACCTAATTTTTCCTGATGTAGGCAAAAAGACGCCACAGCGAGCAGAAGAACCAGTTTACGCTGTCCTAACATCTGACATACATATTGGCAGTACAAAATTCACTAAAGAATCATTCAAACGCTTCATCCTCTGGCTCCGAGGCAAATATGGAACACCTGAAATGCGTCAAATAGCTGGCCTCGTCAAGTATCTTCTTATCGCAGGCGACATTGTTGATGGCATAGGCATTTATCCTGGTCAACAAAACGAGCTTACTATTCGAGATGTGCACAAACAGTATAATTTTGCAGCCAAATACTTTGAGAAAATCCCAGATTATATTGAAATTATTTTGTCGCCAGGTAACCATGATGCCGCACGTAAATCTCTGCCCCAACCAGCCATACCAGAAGGATATTTAACTGCAATTCAGGGCAAAAAAAATATTCATTCAGTCGGCAGCCCATGCTATCTAAGCATTCATGGCGTAGAAGTACTTATGTACCATGGCAGAAGCCTGGACGACATTGTTTCAGTTATTCCTGGTATGGATCATCAACACCCAGAAAAATCAATGCGGTTACTCATGCAGGGACGACATTTAGCACCAGTCTACGGCGGAAAAACCATGCTTTCCCCAGAAAACCGCGATTACCTTGTAATTGATAAGGTTCCAGATATTTTTCATGCAGGACATGTTCATGTTAATGGACTTTGCAATTACCGTGGAGTACTCGTAGTTAATTCAGGCGGATGGCAAAACCAAACTGATTACATGGAAAAATTAGGGTTGGTTCCAACACCGGGAAAAGTGCCAGTGGTGAATCTGCAGACAATGCAAACCATTATCTTAGATTTTAATTAAGTTCGGCGCTGCGGCTTGATTTCTTGTGAACCGCTTGGGGAGAGTACTCGATTAACTGGCTAAAGCGATTATCGCCGCCAAAGACATCTCTAATCAAACTTCGCGAAATCTCCAGCCGTATCTTTTTGGTTCTGCCGTATCTCCCCATGCTTACAACTTTTGCGTTCACAAGACCCATCGAATCCAACTCATTAACCAAAGTGCCTAAACGACGTTGTGTAAGAAGCCCTGAGCCCATTTCACCGCACAGCTCGTTGTAAATATCATATATTTCTCCAGTCGTAGCGCTCGGCTTGTTTAGGTGATAGACGCTCAACAACACTAACTTTGAATGCAAAGTTAAGTTATTGAGGGCTTCAACAACTCGGTTATGCTCAATATGCTTTTCGGCTTGTCGTACATGTTCTTCAGTAATCGTTTTTGCACCCAACCGCTCAGCCACTTCTCCAGCAACTCGCAGCAAATCCAAAGCTCGTCTAGCGTCCCCATGCTCTGCAGCAGCCAACGCTGAGCAAATACTCAAAGCTGAATCTGATAAGACGCCATCTTGGAAGGAGAGCTTTGAGCGCTCAAGCAATATGTTTCGAAGTTCCCCAGCGTCATAGGGCCTAAAAACCAACTCTTCTTCACTAAGTGAACTAAACACGCGTGGGTCTAAGAATTCTTTCAGGCGCAAATCGTTGGATATGCCGATTATTGCAACTTTGCTTTTGGTTAACGTCTCGTTAATCCTGGTTAACTCATACATGAAGGCGTCGCCATGTTCCTTAATCAAAGCGTCAACCTCATCTAGGACAATAATGAAAATTATTCTCGATTGATCAAGCCCTGAGCGAAATCTATCGAAGACTTCACCCACAGATAATCCTGTGAAGGGTATGGTTAAACCCACACTTTGGCTTAGGGCTGCGAAGACTCTGTATTCTGAACCAGTCATGCGGCAGTTGATGTAGCAGAATTTTACTTGTGCGCCGTACTCTTTTGCTTTAGATTCTAAATGGCTTAAGACATATTTGGTTACAGCTGTTTTTCCTGTTCCAGTTTTGCCATAAATGAAAATGTTAGAGCAACGGGAATCCCTCAGAACTGGAGCTACAGTTACACCTAACAGGCGAATCTGGTCTTCACGGTGCGGAAGCTTCTCGGGAAGATAATCATGCCTTAGGACTTCTCGATCCTTAAACAGTTTAGCACCGTTGACGAAATTTTCGAATACATCATCTAGTACGCTTGAATTCCCCATTACCCATCCCTCGCCTCATTTCTTGAGAGGTAACACCGTTATTTCGTGTGGAACAGATAAAGGCTATAGTACAGAAAAATGGTCTTAGAACACAACAATCCTAAAAAACAATGAAAACAGCCGATAATAACTAAACGAAGCGAGAGCAGACACACCCCAAAGTTTCTACTGGAGAAAAAGCTTGGTAAATTAAAACTACTATATTACTTATATATAGAAATATACTCTGATAGGTAAGACACTTTTTTATATATTAATAATTACTATCCAAGAAATTAGACAAATATTCTGCAAATATTTTTTCAGGCTCTCCTGACTTCTTTTTGTCCCAAATACTTCGAGCGGAAACATAGGGGTGCCTGTACCAGTCGTTATCCATGGAAAAACAACACGGCAAAAGCGATGAACATGCTGCTTTAATCATGGCCTGATTGCATTCTACCTGAAGGAAACTCGGTGAGTTTTTCAGTAAAGTTCTCTGGGGTTTTTCCTTCACAAAATTGTGAATAAATGTGAAGTAGCGCTGTAAATGTTGCTTTGATGAACTCTGTTTCTTTTAATTTACTATTTTTCTGTCTCTTACAAGTGAATAAGGCACCCCTACGCTTCTACTGGAAAAGCAGAATCAGGGCGTAACTGAATTACTTCAGGTGTTTCAATTTACTGTGAAGCTGGTAACAATGAAATAACACTAAATCTAATTGATTATAGTATTATAAGCTCAATAATGCCTTCTCCAATTGTCTTGGTTCACCGTAACAGCTATTAGTTGTGAAGTATAAAGTTGTGAACAACCCTTAAGGTGTTACAGATGCCGGCTCGAAAAATACGCGTGGAGCTGTTCGATAGTGATGGTAATCGATATACAATTGCATTTGAGGGTCAAGTTACTCGCGATAAAGCTCTTCGCCTTTTAGATCTGGTTGAACTTTTGGGCGGTACACAGGGTGAAGGACCAGTTGCAAATGCGGCAGCTGCTATTCCAAATCGGGTTTTGTCACGTTTTGAAAAAGTCCAGTTAGTTATCCAGAAAAGTTTTCCTTTAATCTGGTTTTCTTCCAAGGATATTCAATCAATTTATGAGCAGGAACTCAAAGAGCCAGTTGGTCTCAGCACTGTCTCAACTTACCTTTCTAGGATGGCAACTAAAGGTATGCTGCTTAGGACAGGTGGCCCTAATAGCCTAAAGTACAAGACTGCACCGAACGTTTCCCAGGCAACCATTAAGCAACGTATAAAGTAAAAGTCTCTGAGAAGAGCTATGTTGGTTGGCTTTCGGCTTTCTGCATCAAGTTATCCATCTCTTTTTTGATGCTGTACTTGAAAGGAATTTTGCCCGCTTCCCGCTCAAGATACCCTTCCAAATAGAGCTTCTTCATCAACCGTGCTGTATGCTCCCTGCTAAGATGCACTCTCTCTTTGATTTCTGGCGCCGTCTTTGAACCTTCTTTTGAGAGCATTTCTAGCACTGTGATTTCTGTGTCCGTCAAGGCGGCCATGGCTTTATCGCGCTTGATCATAATTACAGGTTCATTCCCAATTTGGGGTGGCGAAGCAGCGATCTTTTGGAATTGTTCTTCTACCCCTAATATTTTTGCTTTTAAGGTTTCTTGGGTGGTCTCGATGTCTCTAATTTTGGTTTCTAAACCTGTTAGTCCAGATAGATGGTTGGTATTAGTTTGTGTGTTTTGTGTGAGCGCTTGGTTAATTGCGCCAAGTTGTTCTTCGAAGGGCGTTATTCTTTTCTCAACATTATCTATCTTCTTTAGGTTTGTATCAGCTTTAGCCGAGTTTCCCTCGACTTTAAACGATACTACTTCTAACCTGTCTGCTTCACGCTTAAGTTCCCTGTCAAAACTTAACACGATATCTTCAACGAAGTCCCTTGCTTTTTCATACTCTTTTTGTGCCTTTCGAATTTGCCTGTAGTATTCAACAGAGGCCACCACCGTAGCCGATAGTAGAATGCCTACGATCATTGTTGCTAAGTCAACCGTGATTTGTCACCCGTGATTTATATGTGATACATGCCTTTGCATCACATATCACAGGTATTCCATGGACTTTTTAAGGTTTGTGGTGATATTTTGGATGATAACTATGACATCACACATCACAAAAAGAATTCCAGTTTACTATGCATTTTCTATATCGTTAGAAATGACTTAATTTGAACTTATTTTACGAATTAATGCTTATTTTTAGCCTTTGTAGTTGAGACTTAAGACTACCTGTTAGTTAGAAAAAACAGTTGATTCCTCTGTGATTTGTGACATCACAAAGGCTCATTTGATGGGCTGGAAAGCCGTTTTAGACTTGATTCGAGCTCCTCTCGGATGATTTCTATGACTTTTAGATGGTCTTTTAGTTCCTCTTCCTTCCCTGGCATATCCTGGTGGGCATCGACATATTCGTGAAGTTTATTGGCTATTTCGAGATACGGGTCAAGAGTTGTGCTCTCAAAAACCCCCAAATATCCCAAAAGTAGCACTGTGTAGATGGATTTAATGACGTTTTCTTTGGACTGTTTTAAAGTCCTGTTAAAGCTTCCGCGACTTATTTTAGCCTTTGTTAACCTTAATGCTGCCTTATCATCGTACTTTAGCTGTTTTCCTGAGATATTCTCGGCTAAAACGTCAATAAGAAACGTTTCGAGCTGAGTTTTTGTTAACTGGCTGTTTTTAGCCAGAATTTCAACAATAGGATCGTTTAAGGCCCCATTTAGCCATGCTTGTACACCGTCTTTCAGTTTCATTTTACCCCTTCTCTCCATGCTTTGAATGGATACAGTTTTGTATACGCACCCAAACTTTTAACTTTTGCCCGAGCGGCAAAGGCCTCATTAACAATATAATGTCGGCTAAATTGCACTCAAACAACGAAATGAAGCCAAAACAAGAGCCTTCGACAGTTTTGGGCTGAAATATGCTCATTTAACATTTAAGCAGCTAAATTCTCGATTATTACAAACACGTTTTAGGCGGAACTTTACACAAAAAACGCACTTTTGCGAATACCCCTAAACCTATTTCTCCCCTTTTTTAACGGGCTTATGTCGAACAAAACACAGTTTTCCCTTCCCATTCTAATTAAAACAAGTTGCTCAAATACCGCATCTCAGGTGTGATTTAGACAAAAATACCCGTGACGTCACTAATTACTCCTAAATCACTGTGATTTATCCATAGAATCGTTTGATATCACACAGTTGTGATGCGCCTGTGATTTCAAAACAAGGAGCAAACGTTCACGCGTGATGCTTAAAAAAACTCTGAATATTCCTTTAATTTATCAAAAAGCTCAGGCCTCAAATCCCTCAGGGACGGAATAAACGTTTCAGCCGACCTCAAATCGCCAAAATCTACTTCACAGACGACAAAATCTTCCTCGTCATACCTTGCTTTAGCTACAACATCTCCATTTGGGCCAATAAGACGGCTTCCACCCCAGAACTGAAGACCATCCTCGACACCGGCAAGGTTAACATACGCAAGAAACGCCGTGTTTTCCAATGCTCGTGCGCATGTTAAAATTTCAAAATAACCTCTGCGTACAGCTGGGGATGCGGAAATGCAGACTATCAACTGTGCTCCCTTCAACCGTGTCAATCTGAACACTTCTGGGAAGAAAACATCATAGCAGATGCTCAAGCCGATGTTTCCCAACTCGGTTTGGAACGCGGCTGGTTCATAGCCTGGACGGAAATAACGCTTTTCCTCAAACACGCTGTGTGTTGGCAAATACATTTTGCGGTATTTACCAATCAAGCCTTGGGGACCCACAAATACCGCGGTGTTAAAAGCTGTCGCTTGGGTTTTTTCGCTAAGCTCAGGCATACCATAGATTATGTGCGTCCCAGTTTGTTTTGCTAAAGCCTCAATTTTCTGGGTTGATGGTCCAGGTATCGTTTCGGCAAGCTCGTAGACTTGATCGTGCAGCACATAGCCGGTTAGTGACATCTCTGGAAAAATAATTAGGTCTGCCCCTTGCTTCTTCGCCTCTTTAGTTAACTTTTCTATTTTTTGTAGGTTTTCTTTTTTGTTTTCTCTTTTACTGCTTATTTGTGCGAGGGCAAGTTTGATTTTATCTTTCATTTGCGTTCCACTTTTAATATACGTGTCTTGGTACTCTAAAATCGTTTCCAACGGTTCGGTAACCGATTTTGGGGGCAAGTGGCATTCTTCTTTTATGTTCAGTTGCAAGCCATCTGCTCTTTACCTTATCAACAACTACCTTCTCAATGCCTATTTGGTCAGCAACCTCTTCGGGTTTCATAAAATGTTCGATTCCATAGAGAATAAGATCCAAAGTTTCATATTTGAGTCCTAGCTCAGACTCCGCCAACTGGTTTGGCCAAAGCGCTGGTGTGGATGGTTTTAGTGCAAGCTCTTTTGGGATTCCTAAATGGATTGCAAGTTTGCGCACTTGAGTTTTGTACAAATCCATTATTGGCGCTATATCTGCTGCGGCGTCTCCCCACTTTGTGAAGTAGCCCATCATTGCTTCAGATTTATCGGAGCTGCCACAGACTATTCGGCTTTGTTTGTTAGCGTAATAGTAAAGATAAATCATCCTTGTCCGTGCTTTTACGTTCCCCTTACAGAGCCTGTCAGATTGGTCAAACACTGGGATAGCCTTGTAGGTCCCGTTGAGAGCATCTGACATATCGCAAATTTGAGTTTGCAAATGAAATTGCTCGGCGACAACATTAGCGTCGTCGATGTCTTTCTGGTTGAAGTTTTCTTTTTCAGGCATCATAAGTCCTAAAACGTTTTCTCCTCCAATTGCAAGGCTTGATAGCGCCGCGATGGTTCCGCTGTCAACTCCTCCTGAAAGCCCAAGAACAATGCCTTTTGCGCCAGCGTTTTCAACGTATTCTTTTGTGAAGCGGCAAATTCTTTGTTGTGTCTCTGAAAAATCTATTTCTAAAAGGGAAGGTGTTAACTTCACTTGTTTTAGCAGCCTCATTATTGATGGTTGGTAGGCAAGTATTTAAGGACAAGGATAAATAATAAAGAACATTACCAGTCGATGGAAGGTTGTTGAATTGGGGCGAAGAAGGAAAAAAGTAGTTCATATTCCAAAGAAACGTTTACCGAAGTTCTTCTCTTGCCCTATATGCGGAAAAGAAACCGTTAAAGTAGAACTTTTCAGAGAAGACGGCAACTCCATTGCACAGTGCAGTAGCTGCGGTCTTAAAGAAGAATTCCCAGTTAAACCCGCACAAGGCGAAGTCGATGTTTACTGCATGTTAACCGACCGCGTTTACGGTCCCCAGAAAAGAACACCTGTAACAAACGTAAAAAAAGAGTAATTGAAGGATTATCTGAATGCTAGGGCCTATTGAAAGGTACTTGCTTGAAAAAATTAAGACCGACGGTTCAATCCACATTACCCTTATTGACCCAGAAAAAGTAACTTCTTCTAATGCATCTCGAATTGCTGAATGCTCCAAAAACAGCGGAACCGCCGCCATAATGATTGGAGGCTCAACCTTTGTTTCCGAGAATCACCTAGACGAAATTGTAAGAGCCATAAAATCCAAAGTAAAAATCCCCACAATTCTTTTCCCAAATAACGTCACCGGAATAAGCTGCCACGCAGACGCAATATGGTTTATGTCCCTGCTAAACTCAGTTGACCCCTACTTCCTTATCGGCGCCCAAATCCTGGGAGCGCCCCTCGTTAAAAAATACAGTTTAGAACCGATTTCGATGGGTTATATAATCGTGGGCGACGGCGGCACTGCAGGCATAGTTGGAAAAGCGATCTCAGTGCCCTATAACAAGCCTGAACTAGCAGCTGCACATGCTCTTGCAGGACAGTACCTCGGAATGCGTTTCATCTATCTTGAAGGAGGCTCTGGAGCAGCAAACCCTGTGCCACCTGAAATGATTCGCGCCGTTAAACATTTAATTGACATTCCACTAATCGTCGGCGGCGGAATACGCACCAAAGAGCAAGCGTTAGCCGCGGCTTCTGCGGGCGCAGACATAATCGTCACTGGAAACATCACCGAGTCAGGTGATGGTAAAAAGCGGATTTCCGAAATCATTTGCGCCATTAAAGGTGTTAAGGTCTAAGGTTTTATTCGTAGCTTTTCTATTAATTTTCGAAAGCCAAAATAACCTATCCTTCTATATGTTGCGGGTGAGCTGCAAATTTGAAAATCAGCAATGGCTATCAAAACTACGTTAAAACAATGGAAAACCAGCTTAAAGAATTGTACGCCGTAAGCGACCGCGCCAGATCTAAAGGTCTTGATCCAGCCCTAAAAACAGAATGTATCATAGCCCAAGACATCGCTGACTTAGTAGAAGGCTTGGTTGGGCCAAAAGGTGTTGCTCTCAGCATCAGAGAGTTAAACTCGAAGATGCCTCGTGAAGAAATCGCCTTTAAGGTTGCACAAGAGATTGCTCAAGGCAAATTCGCCCAAACAGATGAAGATAGAGGCGAAGAGAAAATGGCTGAGCAGGCAATCCGAACTGCGTTAGCAATTTTCACTGAAGGCTTAACTGCAGCTCCTATTCAAGGTATTGCTCAAGTTAAAGTGAAAAAAAACGCAGATCAAACCCGTTACTTGGGAATTTACTTTGCCGGGCCCATCCGATCAGCTGGAGGCACAGACCAAGCTTTAACACTGGTCGTCGGCGACTATGTGCGCAGGGAACTGGGTTTAGATGTCTATAAACCAACGGAGGAAGAGGTCTCCCGATTTATAGAAGAACTACGCCTCTATGAACGTTCAGTTGGTCGTTTCCAATATCACATTCCTGATGACGAACTGCGAAAAGCCCTAAACCTAATTCCAGTCGAATGCACAGGAACAGAATCAGACCCTGTGGAAGTATCCTCATACAGAAACCTGCCACGGGTGGAAACAAATAGGGTAAGAGGTGGGGCGCTCCGAGTAGTCAACGATGGAATCGTTGGGAGAGCTCAAAAAGTCTACGTGATAATTGATAAATTAGGTTTTCAAGGTTGGGAATGGCTAAAGAACTTCAAGAAGAAATCTGAGAAGAAATCAGGCGGCTTCATGGATGATGTTATCGCTGGCAGGCCAATTTTTGCGTTTCCCTCACGGCGCGGGGGCTTTAGGCTTAGGTATGGTAGATCACGAAATACTGGACTGTCCGCTGTAGGTATTCATCCTGCTACAATGCTTGTGGTTGAAAGTTTCCTTGCTGCAGGCACACAGATGCGTCTTGAATTGCCCGGCAAAGGTGGCGTCACAATGCCAGTCGATAGCATCGAAAAACCTGTGGTTTTGCTTAAGGATAACTCAGTTGTTAGGGTGTCGCTTGAAAACTACTCTATGGTTAAAGGTAAAGTCCAAAAAATCCTTTTCTTAGGAGACATGCTCATCGACTTCGGCGATTTCCTTTATTGTAACAAGGCTCTTCCGCCTTCAGGATACGTTGAGGAATGGTGGGCAAAAGACCTTCAAAACGCTGTGGCGGGCAAGTTCGGATCTGATTGTCAGAAGGCAGCTGAAGCGACAAATCTCTCCTTAAGCACGCTTGAAGGGTTTATGCATGATCCGTTTGTAAATAAGCCAACTGTAAAGGAAGCGGCTGCATTGAGCTCTTGTTTAGGAATTCCGCTTGCTCCAAGCGCCACCTTATTTTGGGGCAACTTAAATAACGTGCAAGAGGTTGAGTTGCTAAGGCAGTGGCTAACAACTTGTGAAGTTGCTTTGGACGAAGAGATAGTGAGCAAAATCGCAGGAGAAGCCGCTGATAGCGCCGTATGTTTATTGAGGAAAATTTTTGTTCAACATAAAATCGTTGATGGAAAAATCTTTTTGACAGGTGAAGATGCCGCTGCGCTAGCATTTACTCTAGGATATGGCAAGACAGGTGCTTTTCAAGCAAATTCCGCCTTGGAATTGCTGAGTCTTCTCTCAGATGTACAAATCAAAGACAAAGCTCCGACCTACGTTGGAGGACGAATGGGTAGACCAGAAAAAGCAAAACACCGCGAGATGAAACCTCTTGTCCACGTTCTTTTTCCAGTCAGTTTAGCGGGCGGCTCACACCGCGACCTTATGGAAGCAGCAAAACAAGGGCCCGTGTTTGTTCAATTAGCTAAACGCAAATGCCCCAACTGCAAAAGCTACACACTAAAAATAAAATGTCCCACCTGCAACTGCGAAACTGTGAATGAGAAGAGTTGTCCACGCTGCGGAAGAATAGTAAAAGACGCTGGATGTCCAACCTGCAAAGCCGACGGCGTTCTGTATCAGCGCCAACCTATAAACTTCAGAGAAATAATCGACAACGCCAGCACCAATCTTGGCTACCAAGCGCCAAAAATGTTGCGTGGCGTTAAAGGGTTAACAAACCTTGACAAGACACCTGAAATGATTGAAAAAGGAATCTTGAGAGCAAAGCATGGTTTATCAGTGTACAAGGATGGCACTATACGTTTTGACGCTACAAACGCCCCACTAACACATATCAAACCCGCGGAAATATGTGTCTCCATCGAGAAGATGCATCAGATGGGCTACTTATCTGACACACATGGGTTGCCCCTGACTGATCCCAATCAAGTCTGCGAACTAAAAATCCAAGATGTGGTAATTCCCTGGAGCGCCGGAGAGTACTTTATCCAAATAGCCGCCTTCGTCGATGACCTCTTATCACGGGTCTACAAGCTACATCCCTTCTATAACGTCAAAAAAGCTGAGGATTTGGTTGGGCACTTGCTATTTGGGTTGGCTCCTCATACGTGTGCTTGCATTTTAGGCAGAGTGGTTGGATTTACCGACCGAAATGTTATCTATGCTCATCCCGTCTGGCACTCGGCTAAGCGCCGGGACTGCGACGGCGATGAAGATGCTATCATGCTCGGATTGGATACACTCCTTAACTTCTCCCGCGTATTTTTGCCCGCGCAGATAGGCGGAATCATGGATGCCCCCATCCTGCTTATACCATTCGTCAACACAAAAGAGGTGCAGCGCCAAGCCCACGACTTCGACGTCAGCGCGACCTACCCAATCGAGTTTTACAACAAAACCATGGAGAAGCTAGATGCCAGACCCACCAGCGCAATGATGGATGTCATAAGCCACCGATTGGGAACCGAAGCACAGTTTGAAGGCTTCCAATACACCACCCCCTGCACAAACATCAACCTCGGAAACGCCAACAGCTCATACAAAGAATTCAAATCCATGATCGACAAACTCCACATGCAACTTGATTTAGGCGAAAAAATTGATGCGGTGGACGTTGAAAAAGTCGCCTTGAAAGTTTTGAATACCCACTTCATGCGTGACATAGCTGGTAACCTGCGCGCCTTCTCAACTCAGGGCTTCAGATGCAAATCCTGTAACAAAAAATTCCGACGATTGCCTCTTCAAGGAAAATGCCCCTTCTGCGGCGGAAAACTAACACTTACCGTTTACCGTGGTGGAATCGAAAAATATCTTGTTGCAGCGCAGGAATTAGTTGACAAATACGGTTTACCAAAGTATCATACTCAACGTATGGATTTAATCAAGGAAGAGATAGCGATGATGTTTGATAATAGGAAGCCAAAACAATCGAAGCTTTTTGATTTTAAATAAATAAAGCTTTTCAATGTTAACTGCACACTTACTTTTTACTGGTGAAAAAAAATCAAAGTAACTTCGCATCCTAACGCTCACCTGAAAAACATCAGAAACGTACGCCAAGGTCTAATAGCCCGAACAAAAATCTTAGTCATGCTTGAAAGGCAGGGATGTAGTGCTTCCACGATTGCTAAAGAATCAAAATTATCCTATGGCGTTGTGGCGCATCATCTTTTGTTGCTGAAAAATGAAGGCATAGTTGAACGCAAAGGGAACAGAAGGTACATTTGGTTAGCGACGGGTTTAGGGCAGAAACGTCTCAGCTAAAAGTGCATTTGCACGGTGAGCGTTGGCACTTTGGGCATTTGTTGTTATATTTGTTAAGCGCTGCCTTTTCAAGGTCTATGCCCGTTATGTTGGCGAGCGATGCAAGCCAAGCAATAACATCTGCAAACTCTTTCTCGGTGGCTTCTTTATCGGTTCCCTTCAACTCTTCCCCAAGCTCGGCAACTTCATCGACAAGCCAATTAAACGTTCCATCTACTCCTCTCTCAGAGTCACGCTTGAAGTATAGACGCTTCATCATTTCCTGAAACTCTTCGATTTCCAGATTCACTCTCCAATGGTAATTATTTTTTTGGAGAGTTATAAAGTTTGAATTTTTCGCCTTTTTGTTTGTTTGGTTGATGCTTTTGTATACAGCAAATCTACCTTGACGACCTCACTTATAGGTCTCTGAGATGAACCACTGTTAGGATCCAAGCAGGTGACTTACTTGAAGAATGCGTTTATCATTCTCCGGGTTTTATAGAACCTTTTGGCGTAAGATTAATTAGTTTAGGCGAAGATAGGCATGTATTACATTAACTTGGATAGGGATGTTTGGTGAGTAGGAAGAAAAAGAAAGATACAGGTCCAATGCCTGCTGCAAGTGCAGGTTTGCTGAGGTTCTTTGAGGAAGAAACCGAAGGAGTCAAAATTAGACCTGAACTGCTGGTTGTCTTTGCGGTATCACTTATTGTTGTGTCCGTTTTGTCAAAAGTTTTCTTTGCAGGATAAACTTTTCTTTAACGTCTGGGCGGAGTCGGATGCAAGACTTCTATTCTTTGAACTGAGTTAAGGTGCAGGAATAATTCGCTTCTTTCTTCTCGGCTTGCAACCTGCGGAATTGGCTGTGCAATGGTTGATCTTAAAACAATTGCTTCAGCGTCAGAGAGCCAGATTCCTGATGGATCATGCGTTACAGCGGTTAAGGTTCCTTCAAAACCGTAAGCGGGGTCTAGAATTACCCTGATTTTCTTGCCCACGTTTCTCTCAAGCATGTGAAATATTGACGGGGGCAAATCTTGATCTGGCATAAGCTTCGCAAATTAATATGATTGTGTCTCTAAAGATAAAACAGTTCCCTAGCCCGTATATGTTGACTTCTGCGGCTACTGTCACGATTTAATGCTTCGCCATCCTGTTTTTTGATGGCTTTATGATAAATCATATCTGGCTTAACTTTGCGTTATAAAAAAAAGTGTATTTATTGTTCTGCATGCGGCTCTCTGACTTAGCTAAATTTTAATAGGGCTGTTTGACTTCATAGTGAAGACGGACTTATGGCGACTGAGGATTCTCTTAACAATTCAATAGACAGTGCAAAAAAACACTATTCCTCAATGTTCGTTCTTCCATCGTACAGAAAATCGCTCCTCTCAATCGCAGTGGTTTGTATCGCTGGAGTTAGCTTTTCAGCTTTTGCCCTTTTCCCATCGATTGACAGTTTGATATTGGGGCTTTCTCTTTTCATCCTTACATTATTTGCAGATTCATTGACTAGTAGCGTGATTTTGAAGAATGACCCTGTTTTTTCGATGCGCAGAACTTTGGGATTGTCTCTTGCAGGCTGGCTTTTCTGGATTTTATTTATCGCTTTGGGCGTTGGGTTGGGCTTCGGGTTCGGATGGCTACTTTGGGTTAAACTTTGTCTTTTGGGGTTCGCAGCGGTCGGTACTCTTAGATTTATCGCGATTACGGCAACATCATCTGCGGCATTATTGCGTAGATTATTATCAGTTTTGCTTCAGCCAGCTCTCTGTATATTAGCTTTTCTTGTTTTTTGGGCTCGAATTTCCAATACCACAATATTACAGGTTTTGCCCTTCGTACTCATATCCCCCATAATTGCTTACTTTGCGGTTTACCTGCTGCTTTCATCAATAGACCATTTTGGAAAAAACGAATATTCGTTGCCTGCTCTTTCCCTGTTTAAGGCTTTCATACTGAACTGGGTTACTGACCAAAATGAACCACTTGAAAAGCATCTTGAAGCAATGGGTGAAGACGCAGACATTGAAGTTACTCTGCTAAAGTTCGGCGCAGACAAAACCAAAGCAGCTATAATCGTTCCACAAGTTCATCCCGGGCCATTCAAAAATATAGGCAGCAGCCTTTTGCCTTCTCTGCTTAAGCATGAGATTGAAAAAGAATTTGGAGGCAACGTTTGTGTTCCATTAGGGATACTGGGGCATGAACTAGACTTAGCCTCACAAGCTCAAAACTACAAGATAATTGCAGGGGTAATTGACTCCGCCAAGTTTTCACCTCAAGCCACTTTGGCTTCTCCGCTTGTCCGAGTCAACGTAGGCGTTGCAACTGCTTCTTGCCAAGTATTCGGCGACGCAGCGTTCCTGTCTTTTACGCTGGCTCCTAAAACGACTGAAGATTTACCTCAAGAGCTTGGACAAATGGTGGCTGAGGAAGCAAAAAAGTTAGGTCTCCAAAACGCAGTGGTTGTCAATTGCCATAACTGCTTGACCGACATAGTTGATACCGCCGAACACCTTGACGAGTTAAAAAAAGCTGCTTCTGAATGCTTGCAAAAAACCGTTGTTCAACCGACAAAACCTTTCAGCGTTGGCTCCCACACCGTTTTTCCCAAAGAATTCAACCTGAAAGACGGTATGGGCGCAGGTGGAATAACAGCGATAATTGTTCAAGTAGATAGCCAAAAAACAGTTTACATAGTTATAGATGGCAATAACATGATTCCAGGTCTACGTGAAAAAATCCTTGACAGTTTAGCACACTCAGGATTTGATGCCGAAGTTTTCACAACAGATACTCATTCGGTTACCGCATCGATTACCGGGGGGCAAGGCTACCATCCAGTCGGAGAAGCCATGGATAACGCGTTGCTCATTCAGTATATAGTCGAAGCAACAAAAAATGCAGATTCAAATTTGGAAGCTTGCAAAGCTGGCTGCATGAAATTTATTGTTCCACAAGTCAGAGTAATCGGAGAGGAACGCTTAGGCTCAGTGACTACCCTTGTGGACAAAGCGATTGTTAAATTAAAACGGATAGCGCCGCCAATCTTTGCGGCCGAAGGATTAGTTTTACTTCTGCTGCTACTGCTCTTCTAAGAAACTATTTTTCCATGGGTCTTGCAGTTCGTCGAGGCTTTCTTTTAAGTTCTGTTCCGCATACTTGACATTCTTTGGTTTTGCAATCGGCTGGGTATTGTCGATGGCAAGCGGGGCAGTACCTTATCCATTCTAAAAGCCTTTTAATGCCGAAGGTAGCAAGCGCCAAAAAACCTATCCCCATCTGAGTAGCAACATTCTGAATTGAATAGTCATCAGTTACGATCTGCGGTAAGTAGCCTGCTGACTTCAACTCAAGGGCTAAAGCCAGAAGCTGCATGTCAGCTTTCGACAACTTGTATGAGTCTCCAACTTTGCTGGCGTATGATTTAGCGGAATCTGAAGCTTCTTGCGAGGGCGCTTTAACTTTTAATTTGCCACTTTCAACCGCGGTTTCGAAGCGCATCTTGATCATCGAGTTTCTAAGTATTTCTTCCTCAACCTTCGGAACCGTTACCTGCTCCACGGGCAATGAGAAAGGGTCAAAACCCGCTAAAAAAGCAGAAGTATCTAAAACAATCACACGTTTATTTTCGGTGTTGATTAGGGTTTTCATTCGGTTCCCTTGAAGAGCAACCTATTGCGAAGCCTATCGTAAAAGTCGGTTTCAAGCCTAATGAACGAAGTCACATTTTTGGATCTGGTAACCTTTAACGTTAATTCATTGGAGCTTGCGCGTTTACTGTAGCGTCCGTCAATCAAAATAAGCATCTCATCCGGTCTGCGGACGTTAACTGTTATTATTGAGTCCGCTGGGAAAACAAGCGAACGGAAAACAGTTAGTGAACAGATTGGGGTAAGTACGAAAGCATCTAATTCTCGGTCTAAGACAGGTCCGCCTGCCGAAAGCGAATAGCCTGTTGAGCCTGTTTGGGTGGCAATTATTAAGCCGTCTGCTTGACACTTCAAAATTGGTTTTCCGTCTTTGGATATTTGAGCGTACATTAGTTTTGACGGTTGACCACCGGAGATGACAACGTCGTTTAAGGCGTCAGGCATAGTTTCGTCTATGCCTGTGACGGATAGTTTAGCGCATTTTTCTATTTTGTAATCGCCTTGGAGTATTTTTTCCACTGATTTACAGGCATGTTCGGGCTCAGCTTCTGTTAAGAATCCTCGGACTCCCATATTGACTGCGAAGATTGGCGGTTCAGGCTTTGGCAACGTCATGGCGGTTCGCAGTATGGTTCCGTCGCCGCCTAAAGCGATGACAAAATCAGCTTTCATTTCTGAGAGCGGAACAAACTCTTCCTTCATTGAGACTTTCCCTGAAAGAGTATCTTCTATAGAAACCTTCAAACCCTTACTTTTTAGGTACCCCGCTAGTTCCTCGGTGAGCTTCAAAGCCTGTTTCTGGTCATAGCGAGCAACTAAACCCACGTTTTTGAACAATTGCTCATCGCTCAGTAACTAGCGTAAACCTTAATCTATATATGGGTGTTGTTCAGAATTGCATTTAACAGAAACTATACTGTGGTGAGCGTATGAGCAGACCAGTAGATGTTGGAGAATTACGCGTTGGCGGCTATATGATGATTGAGGGCGAACCCTGCCGCATAGTAGACATCGCTAAATCTAAACCTGGAAAACACGGATCCGCCAAAGCAAGAATCGTAGCAATAGGTGTCTTTGACGGTCAAAAAAGACAATTCGTAAAACCAGTTGACCTTGGCGCAGAAGTTCCCATAATCGACAAAAGAGCTGGACAAGTCTTCGCTATTAATCCTACTGGTGTCCAAATAATGGACCTTGAAACCTACGAGTACTTGGATGCACCGTTCCCTGATGAGCCAGAACTCAAAGCTAAGCTTGTTGCAGGCGCAGAAATTGAGTATTGGGCAATTCTTGGAAAAGTGAAGATTGTCCGAGTAAAATAATCCATTTCTATTTGTTTCAAACGAGTTAATTTAGTCGAAAGAGGGAGAAAAAAGCCCTTAATTCCATTTCCAATAATCCACGAACAATCAGAACTTTAACAGCAATGAATAACCCCAATGAATAACCCTAAAATTGCTGATTTATTTGTTCAGCGTTTTGTACATGCTTTTGCGTTTTTAATGGCAACGTTTATAACTGAACCCACTATTTTGTAAAGGCGCGAAGCGGAAGTACTATGGGACATCGTAAAACTCATGCTCCTAAACATGGTTCATTAGCCTATTTGCCAAGGCATCGAGCGAAGAAGCCAACAGCACGAATCAGATACTGGCCAGAAATAAAGTCAGATTCTCCAAGGCTACTTGGTTATTCAGCAGCCTACAAGGCAGGCATGACTTATGTATTTACAATCGAGGACCGTAAACGTTCTCCTCATTTCGGGAAAGAAGTTGCTCGAGCGGCAACTATTCTAGAAACGCCACCTATCCTTGTCTGTGGCATTAGAACTTACACTAAAACACCCTACGGGCTGCAAAACATATCCGAAGCCTGGATGAAAGATCCACCAGCCATACTAGATCGAAAACTAGTTTTACCCGACACCTTTAACACTGAAGCAATGCTTGAGAAATTACAGCAGAATCTCGAACAAACAAACATAGTTCGAGTAATAGCTGCTACACAACCATCACAAACCAGCCTCTCAAAGAAAAAACCTGAAACAAGCGAAATCCAAATCGGCGGCGGAACAATCCCCCAGCAATTCGAATACGCAAAACAACTCTTAGGAAAAACCGTTACACCTGAAGAAGTCTTCAAAGATGGACAATACATCGATGTCGGCGGAATCACGGTCGGTAAAGGTTTCCAAGGTCCAGTTAAACGCTGGGGAGTAACATGCCTGCAGCATAAAGGCAGAAAAACAAAACGAGGCATCGCAACCTTGGGTCCATGGAATCCTCATCACTTGATGTACTCAATTCCAAGAGCAGGACAAATGGGTTATCACCAACGAATCGAATTCAACAAACGCATACTAAAAATCGGTAAAGACGGCAAAGAAGTCACTGTTAAAGGCGGCTTCATCCGTTACGGCGAAGTAAACGGCCCATACATGTTGCTTTCAGGAAGCATCCCTGGCACAGAAAAACGCCAAATTCGCCTCCGCGTTCCAGCACGTCCACCCACAGAAATACCGGAAGTACCACCACAAGTAACATATATCTCACTGGAGTCCCCACAAGGAAAATAAGGTGAAATAAGCCATGGCACAAAAAACAGCAGAAATCTTTGACTTACAAGGCAAATCAACAGGAAAAATTACGCTTCCAAGCGTCTTCTCAACTCCCCTAAGACCAGACGTTATTAAACGCGCTGTCTTGGCCATCCAATCCAACAGAAGGCAAAAGCAGGGCAGAGATCCCATGGCTGGAAAGAAAACCACTGCAGAATCACGAGGAACAGGCAGCGCAACCGCAAGAGTTCCCCGCATGAAAAGCGGCGCTGGAAGAGCAGCTTTTGCTCCAAGCACTGTTAAAGGAAGACAACCACATCCACCAAGAGTGGACAAGAAAATACTCCGCGACATTCCAAAGAAAGAAGCCAAATTAGCTTTAACATCAGCCATCGCTGCAACAGCCCAGAAAGAAACCGTGACATCCCGCGGACACAAAATCGGAAACGTTCAGCAGTTTCCACTAATAATTGAAGATGCCTTTGAAAGTTTAACAAAGGCAAAAGAAGTCGAAGACACATTCACAAACCTTGGCATAGCCGAAGACTTAACCAGAGTTCGCGATAGCCGCAATATTAGGGCAGGCAAAGGCAAACGCAGAGGCAGAAAAATGAAGCAAGCTGTGGGACCACTCATCGTGGTTGTTAACAGAAAAAGCTTAGTTAACGCAGCCAGCAACCTTCCAGGCGTAGACATAACAACTGTAGCTAGACTTAATACTGAAATGCTTGCACCGGGGACTCACCCAGGACGATTAACAGTTTGGACTAACGGTGCCATCGAAAGATTAACCACTCTTTATGGAGAACAGATGTAATGGATATTAATGACATAATCAGTTTTCCGTTGATGACGGAATCCGCCAGCGTAATGGTTGAAAAAGACAATAAACTAGTTTTCATTGTTAACCTTAAAGCAGGCAAAACCGACGTTAAACGCGCCGTTGAGCAGCTATACGAAGTTAAAGTCAGCAGAATAAACATGCTCATCACTCCACAAGGCGTAAAGAAAGCGTTTGTAAAGCTGAAACCGGAATTCAGAGCTTCAGATTTAGCAATAAAACTTGGAATACTCTAAACAATTAGAAGGCATGACTTATGGGAAAACGAATTCGTGTTCAAAGAAGAGGTCGTGGTGGAAGAAACTTCCGCGCTTCAACTCACAAACGTGTTGCTCCTGCAAAGTACCCTGCAATAGCGCCTAAACAAACCTTTGATGCTTCAATAATGGGCACCATAGCTGAGCTTGTACATGATCCAGGCCGCGGTGCACCATTGTCACTGGTCAAATTCGAGAACGGATTAAACATTTACACTGTTGTTCCAGAAGGCGTTTTCACTGGGCAACAAATCTGCCTCGGCGGAAAAGCACCAGCTGAAATCGGCAACATTATACCTTTAGGAAAAGTTCCCGAAGGAACAATTGTTTGCGATCTTGAGCTTCGTCCAGGTGACGGAGGAAAAATGGCAAAGTCTTCAGGCGCTTACGCCACTGTTGTCGGTCATACTCCGCAAGGCACCATGATTCGTTTGCCTTCTGGAAGAACGCGCTATGTTGATGATTACTGCTTATCTACTGTTGGTGTAATTTCTGCTGCGGGGCGCATCGAGAAACCGTTTCTTAAAGCAGGCGCAAAATTCCACTTAATGCGTGCCAAAGGACATACTTACCCAAGAACTAGCGGTCGCAAAATGGTTCCAGCATGTCATCCATTCGGAAGCAGCAAACGCAGTTCTCGCAGATGCACAACAACTTCGCATGGTGCTCCACCAGGACAGAAAGTCGGACTCATCGCAGCAAGAGGTCCAGGACAGAAGAAGAAACGGGCGATACGCTAAGGAAACTATAATAGAGGATAAATCAAGTTTAGGATAGATAAAAAATGCCGAAAGAATTTAGTTACCGTGGACACAGCCTGGCCAGTTTAACAGGCATGTCTATGGATGAATTCATCAACCTACTTCCCTCACGCCAACGAAGAAGCCTACAACGCGGATTAACTCCAGAACAACGCATACTGCTTGAGAAACTACGTGAAGCTAAAGAAGCCCAAAAACAAGGCAAAGACGTTAGCTTAAAAACACATGTCCGAGACCTCATTATCCTACCAGAGATGGTGGGCTCAAAAATTGGCGTTCACAACGGCAAAGAATTCGTCGCAATGGAAATCAGACCAGAAATGATCGGCCACTATCTTGGAGAATTCGCTATAACTAACAAGCCTGTTAGACATGGAACTCCTGGTATCGGTGCATCCCGTTCATCAATGTATGTGCCGCTAAAATAAACCGTTTCTTTTCTTATTTTTCTTCTTTGTTTTGTTGATGCTTTCGTATACAGAAATTAATCTATCAATTTTCAATATGTTAATAGCTTCAAAAAAGTCAATCCCGACCCCCTGCTATCGTTTCTGCAATGATTGGCTATTAGGCTCCAAATATGCCGCTGTTGAGTTAGAAGGCTAACATTAGGTAGCAATGAGATTTTTATGTCTGTATTTTTCTTCGATTTAGTAAAGTGTTAATAGTGCAGTTCTAAATAGTTTCTAGCAAGAGGCTTTTTCGGTTGTATAGTTCTCAGTCGTGCGTATCGCATTTTTGCAACCTCTTTTCAGGCAACAATGAACGGGATGTTTTACTTGTTTTTCCGGGAAAGTTTAAGTCTCCCGACCCTCAGGTTCCACTTGCCCTTCTGCACATAGCAGCCTCACTTAAGCAGGAAGGCTTTAACGTGCGTATCGTTGACATGCGCCTTGAAGATTACCGTAATGTCCCAATAGGAAACCCAGTTTTTGTGGGCATAAGCTGCATGAGCGGCTTACAAATCAAGTACGCTCTCGAGTTTGCGCATCATATAAGAATACATAACCCTTCTTGCCCGCTTGTTTGGGGCGGCGTTCACCCCACGCTGCTGCCTGAACAGACAGCGGTCAATGACTTCGTTGACGTGGTGGTTCGTGGGGAAGGCGAATTAATCATTAAAAACCTCGCAAACGCGTTTGTCCAAAACCGACCGCTCGACGATGTAGCAGGCATAACCTACATCCTTAACGGAGCAATTAAACGCAACCCAGACGGAAAAGTAATCGACTTAGATGATATTCCAGTTGCTTTACCTTATGAGCTTCTCCAAATGGACAAGTATCCCTCCTTCAGATCGGGACGCTTTCATGTTCAAACTAGTCGAGGCTGCCCCCACCGATGCGGATTCTGCTACAATTCTATCTTCAACAAAAACAGATGGAGAGGCAAATCTGCAAAGCGGGTGCTTGACGAAATAGAATACATACTGCAAAAGTACCCTCACATCAAAATTATCGATCCCATTGACGACAATGTTTTCGTCGATGAATGCCGTGTGAAAGAAATGTGCCAAGGACTCATAGACAGAAAACTTGGTGTGCAATGGCGAGCTAACTGCCGCTTTGATTACTTAGCCAACTATGATAAGAGTTTTCTTGAGCTATTAGTAAGGTCTGGATGCGTTGAGCTGGATTTTGGAGGCGAATCAGGCTCAGACCGTCTGCAGCAGCTCATCTGCAAAGACGTAACGGCAGAGGAAATGTTGCAGTCAGTTGAGAACCTGCGTCGTTGGGCACCATCCATTGAGCCCTATGTCAGCTGGATGAGCGGTTTACCTGGAGAAACAGATGAGGATTTGGCTAAGACTTTTGATTTAATGGATAAGATGCATGAGGTAAACCCTAAAACTCAACACTACGGAATATTCGTTTACACCCCGTTCCCAAGTACCGTTATGCAGTATTTGCCATCAGAGTTTACGCCCCCCCAAACGCTTGAAGAATGGGGCAGCATAGAAGTTTTCCATTTCAACCCGCCCTGGCACAGCAAAGCACAAATCGAAAAGCTGCACACTATCTCCGCAGTCACAAGACTAGCGTTCTTTCCTGAATCAAGAATTAAAGAACGCGCTTTAGCATACAAATTCGCTTACGGCGTAATGAATAGAGTTGAAAAATATCGTTGGCGCCACAGGAACTTTGCGTTTCCTATAGAATTAAAAGTTGCCGATGCGGTGGCAAGGAAGTTTAAGGGGTTTCTTTAGGCGCTATAGTCTCGTCCATCTGGCTTTGTGCCTACAGGTTTTCCAGCTTCAGGAATCTGTGGCAACGGAATTGGCGGTGGAATGTTCAGCGTTCTTGATATCAGAACCGACTCTATGAAGACAACGTTGGATATAGACTGAATTATTATCTGCGCTGGCGGCTTCTTCTGCTCGTAATCTTTGATGGCTTTATCTACTTCGCTTTTTTCGCCGTTTACGTAAGCAGTTCCTTTCAAGCTCATCTGAGCAATGGAAGGGTTGTAAGTAATCGACAAAACAAACGGTACCTCTAAGGATTCATCCTGTTTTTTTTCCATCCCGACAACGTTAATGTTAGTGCCAATTTGAATAGGTGGAACTGGCTTTCGGATATCCCAGAACCGTTCGGCCGAAACACTTGTTATGACTACGTTTACTCTAAGCATGTTAGGTCAAAAAAGAAATAGTGTTGTTGGAAGATTTAAAACTGCTTATTTCTGTTTGTAGCGTGTAAAGCCACAGTGGCCGCAAGTGTACCTGTCATGGTGGTCTGCCATGAAGTATCCTGGTCCACAGCGTTCGCAAGTTGGGCGTGCCCTGGAAACTTTGTCGGTTTCACACTTGTACATTGCGCGAACGCCTTTTTCCTCTTTATGTTTCTTCTCGCGTTTCTTCTCTGGCTTTGCTTTTGCTGCTGGTGCCGCTGTTTCTGCGGTTGGGGCTGCCGCGGCTGCTGGTTTCGCAGTCTCTTCTTTCTTTGCTGTTTCTTCTTTTTTAGGTGCTGGTTTAACTGGCATTATGCAGTCGCCTCTTTGGGCTTTTCAGGTGGACTGTTACGTTTCCTGATGTATTCAGGTTCAACTAGTTTTGCTTGATTAACGGATTGGTAAACGTTAGCAACTCCAACAGTTATGCTGGTTCCTGTCTTGGTATGCATTCTTTTAATGAAAACTATGTCATCGCCAATTTTCATTTCCATGGCTACGGCTTTCTTTACCTCTAGCCTTGGGGGTGTTTTCTCTTTTGGACCCGAAGCAATGGTGAAGCCTACTTCTTTCCGTTTCAGAAGCGGGTTATCCTTGATTGAATCTATTTTGACTTGCATTAATGTTCACTTAAGGCGTAAATTCATACATTATTCTTCTTATTTAGCTTTTCGAAGTTTTCATTGCGTTTAGGAACTCCTGAGCCTGAGCTTTTTTCTGAGAAGTTACTTTGACCACCACAATACCGAAATTAGGCTGTCCGTACACAACAAAAGCATTTATGGGCGCGTATAAAACCGCTATGAGCGTAAGCAGGTCTTCTTCGCCCTTAACAACGATATGAGTGTGCTCGTCGCCTTCTAAAGCCTCCTTGACTGCGGCAACTGCTTCTTGAGTGATTGTTGCCTGTGGATTAACCACGTAAACCGTTTTTTCCACTTCGGCTTCCTGTGGCATTTTTTGTTCTCTCATAGAGATGTTGTCTATAATTGTCAATTGCGGATGGAGGCTGTATTTGTGGAGGTTTCGGGATACTATGTCTCCGACAGAAATTATTTTGGACGGTTTTTCTTTTTTAACAAGTTCTTTTATTTTAGCCATTGTTTGTTCAGGTGTGCCTTGGATTAGATTGCCGAAGGGCTCTTTTAGTTTTATGCGAAGCTGCGGCGTCAGAGTATAGGCTTTGGTCATCTTTTGAACCTTACAAAATAGAAAATGCTCGGTAGGTTATGAAGCTACCTTGGTGTATAGGAGATTAACGAACTTTTAGTGCGTATCGGCCTTTCTCTTTTATGTTCATGGCTTTTGCAATGGCTGAGGTTTCAGGGTCAAACATGATTACTAAACCACTGAAGTCTTCGCTAAAATTCGTCGCTTTACATCTTGCACAAACGTTGTCTTTAGTTATGTAATGGCAACTTGTACATGCTTTTTCACTCATTTGTCATTTCTCCTTTATGCTGCTTTCTCTTGGGCTTCGGCTGGTTTCTTTTCAAGTGCACCTTTAGCTTGATCCATCTTTAACCAGTCTAATTTGCCAAGGAATGGTTGTCTTGCAGTGACACCGATTTTGCCTGAGCTTCCAATTCTGCCCAAGGACACAGCTGTTATTCTAACTCGAACTTGGTCGCCTGTGGTTAGTTTACGTTTAGTTTCTTTTCCCAAAAGGACGCCTTGTTTTTCGTCGTATGAGATGTAATCGTCCATGAGTTGTGAGACATGGAGAAGTGCGTCGACGGGTCCGATGCGTACGAAAGCGCCGAAGTCAGCGATTTCAACTACGTCTCCTTCTACGACTTCTTGAATTATTGGGTAAAATGCAAGTAGGGAAAAGGTCACTTTATGGAATGTTGCGCCGTCGCCAGGAATAATTTTGCCTATTGGGCTAACCTGTATACCTGTGACTGCTATAACGTAACCTAATTCTTCATCCACGATTCCCTCGTATTTTTGCTTAACTTGTTCACGGCCAACTTTTTCAAGTGGCTTACCGAAGGTTTCGGGTGGAATGCGAATAGTATCTTGAAGAGTAATCAGTTTAAACATTTAAGATATCATCCCGTCAATGTCGAGACGCGATTTTTGTCTCACATAAATCACTGGCACACTTATATCTCTTAGCTTCTTCTTTAATTGGATATCGTTTGTAAAAACAGGAGAATTCCAGTCTTTAGCTACCCTAACAATGGCGTCGTCGGTCGTTAGCTTTTCATCGTTTTCAACTGGGACATACTTGCATTTTTCAGCAAGCTTTAACGCGAAAAACGCTTCCTTGCGAATCTTAGGCGAATCTTTAGCTGCAAGCATCTCAAGTTCCCGCTTAACCGGCGAGAGTAAAACAAACTCAACATTACGGTTAACCAGACGCTTTAGCTCCTCAAAAATATCAATTCTAAACTCAAGCGGAACAAACAGGGCATTGGAATCCAAAATCACCTTTAATGGCTGCTTATTTTTAGGCGGTGTTGCTGACAACTGTTTTGCTCCTGTTTTCTTAACGTTGTTTTCGATGCTTAAACGTTTTGTTAGGGGGTTTTTGCCTGTATTTTGGTATTACTTTAAATAGATAAAACAGGTGACTTGAGGACACCCAGGTGAACGTATTGATTCGCGAGAAATCATGTGGCGCCGTCATATACCATAAAAAAGACGATAAAACCAAATATCTTTTGCTCAATTATGCAGCGGGACACTGGGATTTTGTCAAGGGCAACGTTGAAGCTGGCGAAACAGAAAAAGAGACTGTTATTCGAGAACTCAACGAAGAAACCGGCATAACCGACGCCGCCTTCATAGACGGCTTCAAAGAAACTATAGCTTACTTCTACCGAAGGCAAGGTCAAACCGTCCATAAAGAAGTAGTTTTCTTCATAATGGAGTCACACACCGAAAAAGTCGTGTTATCCTTCGAGCACATTGGCTACATTTGGCTAGATTATCAGCATGCCATGGAAAAACTAAACTTCAAAAACGCCAGGGACGTGCTGCAGAAAGCACATGATTTCCTAAAGAAAAAGGGCATAGTAAAAGAATAAGCCTATTTTACAAGTCCGTACCCGATGAGTCTCCACCTAGCAGTAATTTTTCTGCTTATGGCAACTCTTGAGCCCGGCAACGCACAAATCGGCCTAGTCAGTTTTACTTTGATAACATTCTGCTTGATTGAGATAACTTTGCCAACGTTCACAGCTGAACCAACGTGAAGTAACAGAGTTTCGTCAGGGTTAATTTTTTCCACTTTCAAAAGCTCTTTGGTTCCAACCGCCCGATCCAAAACATGAGTTTCCAATGCAAGCTCTGTTAATGTTGGAGGTAGCTCTCCTTTTTTTCCAGCGATGCTACCTGTTAAACCATCTGCTTTTGAATAGGATGGATCAAGGCAGGTTCCTACGCCCACAAGTCCTCCGCATGTGGCTTCTTTAACCTGTTGCTCGCCAGCGTTGAGGCTGATTATTTCGCTGATTAACGGGTCGTAGAATGTTTTGCCTTCCCGCTCAGCCATTACGCCTGGGCGAATTTCTATTTCTTCTCCAACTGTAAATTTGCCCTGCGCTATGGTTCCACCGATGATGCCGCCTTCCAACCCTTCGATGGTGGTTCCAGGCTTGTTAATGTCAAAAGAACGGATAATGAACATCATTGGAGGCTTGGTTTCATCTCTTTTTGGGGTGGGAATGATTGTTTGCATTGCGGTAAGTAGCACGTCGATGTTTATTCCACGTTGGGCTGAGATTGGGATGATCGGAGCGTTTTCCGCTATGGTGCCTTTGATGAAGGCTTTTATTTCTTTGTAACTTTCTAAAGCTCTTTTATTATCGACTATGTCGATTTTGTTCTGGACGATAATTAAGTTTTTTATGCCGCTGACTTCAGCGGCTGCAAGGTGCTCCCTTGTCTGCGGTTGAGGACAGGGTTCATCTGCGGCAATGACTAGGATTGCGCCGTCCATTATTGCTGCGCCTGAGAGCATCGTAGCCATTAGGGCTTCGTGGCCTGGTGCGTCAACAAAGCTTATGGCGCGAACAAACTCGGCTTTTGAATTGCAGCTTTCACAAACAGGTTTAATGGTATAGTTTTTTGGCGGTTCGCATTTGGGGCACTTATATATTGGCATGTCGGCGTAGCCAAGTTTTATGGTGATGCCCCGTTTGAGTTCTTCACTGTGTCGTGATGCCCAAGTTCCAGTTAGCGCTTGAACAAGGGTTGTTTTTCCGTGGTCAACGTGGCCGATTGTGCCAATGTTGACTTCTGGCTGCTTAGGCAAGGCTTTTCTAGTGTCACTCATACGATTCTTCTTCTACCAATAAATACTAACGAGTAAAATATGAATTAATTATAGAAGTTTATAAGGTTTAAGCATGCACTTATGCAAAACTGCGTTTACTGCGCAGTTTGCCGTGGTTTGCCTTCTGGAGCTTTTGTTGGTTTTTGAGTGATCTTCATGTTAATTTGAACTATTTCATCGGTAATTATGTTTCCGCGAACAGTTTTGCGTCTTCTCTCACCCTGTTTCTTCGCGGCAAAACCTACTCCAGCGCTAAGAACAACTCGTCGCCGTACACCGCCATGGACGTTTCCGATCATGGGTACTCCGTCTTTGTCTGAGCCGCCTAAGATTTGCACAGTGTGTGCTGGTAAATCTACTGCTGAGCCGTCTAATGTTTCGCCTAGCCTTCTTCCTATGAATGGGCTTGCGCGTGTCTCGTCAAGTTCAACTACCTTTGATGTGCCAGTTTCAGGATCGGAAACAATTACCTTAAACTTTGCCATGATTATCTCTCGCGGAATATGAAATTGAGTGCTCTCTCTATTAAGGATTTATGCGTATTCATAGGGTTTACGAAATTTTTTTCCGCCTACTCTTAAGAAATTCATTTTTTTCAGGTAAAAGTTTTAATCTGTCAGTGAAGAGTTTGTGGCTATGTGGCGGCTAGGTTTCTTCTTTCATGAAATAGCGTTTGGACTGCTGAGCGTTTTCATACCGCTATACCTAGTTGCCTTCAAAGACACAAGCATTCTCGGTGGACCGCTTGTTGCTTTGGGTATAATGACTTCAATTGCGATTTTCTGCTCTATTCCAGCCTCTTTTCTGTGGGGATACCTTTGCGATAAAACCAGACATTACAAAGTGTTTATTCTTCTTTCGTTTTTTTCCTCGGCAATAATTCTATTCCTAATGGCGCTGCCTTTTGCGCAAAGCATCGTTCCCTTCGTCGTTTTGTATGTAGTGATGCAAGTGCTCCATGTCTCGCATGAAGCGCCCAAAAACGTCTTAGTCGCCGAAAACTACAGTCGCCCAGATTGGGAAAAATCCTACGGGTTCTATGAAGCACTCACGGAGATAGGATTCATTATTGGGTTGGGGGTTGGATTAGTGTTAAGCATTGGATTATTTGCGTTTACAGCTGCCCTAAGCACTGCGGTGTTGGCAACCTACACCTTGTACCTTTGTAGCATCCTCAGCTTAGTCGCATTCGTACTATCCATATTCCTGATTGCAGATCCGTTGATGATTTTTGAGCGGCGATTGGTGGGTATGGAGAGAACTCTTGATTTTGCGGCTCGCGGCATGGAATCGTACAGTTTACGGTTGAAGGGTTCGCTAAAACGCGAAAGTTTCCCTGGTTTCGCCTTTGCCATAATAATATTTTCGCTAGCAACAAGCCTGTTTTTTACTCCTCTGCCAATATACTTGAAGTCGATTTTTAATGGGCAATCAAGTATGGTTTATGTTTTTTACATTTTAAATTCGATCGGTGCAACAGTAGGTTACTTCTTAATTCGTAACCGAGCAAGATCCATGGATTTAAGAACACAAATGCCGCGCTTCGTGCTTATGCGTTGTCTTCTCATCTTTGCAGTGGTCGGCGTTATCGAGTTTGCGATTTACCCCTCAATTCTAACGGGGCTACTTCTTGTCTTTCTAGGCTTCTCATATGCCATGTATTATATCATGATGATTTCCCTCTCAATGGAACTGATCCCTCAGGGAAAATCTGGCTTCTTTGATGGGCTTGTCGGTTTAGGTGCGGCAGTCGGCTCGTTCCTTGGACCCTTCTTGGCTGAAAAGTTAAATTATGCTCCGACTTTTTTGATTGCGGGAACAGCCTTTTTCTTTGCGTTTCTAAGCCTGAAAATATTTGCAATTAAAAAATAGACAAAGAAAAGTAGGTGAGCTTTCGCTCAGGGGTTTCTGGTTATTCTGTGTGGACTCTATATAGATCGACGTCTTCGCGCATGCTTGGCGTTAGTTCAAGGAAGTCTCGCACTGAGCGTTCTATGTCTTTGGATTGCGTTACGTATCTGCCTACGATGAGTATGTCTGCGCCCTGCTCTAAAGCTTCTTTAGCTGTTTCTGGCACTATGCCACCTGCAACTGCAATTAGGTATTTTCTGTTGGGAAATGCTTGGCGTATGAGTTTTATGCGTTCTAATCCGCAGGTTCTGCCGCTTTCTTGGTCGATGCCTCTGTGTAATATGACGATGTCTGGCAGGTCCTTAAGTGACTTCAACTTGCCTAAAACATCTTCAACGTTTAGCATGTCGATGACTGCGTAGATTCCTAGGCGTCTGGATTCTGAAACGGTTGCGTCAAGGGTTTCTGGAGGTGCTAAGCCTGCTGCGACAACTGCGTCTGCGGTGTCTTCGTAGGCGATGTCTACTTCAACTTTGCCAACGTCAAGGGTCTTTAGGTCTGCTATAATGAATTTGTCTTTGGCTATTAGTCGTAGCTCGTTTATGCCTCTTGTGCCGTAGCGTTTGATGAAGGGTGTTCCGACTTCGATGATGATTCTGTCGCTTCCTGGAAGTGCCTCGATAACCTTCTTTGCTCCTTCCATAGAGGGTGCGTCAAGCGCAATTTGTAGGTATGGTGGTCTCCATAAGCGTGGTACTTTGAAGCCCATGATTGGGTGCTTTGAGCGGTCTTTTTCATATATGATCTTTTCTAGTGTTGGATACTGCTTTAGTGCGCGTTTTAGAGCCATTTTTGTTGCGCCATAGTTGTACTGGTAGATTTTGCGGTAGTCGACTGCTTTGGGGTGGATGAAAACGCTGCAGATAATAACCCAGCTGTCCAACTTGTTTGTTGGGATAACGCCTTCTTCGGCTGAGTCAGCGATGGCTTTTGCGACTGCGGCTTGGGCAGGACCGAAAATTTTTCCTGTGTCCGCCATGTTTTTGATAGTGACTTTTGGAACAATGAGTGTGTGTGGTTTTGGCGGTAGGTTAGGTCTGATAACTGCAAGTACTGGTGTGTGGCCGGCTGATAGTTGTGTCATGCCGTTTGCGAATGCTTGTCCTATGGGTCCGTTTTTATCGCCTATCATGAGGTCAATGTGTGCAACTTCGTTTCCCTCTCCTAACAGGGATTCGCCTATAAGGTAGGTTGGGCCTGAATATTCTTCCATGTCGTCATTTGTTGTCGGCATGCGGTCAACGATTTCTTTGAAATCGACATTGAATTCTTTTAGCCATGAGTATATAGTGTCTCTGTGAATGTCCATTTCTTTTGCTGTTCCGACGACTGTCGGTTTTGTCGGCTTTCCTTTAGAATCAATTTCTTTTTTTGCGGCTTCAGTTAGCATTTTTATTAATATTTCACGAGTTTCTGGCTTCTTGATGTCTACTCCCGACATTTAATTTTCCTCGGTCGCTCTCTGAGGTTTACCTTGTATATAAAAATGTCGGAAGGGCTTGAGAGGATTAAGGTTGACCGAATCAGTTTTAGCGGTAAGTTGCTGTTTGATGCCTATTTTTGTGTGGCGATACGATTTTGTCTATTCGCGTTGTCGGTAAATCTTTATATCTGAAGATTCGTATTGAAATGCCTGCTTTGAAGAGGAAAATTCGATGTCTTGGACTGACTGGACATTATTAGGCGTGTTTATACTTGGTTTCTTGCTGTTCCTCTTTGGAGCAAACACTTACAACGCCGTGGTCGGATACACTGGAGTTTACCTTTTTGTCGGTTCAATAGCAATTTACCTCATCGTATACATTTACAAGGAAATGACAAAGAAAAAGCCTGCTCAAAACCCGTAAAGGCTACTGTATTTTTTATTAAGGTATTGCAGGTAGGGTTCTGAATCCAAGTTTGTTCCAGTAGCCAGTTTTATCAGCTCTTCGGGGTCGTAGAGGTCGCCTTTGCTATGAATGTCTGTTTTCAACCAACTGTTAATTTCTTCGAGTTTTCCATCTGCAAGTTCGCTACGCCACTCTGAATCGTCCCTAGTGAGAGCAGACGTTATCTGACCGCTGTAAATATTGCCTAACGCATAGCTTGGGAAGTAACCGAACAAGCCGCTCGCCCAATGAGTATCCTGCATCACACCCTCCGCGTCATTCTCAACTTTTATGCCAAGGTAATCAGCGTATTTCTGGTTCCAAACTAGGGGCAGCTCATCGACTGTGATTTTGCCTGCGAACAGGTCTCTTTCAAGTTCGAAACGGATAATAATGTGGAGGCTGTAGGTTACTTCGTCTGCTTCAATTCGGATTTTTGAACGCTCAACCCTGTTTATGGAGTGGATGAATGGGTCTAATTGGAGATTGCCTAGGCTTGGTGCTGCCTGCTGGATTTTTGTCAGAAAATCTGTCCAGAACTCTTCTGAGCGGCCAATTATATTTTCGTAGAACCGCGACTGAGATTCATGTATGCCAAACGAACATGGGGAACCTACTGGTTGGTACTGCCATTGGGGATTGAGGTTTTGTTCGTAGAGCGCATGTCCAGTTTCATGCAGCACGGAGAAGATTGAGCTGGCAAAATTGTTGGGGTAGTAGTGCGTGGTTATGCGAACATCGTCATAGTAGCCTGTGGTGAATGGGTGTTCTGTCTCGTCTACTCTTCCCCGAGCTTGCGATGAAGTAGTATCGTAACCGAGTGTTCCCGTTATAAGGTGGGTTATTTTGCGCTGATCTTCAATTGGCACGGGTTCATTGAGGATTAGGTTGGACGGTTTAGTCTGGCAGTCTTCAATTTTTGCGATCAGGGGTTTTAACCCTGCCAACAGCTGGTTGAAGGTTTTAGTTATCGTTTCCGAAGACATTTTCGGCTCAAAATTATCAATCAACGCTTCATATGGCGTCTTGACCTGCTTGACTTCCATGAGAATCTCCGCCGCTTGTTTGCTGAGGTCCAAGAGTTTTTGCAAATCCGTTTTGAAGAGGCTGAAGTTTTTTTGCGCTTTCGCCTTCTTCCATGTGTTCACTGTTAATGCTTCTTGCATGGCAAGGTCCGAGACGAGTTTTTCTGGCAGAGCGGTTTGTTCGAGGTAGCTTTTGTCGATGAGGTATAAGTTGCGTTTTTCCACTTGCCCCAGCGCCCGGTACTCTGGGCTTGCTTGGATGGTGTTTAAGAGTTTTCCGATTTCTGGGTCTGTTCCTAACTTGTGGTGGATGCGGCTCATTAATGCCAGTTGTTGGCTCCGTTGCTCCACAGCGTTTGGCGGCATATACGTTTCCATGTCCCAGTGGATAATGCCCTCAGCCGTTGAAAGTACAACTGCATCTTTTGTTTTGGATAGAAGCTCTTTGTAAGCTGAATCAATGTTACTTATCACAGGCGATTCTTCCTTATTGTTCATTGGCAAGGGTGTTTATTTACCCGTCAGGTCAGTAAAAGAGCTAATTGTAAACAAGCGCTAATTTGCTTCGAAGATTTAATCTTAGAAACAACCGCCCTTTAGATGAGGATCAAATAAATTGAGTAGTTTAGGTTCAAGCAAGAACTGGCTGGAATAGGTGCATTACTACTACTGTTCTTCATAGTTCCAGGCGCAGGCACAGTAATCGGAATTATCGGTGAAATATTGCTGCTTATGGGTGTTAAGGGACTTGCCACTTACTTTCTAGACGCCGAAATCTAACAAAACACTCTGTCAGGAATAATACTCTACACCAGTAAATACAAACGCACCCTTCTGCTCCGCTGCGGAAAAAAGCTTCCCCCAGCCTAATTCCTCTTTTTTTGTTTGGTTTGTTGCTGTCTAACAGTAGCCACATACGTTTATGAGATTAGCAAACTCGCTTATTCCTGAAGTGCTATCTATGGAAAGAAAACCTCCGTACGGCAAAAAAATCAGAGCCCCATCCAAACTGCCTAAAGTACCATCCGTTCATGAAGAGCCTCTTCGTGGAATAGTGCCTGGCAAATTAGTCTGCGTCATCTGCGGAAGAACCTTCACAACCAAAAGCCAACTTGACAGACACATGTTAACCCAGCATGAATCACCTGAAGGAAAAGAATAAGTGAGAAATGGTGCTCCGGCCGGGATTTGGACCCGGGTCGCCGACTCGAAAGGCCAGTATACTTGACCGGACTATACTACCGGAGCGCTTCTACAATAAAGCATCAACCAGAATGTTTTTTCCCTCGAATAAACCTTACCCTTCCAGAACCATGCTTTTAGCTGACCGGCTTGCTGGGTTTAGGTTTTTTTGGGGTAAACAAAAAAGCTATTATTTGCTCAACAAGTTTGGTTTGGTTAGCGATGGTTTTTTCGAGGTCTTGGATTCTTTTTTCCAAGTCGTTTGAAATGATTTTGCCTTCTATGCGGTTTGCGCTTCGGAACATAAGCAGCATCTTGAAAACCTCATCAATTGCCTGTTGCTGTTCTTCGGCGGATGCAGGTTTCGTTCCTGCGATGACGGATAAGAGGTCAACGTAATGTTCTTTGATTTTTAATTCTGCGTTAACTGATGGGTCAGTTGGGAACGCAATGCTTAGCGGCGTTTTTTTTGCCAGTTCAGCCGCGGTTGGGAAACGGATGATTATGTCTCCTCTTATCCATGAAGAAACGAACTCTGAGACGAACCGACGGATGTCTGTTTCTGAGTATAGCAAAGATGACTCTGGTTTTGGTTCAGGTTTTCTTCTGATTCTAACACTGATAATTTTTTTGTCATCATCGTTGTTTTTCGACATGTTGCCCAATCCGTGATTCGCTGTCTAATGAGTTCTCTGTTCTTTTCCTTAAGTATAACCTAGTATTTAAGAAAAAGTGTTGTAAAATTAGAAAGAGATTTTGGCGGATGATGGTATTTTTCCAAGAACTTTAGAGGTTGCTTTCTCCACTTTATCGCGTTCAGTTTGGTCTGTGTAAACCCGCAGTATATTCATGAAGCCTTTTAGTGTTTCAAAGATTTTTGAGCTCTCGCTTAGACGCTGGAGCTTTTTTTCGCCCTTTGGGCTTCTTATGAAAACAGGAATCTCCGTTGATTCCATGAGCACCGCATGGTGGTAGGGTACGGATGGCACGGTTGGGACATCTATTATGACGGAGTCTAATTCAACACCTGCTTCTCTTGCGATTTCACTCTGTACTTGACGCCGGTAAGCTTCGCGACCGAATAAGTTGGAAATCATAGCGTCCTTCTCGTAGAAGGTCCTTTCGTAGGCGCATTTGAGCATGCGTCGGTTTTCCAGGTTGTTGATGATTTCGTTGGATGCCTTGCACTTTCTAAGTGCTGCCCAAACCGTGTAATCGTCCAGCGCCATGTATTCTTCGGGTGTTTTGAAAGCTGTTAAACCCAACTCTTCGTTGGCTTTGTCCATAGCGGTTGCCAGCATAATTTGGGCTGCTCGTCCGACACGGTGAAAATAGATACTCTTGAACGATTCAATACGTGCAATAACAAACGCTTCCAAAGCTGACAGCGCTCCTAGCTCCACCGCCAGGTTTTCTCCCAGAACATCAAGGGCATGTATCAGACGGTAAACATCTATAAAACCGTATTCGGCGCCTGTATGATATGTATCCCTTACTATGAAGTCTTGTTTGTCAACGTCTACCGCGCTGCTAATAATTTGGTCAAGGAACGCTCGGTCTTTTTTATGCAGCTTTCCGACAGCTAACCCTGCGACTTCCTTGGGGTTATAACCCATCTTGGATAGTTTATCGCCGACTTCGCTTTTCTCTATAAGCCACGATGTTATGTCTTCATGCGTTTTATCTAAATTCTTAATTAGCAAGTGTTCAAAAACATGTGAGAACGGACCATGCCCGCAATCGTGAAGAAGCGCTGAAACACGGCACATATCCACCTCTTCATCGGTGACAATGCGTGAAATGTTTGGGTTCTCCAACACGTGTCCAGCGAGGTACATGACGCCAAGGCAATGTTCAAAGCGGGTGTGGTTTGCGCCTGGATAAACGTATTCAGACCCTGCCAGCTGCCTGAGTCTACGTAGTCGCTGCATCGGATAAGTGTCAATGACATTTTTTTCCCCTTCAGTAATGTACACATAGCCGTGTACAGGATCCTTTATTTCTCCCCAGTAAGCCTTGGGCACAGACGAAGCCTCACAGTAAGTTAGTTATATTTATTTATCTCCCTATAATGTGTAACGCTAACCAGTCGAGTTGACAAACATGGGCAAAAAAGGCATGTTCATCATTATCGAAGGCTTAGACGGAAGCGGAAAAACCACGCAGGCAAATCTACTCGCAAAAAAGCTCTCCCAAAGCTACAAAATATTGCTGACTGCAGAGCCCAGCTGCGGCAAAATCGGCGCCTTCATCCGCGAAAGCTGCCTATACGAAGACAAACGGCTTCCTACCGAAGCTGAAGCCCTACTTTTTGCCGCAGACCGCATAGAGCACATGAATGAAGAGGTAAAACCCGCGCTTGACGAGGGAAAACTCGTAATTTGTGACCGCTACATTTACTCCTCGCTAGCGTATCAGGGCTACGCAGGCTTAAGTTTAGAGTGGATAAAAACCATCAACGCTCGAGCAATTCAGCCGGACTTTAGCATTTTCATCGATGTTTCCCCTGAACGGGTGCTTGAGCGTTTACAGCGAAAGAAGTCTGTGATGGAAACGTTAGAGACGCAGCAGAAAGTCAGGGAAATTTACCTCAAGTATGTCGAGAGGGGTGAACTTGTCCAAATTGACGGTGATAAAACCCAAGACGTTGTGGCAGAGCAATTATACGCTAAGGTTTTGAGTTTGCTGAAGGATGCCCAAGGATTTATTTCTTAACGCGGCAATCCCGACTTCCCCTTTAAGTTTCTGCAATGATATCCTGATAAGATTCAAATAGATTCGTGAATTTCCTATATTACTTCCTACGTAATTGAAATGTTAAAATCCAAATATATTGCCTAAAACCTACAGATTTAAAAAAGCAAAACAAAAGAAAGGGAAGTGGATTTAGTCCTCTCTCCACTTGAAAAGCTTCACTGCCAACGCAAAGATAACAGCCGTAATAACAGCCACCACTGCAATATCTATCACCACTCCCGAAATGTTTCCGTACACCATAGCGTTGTTTAACCCTTCGATAATGTAGAACAGCGGCAGAACATGAGCGACTGATTGAAGGTACTGTGGCATGGTGCTGATGGGGAAGAAGGTGCCTGAGAGAAACATCATTGGGAAAGTTACGATGTTGCCTATGACGCCTGCAGTTTCAGGGCTCTTTGTCACTGTGCCAACAAGCATGCCGAGCGCTGCGAAGAGCATTGGGCCTAAGATAAGGAAGGGTATTAACCAAGGAGTTAACACAACGTGCGCACCGAAAGCAAAGATTCCCACTCCAACCATTAGTAGAAAACCAGTAATTGTCAAAACAATGTACCACATCACCTTTGAGGTTAACCACTCCATCTTTGTAAGCGGCGTAAGCGAGAGTTGCTTGAAGAGCTTTTCCTTCTTGTACTCTGAGGATATGTTAACGAGCGAAAACATTGGACTAGTAAGGATTGAGAAGCCGATTAAGCCCGGGATCAAAAAGTCAATGTATTTTGTCTGCTGAGTATTCACGGTTGCCGATGTTATTCCTATGATTGCTGTACCGTTGAAACGTTGCAGGTTGAAGTAATTGGCGTATCCATTAACTGTTCCTGCTACGATTCCACTTGAACTTGCAGTTGGATTGCCATACACTGTCATGTTTACTTGGTTGCCTGCTAAATAGTTCGCCGAGAAGTCTGATGGAATGACGATGCCGTCGGATGACGAATGGTCGGCTAAGTACTTTGAGAAGTTCTCTGAGGTGTTTACCGTTATGACAGTGATTGTGCTTGAATCGTTTAATGCGGTGAGAAAACTGTTGCTGATAGGGCCAGTGTCTTGATTTTGAGCATAAACATTTACTTTTCCAGTACTACCTCCAGCAAAAATCGCTCCGAAAATCAAAATCAAAATAACGGGAAAAATTAAACCGAAGAATAAACCGAACTTGTTTCTGAGGTATCCGCGGCTGAAAACCTTGAAGTCTGAAAAAATGCGCTTTCCACTGACCATGTTTAGCGCCTCCCCTTTTTGCCGGTCTTCTCTTCAGACGATGCTTCTCCCTGCTCGCCAATGGGTTCGTTAACAAGCTTCACAAACACGTCGTCTAAGCTATCTTGAAGCGTCTGAATTTCACCCCATTCTAAGCCCGATTGCTCGGCAGCTGCCAGTGCCGCGAGAGCATCGATTCTCTTTTTCAGCGGTATTGTGATTTCTCCTTTGGCTTTGTTGTATTCAACCTGTAAATCAGTGTTAGATCTAATGTAGTCGGCTAGTTTTTCGCTTCCATGAATTTCTAGTCTTTCGCCTGAGCCGTGTTGCTGAATGATCTCTTCAGAAGTCCCCATAGCCACTATTTTTCCGTGGTCCATTATGGCTACTCTGTCGGCGAGTTGCTGTGCCTCATCGAGGTAATGGGTGGTTAGAATGATTGTTTTGCCCTTGGCTTTCAAGCTGCGTATGACTTCCCAGATGGCTCGCCTCGCATTCGGGTCTAAGCCCGTGGTGGGTTCGTCAAGGAAAAGCAGTTCAGGCGAGTTTACAAGTGACAGGGCGAGTCCTGTTTTTTGTTTTTGGCCGCCAGAAAGATTGTCAAAGTTTCTTTTGCCTGAATCTTCAAGCAAAACCTCCCTTAAAATTTCGTCAGCGTCAACTTTAACGTTGAAGAGGTCAGCGTAGTACAAGATGGCTTCTCGAGGAGTGGTTTTCTCAAAAAAAGTGAATTCTTGAGGGATGACTCCGATTTTTTTGTGAAGTTCATAACCGTTTTTCCATGGGTTGAGTCCTAGGACTTTAACTTCTCCTCCGTCCTGTTCGCGCAAACCCTCCATGATTTCGATGGTTGTGGTTTTTCCCGCGCCGTTTGGACCCAAAAGTCCGAAGACCTCGCCTTTGCTAACTGAAAAGGAGATGCCGTCTACCGCTTTTAAATCTCCGTAGTTCTTTTTTAGAGATGAAACTTCAATTGATAATGTGCTCATGACTGATTACTCCTGCCCATTTTGAATGTTGTAAATTACTGTCCTTTTCAAGGTATAGGTTGGTAGAAATATAAGTTTCGGCTTCTATTCGGACACAAATTTATCCTTTGTTAAGACTTAGAGGAAACTAAATGCTTGCTTTCTTGAGAATTTTTTTATTCCCGGATGACGCATCATTGACTTTAATGAAAATAAACGTCGTTAACTCTTCAGGCGAAATGTATCTCGGGCCTCGCTCGTGAAACACTTGAACTTCAAACGTTTCCTTGCTGAAGACAGCTCTTAACATGTAATAATCGAATTTTAACGGCGCCTTTTTTCGGTCGATGCACCTGTAGTAGCGGATGGAGCAGAAAAAATCCATTGAGCCCAAACGCTCCTTAGCCAAAAGATTCATCGTTTTCTTGAGTTCTTCTTCATCAATGTAGTTGAACCCTTCAGATTCCGCCAGACCAAATTCAAAAATCACTTTACCTTCTGGCACAGTAGGATTAGCTACTTCTTCAAAACTAAACTCTTTACGGTTAACGTCAAAAAAAACCTGAATTAATTTTTGCTGGAGTTGCTTGCTTGAAAGAATTGAGGTAAATCTGTCGATTCTGTGGATGTTTGTGGGGAAATTCTGGTAAAAACCCAAGGTCAAATTGCTTCGCTCAAGTTTTCATTTTTTTGATTTTTTCAACGCTGTTGAGCAATTGATCGAGTGCAACAGTGAGTTTTTGCAGCTCATCCATGTCTTCGGTTTTCTCAATTTTGCCCTGTATATCCTGTATCTTCGCCATCAGTGTGGCTTCAAGCTTGTCGTAGGCGACGGTTGGCGCCCTGGCTTGTTTTGGAGGTTCTTGCCCTTCCTTGACAACTACCACTTTCTTTTCATCCTTTGCACACCAAAGTGTCCCGTCTTTCAGCCTAAAGAGCGGAGAAGCGCATTCTGGGCATGAGAGGTCAGTTAAGGTAGCGCCTTGAAGCAGCAGATTTGCCCCTCGCTTAACAGGTGTATTATCTGATCTGTTTTGCATATAGAACCCCAAAGTAAATACGTGTCAATACTTATATAACTTGGTCACTGCCATGGAGCATTAAAGGGGAATATTTTATGGTGCGGAAGAAAAAATCTGAAGAATATGAAGCAAAGATTCAGCAAGCGTTAGTTGTTCTAGGCGAAGTTTCCGAAGATAGCACAACACCACGAAACATCCGCCGCTCCGCAAAAGACGCCATGAGCGCCCTGCAAAGCGCCGAATATACCCCTGCAGTCAGAGCTTCAAATGCCGTGTCGATGCTGGATGAAATATTGCAAGACCCCAACATGCCACCATATACAAGGGTTAAACTCTGGAACGTCATGAGTTTTATAGAAGCCATAAAAGATTAGTACAGAGTATATGAGACTACTTTCTTTTCCTGAAGAGTTTAGCACCGTTAATGTCGGTTACGTATTCAAAGCCTACTTCTAGCAGTTTGCAAGCCTCGTCTAAGTTTTCTGCTACTTTTACGTGGTATTCTTCGTCTGCGTTTTGGAATATTGCTTTTTCAAGGTTGATGTAGATTAACGTGTTTCTGAGGTCTCGATGACCGAGTAGTTGCTGGACGTGAAGTATATCTCTTGTTTTGTGGTATTCCATGGTTGCTTTCCAATGTCTGAAGGTGTGCAAGCCTATTTCTTTGAGGCGTGGGTTTTGGAGTTTGAAAGCTATGCTTTTACGCGTTTTGTAGAAGTTCGATTTTAAGCTATATGCAGTTGCAAAGATTTTGTCAGTCCGTTTCGGTTGGCAATTCAGCATATCTATTAGTTTACAGCTTATCGGCAATATGCGTGCTCTGCTTCCTTTCTCAGGGGTGATGGTTGCTATTTTTCTTTCGAAGTCTACGTCTCTCTAAAACCAAAGCTGGGTTTCTGAGAGGGATTCATTATGTCTGAAGCCTGCTGTAAGGCTTGTTGAGCCAGGTTTAGCTGAAGAGCGGGCTTTTTTAGGTGGGTTAAGGTTAGGTCATCATGTGGATGACTTCTGTGGGAAGTTAAGTGATTTTCAATTGACGTAATCATTTCGTATAAAGATGGAACCATAAGGATCGGTTCACCGCACTCTGGGCATCTAATATATTTCTTTGTGGATTGCTGATTAATTGTTTTGTTATTCTTATCTTTGGATTGCTTAGTGGATTCATCAATTATTTCCATTCAAAGGCACCGTAGATCCACTCTTTGTTCGACCTTAGAATATAAGCACTTATAATATGCTCGTATAGTGGTCTATCTTACGTTTGGTACGTTCAAAGGTTATGATTAAGAACGGGCGGAAGTCAAAAATGTGTGTTTGAATATAGAAGCGAAACTGTCATGCGGTTTCGACTAAGACTATTTCTTATTTCATTGTTTATTCCTGTGTTGCCTCTTCCTTTACTTGCATGCCCAAAACGGGTTATTTTCCAGTTTTCCATGTTTCCCCGTATAATCTGAGGGTTACTCGTAAGGATGTAAAATGGCATTTTTGTTTGCGAAGTGTAGAGTTCAGCGATAAAAGCTAGGAGTCGCGTTCCCACGCCTACGCCTTGGTAGTCAGGAAGTACCACCAACCTGCTCACTCGGTAATATTTTGCTTTCATTCTGACGCATGCAACAGCTACGAATGCGATGGGTTTGCCTTGATAAACTGCGGCATAACATCTGACGCCCGCACCAAGGCTTCCGTTTAGATAGTGATACTGCCGAAACATCTTCCATAAGGTTAGCGCCGCACCGATGAACGCTGAGGTTAACGGGCGGCCGACTTCTTTTTTTCGGCAAAACTCCATTGTGTCCGTACAGAATACCCAGTCGGGATCCAACCAATCAATCACGTCATAGTGGCAGGTTATGGCGATGAATTTCTTGGAGCTTCTACGAACTGCTTTGCTAATGGCAAACGCGCTAACCTTAGCAATCTCCCTATCTACAACAGAGGTAAACTCATCGAAAACCACCAGTGGCTTATCCAAGCAAAGTGCGCGGGCGATGTCCACCCGCATCTTTTCTCCTTGACTCAGGCACTCATACCCTTTTAGCCAGTTGGGGGACTAGCAAACCCGACGCTGCAGAGCATCTTTGTAATCTCATTTGTTTCAAGCTCTTGGGGAAAGTCGTCAAGGACGCATTTGTTTTTGTATTCAAAGCTTCGTATGTAGGATTCTTGAAAGAGCTGCTTGGCAATGCTTGTTTTGCCGGAACCGCTTCGTCCAACGATTACGCCTATTTGCCAATTTTGGGTTTCTATGGGTAAGGAGCCTTTGATGTGCTTTTCCAGTTTGACATCTGAGAGAGTATAGCTGCCAACTACGCTTTGCGCCCTAAAACTATCCGGCTCGTCCCAACGTTTTACAATGTCAAAATCCGTAGCTTATACCCCTCCAACTTTAGTTTTTCATACTTGACTATCTGGTCAGCTTCATCTCTGCACTCAACGATTAGCTCGTAGGTTCCAGGAATCGAAAAAGAGATTTCATGATCATCCACTTCAAAGGGGAGCTTCTCGCCTACTGATTCAAGGAGCGCTTTCAAATCTTCTTTTTCGCCTAGCTCAACTATTCGCAAGTATTCGGCATTGTCTAGCTCTTTGTTGTGTTTACCTTTTAGCTTGTTTAGCACCTGCCTTAGCAATCGTCTGTCAACGTCTTTTATGGGCAAGCGGATGACGCTGCACTCAGTCATGCCAAGCTCTTTCATTGCCGTAATTCTCTGAGCCCCATCAGCCACCAAAAGTTCACTGTTGGTGACCACGGGAACGATGTCTCCCCATCGTTTAATTGATGCTTTCAAACGTTCGAGTTGCGCTAAGGTCATTCTGTTGGGATTGTCTTCTGAGTCACATTTGAGATCACTTATTCTCACGCGTTCCGACATCGGAATCGAAATTTCTCGGTCTCGTTCGTTTTCTACTTGTCGGTCGCTCATATTTTCGGATTCTCCATTATTTTTTCTACACTCGGCAATTGGTCAATTTGGGCACTTTGGGAATTCTTTTTAAACCAGTCGCACCGCTCCGCACATGTTGGACATTTTTCTTTGAGGTATCGTGCGTTACGTGCTTCAGTCTCCGCATTCTCCGCTTGTTCTTGTTGTTCTTCTAATTCTTCCGCTCTTGCTTGCTCAGGTGTTCTATTAGCGGTTAACTGTTGAATGTCTTGGGTTGTTTTGAAAACGTGATGTCGGTCACAGTAGCGATTAAAACTCTCAGGAGTAAATAGGTCATGGTTCCAGTTTGCATAAACGGGAGCTAAACGCCTGTCCTGTTCACCTTCACATAGTTCCCAATAGCCAGGCGTGGTAAAGACTGCCTCTTCCGCGTCAAATTGTGCTTTGAACTTGCGGGTTTCTTCTATAAGCCAATAAAACCGGGTGTAGAATACCCAGTTAGCCATGGGGTCTTTATACGTTACAAAAGCATCTGTGAAGGTTTGGAAAATCTCCAGTATCCTAGCCATAAGGCGATGGTGCGCTGCATCCACAATTGATTGGTCGGATGAAGACAATTGGATGGCATTGGTTTCTCCCCGTGATAGTGCTTCCTGCATTTCTTCCATGTGAGCTTCCAAGATTTGTGTCGCTCGTCTATGTAATTCGAATTCTGCTCGATCTAACTCTATGTCCCCGTTTTCCCATGTTATTTTTGTTGTGCCTTTTTCGGGAAGTTCGGGTAACACATTTCTTTCTAATTCGTGCAGTTTCCTGCTTAGAATGTTCATTTTTTCTTTTCCTCGGGTTTCGGGATCAGATATGCTGTTTTTGAGTTGCTCCTCCAAAGCTATTACCCGATACTCCAACTCCTCGTCCTTGAGTAAACTGCTGTAAGCTGAGACGGTGGAAACCAAAACCCGTGCCCACCCTTGTTTTGCTTTGTCGCTGTTTCCCTCGGAGTGAATTTTTTTGTGGGAGAGGCTTAAAACACCGTCCAAAACACGAAACAACGTATTTCTACGTTCCTTTGGCGAACGGTTTGATGACGGTTTCTTATTGGTTTCAGTTTCAGATTCACTCAAGATTTTGAGCGCCTAATCGTTTATACTCCCACACCCCGGAGAAAAGACAACAAAGCGAGCCTGCGCGCAAGACACCACAAAACAAGACAACGCTTCGTATTAGTCGCTTAGAGAATAAAAAACTTGTGCAACGAGATTTACCTAGTCTGAAATTTCCGAGATATTTGATATAAATTAAAGCATTCAATATTTCAATCTATTTCCACAAACCTTGATTGCTAAATACCCAAATCTTAAATAGAATATGTTAAGGAAAGAGTGGGGGAGAAGGCAAAATGAAGACCAAAATTATTGCAGTTGCTATTATTAGTTTATTAGTTCTGATGATTTTTCAAGCAAGTTTTACACCAAAAGTAAAGGCATTGAGCATTGATGGAGATTTCCATGATTGGGCCTCAATTTCACCCATAGTCACAGATTCTGTGGGAGATAGAGGTATTTTTGGAGATTTGACTGCGGCATCTGTAACCGATGATGGCGTCAAACTCTATTTTAAGGTTGATTTTGCCACTTGGGATCCAGAAACCTATTGGGGTAGACTTAATGTTACGTTGCGTGCAAATGACGGTTCTTTATATTTAATGTGCTTATTTGGTGACAATAACATGTATTTGTGGAATGCAGCGTCGTTAACTGAAAACTGCGCTAACGCCTATCCGACAATTAATATTAATTATGATCAAGACCATGTTGCATGGCTAACAGATTATCAGAGTGTTGAATTTTTTGTTCCCTTAGCTGATTTAGGAAATCCGTCATCAGTTGACATCGTTTTTTGGGAAAATAATAACGACAACTACCATCCTTTTGACAAGGCCCCCGATTCAGGGTATGTAACATACTCTACTACCGACGAAACATCACCTTCACAACTTCCTTGGGTTTTGCAGTTTGGAACAATTGAAGATGAAGCACTATTTGGCATTACTGGTGATGAATTAGGCAATATTTACGCAACAGGAACAACTTATGGCTCATTTGATAATTACGAGACAAATTCTTCTCTCGATTTTTTTATTAGTGAAATTTCCACTGATGGAGAAGGATTGCAGACAAAGCAATTTGGAACAAATGCCGCTGATTTTGTAAATGACTTAGCCTTGGACGGACTTGGCAACGTTTTCGTAGTTGGAGAAACTTGGGGCGTATTTCCCGGCGAGAATGGCTACGGCAGTATTGATTGTTTTGTTAGCAAAAATGGTGATTCGTGGATACGACAATTTGGGACAAATAGCAGTGATTTTGCCAACGGTATTACAACCGATAATTACGGAAATGTCTACGTGGTAGGATATACACACGGAGGATTTGCGGGTCAACAAGATCTTGGTGCGGAAGATTGTTTCATTAGCAAGTTCAACTCGGAAGGAATATTGAATTGGACAAAACAGTTTGGGACGAACGAAATTGATTCAGCGTCAGACGTTGCCATCGATAGTAGTGGAAACATCTGCGTTGTCGGCTGCACTTACGGCGTTTTTTATAATCAGGCAAACTATGGCGGGGCGGATTTATTTGTAGGCAAATTTGACTCAGCTGGAAATGAACTTTGGATAAAACAGTTCGGTACAAACGAAGAAGATGCCGCAACATGTATGACAACAGACATTTTTGGAAACATTTACGTCGCAGGAGGGACCCAAGGTGTTTTCATAAGCCAAATAGGTCATGGCGAATCAGACGCCTTTGTACTAAAGGTTACCTCTGAAGGTAACATTGCATGGTCAAATCAATTTGGCACTGAAGCTTACGATTATATTGATTGCTCCGGATTAACGACTGACAACACAGAATATATTTACTCAGCTGCCATGACAGATGCCTATCAAACCAATGGATTATCTGACATTCTCATTAGCAGGTTAGACTTTGATGGAAATCTCCAAGTAATGCAAATGAACATTACCCAAAATTCAAGGTGCGGCGGTATCTATGTGGACTTTTTATCAAATATTTATATTGCGGGAGGCACACACGGTGCTTTCCCCGGTCAAACAAACTTTGGGAAAGAAGATTGTTTTATTAGCTTCATTCCATCGGACTATACGTTTTCTCAAACTAATGACTCCATAGTAGTAAGAGATGAGTTTGATTATGGTTCAATGGAGGAGTTGGGTGCCGGTGGTTGGCTAGAGTATTATGGTGCGGTTGATGTTTGGGGTGATGGATACTTGCATTTTTACGGTAACTCTTCTTCTTGGTATGATTTTTACATATACCGTGAAGGATTCCCCGTAGATCTTTCCTCGTTTAGAGTTGAGACTTCGGCGATGATGGATTACCCATTTTATTTGAATTCAACAATTATTGATCCTTTACCAATAGTTGGTCCTGTAATTGGTCTTAATACTGAGAGTTGCTGGTATGATTTTGGCGTGAATTACTTCACCAACTCTTTTCTGTTTTATCGGGATGGAGAGTTGGTTTGGAGTGATTCTGGATATTATTCGAATTTGGGTCAGTGGGATAATTTTGCTGTGGAAAAGGTGGGTGCCGTGTTTTCCTTTTTCTTTAACGGTGAATTGGTCGGTACCTATGAGGCGCTAATTAATCCTGAGGAGGATTTGGTTGGGTTGGCTCTTTCGAATAGTGCCGCCTGGGTTCACTACGATTATGTAGAGGTTTCTGTCATCGTGCCTCCGCCTTCAGTTCTTGGGCGGGACGATTTTAATTATCAAACCACCGAGGAACTTGTTAGTGCTGGCTGGGAGCAGGGTGGTGAGGTTTGGGTTAGCGATGGCTACCTAACTTTGGGGGGCAATTCTTCTTCTTGGTATGATTCTTGCGTGTACCGTGAAGGTTTCCCATTAGATCTTTACTCGTATAGAATTGAAACTGAAGTGATGACGAATTATGCATTCTATTCTAATTCAACATTCGTCGATCCTATAGCTATCGTTGGTCCTGTTATTGGAATAGGAACTCAGAGTCAATGGTATGATTTTGGTGTTAATTACTTTGACCAATCTTTTCGATTTTATAGGGACGGTGAGTTGGTTTGGAGTGCTTCAGGGTATTATTCGAATCTTAACCAGTGGGATAATTTTGCTGTGGAGAAGGTAGGTTCGGTGTTTTCTTTCTACTTTAACGGTGAATTGGTTGGAACCTATGAGGAGATAGGTGAGTCCCAGGATGATTTAGTCGGGTTAGCTCTTACAAACAGTGAAGCATGGGTCAATTATGATTACATCGAGGTCAACGGTCTTGTTCCCCCAACTATTTTAACTGAAGCCTATTTGGATGTTAATCCAAGAATAACAGGAATAAACCAAACCGTTGGAATAACATTTATGGTTAATCCAGAGATGTATGTTGGCGATAAAATCTTCAATAATTTGATTCTATCAATCACTAAGCCTGATGGGGCTAATCAAACTATTGGTCCACTTAATGCGTCAATATATGGAAGTTATTACTCATATATTCCTAATCAAGTTGGCAACTACACTTTTAACCTACAATATTCCGGTGAAACAACAGCATATGCAACTTATCTCCAAAGCACAAGTTCTACAGCAATCTTATCTGTAATAGATGAAGAGGAACCTATAATCTATGAAGTCACATTTGTCCCCGTAGGAGAAAACGTAACTGTTTCTTCTGATAATTCTACTGTAAATCTTGCCTTTAACGAAGTGGAGGTTCCTGGCTCAGTAACAATTAGCCAACAAGAGACTGAGGCACCTCCACCGACAGGATTTGTCCTCGCAGAAACCCCGATGTATTATGAAATAATCACAAGTGCAATCTTCAATGGACCCATCGAGTTGGCTATACAGTATGATGAAACGCTCTATCAAAATGAGACAGCAGTAAGACTCTTGCACTGGATAAACAACGAATGGGTAGACATAACAACTTTCGTTGACACTGAAAACAACATAGTTTACGGGGAAACAAATAGCCTGTCTCCATTTTCACTAGTAGAATTAGACACGCAAGCGCCAACAATAACAATTAACTCTCCAATAGAATATGGCATTTACTCTGTATATTCAACTGAGACCTATAATTTTGGTGTTAATGATAATTTGGATACTTCACCCAATATTACGGCGATTCTTACAGGTTCGGATGGGATCCCTGTGTCAGTATTTTCAAATGATGCATTACCAAGAACAAGTGGGGTTTACACTTTGTATGTGACCGCCACAGATGAGGCAGGAAACTCAGCCTCTAAAACCTTGATGTTTGTAGTCAACGATATTTCATTAGGCTCAGCCAATATTTGGGTTGGATTAAAAAACAGTGATGCCAACGGGATCAAGTTCGACCTCAAAGCAGAAGTTTACAGCAATAATGTTCTGATCGGTTCAGGTCAGCTCAACAGCGCGCTAGGCGGTAGCAGTGGATTTAACAATGCAAAACTAAACAGTATACCCCTAAACATTGTTGGAGCACCAACATTGTCCACCGGCGATTTACTTACAATCAAGCTATATGTGCGAAATGCAGATGAGGGAAGCGGCAAAAACTCAGGAACCGCAAGACTCTGGTTTAATGACGTTCAAGCAGACAGCAACTTTGACCTCAGCATCGATGGAGAACCGAGCACTTTTTACTTGCTAAACAGCTTTGTTTTAGGAAACTCTGCAGGAATAGGTCCCAGAAGCACAATTGATGTAGCAGCTGGAGCTAAAGGAAGCGAATACAAGCTGTTCGGCGAATGGGGAGCAACTGTACCTTAAATAGGCGTTAGATAATAACCCTAAATTCCTTTTTGTCATAATTAAACATCTCAAAATGGAAGAAAATATGAGTTATGAACGATGACTGATCTCTTTTACTAATTGTTTAGTCTCTAAATAGTTCAATATCCCATTCGCCTAACAATTAGTCTCCACAAATTAAATCCAAATTTAGGCGCTTACCTAAATTGCAGTTTTTCTTCAATTTCTACATAGCCTATATCCACGGATCGAGACAACACCAAGGCAAGTTAGAGATTAAGCTGCCTATAACACCACAAAACAAGACAACGATTGTTTATAGTAAGCTCTTGCAATAAATAATTTTCGACCGCTTTTTCCCACTTCATCAGCGTACTGTGGGCTAATCGAAGTAGTTCTTCCTTTGTTTCAAAAGAAATTTACTCCTGCTTACCTGTCTCAAAAACCTCGTTCTCCAGTCTTGTATCGAATTTACGACCCAGTGAGCGAACTCCAAAAAATAGAAATTTCTTGTTGACGATGGCTGGGCTGAGCTGCCTAGGCACCGTTTTCCATAATTTCCTGCTCACCTCAGTACTCGGAGAGAGCTTGACAATTTACATTTCTTCAAGAATATTATGCTATCTTCTAAGCAAAAGCGAAATTATTTATACATGAAATATGGAAATTGTTATCCAAAGTAACAAAGGAAAAAGAGATTTAAAATGATAACAATTCCAAAATTTTCTAAGAAACAATCGATAACGGGAATATGCTTGTTTCTACTACTAATATCATCACTTGCTTCTATAGTTTTTTTGCCATCAGCTAGTGCGGTATCGACCACATACTCTTGGCCCATAATCGACGTTTCACCTAACCCCGTCGGCTTAGGTCAAAAGTTGACTATCATAATGTTCGTTAACCCCACATTTCCGGGCGCGGCTATCGATAACGACCTTAGACGACATGATTATACACTTACAATAACAAAGCCTGATAACACAACAGAAACAATGTTCTGGCCAGTCATCCAAGACCCAGGAAACGGTCAGGTTGCATTATACACGCCCACTAAAGTTGGCACCTACTCTTTCGTTCTCAGCTACCCCGATCAGGAGTACATCTGGAACGCTACATCTGCAATGCGACAATGGACAGGCACTATTTTTCTCGGTGCAACTAGCAAGCCAGTCTACGTTGATGTGCAGCAAGACCCGTTGCCTGAGCCTATTAATAGCTATCCGCTTCCATCTGAATACTGGACTCGCCCAATAGAAGGACAAAACACTGACTGGTATACAGCAGCATCAAACTGGCTTGGCATGCCCTATATTGGGGGGAACCCTCAACATCCGATGTACCAGCCTGACGGAACAGCCCCAAACAGTGCACACGTGATCTGGACAAAACGCCTAAGTGACGGTGGAGTTGTTGGAGGAAGCATCAGTGACCGAAACGGTGACACATTCTATCAGGGACTAACATATGAACCCCGATTCCTCAATCCGATAGCTATGGGTGGCAGGCTTTTTTTTGAGTTGCCATATCAGAATTACGGCAGTGGAGGAGGATTTGCGGCTGTGGACTTGCGTACTGGAGAGCAACTATGGTGGCTAAACACTACTGGCATAGGCGTGCCATCATTCGGATACTATTATGCGCTTGACTACGAAAACCAGCATGGAATTATGCCTGACGGTTTGCTTTTCACAAACAACTTTGGCAGAGCGATTGACACCCGTACTGGAATCGTGACGAACCTTAACATAACTAATGTACCTTCAGGCTTTGCAGCTGTAGGCGAAAAAGGAGAGATACTTCGATACCAGATCAGTATTAGCAATCGATGGTTAGCTCAATGGAATTCATCTAAACTGCTTCCCCTCACTACCACTGACCCATCAAGTTGGATTAACAGTCAGATAAACGCTAGCTTGTCGTCTCGTTATGATTGGAACGTTTCAATAGCAACAGAGATACCCACAAACACTGCAATTCAATATGCATCAGTAGGTGACATTATACTCGGAGGCAGTAGCTTCGCAAGCTTCGACACCTTCAGAACTCCTGACCCATACACGATGTGGGCGATAAACCTCAACGCATCCAAGGGCACAGTGGGAACACTGCTGTGGATCAAGAGCTATACCGCTCCGCTAAACAATGCCACAAGGCGCTTGGCAGTAATTGATCCAGTTAACCGCGTATTCATCTTCCAAGATAAAGAGACATCTCTGAAGTCTGCCTATAGCCTTGATAAAGGAGAACTATTATGGGAAACACATCGCGTCGAAGGAGCATCTGACCTGGAATACTTTAACTTGGGTACAGTCGGTTTAACGCCTGCTACAGCTTACGGTCGCCTTTATAATATTGGTTGGGACGGAGTACTTTACTCCTGGGATACAAAGGATGGAAAACTGTTATGGAGCTATGGCAACGGGGGTCCAGGAAACAGCACCAACACTCATTTGCAATCTGCTTGGGGCAGGTACCCGACTTTCATATACGCTATTGTAGACGATAAAGTGCTAATGATGTCAAGCGAGCACTCACCTAACACACCAATGTGGAAAGGTGCATTGGCACGCGCAGTTAACGCAACTACAGGTGAGGAAATCTGGACTCTAATGTCCTTTGGAGGTCAACTTGGTCGCGAAGGCACAATTGTTGCAGACGGTACTTGGGTATACCACAATTACTACGACAGTCAATTATATGCTATTGCTAAGGGTCCAAGTGCAATGACAGTTGAAGCACCGATGGCCGCAATACCACAAGGATCTAGCTTAGTGATTAGAGGTACTGTGACTGATGTATCCGCAGGTACAAAGCAAACAGAGCAAGTAGCGCGTTTTCCAAACGGTGTTCCAGCTGTGTCTGATGATAGCCAAAACGCATGGATGGAGTACGTCTATATGCAGAAGCCGCGCCCAACAGACACAACAGGCGTCCCTGTTACCCTCAGCGTAATAGATGCTAATGGCAACTATCGAGAAATTGGAACAGCCACAAGTAACGCAGATGGATTCTATACATTCAATTGGAAACCAGACATAGAAGGACAGTACACGGTCTATGCGTCCTTTACTGGCTCTGAATCTTACTGGCCATCGCAAGCAGTAACTTCATTTGCAGTGGACCCAGCAGCAGCAACACCAGCACCAACCCAACCCCCTGAAACAAACCTTGCAACCACAGCAGATCTAATGATGTACATAGCCCTTGGAGTAGTCGCTATTATCATTGCAATAGCCATAGTTGGATTACTCATACTCAGAAAACACTCATAAAAACCACAATCAAAAATAATTTTTCATCTTTTTTTTTATATTCACTAGCTCGTTTTGAAATGAAGATCTATTTATGAACAAGACATCCTTTCGGTAGCAATAAAATAAAAAAGAGGGATTGCGGGAGATTTTGCCACTTTAGCTTCATAGAAGCCATAAAAGATTAGTTTAATTTTTGATTTTTGCTATTTTGTTTTTTTAGCTAACTTCATAACTTCCTTGTATGAGGCTGCGCAGTGCATGCAGCAGAACGCTGTTTCTTTGCCGTCGATGACTTCTCGGTAGCCGCCTTCGTAGACTTTGCAGCCGCAGTGAGCGCAAACGTAGAGGCTTGGTTCAATAGCGATTGCAACTAGGGTGGCGAAGCGTTTGAAAAGTCCAGTGCAAAGTTCCCTTCCTTCCTCTGTGAGCTCAAAGATTTTTCTTTCTTTTTCACCAACAGGCTTTTGGACGTATGTGACTAATCGTTTTTCTTCGAGCTGCTGTAGGAAGGGGTAGACTAGGCTTGGGCTGACTTCTTTTTTGACTCGTTTTTTGAATTGGCTGATGATGCTGTAGCCATGGGCTGGTCCTTCGTAGAGTATGGTGAGTATGTAGAAGCGGCTGAAGTCGCTGATTAAATCGTCGATGTTTGCGGTTTCTGTGGTATTTGCCATTGTTTATCTTTGTTTAATGGGTGCCTTTGTTGTAATAAATGTTCTTTAGATATATCTAAAAAATACCTATCAAACATTCAAAATCGCCGCATTAATCAGTCAGCGAAGATAACATCACTAAGAAATATATTCCACATGTTACATGTAGTTCAGGGTTCCAAGGAGCTAGTTTCCTTTGAAATATGACGTAATAATTGTGGGCGCAGGCCCAGCAGGCATCTTTTCAGCGCTAGAACTAACCGAGAAAACAAACCTCAACGTCATAGTGGTTGACAGAGGCGCAGACATTGACAAACGCAAATGCCCTTCCAGCAGAGGCTTCGAATGCGTCCACTGCGAGCCATGTTCAGTTCTTTCAGGCTGGGGTGGTGCAGGCGCCTATAGCGACGGCAAACTCACATTGTCCACGGAAGTCGGCGGCTGGCTTAACCAATATGTCTCAAACAAGGAACTCGCTGAACTAGTAAAATATTGCGACAGTATTTACATTAAATTTGGCGCAAGCGAACAGGTTTTTGGAGGAGAAAACAAGGAAATAGATGAGATCGAGCGCAAAGCCTCCTTGGTTGGACTTAAGCTAATCAAGCAGGAAGTCCGTCACATGGGCACCGACAAATGCCTCGAAACCCTCCAGCGCATGCGCAAACACCTCAACGGCAAAATTACTTTCCTACCCAAAACCGAAGTCAAAGGTCTCATCGCCGAAAACCACACCATCCAAGGCATCGAAACCGTCAGCGGCGAAAAAATCGTCGGAAAATACGTCATCATTGCGCCAGGCCGCAGCGGAGCAGAATGGCTTCAAACCGAAGCACAGATCAGAGGATTAAAGACCATAAACAATCCGGTTGACATTGGGGTTCGTGTGGAGCTTTTGGCTTCAGTTATGGAGAATTTGACTAAAGTTCTCTATGAGCCCAAACTCATCTTTTTCTCGCGGTCGTTTGATGACCAAGTTCGCACATTCTGTGTTTCTCCACATGGTGAAGTCACAACAGAATCCTACGATGGCGTCTTAACTGTTAACGGCGGAAGCCACGCAGAGACAAAAACACCCAACACCAACTTTGCGATACTTGTCAGCACCCAGTTTACTGAGCCCTTCAAAGAACCAATCGCGTATGGCAAATACATCGCCCGGCTTTCCAACCTGCTTAGTGGAGGCGTCATGGTGCAGCGGCTTGGAGACCTTGACCATGGAAGACGCAGTACACCCGAACGACTCGCCCACAGTGTCCTTACTCCAACCCTCAAAAACGCCACCCCCGGCGACTTAAGCTTCGTCTTACCCTACCGGTACTTAACCGACATACGGGAAATGCTCAATGCGCTGGACAAAATTGCCCCTGGCGTTGCTTCACCCGAAACTCTGCTATACGGTGTCGAAGTCAAATTCTACAGCAGCCATTTGCAGCTTAACCACGCGTTGGAGACAAAAATCCAGAACCTGTTCACAATCGGCGACGGCGCAGGTGTAACCCGAGGATTAATTCAGGCGTCAGCTTCGGGAGTTATCGTTGCAAGAGAAATTCTTAAACGTGAAAAACTGTTGAAGGCTTAAACTACATGGCGGCTGTGGCACAGGAAATTAGGTGTTCGCATTGTGGCGCCCCAGTCGAGTTTAAACCAGGCGAATTAGTCGCCACCTGCAAGTACTGCGGCTTCACAACAGTCATCGAAACAGGACAAGCATTCACTTTTGAGCACTCATTACTCCTAAACAGCTACTCTGAGGAGCAAATCGAAGATTTAGTGCGCGATTGGATGCGCTCAGGCTTCATGAAACCAGGAGACTTAGCAAAAAAAGCAAAATTAGCTGAGAAAAACTTGGTTTACCTCCCCTTCTGGATTGTTTCTGCCCAAGCTACAACCAAGTACAAGGGTATATTCGAACGCATATCCCCAGCGATTGTTAAAGAAGGGCAAATACAAAAAGAATACAATTGGCTTGTTTTGGCAAGGGAAGCATCAGATTTTCCAACCCAAGAATTCCATGTTCCTTTAACAGGTAAAATTCCATTTGATTTCAGAAAAATAGAGGGCTCTGCTAAACTGCTTAACAGCGAAATGACCCGCGAAGAAGCCCTAGAGATTGCTAAACAGCAGATTGAAGCGCTTCATCGTTTTCTGCTTCAGCAGGATATAGATAGAATTGTTGAAGCCTCTACAACTGTTGATTTGAAGCAGATGGTTTATTTGCATGCGCCTGTCTGGTTCATAAAATACCAATACAAAGGCAACAACTATCAGATGATTGTTGATGGCGCAACAGGCACAGTTTTAAAGGGTGACATACCCACTTCTAAGTTCTAAGTTGCTTGAAAAAACTTTAAAAGCAAGCTCTTTTTTATAACGAAATACGAATAACGGAGGATTTTGGTAAATGAGCGAAAACAAAGATGTGTATGCCCAAGCAAAAAGCCAAATGAGGCTTTCAGAACGCATAGCAGCGGCGCTTCCAGGGTTCCGAGGATACAAAGAGAAGGAACTTCGCCGAGAATCAGACAAACTGATAAGGAACAATCTAACTCTCAAACTCTCCAAAGATAAAGATAACATCAGAAGCATCTCACAGAGAATAGCCGATAAGCGTTATCTTGATGTTTTACCTGACATTGACAGGTTAACTGCCAAGATGGATCGCATAACAGAAAAAGTCAACCATGCATCCTACGGCTACGCAGGCTTCTATGACGTAGTGAAAATCAAGGAAGACAACCTTGACCGAATGATAACATTCGACAATCAACTCCTCGATGAAGTTGACGCCTTAACTGCAAGCATCGAAGACCTAAAGGCGCAGTTGTTGAGCGGGAACTACTCAAACCTTAAAGACAAAATACAATCAGTAACTGACAAGTTTGAGCTGCTAGAAGACACATTTGATAAACGCGAACAAGTTATTTTAGGAGTGACACAGTAATGCCGCAGATAATAGAGTGGACAAACGCTGGTCAAGATTCTATAGTTTGGCGGTACCCAAACGAAGATATCACTTGGGGAGCTCAACTAATCGTACATGAATACGAGATGGCAGTGTTCTTCCGAGATGGAAAAGCCTACGACGTTTTTGGTCCAGGCAGACACACCTTAACCACCCTAAACCTGCCCGTACTAACAAGTCTGCTGACGCGACTGGCTGGATTTGGCGGCAACAAACCTTTCAAAGCAACCGTCCTATTCATAGGCACCAAGATATTCGCTGGGAAATGGGGCACACGCGCACAAACCACTGAGCTCGCGCCATTGCAGGTCTTTGGGCAATTCTGGTTCAAAGTCGGCGACGCGTCGCTGTTCGTAAACGAAGTCATAGGCGGACAAAACGCTTACACAACCGACCAAGTCAACGAATTCCTACGCGGCTTTCTAAACGAAAAGATAATTGATGAACTCAGCCACTACGACTTAGTCAGCGTCTTCACCAAGATAGATGAAACTTCCGTCATCGTTAAAAATACTTTAATCGACTACTTCAAACGCGTCGGTGTCGAATTAACCGACCTGCGCTTCGAAGGCATCGATACGACACCGGAATACAGAGAACGCCTATTCTGGCTAAAAACAGGCGGAACATCAGCGGGAGACGTACTGCGCATGGAAACAGTCAAGAATGCAGCGGCATCGCTTGGTCAAGGAGGCGGTTCGGGAGCCTTAGGTGCAGGAATGGTTCTTATTCCGCAAGTCATGAATCAGCAAGGAGTACCTCAAGCGGCACCCGCGGCAGCACTGGTTATTTGCCCCAAATGCGGCGAAAAAGTTCCTGCCACAAGCAAATTCTGCCCCAACTGTGGAACAAACTTAACACCGCCAAGCCAACAAGCCATGACCTGCCCCAACTGCGGCAAATCCATCCCAGCAAACAGCAAATTCTGCCCTGAATGTGGATTCAAAATCGGTTAGGAGAAACCAAAAATGAGTAGCAGCGACCGTCAACTGCTAAGCTTTGGCGTATTCCTCATCATCATTGTTGTAGTGATACTGCTGGCAGTTGCAAACATCCTCAGCTGGGGATTATTTGTTCCAGTTGTAGCGGTGCTTTGTGGGTGCTGGGCAATAGCTTTAGCTGGCGTGCGAGCAGGTAAACCGCAGAAGTATGAACGTGGAACCTTCAGTACATTGGCTTCAGGCATTGGACTCATCGCTTTAGGCGCTGCGTGGTATCTATTCGGGATCAACCCAATCTACTCGCTGGTAGTAATCCTGTTATTAATCGCTGCTATTGCAATTGCTGCCGCATTAAGACCCAAATAATCCCTCTTGAGCCCTTTTTTGGCTCTAAACATTTTTCTATACCCCCGCATAGTCATGATGCTGAAGGCCCAAGGTTATGAGTGAAGAGACTATCGGTCACGGCACATGGTACGACATGATGGCTAAAAAAGTCATCGAAAGAGAGCAATCGCTAAAACGAGACATGAGCAAAATCCGCACTGAAATGGGTCTTGGCGCCTCAGGGTTCCCTCACATCGGTAGCCTCGGTGATGCATCCCGCAGCTACGCGGTTACTTTGGCGCTTAAAAATCTTAACTGCCACTCTGAACTCGTTGCCTTCTGCGACGATAAAGATGGACTACGCAAGGTTCCAGTTGGGCTCCCAAAAGAAATGGAAAAGTACCTTGGATACTCCGTCTCAAGCATTCCTGATCCGTTTGGATGCCACGAAAGCTATGGCAAACACATGAGCTCGCTGCTACTGGAAGCGTTGGATAAATGTGGGATAGAATACAAGTATTATTCAGCTAAGGAAGTCTACGAAAATGGCTTACTTCTAAACGAAATTCGAACAATACTTATTAACGCCAAAAAAGTAGGCGAAATCGTCAAGGAGGAAGTCGGACAAGAAACCTACACTGAGGTTTTGCCCTATTTTGCGGTCTGCGAGAAATGCGGGCACCTCTACACGACACGCGTTTACAAGTTCGACGCCAAAAAGCGATAAAGTCTCCTACAAATGCGAAGGATTAGAAATCCGTGGCAAATTAATCGCAGGCTGTGGTCATGAAGGTGAAGTGGATATAAAAAGCGGTGAAGGCAAACTGACTTGGAAAAGCGAATTTGCCGCCCGCTGGAAAGCCCTGGACATTCGCTTTGAAGCATTCGGGAAAGACATCGCTGACTCTGTCCGCATTAACGACCGCATCTGCCGCGAAGTGCTCTGCTTTGAACCGCCCAGCCACGCGAAGTACGAGATGTTCCTTGATAAAGGCGGAAAAAAAATCTCTAAGTCAGCTGGCAATGTGTTTACGCCGCAAGTGTGGTTCCAATATGGTTCGCCTCAGTCGCTTTTGCTGCTGATGCTTAAGCGTTTTGTGGGGACACGGACTCTGGATGTTTCTGATATTCCATCGTATATGAATGAGCTTGATTCACTGGAGGACATCCACTTTGGCAAAAAGCAAGTCGGCGAAAAAGAAGCAACCAAACTGAAAGGCATATACCTATACTGCTACATGATGAAGCCGCCCGCTAAACCCAGCGTCCACGTACCCTACAACCTGATGGCGTTTCCTCGTAAAAATGGCGCCTAAAGAATGCCTCAACGACTACGTAGCCGAAAAACTACAGAGTTACGGTTACCTGCAGAAGAACGAAATCATAGACGCCAACCTACTACAACGCATTGAGTACGCGTTGAATTGGACGCGTGACTTTGAAGAAATAAAAGAAACCGCAATAGACCTGACCGCTGAAGAGAAAAAAGCCATTGCCGAACTCACCACCAAACTTCAAGCTGAAGATGACCCCGAAAAAATCCAAAACGCAATCTTCAACGCCGCCAAAGACAACAACATAAAACCAGGCGCATTCTTCAAAGTGCTCTACCAGGTTTTGATGGGTGCACCACAGGGACCACGGCTGGGACCGTATGTGCTTGCTATGGGAAAACAAAACGTAATCGCCGCATTACAAAGAGTTTTGAGTAAAAGTTAGTGGAAACGCAGTTTTTCTTCTTTTCTTCAACCTTACACATTGCTTCACAATAAGGATAGTTATAAATATTCACGGTCGAGAGTGATTTTGGAGAACAACCATATTTGGTGATATCCAGCACTAACTGATCTTGCGACTTTTATTCTGGTTCTAGCAGTGGGGATTCCCTTTGTCTTCATCTTCTCGAAGATTTTGAGGCTGCAACCTCAGGTTTTGGTTTTTTCGAAAAAGAAGAAAGAGGCAATTTTGAGCCTTATTGTTTTTGTCGCTGTGTTTGCTGGAGCATTTGGAATTTACGGATTTTATGACAGGGTATGGATTCGCGCTACTTTGACGGCTGACCCTCTCTACGTTCTAAGAGACTTGATTGCAATAGCCATACTTTTGTTGCCGGTAGCTATTGTTTTAAAGTTTTCAAAGCAGAACTTAGCAGATGTTGCCTTAACCCGAAAAAATCTCAAAAAGAGCCTTGCTTTGGGCTTGCTGACAAGTATAATGCTTATTTTGTTTTTAGGTTTTCTTTCACCTTACTTGGGCGGGGGCTTCGCAGGGTTTTCTGTGGCAACCGGCTACTTGTTTTTGAGTTACTTAATCATCGGTTTTGGAGAAGAAATCGTTTTTCGAGGTTACATACAAACAAGATTAGTTGCATATGGCGGCTCAGCCATAGGCGTCGGCGCTACATCGCTTCTATACGCTGCATACAATTTTCCTTTAGGGTTCTTTTGCTTCTCAGGAAACATTTCATTAGCCGCAGTGTACGCTGCCTGGAGATTTTCATCAGGCTTGCTCTACGGCTACACCTTTCACAAAAGCCAAAATGTTCTTTCATCCACCCTTGTCCATATCTTTCTTGTCTGGGGCGGACTACTGTTTAGCTTGTACTTGTAATAAGTAAAATTTGATTTCTACAATTCGAAAACAGATTGCTTTTCACAGATGCAAAAGCCTTAACTTATCTTTCAACCTATTGTATTTAGGGAATTTTTGGAGGAATTTATGGTTGACATCCAAGGCTCCACCAAAATAAAACCAAAAAAGGAAAAGCCCAACCTAATAAATGAATCAGTTAATTCCCTAAAATCCTGTCACTTATCTTGTGCATTAAATTTGGAGAAGAACGGCTCAGAGACATTTTAGAAAATATTCCTTCAGCAGTGATTGTAGTCGAAAAGCCAGATGTAAAAGTGACCTACGCTAACAAGAGAGCCGCTGAACTTGTTGGCGTAAACCCATGTGGTGCTGAATTGAATAAGAATCCGTTGAGTTTTAAGATTTTAACTTTGGAAGGGAAGATTTGTCCCACTGAAGAACTCTATGCGCACAGGGCTCTATTCAAAGAGGAATCATTTAGAAATTCAACGGCTATCGTTGAGCAGCCAAATGGAAAAAGGTTTACTGTGGTGGTAAGCGCCAAACCGTTGTATGATAAAGAAGGCAGGGTCAACGCTGCAATAGTTATTTTCGAAGATGTAACAACCCACGTTAAAACTCAAAATTCACTTGCGGAAAGTGAAGAACGACTGAAAATGGCCCAGAAAATTGCACACGTAGGAAGTTGGGAGTACTCTCTTAAAAATGATACTGCAATTTGGTCAGAAGAACTCTTCCATATTTTTGGTTTAAAACCTCAGAAGTATGGTCCGAACCTCAATGAATACGTGGATCGTATTTACCCCGAAGATCGGGAAATAATGAATAAAACAATGGAGCAGATGCTATTCAAAGGTGACTCGTCTACTAAAGTAAGTTTTGATTACCGCATTATACATAAAGACGGCTCAATACGTGCCATACATTCTGAACGAGTAGTCAGAGAAGTCGGTGAAAATAACAAGCCGACAAGAATCGTCGGAATAGAACAGGACATAACCGAACGCAGACAAACTGAGCAGAAACTCGAGGAATACGCAAAGAATTTGGAACAGCTTGTCGAGGAGCGTACAAAACAGCTCAAAGACGCTGAACGATTGGCGGCAATTGGGCAGACTGCAGGCATGATTGGCCACGATATACGTAACCCCTTGCAGGTGATTGCTGATGAACTGTTTTTGATGCAGCAAGATGTAACAGGTTCACCTGACAGCCAATGCAAACGCAATGTGGAGGAAAGTTTGGTTTCTATCCAAGAACAAGTTGACTACATGAACAAAATTATTTCGGATTTGCAGGATTTTGCCAGACCGCTCAACCCCGAGCTTGTAGATGTCGATTTATGCGGTGCAATTCCACAGCTAGTTGCAACTGTTAATGTGCCAGACAATATTGAAGCGATAGCAACATGTGACAGCGAATTGCCCAAAGTAAAGCTGGATTTAACTTTCCTAAAACGAATCTTGGTTAATTTAGCGACAAACGCAATTCAAGCAATGCCAAATGGCGGCAAATTGACCATAAAAGCCTCCCAAGAAGAGGAATCAGTTTCCATAACTGTTTCAGACACCGGTGTGGGAATTCCAGATGAGATTAAATCAAAAATCTTCCAGCCCCTAATGACAACTAAATCCAAGGGGCAAGGCTTTGGGTTAGCTGTTGTTAAGCGTTTGGTGGAAGCGCAGAGCGGAACGATCACGTTTGAGAGCAAAGTGGGCGAAGGAACCAAGTTCAAACTGACTTTTCACAAATAAAGGCGCATTTAAGATCGAAGAGACCACTATTTTTAAGTTTAAGCAAAGTATTTACTATTCTGCCCTTTTAATTTCGGGTACAAACAAGCTGGGGGCTCGTCGTCTAGTACGGATTAGGGCACCGGCCTGCGGAGCCGGACGTCATGGGTTCAAATCCCATCGGGCCCGCCATCTCCAATAAATAAGAAGTTACGTCTCGCTAAATCTATAAGCATTCTTTTGTGATTACTTCTTTATGGGCAGCTTAAACGAAGATACGGAGTTGCTGGGTCAATGCCATTGTCCGATGGGTGTTAGGGGAAGAACTGTTGCCGCTTTAATGAATAGACATCACAACACTCTCTCAACTTGGGGGCTAAACCACGTTCAAATTGAGCCCAACTTCAATATTTTGGATGTAGGGTGCGGAGGTGGCAAAACCATCAGCAAACTGGCAAATCAAGCTGATAAAGGCAGGGTTTTTGGTATCGATTACTCAAGAGATATGGTTGCTTACTCAAGGCAGGAAAACAAAAAACTCGTCGACGAAGGCAGAATACAACTTGTTCAATGTTCAGTTGATAAATTAAGTTTTCAAGAGGAACTATTTGATTTAGTCACGGCGATTGAGACTTATTATTTCTGGAGCAACCTTCAAGAAACTTTCAACGAGATAAAACGTGTGCTTAAACCAACTGGGACTCTGCTTATTATCAGTGAAATGATTAAGGACGGCAAATATGAGATAGAGAATGCACAGATGATTGTGAAATCTAAAGTCAAGCTTGTTTCACTTCAGCAGATTAAGGTTTTGCTTTACTCTGCGGGGTTTTTTAGAGTTGAAATCCTGAGAAAAACCAATTCGTCTTGGAACGTAGTCATAGCTAAAAAACCATAAGCATAATCATGAATCTTTTTTTGAATAATCTCCAGCTTTGTTGTGGTTAAAGTTCAGGTAAATTCGTGTCTTTCTTGATATTTTATGCCCGCAATATTCTTCTGCCGCAGACGCTTCTGTGCGGCGGTGAGGTGCTTTAGCCTAATTTAGAAGGAAAAGGGGGAAAGAAGCCCTAAATTCCATTTCCAGTAGATTGATTTTTAGGTTTTCTATTAATTTTAGACTGTACATGCTTTGCCAATTGATACAGTAGACTGCTTATGGCGATGGCGAACGCTGGGAGTGCAGGCAAAATGTACCAGGAAAGTTTTGTTTGGGCAACCGTGAAAACCAAAAGTACGATAACTATCCATGCTAGAATTAAACGAGTCAGCCTTCAAACGCCTAACAAACGCATTGAACGCGCAGAGTCCCGCGGCAAAAGGCAAAAGAATTGCCCAGAGCGTTTCGTTTGTAGCTAAGTAGCTAAAATAGAAAAGGGGGCTTCCGACGTGGCTTTCAAGGGGGCTGACTGTTCGCAGAAATCCGCAGTACACCACAAACCAGTACCAGAAATTCGATCCAAAACTCACGAACATGTAGACTAAATAGGGCGAAAGAACCAGAAGTCCAATTCCCCAAAAAACAGTGAAATGCTTTTTGAATAGAAATCTGATGCTTCTTTTTGTAACCAAAAGATAAGAAAAGATGATAAGTGGAATCAGCAGAGCCTCAACCTGCTTTGTTAACAGCGCCAAACCAAAAAATAAGCCGCTTAAAATGACGTATCGATTGAGTTTTTCTGTTTTCTCGCTTAACAAGAAAAAATAAAAGCTGGCCACAATAAAAAATACGAAGAAAACATCAGTCATGGCGTGCCTCGCAAACAAGTAAAAAGTGTTAAACGTACCTAAAACCAACGCTGAAGCAAATCCAACGAAGCGGTTGTAAAGTTTCTTAGCTAAAAAGTAAACCAGAACCAAAGTCATTGCGCCAAATACTGCGCTCGATAATCTTGTGATAAAATTGTTTACGCCGAAAACTTGGTATGCAAGAGACATAAACCACATGGGCAGCGGTGGTTTTCCAATCCAGACTGCTAACCCTCCAAAAGCATAGGGCGTCAGGTAATCTCCACTTCTAACCATGTGGTATGCCCATTGCGAGTACGTTTGCTCGTCAGCTGCCCAAAGGGATCCATTGCCAAGGTTTATGAAGAAAATTGTTGAAAACGCAAGAATCGCCAAAATGCATATGGAGTCGATGTGCGATGAAATCCAAGATGATTTATCGCTAAGGACAATAGTGCTTTTGGCGGTTAGCTTATTCTGCCTATTTGAGTAAATTAAGCGAAGAAATGTGAAAAGAATCATTGCTGCCACGGCAACTGCGATGGCGTCAAACGCAATTGTCGTCCAAAATATAGAACTGGTTGGATGAGTGTTTTCTGGTGCTGATTCCGTTAGGGTAAAGGCGTAGACACGATGGTCACTGGAGCCAATATAGAGGGTATCGTTCACGATAGTTGGCGATGAATCCACGATGTTGCCTGTTGCATAACTCCACTTTTTCGCTCCTGTTGAAGCATTAAAACAGTAGACGCTGTAGTCCTCAGAGCCCACATAGACATTGCCACCAGCGACTGCAGGCGAAGATCGAACCCAATACCCAGTTGGCGCCTGCCAAATTTTCATGCCGTTAGAAGCGTTTAAAGCGTAAACGTTGTTGTCTTCCGAACCAACGTAGACGATTCCATAAGCCACAGCTGGAGACGAGTCCACAGCATTTTGCGTTTGGAACTGCCAAATCAGCTCGCCAGTGGAAGCGTTCAAGGCGCAAACGTAGCCATCATATGAACCTATGTAGACATTTCCATTGTACATAGCGGGTGAAGAGATTACACTGCCCGTATGATGCTTCCACAGTTCATCGCCAGTGGAAGCGTTTAGGGCATGAACGGAAAAGTCATCGGTAGCAACGTATAATACACCATCTGAGATGGCAGGCGACGAATCTACAGGAAGTGCTGTTGGAAAAATCCAAACTAAACTTCCACTTGAAGCGTTAAAACAGAAAACACCCTGTTTCCCAGAACCCACATAGACTAGGCCGTTTGCTACTGCAGGGGAAGACAAGGTTTTTCCTCCAACAAACGATACCCAAATGGGCGTCCCAGTGGCAATATCTAAGCTGTAAACCCAGCCGTCGTAAGAGCTTACATACACACGTCCATCTGAGATAGCAGGCGCTGAATTCACTTCGTCTGTGGTTGTGAAATTCCATATTTTCTGACCGTTTGAAGCATTGAGGCAGTATATGTTGTTGTCTTTGCTGCCTACAACGACATAGCCATCTGCAACGGAGGGCGACGAAACAATTTCTGCGCCCGTTGTGTAATTCCACAGTGGCTTAGCTGAATTGGCTGGGTTGCCGCTGGCTGTGTAGCCGCTATGGTTTAGGTTGCCTCGGAAAGTTGTCCAGTTGCCGCTGTTTGGACTGGTATCGGCTGAGGCTGCTCCCACCGATTGAATTAGAATTAAGGAAATGACGGTGATTAGTATCCACTTGCTGTTTTTTGCCATCATACAGGAACCATTTTTGAATTGAAGAATATATTAAACTATGCGCTGGACGCCTAAGTTGCTTGTCTCACTGATTTTTAATGGCAAAAAACATGGGTAAAAAACAGGGTGAATTGATGATTCTTGTGTTGTATACTTGCAGATACGCTTTGTGGGAAGTATCGTAGGGGTAGCTTTGTGGTGCTGGATATGGGAAGCTGGTCATTGCTTGGAATGGAAGCGCATCAACAGAGAAGGGCACGTAAGGCAAGCCTTTTCCTTTAAACCAGCAGCTGGCAACAACATAGTAGTCACGAACCATCCCTGCTGGAACAGGCGCTGTATCTACAGGGAACAGAAGGGAAACCACATCGCCCTCTCTTCCCACAACAAACATGTCATCGGGAGATTGCATCAGTGCTAAAACGTCGCCGTATTTTGTGAATGCGCCGCTGGAATTCGACTCAGTTGTGTATCCTTGCTGTAGGTTAGCGTATGTCGGCTTTACTGTTTGGACATTTATTTTCTGCTGCGCTGTTGTGTCTACGCCTATGTAGTCGAATCTGATGTCTTGATAGGTGTTAATTCTCAGTTCAAAGTCGTTAGTTGGAAATAGACCTGTTAAATTAACTACAAACATTTGGTCGGTAACGTCGGGCAACGGGAACTGCCTATCGTCAGGAACGCGAACCCAGCTGCCATTTGCCGCTTTCACTTCCATATAAGGCGGCGGAGAAGGAGTTACTCCAGGTTGATTAGCATATTTCATAAAGTTGTTTCCGCCAGCTTGAGTTGTCGGCCAAGTAATTGTTGCTCCAACTACAAGTTTGATTTCTTTTGCGCCCGTTAAGTTGCCCAGGTTTAGCGTTAGGTGGTTCCAACTCCATATGGCGAAGCTGGTTGTGTCGCCGTCGAGTTTGGAGATTAACGGTAGAACATTCTGTCCGTTTCCATCAACCGCTGAGAAGGGTAGCGCTGGGTTTTTGCTTACTGTGTACATTGTTCCTTGGCCTGCAAGGTTGTAGATGAAGGTGCTTGTGGTGGAGAATACATTTGTGTTTGCTGGGTGATCTATTGCAACCAGTTTAGCTGAATCAAGATAGAAAATTTCATCGGACATTTCGGCGATTTTCATGCTGTAGAAGCCACCTAAAGGTTGTAGCTGAGTTGGGTTTAGTTTCACATAGTCCCATGGGTAATTGTAGGAGAAAACCATTGAACCGTCAGTTTGGAAGTGGTCTAGGTAGCCAAGCCAACCTGCACCATCTGAAACTTCAGCTTGGTAAGCGTAGCCTGTTCCATTCCACGTATACAAAGAGGGGCAGGAACCCAGCCTTATGTAATATGTTACAGCGTAGGTTTGAGCTTCAACATCAATGGTTTTGCTAAGTTGTGTGCTGCCGTCGTTCCAGCTTGTAAAATCAAACGTTACAATTCCCCATCCGCTAATTTGAATTTTCTCTTCAGCTGGAAAAGCAATAGTGTGCGGTCCAACATCTACAAGGGCTTTATAAGGAGCAATCTGGGGCGTACCATCTAAGGTGAATGTGAAGCCTCCGCGGCTGGAAATAACGTTGAGCGTATGCTTACCTTCTTCCACAACTTTAAACGAAGTGGATTTTCCACCTACAGCTGCCCTATAACTTCCAATAGTGCTCGCATTAAAAGACGCTGATACAGATTCTGCAGCTCTACCTGCAAGTTGAACCTGAACTCTCTGAACCACAGCATCATTTACCAAAAAAGGTAATGTATAGCTGATATTTTCGTTTCCTGTGTTTTTTACATCAACGGAAACGTTGATCATTTGCCCTGGCCAAACCTCAACTGGATTGACAAACATGTTTGACACTTTAAATGCGTCAGGCATTGGAGTGGGCGCTGATGTGACAGTGAAGGTTCCGGATAGTTCATCAACTGTTACGTTGTAGCTGCCTTCTTTTGTTTCGCTGACGCTGAATGTTACGAGTTTAGATTCGTTGGCGGCGAAATCCAGGTTTTTGGTTTCAACCGTTAAATCATTAATTATAAGACTTAGGGAATAACTGCTTTGAATATCTCCCAGGTTAGCTACATCCGCTGAAATGTTTACTGGTTGGTTTATTCGTGCTTCATATGGGTCGATGGATAGGTTGGTTACTTGAAATGACGTTGATACTGAAGAGGGAAAGCTTGGCACAAAATTTTCAACGTAGTAGAAAGCAGCAGCCTCAGCCACGGCGCCAGCAAGTAGAATAGAAATCAAAATAATAATTGACTTACTAACTAGAGAATGCGTTCCCCTCATGCTCTCTCAGTTCTCAAAAAAAATATGCTATGTAGTTTAATAAGCCTTCTCTTTAATTAGGATTCCATTATAACAAACATAAATATGCCAAAAAATATGCTAGCCGCTGTTATGCAATTAAACTGATTAAAGGAATTTTGCTTGTTGGGTTAATCCTTTTTTCAAGCATGGCAATCCTTCAGTTGGGCGCCCTAAACCAAGTCACCAACGAACGAGACAATCTGAAGTCAAAGTAAAATCAACTGCTATCTTGGAGCAAATCCACTAACAACGCAATTAGTTTTCTTCAGCAAGTAACACGAATTGACAATTCACGCTATCAAGCAACGCTTTTGAGCAATACTGCGGTTGAATTGGAGGTGCTTCCTCCGAAATCTTCATCGTGCCAACAGCTGCTAGCCCGAAAGTCGACAGTCTGTACACGCCTTCGTCGCTTTTGGTTATCAGTTCCCCTAAACTTTCAAGATGATAAGTTGAGTTGGAACTTGAAACGCCCAGCGAATCCAACATTTCGGAGAAAGTCAAGGGGTTATCGGCTAATATTCAAGGTATCTTGCGGCGGGCAGGATGCTTAAGCGAACTAAACATAGCTGAGTAAATCTCTTCCTTACCTCAGACACTCTTTCAACCAACATGGATAACATTGTTTTGCGTATGCATTAAAACTTTTCCAATCATCACATTAAAACCTAAACAAACATTGGCGTGCTTGCAAAGCAGACTAGACGTAGTTGGCGAAAACCAGTGTTTTTGGTGGTCTGTTGGTGTCTGTTGGTTGTTGTTGTGGTATAAGGACATTTGGTGCACAACTGCTAAGAGATAAGTTAGAAATACCTGTAAGGTCTGATATTGTTTGGTCTAGAGGCTAAAGTTCATGACTGATGTTGTGTTTGTCTTTGAGGTTCATCAGCCCCATAGATTGAGGCGAAACCTTTTCTGGGAAGGCAAAGTTCTAAGGCGGTTATCAAAAAATGAATTGTTCAACTATTATTTCGATAATGAAGCTGACAGAGAAATCTTCAAGCGCGCCGCAAGAAAATGCTATTTTCCCTCAAACCAGATACTTCTCGATGTAATAGATAGACACAAACATGATCGCAAACAGGTTGAAGTTTCCTTTAGTATTTCAGGCGTTTTCCTTGAACAATGCGAAATGTTTGACAAGGACCTACTTGAAAGCTTCAGACAACTCTCAGCCACGGGGCAAGTGGAGTTTCTAAACCAAACCTACTATCACTCAATCGCCAGCCTATATCCTGAAAAAGAAGAATTCATCGAACAAGCCAAAATGCACAAGCAAGCCGTTAAAGATCTGCTGGGTTATACGCCGCAGGTTTTTGAGAATACTGAGTTGCTCTACAACAACACCATAGCCAAAACCGTTGAGAGCATGGGCTACAAGGGCATTTACACTGAAGGTATTGAGAAGATTCTGGGTGGAAAATCACCCAACTATATCTATACCCCTAAAGGAACAAAAAAAATCCGAGTTCTGCTGCGGAATTACAAGTTGACTGATGATATTGGTTTTAGGTTTTCGGAAAGATGGTGGCCTGAGTGGCCCCTTACCGCCGACAAGTACGCACGTTGGCTAGCTGAAACCAAGGGAGAGTGCATCAACATTTTTCCCGATTACGAAACCTTTGGTGAACACCATTGGCCAGAAACTGGCATCCACAGTTTTCTTAAGCACCTGCCAGAAGAGATCTTGAAATACGACCATTTGCAGATGGTAACACCGTCTGAAGTTATTGATAAGCATGCTTCAGCAGGCGAAATTGATGTTCCAGAAGCTGGAGGTACAGTTTCATGGGCTGACATTCAACGTGACCAATCTGGGTGGCTTGGCAACATCATGCAATGGGCATACTACACTACGCTACGAAGATTAGAGCCGCTTATAAAAGAGGGTGGTGATGACGAATTTCTTAGGTTGTGGCGTGACTTCCAAACAAGCGACCACTTATACTACATGTTTACAGCTGGCGGAGGACCAGGAGAAGTACATTCCTATTTTAGCCCATATGAATCGCCTATGGATGCTTTTGTGGCTGCGCAAACGTTGCTCAACGATTTTGAAGCTAGAATTAGAATTGCCCTGTCAACTGCTAACGAGCCCTTCTTGTTCTACACTGGTGTTGGAAAAGAGTACTACACTGGTACAATGGTTTGGACTCTGAAAGGATTCATTAAAGCGCTCGAAGAAGTAAATATTAAAGCTATAAAATTTCATGTTGGCAACGGCGATTTTGAAAGCTGGGCAAAAACCTCGCTAAAAGACAATAAATTGGCCTCTCAAATTAAAGCGCTCAATCCTGAGAAGGAAGCTGAGGAACTTAGAGAAACAATAGTTGAGGCCGCAAAAAAACGCCATAAAACATTGAGCAAAGAGTTAGAGGATGCCACACAGCTCTTCTAAAAACCTCTCTCGTATGCGTTTATTAGATAAGTTGTTCTACTCTCTGATGTCATGGTGTATTAAATGAGAGAAGAGCTTCCGTTTCCAGATAAGGTTCTGCAGACACTGCACAATTTATGCGCTACCGCCGCTGATTTAGCGCGCAGAGGTGAGGAAGTAGCGCGGCTTCTGCAGAAAGACACAAGCGAAATTGAAAGCATTCTAGACCAATACAAGTCTGAGGGTTTCGCTGAAAGCTTCTATGATAATGAGGGCAAGAAACGATATTATCTTAATGGAAGAGGAATAATTAAGGTCTGCTCGCTTTTTACGTAGAGGAGAACCATGCGCGTAATTATTTTTTCTTGGGAGTATCCGCCTCGTGTAGTAGGTTATCTTTCAGGTTACGTTAGTGCTTTATCAACTCAACTTGCCAGCAGCAAAGTTGACGTTAACGTTGTAACTTTTGATGACTCCGCAACTGGTCAAACACAAGAACCCAGCGGAGTTAAAAACCTTAGAGTTGCTAACCCAGTGCGAACTCACATAGGCGTCTTAACCTGGGTTTTAACACTAAACCAAGAAATTGAGCGGGCTGCAGCCAACATTTACTATGACTCACAAAAACAAATTGACCTAATAGACGTTTACGACTGGCATTTCATACCAGCGGCGGTCACATTAAAAAACGGTCTAGGAATCCCATTTGTTTTCTCAGTTGAAAGCCTAGAAGACCACCGCACACCAAATGCCATCTCATCTTATAACATGGCAATTAAAAGCGTAGAATGGCTTGGATTTTATGAAGCGACAAAAATAAGCGTAAAATCCGCTTGGATGAAAGATGAGGTTGTTAGAATTTACAAGGTTCCTCTGGAAAAAATAACAGTTATTTCAACAGATCCAAATATATGGGTAAAAGAAGTTCTGAAACTTTACAAAAGCGCGGCGGAGGAAAATGTATGAAAGATAAATTAACCGTCATGATGCTGAGCTGGGAATATCCGCCAAGAGTCATCGGAGGTATATCACCTCATGTCTACTTCTTATCAAAACACTTAGCTAAACAAGACATAAAAGTTTACGTGGTAACCTGCGATTTTCCAGGAGCTCCAGCACATGAAGTAATCGACGATGTAGAAGTCTACAGAATTGATTCCTACAAAAACCCCGCACCAGATTTTGCTACATGGGTTTACCTGATGAATATGAACATGCAAAAAGAGACAGCATCTCTTGCTCGAAAAATCGCTGATAAGATCGACGTTTTCCACGCGCACGATTGGCTTGTTGCAAACGCGGGTATCGGTCTTAAGCATGTTTTTCGGAAGCCTCTTCTGGTGACTATGCATTCAACTGAAATGGGTAGACGCGATGGATTGCATACAACTACTGAAAAAATGATTCATGAAACTGAAGCGTGGCTTACCTATGAGGCTTGGAAGGTTATTTGCTGTAGCGAATACATGATTTCCCATGTCAAATACGTTTTTGGTTTGCCCAGCGACAAGTTAGTTATGGTTCCAAACGGCGTTAACACACATAGCTACGATGGCAACGGCGATTTGAAGGATTTTCGAAGCAAGTTTGCTTTGCCTCAAGAAAAAATCGTTCTCTACGTTGGACGCTTGGTATACGAGAAAGGCATCCATGTTCTCATTAATGCTGTGCCAAAAATCCTCAGTAAAGTTGACGCTAAATTCGTAATCGTCGGCAGTGGATACATGAAAGAGCAGCTATTAAACATTGTACGAAGCATGGGTTTAGAACATAAAGTGCTCTTTGAAGGTTTCATGGATGAGGCAACCCTGCTTAGACTGCAGAAATGCGCGGATGTTTCTGTAGTGCCTTCTTTGTTTGAACCCTTCGGCATCGTGGCGTTGGAAGCTATGGCTGCAAAAAGTCCTATTGTTGCATCTGACACTGGCGGCTTATCAGAAATAATCGAGCATGACGTAACAGGTGTTAAAGTTTACCCAAACAACCCTGATTCGCTGGCTTGGGGTATAACAAAGGTATTGCTTGACGACAACTACGCTAGACTCCTCAGAGAAAATGCATACAAACGGGTTCAGGAAAAGTATGATTGGGAAAAAATCGCTCAGCAAACCAAGCGAATATACGAGGGTGTTTTGGGCGAGTATTCGAAGAGTTTCTGGGCTCAAACTGCGCAAACGAGCAACCCATGATATCTAAGAACGGCTATGATCGTTTGGTACTTTTCGCCTAATTTACTATACTTGGTCTGTGTTATTATTGTCCAATTACTCGGACGTTTTCAACTTGAAGCCAAGGCGAAATCAGCTGCCCCATCTGCCGCTCGTTATCGCCGATAACGCTTATGTTTTTGACTAATTCAAAGATGTTACCCGCCAACATAACGCCCCGCGAGCAATGGGCGATTTCTCCGTTTTTGATTTTCCAAGCGGGCGTTGCCACGACTGAGAATTCGCCACTGACAGGGTTACTGCTGTGTGCGCCCTGCAAGTAATAGACTATTAAGCCGTCGTTTACTTCGCTTATCATTTCGTCTGAAGTCTTGTTTCCGGGCATGATGTGAAAGTTTGTTGTGTCAATGTTTGGAGTTGAGAGGTACCCAGCTCTTGAAGCATTTCCTGTGCTCTCTTTGCCATCCTTCTTAGCTGAATAATTATCATAAAGGAAATTGAGCAGCACCCCTTTTTCTATTACCGCTGTTCTCTGATGAGGCATGCCCTCCGCATCAAAAATCCCTGTTCGCAGCCCGCCTGCAAATAATCCGTCATCGTAAATCGTTAGGTTTTCCGAAGCGACTTTTTCTCCGATTTTTCCTTTAAACGGCGACTGCCCTCTTTGAACACTATCTGCTCTGATGGCGTTGATTAATGTGTGAGCTAAAAGTTCCTGCAGTGCAAATTGCGTGAGGATTACTTTGCCTGATTTAGTTTCAACTGGCTTGGTTTTTAGGGCTGAAACCGCCATTTTAGCTGCTTCTTTTCCAACCCAAGCAGGGTCAAGCTCGTAGTTTCTTGCAGCATTAAACTCAAAACACACTGGAGTAACTGTGCTGTTTTCTTTGGCTAAGGTTGCCACACTGCACTCGATTACAGTTCCCCTGTCAAACCCTGTTATGCCGTTTGAGTTAGCGATGGCGTCTGAAATGTAACCGCTCCCAACGCCGCCTTCGATTGGGAAAACCCGCTTATCTACCTGTCCAGCGGTATCCAACATGGTTGAAGCAATGTTAACCAGCTCTTCCGAGCTTAGGTTGACGATTTTTTCATCAAAAGTTCTCTCGGTTATTGCATAAGGTTTCTTTTGGGGGAGTCCGTTCCAGTCGGAGTCAGGTTTGCTTGCTCTTGCCGCACTCAAGGCGCTGGTAACAGCTTTCTCGATAGCTTTTGCATCGTCTAAGATGTTTGTATATGCAAACCCTATTGCCCTGTTAGCGGCTACTCTTATTCCTAGGCCGCGGTCGATTATTCTGTTGGTCTTGCTGATTTGCCCCAGTTCAATACCTATGTTTGAAGCCTGTCCTTCGTAAACGTATGCTTCAGCTTCTGCGGCGCCCTTGCTAAGAGCCGCTTTAACAGCGTTCTCTGCTAAACTGATCATAATGTTTTTTTCAAGCACTGCCACCGACTACCACCTTGCTAATTCTAATATGAGGTCCACCATCGCTGATAAACGCTGTCTGACCCTTACCGCACCGCCCTGGATCTAACATGAAATCATTACCTACCCCACTGACTTGGTGCAGGGTTTCAAGGGTGTTGCCGCTTATCGATGCGTTGCGGATGGGTGCGCCGACTTCACCGTTTTCTATTTCGAAGCCTTCCTGGATGCCCACTTGGAAAGTCCCGTCAAGATTAGCTTGGCCACCTCTAAAACTCTTAAAGTAATAACCAGACTTCACATCCTCAATCAATTCTTCAAAAGTTTGATCTCTGGGCGCCATGTAAGTGCAGCGCATCCGAATGATTGGTTCCACGCGAAAGTCTTCTGCCCTGGCGTTTCCTGTAGGCTGTGCGTTGAATTTCTTTGCGGTTTCACGGTTATGCATCAAACCCGATACGACGCCGTCTTTTATGAGCAGCGTCTTTTGGCTTTCAACGCCTTCATCATCGTACTTGAATGCGCCAAACGCACCATTTATGGTGCCATCATCGTAGAAGGTCACCAGGTTAGAGCCGATTTTTTTCCCCAAGTTACTAGCTAAAACGCCACCCGACAAAGCCAAATCCGCTTCAGCTAAATGCCCAAACGCCTCATGCACGAACACTCCAACAACATTGGGACCCAAAACAACTGGGAACTTTCCGCCTCTCGGCGACTTCGCGTTTAATTGTTCAATGGCAAGCTTCGCGACTTTCTCGCCAAGTGCCTCTGGGGTTTGCTGGTCGAACAGCTCGTAACCTGCGGTGGAGCCGATTTCTTCTCGGCCAAACGTGAAGATACCCTCGCTTTGGGCTGAAGCAGTTATTCTTGCCCAAACATACAGTTTATCCTGCTCAATGCTTGAGCCGTCGCTGTTCACAAGAAGACTTGAGCCAGTCAAATCAAGATAGTCCACCGAGCAACTTTTAATTCGGTTATCAACATCTAAGCTGGCCTTATTCACTTTTAAAGCGGTCTTTATTTTATCTTCCATCAAAATGTCTGAAGGGTTCTTTTTTGGCTTTGATGTGACTCGGTCATTAATGACTTTGGCAGCGGCAAGTTTAATGGGTGTTTTTAGCCTTGTGCTTGCCAATTTTGCCATCCTGCAAGCGTCAGAGACAGCGCCCTCCAAAATAGCGTTATCTAACGAGCCAACGGAAGAAAAACCCCATGCCCCGTTCACCAGCACGCGGATGGCTACGCCATTTTCTATGCCTTGTTTGGCGGCTTCTACACGTTCCTCTTTTATGGAAAGCGCGGTTTTGTAGAGTTTTTGAGCTCGGGCTTCAGCGTATTGTGCTCCGAACTTTTGGGTGGCTGTTTTGTTGATTTTGGTTAGAAGGTCTTGCAAGAGTAATCTTTCCTTCTAAAAGTAGAATTGTTTGAGGGAATTAAACGATTTGTTTCTCAAGAATTCGGCTTACCAGAAATCAGTCATGCTCTTCTGCTTAACAATCGGCTGAGCCAGTTTGGGCTTGAATTTAACTGGCGGCGGCGCGTCAACTCCTAAAACCAGTTGACCATAGACGCCATCGTATCCAGCTGTAACTTTTGCTGTTCCATCTCTAACCTTAACGATAGCTTGTGCAATCGTTGCATCAACCACCTGAGAGAGTGCCTCCTTGGGCGCGTCAATTAATACATTATATTCGTCGCCGAATTTCTCCGTTAGCGAATTGTAGTTTTTCCAAACTGCCTGCGTTGAAGGTGAACCAGCCCCTATCACAGTCGCGATGATTTCCGAAAGCGGCAGCAAACGCAGAAAACCAGGTGCTTTTTGACGTTTAAAGTCAGCTGGTCGGTCGGCAAGTTCTTCGATGCGTTGCTCGACTCCTTTGGTGAGTTTTCTGCGGCAAACTGGGCAGATGGTGCCGAATTTTATGGCTTCTGAGGGTGATAGGGAGACTTTGCAGTTTCGGTGCCCCGTCCAGTGATACTTGCCGTAGGCAGGGTCAGTTTCAATGGTGAACTTGAACCGGGACGAATCATTAGCCTTGATGGCATCGGTGACTTCTTTGTAACTGAATTTCTCCAGTTCGAAAACGTTGGCTTCTCTGCCGATACGCCACGGCCAGAAACTGTGGCAGTCACTGTTAGAAACCAAAGCGTATTTGTCGAGTTTGCTGAGTCGCCAGTTCATGGCTGGGTCAGAGGACAACCCTGTTTCCAAGGCATGGATGTGTTTGGTCATGTCTTGATAGCAGTCTTCAACAGCGTCAAAGCCGCTAAAGGCGCCAAAGATGCTGAACCATGGTGTCCAAGCGTGGGCTGGAAAAACCATGTTGTCGCTACAGACTTCCATTACTTGCTCGACTAATTGGGGTGCCGAAACATTTAGGATGGGTCTGCCGTCTGAGGTTAAATTTCCGAAGTTTTGAAGTCGCTCGTTAATCTGTTCAGCGGTTTCAATCCAAGGAGTTAGTATGACGTGGTGAACCTTTTTTGATTCGCCCTTATATTCGAAGATGGTGCAGACCTCTGTTTGTAGCATAAACTGCACTGATGAATCGGCAGTTGCTAATTTGAAGAGTCCAGAGTCACCGTCAGAGGTGAGTGCTTCGTTGATTTCTTTTAGCCACTTAGGATGTGTAAAATCGCCGGTGCCCACGAGGTTTAGCCCTTTGATTTTTGCGTACTTGGCAATCTCGGGAATGCTCATTTGTTCGCTTGTTGCCCGACTGAAACGACCATGAATATGCAGGTCAGCTATGACTCTCATGTTGTAACGCCAATCCCTAACGTGGAGGCTGACCATTTTAAGGCTTTGCTGAATTTACGCACAAAACTTTTAAACTGGCTACTTCTCTTGCGGCTTTTCTCTTAGCCTAATAGTCCATGCTGCGAGCGCTTCAAGCAGTTGGCGGATTAGCTGTCGTGTTTGTTCGTTGTTGACGTTTCCGTTGAGTCAATGTTGTGTGAAGCATCTGACAACATGATTTCTGGGCGATTAACTGGGTGCATGTTGAGGAAAATGAATGATTGCCGCAGGTGATATTGTGCTCTGGCGCCGCCGAATCTTCCGGATGAAGCGCTCGTGACAGCGACGGGTTTTCCTTCAAGAGGTGTGTCTGCTCTGGGTCGTGAAGCGGAGTTAAGGGCGTTTTTGAGCACACCTGACACTGAATAGTTGTATTCGGGAGTTGAAATTAAAAGGACATCGGCTTCCCGGATTTTATCTTTGAATTCCTTGACATTTTGAGCTGGATTAGCTTCAAACTCCTGATTAAACGGCGGAATGCCTTCCAAATCAAAAACCTCAATCTTCATGTTTTCAAGAGCCAATTCAACAGCAGCGCGAACCAATGCCTTGTTAAATGAACCTTTTCGTAAGCTCCCCCCAAAAGCCAGAACCTTAATCCTTTCCTCCACAAAAACCACCAGAAACCAAGTTAAAAACAATCAGCCAAGCGGACTTAAACTTACTCACCTATACCGCTATAGTTTTCTGCAATGAACCTCAACAGGATCCAAAAATGCGCTGTAACAATATTCTTTTATTGGCGCGTAAAGCCTAAATTAATATGCGTAATGAATCGGCACCTTGCACTAAAGCGGTAATTTTCGATTTCGTGGGGACCTTGGTCAACTGCAGAAACTACAGTATGGCTGCTTCCCAAGAAAAATTGCATTGTGCTTTGATTGAGGAGGGTTTTAATGTTGCCAAAGAAAAATTTCTTGATGCATACAACGCGTCACATGAAAAATACCGCAAGGTACGTTATGGGCAACTGCGGGAAGTAACTAATGCTGTTTGGGTGTCGGAAGCCTTGAGTAATTTGGGTTTTGACGTGTCGGCAAACGGCCCCAAAATTAAAGCTGCCCTTAACGTTTTCTTCCAAGACTTCATAGATACACTTGAGCTAAGAGAAGGCGCAGAGAAAATAATCAAACACTCACAGCAGCAGTGCAAGATAGCGTTAATTTCAAACTTTACCTATGCACCGGTTATCTATAAAAGTCTATGTAAGGTGGGAATAAGCGAGTATTTCAATGCGGTCGTGGTTTCAGAGGAAGTCGGCTGGAGAAAACCAAGCAGCTACATATTCCAACATGGCCTAAACAAGCTTCAGATCCAAGCAAACGAAGCGGTTTTCATCGGCGACAGCCCAATTGAAGACATCAAAGGCGCCAAGCAAGCAGGGCTAAAAACAGTGTTTGTTCCCTCACAATTCAACTCGCTAAAAGATCTGCAAGAGAGCAAGCAAGAACCAGACTATATTACAAAAGACCTGATTGACCTATTTGAAAAACTAACAGAAATAATTTCTTAAATGTTTTCTCCTATCCATGGGGGACTTTTTTTCTTTTTTTCTAATTAGGAATTTCCCAGTAACGTTTTGCCTAAATGTAATGAGAGCTATAGAAAAAAATCAAACTTGACCTCCTATAACGTTGTCTAAATTTCACCAATCAACCAAGCGCTCACAAAATTTTTATACACCCTCAACACAACAATGGCTTCAATCCATAGGAGCAAAAGAAACATGTATTCATCTGAGAATCAAGTTAGAAACAAACCCACAGCAGCCTACATACTATCTTTGATCGGTGGAGTTTTTGGACTTATAAGCGGTTTAGTCTTGATAGGTTTAGGAGCAATTGCTGGAGTTTTCACTTTTGGGTTTGGCTTCGCTTTGATTGGCGGCATCGGAATATGGATAATGATATGTTCTCTTATCGTGATTATTGCCGCTTCAAAACTCAACTCAGAACCGCTTGAACATTCAAAGTGGGGTGCAATAATATTGGTGTTCTCACTAATTGGTAGCTGGTCAATTCTGAACTTAATCGGAGGCATCTTGGCTCTTGTCTACAAACCTGAACTGGTGTCCTCGCAGCAGCAGTATGGAACACAACAACAATACGGCTATCCTCCCCAACAAGGATACCCACAGCCACAGCAGAGCAATATGCAGCAACCAATGACACGTGTATGTCCTCAATGCGGAAGAATTGTGCAAGCAAACGAACGTTTCTGCCCCAATTGCGGCAGACAACTATACTAAACCAAAAAATCAAACTTTTTTTGACATATTTTCTAAAATAAAAAAAGAGAAGAAACTAGATTTTCTTAACTGAAACAGCGTTCTCTAATGCTACAACACCAGGCAGCTTCTTACCCATCAAGAATTCGATTAGTGCTCCGCCTGCAGTGCTGATGTAACCGATTTTTTTGCTCAGGCCGTATTCGTTGATGGCTGCTATGGTGTTTCCTCCGCCTGCAAGGCTGAAAGCTTTGCTGTTTGCGATGGCTTCGAAGACTTTTTTGGTGCCGTAATTGAATTCTTTATCTTCGTAAACGCCCATGGGTCCGCTGACCACGATGGATTTAGCTTTCGAAATTATTTTTGTGTAGTTCTCAACAGTTTTTGCACCGATGTCCTTAGATGAATATTCAGTTGGCAGCTTGCTGACCGGGATTTCCTTGCGTTTGCCTTTTACGTCTATGGCTAAGTCAACAGGAACCATAACTTTGTCGCCGTACTGCTCCTCCAAGGCTTTAATGCCTGGAACTAAGCTCATTAGCTCTTTTTTCTCTAGATACGACATGTTTCCTTGGCCAAGGTCAACTCCTTTAGATGCAAGGAACAACTGCCCCGTTACACCGCCGGTAAGTATGTAGTCTGCTATGCCTTTGCCTAAAACGTACTTGCTGATTTCAAGGCTGTCGTCGGCTTTTGCTCCGCCCATAACGTAGACAGATGGCTTCTCAGGTTTCTCTAGTGCTTTGTTGAGTGATTTTAGTTCGCGCTCCATTATGCGTCCAGCTGCAGAGGGCAAAACAGCGGTGAATCCAACCATAGATACGTGTCCACGGTGTGCTGCTGCAAAAGCATCGTTGACAAATAAGTCAGCGAGTGGTGCAAGGTTCTGTACGAGTTCTGTTTTGCTGGCTTCTTCAGATGCAGTGCTTTTTGTTTCTTTATCCCAGCTTCGTACGTTTTCCAAAACAAGGATTTCTCCGCCCTTTAGGTCTCTGATGGCTTTTTTGGCTTTGTCGCCGAAAAGGTCGTCAACGCATTTAACTGGACACTTGAGGATTTTACCTAAGATTTCAGCGTGCTCTTTTAGCAATGTGTAATCTGGGTCTCCTTTGCGTCCCTGATGAGCGAGTACAACGGTTTTGGCGCCTTTCTCTGCGAGTTCTTTCAGGGTTGTTTCAGCGTGAGCTCTTATGCGTACATCACTTGTGACTTTTTTGGTCTGCGGATCAATTTCAGAATTAAAGTCAACTCTTACTAACACAACTTTATCTTTAACGTTAAAATCATCTAATGTCTTGTACTTTGCCATATTATCCACTTCTCAACTAATTAATTACAAAAAAGGAAAAGAAGGGTGGATTTAAACTTGCTTGCGCTTTATTTAGAGCTCAGCTTTTTTGCCGATCATTTCGATGAAATCGACCATGCGGTTGCTAAAGCCCCATTCGTTGTCATACCATGCGAAGACCTTAACGAAGTTGCCTTTCTCACCTAAAACCATGGTTAATTGAGCATCGAAAACGCTGCTGTAGGTACTATGAAGCACGTCGCTGCTAACAATTGGATCTTCAGTATATTGTAGGATGCCTTTAAGTTCACCCTCAGCTGCCTTCTTCATTGCCGCGTTGATTTCCTCTTTAGTTACGTCTCTGCCTAACAATGCTACTAAGTCAACGATAGATACGTCTGGGGTTGGGACACGCAATGAGTAGCCGTTCATTTTTCCAGCACAACTTGGCAAAACTAGGCCGATTGCTTTTGCTGCACCTGTACCTGTTGGGATAATGTTGATTGCTGCTGCTCTGGCTCTTCGCGGATCTTTGTGGACTATATCTTGGATTTTCTGGTCGTTAGTATAGCTATGGCAGGTAGTCATCAAAGCTTTTTCCAAGCCGAAGTTTTCTGAGAGGACTTTGCTGATTGGTGCTAAGCCGTTGGTTGTGCAGCTGGCGTTTGAGAGGATGTTGTGTTTTTCATGGTCGTATGTTTTCTCGTTGACGCCTAAAACGAAGGTTGCATCTGGGTTTTCTGCTGGAGCGGAAATGAGAACTTTTTTTGCTCCTGCTGTGAGGTGTTTGCTTGCGCCTTCGCGGTTAGTGAATAAGCCTGTGGATTCGACTGCTAAGTAAACTCCCAGGTCCTTCCATGGGAGTTGTGCGGGGTCTCTTACGCTGAGGCACTTTAGGTCTTTTCCGTTAACAACCAAATCGTTTCCTTTTACTTCAACAGTGCCTGGAAAACGTCCGTGAACGGAATCGTACCTGAGTAGATGAGCATTTGTTTTCGCATCTGCCAAGTCATTGATGGCCACGAAATCAATATTCGCATTTTTCTCGATTGCTGCTCTGTAGAGAAGTCTTCCAATTCTTCCAAAACCATTAATTCCAACTTTTATCGCCATTGACATTCACCTATTACTGTTAGCGTCTACAATAGGCTTTAACTTTATTAATTTTCCCCCAAATGAATATACCCGAACTCTTGCTCTGTAAACTACTATCAATATGTTGGGCGCAACGATTGGGAATCTCCAATCCTCGCTCGTGGGTTACGTAAAAAACAGCTAACAAATTTTTCTAAAAACTTGATTCTGGATAATTCTTAAATCATTAAACAGCATTCACAAACAGAGTAAGGTGTAAAAAATGGCACAACAACCAACCTTTAAAACAGTTTTCGTTTTCTTAGACACAGACAAATATTGCAGTCCATTCGACATGCTAGTAGCCATAGATGTATTCCCAGACTCAATGATATTCAAATATGAAAACGTAACAGACACAGATGCCCCAAAAATCGTCTACGACCTTTTGTTCCCACGTGGACCAGAAGGCGCAAAACACACTAAAATTTTCATCAACGGAAGCAACTTCGACATGGTAGAAAAAGTCGTTGAAGCAACACAGAAAGCCATGAAATCAGCCCCATGGGGAAACAGCATCATCGTTGACCCACGAGGAGGATACTCAACAGCCGCAGCCGCAGTTGCAAAAACGTTTGGAGCCTCAATGGAGAAAGGCTTAGGCAGCTTAGAAGGCAAAGACGTCACCGTCCTCGCAGGCACAGGACCTGTCGGGCAAACAGCGGCACGAATCTACGCTGCAGAAAAAGCCAACGTAACCATCACTAGCCGTGCACTTGCAAAAGGCCAAGTTATCGCTTACAAAATAAACCAAGAATGCGGCGCACAAAGAGTCAAAGTTGTCGAGGTATCTAAACCTGAACAGACAGCTTCAGCCATTGCAGATGCGGAAATAATTCTTTCAGCAGGAGCAGGAGGTATCCAACTGCTCTCAGCAGCAGACCTGAGCAAAGCTCCAAAATGCAAAATCGTCGCAGACATCAACGCCATCAAACCAGTCGGGGTAGAAGGTTTAGCTTCAAACGACGACGGCAAAGAACTCAAACCAGGCGCCTACGGCATAGGCGCATTAGCCATCGGCAAACTAAAAATCAAGACTGAAACAGAAATGATTAAACGCGCAACCGCTGAGTCACAAGGGCTCTTTGACTACGCAATCGCATACACAATCGCTAAAGACCAAATTCTAAAGAAGCTCGCAAAGGCAGCTGCAAAATAAACAGCTCTTCCTTCATCTTTTTTGTTTTTCCCAATCCCTATTCAAAAGCGACCAGTTTTCGCAGAAATATTGATTAGCAATCTCGATTAAGTGAACGTTAAATATATAAAATTGCGCAGTACAAAAGGATCCTACGGTGTAGGAGACGAATAAGCGCTTAACTCTTGTCATTGCCATTGTTTTGATCGTTGCAATAGTTTTAGGGATTATTATCGCAACTCCAAAACATGAACCAACAAACAATGAAGCTACCAGTACATTTGCTAAAGGAGTAAGCCTTTCACCAAAAAGTTACAGTTCAGCCGATTTTACCGATTTCTTTGTGAAGGCAAAGCAGGCTGGATCGATTGTGTCTTGGGCAGGCGACTGGAATGATCTCAACACTCCAAACGGCGCCGCCACAGTAGTTGCGTCCTTGCTTCGACGTACGGATATGAGACAGTCGTTGAACTTCAATTCTTTAACCAATCAAGCGGCACTTTACTGAGGCCGCTGGACAACGCGACAAAGCAAGCGTATAAAGATCTGGCAGTTGCCTTTGCCGAGAAAAATAAGCCTAAGTATCTTGCCTTAGGCATAGAAGTAAACGTGCTCTACGAAAAATCTTTCGCAGATTTAGACGCGTTCGTTCAGTTATACAATCAAGTTTACGATGCAGTTAAGAGCACATCGCCAAATACACAAGTTTTTACCACATTTCAACTTGAAAAAATGAAGGGATTGGGTGGCGGATTGTTCGGCGGAACAAACAGTCCGGACGCGTCAGAGTGGAATTTGCTTGATAGGTTTTCGAAATTGGACCTAGTCGCATTCACCACGTATCCTGGACTCATCTATAAAGTGCCCAGTGAAATCCCATCGGATTATTACTCCGAAATACAGCAGCATACAAACAAGAAAGTAGCTTTTACAGAAATCGGCTGGCATAGCAACGCAAGTCCTACAGGGTGGGAAAGCAGCGCTGCCGAACAAGCACAATTTGTAACGACGTTCTTTGATTTGACAGCGAACTTAGGAAATAAGGAGATAGCAATTTGGAGTTTTCTCTACGACCAAAACACCGCCCCGCCATTCAATAGCATGGGCCTCTTCAACGCAGATGGCAACGCAAAACCTGCATGGAACAATTGGATAAACGCAAAGTAGAGGGGCTAAAAAGCGCTGGCGATTCTTTTGCAGGCTTCTACTATGCGTTCCATAGGCTGAGTGAACGTTATTCTAACGTATCCTTCGCCGTACTTGCCAAATCCATCGCCAGGCGTCACAGCCACGCCGACGTCAAGTAGTTTTGCAACGAATTTCATAGAGTCGCATTTGCAGTTGACCCAAACGTAGAAGGTTGCCTTTGGCTTTTCAACTTCATAGCCAAGTCGGCATAGCGTATCAACCAGTATGTCTCGACGCTGTTGCAAGATTAGGTTGTTTTTTCTGAGGAATTCTGGTGTTTCATAACTAGCGTAGGAGCCTAAAGCTTCCACGGCAACCTTCTGGGTATAAACGGGCGGGCCGCTGTCAATCTGAGTTTTCACCTTAGTTAAGCCATCAACAAGCTGCTTGTTTCCAACAGCAAAACCGATGCGGTCGCCAGTCATGTTAAAAGTTTTTGAAAGCGAATGAAACTCGATAGCAACATCCATTGCCCCATCAATTTCAAGAATGCTTGGAGCGCGGTATTCGTCATAGGTGATTTCCGAGTAAGCATTGTCATAGCACAGCATCAGATCGTTGTCTTTGGCAAAATCAACTGCTTCTTTTAGGAATTTCTTGTCAACTGTTGCAGCAGTTGGATTGCTTGGGTAATTAAGAAACATCATCTTTGCTTTGTCAACCTTGATTACATCAAAGTTAGGTTTGAAACCGTTCTCCTCCGACAATGGCATGAGCATCGGTACGCCGTCGCAGAGGATTGTGCTTCCCTGGGCGTAAACGGGGTAAGCTGGGTCAGGCACCAAAACGCGGTCGCCTGGGTTAATGAATGCTCGGGCAACGTTTGCTATGCCTTCTTTTGACCCTAACAGTGCAACAACTTGATCTTGTTGCAAATCCACTTTGAATCGTTTCTTGCACCACCCTGTGACTGCTTCTCTGAAGTCAGGTTCGCCTTGGCTGAAAGAGTAGTTATGATTCTTGGGGTCGCCTGCTTCTTTTTTTAATGATTCAATGATGAAGGCTGGCGGCGGAATGTCAGGGTCACCGATGCTCAATGAGATAAGGTCTACGCCGCACCGTTTCTTTTCTCTCGTAAGCTTTTCAAGTTCAGCAAACAGGTATGGAGGTAATCGTTTAATTCGGTCTGCATACTCGAACGTCATGTTTATGGCTCCTTGAATAGTGTTCCTTCGTAAACTTTCTCAGCGGCACCGCTCAGAAATATCCTTTTTCCAACTTCCACTTTCAGGTTTCCGCCTAGAACGTGAACTGTGACTTTGTTGCCGACTTTCCCCAGCTTATTTGCAGCTGCAACTGCGGCGCAGGTTCCGGTTCCGCAGGCAAGAGTTTCTCCGCAACCACGTTCCCAAACCCGAAGATTCAACTCCTTCTCATTAAGAACCTCAGCAAAGCCAACGTTGGTTCGCTTTGGGAAAGCTTTGTGATTTTCGATTTTTGAACCGACCTCTTCAACAGGATAGCAATCGATGCAGTCAACAAAGATTACGCAGTGAGGATTGCCAATCGAAAGGCATGTTACTTTGAGCGTTTCTCCGTCAATGTCTAAGTCGCAATCGATGCATGTGCCCTTTCCCTTCATGGGTAGGCAGCTTCTTTCCCAGTTCGGCTCGCCCATATCTACCTTGACGGCGGTGACTTCTTTGTCCTTAAGAGTTAGCCAGACATGCTTTGTTCCTGCCAGCGTTTCCACGGTAAATTCATTCTTTGGAACAATGCCGTTTTCATAGCAGTACTTGGCAAAGCACCGTATGCCGTTGCCGCACATCTCAGCTTCGCTGCCGTCAGCGTTGAAAATCCGCATCTTCGTATCCCCAACTTCTGAATTGCAAACAAGAAGCAAACCGTCAGCGCCAACTGAGAAACGCCTCTCACAAAGTGACTTCGCCAACTCTCCAGCATTCTTATCGCTGATTTTTCCGTCTCGGTTATCGATCACGATGTAGTCATTGCCTAAACCATGCATCTTCCAAAAACGCATACGCTCACTCTGCCATCCGCTGACTAGACATCAAATCACTCAGCTGCTCCCGCTGTCTAACCATAACCGCTTTGCCCTGTCGAATCATAACTTCCGCTGCTCTTGGACGTGAATTGTACTGGGAACTCATGCTAAAACCGTAAGCGCCAGCATTAAGAATAGCCAACAAATCGCCTTCCTCAACCAGCGGCAACTTGCGGTCTTTGGCTAATGCGTCGCCTGACTCACAAATTGGACCAACTACGTCGTATGTTTCCTTATCGGCCTGTGCAACCTTGTTGGCTACTAGGATTGGGTGGTAGGAATCGTACATTGTTGGCCGCACCAACGTGTTGAAGCCTGCGTCCACTCCAACAAACTTCTTGGTAGGTGTGGCTTTGACTGTGTTGACTGTTGTTAATAGAATGCTTGCGTCGCATACAAGGTATCTTCCTGGTTCGACGCAAAGGAATGGCTTGCCAAGACCATACTCTTTGACTTTGCTCTTGAAGGAAGACACTATTTTGCTGGAGAACTCTGTCAGGTCTAAGTCCCTGTCCTCTGGCTTGTATGGAACGCCAAATCCGCCGCCGATGTCGACGAATTCAAATTCCACTCCTACCTCCTCGTGCACCCGCTTAGCTATGCTTAGTAGCTTTTCCACTGCCAACGAGTACGGTTCTATATCAAGGATGCCCGAGCCAATATGCATATGGATGCCGAAGCGTTCTACTCGCGCCCGCTTAGCAGTTGTATAAGCCTTCAGCGCGTCTTCTTCTGTTAAACCAAACTTTGATTCGGGACCAGCGGTTATGCAGTGGCTATGATGTCCTGCTCCAACCTCAGGATTAACACGCACGGAAACAACTGGGGGAACAGCAATCTTTAGTAGTCTATCAAGTTCTGACTGTGAATCCACGTTCACGGTGATGTTTGCGCCAGCTAGAAACTTTAATTCATCGTTTCTAACGCTGGTTCCAGTGAACAGTATGCGGTCAGGCGTGAATCCGCTGCTTAGACCTATGAAAACTTCGCCTGGGCTAACAGTGTCTAAGTAGGCGCCTTCAGACTGCAAAATCTTGAGCACGGTTAGGTTGGTGTTGGCTTTTGCTGCGTAGTAGACTCGTAGGTACTTGTAGTTACTGATTAGGGCGTTGTGGAGGTGATTGTAGTTGTCCCTGATGCGTTTCTCGCTTAAAAGATACAGTGGCGTATCGTATTTTTCTGCTAATTCTTTAACTGAGAAACCGTCAAAGTAGAGGCTGCCTTTTCGGTCTTCTAAGGGGTCACGAAGCTTTCTCTTAACCATCCACCTACACCAGACTCTACTGTTACAACTTGGGCAGCATTTAAGCTAAACCGTTAGCCACATACAGCTCTGCGCTGAGAATGCCTCCGCCTGCAGCGCCCCGAACTGTATTATGCCCTAGGCACATGTACTTGAAGGTCATTATTGGGTCTTTGCGGATTCTGCCAACTACAACGCTCATGCCGTTTCCAGCATCGCGATCAAAACGTGGTTGAGGTCGATTCTTTTCTTTGCGAACTATGATTGGGTTAGAAGGAGCAGATGGCAACTTTAGCAGTTGTGGCGCTCCCTTGAAATCCTCAAAGGCTGCCTCAATTTGCTGAAGCGAGGGCTCCTGATTCAACTTTACGTAGAGGGATTCTAAGTGGCCGTCTTTAACATGGACGCGGTTGCAGCTGGCGCTAATCTGGAAATCAGCGTTCTTTACGCCTCTTCCATTGTAGGTTCCTAGAATTTTTAGTGCTTCGGTTTCCATCTTGTCCTCTTCACCTGAGATGAAAGGAACAACGTTGTCTATTATGTCAAGTGAAGCTACGCCTGGGTAGCCTGCACCGCTGAGCGCTTGCATGGTGGTAACCATAACTTGTTGTAGACCGAACTGCATAAGGGGCTTTAGCGTAATTGCCATTTGGATTGTGCTGCAGTTTGGGTCGGTCGAGATGAAGCCTTTCCATCCGCGGAGTTGCTGCTGGAACTTGATTAGCTCAGCGTGGTCTGCGTTGATTTCCGGGATGATTAAGGGAACGTCCTTTTCCATTCTGTGAGCGCTTGCCTTACTAAAAACTGGGTACAGGGCGGCAAATTCGTTTTCAACTGAGCCAGCCAAATCGCCCGGCAAAGATGAGAAAACCAAATCCACGTCGCCAGCCTTCTCCACTGATGCTACGTCAGCGTTGGCTACGGGCATTTCAGCGATTTCTTTAGGTAGATTTGACTCCATGATCCAGTTGCATGCGTCCTTGTATTTTTTGCCTGCTGACCGCTCTGAAGCGGCAAGCACCTCAATTTTGAACCATGGGTGACCTTGCAAGAGTTGAATGTACCGTTGTCCAACGGCTCCTGTTGCGCCTAAAATGGCGACTTTACGCTTATTCGACATTTCTTGTTTCTTCCTCTGCCCTTCTCACTCTGTTTTTCCTTGATAAAAAAGGTAATGGTTGTTTATGTGTGGCTAAGATAAGCCTAAAACATCTGCCATACTGTAGACTTTAGACGCGCTTTGTTTGCTTAGCCATTCAGCTGCATACACGGCGCCCTGAGCGAATACATTTCTGGAGAACGCTGTATGTTCTATACGCAGCATTTCGTAAGGTCCTGCAACGATTACATCATGGATTCCCGGAACTCCACCGGCGCGAAGCGCAACGGATTCAAGTTCTGATGGTTGCCTTGGGCTAATGCCTTCTCTGCCATAAACGGTTTTATTGTAACTGCGAGATTGCGAGATGATTTGCTCAAGTTTCTTAGCTGTTCCGCTCGGCGCATCTTTTTTGCCTGTATGGTGGATTTCGCTTAAGCTGAAATCGAAACCTGCTGGGAACGCCTTGAGTGCTTCGGCTAGTTTGAATAGTATGTTGACGCCTACACTGTAGTTTGGTGAGAACACTGCTGGAACCTTTCCCGACATTGCAGATATTATTTGTCGGTTTTGCTCTGGTGTGAAGCCTGTGGTGCCGAGTATTATACGTTTTTCGAGATTAGCAACGACAGGAATGCTAATGATGTCGGCGGTTGGCACGGTAAAACTTATGTAAACGTCGGCTTCTTTGACAGCTTCGTTGAGTCTTTCGGAGCCAACGATTACAGTGTCGGAATTTGTAATGTTTAGTTCGCTTAGGCTCTTGCCGACAGCAGGTGAATTTGCTGCTTCTGTGGCTCCCACAATCTGGTGCCCTTTAGCAACTGCTTCAGTAATAATTGCGTTGCCCATTCTACCCGCTGCACCTGCTACACAGAACCTAAGCATAGAAGAGACCCTCCAGGTACTTTTCGTTGTAAAGACGATCCTTGAGGTCTACGCCGAAGTAGTCAACGACTGGCTTTAGAATTTGCGGGTTAGATTCGTATACTTTTCGTGTGTTTGCCAATACCATTTCCAAGCCGCTGCGTGTCATTTTTCCCAATGGTTGCCTACATGGACCAGACGGCATGCCCAGCACGTTCATCAGGGTCTTGTAAGCGAGCGGATTACGTGCTTTGCATGCTACCTGACCATACGGTGTTTGTTCCTGCGTTTTAACAGTAACTATGCTGAAGAGCGGCTGGAGTGCTTGGGCAATTACGCTTGCCGCTTCTTCGTTGCCATCCAAAACATAGTGCACCATGTCCACCACTGCGCTAGGAGCAACATTAGAAACTACTGAAATGACGCCGCTTGCAGCGATGTCGGGCGAAATCATCATCGTGTAGGTTTTATCATCGTCTCCTGAGAGGATGTCGAAGTCTTCTCCGCATAGCTTCCTTGTCAACTCCATGTTCTTGAGGTCGCCCGTGGCTTCTTTGACGCAGTGGACGTTTGGGTACTGCGCGTGAAGCATGGCGAGGTCTTGTGGAAAAAGCTGGGTACCCGTCCTTCCCGGAATAATGTAGGGAATTACTTGAACTTCTGGAAACTGGCTTGCAATAGGCTCTACGTATTCTCTGCGAATCTCCATTGAGCTTGGCCCGTTATAGTATGGGTCAACAAGGAGCACACAGTTTACGCCAAAATCTTGGGCGTGTGCTGTGCCATCGATGGCTTCTTGGGTTGAGTTGCTTCCTGTGCCCGCGATGGTTTGGCTTCTGCTATTGGAGAATTCGTGTACTTTTTCAATGACTTTTGTGTGTTCGTTCCAGTCTAAAGTTGGGCTTTCACCGGTTGTGCCGACGGCTAGTATGCCTTTGATTCCGTTTTTTATTTGGAAGTCTACCAGTTGCTTTAAGCCTTCGTAATCGACTTGGCGATTACGGTTCATTGGGGTTACAATTGCAGTGTAGCAACCGCTGAATTTTACCATTTCGAATTCCTCTTTTATGATGAGGAACATTTGTTGAAATGATATTTAAATATTACGTTTTACAGACTATTTTTACTAAAAACGCAAAAATATCTAACACAATAGCTCAATCCACTCATCAATCACACTTTTTCGGATAACCGCAGAGGTTCCACGTAATAGGCAGTAAAGACTCCATCATAATCACCATAAATTCCCTGCAAATAATCAATCGCGTCCCCGACCTCGTCGGCGTTAGGAATAACGGCTTGAAAATTGTCCAAACGCAAGATATCCAAAAGAGACCCACTCTCCGTCTTCACAATCTTCAATCGCAAAGTACGAGGACCAGATTGGAAAACAGCGATTTCACCAGGTTTTGGATCACCTTTGCGGATATCAATTGTTTTTTGACCGCGCTCTAACCATACAAATACTTCTTTCTTTGCAAGGAACCAGGGCAAATTCAGTACCTGAAGCCCTCATTGCGTCAGCTATAAGATAAGGTTTCGGTTGAAAAACGAATATAGCGTTTAATTTGAAATAGGAAAAAATGGGTTGAAACGTAGAAGATTGCTTGTTGCTTACCCTTTGCCTTTCTCTTCTTTACCGAAGTACTTTGTCCACTTTAGCTTGCGTGCATCGCGTTTGAATGATAGGCTGCTTTTCTTGCATTTGCTAGAGTCGAACCATAGGATTGAGCCGTCGTTTTTAACGAACATCATGCCTGTGCCAGCTGGAAAATCAGCACCACAGAACGAACATTTTCTAGGTTTTGGCATGACAAATTCTCCAAGTTAGTTTATCTGGTGATTTTCTTTGCTTCTCTTTCTGTTTCTCGCAGCATCAGAATGTCTTGTGCTCTTACTGGTCCTTTAACGTTGCGCGTGATGATTCTGCCTTTATCTTTCCCTTCCATTATGCGAACGCGGACCTGTGTGATTTCGCCTGTTACGCCTGTGCGACCTATGACTTGTATGACTTCTGACGGAATAAGTTCTTCAGCTGCGTCTTTACTCATTACTGAGTTCCTCGTTTAACTTGGTCAATGCGAGTGACGATTTCTTTGAGTAATCCAGCTGCTTCTCCTTCTCTTATTATGCATGCTGCTGCGCATTGGACGTCGATGCCGATTGATTTGCCAAGTTGTTCTTTGCTTGGGACAAATACATATGGTATTTTTCTTTCGTCGCAGAGTAGTGGTAGGTGCGCTATAACTTCTGGCGGGTCAACATCTTCGGCTATAACGACAAGTTTTGCTTGTGATCGTTCAACAGCTTTTGTTGCCTCGTTTGTTCCTTTCCTAACTGATCCTGTTTTTGAAGCAATCGTTAGGGCTTCATAGGCTGCATCTACGATTTCTTTTGGTACTTCATATTTTACATAGAATGGTTTAGACATATTAGCCTCACCCTTTTAAGGCACAGTCTTATCCACACTTCCTATTTAAGAAGCTTTCTCCCAAAAAAAGTTGTCCTGTACTTTTGGCTTATATATCACTTAGAAAACTTTATATAAACTGTTACGGCTTCCTACATGTTTTCGAGAAGGGGAATTGCGTTTGCAAAGATTGGGCAAGGTTTCAAATGTAACTCCATCGCGAAACATGGTCGTAAAAACAGAAAACTCCCCGAAAATGGGTTTTGAAGTCGTCGATGAAAACTTAAATGTTGTCGGCAAAGTTTTTGATATCATAGGCCCTGTCTCAGCTCCTTATGCAGTGATTAAACCAAGCATTAAGGAACCTGAGAAACTACTCAATAAACCAGTGTACTTGCTTCTCTCGAAAACAAAACGGAGCAAAAGATGAATGAGTAGAGCTAGCAAGTTACATGAACCAGTTGCGCCAACACAAGACCAAACTGCAACAAAAGCAGAACCCGCCAAAATTCAATCATGTCCAGAATGCGGCAGCACGAGACTTATGCGTGACTATGAATGCGCCGAGATAGTGTGTATGGACTGCGGTTTCGTGGTAGCAGCAAAAATAGCAGATCGCGGACCAGAATGGAGAGCTTTTGATGATGAGCAAAGGTCCAAGAGAACACGTGTTGGAGCACCATTAACATACACAATCCATGACAAAGGCTTATCAACTACAATCGATTGGCATGACCGAGACATTTACGGTAAAAGTCTCTCGCCAGGCCAGAAAGCACAGGTTTATCGTCTGCGGAAGTGGCAACGGCGCATCAGGGTTTCAGATGCAACAGAACGAAACTTGGCGTTTGCCCTCTCCGAAATAACAAAGATTTCCAATAATCTGAACCTTCCAAAAAACATACTTGAAACAGCCTCAGTTATTTACCGTAAAGCAGTAAAAGAACGTCTCATACGGGGCAGGTCAATTCAAGGCGTCACTTCAGCCGCGATTTATTTAGCGTGTAGGCAATGTGGTTTACCCCGAACCTTAGATGAAATTGCCCAGTGCTCAGGTGTCAACAAGAAAGAAGTTGGAAGAAGCTACCGTTTCTTAATCCGAGAATTAAACTACTCCATCCCGCCACTGCGACCAAGCCAATACATAACAAAGTTCTCCAACCAACTAACAATGCAGGGAAAAGTCGAAGAAATCGCTCACAAAATATTAGCCGCAGCAAAAGAACTAAAACTCACTTCGGGCAGAGGACCAACTGGCATTGCGGCAGCAGCAAGTTATGTAGCATCTGTATTAACGGGTGAGCGAAAGACACAAAGGGAAATCGCTGAGATTGCGCAGGTAACTGAGGTTACTATTAGGAACAGGTACAAAGAGCTCGTTGAACGGATGCTGTTCCAAATAAGCATCTAAAGCTCCTATTCTTTTCTATTTTTAGAGGTACTGCCGTTGCCTAAATCCGATTCAGAAACTTTAGACAAGCCAAGAATGGAAGAGTCAATTGCTAGACTTAAAGAAATACAAAGTGAATTTAAGCAAAACCTAAGCAACTTACATCAGAAGCTTGAACTGCTTAATTCAAAGTCTGATCTTCAAATCAGCCTTGAGGATTATGCGGAAACAAAAGCCAGCGATCTTGAAACCGAAGTAAGACGACTGCGAGAAGACATAAAATCCATCCGCGAAAGTTTAGGTTTAGATCTGGATAGGCAGAAATAAGATAAAAATTAACAGTAGATAAGCAATTTTTTTAAGCAGCTTAGTTGCTATGCTTAATTTATGCCCTACAAATTCACTTTCGACCTCTCAAAGGTCCCGCGTTTCTTCTTCACTGAAATTGCGTTAATCAGTTACCAAAAGGGCATGCATAAAAGCTTTCTAACAACTCTTAACGATTTGATACTTAAATTTAGAATTCAAGAAGCAACAGGACTGAATCTTTCGGATGCAGTTGCGCTGCTTCAGGATCTAATTGATTTGCAAGCCATCAACAGTATGGAAAGAGGCAAGTTTTTACAAACTAAAAAAAGAGCTATTTTTCTGCCGCATTGTTCCCGAAAATACATGGATAATCGATGTAAATCTACGTTCAACTCTGACGTTCCATCCTATACGTGTGCTCATTGTTCGGATGATTGTATAGTAAACAAAGCAGATCAATATGCCAAAAAGAAGGGGTATGATGTTTACTTATTGCCTGGCGGCTCATGTATTCCTAAAATTCTAAAGACTACACACTATGAAGGCATCGTTGGTGTGGCATGCGGGGAGGAAATGAAACTTATGGGTCCGCTTCTCAGCGGTATGGATGTGGCTGGTCAAGGTATACCTTTGATCAAGAATGGTTGTTCAAGCACCGTTTTCAACATGGAAACGCTGCGAAAAGTCCTCTAATCCGTGTTTGGATTGCTTGATTGTAAGTTGGATGCTTAGCAAAGTTTATAATGGTAAACCATACCAAAAGAGTACTTATCTGATATTCATGCCTGAGCAAAAACAGAAAAAGTTCTATCGAACCGGCGAGAAATGTCCAGAATCCGGGCTTTGGTCGCATTTCTGTAAGGAGAAGGGTGAAAAATCCAGTATTCCACTTTCGAAGAGCGAGACTTTTCCGCCATGCAGAACTTGCGGCTCAGTGAAATGGACGCTTAAAATGGCTGCATAAACTGAGTAGCCTAACTTAAGCAATCTTATTTCTTAAAATCGAGCGGATAAGAGTATCTATATTTTAACCTAAATTTTCTACAAATAAGAGATGTAGGGCAAAAAGACACCTGTAAGCGCTTGATTTTTATAAAAGCAAAGTAAAAGAAAAGATAAGCTGCTTACTTTACGATTTCTCGTTTCTTCCAGCGCAGATTCTTGCCCTTGCATTTTCTGCATTTAATAGCAGTTGCTGCGTTGCGTGAGCCACAGTCTCTGCAGATTTTCATGTGCAAACGGTGTTCTTGTGCTATGGCTTTTTTTACTGGGTCTAGTATCGGCATTTATCGTTAACCTTCTATTTTGGCTAAGTCTTTGATGGTTAAGTATCAAATATACCTTTTGTCTCAACATGCTAATATTGCGTAAAATAAAAATTCGTTTATTTTATTACTTCAATGGTTACGTAAGAGCGTGTGTCCTCTATTCCGTCGATGCTATAGAGTTTCTTTAATATTTCATCGAGGTTCTCACGCTCAACAATGATTAGTGCGTCTACTTCGCCTGCAATGCGGAAGGCTCTGGATACCGCAAGCTCGTGGATTTGCTCGTAGACGTGGATTCTTTTGATAGGTGAGACCTTGAGAAGTATGAAGGCAGGTGTTGTGGATACGCCAAGTGCTCCTAAGCCTTTTTCGGTGACGTCGATGAAGCCTCTTCCTGTTCGGATGTAGCCGCGGTTTTTAAGTTTGCGTAGGTGCACGTTTAGGGCTTGTCTACTTACGCCTAGCTGGTTAGATAATTCATCTTGTTTTACTCTCAGGGTGTAGGTGTTTGTGGATTTGCCTTTCTCGTAGAGGGTTTTTAAAAGTTGGATTGAACGTTTAGTTAGCGGCTCCAATTTGGTCACTTTTGTGTTGTTTTGTTAAGTTAAACCTTTACAATAGTAGCAAAGCTTGCTTAATAATCTGACTCTCAAAAACAACAACCAAGCCCAGCCTCTGCAAGCATAACCACAACCTAAGAAGCATCTCAGTTCTTAACGCTGAATCTTCAATAAAATCCAAAGTTCAGATATTCAAGTTTCAGCAGTCACTTCATGTAAAATCAGCTACCAGTTTAATCAAAACGACCGAATTTACATCTCGCAACAAAACAAACAAAACACCACAATGTATTTATTTTGAAAAAAAGCTTAAGTCAAACTACTAAAAGTAAACTAGGAGTGAAGCGGATCCGTGACCGAAAACACCAGCGCAGTCTTAATCGGCAAAAAACCAATAATGAACTATGTCCTTGCATGCATCACTTTTTTCCACGGCGGAGCAAAAGAAGTCAGCATAAAAGCACGGGGCAGATCTATCAGCCGAGCAATTGACGTCGCAGAAGTTGTCAGACACAGGTTTCTGCCAGATGCAAAAATAAAAAGCATAAGCATCGGAACGGACAAATTCCTTCCGCAAGACCAAGAAGAAGGCAACCAAGCGACCAATGTTAGCACAATTGAAATAACACTGGTAAGGTAAAGTCACGCGTTAAGCTAAACTCCTCCTTTGCAGGATAAACGACACACAAATGAAAACAGAACTATGCAGTTTCTGCTTAAAAAGCGGCATTCTATGCCAAAAATGTTCAGCCAAAGTTAAAGCTGGCGAAATCAGCGATATAGACTTGAAAGTAGCCCGTTCACTGCTTTCCCTAGAAGAGAAATATCCATCCCTGCAAAACGTCTGCTTCTACAAAGCCGTTGAAGTTGAAAAAACCTTAGCTATCCTCGTCGGACATGGAGATGTACCTAAACTTTTAGGTTACGGCGGCAAAATCGTTAAAACCCTCGGCGACGAAACCGGCAAAAATGTCCGTGTACTCGAGAGTGGTGTTGACGACCGCAAATTCCTCGAAGACCTGTTCATGCCCTTCAGCATCTTAACCATCAATACTATTTGGCTTCCAGACGGAACGACAGAAACACGGGTAATTCTTAAGAGGAAACGTGGCGCGCAGCTGCCATTTGACCTTAAAGCTTTAAAGGAAATCGCCAGCAAAGTACGTAAAATGTCCTTACGCGTTGAAATCGCAGATTAAGGTTGGCGAAGAAGCATGAACTTGGACTCTATAGGTGACTGGACTAGAACTCACTATACTAGCCAATTGAAACCAGAAAACGACGGTCAAGAAGCAACTCTTTTCGGGTGGGTCCAAGATGTCCGCGACTTGGGCGGAATCCGCTTCATTATTTTGCAAGACCGAGAAGGAACAATCCAGATAACTATCCCTAAAAAAAGGGTTTCTCCTGAAGTTTTAGCGAAATCTGACATGCTGCAAAAAAGGTTTAGCTTTGCTGTGAAGGGAAATGCTAAAAAAACAAATATGACGACAAGAGGCATCGAAGTAATCCCCAGTGCCATAAAGATTTTTAACGTAGCCACTGAGCAGCTGCCAATAGATATCACAGGCAAAACCCCAGCACTCATCGAAGCCCGATTAGACGCAAGACCACTTGACCTCACACAAGAACGAAGCTTAGCCACCTTCAAGGTTCAGCATACTGCGCTTGAAGCAATACGCAACTTCCTCTTCGGAAAAGATTTTTTGGAGGTCCACACCCCCAGAATCATTGCGTCAGCCACTGAAGGTGGAGCAGAATTGTTCAGTGTGGATTATTTCGGGCAGAAAGCATACCTTGCGCAGAGCCCTCAACTCTACAAAGAAGAATTAACTTTGAGTTTTGAGAAGGTTTTTGAGGTTGGGCCGTTCTTTCGCGCTGAAGAATCGCATACACGGAGGCACCTTAGCGAGTTCACATCAGTTGACATTGAAGCGGCTTTTGCAAACGCCTCCGGCGCTATGGCACTTTTGGAACAAGTCATACAACATGCATGCACTGTCGTTAAAGAGAACTGTGCCAGCGAGTTGTCGGTGCTTGGATACAAGTTTGAAGTGCCTCAGATTCCGTTTAAACGTTTAACCTACGACCAAGTTCTCGAAGACCTCAAGGCGCAGGGAGTAACGATTCCATGGGGCGAAGATATCCCAACCGAAGCCTTAAGAGTCCTTGGTAAGCTTCACCCATTCTTCTACTTCATAACAGATTGGCCAACACACGCAAAAGCATTCTACATTAAGCCACGCGAAGACAAACCTGAATTGTGCGAAGGCTTCGATTTAATGTGGCGTTACATCGAGTTGGTTTCAGGCGGAGAAAGAATAGCCCAGAAAGACCAGTTAATCAAAAGGTTGAAAGAGAAAGGTTTGAATCCTGAATCGTTCAAGTGCCATCTGCAAGCCTATGATTACGGTATGCCGCCACATGCAGGATGGGGACTAGGGCTCGAGCGGTTAACGATGATTTTAACAGGGAACAAAAACATCCGAGAAGTAACCCTGTATCCGCGAGATAGAGTTAGGCTGACGCCATAGCAAAAGACTTGTTGCTCTCAGCGACTTACCCCCTCCTTATATATTGAATCACCTTTGGGAAGACTAAAGTTCCCTTGTAGGTTGTTTTGTATGCTCAGGGATTGTTTTTGGATTGTTGGAATAGATCGTTGATGTATTCGTTGACTGTTTTTTGCTGTTTTTTTGCAATTCGCTTTATTGCGTCGTTGATTCCTGTTGAGTACTGCACGGCTTTCTTTGGTTTATCCGAAATTGAAGCAGACATGCCAACGTTTTGCGCTACTTTTCTTAAAACAAGTTTGCGCAGTGTGTCTGGTTTTTGCTCTATTTTGCATTCAATCGGTAAACTTAACGCGAACTCTGCAACATCGAAGAATCCGAAGGGAACTCGCAACTCAACATCGTGGAAGCTGGTGATTTTCAGATCGCGCTCAAGGTTGTTTTCATGGATGCGAACTACATCGTTAAACATAGTCTGCCGCGACTTTTCGCTTCCGTCTTTGCAGGATTCAGTCACATAACGCTGATATCCACCAAACAACTCATCTGCGCCCTGCCCAGCCAACATAACTTTGAAGCCTAATTCAGCCGCGTTTTCCGCAACCCAATAAAACGGCACTCCGACGCTTGCTTTGATTGGGTCAGGGTCCTCAATTAACTCTACAACCTTAGGCAAAGCTTTTTCCACGTCAGAGTCCTTAAACAAGTTAACTTCAAGAGGCAAATTCAACTCATTAGCCGCGCTCATTGCTTCTTGGGTTTCCACTTGATTCTCCAAACTTACATGCAACAGAGTAACATTTATCCCGCATTTGTTTGCCAAAAAAGCCACTAAACTGCTGTCTAAACCGCCTGAAAATGCTACTGCCACCTCTTTCAAGCCCTGTAGTCGTCGTTTTATGGACTCTTCAAGAAGGGTTTGGAGCTGTTTTGCGGCTTCATATATTGTGATGGATTTGGGTTCTAGGTAAGACAGAGTTTTTACCGGTTTGAATTTGAAGCCTTCTTTGTTGACAAGCCCCAAGTTCCCAGGTGGAAAAGAGATGGTTTTTTCTATTCCGAGTTTCCAGAGGGCTTTTTTGTTTGAGGCAAACGCGGCAACGTCTCTGTTTTCTCCAAAGTAAAGCGGTTGGACGCCTATTGGGTCTCTTCCTGCAGCAACCCACCCTTCCTTGAGCATAAGAAACAAGTAGTCTCCGTCAGCTTGCTCCATTAGCGTTTGCAGCGCGCCCTCGCAGTGAAGCGAGTTTTTGGCAATCTGTTGCGTTAAAGCGGTTTTTGGCACTGGCGAGTATACTCTGCCTTCAAGGAGCAGTGCAGCATCATCCAACTGCAAATGCTCATAGTCGCTTGTTGACTTGGGTTTTGAAGTGACGTAGCCTGCAACGGTTGACGATTTTAAGCCCTGTTTCTTTATGATCTCAACGTTTTTTTCCAAGAGGCTTTTCTTAGGGGTAATTAACCCAAAATGCGAAGGCACCCAAAGTTCATACGAATTTAGTAAATCAAGAACTCTTTCAACTGCGCTATCGGCGTTTTTATCTAACACTGCAACTGTAACTTTCATGTCCAATGCAACCTGCATTGTGCTATTGTATTGGTAAAACATTAATCTTTAATCTGCATAACCTTTGTTTGAGGAATCAACAACTTGCCTATCCTGCCAATCGATACTGGCCGTTATGGAACGCCAGAAATGCTTAGAATCTTCGATGAAGAGACACGTGTGCAAAAACTGCTGGATGTTGAAGCAGCTTTAGCTTTGGCGCATGCTGAAGTAGGAAACATTTCAAAAAAGGATGCTGAGAAAATCGCTTCAATGGCATCGACCAAATGTGTCAAGGTCGAACGCGTTAAGGCTATCGAGAAGGAAATTAAGCATGACATTGCCTCACTGGTGCGTGCGCTCTCGGAGATCTGCGGCGAAAGCGGCGCCTACGTCCATCTTGGAGCAACAAGCTACGACATAGTTGATACGGCCAACGCGTTACAGCTGAAAGATGCTCTGGGTATAATCGAGAATAAGCTAGTAGACTTCAAGGGTATTTTGCAGAAACATGCGCTTTTACACAAGGAAACCGTAATGATTGGCAGAACTCACGGACAACACGCCTTGCCCATAACTTTGGGCTTCAAGTTTGCTGTCTGGGGATATGAAATCAATAGGCATTTAGAGCGGATAGAAGAATGCAAGAAACGGGTTTTAGTCGGAAAAGTAAGTGGTGCAGTGGGCACACAAGCGGGTTTAGGCGAGCATGCCGAGCAGATTCAGGAGCTTGTAATGAAACGATTGGGTTTGCAGGCGGCTGAGATTTCAACGCAGATTGTCCAAAGAGACCGTTACGCAGAACTTGTTTGTATCTATGCAGCGGTGGCTTCTTCGCTCGAGAATTTTGCAGCCGAAATCCGAGAGCTCCAACGTCCAGAAATTGGAGAACTCTTCGAGTCTTTTGAAGCCAAAAAACAGGTGGGAAGCTCTACCATGCCGCACAAGCAGAATCCTGAGAAGTGCGAGCGCGTCTGCGGTCTAGCACGAATCGTCCGAAGCCTCAGCACCCCGGCATTGGAGGATATGGTTACGTGGCATGAACGCGACTTAACCCAGTCCTCCGCCGAACGTTTCATCTTGCCCGAATCAAACATTCTGCTAGACTACATCCTCAACCTCATGTGCAACATCGTTGCTAATTTGCGGGTTGACAGCGAACGGATGCTGCAGAATTTATCGTTGACTCAGGGACGCGCAATTTCAGAATCTGTTATGATGGTGTTGACCAAAAAAGGTGTGAATAGGCAGGAAGCCCACGAAATGCTCAGGAAACTAACCATCCAAAGCGCACTGGAAAAGAAGGAGTTCAAGCAAGTCCTACTCGAAGACAAACTCATCAGCAGCAAACTCACCGAAAAAGAAATCGACCAAGCACTCAACCCCAAAAACTACTTGGGCACAGCAGTTAAGCAGGCTAAGCGGTTCGCGAATAGCGCTTAGAAATCAAATAAGCCTTTCTGCACCGCTTCATCTGAAGCTGCCGCTGCCTTATCCAATTTTTCCCACGTTTCCTTTTTGACAAAGCCGCCGACTTGCTCTTTGATTTTCTTCGCTAGCCGTGGCCCCACTGATGGCAAGTTGGTTAATTCTTCGATTGATGCGCCTTTGAGGTCTGCTACTGTTTGGTAGCCTGCGTTAAATATTATACGTCCGCGAACTCTACCGACACCTTCCAACTGAACGATTGGTAGCAGTTCTCTTTTGATGCCTTTGGAAACCCGCTCAACCAGCTCATGGCTTAGCGCTGAAACGTCTTTGTTTTTGCATACGATCGGCGACAGCTCATCTGTAGCGTGCAGGAGCCACTTGGCGGTTTCGATGCTTCGGTATAGGTCCCCGGGCTGAACGTTGAAGCGTTCTATGATTTTTTCTTCAGGCAGCTCCTCTATCCAGTTGTTCATGACCATGGCGGTTTTAACTTCGCCCAGAAACTCCGCGTAGCCAATGTGGTCGCTCCATTGGTCGGGCGGCTCAACAAATAGTTCTAGTTTGTGGTCTTCAGTTTGAACTGATAAACCTTCCATTTCCCGTTGGTATGGTCTCATAATCGGACCCATGTCGGGCGTGTGGGATATCAAGTGGAGCAAGCTGAACTCAGTTAAAATGGGGGGTTTACTTTTCAAGGCATCTCGGATGATTACGCCTGATAAGGGGTCAATGTAGAGCTCACTTATGCGCTTGCCATATTTTGTGGCTAAAATGTTGTCGCCTGCAACCACAATCATTTCTTCGTCGTGGAGAAAACGTAGGATTTTGTTGATGACGTTTTTAATAGCTTTAACGTCGTATTGATAGGCGTAGAAGGTTTTGCCGAAAAACTCGTAAATGCCCTGTTCAGTATGAGCGAAATTTGATGCAATCGTTGACAATACGTGGGCTCGGATGATTTTTTCAACTGCCAGTCTCGACCAAATCCGCTCGGGCTTAGCTAAAACGTAGCTTTCCATTAGGTAGTCTTGTTCATCGGCGGTTTTAGCGATGAGAACTGATTCGCCGAACTTGTCGTATTTTGGTCTTCCTGCTCTGCCAGCCATCTGCTTGTAATCCAAAACGCTAATTGGATAGTTGCCAAGTCCAGCTTCAAAACGCCTGTAATCCTGAATAATTACTGTTCGAGCGGGCAAGTTGACGCCCCAAGCCAACGTGGGCGTGGCGGTTAAGACCTTGATTTTCCGCTCTTTGAATGCGTCCTCGATGACTTTGCGGTGAGCTCCTGACAGTCCTGCATGGTGATAAGCTACAGCGCAGCGAACCAAATCCGCAAGTTCCTCACTAAGCCCAGTTCGCTCGCCAGTATCCAAAATCTTCTTTGCTTCCTTATCAAGCACCCCACGAGTTTGCTGTTCTACGGAGTGCTTAACAAGCTTTGAGCCGCTCTTGGGTACCAGTATTTTGTCCATGTGGCTTGCTACAGTTTTCGCCGCAGAAACTGCGTTCTTTCGGGTTGAGGCGAAAATCAACGCTTGCCCACCAGCCCTCAGAATATTCAAAACCAAGTTAATGACTGCCGAGTGAGTTTCAACCTCAATTTTTCGTGATTCCCCATCTTTGTATTGAATTTCATCATTTAGCATTATTCCTTCTTTGAGGTTGATCGGGCGCCACTCTGTGACGATATACTTGGCGTTTAGCCAACCTGCGATTTCATCTACGTTGTTGATGGTTGCGCTTAAAGCTAAGACTTGGATGGAGGGGTTTATCTGCATCAATCTTGCCAAAACAATTTCCAAGGTTGGGCCCCGTTCAGCTTCGTTTAAAAGGTGGATTTCGTCGGCGATTACTAGGGAGATGTTGTCCATCCATTTGGCACGGTGCCGTAGCAGCGAATCCGCTTTCTCGTTAGTTGTGATAATGACGTCGTAGCGCTCAAGCCAGTTGTCGGCGCTGTCAAAATCTCCCGTGCTGATGCCAACTGAGACTTTTCTGCCATCTGGTTTGCGGATGGAAGTGTACTTTTTGAAGTCCTCGAACTTCTCGCTTGCCAATGCACGCAGCGGCGACAGGTAGATGACTTTGCCGCCTCTTTCAAGCACGTGTTTGAGGCCGCAGAGCTCCGCAATCAACGTTTTGCCCGAAGCTGTTGGGCTGGCGAGAACTATATTTTGGCCGTCGAGCGCTCCTGCCCGTATGGTATCCTCTTGAGGCGGAAACAACTCTACGATTCCTAAGCCTTGCAGAACTTCTTTGACTGGCTCTGCGATGAGTAACTCTGAAACCTTCATTGGATTTCGCCGAATAATCTTGGTTATCGGTACTATGCAGAGGTGGGGGTTATTAGTGTTTTTTAGATCTAGGCGTTTTTGCCAGATTACAGTAAAGTTTAATCAGTTTTATTTGACTGGGGTTTTTGAAGAGTCAGTATTGAGTATTGCAGAAACCGCTTTTTTCATCCATCCATGTTTTCATGGCTTTTGTGGTTAGGTTTTTTTACTTGAACTAGATACTAGCAAGTGACGAGTTATTGTCCCAAAAATTCAGGTAGGATACTGTATGGTTGAAAATGTGAAAGAACTCCTCAAACTCCATGAGGGCATAACACACGAGGTTTACTTAGATAACGAAAACAGCTGCATTGTTCCTCAGCAAGTAGTAGATGCGATGCTTCCGTACTTTAACAAAACAGCCTACGGCAACCCCACACTAACGCATAAGCCCGGGTGGGAAGCGTTTGAAGTTATAATGAACAGCTTCCAAAAAATCAGCAGGTACATGGGCGCAAAAATCCTCGAGGAAATCACCTTTACTCCAAGCGAAACCGAAGCTAACAACCTCGCCATCATGGGTTCATGTTTTGCACAGAAAAGCAGAGGCAAAAAAATTGTAATCTCAGAAATCGAACCTGTCAACGTTATGCAGGTTGCTGAGATGATGGGCAAATTCGGTTTCTCAACCACCAAAATCCCAGTTGACCACGAAGGATTCATAGACCAGGAAAAACTCAAAGAAGCAGTCGACAACGAAACCGTTTTAGTCAGCATCTCAGCTGTAAACAACGAACTTGGCACTATCCAGCCGATTAAGGAAGCTGTGGACATTGTTAAAGCCAAAAACCCGCACACGCTCTTCCACACCGACGCGTCAGACGCCTACGGCCGAATCCCCTTAAATGTACAAGATCTAAAGGTGGATTTAGCCACCGTAAGCAGCTACAAGATTCAGGGTCCAAGGGGCATGGGAGCGATGTACCTTAAAGACGGCGTAAACTTGGAGCGCATTCTCGAAGGACAAATCGGAACTCAAAAACTCTGGCCAGGCGTAGAAAACACACCCTTAATCGTCGGCTTCACCAAGGCATCCGAGCTTGCATTTGAGAACTTTGAAGCAAACACAACAAAAATGCGGGCGCTGCGTGACACGCTTGTTGACGGAGTATTCAATGAATTAGTTGACTTACGTTTCAACGGTCCAAAAGGCGCCAAACGCTCCCCAGACAACGCAAACATAAGCATCCTGCGAGCAGAAGGCGAAGCATTAACAATTGAACTTAGCCTCAGCGGCGTTTATGTTTCCAGCGGAAGCGCATGCAGCAGAAGACTCCTTCAGCCCAGCCACGTTCTCATCGCTATCGGACGCATATTCGAGGAAGCACACGGCAGCATACTCATGAAAGTCACCCATGCTCACACAGAAGAGGATATAGCTTACGTTCTCAGTGTTTTACCTACAGCTGTCAACCGTATTAGAGGGATAGTTGGCTCAACAGGAGTACATTAAATATGTCACGTATACCTTTACCGTACAACCCTAAAGTCATGGATTTATTCCGTAACCCCAAGAACCTTGGCAAAATGGATGATGCAACAGTCGTCGCAGTCGCAGGGAACCCTGCATGCGGAGACATGATAACTTTCTACCTAAAAATAGATGAAAAAAAACAGGTCATCGAGAAAGCAAGTTTTGAAAGCTATGGGTGCGCCGCAAACATCGCTACTTCCAGCATTGTCACCGAAATGATCAAGTGCTTAACCTTGGAAGACGCATGGAACAACATAACATGGAAAAAAGTAACTGAAGAAATCGGCGGGTTGCCAAGCGTCAAATTCCACTGTGGAGTTCTCGCTGTTGGCGCATTGAAACGTGCGATAAGACAGTACTTTAAGGAGAAAGGCATAGCGCCGCCAGCGTGGTTGCCAAATGAACATACTTTTGAAGAAAAACAGGCGTTAGAAGAAGAGGAACTTGCAAAGACATTGTCTAAGAGGATGAAACCTGAGGCAGAAAAAAAATAATAGACTCGCAAGCGATCCGCCAGGACTTTCCAATCTTAAACCGCAAAGTAAACGGCGCCCCCCTAATCTACTTTGACAACGCCGCAACCACTCAGAAGCCCCGTCAAGTCATTGAGGCAATTACCGACTTCTACGAAAACCACAATGGCAACGTCCACCGAGCCGTTCACACCTTGTCTTTGGAAGCCACTGACCTCTACGAGAAATCAAGGGAAACAATTGCAAAACTCATCAACGCCAAAAACTCCAACGAAGTCGTATTTGTCAGAGGCACTACCGAAGCCATAAACTTAGTTGCCTATTCCTGGGGGCTAAACAACCTTGGCAAGGGCGATGAAGTTCTTGTTTCGTTAATGGAGCATCACAGCAACATTGTTCCATGGGAAATCACCGCTAAACTAAGAGGGTTCACACTCAAGTACGCCAAAGTTAACCCTGACGGCACGCTTGATTATGACGATTTTGAAAGCAAACTCTGCAGCAAAACAAAGATTGCTTGCCTAAGCCAAGTGTCAAACGTTACAGGCGTAATCAACGACGTAAAACGCATTGGCAAAGTTGCACATGACAATGGCGCTTTGATGCTAGTTGACGGCGCCCAATCCGTCCCGCATATGAAGGTTGATGTCCAAGACCTGAATATGGATTTTCTCGCGTTCTCTGGACACAAAATGCTCGGACCAACAGGTATAGGAGTGTTCTACGGCAAAAAGGAAGTGCTGGAAAAGATGCCTCCCTTTATGGGCGGCGGCGAAATGATCAAGGAAGTAGCCTTCAACCAAGAGCAAAGCCGCTGTGGCGTTTCATGGAATGATTTACCATGGAAATTTGAAGCAGGTACACCTAACATCGCTGGAGCCATTGGTTTAGGGGCAGCGGTAAAATACCTTGAAGGCTTAGGCATGGATAACGTTTTAAGTCACGAAAAAGCCCTAACAAAGTACGCTACCGAGCGTATGAAAGAATGCGGCAAAGTAACCATATATGGTCCAAGCAGTCTATCTGAGAAATTAGGAATCATACCTTTTGGCGTTAAAGGCTTATCCTCGCACGATGTAGCGTTATTCTTTGACAATTATGGGATTATGCTGCGCAGCGGTTTCCACTGTGCTCAGCCGCTCCATGAGCAAGTTCTAAAACTCCAATCTTCAGCGCGAGCAAGCTTCTACATCTACAACGCCGCTGAAGAAATTGACCGCTTCATTGAAATCTTAAAGGAGTTTGAGCAACTCTAATGGCGGTTACCATCGACGACTACGTTGCGCGAATCGAAGGTGCCTGTGGAGCAG
>CAWIYF010000008.1:0-34033 GCA_963840295.1 Candidatus Bathyarchaeota archaeon
ATAATGTTGTAATTTATGCCCAATATTGCAAATTAACCTCAAATTAAGGTTATTTGGTGCCGAGGGCAGGGTTTGAACATGCGACGACTCGGTCTTCAGCCGAGCGCTCTCCCAGGCTGAGCTACCTCGGCACACTTTTCCATTGTTTTTGTCCTACCTCGGTACATTCTGCCTCGGATTTGGGGTAGCTTAATCATTTACGTTTCCTCAGAAATATTAAGTTATCTTTTACGCCTATCCATTCAAAGCCTTGTTCTAGGTATGTTGTGGCTTCCTCTTGTTTGGCTGTGACTTTAACTGTGAACTCGTCGCCTTCGTAGTTTGCAAACATTTTTCGTTCTATGTTGACGTATCTTTCAGTGTTTTTAATAGAGTTTTAGTTGGAAAAAATGATACTCTTGTAGTCGATTTCACTGACTCATACAAGGAAATAATTGCCGCCTTCAAGAAGTTTAAGGGTGCAGTAGAAGACTTCTCAGCGGTTGATGCAAATGACTTGCAAGTTCTTCAGAAAGAACTACTTTTCTTCAACGTATTCACAAAAATGGATATTGATAATTATAAGAACGCTATACTCCAAGGGTCAAATCCCGCTTTAACTACGGTAGTTCTTGACAAAGTCTCTAAATTGCTTTTCAGGGTCTCAATCGATGAGATTAGAAGGTTCAGAACCGCCTTGACGAAATTCAATAGCACTTTCAAATATCTTGATAACCTTTTCAGAATGACGTCTGTGGAACTTAGATTTTGCTTTGTTTACAAACAGCTTCGCTAAATTTGTGGACCCATTAGGAAAAGGTGGAAAACTAGATGAGGAACTGAAAAAAGTTTACGTTACAGCTCATAAAATTAAACCAATTGTTAGAGAACCTGAACCAATAAAAGCTCCAAGGATAGGCAAAGGGAGGAAAGGAGCTGCAATCTACACGACTATCCCTGAAGTTATAGACGCAGTTAACATACATTACGAAATGGCTCTGGGAAACAACGAAAGAGATCTGTTCGAGCAATATGCCAAAGAAATAATTAAAAACCCTTTAATACAAAATGAGATTAGAGCAAACAAAGTTTCAGATTTAAACAAACTTTATAAGAACAAACTCTCATCCGTGTTAAAAGATAAAGCGATAAACTTCTTTTTAACAAACAATCCAGACCGTCTGTTACGATATATTGAGAAAGACATACTGTCAGGCTTTAATGAAGAGGTTTTTGGTCTCGCGGTTTTAGAAGTTTACCCGAAGGGCTAATTTTGGTTAAATTGCAGAATCTTTCTAACAAAAACTTCTATCAATGACGTTTTGGTTTTAACAAAAAAATAATAAAATATCTTTCGGAATTCTAATCTAAGGTTTGAGATCCATAATCTTTACTATTTAATTTTTGACTTAAAATCACAACTCGAATCTTCCAAGACGGCCATCATAGAACCGCACTTGTCGTCACTAAGGTCTTTTTGATAAAGAATAACGCTGTCTTCAAAGAGAATGATGAACAGAAGGTCATTAGATTTATAAAAAACATTCGAAGATACACCATAAAAGAAATAGGAGATTGGCTTGAACATGGCGAATTGTAAAGACCCGATGGAAATTGCATTGAGAATCATTAAGAGCGATGATAAGATCCTCAGAGCACTCAATTATGGAAAAGGCAAAGCCAAATAAAAAATAGCTTGTTATCTCTATCACTTCTAGTCTGCTCTCCACTACTCGAAAACTTAGTTTCAAAGTCTATCTTTAAAGCAAAAGAAACGTAGTCTATTCATGGGGTTTTTCGATTAGTTCACGTTAGCTAAGCCTTGCGATGCTTGCGGTCACATGGTAGGCGGTGGCGTTCATTGGTGTCCAAAATGTAAGATCTGTTTCTGTTTTTATTGTTATTGCAGCTTAGTTTCAGAGCAAGTTCTAATAGACTTGAAAAATATTCATTATTTTTGCCCTATGTGTGGAACACAATTTATATCTCCATAGTTTTCTTTCAAAAAAAGAAGGTATTTTTCAGCATAAAAGTGGATGGAGGTTGGCGCCGCTGAAAGGAGACGACTCTGAGCTTCAACTATCATATCGAAGTCTTCGCCAAAATCAATTGTATAGCTGATTATCTTTTTGAGATATTCTTAAAAAAATCAATTCACAATTCGTTAACAAGCGTGGTTAGCCCTATAGTGTTAGGTATTTTGGGGTTGTTGGGTTTAGATAGTTTGAAAGCTTCAAAAGAAGATGTAGCTATTCGTGTTTTGCATATGGACAATATTGATAAGGCAAAAACTCAGACTGCCATGATTAGGCTGATATATTTCTATTTTAGGAACATGGCTTATATTTTGTATCTTATTATTTCATGGATTGGGTGAGAGAAATGCGAAGGATAGGTTCAACTAAGTCTGGTGGATTTAGAATCATTGTTATTCTGCTCATTGTTATTTTAACTATGGGTATCTCAGGGTTGGGCTATTACATGCTAACTAAACCAACAACATCTGCGTTTACTCCAATACCTACCCCAACTTCTTCACCTACTCCAATACCTACCCCAACTTCTTCACCTACTCCAATACCTACCCCAACTTCTTCACCTACTCCAATACCTACCCCAACTTCTTCACCTACTCCAATACCTACCCCAACTTCTTCACCTACTCCAATACCTACCCCAACTTCTTCACCTACTCCAATACCTACCCCAACTTCTTCACCTACTCCAATACCTACCCCAACTTCTTCACCTACTCCAATACCTACCCCAACTTCTTCACCTACTCCAATACCTACCCCAACTTCTTCACCTACTCCAATACCTACCCCAACTGTAACTCCTACACCTTCTCCTGAGCCTTCTCCTACTTGGTTGCCTGGTCAAATTCCTGCAGTTAATGCCACGGCTTCGAGCTTTAATGGTATTACTTATGGACCGTTAAATGCGATTGATGGTATTGAGTCTACTTCGAGCTTTTGGGGTACAGCCTCAATTCTAAGTCTTCCTCAGTGGCTTAAAATTGATTTAGGTTTCATGGCCAATATTGATCGAGTGGATACTCACTTCTATGATGGGAACCAAAGAGTTTACACTTACTATATGGATGTGTCTGCTGATAATGTGTCTTGGACCACTGTTGTTGCTTCAAAGACTGGTAGTGGTATAGTTTCAGATACTTTTTCTCAGATTGCTGCAAGATATGTCAGAATAACTGTTATTAATAACACTGCAAATACCGCTGCTCATATTGAGGAAGTAAGAGTTTTCCAGGCAGAACAAGAACAAGTGCGAGATGCAGTAACGATTTTTATTAATTCTAGTCATCCCGAAACTGCTCAGTTCATGTCAAACCTCGCTTGGACGGGGGGAAGAGTGACGCCTCAAAACCTCATAGGGGCAGAAACGTACATGTATTACAGCCAAGGCTGGAACGTCACGATTAACTATCCAGTGTATCCAAACCCGATTTATAAAATAACAGCCGATTACTCAGCCAATTCCACTTCCATTCCGTACATAATAATCTGGAAAGGCACCATGCAAAACGGATTAATCAACGAAACAAGTTACGTCTTTGCCCAATAAGAAAGAAAAGATTATGAATTGTGTTTAACGAGATTACACACGCAAAACTCAGCTCCACAACCAGAAAAAAATAATTTAGGGACAGAGACTGCGTGAAAAATCAACAGATTATCATTAAGAGCGATGACAAGATTCTCAGAGTTCCCAATTATGGACATGACAAGACAAGAAATAACAGATAGATTAGTAGCTTTTTAACTCATTATTCTCTATCCTTTTTGTTGTTTATTGTTGGATGGGTGTTTCAGCGATTTGAAATACCGAAATTACCTGATGGCTTGTTCTAAGTCTTGAAGTCCGATCAGATAGATTTTTGACTCTATCTGAATTTTCAAGCACTTAAGGTTCTTGTCGACCTGCTACGACCTATCTCTTCAAAAATCATACTCTGTTATCTCCTGAAATTATTCCATGGGAATTGCTAATGTGGGAAAAAAGGGGTAAGGTTACGGTTGACACCAAACTGACACAAAATACACCACCCCGGTCACTTTCCATAGAATACTTTGATTTGGTAACATTTTGAAGCTCATATTAGTTTCGCTTCCTTACTAGCTGAACGCCTTGAATTACCATATACGGTTCGAAGCCGACTTTGCCTAATTCTATGGCTTCCTCTATTGTGTGGACTGCCTTATGTGCTAATTGTGGTAAAATAGAATTTATGGCTAAGAAGAAAACACAAAGAATCCTCAAAAAAAGCTAACCTTGCAGTTTTGGTTTATGTTTGCGCTCACATAAGTTATTTGTTAGTTAAGCGTGTGCTTGCTTTGAGTTACGCGCATGCTAAATGTTACTTACTCGAAGCGATAAGCATATTTATTGTTGTAACAAACTGTTGAGTTAAAGCCTTTATTTCTTGGCTGTAAGTGTCAATCGTAAAATCGCTTAACCAAGCATTTAACGCAGATAAACCTGACAGTGAATAACCAAAAAAGGGGAATAAGTAAGCTACCACTTAAAGCTCTATTAAGAGTTTCACGCCCTACCGTTTTCTCTTCATTAACACAACAGCGGCTAAGGCGACTATTACTATGATAACAATTGCCCCGATTGCCATGTATTCTGTTGGGAAGGATGAAGCTGTTTGGGCTTCTTGTGTCGGTGCTACTGTTGGTATAAATGTCGGGGTTGAGGTAGGTGTCGGAGTTGAAGTTGGCGTTTGAGTTGGAGTAGAAGTTGGTTTGGAAGTGGGGTTAGATGTGGGCTGAGACGTTGGGTTTGCTGTCGGTGGAGGTGATGGTGATGCCGTGGATGTTGGCGTGGGGGTTGGAGTTGGTGTAGGAGTAACTGTTGGGGTTGGAGTTGGTGTAGGAGTAACCGTTGGGGTTGGAGTTGGTGTGGGCGTTGGACTCATGGTTACTACGGTTGTTTGATTATTGGACCCTCCAATGTATAGCTTTGAAGTTGTCGGATTGACTGCAGCCACTGTGCTATAGCTGTCTAAGTACCAATCAAACTTTAGGCTTGCCATGATGCCTTGCGTGGAGCCGTCAAGAACATTTAATGTGTAATAATCAGCGGTGTAAACGTAGTTGTGTACAGCATCGATTGCCAGTACATCACCAGGGTAACTCTTCCCAACCGCGGCTAGTGTATCTCCGTTATAAATTGCCTGCTTCATGTAGAGAAAGTTAGTGTAGGGGTTAACGGCTATTTCCTCGCTAAAAAAGGTAAACGAAACGGTTGATATTACGGTGCTGGTACCACCGTCGATGACATTGATGTTGTCGTTTCCAGTCCACGCGATATATACCTTGTTAGTTGCGGGGTTAACTGTTCCGCTCATAGTTTCGATGTATTGATTAGTATCACTGCCGGGAATGTTCACCGTTGCCACCAACCCGATCGTGGTACCGTCATATACTTTAACCACGTCAAAATGGCCCATAAGTGCGGTCCGAACACAGTAATACACAAGATTGGTCACAGGATTAACTAAGATAACATGGTCATATGAGATGTACACCCAGTCGGGAAGTGCTCCGACTTGCTGGTTTGTCGCGCCATCCAGCACCAAAACGTTGTTTCCTTCAACTACGGCGAACACGCGATTAGTCTTAGGGTTGACTGCTATATCGCATACGCTGGCTACCGTTGGAATCTGAGTAGCCACAGTGTCTGTGTTTCCGTCGATAACTATAACGCCCACATCGGTGCCTACGTAAATCCGGTTGGTTTCGTTGTTGACTGCGATGCAATTCGGTGTGTTACTTAGAGGAATGGTTGCGGTGATGTTTAGAGGGTCAGCTTTGATATTTGGCAACACGGATGCGGAGACAGCAAAAAGACCGAGCAGAAAGATGGCAAAAGCCATTTTCCTAACTTTTTTCAACTCCTAAAAGACTTCTAAAGGTTATACAAAGAATTTGGAATTTAAGTTTAAGTTTGGCTGATTGATTCAATAACACCTAAGCGCTAAAAAACGCGCTGCAGTGTAAGATGCATATGTTCAGGCGGATTGGACAGAAGATAAAGAAAAAGTATTCAAATTACAGGTAGTTTAGCTCTTATAACTTAGTGCGCTCGTAAAAAGTAAGAAATAGGAATCTGTTTCTTGTCGTTCCGCTTCCCTAAATGCCGCTTGCAATAAGTATAAGGCGCTGCTCTCTGCTCAGGATAATTGTGTCGTTTGCCCTTGTCGGCTCGGTGTTCATGCTTACGCGATTTAAAACCTGAAACCGAAAACTCGACGCTATCGCTAACCAAAAAATAGGTCTCCAAAAAAGGAAAAAAGAGGGTTAATCTGGAAAAAACGGTTAAATCGCCAACAAAATCGCCATTGGTGCCAAGAGTGAGCTACCTCGGCACATTTCCTGGGACACCACATCAAACATGAAGAGAGGTATTTTAAATGTTTCTGATAGTTTCTGCCTTAGATGTGGATATGGCAAAATGGTTCATAAAATGTAAGCTGCTAACGCTCACAATCCAACATAGCTAAATGTCAAGTGAGTTGAGGAACGCCCAAAAGTCCTCCACACATTTAATCCCCCGTATCTCCAAAAACTCAGATGGGCTCTCCAAAGTCTTTTCAGAGGAGGATTTATAATACCTCACGGTGTAAGGGTATTTTTGCTCAAACTCTTGGCTTTCCAAAACATCTCCCAACCTCTCTTTTCGTGCAGGCTCCGCACCTTTTTTGATTGTTACGGTGTAATTGACGTATTTTCCTTGGTTGCCGTGCTGAGGAAAGGATATTATCCAATTTAGTTCTTGAAAGTGGAAGTCCTTAGTAGGAAAGCTCACATGCATCCATTCGTCATGCAGCTATAAAACCTTAATTGAAAAAAGCACGTTAGCTGTTAGATAACCTTAGATGCCCAGCAAGGCAAAGTGGTTCATTAAAATGTAGCCTACAAGTGCGCTGCCCAAAAAACACGCGAAGATGAGGAAGCCATCGTGCTTATGTTCTTCAAAGCGGTCTGTTTCATGCATTAGAGTTCACCAACTACATTCAGTTAGGTTTCTGTTAGGTAAAGGTTTTATGAAGGCAAACTATGTATTCACAATCTAAAACAGCGGGCCGTTAGTCTAGCTGGCTAGGACGTCGCCCTCACGCGGCGAAGATCACCGGTTCAAATCCGGTACGGCCCACTCCCAATTCGGTACTAGTCCCCAAAACACTTTTATGGCAAACCCCACAAATAGTCATCTATATCTTTGCAAGCTAAGTCTTCTACACAATAAACTGAAAAGGGGTTAGGTATCGTTTCTGCTTTTACCGCCATGGCGGATTGGAGCTCAAATGGCTAGCTCCAGGCAATTTGGCAAACTGCACAACATCCAAGTCAAATGATTTACTCAAATAAACTGAGCCCACATGTAGGGGTAGGCCACCAACCAAGGTACCCATCGGTTGCTGTAGTGTCTGTACAGTCACATAATTTTAAAAGCCGATAACTCGCTGATGTTTCTTACGTAGCAGAGCTGTATTTAGGAGGTGTAAATTTTGCCTGAAATTAACATGACTGAAAAACTGCAGAAAATTGGACAAACCGCCCAAGACTACAAGGATGCAATAGTTAGCCAATTCAAGGATATGGAAGTTGAAGTTAAAGATTGGAATTTCTCTGTTGGAAAAATGGAGAATGAATATACAGTTGAAGTAAACCTTAAGCTTGGCATTCGCTCAAAAAAAGCTTAGGCGCAAGGCAGGTTTAACCTGAACCCCTTTTCTTTCGAATTATCCTAAGTAACCGTTTGGTTCCAATAGTAAATTTTTGAATAGTTTCCTTCTATCGGAAACGCTGGATCATCGTAAATAATATCCAAGCGCAATCCATATTTGCTAAGCAGCGTCTGGGTGTTATTCCAAATTAAAGGTGATTTGTCATCTGGACCCCAAAAACCCCAGATTTTATCATCTGGGTTTCGCATTCCCCAGCCGTAGTCTTTAGGCAAAACCAAAGCTGCCTCAGCATGAGGTGAGCTTGGGGCTGATTTTGTCACAATTTGATTCCAGAATTCCTCAAGCGCTTGAAAATGCTTAGGCTCCATAACTCCATATGGGTTGTCTGTGGAGTTGTATGGGTAGTTGAAGATCGTGATGTATTTTGCTCCAGCATTGTAAGCTGTTACCATTTGGTTGTATATGTTTTCGCCGCTGTCAAGGTAAGGTGGCGTCGAGTATTTCCAGGTTATAATAGCGCCCCAATCTTTATTTTGCATAGTAGCGGCTCCTCGGATGAGCGGGATTTGCGAGTTTTCACTAACATTCCAGCCAACTTGAGTAAACATTGCGTCGTATCCACCAAGGTAACCGTACCAGTATAAGGCATAATCTGAAGTTATGGTTGTTATGTTGTTTTGGTTGAGGCTGATGTGCCCTCTGTTTTGAACTATAAGGTCGTGGTACCATTGCGCTTCCAGCGAGTAGTTTTGTGGCGGAGTTCCCGTGATAGTTGCCATCTGAAGTTTATAGTGGATATCTGTTAGGGATAACCTGTTTTCGCCGTAGAAAAGGGAGCTGTTCTGGGTGAAAAATGTCGGCCAATCCCAGTCAAGCGGTATACCGCATGGTTCATCATCGTAGTATGCACCGAGAAATTTATCACCGTATCTATCTTTAGATGAATTATAGAATTGGAGTCGCCACGCCCAATCGGAGGCTTTGTAAGTGCCCAAGTTTACTATGATGTTTAATCCTGCGTTTGTGGCGTAATCGCAGATTTCTGTAACAGCAGTTTCGTTTGTGCTAATTGGGTTTATGCCTGAATCTAATATGAAGAGATTTGTGTATCCCTTTGTTTTGTCGATTAAGAGTTTGGCTTGTTGGGTGGTGTTGCCGCCAAATGCAATGCCAACGTAAACCGGGTCTTTTGGCTGATCGCTGTTTTGAGCGTAGGAAATAAGTAGCGATAAGGTTGCAACCAGTAGGATAACTGTTAGGATAAGCGAGAGGATATGTTTGGTTTTCATTCGCTTAATTCTCCCAGGATAAGCACTTGGCGAGTAACCTTCTTCTTACTATGCAGGCTTATTGAATATAAAAGTTGCAATAAGATGCTTAATCCATGGGAATCTTTGGTTGCACCAAAACAGATAAAAACGTGGCTTTGCATCCATCACAACGAACTAACAAAGAAGGTAAACATATGCCATCTGAAATTACTGATGTTGAAAAATTTGTGGCCATGAGCGCCAAAGCAAAACAATGCCAAGTTAAAAGGCTCAAAGACACCGTAAAATTGAAGCTTCGCACACCCGGACAACTTTACACTTTAAAGATTGAGCCTCTGCGAGCTGACGAAATCATAAAGAAGCTGCAGTGTGAAATTAAAGAAGAAGAAAAATAAAATAACTATTCTTACTTCAATTTTGTTAAAGCCCTTTTGTAAGGGCGTTTTCGCCGTTTTCTAATTAATTAATGAGATTTTTTTGCTATAGCTGACTAGCCTTCGGAGCCAGTTTGTATACGAAAGCATCGCCCAAACACACAAATCAATTCTGATTGTTTTCAAACCTGGAAACCGATAAAACTAACGAAATTTCACGAACTATATATATTCATTATAAACCAAAATGCTAAATTGAAGAAAATTAATGGTGCCTAACGCAATTTTTTGAGTTATCAGTAACAATCTTTTCTATAACCTCAAAAAACAGTCGTTAGCTAAAAAATTATGCTTCAGCATTCTTGTTTTCAGTTGGTTCAGGCGCTGTTTGGAGCTCAAAGGTTCTTGAGGTCTCCTTTTGGCAAGAAATATCGCCAAATTTTGCGAGACAGAAGTGTTTTAAGTTTTTTTCAGGCGAGCCTGCGATTTGCGCTTCACGGAATTCAGCAGTTTTCGGGAAAATTTACATCATTTGGTTTCCACAACTACTTTGTTTAACCGAAAAACTATCGAACGTTCATTTTTTACACTAAAAAGTTAAAACTGACTTTCGATATCCGATTAAATTGTAGCAAAAAAGTATTTTTAACCATGGCATTGCTTGTTTTTGAAGCTACGAGTTGCGAAGAAAGAAACTTCAGTTTTTCTTTAAAATGAGAGAAGGTTATTTCAGATAGGAGAGCATTGATTTCAGATAATCTAGAAGGGTGGACGGCGGACTTGGTGGAAACTGGATCAGTTAGGAAATTTGAAAAACTGTGTTTTGGGGATGCTTCTGTATACAGTTTTCCGCATTACAGTTCTAGTAGCTCAAGTGGTAGTGACTTTGGCGGTTTCTTGCTTCGTTTCTGTTTACTTTGCTGAGGCTAAGCAATGAGTGTTGAGAGAAAACTGGTAATTTCGCTTCTAAAACTAACAAAAGAAGGGCCCATTTTAATTGAAAGTGTCAAAGACGAGGCACGGCTACCCTCAACTGTTACATGGGAGTTGCTGGAAAAACTACAAAACGAAAATCTCATTTACCTAAAATCCGACACAATCGAAGTAGACAGCAACAGCCGACTCAAACTAGCAGTCAAAGCAGCATCTTTAGGCGCCGACGTAGAACACATCAGCAACCTGCTACGCTGGCAGGAATTTGAAGAAATCGCCGCCTTAGCCCTAAAGAACAATGGCTACACCGTGCAAAACAACGTTAGGTTCAGCTCATGAAGGAAAACGGTGGGAAATCGACGTGGTCGGCTGCAAAAAACCATTAGCCATATGCATCGACTGCAAACATTGGCAACATGCAATCACATCGTCGGCTCTAAAAAGAATGGTGGATTTGCAGACACAAAGAACACGTGCCCTAGCCGATTCACTGCCCAACGTTAAGCTAAAACTTGAATGCATCAAATGGGAAAGATCCAAATTTATTCCTGCAGTGCTCTCCTTAATTCCAAGCGGACAAAAATTCTACGACAAAGTTCCTGTAGTACCGGTTCTTCAACTCCAAGACTTCATTTACCAACTGCCAGCTTACACGGAAACACTAAAGTTTAATGTAAAAAATTTCAAAACGTTAAGATAGGATTTTGAGGATTGGGGTTTTAGATAGTCTGTATGCGGGGTAAAGGCTGAAGAGGAACATTCCAATCAAGGCTGCAAGAAGCCAAGCAGCTATCTCTAGGTACGGTGCAGGCTTGTTATCAGCGGGTTTTTCATTAAAATAACCAAAGTCGCGATAACGCCAAGCGAAATTCCAACCGCAAAGCTGGAAAGAAGGACGATTGTGCTTTGAATCGCTGAGATAGCAGTGATTATTCTTGATTTGGCGCCAATAGCTCGCAATATGGCAAATTCTTGATGTTGCTCATCCACCGACAGCATCATGTAACCCACAAGACAAGATGCCAGCTGACAACAAAGTGGCAAGGGGCAGAAGCATAATTGTTTGCCAAGTTGAAGAAAGAAAAACCGTGTTTTGCTCAACTACTGAGTTTAGGTCAAACACTTCTAAACCATAACCAGACGCTTGAACCATTCTTCTTATCTCATTAATAGCCGTATTACGATCTGTTGAATTGTCGGGTTTAACGAGCAACAGGTTATTTTCATACAATCCCGTGGCTTTCTGCAATTCGTCGATTGGAACATAGGCGACATAACCGTTGTTTAAGGGATCAATACAAACCCCAACTATCCTAAACGTAATATTTTCAATCCCCATACTTTCCTGCAAAGGATCAGCCAAACTAATTTTCTTAGTTACGTCACGCACATACATGGTTTCAGCGATTGAATCACCCACAACCGCTTCAAAAGCAGTACTATTGCTCAAAAAACGCCCATTAATCGACCATGAACCAACAGTTGCAGCAGGGTTAACACCAACTACTATCGATTGGCTTTGACGTTGGCCACCCATAAACTGTGTCTGAGAGCTGTCTTGCCCTAAAGCGAAGCCAGCCATTTCCTTAACAGTCAGGTCTAAAACCAATCGTGGATCCATACGCTCAACTACATTTAGGGTGTTTAGTTGTTGAATAATCTTTTCTGGAATTGCCAATGTTGGGTCTGAATAGTTAAAGGTGTCGGTTTGCTGATTTTTTGAGAAATTCGACAACAACAACTTGTATTGACTAATAATTGCACTATGCCCTATAGCTATTGTATCTTTGCCAGTTGGGGTTTCAATAGACGATATCGTGGTACCGCTTGCGATTATTCCTCCCGCAATCGAAACAGTCAACAGTACAAAAACTATCGATAACAAAAAGACGATGCGAATGCTTGCTGATTGACGCCGATATAAGCTTCGCATGGCAATTCGCCAAGTTATTCCGTGCCTGGAGAGAGGCTTAAGTTTAGTTTCTCCCGTTAAACCGTAATAGTTTACCGGTGATAGCGCTTCCATAGCGGACATTTTAGCGGCTTTAATGATTGGACGTAATCCAAATAATATGGCTAGAATAAAAAAGGTGGCAAAAACCAGTACAGCGTACCAAAAATTAGGTAGAATATACCCGTAAAAGACCAAATGTGCAACAACAAAGTCTGCTAAAAAACCAAAAGCTATGCCCAGAACGCAACCGACAAAGGTAACTGTTAAGAGTTCTGTCATGAAGTATCCACCCAAGAGGCTGTTTGGGCATCCAGCTGCTTTTATAAGTCCAAAATCACGAGTCCTTTGAGACATCATCAAAAAAACAATAAACGTCGTCAAAACTGCGCCAATGATAAAAATCAATATCCCTATGAATAATATGAATTGGCTAAAGATTGCAGTTAAACCTAAGGTTAAGGTACCTGAAGCAGAGGCTATGCCTAAGCCTAAACGACTACTAAACAGCAAAAGAAACAACGTAGAAGCAACGCTCAAAGTCAAAGTTGCGACGGTAAGGCTTGTTTGCATCTTCCTCCGCAGCAAATCGTTGATTGGAAAACCAGCGCTACTCATGGTTATCCGCCAATTTGCCTTCATCTAAGCAGAAAACCAGGTCTGCTAGTTCTCGAATTTGCAGGTCATGCGTTGAAACGATGACAGTTTTTCCCTCAGATTTCAAAAATTGGAGCACTTGAACAATTTTTTGAACGTTCTTGACATCCAAATTGCCCGTAGGTTCATCCGCAAGAACTAACTTAGGATCGTTAGATAGTGCCCTGGCGAAGGCGACGCGTTGTTGTTCTCCGCCGCTTAGCTGAGAGGGAAAATGGTTTGCACGATGTTCTAAGCCCACAGTTTTTAGCAGTTCCTCAACGCGTTTTTCTATCTCTCTGTCTGGTTTTCGGGTCCATTCCATTGGAAAAGAAACGTTTTCAGCTACCGTTAAAGTAGAAACTAAATTGTAAGCTTGAAAAACAAAACCTACATTGTTGCAGCGGAAGTCAGAGAGGAAATCTTCATCTTGTGCTGTCAAGTCCTGCCCATCAACGACGATTTTTCCTTTGGTTGGTCTATCAATTCCGCCTATAATGTTAAGCAGGGTGGTTTTGCCTGAGCCTGAAGGGCCGCATATAACGGCGAATTTTGCTTTGGGTATCTGCAGGTTTATGTCTTTTAAAACTTGAAGTTTGCCGTCCCCGATTTCGTAAGTTCTTTCTAAGGATTGTATGGAGACCATTATTTCTGTTTGTTCAGCCATGGGGTTCTCCTGCACTTATCTGTTAAGCAGCAGGTTGCCTTTAAACTAATTACACGTTCATTTGCATGTTATTGCGGATAACAGGAATCTATGTTCAAGTTGCCTCTATCACGCTTTAAAATTCGAACCTTATCCGGAAGCTTGTTTTTTTCCCAATCAGTCCAGCTGATTTCTTTAAACAGCCAACGCTTGCCCAAGTGCGCGGCGACTACGGCGTGTTTTTTTTCGTTGCCTGAAGGACAGAATTGGTCAAGGAACCGAAATAGTTTGTCGATTTGTACTCTTGGGAAGTAGGCGTAGTAGCTGGCGTTTTTCACTTCAAACGCATAAAAATGCAGGCCCTTTCGCGCCATGATGTCGGGGAGGGGGTTGAGGCTTGGGTTGCTTACAGGGACGCGGACAGCGTTGTAGCCTTTTTTCTGCAGAAGTTTGACGAGGACGGTTTCGCTGTAGAAACCTCTTTTGCGCCAACGCCTAAGTTTGATTCGATCGATCTCTGTTGTCGTCATTTTCCCCTCTTGTATGCTGCATCTATCGGGTTCTTGAGATAAAAATTGTTCCTTTGGAGCGCTTTGAAATGCGTTTGGGGGATTCTTTTGTATTCGGCGAGCTGAGTTGAGTGCGACTGGAGTTACATAGTGATGGATAAAATTGCTTGTAATACTGATGTAACCAGATTCACCGATTCAGTATTAGATAACATCTACGACATAAAAATATCCACTACTTAGACTACACAAACCACTTGAAAAGTCACCGCTGACTTCAAAAGACACAAAAACACCGCTCCCTAAGAGAGAAAAAAATTCCCACAACCACTCGTGAGCATAGAAAAACCAACTCTAATAGGCAAATCGTTTACACCAACAGCAAATTTTGACCTATGATAAATGTAAATCTGTTTCAGCAAAGCAAACCGCAAAATAGTATTCCTTTAAACGGTGAAAAAAAATTCACTGCCTAAAATTCCCAGCTGTAAAAGAGAGAAACAAAACACCCAAACCTTCCCTTCCCAACCAAATATATTCAAAAAATTTTTGTGCCAAAATGCCAAAGTTTGCTTCCTTGCTGAAAAAATGCGAAAGTTGTTATTTTTTGTCGAAGGCTAACCGAAATAACAGGCTTTTCCTTCGCATGGAGATTTTCGAAGGTACTTATATGAGGCTCTGGTAATGTCCATGCCAGTCATTTCAGTCAAATACGATAATGGCATAATCGAGGGTATTTTTACATTTAAACCTTAAATCAAGCTCTTTAATTATCGTTTCCATTGAAAAAAATCTTAGCTTTTTGCATTTAGCCCCTTTCGGAGCCAAACAAGGTCTCCAAAGTAAATTTACTCCAAAACAAACCCAAATAATGGCTCTTTAGGGAAAAAAAGCTCAACGATCAGCCGTAGATTTTAAGCAAGAAGATTGCAGATAATTTTGAGCCAGGTGTAAACAAAAGCCAAGTTTCTTAAAAAAAATTTATCTCGTAATAGAACACGCGCAACATGTTTGCCGAAAAAATAGTTTCCGACGACAGCCTCTCAGGAACAGTCGGTAACTGCGCCAATTCAATTTTCAGAATTTACTGTTTTGACTGGTGATGGGTTAGAGTTTTCAGATGTAGGTTGCTTGACACTTAAACGATCAATTATTAAGTCGGAGAAAAATAATTTGTTTTATACTTTTGTTTCTCGTCCAAATTTCTTAAGAATAAAAGTTTCGCTTGGCCAAAAATGTTACAGTACTGTTAAATTTTAAGCATGTGTAAGAGGCTAAAGACAACAAAAAAAGCTAAATTCCCTGCTTCACCACTAAAAAACAAGACAAGCCGTATACAGAAGCATCCCCCAAACACAGTTTTACCTAACTTCTCGAAAGGTTTTTCAGCCAAGCAAACCGATAAAACATGAGGCTTAATGTCAAACTTCAAGGTCATAAGCAAAAACTACAATTTCAGGACGCAAGGTGAAATAGACTTCATAGATTTATCCGATAAAGTCCAAGAAGTCGTTTCAAATTCAAAAATAAAAAACGGATTAGTCCACGTTTTTGCCCCACACGCAACCGGCGTGCTGATCTTAACAGAAAACGATGAAGCGTTACTTACTGACATAAAATCTCTTCTTGAAGAAATAGCGCCAAAACATAGGCCGTACCAGCACCCGTCTAATGCACATGCACATTTGCGATCCATGATTCTTCCACCAGACAAGACCTTGCCAATAATTGATGGCCGAGTTGCTTTTGGGACTTGGCAGTCGCTGCTTTTTGTGGAAGTTGACGTTTATCCTCGGGAAAGGACGATAATTGTCCAGGTTATGGGCGAAGAATAAAATTATGTTGGATTAGCCAAGTTTCCGTTTTTTCGCTTCTCGTACATGCAAAAAAAACATTATCCATGGAATTTTAACAATTTAATGCTAAATGAGCAAGTACCCATGAGGTTTTTTAACTATTTATTGTAAAAAGTGACCATTCGGCAGAATTACGCGACCCAAAAACGGCAATGGTTCAGTTAAAACGACCCAGCCCAATCGGAAAACCCCCAAAAGTAATTCAAACATGAAAAAAATTGAGCGAAACACACTAAAAACAGCCCTGGCTCTCACACAAGCGGCGTTCACCCTAAGGCAAATCTCTTTCAAATGGTAATTTCGATGTTTAAAGCCTTTAGAAGGGCAAACTAACCGAGTTTCCACTGAAAAAATCCGTAAACCAAATTTAGATTAGTCTAATCCCTGAAAAATCGCAAAGAGCCTTTAGAAAAGAAAGGTTCCCAGCAACTTAGCCTTTTCTTTTAAGCGTTAACCTGCATGGTTATATAAGGTTCGCCATATTTCGAATAAACTTAGCCTTTCCGCTCCGTCCGAATTCGCTTAACTGATCCTTTAGGGCGCATACGCGCCTTCTTCTTAACTTCAGCTCGTTGCAAAGGCTTTTCTGCTAAGGCGTCAGGTTGCGTTTCTTCTATAGGCAACATGTTAACAGCGTCTGGAAAATCTTCAGCCGTGGCTTGTTGGGCACCGGTCTTAAGCATAGTTTCAACTGCTCTATCCACGTCCCCTGGCTCAACGTTAATCCCCAAGGTTGCATCCATAAGAACAACCGTTTCCAAACCAAGTTTACGAGCGTCGATAACAGTGTTCACCACACAGTAATCGGTGGCTAACCCTCCAACAAAAAGCCGCTTAACCCCGAGCGCCCGCAACTCATGAGCAAGGCTTGTACCCTCAAAAGCGGAGTAAGCTTCCCGTTCTGGATTGGTAGCTTTGGAAATAACTGGGGTGTGTGGAGGCAGTTTGAGTTCGGGGCTAAACTTTGCGCCAGCTGTTTCCTGAATACAATGAGGTGGCCATGGACCGCCTTGCGCTTTAAAAGATATATGGTTGGATGGATGCCAGTCTCTTGAAGCTAAAACATGTGCTTTCGCATCTCTAAAGCGCCGTATGTAATCGTTTATGACAGGTATGATTTCATCTGCATTTTCAATTGACAGGGATCCTCCTGGCAGAAAATCTATTTGTATGTCGGTTATCAAAAGGGCATCAGAGTTTTTTATGACATAGTTTTTGCTCAAATAGGTCACCATTTTTTAAATTTTTCTTCTAAAAGGTTATGCCTAAAATCTAAATTAAGTAAATAGTAAAGATATGGATAAACTTTTTTGCTGTGTCTTAGTCTCTCAAAATGATTTCAAGTTTAGCATAATCGTGGTTCCTTCGCCATTCGCAGTTGAAGAAAGCGAACAGGCCTATGGTTATATAATACAGGTTTATCATAATTCTACTAAAGGCATAATTGGCATTTTAACTTTTTAATGTAAAAAATTAACGTTCGAGAATTTTTCGATTGTACAAACCGACATTCAAGCCTAAGTCAAAGAACTTGGGGTCAAAAAAGGGAAACTGCGTGCTGAGAAGACAGAACCAGACACAATGAAATCAGAAGAAAATGGGTCAGAGAATAGTTAAAAATGGCTCAGTAATAAATTTAGGGCGCGTTAACTTGTTCTTTTTAAGAAATCGCGGCCTTTTTGAAGGAAAACACTCTTTCATGATTCCCATTGCCTATTCATTCCCTTTCAAACGACTTGAGTTAGGATAAAGGGACCGTAATCTTTGAGTTTGCAGCCCCGCGGATTCTTTTTCAAATATTTTTTCTTTTTAGCGGCTGTATGAATATATAAGGTTCGTAAAGTTTCGATTTTTTAGGCTGTTTTTGAGTTTTCTAAGAAAGATCAAAGGATATTTGTGTGTTTTGGAGATGCTTTTGTATACGACTCGATAGGCTTATCTTTAAACCTGACAAAGTAGTAATAGGCGTCAACATGCAACCAAAAAACAAAACTCCCCAAATAACAAGCCACGAAATGCGTTCCTTGGAAGTCAACGCTCAATACTTCGGCGTCAGCCTGCTTCAACTTATGGAGAATGCTGGACGCAGCGTCGCTCAAGAAACTATCACACGCTTCCAAAAGAACAAGAAAGCAGCGGTTTTCTGCGGTTTAGGCGGAAACGGAGGCGACGGCTTTGTTGTTGCCAGGCACCTTTTAGCCGAAGACTTTGAAGTAACCGTGGTTTTGGTTGGCAGAAGCCGAGATATTAACCATGAAGCAGCACTCAGTAATTGGGAAATTCTTCAGTCGCTACAGGCAAAGGTTACTTTGCTTGAGGTTGCAGACAGCTCGCTTATTCCTAAAGTGAACGCTGGAATAGTTATTGACGCCTTACTGGGAACAGGGACCCAAGGAAAACTAAAACCGCCAATTTCCCAAGTTGTAGATTACATTAACTCGTTAAATGCCTTCAAAATTGCTGTCGATGTGCCAACAGGAATCGATTCAGACACGGGTGAAGTGTTAGGTACAGCAGTAAAAGCAGACTTAACTGTTACCTTCCATAAATCAAAGTCTGGACTGGAAAAAGCAAAGAAATACGTCGGTGAACTTGTCGTGGTCGACATTGGTTTGCCGTCAGAGATGGAGCGGTTTGCAGGTCCAGGCGATGTTTTACTTGCCACAAAACCACGCAGTCCCACATCTCACAAGGGCGATTTCGGGCGTTTGCTTGTTATTGGCGGCAGCGAGGTTTTCTCTGGTGCACCCACACTGGTTTCGTTGGCTGCTCTGCGAACAGGCGTGGATATTGTTTATACTGCGGCTCCAGCAAAAACCGCATACGCCATATCTTCTATGTCGCCTGACTTGATAACGGTAAAACTTGATGGAGACAACCTTAACCCGGCAAACATGGGAACAATTAAGCCCTATTTAGGTTTGGTTGATGCGGTTGCTATGGGGCCAGGCTTAGGCTTGAATCCGGAAACCGTCAAGTTTGTCAAGGCATGCATCGACGAAATTGAAAAAGCTAACAAACCGCTGCTTTTAGATGCTGACGGATTAAAAGCCTTCGCCAAATTCAAGCGACCCCTAAAAGTTCCGTTTGTTTTAACTCCTCATGCTGGTGAATACGGGATATTGACAGGGGAAACTCTACCTGAAAACCAGGAAGAGCGGGTCTTGGCAATACAGAAAACTGCCAAAAAACTAAACGCAGTTATCTTAGTAAAGGGCAAAGTTGACGTAGTATGCGATTCCAATCGTGCCAAGTTAAATTTTACGGGTAATCCAGGGATGACTGTTGGCGGAACAGGTGATGTTCTCAGTGGGATTGTGGGGGGTTTGATGGCTCAGAAGGTGGATGCGTTTGAGGCTGCTGTAGCCGGAGCATTTGTTAATGGTGCTGCAGGCGACTTCGTTGCAAGCGAGATCGGATTCCACATGGTTGCAACAGATATTATTGAGTGGATTCCAAATGTCTTTGACGATCCTATGGGTCATTTGAAGGTGCATAAACCAAGTGGAAAATGATTCTGAAGATCAAAAGCCAGTTTTGCCAATGCCCGTTAGAATCACAATTTATCATGCTGCACAAGATGATCCTAAAAAAAATACTGCGTTGAGGCTGAAACGGCGAGGACTGGCCCGCATTGTGTCTAAGGTAAGATTTTTGCCTAAACGCGCCATTGTACTGAACCCTTTTGGTGAAATCGCATTCTCACATGCAGATAGAGAAAGGCTTGAACAGTTTGGGTTGGCAGCATTAGATTGCAGTTGGGAACAAGCTCAGAAGGTTATGGGAGAACATGTTAAGGGAACCAGTAGATGTTTACCTGTTTTGATTGCTGGTAACCCAGTTAATTTTGGAAAGCTCACCAAGTTAACAACAGTCGAAGCCATCGCGGCTGCTCTGTACATTGCTGGTTTCAAACAGGAAGCTGAGGATATTTTGCTGATTTTTCCGTGGGGCCACACGTTTTTCGAGTTAAATCAGATGTTACTTGATAATTACGTTACGGCTAAAGATAGCGCTGACATTGTACAGATGCAAACCCGGCTCTTAAAAGTGCAAAAACGCGAGCCAAGTAAGAATGTATTTGAGTGAAGCTCTCCTACCGTGTTCTCAGACATTATTTAGATCCTATTAGTGGTTCTATGTTGAAACAATAGAGGGCGAAAGGGGTCGTTATGAGTAACAAACTTATCCAGAAATCCCCAAGAATTGATGGCCATCATTGGCTTTTTACTCTGCCATTAGTATGGTGAAACCCTTCTTTGAAACCAAGAGTGAAAGCCTTATAGCTAACCACGCAAAAATGGACTAAAACGCCTGAAGGGGACTTGGAGCTTGGAGTTCATCACGGATTTCTACTTGTTCTTGGCTTCAGTTTTGCTAATTTCACTTTCAGGAGTTCTAATGCCTGGACCACTATTAGCTGTTACAATTAGAAAGGCATCAAAAAGCAAAACAGCAGGAGCTTTGATTGCGGTTGGCCACGGAATTGTCGAGTTTCCTTTGATGTTTCTTATTTTCCTTTTGCTTAGCCAATTTAGCATTCCCAGTCTTGTGGAGGTTACGGTGGGTTTGGTTGGGGGTTTTCTTATGATTTTTATGGGCGTACGAGCCTTTCGAAACAGGCACAAACAAGAAGAGACAACTGTTAGCCTTAAGCGGGATTCAGTGCTCGCAGGAGCATGGACGACAGCTGCAAACGCAGGCTTTATCCTATGGTGGCTAACCATCGGTACGACGCTTATATTGAATGCCAAACTGTTTGGGCTGTTAGGGTTTTCTGTCTTTGCAGGAGTCCATTGGCTAACTGATTTCTCATGGTATACTGTGGTGGCTTTGTTAATTTTTAAGTCCCAGCGCTTCTGGACTGAGCGTACTCGAATGGGAATTACAATGTTTTGTGTGGCTGTGTTCATCGGCTTTGGAGCGTACTTTGTGAGTTCCGCGTTGTGGTCACTTTTCATTTAGAAATATCTGATCAATCTATTCCGGCTGTGCATTTCTAATGCGGTCTTGAGCTCCCAAGTCAAACCGCAAACATAATAAGTTTAATACGCGAAAGAAAAGGCGGTTGAAAAAATATGCCACAATTTACAGTTAACCCAAGCCGAATTGATCCATACAAAAAATTCAAGTTTCTTGTAAAATGGGACGGCAAAGTCGTTGCCGGCGTCTCCAAGATGAGTCCCCTCAAACGAACCACAGATGTCATCCTGTACCGTGATGGAGGCGACGCAAACGTTGAACGGAAATCTCCAGGCAAAACCCACTATGCCCCCATCGTTTTGGAACGAGGCGTTACACATGACCCAGAGTTTGAGACCTGGGCGAATTTGGTGTTCAGCAAGAGCAGCGGGTCCATGTCACTTAAGAACTTCCGCAAAGACATAGTTATAGAATTACTTAACGAAGCGGGAGTTCCAGTCCTAGCTTACAAGGTTTATCGGTGCTGGGTCTCAGAGTATGTTGCTCTACCTGAATTGAATGCTGGAGAAAACGCAGTTGCCATTCAAAGTATAACAATTGAGCATGAAGGTTGGGAAAGAGACACTGGCGTGGCAGAACCCAAAGAAACATAGAACCACCAGGTAGGATACAACGCGTGCCAAGCCAACCCAGTATTAATCGAGGAACGCTGATTCTTCTTGCCCCAAACGCGGCAGATGCAGCTATTTCCTCAAAAAACGTCTTTTTTGTTTTCCAATATAACCCAGAAAAACTCATTCACACGTTCAACCAAGGCATGCCCAATGCATTAGCCGCAAGCACCGCAGACCAACAATGCCCCACCTCTGAGTTTTTCAACTTAACATTTGAGCTGGACAGCGTTGATGTTGATGGAGCCTCTCAAAATCGGAGTTCAGCAAATCTTGGTCTCCATCCAGCTTTAGCAATGCTGGAGTTGATGATGCAACTGCAAGTCGTAGGCAAACAAACATTCATGCCTATTGTCGTGTTCCAATGGGGAGGAAAACGGTCAGTGCCAGTTCGCTTTGTCAGCATGACGGTGGAAGAAAAATCTTTTGATGTTACCTTAAGCCCGACAAGAGCAACTGTGAGTTTAACGTTGAGAGTTCTTGATGCGACCGAGGTTAACAACAATCCAGGAGCGAGAAACGTTCTTTTGAACCATCAAAATGTGCGAGCTACGCTGGTTGATGCGTATAAGCTGCAGACAAAGCAGGCGTTTCCCCTATCGGGCAATCCTTTAGCTGGCATCGATAATTCAAGTCTTGCAGCTTCGGTAGGTTCTAGTTCAGGGGCAGGTAAAACAAAGAAAAGTGCGTAAGTAAAGTGATATTATGGAGTTTGTAGTTGGAAACGCCAAACTAGAACTGATAAAGGGCGACATAACAGACGTTGAAGCAGACGCCATAATAAACGCGGCTAACTCGACGCTTCTGGGCGGCGGAGGAGTAGACGGAGCCATACACCGTAAAGGTGGACCCAAAATCCTTGAAGAATGCAAACGGATACGGGCAACAGAGTGGCCTGATGGATTGCCCACTGGAAAAGCAGTTATTACTTCAGGCGGTAACCTAAAAGCCAAATATGTTATCCACACCGTTGGTCCAGTTTGGCTTGGAGGTTTTCATGTTGAAGCTGAACTTCTAAAGCAGGCGTATAGAAACACGCTGAAACTTGCTGCTTCTAAAGGGCTAAAAACCATTGCGTTTCCATCCATTAGCACTGGAGCTTATGGTTACCCTATTGAAGAAGCAAGCCGCATAGCTTTAGGAACGGTCAAGGCATTTTTAGAAAAAGAGGACCGCATTGAAAAGGTTATTTTTGTGTTGTTTTCAGATAGGGATTTTGAGGTTTACTTGAAAGCCGCTAAAACCTGACTAAGAAACAACCCGTTATTGGCCCGTGCTGTTTTTTTATTTTAAATAAAGGGGGAGAGAAGGCTTTTAAGAGAAGCTTTCGCCAAATAAAGTGGCTAATGCAGGATGGGCTTATGGTATTACTGAGACTTCTTCAGCTTCCATAATAGAAGCAACTGGAACATCAAGTTGCTCTTGCACAACATGAAGTATTGCGTCTTCGCTTGGACCTTCAATAAGGAAAGCCACCCTATTTTCTGATTCACAGCAATAACAAGCTTTAATTTCTATTCCCTTGATTTTTCCTTTGGCGAGCATCTTTGCTGCTCCCTGCGCGCAAGCTTTGGGGTCTTTTCCTGACTTTAAAATAGCTGAGTTGACCATGTATGTTGTCAAAAGATTCACTTCCTACTATAGGTAACTGAAAGGATTTTATAAAGTGTTTTGGATTTGCCTTTCTTAAAGGTGGCGTTGTTGGTTGTGTGCAGTCACATATTGATTTATCATGCTGAAGTCACTAATGTTGGGTGTGGGTGTTATGTTTGAATAAGCCGATGTTCAGTTGCCCCTTCTGTGATGCGCCTGCTTGGCGAAGCCGCTAAATGCTTTGGAAACATATGCATGAGTGCATTAAGAAAAAGTAGCAATCAGAACACTTTGCTTTTTTGTATATATCGGCTTTAGATTAATTTCGAATTAAAAACAAGGGATATATTGGTTATCCAACTGTAGCTTAGCAGAACAAAACGACAGAAGGAAACAAAAATGAGTCATCAACATGTAATCCCAATAAGTTTTGATACGGCAGTTGCGGAGTCAGTAGATGAAGTCTTTTCAACCCTTGGAGAAAACGCTAAACAAGCCATTTACAGCTACTTGGAAAACAGGTATAGCATTCGAAAAGAGCAGATTCCCCGAATGATCGAAGACTTCACAGATGGTATTGAATCTCTTTTCGGTGACGCCGCCAAGCTTGTGGAACTGAAAATAATAGAGAAAGTTCAGGACAAAGTTAAGGGATTTTGCTATAAATCGAAAAGTAAAGAAATTCTTTTTGTCGAGTACTTATCAGAGTTGCAAAAGCATCTGAATTGAACAATGCTTAGATTAATGTCAGAGTCAACGTTGATCTGATGTTGCTTAAGTTGCCTATTCTTGTATGCACGATCTCGCGAAGATGATCAAAAGATTCGCCGCTGACCTTAGCGACAAGATCATACGCGCCGCGAGCAAGATAAACCTCTTTAACTTCATCAATTTTTCTTAAGTCTTCAAGCGTCAAGTAGCTTTCATCTGATTCCGTTGTAATAAAGACAAAAGCGCTTCGTTTGGGCTTTACCGAAGGTTTTTTCTCAGAAAATGAGCTTGAAATTTCTGTGCCCATATCTACAAAAACGTTCTCCAAAAAAGCCACCTCAAAAATTTACCTACGTAATTATCCCAGAACGTCGTTATTAAAGATGCGTTGCAGTCATGCTACAACAACAAACCGATATAAAATCGAGCTGAAATATTTAACTTGCAGCTGGAAAAAGCTGGGGCTTGGCGAAACCCGCTTTTACTCCGCAGAAAGCATAACGAGAGCGGCGCCCCATTCGCAATTATTTTTTTCGCCGTCTGGGAGGAAGTAGAGGAATGGAGCTTGACTTGTGCTTTCATATGCCAAGCCCGAACCTTACAAGGCTTGGCGCGTGTTTATTGGTTTGTGGTTTTCAATTCAACAAGTGAGTAGATGTCATGCTTGCTGCCAAGGGCTTTTCGTCCACCCAAATAACCCAGCTCAATAAGAAAGCCTAAACCAACAACTTTTCCTCCTAACTTCTCAACTAATTCAATGTTTGCTTTGACGGTTCCGCCTGTCGCGAGCAAGTCGTCGATGATTAAGACATTCTGGCCTTTCTCAATGGCGTCTTCGTGGATTTGGATAGTGTCAGATTCATACTCTTTTTTGTAGGTTAAATCCGCGCATTTGTAAGGCAATTTTCCTTTCTTGCGGATGGGAACAAACCCTACGCCAAGCTCATAAGCCAGCGGAGCGCCGATGATGAAGCCTCTTGCCTCATTAGAAACGACAACGTCGATTGGTTTGCCCCTGTAATGGTCAGCTAACTGTCTGATGCACTCGCGAAAGCAGGTTTTGTCTTTTAGGAGAGGTGTTATGTCCCAGAAAACTACACCTTTGAACTCGGGAATTCTTCGAATTTTACTTTTTAAGTCGATAGTTTTGTCAGTTTTGTTCATTTCAAGTTCCCCTTCTAAACGAATGCTCCTTTGAGCGCCTGATTACAAACGCAGCTGCACTCCGCAGGTGTTTTAGCAACGGTTTCTGCGATTATCTGTTTAACATTCTCAACGTTGGCTTTCATAGTCGCCAAAATATCGTTAACGCAAACTACATGATCCTTCCAAACATCATAGTCAGTCACCGTGGAAATGGATGCATAGCAAATTTCAGCTTCTCGGGCCAAAACACACTCAGGAACCAACGTCATACCAACTACATCAGCGCCCCATTGACGGTACATTTTAGATTCCGCCTTACTGGAGAAACGCGGTCCTTCAATGCAAACATATGTGCCAGTCTCATGCATCTTGATTTTCATGTCTTTAGCAACTGAAATAATGGTTTTCCGCAGTTCAGGACACATTGGTTCAGCAACGGAAATGTGGCAGACTTTGTCTTCAGTGTAGAATGATTGTTCGCGTCGTGTGGTGCGGTCGATGAATTGGTCGACAAAGGCGATTTCGCCTGGATGGTATTCTTCTCGCAGCGAGCCAACCGTGGATGGCGCCAAAATCCGTTTGACGCCAAGTTTTTTGAGGGCGAAAATGTTTGCGCGGACATTGATGTCTGTTGGTCTAATAGTGTGTTTTTTTCCGTGTCTGGGCAGAAACGCCACGGATTTTCCGCCGAGTTCGCCCACGGTGATAGCGTCAGACGGTTTGCCATAGGGCGTATCAACGTTAACTTCCTCAATGTTCTTGAAAAGTTTAGGGTCGTAAAGACCAGTTCCACCGATTACTCCAAATTCAGCTTGCATGAAAACCTAATTCAAGCGTTGAGCTTATAAAAATAGCGACCACAAAACAAGGAACGAAAAAACAACAGATTTCAACATACAGATGGCTGCAGAAACGTCATAGGCCCTACCCCTTAAGGACCGACTCACTCATCAATAAGGGAAAAGCTGAAAATAATTTTGAACAAAACATTGTGGAAGACTTGCCAAGCCTATACGTTTGAGGGAGGTCCGAAAAAGTTTATCGTCTGAAAGAAGAAAAAATTGGCATTTCTGGAAAAAATCAGATTTTTTCTTCTTCCGTCAAGAGGTTCTTTCTCTATCGGTATTGAATAGGCGTTTTTTGGGTTTAATAACATAGACAGTTTTCTTTTGTTGATGAGCCTGATGGCTTTGTAAATAATATTTTTTGTCTGATAGAAGAAGAACAATCGTTGAAATTTGCAGAAATAGAGCAGTTTGTTTTGGGTTGCTTTTTTGGTTTAGGAATTGTTGCTTCTGCAGGTTACGTCTGGAAAAGTCACTGAAAGTCACAAAAAGTCAATCTGCGTCATATTGTGAGGAGGCAAACATCGTTGCCATTAAATGAGAAAAAAAGATTTGAAGCATGGCTACGGAGAGGTAATAGAGTGCAAATCTCAAAGAAACTGTGGTGGCACCGGTTAAACAACTGGATATAGAATTATCCACACCTTCAGATCAGATATACTCGACAGTTAAGCTTTTCCTACGGTAACTGTGACTGCTTGGGTTTGTCCACCTCGTATGATTGTGAAGTTTACTGTTTGTTCGGGAAGCGTATGTCGTTCGAGGTAGGAGAGTAGGTCGTCGGTGTTGGTTATTCTTGCTCCATTGACCGCTGTTATTATATCGCCACCGAGGACTATGGTGGAGCCTAAAATTGATGCTTGTTTGTTGCCGCCTTTCAGTCCGTTTGATGTGGAGACGCTCTCGACGAGCCACTCGTAGGTGATGCTTGAGCCCATTGCTTGGGCTATTTGGTAGTTCATATCTGTACCTTGGGCGTTTATGGACGGGTGATTTGTGTATGAGCCAGAGCTGACTAGTGAGGTTAGCTCACGGATTATGGTGTCCGAGGGTATGGCGAAACCCAAACTCTGGGAGTTGCTGATGCCAGCTGTAGTGATTCCGATGACTTCTCCGCTGTAAGTTATGAGTGGACCGCCGGAGTTACCGGGGTTGATAGCGGTGCTGGTTTGGATAATGTCAGCAATGGTTTCGCCGTCTTGGCTCATGCTTGAATCTTCAGTGATCGTTCTTCCCAATGCGCTGATAACACCTGTGGTCAATGTTCCTGACAACCCGTAAGGTGAACCAACAGCAACAACTGGTTGACCAACCTGCAGAGAGTCCGAGTGAGCAAGAGTTAGCGGTGTTAGCCCGCTGGGCATTGGGAAAATCGTGAGGGCGGCAAGGTCAGCTTTGGGGTCTGAACCGAGCACTTTCGCGGGATATGCATCGCCGTTTGCAAAGGTAACTGTGTAGTTGATTGCGTTGGCTATTACATGGTTGTTGGTTACGATAACGAATTGTCCACTTGCTTCGGTTAAGAATCCTGAGCCTTGCTGTAGACTGTAGCCTACAAGATCTCCAAAGATGCCGTATTGTGGTTCTAAATCTTGGATTATAACAACTGAGGACTTAATCTGCTCATAGAGACTAGAAAGAGAAACATTATCATTAAGGATGAACGTCTGTTGCGAGCCGTTGCCTGAACCTTGCGTGAGCCCTATTTGGCCTTGCAGGTTACTGAGTTTTTGGTTGAAGTCCGAATAGGTTATTGCGTAACCGATTAAGCCGCCAGTGACTAAGCCTACGAGCAAAAGAGCAACAATCATGACTACTGAAAGACGCTTGTGCCTTTGGGGTGGAGGGGGAATTGAAGGAGATGGTGATGTCGATGTTTCCATAAAAAACCTCATGCTAAACAATATTTGTCTTTTTTGTTTTTTAAGCTGAGAAAGGCTCCTCAGGTGCAATAAGTGGTTTCTTGCAGATGGGGCAGATCTCGTCACTTGGTTTGATGCTGCTTCCACAGTTTGGGCATTTGTTGTTCTTCTTTGCCAGATGCAGCCCTTCTTTTTCCTTGATTATTTTTCCATCTTTAAGCAGCAGCATTCGTTCGGTGTGGTTTGCAGCTTGGCTATCGTGTGTTACCATAATTATGGTTGTGCCTTGTGTTAGGTTTAGGTTTGCGAGGAGTTTTATGATTTCTGCCTTGTTTTGGCTATCCAAATTCCCAGTAGGTTCATCTGCAAGAATAAACGCTGGGTTATTTGCCAAAGCACGTGCGATTGCGACACGCTGTTGTTCTCCAGCGCTGAGCCTTTGAGGACGATGATTCTCGCGTCCTGAAAGCCCAACCATAGCTAAAAGCTCGCTTGCACGTTTCTTGCGTTCAGCCTTTGATTGGATTTTGCCTTCCATGGGTAACTCGACGTTTTCTCGTGCGTTTAGGTAGGGTAGCAGATTGAATGTTTGGAAGACGAAGCCCATTTTGTCGCGGCGGATTTTGTAGAGTTGGTTTTCAGGCATCTTTCCAACATCTATTCCGTCTAAGAGCACTTGGCCTCTTGTGGGTTTGTCGATTGCGCCTATGATGTTTAGTAGGGTGGTTTTGCCCGAGCCTGAAGGACCCATGATTGCTATAAACTCGCCTTGATTGACTCGCAGGTTGAGGTTATTTAGTGCTTGAACCGGGCGTTTGCCTAGCATGTAGGTTTTGTTTAGATTTTCAATTTGCAGTACTGGTTTACTCATATTTCATCGCCTCGGCTGGTCTAATTTTTGCAGCTCTCCATGCGGGATATAAGCTTCCTAATGTTCCAAGTAGAACCGCTGCACCAAATAACGCCAGTATAAGTTCAGGATTCAAAGTCGCAACTGATAATCCGCTGATTCTTATGGTGCCTGAAATAAAAGTGCTCGGAAGTAAAAGTGATGAAATCGTGGGGGCGGCTATGCTGCCTATTGCGATTCCAACTACGCCTGCAATCATACTTAACAAGACACCTTCAAGCATAAATTGACTCATAACATTAAGATTGCTAAAACCAATCGCTTTAAGCGTGCCAATCTCCTTGGTTCTCTCCTTGACAGTGTAGAGCATGACAAATAGTACTATCAAGCTTGTTGCTACAACCACTACGACAATTTCTTCAACAGCAGTTGCATATGTTTGGCTATTAGATTCTTGGGCATTTGCCAGTTGAGAATTATAGGTCGATTGTAGTGTTTGAAGTTGATTTAAGCGGGTTTGGTCAGTAGTAACTGTAAGCTCTGAATGCAATGAACTTATGGAGGTAGCTACCTGCGTAACAACGTCGCTACTTGTTGCAAAAACTCGAAGGCTGGTTATGTACCCTGTATTGTTTGTTACTGTTTGAGCGTCTGAAAGGTTCATGTATAACGTTAATCTGTCTGAAACTGAAGAATAACCGTGGATACCAACTACTGTGAAGGTGTGATCCAAGATGTTTACTGTGTCGCCTACTCCAACACCAAAGTACGCCGAGTTATTTTCACTAAGCAAGACAATCCCACTTTCGCCAGCCTGCAGGTTTCTTCCAGTAGTTATGTTCGTTGGCAGAATATTGTAGTTATCTACAAGATTCGAAGTTAACGGTATGCCTTCAATAATGTACTCGGTTGTTTGACGTGTAAAGCTTCGTCCCATAAAGGTTACTGTTTGATTGCTTCCTTCAGAGGCTTGAAGAAGAGGCTCAACCGCTGCAATTCCAGAGATAGTACTGTTGATATCGGTGTATAGACTTTCATTCATTGGATTTGCTTGTCCACCGCCAAATGCGCCACCGCCAAACTGACCGCCTATAGTGCCGCCGCCGAATTGACTGGGATCGAACCCACTAGGGGGACTTCCACCGAATTGTCTACCGCCTCCAACGTTGTCAGGTGGTGTAAAACCGAAACCTGAAAATTCCGCCGCAAGGCTACAGTCTATTTGAGTTGCTGTTCTATTAATTGTGTCACTAGTTTGGCTAATCACGTTGCTTAGGTTTGATGCCATGGCGCTTGATGTCTGCTGATTAGCTATAACACCGGCAGGAATGGAAACCATTATTGCCATTGAAAAGCCTAAAGCGATAATTACTAGTAATGCTCGAATTTTTCTTCTTGAAATATTTCTTATAGCTCTATTAATTATTCCCATATGTTTTACCTATTACCTTTCATTTCTTATTTGATGAGGGCAGTTAAAAAGAGACTTGAAGGGGATAAACTTCGGCAATCATAGGGCAATGACCTTTTCTGATGTTCAAATCTCTTCCTGGTTGCTTGTCCAGCTTAACCCTTGATGACTTATTAAACAATTTTTCAAAATCTTACCCAAATCTAACCCTAATTGTCAAGCATTCTCTTCAGCTAATTGGGGATTACTTAAAAAACCTGTTTTTTAAAAAAAGAAGGGGGGATTAGAAGATTTTGATTACTTGTCGATTTCTGTCACAGTTAGAGTCACTATCTTTGTAACTTTTGCCTGAGAAAGGTCAACGACTACGAATGCTCGGCTGCCGTTGTTGCCTTGTAGCAGCACGTCTGCGGTTGAAGCTTTGGTTACTACGTTGCCGTTGCCGTCAACGACTGTGCTAATTACTGGGCGAATTGAAGTTATGTTGTAGCCTTGATTGAGGAGATTTTGCACGTCGTTGTCATTTTTCGCGATGGCAGTTACGTTCGCTGTAAAGTCACTGCTTAACTGAACCGCCTCAAATCCTCCAAGGCCTCTATCCATTCCTTTATGACCCATGCCAAATCTAGGTTGCATTCCCATCATCATAGGTCCATTGCCAAAACCGTTAAAACCGTTTGGGCCATTGTCGATTGCGTTCACGGATGAAGGGGTTATCTCTGAGTCGAATGCAACTGAGGTCGTGTTGTCAGCTTTTACTGTTGATTGCATGGCAATAATGAATGATCCAGCGACTACTGCGACAACTATGACTGAAAGTAAAGTTAGGGCTTTAGTTTTTGTGTTCATATCCTGTTATGTCACCTCCAGAGTTCAAAAAAACGGTGGAGCGTTAGGTTATTAAGGGATTTTTCAGGATTTGCACCCAAATTGATTCCCAATTCTGACCTAAACTGTTTTATCTTAGTGTTTGAAACCACACATTTATTACCACAGTCAGGTTAAGGTGACGAAAAGAACCGCCATAAAGCACGGAGACACCGTAAATGTCCTCAAACGCTCGTTCGCTAAAGTACTTGCTTGGATGGCTAATCGCAGGTACCAGAGGCGGACCGACTCGTGCGAAAATGATTGAATCGCTAAAGGAGACACCGCAGAACGCCAATCAACTGGCGACTTTGCTAAAGATGGATTACAAAACGATGCGGCATCACCTTGAAGTCTTGGAAAAGAACAAAATCATTACTTCTGTCGGGGACAGGTATGGCGCAACATATTTTCTTTCTCAAACAATGGAGGACAATTATCGTCTTGTTTGAGGAGATTATGAAGAAAATCGGGAAAAAGTAGAAAAAGGGGCACATGACAAGATGGGACAACAATGAATAGAATGAAACAAAATCGGAATAATTTGCCGATTATTTTGGTGGCGTTTTAACGGCTTTTGCCGCAGTCTTGCTTGTAAATTACCGAACCGCTCTAAGAAGAAACGAATTCCCATTCTCTCAGCCAGACGGGTTCTTACGAATCCGGCTGATATCGAATTCTTCTATATAGTTCGAACTGATCATTTCAACAATAAATATTGTACTGACTATTGTGCTTCTGTTAACTATCTTAGCATCTACAAGAAGACTCGGTCGACTTCTACGGTTGGATTGATAGTATTTTGCTATTATGCCTACTACTAAAAGACGTAACGTTCAGCCCATTCGTCACGGGACTTGTAGGGTTCAGGCGTTCGGCTTAGGTCCCTTCGCGTTTCTCCCGGACTCTTTGAGATGGCAGCATTATCGGTGCTATTCTACCTCAGCATAAGGTACTAAAAACATTCTTTGATCAATCTTTTTTCTCTAATTTGGGTGCAGTTAGGGTTCAATGTGGAAAAAATTATTTATATCTAGACCGCTTAGGTACTGAAAAGCAGATGAACTATATGGGCGTATATAATCCGGGACCGAAGAAACGTGAACATGAAGTTTCTCGCACTCGCAGTTGTATGTGTTGTTCTTGCCGCCAGTTTAGTTGGCGTCATCGCAGTTTACGCTTTAAACGGAAATGCCGCAGATTTAAAAGCGCAAATAACAGAGAAAGATAAGACCATTAGTGATCAGAGCGCAACAATTGACTCTTTGAATGCAACTGTACTCGCTCAAACCCAAAGTTCTGCAACGTATCAAGGGCAAATAGCCAGCTTAAACCAGCAGCTTTCAGCGTTAAACGACCAAATATCAGGCTACTACAACATTGCAACAATGAATGCATCCGCCGTCCTGTTTAGTCAGCAACCCATAACCCAAGATGCAAACTCAACCACACAAGTCTTCAGCGACGCAATATACTATTCTGGTTACGTTTCTATTCAAGCCACCGCCTCAGCAAACACAACCTACGCTGAAGTACTCTACAGTTATGCCGGAACCAACTTTGACTATAATCAAACTTTAGGAACATCGGGAAACGCTGTTTTTCCAGTGCTACCAGGAACATTAACAATTAACATCGGCAACATAAACCAGGCAACCGCAAACACCGCAACAGTCAGTGCAACATACTACTATTAATTCTTCTTTTTTATTTAACAGCATATAGCAACAAACTAAACTGTATAGTAGGAGCTATTCTTTTATGCAAAAACCCTCAGGGACAGAAAGAAAACCGAATAGGCTAATCAGAGAAAAAAGTCCCTACCTGCTTCAACACGCCTACAACCCTGTAGACTGGTATCCATGGAGTCCAGAGGCTTTTGAGAAGGCTAAGCGAGAGGATAAACCCGTTTTTGTTTCCATAGGTTACTCAACTTGTCACTGGTGCCACGTTATGGAGAAAGAATGCTTCGAAGACGCCGATGTAGCCGATGTTATGAACCGAACCTTCGTCTCCATAAAAGTTGACCGCGAAGAGCGACCTGACCTTGATTCCGCCTACATGGCTGTTTGCCAATCGATGGGTCGAAACTGCGGCTGGCCCCTAAACGTGATTATGTCTCCCCAAAAAAACCCTTTTTTCGTCGCCAGCTACATACCAAAGAATGATCGTTATGGCACGGTTGGGATGCTTAACCTTGTACCTCAGATTGGGGAAATCTGGAGAACCAGAAAAGCCGAAATGGAATCCATCGGCAAAGAACTTAAGGAACAAATAGCAACTCAAACAGAAGCAGAATCCGCAAACCAAATTGACAAAAACACCCTTGACGATGCTTATGAGCAATTGTTCTTGCGTTTTGACAACGAAAACGGCGGGTTTGGAGGAGCCCCAAAATTCCCATCCCCACACACCCTCATATTCCTTTTAAGGTACTACAACAAAGCCAAAGAAAAAACTGCGTGGACTATGGTTGAGAAAACCTTGCGTGCCATGAGGTTAGGCGGCATCTTCGACCAAATAGGATTTGGTTTTCACCGTTACTCCACTGATGCACGATGGCTGGTGCCTCATTTCGAAAAGATGCTCTACGACCAAGCTTTACAGGCGTTAGCTTACCTTGAAGCTTATCAGGCGTCTGGCGCGGCAAAATTCAAGTTAACCGCTAAAGAAACTTTGGAGTATGTTTTGAGGGATTTATCCGCTGCGGAAGGCGGTTTTTACTCTGCCGAAGATGCTGATAGTGAAGGCGAAGAAGGAAAATTTTACCTTTGGGCACAAAAAGAAATTGAGCAGGCACTGCCAAAACAAGATGCTGATTTAGCAGTTAAACTCTTTGACATTAAATCTGAAGGCAACTATGCTGAGCCATCAATGGGTAGAACGGGTAAAAACATACTTCACTTCGCTGCATCGCTGGAGCAGTTAGCATCTGAATCCAACCTGACATTGGATGAACTCATAGGCAGGCTAGGAAAAATCAGAAATACCCTCTTTGAAATTCGAGAGAAACGCATTCATCCAGCCAAAGACGACAAGATACTGACTGATTGGAACGGCCTGATGATTGCTGCATTAGCCCGAGCAAACCAAGTCTTAGGTGAACCAAATTATCTTAAAGCGGCAACTAAAGCGGCAGATTTTATCCTAAAAGAAATGAAAACGGAAGATAGAATGCTTTTTCACAGGTATGCTAAGGGCGAACGGGCTGTTTTGGGCTTCTTAGATGACTACGCATTTCTTGCTTTCGGTCTCATTGAACTCTATGAAGCGGGTTTTGAC
>CAWIYF010000009.1:0-704822 GCA_963840295.1 Candidatus Bathyarchaeota archaeon
ATGACAGCTGAAGGTAAGCGGTTGGTCAAAAAAGTTAAGGAAGCAAATCACTAAGGCAAAGTCAGTTTAGAGGAAGCAGGTCACCGCGGCGCGCAACGAGCTTGACGCTTAATCGAATTAGGCAAAAAACACGAGAAAGAATCAGAAAATCAGGATTAAAGTTAATCAAAAAAATTACTATTGTTTGTAGCGGTGGAAAGCTCGCTTCGCTCCTATAGCAGTCAAGCACATTTATTATGCAAAAATCTATAAGTATTATTAATGAGTTAACTTGGGAATGCAAATGTGAGTGAACTTGTTGGCGATGTAAGCCTTGGTTTGAATGTTTTAAGTCTTTTTTTGGTTGGAATTGGTGTTGTTGGTCGTAGAGGCTCAAAGAAAACTCTTTTGAAACATGGTTATTTGTCAATTGCAGGGTTTGCTCTAAAGTTGGCAACCGTTTTTGTTGCAATGATTCCTGATCTTCTGTTCGAATTTCCTCAGGAGTTGCCAGATTTGTCAGTTTTTCAAACATCATTTTTGGCAGTGAAAGTTACGTTAGGGATTGCTGGGACAATTATGGGTTTTATATGTTTAGTTCCTTGGCTGTTAAAGCATCGCGAGGAAAAATCTTGTCTTAGAGTGAAAAAATGGATGATGCCTACCTTAATAGTTTGGATTCTGGCTGTAGTTTTTGGTGCAGTAGTGCACCTGGGTGGAATACTTTAAGTCAGGTTATTTTTTTCACATTCGTAAGCTTCTTGGGGAATCTGAATAATTATTGCTGAAAAAGAAATTTTAATTTACCATTGGTCGTGGTAATGTTGTCTGCTTAACTTTTTTTCCCAATTGCTGATTTGAATGTTGAGCTTATTAACCAGTCTCTTGGGCGGTTTTGGTAATGGTTTATTGGTGATAGTAGCGTTAATGCACTCTCAAGCTATATTTGCTTACTTGGTTGGTATTTTTATTTATTGTTTTGTGGGCAATTTGGGTAACCAGATGGTTCGTAATGATCAGCTTTTAGATAATCAGCAGTGGAATTATGGAGTGGATGGAGTTGTTGCTCAGCTGATGTCTGTCCACAACAAAATTAGGTATTTGATGGAAACTCAGGGATACGAACAGTAACTTAAACTAAATAGCGCTTTTTGGTCTTCTTTGGAAGAATCGGTTGTAACATGTGAAATGACTTCGGAAAATAGAGTATTTCATTAAGAAATTGGTTTACCTGCAAAAACTAAAAATAAAAAAAAGGGAAAGATGATTGTTTTATGTTGCGTTTTTATGGTCGTTTTCTTAAGGTGAGGATTGTTACGGTGCCTACTGCGGCTATTGCTGCAATAATTGCGATTGCTGCGCCTATAACGGTCATTTCTGTGTTTGGCACAATAGTTTCTGGATATGGCGATGCAGTTGGTGCTGCCGGGTCAACGGCAAAAGCTGTCACTGCGTGCGATGGCCAATAAGATTCGCTGCCTGCAAAGCTGGCGTAAATGGTGTATTTGCCTTCAATGTCTGGTGCCCATTGATAGCTGTAGAATCCATCAGAATCACTTGTTGTGTTGCCTATTGTTCGGTAGTTGCCGTTAGCATCAACCACACTTAAGCTGATTGGAACACCGACAGTGTCAGTTGGCCGCGGTTTTTGCATATATACGTATTCCATCCAACCAGCTTGGCTGGCATCAGAGACTGCTGGAACACCGTAGGGGAAGCGTGCAGCTTGCTCGTCTTGCTTTGTACCCGCAGAAATGTCAGTGACTGTACCTCTGATCACTATACTTGAGCCTTTGGTAATCGCCGCCATTGGTGTGTCCACTGTCATTGCGCTTGGGCCTTTGCCAACCGTGTATAGTTTCATGTCATATGCATTGAGGAATACAAAGTATCCGTCTGCGACAATGTCGTAGCCTCCGGCGTACATGCCTGTGCCCCAGCCCATAACTGTCCAGATTTCTTCGCCTGTGGTAGCATTGACTGCGCGGTAGAGCGAGTCCTTGTACCAGGGAGAATCTGGGGAATGCTCTGTTGTTGCTAAATACACTTTTCCGTCGGCTACGACGTCGATGAACATGGGGTATTCGCCGTATGCTGTTCCTAAACCAGCATATGTGGTGTTACCTTCTCCGCCATTGCCATAAGTGAACGCTAGTGACCCATCGTTAAGGTTGTATGCGTAGAGTATTCCGTCGAATCCCGCACAGTACAGTCTGCCATATGCAGCCACTGCAGTTGTTCTTAAAGTATCAATTTGTGCTTTAGCATGCTTCACAGTCCATAATTGGCTTCCGTCTGTTAAGCTGTAGCCAGTCAATCTTAGGGTTTCTTTGTCTTCAGCGACGAAAACGCCTACATCAGTATCAACCGCTATGATTTTGCGTGTGACATTATCTGGCGCTGGTGCATAGGATCGTTGCCATAACACGTTACCTATTGAGCCTGGTTTTAGGCTTATTGCAGTTATGTTAGCGCCAAATCCCTCCGCTCTAGGTCCGCTGCCAAGACTGCCTTGTTGAAGTAGCAGTTCATTATCTCGCATAACATATCTGTTTATTGACCAGCTTCCACCATTGGGCAGAGGTATTGAAAGGTTCCAGTCATATCCTGAAGATAAACTAGCGTTTGATGCTCCGGAGTACCATGTTCCAACTCCCATTAATGCGTTAGTTCCGATGACATTTGATGAATTCCACTGTGTTAGTCGCCAGTTGGGATTGGATGCGTTCCCAATGTTATTGATGGCATAAGTTAGAATTTCGCCGTGCGCGCCTGCTATGTTAGGGCCTGAAGTAGTATATGGTACGTTTGTTATGTTCATGCTTGTCAGTAATCCGGTGCTTGGGTCGTACGTTCTCCATACTTGACCTTGGCCAGCAACGTTAGATGGCGCAATGAGCAGTCCTTCTGGCAGAACTCCGTGTTGATTACCAGTTTCAAAGTCGTAGAGGTAACCAAATGAGGGAGCCCCTGTCGCGGTAACGTTTGTTCGCCAAATTTCCTTTCCTGTGCGCAGATCAACTGCTACGTAGTCACCGCCTCCGCCTGAGTTGCCTAATGGTTCTTGATAGAATAGTCGTCCATACATCACGATACCTGCTGAGAACCGAACTTGATATGAGCCTCCCATGTAGAAGGTCCTGCCATCGATTCCAACTCGGCTTCCTCCAATGACTCCACCATCCTGGATCGGTTTTGACCACATAACGTGGGCGCTGTTGGGACCAGTGCCATCTGCTTGGTAACGACCTGATATGTCTTGTATTACTTCTGTTGCGCTGCTGCCATAGCCAATGTAGGGTCCTCGAAGCCAATTTGAAGAAATCTTAAACCAATCAGTGTTCTGACCCTCAATGGGGCGAGTCCAGTATTCTGTGGGCAATGGATAACTTCTTAGTGGCTCAGGCAATGGTTCATTTTGTACTGTTAGAGTTGTGTTTGCACTTGCAGGAAGGAAAGTGTCGCCAGTCCAAGTTCGCATTGCTGTTGATGAATTCCAAGTGTATACTTGTCCAGCGTACTCAAACTTCATCTTATATTCGCCGACTTGATCCACCGCATATGATAACCATTGGACGCCAGTTGGGTCGCTGATGTAAGCAAACTGCATAACTTCTGTTGCTCCATCAGGTTTTGTTATCGTCAGTTTATAGTCATGGCGTCTGATGTCGTTTCCGTTTTCCAAGGCTGCGTTTGGCATTGGCAAATCAACCCACATCATAATCGACACACGTTGGCCTACGCCGACAGGATTAGGTGCTGCAACAAGATAGGCAAATGAAGGGATATTCCATGTAGGTGTATGACCAGTGGTTTGCGGTAATAATGCGAATGTAGATAACATCGAAATTATCAAAATAAAAGCAGTCAAAATAGCCTTAGCTTTACTTTTTACTGTTTGCATTTTTCTTTCTCCTAAAATTTCTGGTTGGCACTGTATTGATTTTAATATTTATATTTTGTGTATATTACGATTTTTATCATAAAATCCAGATATTCCAAATAATAGCTATTCCTCATAAACTATTATAAATATTATTAAATAAAATTGTCTGCCGGAAAGCAGCTCTCCATTACTTCCCAGCATTTAGCAGTAGGATCCTCGTTCCTTGGTTTTTGTTAGCGTGTTTAGGCTAACAAAGCTTTAGTGTGTTTAGTCATGATTTGGAATTATTAGTTTGTAGGTGAGAAATCATGAAAGGCAAACCTTGGTCGCTTGAAGAGGAAAAGCAGCTAAAGGATCTTGTTGCTGCTAAAACATCTTTGCCAGTTATTGCTAAGAATTTGAATAAGCCTGAGGAGGCTGTGCGTCAAAAGATTCGGCGTTTAGGTTTAGAAGTAGTAGAACACAAAAAAATTATTTGTTCTACTACTTCCCAAAAGTTGCCTGATGAGTTGCCGAGTGTTGAGGAGATGCTTAAGAAATTGGTGGCTGCGGTGTGTGATTTGGAGAAGCCTGGTTGGGATAGATCTGAGATTTTGCGGTTGCGAGGTATTGTTGCTGGTGTTAATTCGTATCAGGGGCTTTTGGCTGATTATTTGGATTACCGCGGACTTGAGGCTGAGTTGTTAGATTTGAGGTTGAAATATGAGCTTCTTTCGAAAAAAGCCACGAGCGTTCCGCCCAAATAAGCTTCTTAATGAGTATGCGAGGCTGCGTGAGCAGGCGCTTGCGGTAGAGGCTCAATGGCTTAGTGAAGTTGAAACATTAAAGACTGATCCGTTGGAGTTCTTTAGGCAGATACTTGGTTTCGAACCAACAGATTATCAAAAAGAACTCATCGAGCTTTTCCAGAAGAACCAATTTGTCGCCGCACGCTGGAGTCGGCAATCAGGGAAAAGCTTTACGACGTCGGCGTTGTTGCTCAATTATGCTCTGGCACATCCAAACATATACATCGGTGTGATTGGTCCTAGCTGGCGCCAGACCAAGCTTGTTATTCGGCGAATTGGCACTTTTGCCCGTCGGTTGCCGCCTGAATCTAAGATTTTGGTTCAGAAGATGAAGGTCACTTGTTCTAATGGTAGCGTAATTGAGGCGTTTCCAAATAATCCCGATACTGTGAGGGGTCCTACCTTCGATGTTGTGTATATGGATGAAAGCAACTTTATTTCTAATGCTGAGGAAATTTATGAGGCTATTTTGCCAACGTTGGGTACGACTGCTGGGAAATTTATTTGCACGAGCACGCCTTTTAACACTGATAGCTTGTTTTGGAAATTCTGCAATCATAAGGACTATGAGGACTTTGCCCGCCATCATGTGACTTGGGAGCGGGCTTTAGAGCCTAACGGACCACTAAAGAAGAGTATTTTGGATAAGATTCGCAAACAGTATCGTGATGATCCGTCGAGGTGGCGCCGTGAATATGAGGCGCAGTGGGCTGAGGATGAGGATGTTTGGCTTAGCCAGAGTTTGATTGCCTCGTGCATCGGTTCGGTATCAAACTGCGGCGAGGACCTGCAGCCTTTTAATCCGGATGCAGGTGTTGAGGGCGAGTTTTATGTTGGTTTGGATCCTGCACAAACCCGGGACTTTCACGTCTTATGTGTAATTGAGCGCGTGGATGAGAGGTTGTTTCTTCGACATCTGAAGGTTTTTCCCCACCCGACTTATGACGCCTACGTGCTTGGCTACATCAAGACCCTGCAGGATCGTTGGGGCTGCTTCCGCAAAATCCGTGTTGACATCACCAGGGAAGGCCCAAGCTTTATCGCTGACATGGAGAACGCCGGAATCAACAACGCGGAGGGCGTGGTTTTCAGCTCACCCAGGAAAAGTGAGATGGCGGCTTTGCTAAAGAAGCGCATGCAAGACAAACGGTTTTATTTCCCACTGCTCAACTGGCAGAAACCCTACCAAGGCGATATTTGCAGCGAGTTTAATGTGGAGAGGTTTGCCCTGCGCAAAGATGGGGGGTTGGCGTTTAGTCATCCGCAGGGTACTCACGATGACGTGTTTTGGGCTTCTGCTTTGGCGGTTTATGCCACTGTTGAGATGACTGCGTTTGATCCAGAGGCGATGCATTTTGGATAGTACGATTTAAGATTGTTTGGAGGCTTAGCAGGTTATGGGCAGAAAAACGGAGGGCAATAGCATGGAGAGAGGAATTAAACTTTCTAAAATAAACGCTGCTTTCAAGCAGGCATTTGACTTCACGCCGCTTTTAGGGAAATTGCAGCAGCATGGGTTAGTAAGGATAATCTTTGACCCATTGGTAGATGAGGAGCCTCGTGTGCAGCCAGGAAAAAAGCATAGAAGAATTTCCTCAAAACTGCAATAATGAGCAACTAGCCAAACTCATTGGTTTACTCTAAAACTGGGTGACTCAGGGATTCAGGCAACAGCCATTCCCGACGCTACCCCAACTAAAATAGGCAGAAAGTCTCGGTCAAGAACCACTATTTGATAAGTGTTTGAAAAGAAGGCAGCCATTGGATTGTAGAATTCAGAGTATCCTAATTTCATCTCCGCAACATAACAGTCAGAGAAGTTGAAGTCATACTCCCATTCTATCATTTGGTAGCCCGATTGGTTTCTGTGGAAGAACTGCATATGGCCTGAATTGAACGAGACTGAACCATTGGGGGCGGACATGACGATTGTGATATTGTGCCAAGTTACTTCTTCGGGTGCTGGACTATTATAAATTCGAAAATCAGAATATCTACTTACGTTTGCTTCGTACGTTAGCTCTATCTGTTTAGGGTATTCTTTTCCCTGTTGGTTTTCGTACCTTGTTTCATAGTAATTTATAACTTCTGAATCGATGAAGTTGGCACTTGTATAAGCTATATATGTGCCTGGATGAAGGTAGGCTTCAGGGTCACTTGAACCATCAAAACGTTCCAATGAAATAATAGCGGAATAGTTGATAGATTCGGCTGCTGAGAGTGCCGTTTTTTCGTCTTGGTTATCAAAATTTCGGACGACTGATTTTTCGTATTTATGAGGGATTTCTGGATGAAACTGTATCCATACGAATAAAGACATAACAATTACAGCCACTGCGCATACTGCTATTATTAAGAATGCTTTTTTATGCACTTCGTACGAACCTCAACCATATCTCGAAGCACTGTTGATATAAAACTTGCTAACTGTTGTTTGAAGGAAATGCACGATTTTGTTATTCCGCTCATTTGTCTTGTTGATGTTGTCTATATGTCCGTTTTTGGATAAGTGGCTTTGCGAGGCCTCACAAAGCAGTGTCGGCTTTGCGGCGATAGATGGTTTTTGTTCTCAGCTACAAGACATGGAAGATGACAACAGAGTGGTAAATATTATTGAGGACTGGGGTGTCTTTACTGATGATTTTAAAAAGTTATCACTCAGCTCACCGCTTTCTTCACTAGCGCGCCGATCCTTGCCTCGTCGGTGGCAGTCAACTCCTTCACAGCGAAGGCGACCGGCCACATGTTACCTTCGTCAAGATTCGCTTCGTGCTGGAAACCGAACGTCGCGTACCTCGTGTTGAACTTATGTGCGCTTTGGAAAAAGCAGACGACCTTGCCGTCCTTGGCATACGCAGGCATCCCGTACCAGGTTCTCGGCGAGAGGGCTGGCGCGTTGGCTTTGATGATCGCATGGAGCCGCTCGCCAATGGCGCGATCTGGCCCCGGCATCGCGGCGATCAACGCGAGCACTTCAATTTCACCATCCGCCTTGTCCGTCGTCTTAGACGATTCTTTCATTGAAGTTTTCATTTTTCTTTAGCCTTCATACGCTTTTTCTAGATCTTTGATGACAATCTTTTTCATCTTAAGCATTGCATCCATGACTCTTTTTGCTTTAATTTTATCTTTGTCAGATAGCAGTTCACCCATTAGCTTAGGAATAATCTGCCATGAGAGACCATACTTATCTTTCAGCCAACCGCATACCTCAGACTCTGGAACCGCGGATAGCTTTTCCCAAAAATAATCAACCTCTTCTTGATCCGTACATTCTACATAGAAAGATGTCGCTTCTGTGAACTTGAATATTGGGCCTCCATCAAGTGCCATAAAACGCTGCCCGTTAAGCTCAAATATAGCTGTTAAAATCTTTCCTTCCATTCCCTTTACTGGAATGTTTGATGGTTCTTCTGGGTAACGTTGAATGCTTAATATCACTGAGTTTTTAGGACTCTTAGGCGCGGAATTAAAAATCTCTATATAGAATTTTATTGCTTCTTCAGCTTCTTTATCAAACCATAAACATGGAACAATTTTTTGCACAGTTCATTAACCTCTTTTTCGACAAAAACTCGATGAAATGTTTGTTGACTTTTATTATTTTAGGCTTTGTAGTCGTATGTTTACAGTCACAGGCAAAGCTTCTATTTGACGCGTTTTCAAGGGTTATTTTTTCGCGGGATTGTTTAACAATTTCACTATCAAAATGATCCTGCTTTTATTTCTCCGTCCCGCACGTAGGTCGCCGCTATTACGCCAGTTGTTGAAATCTTGCTTTCTAAGAGTTTAAAAGAGGCTGGGATAGTGCCGTCGCCGAAAAGCCGCTTGCCTGTGCCTATGGTGACTGGAAATATTTTCAAACGGAACTCGTCAACAAGGTCATTCTTCAGCAGCGTTTGGATAAGGTTGGAACTGCCATGAACCTGTATTTCAGGTCCCTCCTGTTCTTTGAGTTTCTTAATTTCGTCCACGGTGTCGCCTGTTATGAGTGTGGAATTTTTCCAGTCAAGTTTGTTGAGTGTCGTGGAGACAACGTACTTCTTAGCTTCATTAAGTCTGTCGGCAGGCTCGTTTTTTGCGTTTGGCCAGTAGGCTGCGAATATCTCGTAGGTTTTGCGGCCAAGCAGTAGATCAAACGGTGGTGTCATTTGGGTGTCCATTACCTTTCCCATCAAGTCATCCCAGTAGCCAACTATCCATCCACCATATTTGAAGTCTCCACTAGTGTCCTCCTCTGGTCCTCCGGGAGCTTGCATAACTCCGTCGAGTGTTACGAAAGTTAATACAATCAGTTTTCTCACGCTCATCATCCTCTTTATGCTTTCTTCAAAAGTTCTCCTTGTAACTTAATGGTCGATGCCCTTGGCGTGATATTTCAAGATTTGTGAGTGCGTACTTACAATCACAAATTCTGATGAATATAGCTTGCAGGTGGCTGGTGGCTCCCCGTGTCAATACAAGTATGAAATTTTTTATATCGTATTTTACAATGAAAGAAATAATTTTGATCAACATCAAATTTTAGATTCTGCTAAAATAGGGTTAGCGGTAGTTGAGGGTATTTATGAAGGGGCTATAGAAAAAGAATAGCAACTATCCTGCAGCTTATTCAGCTATGGTTTTGATGTAGTCCCAGATTTTGTCGCCGACGTAATGCGCTGTCTTTACAATTGGGCCTTTCTTGGTGTTTTTCGCGGTTTCAGAATCCATTAAGCTCTCGCCCACCGCCAAGGTCTTCCCAAACTTCATATCTGCAACCACCACAAGGTCTCCCACAGCAAAATCGCCTTCGTAACGAACGATTCCAGGAGCCATCACCGTTGCACCTTTGCAAACGTATGGCACAGCACCCATGTCAACAATGATTTTTGGAGCTTTCGCAGTGAACTCGGTAAAGAGCAATGTGGGCAAAATTTTGGTGCCCGATTTGAAGAGGGCTGGTTTTCCTTCGATTAAGTAGATTTCGCCGACAGCGGACTCCACAACTTCAACCTCAGCTTTTAAGTCCAAGTTGAGCTTGAGTTTTTTGGAGGCTTCCTCTACGATCTGTTTTGCTTCTTTGGCTTTTAAGGGGTATCTGCGTTGTGTGGGCATAGTTATCGACTGATATGCGTCTTGTGCATCTATAAAGTTTTTTCTTGGGTTGCAGGGTCTTTTTGAGGGTGCCTTTTTTTGAGGTATTTCTCTGCGAGTTTGTTTACATCAACTTTGAGCAGGATGATGGTGATGATGACGGTTAACACGATTGAAAGTATTACCATGGCTACTGGGCTAAGGTAAGCTGAGAATATGTCGCCTGCAAAATTTCCTAGAATTGCTCCTGGAATGGTGATTGCGATTTTTCCCAGAAAGTACGCGGAGAAAAATTTTGTTGGACTGTACTTCATTAGTCCAAGGGGAATAACTACGGGTTCATCTGGGATAGGTGATGCCGCAGCGATGAATAGCAGGGGGAATGCCCAGCGTTTTACTTTTGCTCCGTCTGCGTCAAGTCGGGCTTGTCTTTTCTCGCTTAAATGTCCGCTGACAAAAAACGTGATCATGTAGTGGATGCCCTTGGCAAGCGCTGCTGCCGTTGCTATTATTAAGCCGATGAATAGCAGTGCGGTTAAGCCGGGATTTACCAAGCCGATTGTGGCTGAAGATGCAATAAGCAGGTTTGAGGGTCCAGCGAACGGAATGAGGTTTAGAGCGAAGGCAAACACAAAAAGCAGAACGTAAGCGTTTTGGGAGTTAATGTAAATTAATGCTGCTGAAATTAAGGCAACAGTGATTAGGGCAGCTATTAGTATGGTTACGACGTTTTTTCCCAGTTTGGTCTTCACTGTTTTTCCTCAGTCATGCAAAAAATAGTTCCTACCAACCTTATAAGTGCAAGCATCCCGCACCTACCAGAACAATAGATAAACCTGTAGGGCATATCGGTTACTCATTTAATTTCTGGGTGCTTAGGTTGTTGGGTTATTCTGCCAGTTCTAAATCTATCCATAATTGCAATCGATAGTATGATGAGGAATAATGGTAAAATTATCATTGGAGATAATAAAATGAATAGTAGGATTGCTATTGTTGGTGCTTTCTTCATTTAGCATCCATATAATATAGCTTTTACGTGGTGTTAAGGGATTTTTGGCATAGGTTTCTCGACTTAGTTTAGTCAAAGTTTCTTAGTTAATGGATAAGGCTCTCAGATTTACTTGGTTCCCTATTATTTGTTGTAGTGGGAGAACAATACACAAATCTTAAATTTGGTTTAAGCCGAGTGTATTTTGGAAGGAAAAAGCAACTAGGAAAGAGTATCATCCTAGAATAATAAAAAATAAATAAATTTCGTGGAAGACTCCTATGAATAGCATTGAATGCTCTGCTATCAAAAGGGTTCAAAAACGCTTTTTTCTTCCTCCCACTTTTTCACAAAAAGTAAAAACGGATTATTGCATTGAAAGAGCAGTAAAGTCTGAATCATACTAACATACACTAACCTTTGGTTCACTTTGTTAGAGTATCTAGAACTATCTTTGAATTATTTATTTGAGAAATGGCAAACATTTCAACCTACACAATTCTTTTTCAGAGTCCATGAGATAGGTTTAAATTGAAAGAGATAAAGTATAGAAGAGATAACGATACATGAGGATTCCAATATGAGCGAAATGACAACCGAAATCCTTGAACAAAACCTCAGCAAAATTGTACTTGTCCGTTTGAAGGGCGGAAAAAGCCTCAGGGGAAGACTGAAGGGTTTCGACCAGCACTTAAATCTGGTTTTAGAGGAAACAGAAGACACTACACAAGTTGACAACCAAAAGAAACTGGGACTTATCATCGTTCGCGGAGACAACGTAGTCCTTATTTCACCGCCGCCCAGGTGAGTTGAATGGGTAAAGGCACTCCATCAATGGGTAAGCGCCAGGGCAAAACTGTCCATATCAAATGCAGGCGCTGCGGCAGACGTGCATACCACGTACGACATAAGCGTTGTGCAGCATGTGGCTTTGGCGAGCAAAAGACCATGCGTCGTTACAATTGGATGACTAAGTCTCTGCAAAGAGTAAGAGTCTGCTAAACCCAAATTATTATCCATTTTCTAAATTTATTATTTCGTTTTTAGAACATTTTTGCTTAATTGCATGACTAGTTTCACTTATGTGCTAAGTCTCCTCTTAGACTAAAAAAATTTTAAGAGAAAGACTAAAAAGAAGAAAATAAAGTAAAAACGAGTTTTTACTCGTTTAACGCGTTGTAATAGCCCTTGTCAACTTTAACAAAGATAAGCGGACCTTTACTCTGCGCCATTTCCCGCGCTTTCCGCAATGAATTGTTCAATGTTGCAAAGAGACGTTCTTTGTCGCTAACGTTTTGAAGATTCTTTTCTCCAAGCTCCATCTTTAAAAGGTTCTCCGCCAAGATTTCTGTGCCGCAGACCTCGCCGTTCTTTATGAGTGTCGATACCACGACTTCTTGGAGTTCTTGTTTGTGCTCGATTTTTCGCCATAGTGGTTCGACGTTTGCAAGTGTTTTGGACATTTTGTTCCATTTGTTTGCGTTTTGGTTGCCGATAAGCAGTTTTACGCGTTCTTTCCATTTCTTAAACCAAATACCAGTCCAAACAGTCAGAAATGCATCAAGCTCCGCAGCATCTTCCTTGAACAGCTTCTCAAGTTTCTCCACTAGTTCGCATTGGTTTGACTCTTTTCCAATCAGGTTCCAATGGAATTTTAGGTAGTTGGTGAAGTCTTGACAGGCTACCTGCAAAACTTTACGGTCCGAGCCCATTATATCGAGGGCTGGATCCGCATCTTTCAATTTCTCCCCTAACATAATCTCCACAAAGTTCATTCTGATTCCCGCTGAAGCCCTCTCCATATTCATGTAAGATTGAGGTTTTAATTAAACCTTATTTTTTCTAAGGAATATAACTGGCTAGGCAGATTCTAGCAATATTCCCGGCTCGGATATACCCAAAAAATCTATTTTATAACCTCTGGCAAGGCACTGACATTAGGCAAAATCAAGTCAGGACATTCTTTGGCGAGTTCTTCACGTTCAAACAGACCTGAAAGCAATGCAATAGTTCTTGCACCCGCAGCCTTTCCAGCTTTAACATCGTTGACTGAGTCGCCCGCGATGATGCAATCGCACATTTCAAGATCTAATGCTTCGACACATCGGACCAATGCTTCAGGCGAAGGTTTAGGCTTCGCAGTGTCCATGGCAGTTACAATGTGGGTGAAGTATTTTGCTATTCCAAAGTAATCCAGTTCTTTATAGATTACTTGGTTTGGGACATGACGCATGGTTATTAATGCAAGTTTAGCTCTTCCTGAAAGAGCTTCAAGCGTGGCAGCAACGTTTGGAAAAAGTTTTGTTTTCGCTTCCGTGGATGAGTAATAAGCTTTCAAGTAGACCGTTAAGAATTTTTTGGGGTCGCCCCGAGCAAGGTCATTGATTGATAGGCCTTGTTCTAGTCTTTTTGGAATTTCAAGGGCAGCCTTGGTTTGTAGCGGCGTTTTCCCAACAGCTCGAGATGCGATTCTCTCAGCTTCTATGTAGGCTCCTGTGGAGTCTACGATTGTGCCGTCTAAATCTAAGAAAATACCTTTTGCTTTCCATATGTTCTGGTTCATTGATGTCTCTTGTTGAGTGTTTTTGTGGTTTCTTAAATGTTTCCCATGCGTTTGCCTGTTCTCAGGTTTCTTCTTGAATAGTGAATATTCGAACGGCAACATAACTTTACAACCCAGAAGTGATTTTAGACAACTTCAAACAATCCTATTGCTTAAGTTTCTGAGAATAATGTTTGATTAGGTCGGGCGTAGACCATGGTAGGCAATCCTTCGCTTTAAAACCTAAGAGCTCCGCGTACTTGTAGATTAAATCGGGGTTTTTAGCTTCTACTTCTAAAAACTCAGGAATGAAATCGTAGGTGCCCAAGTAACTATCAAAATCGAAGCGTGCATCATCAAGAGTGTAGCTGACTCTATGCTTCTTTGTTCTATCAATTATTGATAAGCCCAAGTTTTCCAAGATTTTTTTCATTGTTTCAACGTTTGAAACTTCAACGGTGTATTCCTCTGCTGTTTTGGCTGTTTCTGTTATGTGGACTTTTTTGAAGGTTAATTCCGTCTTGTCCTGCATTTTCCTTAAGCGCAAAACGTTTTTCTGTTTAATTATTATGCCTTCTGGGAAGTCAAAGAGCAAGGTTTCTACTTCGCTATCGAAAACTTTTTTGGCACCTAACCTTTCAAGGGTTTTCTCAATCGCTGTCCTGTCTACTTCAAGAATCTTTACTTCTATTTCTTCCATGATAATTAAAGGGACATTTCGAATTAAAAACCTATTTCCGCCTGATCCTGACACTTCTCAAGCTATTTAAAATATGAATCTAAGCCCAACCAACCGCTTAAAAGTTGTTCTAGGCGCAATTCTCCCCTTTTCTTTAATATGACTTTTAATCAGACATCAGGGTAAGGTTCAAAAGCAACATTTTAACACTCCATAAGTTAATGATACCTGTTCTGAATGTTAATTTGCAAAGCCTCCCAGACGATTACAGCCTTAGCGAACGCGACGCTGACGTGTTGGCGCTAATTGAAACCGAAGACTTAACTGTCTTCACCTTTGACGGACTTAAAAGAAGAACAGGACTGCACTCTGAAACACTCTCACGTATCCTAAGCCACCTCGAACAAGAAGGCATAGTGAAAAAAGAACATGAAGGCTACCGCGTAACCCCAAAAATAACCGAGTTAAAACTCCGCCAACCTCATAAAGAAACCCCAACAACGCCGCTTATACAAACCTTCTTGCCCTCAGACATGATGACACAGCAATTGATTTTATCGCTTAAGGGCAAATGGTTCGGCATGCTCCGATGGCTTGGCATATCTGAGAACAATCGAGGCGTCACGTTAAAGTGGATCACTGAAGACGGTGCAATCCAGATAGCTGCAAACATTCAAGGTACAGCCTTAAACATTGAAGCTAAATTCTTAACCAGCAACAACGTGAATTTGGCGTTGAAAGCTTCTTACCAGTTGATGTCGCTTATCGGAAAGCTTTGCATAAGCTCGCAATCATCCAGACATGCAATGGCTAGAAATGTTGGGTATTATGGCGGCTTCATGATGCCAGCCTAAAATCCTCGAGATTTTTTTCAATTTTAAATGACAATGTAGTCAGTATCGAGTTTACGTTGGCTTGTTGTAGTGGCTAAGCAGTCACGCACTCTTAATTGCTACTCGACCGACTAATACCTTGTGAGGTAATATGGCTATTAGTGAGAGGGTAGGAATCATCAGGTTCTGTGAAATACCAAAGGCTAAGGATAGAATTATGCTTAGATTGGGTTTGAATAATGTGCAGGCAGAGTCCTATTTGGCAATTCTCACGAAGCAAAGTCTTCTTGTGCAAAACAACGGTAAATATGTTACCACAATGGATGGGCAAAGCTACATTTCTTCGTACGATAGAATAAGAAAAATCAAAACTTAGGCAGCCAACATTAAGAAATAAACGCTTAAAACACGGTTTTCATGATTTTTAAACGGTTTATCGTAAACTTAGGGCAAACCCTACAGGTTGGTTTTCAATTTGTGACTGACTATCACTGTTCCTTAGTCAACAAATACTATTTTGCCCTATACCTTTTCGGTGAAAAACAAAATGACTCAACTAGTTAACCCTTTAGAGGTTCTAAAATCTCTCTCAGAAGCAACAAGCAGCCTAATCAAGAAAACCTCACAATCTGTAGTAAGCGTAAGAGCTCAGATGTGCCATGGCACAGGCGTCGTCTTAACAAAAGATGGCTACATAGTCACCTGCAACCACGTACTTGGCGGATGCAGCGCAGTCAAAATTGGCCAAGGAGAAAAAACCTTCAACGCAAAAATCGTTGGCACAGACCCATACAACGACATAACGTTACTCAAAGCTGAAAAAGGAGAATTTACCCCTATAGAAATGGGTGATTCAGAAAAACTAAGCGTGGGACAATACGCTTTAGCTCTGGCTAACCCATTTAACCGACATCAGCCAACCGCCACCAGCGGCATGGTGACCAGCGTAAACAGCAGTATTCGAGGTTGGCGTGGAGCAGCGCAGATGGAAAACATCATCGCAACCGACGCCCAATTAAACCCAGGTTTCAGCGGCGGACCACTCGTCGATGTAGAGGGCAAATTAATCGGCATAAACGCAGCTTACGTTTGGCAAAGAGGCATAGCAATCCCGGTAAACAAAGTAAAGGCAATCGCAGACCGCTTAATGACTGGAAAAGTTGCGCAGAGAGGATACCTGGGCATAATAGCTAACACAGTTGCTATTCCAGAGGAAATCGCTGAGGCAGCAGGTTTAGAACAGGAAACAGGCGTCATGATATTCTCAGTAGAAGCAGGTTCACCTGCACGCAAAGCAGGCTTAGCTATGGGTGATGTACTCGTAAAATTCAACGACAAACCCATCACCGACTTCTATGACCTGCCAAGGCTACTCGCTGAAGACGTAATCGGCAAAGAAACAAAGTTAACCATTATCAGAAGAGAAAGCCTAATTGAAACAAACATTGTCCCAACCGCACATGGAGGCGAAGAAGACTGATAACCAAAATGCCTCTTGAAATTGAGCCTCCATCCCCTATGCCGGCGCCCCCATTACGCAGACGACCCCTTCCAATGCCACAGCTAAGCATAGTGCAACGAGAAGATCCATCGCTCCGTTTGCTCATTGATGAACGCTGGAACTAAAAACCAGCTTTTCTTTTCTCATGTTAGTGGCAGAGGCTTCAATCTTATTCCAAATTCCTCTTCGACAAAAATCGCCTTATCTTTTACACCGTATTTTTCCCTTATTTTTTTAGGTATTACCTCGCATTGCATTATCCGAGTTTAGAATAATTGCCTAATAATTACTTTTGTAAATTACTTATAAGCACATTAAGACTAACAGTAGTTCAGGAGATTGGCATGCACGCTGGATTAGCTTTCGTCGTAGGCATCTTAGTAACTATATCAGCGTTCCTGTTTTTCTTTGCGCTTTCAGGAACAGCATACTATGGACTGGCGGTTTCGGTTGAAGCAACCATCGGAGCAACGCTCATCATCGTTGCTTTGATTGTATCCGTCATCTTCTACATAGGGGTTAAAGCTCAGTTTAACCGAATAAAAACAGGTAAAGAAGCCTTAATCGGCGCCAAAGGTATAGCAACAAGCGACCTTAAACCTAAAGGCGAAGTCCGCGTACTAGGCGAGTTCTGGGAAGCCACAGCCAAAGACAGCACAATTCAAACAGGTCAAGCAGTGGAAGTTGTAGGCATGGAAGGCATGTTTCTAGTGGTTAAACCAGCCGAGCAAAAAGCTTAATTCCCCAAACCATTGAATACAACTAGTTGAGGGATAACGTTTGGTTGATATTTTAACTCCTATCATAGGTTTTATAGCTATAATTGTTGCACTTTTCCTTTTAAGCGGCATCCGCGTGCTTCGTGAATGGGAAAGAATGCCAGTTTTAAGGCTTGGACGCTACACGGGCTTGAAAGGTCCAGGAATAATCTACCTTGTCCCATTAATCGACAGAGCACCAATAAAAATCTCCACAAGAATAGATACCATTCAGTTCCGCACCGAATCCACCCTCACCAAAGATAACGTACCTGTAAACGTAGATTCGGTACTATACATGAAACCTGTTGACTTGGAGAAAGCAGTGCTGCAGGTAGAAAACTACTACCAAGCCACTCAATTAGCATCGCAAACCACCCTTCGAGAAGTCATCGGCAAAGTCAGTTTAAACGAACTGCTTGCTGAACGCGAAAAAGTCGGCGCGCACCTTCGCGAAATCATCGACGAAAAAACTGAAGCTTGGGGAATAAAAGCCACTGCCGTCGAAGTCCGAGACGTTATAATACCCGCTAACCTGCAAGACGCCATGAGCCGCCAAGCACAGGCTGAACGGGAACGCATTGCAAGAGTAACCTTAGCCACAGCTGAATTTGAAGCATCAGCGAAAATGATTGAGGCTGCAAAAATGTATGAGTCAAGCGAGCAGGGTTTACGCCTGAGATGGATGAACATCATCTACGAGCTCGGTCAACAAGCAGGAACAAACACCATAATGCTCATACCTTCATCTATGCCTGAAGCAGGTTGGCCACCCGTCGGCACCTTTGGCTTCAAAGAACTCCCCAAAACTCCACCTGACGAAGTACCTGTAAAGAAACCTGTGTCCAGACGCACACCTCCGTTCCCTGAACCAACTCTGCCCCAGGAACCGCCGCAAGAGTAACCCTCAACAATCAACCGTTTCGCTGGTTTTATCCAGCCTTTTCTTATTTTTTCGTTTACCTAATGCTTAAATCATCTTCCCGACAGATTGCTTTTTGATATTTATGCAGCAAAATACGGCACCCACCGTCGGTGAATACCTTCTTGGGGAACTAAAACGCTTGGGCATAAGACGGGTCTATGGGATTCCCGGCGACATGATAATCAAGTTCTTCAAACTCTTAGAAGATGACACTGACATAAAGCTCTGCACCTTTTCTCATGAACAGGCAGTAGGTTTCGCCGCGGTAGCCGATGCCAGAGCCACCAAGAAACCAGCCGCTGCAGTGGTCACTTATGGTCCTGGCATATTGAACACCCTTAATGCGACAGCGTGCGCTTACGCCGAGAAAACACCCTTAATCGTGGTTGCAGGCGGTCCACCGCTGGCTGCGCGAGCCAACGATTTCTTTATGCATCACACCGTAAAGAATTGCAGTTCACTACTCAGCGCAGTCTCAGAAGTCACAACGCAAGCCGTATTACTTGATGACCCACAGACTGCAGCGGATAAAATCGCTCAAGCACTAACTGCTTGTCAAGAATACATGCTTCCAGTCTACATAGAGGTACCAGCAGATATTGTTAACCAAAAAATAGGCTCCGCTGACCAGAAAACAGTCTCGACTTTGCCCTTTGATGCGGAGAATCTCAAACAAGCAGCAAACGTCATCATCCAAAGATTAAATCAAGCGCAGAAACCCGTCATCATGGCAGGCGTTGAATCAGACCGTTACAGCCTAAAACCTCAAATCCTCCAACTTGCAAAAAAACTCAACCTTCCCGTCGTCTCAACAATGCTTTCACGAGACCACATTCCGTCCGACGACCCAAGCTACTATGGAACCTATTTGGGCGTCGCAGGCAACAAAGCCGCTAACAGTCTTGTGGCAAATGCGGATTTGGTTTTGGTTTTGGGCGAGATGCTTTCAGACGTGAACTTAGGCGCAAAATTGGCAGCGACTAAGAGAGGAGAAATCATATGGTGTTTCTCCCGAGAAGTTAACGTAGAAGATCAAACCTTCACAAATGTTCCACTTGAAGCCTTAGTTGCTGAGATTAGCAGCGCTGAGGTTGAAAGGAAAAGTTCGGTGTTGCCAAGTAGAATACCCTTGCAGGTAAATCGAGCATGCAAGTACACGGATAAGCCTCTGGTTGTTGGCGAAGTAATCGACGCTGTGAACTGGCTATTCAGCGAATACGGAGAAATGCCCATTTTGGCGGATACGGGCGACTGCCTCTTTGCTTCACTAAACATCCAAACCTCAACTGTTGTGGCGCCCACATTTTATGGTACCATGGGATTTGCGGTTCCAGCAGCCATCGGGCATGCCCTCGCAACCCAGAAGCGTCCCCTCGTGCTTGTGGGAGACGGTGGTTTTCAGATGACAGGACAAGAAATCTGCCATTGCCCAAAATACAAAATCAACCCAATCTTTCTCGTCATCAACAACAGGCGTTGGGGAATGGAACAACTGTTCTATCCTTCCGCCCGCTTCAACGAACTCGTTAACTGGCCCTACGCGCAAATGGCTGAGCTTTGGGGTGGCAAAGGCTACCGATGTGAAAGCTGCGAGCAATTGTATAGGGCGCTGCAGGATGCACAGGGGCAAAAATGCTTCACGCTCATCGAAGTGGTTACTGAAAGAGATGAGTTATCTGAAGAATTGATGGCGTGGATTGTGGAGCAAAAAGGCGAGTAGGCACCTAAGCGTTTTTTACTGCTTCAACCGACCGTTTTATAACCAATGCTGCTGCATCTTGGCTTGGCCAACTTCCCAAACCACAATCAGGACCCGTAAACGTCAACCGCTCTCCATATTTTTCTTTGGCAAACTTGAACCGTTTCCTCATGGTTTCTGTAGATTCAACTGTCTGTTCCGTTAAAGGTTTGGTGATGCCTTTCTCATAGAGTTCAGCGTATATGGCGTCGACGTCTGTTCGGGCGATGCCAACGCGGATTTGTTTATCGGCTTTTTCCAATACGCTTTTAGGGACATCATCGATGTTTTTGGGTGAAGCCGCATATTCAAACGATAATACGTCAAGACCTTTGACTGCTAATAGGTCGTGTACTCCTGATGCGAAGTGTAGGTGAATCTGTTTGGTTGGTCCTTGGAAGTCATAGGCTTTCTCAAGCGTTTCACGAATTAGTTCTGGGGTTCCTGAGAAGCTGCTGTGGCCGAGGCTGGGTTCATCGATGGAAATCACTTTCGTTTCAATGTACTTAGTGTTCAGGATGCTGTTTTTTGCGAAGCGATTTATGGTTTGGGCAAATCCATCGAGTACGTCAGGGAAAGCTGTTGCTCCGACTTCAGCTAAATACTGTTCTATTGGACCGAAAATTGAGACTCGGAGCACTATTTTTTTGCCGAATTCTTCGCTTAGGCGTTTGGCTTCTTGGTTTAAGACATAGATTTCTGGGAGAAACGCCCTTTCTTGGTCGACAACAAAAGAGCCCTTTTCCATTGCTTCGTGAACTGCGTCGCCGACCTGTTTGATACCGCTGTAATGCTGTGGAAAGTTAACCACGTCTAAGCCAGTCGACAATTTTTTCCTAAACGAATCCAGAACAACGTCATAGAAATTTTGTTTTGTGAATTCGCCTTTTGAGGGGTCTTGGTGGCTGGTTATAGCTTCTCTTGCAAGTTCATACCCTCGGTTATAATTTTCTCTTTTAATTCCAGTTGGCAAAGGAAAGCTGCCTATATCGTCAACTAAGGTTTCCATAAAGTATTATTGACTCTCCAAATTCTATTAAAGCTATATCCTACCAATAAACCGCTGAAAGGTATGACGCTATGTCCGAATGTGTGTTCTGCCAAATAATCCGCAAAGAAGCGCGTGCAAACGTAGTCTACGAAGATGAGCAGGTGGTTGCTTTTCTGAGCAACCGCCCAGTCAACGAGGGACATACCCTTGTTGTTCCTAAGAAACACTACGAGAACATTTATGAGATTCCTGAGGAGGAAGCGGCTTACCTCTTTAAGATTGCTAAGCGGATTGTAGTCGCAGTGAGGGACGCGGTGACTGCTGAGGGAATCAGGATTGTTCAGAATAATGGGTGGGCAGCTGGGCAAGTAATTTTTCATTTGCATGTGCATGTGATTCCTATGAAGCCGCATGAAGGATTTACACATGGAAAAGCTTACCGTGATTTTTCAAGCCCGCGAATCCAAGAAGAGCTGGAGAGGGACGCCCAAAAAATCAGAAAACATTTTCTGAGTACAGAGTAAGCAAGGGGTCTTTTGCCATAAAATTAGGCACATCCTTAAAAGTGTGAAAAACAATCATTGCACTATTCAAAAGACGGATAAACATGACTGAGCAACCAAACGAGCAAAACAACAATATTGAACCATCCCCAAAAATAGAGAAACTTTTAATCGATGACCTCTCAAGTTTTCAGTTCCATGCCGCTTACCTTGTTTATGAAGAAGCATTCGACAAAACGAGTGACTCGGAATCTAAAGAGGAATTAAACCAGAACATCCAAGATTTGAAAGATAACAAAATATCCGCGGAAACCTTCTACGGAAACGTGTCTCGCTTTAGGAAGCTAGATGTTCCCCGCCAGGAAAGATTCTCCATGCAGACACAACGAAAGAAAGATTGGCGCAAGAAGACCCAGCGGCAAGAAAGAATTAAAAGGCACAAGAAATAATTGGAGTTCTTCTGTCTTTTCCACCTTATCGTTTTGCCACAAACTTTTTGATTTTTCCGTTTAATCATGTTTAAACGTTATATACGGAAGGCTTAATTGGAGCCTGCAGGGCTCTTTTCAGTTTAACTTAAGGGATAACGATTGAAAACACAAGACGTAGCCGTCATAGGAATAAGCGCAGCGCTTTATGCTATTGTTGGAATCGCAACCGCAAATGTAAACTTTTTAGGCATAGGCTTCTTGCCGGCAGTTGTTATTCCTGCAGTTTTTGCCGTGTTGTATGGTCCATGGGTTGGCGGAATCAGCGGAGCAATCGGCATTTTCATGAGGGATATGTTTGTGCATGGAAACGCACCCTTAAGTCTAGTGGCTGGTGTACCGCCGAACTTCATACTGTTCTTTTTAATCGGTTACATATCTCATAGAGAATTAAGCCTAAAACAAGCCATTGCAGGAGTAATAGTGGCAACTGTTGGGTTACTGGTGCCAACAATTATTCTTCTACCAGATGTAACAGCCTTCACAGGATTATCAACACAAATTTTCGCTCTATCTTTCGCTTTAACAGCTATTCTGAGCATTGTTGTCATAACAGTGGTTGCTGTTCGATGGAAAGAGTGGAGAAGCTATGCTATTGCAGCTGTAGTTGGACAAGCTGTTGGTGCAGGTTTACTTTCAGTTACTGTGTGGGCAGTTAGTCCACTTTTTTTGTCTTTCTTTGGAGCCCCTCTTAGCGCATCGTTGGTATTTCCAATCTTTGTTTGGACATTTGCCACTGAACTGCCATTTATTCTGCTTGCGGGACCCCCAATAATTAAAATATGTTACAGGGCATTTCCAAACTTAAGACGTAAGGAAAACCAAGTGACAAACGTTGATAAAAGCTAAAGCCTTCGCGCCAGCGGCAATTTCCAGTTTCTTTGAAATCTGCGATACCCAAGATGGCAAGCCGATTAAAGATTTGGAGCAGATTGGAGCTAGAGGTGGGGGTTTCGGGCTTGAAAAAGGCGTCCACACCCAAATAACAATTGAAGAAGCAAAAAAAAATAGAATTGAAGTTTTTATCAACTCCAAAATAGCTCCAGAAGCAAAAACAACAAGACATGTAATAGAGGCGCTTCTGGCCAAGGTGACCGAAAAATATGCTGTAAGAGTTGATCATCAGATTGATGTGCCTATCGGATCTGGTTTTGGAACAAGTGCAGGTGGAGCGTTAACGGCAGGTTTGGCGCTTGGAGAGGCTTTAGAGCTACCTTTAACTTATAATCAGATTGGCAAAATAGCGCATGTCGCCGAAATCCAATTCCAAACTGGTTTAGGCACCGTGAGTTCCTTGACGTTTAGCGGCGGTTGCGTTCTGGTGGTTGAACCCGGTGCACCTGGAATCTGCCAAATCGACCGAATACCAGTAAAACCTGACTACTTGGTTGTGGCAGGATTCTTCAAATCAAATGTCCCAAAAAAACCAGTGCTTTCATCGTCACAGCGTAAACAGGAAATAAATCGATTTGGCAAAAAAACAATGGAATCTATCCTATTAGAGCCAAGTTTAAAGAATTTTCTTGAATGTTGCTGGGAATTCTCACAGAAAGTAGGGTTTGCAACTGAAAATACCCGTCAACTTGTGCGGTTAGCTAAGAAGGCTGGTGCGGTAGGTGCAGCCCAAAACATGATTGGCGAAGCCGTCCACGCCGTAGTACATGTAAAGAACGTTGATGCGGTAGCAGAAGCTTTTAAGCAAACCTTGCCGCAACAACAAGTAATAGTCAGCAAGATTGATTTTCAGGGCGTTAGACTAATAAAATGAGAAAATTCAAGAAAGTCGCGGTCGGCGGAACCTTCGATAAGCTTCATAGAGGACACCTTTCTTTGCTTGGCAAAGCCTTCGAAGTGGGCGATAAAGTTGTGATCGGCTTGTCTTCTGACGAGTTTGTGTCAAAAATGGGTAAACCCCACGAAACCGCACCGTATTGTGAAAGACGTAAAGAACTTGAAGCTTACCTGAAGGAACTGTGTTTAGATTGGAGGGCAGAAATAGTGCCGCTAGGCGACCCTTTTGGTTTAACTATCTCAGGTAAAGGTTTGGAAGCTTTGGTTGTAAGCCAAGAAACCCAGAAAACCGCCGAAACAATAAATGAAAAACGCCAAAAAGTAGGGCTTGCTCCGCTTGAAATTGTTGCTGTTACCATGGTTCCAGCCGAAAACAATGTTCCAATCTCTACAACGCGGATTCGCAGCGGAGAAATCGACCGCAATGGACGCATGCTAAAGAGTATTCAAAGGTAGCTTACTCTGCTTATAGTACTTCGCCGACAACTTTGATTGGTTTAGGAATCAACGAAACTAAATCTTCCAGTTTTTCTCTGTCAATTGTTGCAAGAACCACTGTGGCTGGACCCGCTGACTTGTTCAAATCCAACCCTTCCGCGTCACACAGTTTCAGTTGCCTACCAACGCCGTACGCCATCATTCGTGCTTCGCTGGCAATCCCAAATCCTCCAACAGGCCAAATGTCATGAACGTATTTTCTCTGGGAGAGCTGGGTGACATTTTTGAGTTCTGCAATTTCACCGCGTGCTTCAGCAGCGATTACTTCGTCGCCGACTTTGGGTTTGCCTATAGCAACTATAAAATCGCCGGGCAAGGTTTTTCCTAACCTGAGTTCCTCTTCGTTTGCGAAGCCAACTACGGTTAATCCAGCGCCAGTCTGCACAGTTTCAAAGTTGTCCTCCGTGTTTTCCATTAGCACTTGGTTGGGGTCAAGACCTATGCTTCTGGCTTCACGCCTAATTCCCTCAAGTATGGCGTTGCCTGTAGGCTCCTTCTCCACTCCCAATGTAACTGATAAAAGAACGGGAAACGCGCCTGTTGCAGTCACATCCATTAATGCAACTCTTGCCAAAAACTTCCCCAAAACACGCCCGTCCACTTTGATTCTGTCAAGTTCTTTGGGTCCGACGGCGCCGCTTGAGGTTGAGCCTGTTACGATGGCGTGTCCTGTGGGAACTTTTAGGATTGAAACGTCGCCTCTGCGGGTGTAGGTTATTTGTGCAGGTTTCACTTGGAAAATTATGGGTCTTAGCATGGTTCCAACATTTTCAGTTAGGTGCAGGTAGATGGTTAATGCTTGGCGTATGACTTCTGAGCGGGTGAGGCTGTGTTTTTTTGCTAGTTTGTCTATGTCTTGGGTTAGTTTGTCGGGTAAGCGTACGTTTATGATTTCCATTCTGAGTCACCGTACTACAATTGTAAAACGCGTTTGAAATAACTTATCCTTTACCCAAAGAACCAATTAGGAGCAATAACTTTGAAACGAAAAAACATTTAAGCTTGTAAACCAGAATTGTTAAGTAACAAAAGCTCCAGTTAAGCGCTAAACTGGTTTAATTTCATATGGGTTTTTTCCCAGAGGAGAATAGCACAAATGTTATATGTATTAAGCAATAAAAAAATTGTAGAGGGTCTATATTGAAAAATAAAATTCTCGCTGTGAGTTTCATTCTGATATTAACAACTGTTTGTTTAACTTCAATGTCTTTTGTTCATGCAGCCACAACAAGTCAGGGCTGGATAACTGATTTTAGAATTGAGGACAATAAAACAGGACAGCTTCTGATGGATGGCGATTTAAGCACAGGTGTAAACACATCTTATGGGCCTGTTTTGCCAGGAGCAGAAATCAAGGTAACTTTCACCGTTAACGTCTTCACTGCTGGCGAAGGAGACCTAAAGCTGGGAACTAGTTTAACCAGGGCACTTCAAGACAAGTACTGGGAACTTCAAACCCAAGATTACACATTAGGCTCAGATTTTAATCCAAACTCGCAATCAGCCAGTTTCAATTGGGTTGAAGGAACTTTCAGCATGGCGGTCTACGGCAAGATTCCAACTAGCGTTTCAACGACTCCCACTCCACTCAATGTTGTTAGCTTATATGGTCCAACAAGCGGAATTCCGCTTGCCCAACTCAGAATATTGCCTACAACAGCCCAGATGGATGAGTTCCTGACACTTTATGACCAGAAACAAGCAGCTTTAAAGTCACTAAACGGGGTCGACGCAGGATACATCGAAATTTACACAAATGTACTCAACGCATCCCAGACTATAGCTAATAACGGAAACCCCGCGGACGCAATTGCCTTGCTAAACGGCCTCAACACAGCTAATGCACCAGCCTCTTCCACCGTGCAAATGCTGTTCTACCCAATAATCGGTGTTACAGCTGCAATCGCAGTTGTATTTGTAGTATTATTCCTGAGGGTTCGTGGAAAGGTTAGCTACTTCCAACTTGTCGTGGAAGACCAAATCAAAGACTTAGAAGGATTAACTCTCAGAGCAGCTAAAATTGACCGCGCAATGTCCTCAAACCTAGAATCAGTTAAAGACAGATTGAAAAGATTAGTCGGGATGTGATAGACCACGCGAATATACCAAAATAGCGTTCAGTTGATAGGGCTCGGTTCAGCAGGCACCAACATCGTTGAAGCTTTCCTAGCAAACAAAAAAACCAAAGAGTTAATGGAGAATGACCTAACACGTCTTTCTCTTTTAGCAATAGACATAGCTGACCCAGAAATCAGAAGCCTGCAAGAAACCAACGATCAAATTGTCCGATCGATGATAAAAGCAGGCATACCCCGAGAGCGAATGCGCTTAATTGCCCAATCTGTCAAGTTCCCAACTGCCGAAGCCATGTTTGATTTCGTCAACCAAAAATACGGCGAATACTTGATAGGAGAAGGCTCAAAACTTGAAACATTCGTTCCCTGGCTGCAAACCACTATGGCTATTCCGCCAATGGCGGGCGGTGCAGGCAGAAGACGCGCATTAGCCAAAGCAATCTACGCCTTAAACTACTATCAACTCGGCATCATAAGAAACTGCATAAACTCCTTCAAAGAACAAGCCCTCTCATCCATAGTTACTCCAACCGTAGTTATGGTTTATGGGTTAGGAGGCGGTACAGGAAGCGGTGTCTTCTTCGATTTTGCAAGGCATCTGCGAAAAGTTTTAGGTTCAGGCGTTCCAATCATTGCTTTTGTCATCACTCCCTGCGGCGGAGATGACCCTCCCGCAAAAGGCTGCTCAGCATTTGTTGCGATGAACGAGCTTTCATTGATGGTTAACAAGGACTACAATGAGTATGTCACAAGAGTATACGGCGAAATCTACCGGAACCCCCTAAATACGCTGATATATCTGCCGCTTTTACCGGCATTCTCAAAAGTCGGAAATATTGTTAGCGCCAGACAAGAAATGGATCAAATGGTTGTAGATCTGCTTTACGTTTTAATGGACTTTGATTTAGCAGACCTTCTGGGAGGGATAGGCACTGAAGTGGGACTTACCTACAATTCCGCACACACGTTAGGTATGACTAAAGTGACGTATCCAGTTGAAGACTATATTTTGGCTTACAAGCTCAGTTTTGAAGGTATGCAGCTGCTGCAAGAGTCGAGAAAAGAGAAACTCAACATTATAGAAGAAATCAACAACGTCATCAAAGTGGACAGCGACATCACACGGGACCTCTTCAAGAATTACCTTATAAAAACAGGCACATATAACGAAGACCAATTCGAAGAAAAACTAAAAACAACGATAAACAGCAACCCACGACTTGAAGACGACACAATCCTGCATGTTAAAGGAACTGAGATACAAGTCAAAAACTGGCTAGAAGACATAATGAAATATTTATCCACCATAAAACTTATGGGAAAAATAGGGCCCATTGAAGAATCCATAATCAACTTAACACTGCGCAAAGACGGCAACAGAAAACTAGACAACCTAGAAATCTTGCTAACAACCCTGGCAAAAACCCACTTAGAGTTCACTCCAAGAAAAGCAGCAATTGTTGAACGCTTAAACCAGCTTATTCCAAGCTCACAAATCTTCACCCTAAGACAAAAGAAAGTTCTTGAAGACCTAGTCAACATAGCAGAACTGGCAGAGAGATCGATGAGCATCCTCAAATTCTACGATGAAACAAGGTACTTAACAGACGCGTTAATGCGGTACTACGAAGTGTTGCCTGAATCCAAAGCGGAACTGGAAGACCTAAAAGATATTCAAGCGGAACTTGGAACAATCTATTTAGTAATCCAACTTATGCTAAGAACACCCGCTGACGAAGCCAAAATGATCGATGAACATTTAACTTACGTTAACGAAATCCTAACCCAGCGCATGCAAAAAAGAGGTAACTTCGACAACGAAGTCATGAGAGTTCAAGAAATCAAGAAACGCAAAGAATTCGACAAAACCAAAATGGAGCGGCAAGTCAGAAAGTTCCTCAGCGGCAAACGCTATGCAAGAGAACAACTCTTGAATATCGATCGAGAACTCAAGCGTGTTGAGCAGGAAGAAGCTTTCGCCATTGAAAGCCTCGACAAAGTTGATAGCACAATCAAACTCTACGAAAAACTGGCAAAACGCTTCGAACTTGTATCGGAGTATCGCAAGCGCTTAAACAAGATCGTCGATTTACACAACGAATACAAGGTAAAACTTGCGGAAATCGCCTCGCCAAAACCATACTTCGAAAAATCTGCAGACTTAACTGAACGTGAACAACTAAAAATAATATTCAAAATCCTAACAGAACAAGAAGACACATTGACAAGCGATGTAATCTTCAAGCAAATCCTTGATATGGACCACTTTAAAGACTACATGAAAAGCGTCATACGCGCTTTCAAAACCCCAAGCGTCATGGGATTCAAACCCACATACAAAACTGACTACATCTGGGTAACCATCTCAACTCCACCGCGCATGTGGTCAGAGGACCTCTCACAGGAAGTCTACACTGCTCTAGCCGGATATGTAACCAGTGAAGTCTCAAGAACAATCACAGTGCGAGTCATCGAATCCCGTGACGCATGGACAACTCGAGTCATGGTGGTCGGCGGACGCGGTAAACCTGAAGACATGGAAGCCTTCGACGAAATGCAGTTGTTATACAGCAAATCCAGCGACTTCGAAAGATACCTATCACGCTCATACCTGTTGGAACATGGAGTGCACGCTTCACAAATCATCAAAGAACTAAACGGAAACGGCAACAACGCCAACAACGGTAGCAACAAAAAGTAAAAGCCAATTTAGGCAGAAGCTTCTTTCTTCTGCTCATCAACCTTTTCTATTTTTTCTTTCTTGTTTGTAGATGATTTTTTGGTTCTGAGTGTCCTCTTGGTTTTTGCGGCTTTCGGCTCTTCGGGATGACCTTGGATTTGTGCGGTAGGTGCCTGAGGTTCTTCCACAATTTTCGGCACTTCAACCGGTGCCCGCAGCGGCTCTGCAGGTTTCACTTCTTCTGAAGCAATTTCGGCGGTGTTGGCTTTTTCTGTTTCTTTAGTAATTGTTATTTCAGTTACTACTTCTGGCTCTTCGACATTGGTTGGTGACGCTTCAATGATTGTTGAAGGCTCTTCAGTTTTTATTGGTTCCAGTTTGGGAGGTTCTTCAATTTTGAGTTCAACATGCCAATCCTCGGTCATCAAACCCTTCTCGACAGCCGCGTTTTTGAGCGGTTCAACCGTTTTCTCTAAATCACCAAACAACACTGAAGTGTCAAAGCCGCCTACAAATAGAACCGCGTCGATTCGATCAGTCATATCATCGATGTAGATGGGTTCACTTATGTAGATTGATTTGAGGCTTGTTTTTTCTCTAAACCAGTTTGTTATTGCTAACTCGATTTTTCCCCGTGGAAGCTTATCTTTCAGGGTCAAAGGCAACCGCAAAACAACATAAAGCAAGGATGCGCTTGATAAATCAAACGTCAAAAACGGCTTTAGCAACGCTAAGTTCAACATGTTTTCTAAGGAGCCATAAATCCTGAAACTTGCACCAGTAACAACAATCGGAGTGAACAATTTTGTGTTGAAAGTTCTTGATAACTCGGAGATTTCCTCAACAAGTGTCTCTTTAGTTAAAAACAGGCTCAAAAGATAGTTCGCAACCACATTGCCTTTCATTAATTCGCCTTTTCTGTCAACGCCTTCACAACTTTCAATGTGATCTCTATCTAAAAGCAGAACCGTTGCGCCATCGACCTCTAAACACATTCTTAACGCTGCGTAAGCGTTGAAATGGGAGTCGGTAGGCTGGATTTTTGAAGGTAAGACCCCAATTGATAGGGAATCTATGTTTGCAGCTTTGAATTTCCATATTATCGTTGGCAGAGCAGCGCTGCCGATTCCATCCCACATTGACGAAAAGATTATGGCACAGTGGATTTTTTCAACGGATTTTGTCACTAAACTCTCCACCACTAAATTATCCTTGGATATGGTGGGAAGCACGTTATACCAAAAATGGGTGTCAATGTGTGAATCTTCAAAGCCTAAAACCAGTTGGGGATTATAGTTTTTTGGAAGCCATTTGTAGATTTCATCGCTTGACTTTTCAATGAAAATTGGCAAGGTAAAATCTCGGCTTAAACCGGGGTCTTTTAGAAGTGTTTTTATTGGGTATTCGCCGATGCAGATTAACGCTTGTTTGGGCAGGAGCGGTTTTAGGGCTCTAATATGTTTTTCTATGCTGGATAGTACATTGAAAGTGTCCGTTTCATCTTTCATCAGAGGTACCTGCATAACCTTTAAGAAGAGTTTACCTAAAATAAGCCTTTGGTAGATTAAGTGAAGACGCCCTCGCTCAAAATTTCTGGAATAAGCTCTTGGTACAAGACCAAAAAACAGAAGAGAAAAGAGCAGGAAGAGCAGGAACGCAACCTGGAATCTTCCGCTCTTAAAATGTTCACCTTCTTGGTTACAGCAGTTGCTATGGCGCTGGGCATGTCTTTTCTGCCGATTTTTCCCCAACCCTTACCCATTTTGATAGCGGTTTTGGTCGGTTTTGTTGTTTATAAAAGTCCACGGCTGGGAATGCCCATCGGCGGCGTCATCATTGGTTTTGGATTAATGTATCATCTGGCTGACCTTTACTTTATTTCGTTTCTCGGCGACACCTCAGTTCGCGTGGCGTTCGTGGTTGTTTGGCTAGCATTGTTTATTATCTTGCCTATAACTTCTAACCGCTACAAAAGCGCGCTTGCCATCGATTTTGGCATATTGTCAGTTACAATGCTTTTCTTTGAGCCACTTTATTTTTTGGCTATTCCGTTGATTTTGGCTTCAGCGGTGTATTTCAAAAAATACGTAAGCTTCACAGTAATCTATTATGTCCTGCTTTCAGTGCCTCTGCAAATCATGCAGTACTACCAATACACCGTTCTACCTATTCTTAGATCAGATTGGTGGGTTACACCTGGCTCCAGCCCACCGCTTCTTATTCCTTTAACGTCAATTGGCAAAGACATCAGCGGAGCCGTAACCCAATTCCGGCTATACGACATGTCCAAAGTAGTTTATGACATAGCCGGGCAAACCACGTGGATTCCAGACTGGCAGGGCCGCACAATTGGCGATGCAGTTGCTCAATATCGTGATTCTATTCCCGGCTTGCTGATGTTTGTTGTCATCGTGGTTGGTTTAGCTGTGACGCTTATGTTCTTCACAAGAATGATGGTTAAAGAAGGCGTCATCGGCACTGGAGACAAGTTTTTCCAAGTTTTCACTGCAACCATTGCCGCGGCAGTGTTCTTTGTTTTGTTGAGCGCTCTTCAGGTGCCTTTAGCGTTTACAGCTGACGTGAGTGCTACGACGATGGTGCTAGGGATTTTCTCAACGTTTCTGCTCACTATGCCCATAATATTTATGAATACCACGCCAAAGCAGACAACATCACTTTCCGAAGTAACAAGAAAAGCTCAAGAGCTCAAAGATAAATTAGGCGTTTTTGAAGGTCAATTGAACAATGTGAAAGAAAACATTCCGGTAAATGTGAGTTCTCCTGAGGGCAAAATGCTAGTCATGAAGGATTTGGTTGATGAAACGCTAAAGAAAATTATTATGCGCGATTATGATCAGTCAGAGGCAGATCAAAAATTCCGTGAACTTGAAAAACTAGATAAGGACAGAATTGCCTTAGAAGACGAAGTTAACAGAATATTAGCTGAATATCAAATCTTCGCCAGCTGCGAGCTGTCAAATTGGGCTGGAAAACTAAAGGATGCAGGCTTAAACATCCAAACCCTCGTTAACCCTACATACGAAAAAGAGATGCCTCTGGAACAGCGCATAGAAGCCATCAAACAGGTTTTAAACGCAGGAAGAACTCTTGCAAAAGAGGTAGCGTCTGTTGCTGATCCAATTTACGCCATAATAAGACCATTGTATGATCCAACTCTTCCAGAGAAATGCCGGGCTATCGAATTTGCAACTGAAAAACTGCAGAAGAAAGAAGCACCATGGATAGCCATTGAGGCAATGTACAATTCGTTGAACAATTGGAAGCGGCAGTATGGCTCAGAAATCCAAGCATCAATGAAGTACCTTCGGAACTCGCTGACGCCGATTGCGTCTTTGAGCAGCCAAAGCGAGGTTTTACCATCAGTTTTTGGCGAAAACACTCTTAAAGTTCTCGGTTACGCTCAAAAGGCAGAGGAAATGAAGGCAAACGCTCAAACGAGGGCGGAGAAAGAAGAACTGGGTATTCTGGATGTTATTGCATTCAAGGATGACGTTCAGGGATTCCTGAGCATCGCCAACGATATCTTAACCATGCTGTACAATGGTTTAATCAGTGATGAAGAAACCATAGATCGTTTGTTGCCGACAGAAGATTACATGTGGGAGAAAAATTCAACTCTTCGGGAACGCTTAAAGATAGCAACAGAAACCCTTGGTAACCCATCAAGCTACAAAATCAACCAGATAATGCAGAGCCTGCCCCTGTACCTCTCATATGTGGATGAATCAATTCAGACTTTAGCGGTTTACAGCGAACGAAAAGAGTTCTTGCTCAATTACCCTCTAGCAGAAGTAGCCATAGAGGAACGACTCAAACAAAAAGAACGTCTCCTACCACAGGACTTGCCGTTTCAACCTCGTTTCTCAGCCGAGTACCTGAGGCTCTACTACACAGCAAGATTCGGCGAATACGCTTTTGACAAGGAAAACTTAGTTTTAACAAAAAGATCGTAGTTTCTCTTTTTTAACATTCTTTTGAGAGCTGAACGCCAATACCGACCTACGCCTCTAAGGGATTTTTGGATAAGTTTGCTTACTCGACGACCCCCCTCCTACCCTTCTATCGTTTCTGAAATGAGTTTCTAATAGGCTCCAAAGAGGTTCGTGAAGAATATCTCAGAGGGATCAACCGTGTATTCAACCACTTTTTATATTTCAACTCACTCATTATTTTAGCAGAAGATTTTGAGGAATTAAAATGGCTTTTTTTAGTGGCCGTATCGACGCGGGCAAACGCTTAGCTTCCGCACTGAAGGATTTCTCCGGCAAAAAAGGAATCGTTCTGGCGATTCCACGAGGTGGCGTAGTCGTGGGCTATGAAATTGCTAAAACGCTTAACCTGCAGCTAGATGTAATTATTCCACGTAAAATCGGAGCACCAGATAATCCTGAGTTGGCTATCGGCGCTGTTGCCGAAGATGGAACCGCAATCCTCGATGAAAACTTGGTTAGATACTTGGGCGTCAGCCGAGAATACATCAAAGAGGAAATTGAACGCCAAAAACAGGAAATCCAGCGCAGACTAAAACTATACAGGCAAGACACTTCTTACCCAAACCTAAAAGGGCTTGATGTAATAGTTGCAGATGACGGAATAGCTACAGGTTCCACTATGAAGGCAGCGTTGGCATCAGTAAAAAAAAGGGGCGCCGCTAGCGTTACAGTCGCGATCCCTGTGGGTCCGCCTTCAACCATTGTGGAACTCCAGAAAATGGCTGATCGAGTCGTTTGCCTTTATACACCTGAATATTTCCAGGCTATAGGCGAATTCTACAGTGATTTCAGCCAAACTTCAGATGAAGAAGTGATACGGCTGCTGCGGGAAGGCAAGCAGAAGCCCGAGCGGAAATCAACAGGGATGGTGATGGTATGATTCATAATAAATTGGAAATGAAAATTCCAGTGGGCAATGTGGAAGTGGAGGGCACTTTGACTTTGCCGCCTGGAGCAAAAGGAGTTGTATTGTTTGCGCATGGCAGCGGCAGCAGCAGGTTTAGCACAAGAAACATGTATGTTGCAAGAGAATTCAACAAATCCATTCTTGGAACATTACTTTTTGACCTCTTAACCCAGGAAGAGGAAGAAGTAGATTTAGTGACAGCAGAATACCGATTCAATATAGCCTTACTTGCCGAACGCCTCATTGGAGCAACGGAATGGCTTAGCAATGACCCTCAAACAAAAAAGTTATCATTCGGATATTTTGGCGCAAGCACAGGGGCAGCTGCAGCTTTGATTGCGGCTGCAAAACTTCCAAATGAAATTGCAGCTGTGGTTTCGCGTGGAGGACGCCCAGACCTTGCGGCACAATACTTGCCCATTGTTGCGGCGCCCACTCTTTTGTTGGTAGGCGGTTTAGATGCTGAAGTGATTGAATTAAACCAGCAAGCCATGGATCAAATGACAAAGGCTGAAAAAAAACTGGTGATTATTCCTGGGGCAACGCATCTTTTTGAGGAGCCAGGCACCCTTGAACAAGTTGCAAAGCACTCAACTGATTGGTTTCTGCGTTACCTGCGTTAAAGTGTGGTTATTCGGCTTTGGGTTGCTTAATCATCTTAAACAACGCGTAATTCTCTGCTATGTCTGCTGTGTAGAGGACGCTGAAGGCTAAAACAGATTCCAAAGGCACATTCATATAGACTCTTTCTTTCGAAGCATTCAACGCCTTTGAATCTGAAGTTAAAATTACATTTAAGACATCTCCGAGTTCTAATTCATCGCCAATCCGATGTCCATCCTCTGATTCCTCGTCAAGAGCTATGCCTGTTTTCCAGGCGTCTCCGCCGAAATTTACTATCAAGTAGGGGTGTCCGATCTGTATTATTGATGAAACATAGATTGAGGGCATGCATTTTTCGCATTGTCCGACGAGCTGGGTCATTTCTTTTTGGCTTAAAGGTACAACAAGAACTTTGTGTTTAACGCTTGATTGGTCTGTTAACGTAAAAAACTGCATAAAATCACTAACTAGTTATCTTTTCTTTAGCCTTTAAACTTTTTCTGTTTCCGAAGGTGTGTTTGACCCCAATGGAAATTAGATGAACAATTTCTTTTGGTAAATTGACTAATTGTACCGAAAATGAGCAGTATCCAGAAATTCTTATATTTTTCAGATTACTCTTCATTATTGTAGCGGCTTTTTAGAAGGTGATTTTTTGGCTAAAAAGAAAGGTGATCAGTATAAGTGTGATGAGTGCGGCCTTATTGTGCTCATTGAGAATCCATGTGAATGCGACGAAACATGCGAGCTGATCTGTTGCGATGAAACAATGAAGCCCGTTAAAGCGTCAGCAAAAAGTGCTGCCCCGAAAACTCCATTAAAAGCACTAAAGAAGTAATCGAGCCAATAGCTTTTCACACATTCTTTTTCTTTTGTAATGTCCACTTTCTTCTAAATTGAAAAAATCTTTCTTATTCTTTAAGGCTTTTTACCAATTTTTCCACTTGCTCAACGATGTACTCATTTATTTTTTGTCCTTTGTCTGCGGATGCCGCTGTGGGGTCGCCGTTGACTCCGCTTGGAAAATAAAGTTCGGGGTGCGCAACAACTTCAAAACGTGGCATTTGCCAAACGCTCGCTTTCCCATTTGCTTTGACTAATTCTGGTTTAATCGCCATCATTCTGGATGTTTCAAGTGTGCCTGCGTGCCCATCTTTTTGGTCGGCGTATTGTGGTGTTAGCTCCTCTGCAAAATCAAAGTCTGACAACACCATAATCCGAATTTTGCCTTCTTTCCCTGACTCATCATTTTTTATCAAGACATCCTGCGCTGCAAGCCTTAGCGCAACCATGTGTGAGTTTCCCGCGTGACCGCTAAGCACGATAATTCGGTTGAAGCCATTGCGAATTAATTCAGTTAGAATGTCATGTGCTATGTTATATAGGGTATCGAACTGTATTGTTATGGTTCCGGGGAAGTTGCGGGTTGCATTGCAGATCCCGTACCTGAAAGGAGGGGCAACTAGGCAGCCGGTTTTCTTGGCAACTTCTAGAGCAATGTATTCGGGTTGAACGCTGTCGGTGCATAGGGGCAGGTGATCGCCATGTTCCTCGACACTTCCAACGGGAAAAATCACGACTGTGCCATCTTTTGCGGCTTGAGCGGCTTCTTTGGTGCTTAATTCGTCAAGCCAGAGACAATGCTGTTTTTTGGTTGACATAATTGTAAATCGGCGAATGCTCTTTTTCTATCTTGCGGAGAAAGATTTATGCAGGTTTAGATTGAAAACCAAACGAAATTCTGGCGGGTCCGACGGGAGTTGAACCCGCGACCCTCGGATTAAAAGTCCGATGCTCTAGCCTGACTGAGCTACGGACCCGCAAAGATTCGTTGCGGCTGATAGGAAAACACGAAGGGGTTTTTTAGTATTTCTATTGATTTAGCGATAAAAAGAATCAGTTAATGGATTGTTTGGGCTTTGAGGATTGTTGTCATGAAGCCTTTGATTTTGTCTTGTGAGTTAAGTATGGTTGCTATGGTTTTTACGCCTTTTTCGGTGAGTTTGTAGACTCTTTTTCTTTCAATCCAGATTCCTTCGACTAGCCCATTTCGCTCAAGGGAATACATCAGTGAGTAGACTGTGCCTGAGCTGGCGAGGAAGCCAAATTTGTTGTGTATGAACGATATTACGTCGTATCCGCTTATGGGGCCGTTTTGTAGTTCAGCCATTATTATTGTATCCATGAAGCTTTTGATTACTCGTTCATGCATTTTTTTGATTATTCTTGCTTCGGATTTTTCTCCGTTTACTGTTATTGTTAATGCTACCATGTTTTTGCACACACACTATTGTTTATTCTTGTTTAGATATATAAGATTTATTCGGATTTAGAATAATAAGTTATAACAAACCAGGAAAAGTATAAACAAAAACAATACCTCAAAAAACCCGCAGACTAATCAAGCGAAGAAAAAAACCTTCAAAACCACACGAGAATTTTTCATGTATAGCTACATAATTTGAAATTCTATAAGCGATAGTTAACATAGAAATGTCATTTTACAAACTCTAATTTCAAGAAAAATTTCACTATTAATATACATAATCCTCAACAATAGCAACCCTTTTTTACTTTAAAATTTCCATTTTTCAGTATAAACCATTTTTTTTATTAGTCAGCGATATATGTGCATGTTAACAAACGTTAACTCTTATTTTATCTTAGGATGCTATGGTGCCTAAACGTGATTTCATGGAAATATACATTTAAACGATTAAATGAAGAATATGATATAGCTAAGAAAAAGAAGCAAGCCTTAGACAACCTTTTTGTAACAGGCAAAATCTCGCAGTCAACACGCGACTCTTTCACAAGCGACATTAACTCAGCAATAACTGAAATCGAAAGCCAAAGAAAAGATCTCGCAGAAAAAATGCAAGCAAAAACCCAAGAACTGGAAAATCAACTTAAAACATTAGAAATGCTACTCGCGAACTACGAAATCCAACATGTCGTTGGAGAAATAGATGAGGAAAGCTATGGACGAGAAATAAACGTTCTATCAACCACTCTAGACACAACAAGAAATGAACTAGGCGTTATAAAACAAGCAATAGACCAAGTTTTTCCCACAGCACAACTGATCCAAGCGCCAGCAGCTCCAGAACCAGTTGCTCCAATAATTGAAGCTCCAATTGCCCAGCCAGCGGCAGTAGAAACGGTCCCTTTAGAGGCCCCAGTTGAAGCCGCTCCGATTGAACAAGCTCCAATCGAAATTGCCCCAGAAGCCGCGCCAGTTGAAACTGCCCCAATAGAAGCTCCAGTTGAAACAATAAAGGCGGAAGCAGCTCCAGCAGAAGCGGCCCCTTTAGAGGCCCCAGTGGAAGCTCAAGTTGAGCAAGCCACCATCGAAGCCCCAGTTGAAGCCGCTCCAGTTGTTGAAAGCACGCCAGTTATTGAGGAAGCTCCCGCAGTTGAAGCTCCATTAGCAGAGACTCCCATACTTGAAGCAGCCCCAGTAATCGAAGCTCCAGTTGAAATACCCGCAGCAATCATCGAAGAAGCCCCTGTAGTTGTGGTTGAAGAAGCAGCTCCAATCGAGCAAACTCCAGTTGAAGCCGCTCCGATTGAACAAGCCCTAATCGAAACTGTCCCAGCAGAAACTCCAGCAGAAGCAGCTCCAATAATTGAGACTCCAGTCGCAGTTGAAGAAGCTCCAATAATAGAAGCAATTGCGGAATCAGTTCCAGTTATTGAAGAAGCAGCTCAAATAGAGACAGCGCCAGTTGAAATTGCCCCAGTAGTTGAGCAAGCCCCAGTTGTTGAGGCTCCAGCAGTTGAAACACCAGTTGAAGCAACTCCAACTATCGAAGCAGCCCCAATAGAAGAAGCCCCGATAATTGCCGCAGAAAAAGAGACAGCCGAAATAGTGATTGAAGCAGCTCCTGAAATTGTAATCGCTGAACCAGCAGTTCAAGAAATAGTGGCCGAAGCCCCAGTTATAGCCGAAGCAGCTCCAATCGAGCAAACTCCAGTTGAAACCGCTCCGATTGAACAAGCCCCAATCGAAACTGCCCCACCAGAAGCAACTCAAGAACAAGCAGTTGTTGAAGCTCCACTACAAGCTTTCGAAGTAACAGAGCAAGCTCCAGTTGAAACAACCCTTGAAAAAGTCTTAGAAGAAGAGTCAGTAATTGAACCCGTTAGCAGTATCTTGGTGGAGGAGGCCCATGTTCATGCCCACCCTTCAGAAGCGCCTCAGCAGGCGCATTCGGAAACAGTGACAGCGGACAACGACCAAACCCCCCAAGCAGACGAAAACGAAGAAAGCACAACTGAATAAACAAGCTATAATCTTCTTTTTCTTTTTTGTTCTTTATAATTTTCAAGACAATTTTAAACAGGCAGAGGGGTAGGTGCTATTGTCGTTTTTCAGAGCAAATTAGCATGTTGAAACTCAATAGATAAAGAGCATTGTTTTTCTTATGCTGGGTACTAATCTTTTCAGGAGGGGTAAAGCCTGGGGGATGAAGCGCCAAAGACAGTTTACTGGATAGACAACACACTCTACCTAAACGTGACCAACAAGTGTTCTAACAACTGCTATTTCTGCCTTAAGCGCTACAGGCGAGGCGTCGGTGACTTCAACCTGAAGCTCACCCAAGAACCCAGCATCGCCCAAATCACAACTGAACTTGCCAAGGTTTTGCATATGCGAAGTTGGGATGGGCTTGTTTTCTGCGGTTTTGGTGAACCAACAGAACGGTTGGATGTGCTTCTTGAGGTTGCAAGGTGGGTGAGGCAGCATTATGGGAGACCGCTGCAAATTCGTTTGGATACGAACGGGCATGGTTACGTATTGAATCCTGGCAAGGATGTGGCGGCTGAGTTAAAGGCGGCAGGCCTCGACAAAGTAAACGTTAGTTTGAACGCTGGAGACAGAGAAACTTACGAGGAGATTTGCAGACCCACATTCCCAGATGCCTACGAGGCAGTGCTGGATTTTATTCGCCGAGCAAAGCTGATGCTTGATGAGGAGGTTACTGTGGTACGGCTGCCTGAAGTGGATTTGAAGAAGGCGCAATCAGCCGCGGATGGTTTAGGCGTGCGCTTCAAAATTCGGGATTACATTCCATGCTTTTTCTGATAGCCTAATGCACAAACAGGGATTAGCGCTTGCTGCAAAGCAAAATATTCAGTGTAAAAACGAAAACATTTTAAGTTCAACTTATTTCATGCCTTTGCTTAGAGAAATATAAATGAAAAAAACTCCGCTTTTCGAATTCGAAACGCTTCCCAGTTACAAAAAACATCCCGCTGGACCTCCAATTAGCCAAAAAGAACCAAGATAAAAAGCAAATACCGACAGGCATGTAAGCTGACAGATTTCTTTTTATTAAATGCTTATTTTAATATTAGTAAGCGAAGCAGTTTTCGTATATTTTTGGATTGAGAAAATGGGCACATGTGAAGAGAAGCCAGAGAAAAAAACAGTCGTAATTGGAGACGAGGAACACAGTAGGGTAGTGCTGGTTGGGTTTGCGGTTTGGCTTGGCGTAACCATTCTTGTCAGCGGCTTACTGGACCTGTTTGCTAAGGGGTTGCCGCTTGGATTCACTATGCCAATCGTGAACGCCCCAGCAACAGTATCCATGGTTCTCTACTACGTCGCAGTCCTCGCTGCAGCAATCTACATTGGCGTAGTCGGCTTGAAGGAGTTGGTTTTGGAGAAACGCTTCAGTGTAGAGTTTCTGATGGCGGTTGCCGGTTTAGGCGCCCTTTTCCTTGATTACCGCTTTGAAGCAGCCACCGTGCTGTTTCTCTACTGTTTAGCTGAGTATTTTGAAGGGTACATTCAGGGTAGGGCGAAGCGGACAGTTGAGAAGATATCAAAGGTTATTCCTGAAAAAGCCCGGGTTTTAGAGGAGGGACAAGAGAAAAGTGTAGATGTCAACCAAGTTGAGAAAGGCACGGTTTTACTTGTTAAACCCGGAGAAAGAATACCGTTAGACGGCAACGTGATTGATGGGTTTTCGCATGTTGACCAAGCGTTGGTTACAGGTGAATCGGTGCCTGTGCCCAAAAAAGTAAACGACTGCGTCTTTGCTGGCACCCTAAACACGACTGGTGTACTTAAGATTGCGGTTACTAAGAAAGCAACAGAAACTTTGGTTTCACGCATTGTTCAGCTTGTGGTAGAGTCTCAGAAGAGAAAAGCAACTATAGAGCGGTTGGTTGACAGATTTGCCAGAATTTATGTTCCCATTGTGATTACGCTTGCAGTTTTCACCGCTGGAGCCCTGCCGTACCTTGTCGGCGGAGGTTTTAGAACGTGGTTTTACCGTTCCCTCATACTCCTTGTGGTTTCTTGTCCAAGCGCATTCATCATTTCCGTTCCCGCAACCGTGTTTATTGCAATAACAATCGCCGCGAAAAGAGGCGTGATAATTAAGGGCGGTGTTTTCATAGAGAAACTTGCACGGGTGAAAACGGTGGTTTTTGATAAGACAGGCACGTTAACGCTGGGAAGGCAAGCGGTGCATGAAGTTAGACGTGTTGAAATCTCCAGCGCTGAGGACGAAGCGATAACATATGCTGCGGCGCTTGACCAGTTTTCTAATCATCCTATTGCGCAAGCTATTGTTCGGAAGGCTGCTGAACGAGGCATTGACCTTAGCAAAGTCAAAGTCACTGATGTGGTGGAGGTTCCTGGCAAAGGCATCGTTGGCTTAGTAAACGGGAAGCATGTTGCGATTGGGAACGTGGAGTTCATGCGTGAATTGGGCTGCGACTGCACAGAGGCTTTTGAGATCATTTCTGGTGACATTCATACCGCCGTCTGTGTTTCAGTCGGTAAAGTAGGTTTAGCCGCGGTTTGCGTTGTTGACGAAGTCCGAGAAGACGCATTAAGAGCCATTAGCTCCTTGAAACGATCAAATATCAAAACCGCCATGTTAACGGGAGACAACATTGAGATTGCTAAGGACACAGCAAAGACATTAGGCATCACCGATGTTTACGCGGGATTGTTGCCTGAAGATAAGCTGGATTGTATTGAAGACATGAAGAAAAGAGGTGGGCTTGTAGCGATGGTTGGCGACGGCGTTAATGATGCTCCAGCGCTGGCCGCTTCTGACGTTGGAATCGCCATGGGCGCGCGCGGAGTTGACATTGCCCTAGAATCAGCAGACGTCGTATTGGTGAAAGATGAGCTATCCCAGATTCCTTATCTGCTTAAGTTAAGTGACAAAACAATGACTATTGCAAAGCAAAACATTGCTGCTTCGCTGGTTGTAAAGTTAATTTTGGGCGCTTTGGGCTTGATGGGGTTAACGCCGTTGTGGTTCACGGTGGCTTCGGGCGACGATGGAGTAACCATGCTTCTATTGCTAAATACCTTACGGCTTGAAAGAATAAAGTAACTCCACTGCAGCAGTGATTTTTTATAACCTGAACGGAAAGAAACAAAACAAATAATGTGAAAAATCAAAGATGTGGCTTTCAAGAATTGAGAGTTTTGTTGATTACCCATTCGAACGGTTTCCAAGTAAGGCTATGAAATGTTAATAAGCGCAAAAATAGGATTAACCATCATGCCTAAGACTTATCCGAAGGCTCATCCTAAAAAGGGCAAGCTGAAGAAGAACCCGCCTAAGGCTCAACTAAAACAAGCAAGCATATTGAAGAGTAAATTTTACTGGATAACCTTAACAACAATCATTATTGTTTTTACAGTCGCCTATGGAGTTTTAACGCAGATCCCCCTGGAAAAAGAGCTGTTGATGCTAGGCGCTATTCTTTCGGTTTTAGGTTTTGCATTCTACATCGGGTTTAGAAATGTTATAGGTTACAATAAACGAGCAACCTTCATTTTTGTTGGAGCATCCATCGTCGGCTTCAGCATTTGGGTTGCAATAGTGCTTTCCTTTAACGCAGCTGGAATCATATCTCAAATTGCAAATTCAATAGGTGAAGAATTCTTTTCAGCAACAACACTGACGATTTGCTTGGTTTTAGGCGCATTCATTGGTGATTTGATAGGCAAAAATAAAGAACCAGTTATGTCGCTTGCCTACGAACTCAGAGGAAAAATCAGAAAATAGCTATCATCTTTAGTTTAGATACTCGCGAGTCATGGTTTTCCTACATTCTCCCAGAAACTTTAAGAGCACAATCCATCAGCATGTTCTAAGACCAAAGCAAGGACAGATTTACATTGAAATTTGGGATAATGACGCGGAACCAGGAAGCTTGGAGCAGCACACAGGTCCGAGAAGCTCTAACCAAACGGGGTATACAATACGAATGCTTCACTTTTCCACGCCTCGTTGCGCGACTTGCCTACAAGCCTTACTTTAAAGTTAACGGCACGAGCCTACTAGACGATTTAGATGCATTGATTATTCGTCCGATCGGACGTGGTTCACTTGAGGAACTGGTTTTCCGCATGGATATGCTCTACAAGCTGGAGCGCCAAGGCTTCTACATGGTGAATCCGCCCACTGCAATCGAGCACTGCGTTGACAAATACGATATTTTAGCCATCCTCGAGGATGAGGGTGTTCCTGTTCCACGAACATTAGCCACCGAAAGCGTTAACGAAGCCATAAAAGCCTTCAACGAACTAGGTGGCGACGTGGTTGTGAAACCAATTTTCGGTTCACGCGGACAAGGAGCCACACGCGTAAATGACATAGACATCGCTGACACAGTCTTCAAAGCCATCACTTTCCACCACGGCGTAATCTACATGCAGGAATTCGTTCCCCACGGATACTCAGACATACGCGCATTCGTCATCGGCAACCAAGTCGTGGCAACGATGCGAAGAGTAGCTAAAGGATGGAAAACCAACTATAGCCAAGGAGCAAAACCTGCACCAGCCAAAATCAGCAAAGAATTTGAAGAAATAGCTGTAAAATCCGCTAAGGCAGTTGGCTGCAAAATCGCTGGCGTAGACATTTTGGAGGGACCAGATGGGCCACGCATCGTTGATGTGAACAGTCAGCCGGGCTGGAAGGGGTTGCAGGTTGTCGCGGAAGTTAACATTGCTGAAGAAATAGTGAACTTTGTACTGAAGGAACTGAAAAAATAGTTATTTTCCAGACAAAATCAGGGTGTATGGGTCATCGGCAACCTGTGGAAACAGCGTTTCTTTTTCTTCCTTAATTAGAACCCGCTCTTTGTTTGATGTAAAATTCCCTACAAAGCAGGTTGAGAGTCCATTCTTGGTCAGGGCGGCTTTGACTTTTGCCTGTGCTTCAGGAGCGACAGCCGCCAAAATAGTGCCGGTGGAAGACATCGCTAACAACTGCTCATCGCTGAATTTGAAGTAGCTTTGCAGAGCCAATGTTTCTTTGTTAAGCGGCAACTGTTCCCATTTCACCTTAAACCCTACATCGGAGGCTTGTGCCAACTCGTTAAGCGCCGCAACAAAACCGCCTTCCGTGGCGTCATGCATGGCGTGAACACCGCTTATCTGAGCCAGTTCAAGTGCTTCGCGCACACAGCTTTGCATGCGAACTTGAGACGCAAGATTTTTTTGTTGGTCTTTTCCAAAGATTGTTTGTGCCAGCGCTGGGTAAGTTAACGATAAGTTAGTGGTTGTTTCTAAACCAAGCGGTTTTGTGCATAAAATCAAATCGCTTGCCTTTGCGTTTCCCGGGGTGATCAACTTTCTTGGTTCTACACTGCCGTAGACGGTGCAAACCCCAAGCATATCTTTGAGGCTACCGTACATGCCCGTATGACCGCGAACTATGGCAATATCCAAATCGTCGGCGGCTTTGCATGTTTGCTTCATTATTTTTTGGAAAACCTCTGGTTTTGTTCCTAATGGTCCGAGGAGGTTGATGGTGCAGAATTCAGGTTTTGCCCCGAACAGTGCCACGTCGGAGGCGGCATAGTTGATGAGCAGCCACCCAAACCATTCTTCCGGAACACCAGTACATGGGTCAGATGCAACCGCCACGTACTTGCCATGTAAAAGGTGAACGCCTGCATCGAACCCAATCATGGGCGGAACGACAACTCGGAAATCCTTCTTTATGCAATCCAAGATTTTTTGAAGCTCATGACTTGGCAGTTTTCCCATACTTTTGTCCAACTCATAGTCGGTAATCCAGTGTTCCCCTTTTAATAAGTACAGCTAACACTACGGCGCTAATAATGAATTCGACGATTAGGAAGCTGCCATTGTATACGGCTGGCCAAATCCACTGTCCATATGCTGGGAAAGAGTAAACATAGTACCAAACAAAGACGCCTGCGAAATAATGAACCAGAAACCTCAGAAAAACAGCTAAGCCAGCTCCTAAAAGAGCAAAACGGGCGGTCTTTCTATGGAACATTCCTGTTAGTCCAATCAACGCGAATGCAAAAGGATATTCAAACACTGCTTGAATAGGTGTTGCGATTGCACCAGCTGCACCTAGATAGAGCACATCGATTAGTAGTGCGATTGCACCAAAAATGGCGCCGGCAATAACTCCGACAAGTACACCTCGCCTCAATGAAAGCCACATTATAGGCACCATGCTTGCAAGCGTGATGGAGGCACCCCAAAGCCCAATTGGAATTCTAATAGAGTATAAAACTGCTGAAAGAGCTGAAAAAACTGCTATTTCAGTTAAAATTTTTGTTTGGAATATAGTATTGGATTTTATTGGTATATTATCTGTTCTTGTTTGGTTTGACATTTGTTTTTCCCTCCGCCAGTATTACCTGGTTCAGGTTTCTAAGGGTCGACAGCAAACAGCCGTCCTCTCAGCCGGGTACTTTTCCCAGCTCCCCAAGAACTAAGGGGATAATGTTTTTAGGTTATATTTTAGTTTTCCTACCACCAACAAATATGAGGATTGTTTAGCTTGCAGCCTATGCCTAAAGAATACAACTTCGCCGAAATCGAGCGTAAATGGCAGAGTAAATGGGAAGAGATGGGTATCTACCATTATGACTGGAACGACAAAGTACGTCCACCTTACAGCATCGATACGCCCCCGCCCTACCCCTCTGGCGAACTGCATATGGGCAACGTCTTGAACTGGACCTACTTTGACATGGTTGCCCGCTTCAAGCGTATGCAGGGTTTTAACGTGCTTTTTCCGCAGGGCTGGGATTGCCATGGACTCGGCATAGAAATCCAAGTTGAAAAAGCAAGAAACATCCGCAAACGCGATGTGCCTCCTGACCAATTCCGTGTTTGGTGCATTGAACTTGTCGAGAAGTACATTGCGATGATGAAGACAGGTATACTTCAGATGGGTGCAAGCGTAGATTGGACAACCGAGTACAAAACTATGGATCCAGATTACTGGCGCAGAACCCAACTTAGCTTTGTTTTGCTTCATAAAAAAGGCTACATGTATCAGGGCACACATCCCGTCAACTGGTGTCCCAGAGACGAAACCGCAATCGCCGACGCAGAAGTTGACCACATAAAAAAAGAAGGCACACTACACTACATCCGTTTTAACCTTGAAGGAAGCAGCGAATACCTACTAATCGCCACCTCACGGCCAGAATTCATACCAGCATGCGTTGCAGTGGAAGTCAACCCCAAAGATGAACGCTACAACAAATACATTGGGAGAAAAATCTCTGTGCCCCTAATGAACCGAGAGGTAACCATTATCAGCGAGGAATCTGTGGACCCATGCTTCGGCACAGGTGTGGTTCAGATTTGTACTTACGGAGATAAAGAAGACGTGAAAACCGTAATCAAACATAAACTCCCCGTAATCCGACTCCTTACAGAGGGCGGCAGAACGAGTGAAGCAGGTTGCAAATATGCTGGTTTATACGTTAACCAAGCACGCGCCGCCATAGTTGCAGACTTGACCGCCGCTGGATTGCTTGAAAAATCCGAGAAAATCCAGCATGAAGTCGGCGTCTGCGACCGCTGCAAAGCCCAAGTTGAAATCCTAGAGGTTAAACAATGGTTCATGAAAACCATGCCCCTATCCGAAGCAGTGGAGAAGAACGCCAACGAAATCCCCTGGTACCCCGATTACATGAAAAATCGTCTAATTGATTGGGCCCGGGCGCTGGATTGGGATTGGGTTGTCAGCCGCCAAAGACTGTTCGCCACTCCGATTCCAGTTTGGTACTGCAAGAACTGCGGCGAAGTCATTGTTGCACAAGAAAGTTGGGTTCCGATTGACCCCCGAATGGAGAAACCCCGAGTTGATAAGTGCCCTAAATGCGGAGGCTTAGAATTCATGGGTGAAACAGACGTGTTGGATACGTGGATGGATTCATCAATTACCTGCGCTGTCCATGCTGGCTGGCCTGACCGAGCTGACTGGAAACGCTTGTTCCCAGCAAGCATTCATCCTTCTGGCACAGATATCATTCGAACTTGGGCGTACTACCTCATGGTGCGTCACCTAGCCCTTTTTGACCAGCGCCCATTCAACAGTGTTCTCATAAACGGCATGGTTCTTGGCGCAGATGGAAGAAAAATGAGCAAATCCCTGAAGAATTATGCTGCGGCACCCGAAGTGCTAAACAAGAGCGGTGCAGATGCCACTCGACAATGGGCTGCAGGCGGAGGAGCAACAGGCTCAGACATTCCCTACCGCGCCCAAGACGTTGAGTACGGCAGGCGGTTCCTGGTTAAACTATGGAACGTTTCAGGTTTCGCAAGCAACCTGCTCGCCGACTACAAACCCCAAGACAACATCGACATGCAACTCGAACTGCTCGACAAATGGATACTTAGCAAAACCGAAAACCTCACCAAAAAAGTCACCGACGCCTTCGAAAAATGTCAATTCAACATAGCCGTCGAAGACATCCGCAACTTCACATGGCACGTCTTCTGCGACTTTTATGTTGAAGCCGTAAAAGATAGACTCTACAAATCAGAAGTCTATGGCAAAGCCAACAAAGCAGCAGTACAGTACACTCTCTATGAAGTGCTGTACCGTATGCTACAGCTTTTGGCGCCCGTGACACCTCACTTAACCGAGGAGATTTACCAGTGCATGTACTTGGACGGTAAAGGCTTCAAGAGCCTGCAGGTTTCGCCTTGGCCAAAATTCAACCCAAAGCTCGTTGATGAAGTTGCAGAGAAGGATGGCGATTTAATCATAGCCGTTATGAGTGAGGTCCGACGCGACAAAGCTGAAAAGAAACTACCACTCAACGCGCCAATCAAGAACCTGACTGTCTACGCTGGAAACGCCGAAACTGCAGACGTAATTAAGCAGGGCTGCGTAGATATTGCCGCTACATTAAAGATTGAGAACGTTAAGGTGTTATCTGAAAAGCTCGGTGAAGGTCGACAAGTCGGTCAATACGAAGTGTACATTAAACCTGAATACTAACGGTGAATAAATTGGCAAAAAAAGTCGGGTTAATTGGATGCGGTGCAATCGGCACCGTTCTTGCGGAAGCTATTGAGCGAAAACTCGTGGTCTGTGACGAACTGGTCATCTTCGATGTTGACACAACTAAAGCTCAGAAGCTCAAGGCTTCGATCAAATTTCCAGTCAAAATAGCTGGAACCGTTGATGAGTTGCTCGCCGCCAAGCCCAAGGTGGTTGTGGAAGCGGCAGGTCAACAAGCAGTCCGCGAATATTACGCTAAACTTTTGGCGTCAAAAACTGATTTCATCATTATGAGCACAGGTGCACTTCTAGATTTAAACATAGATACACATAAGCTTCATTTCCCCTCAGGTGCAATCGGAGGATTAGACGCGCTTTCACCTGCTGCGTTAGCTGGAATCGACGAGGTTACGTTGACTTCGCGCAAACCCCCCAAAGCTTTGGGAAAAACCAACAGCCAAGAAGAAATCGTCTATGAAGGTTACGCGGAAGAAGCGGCAAGACAGTTCCCGCGGGAAATGAACGTTGCAGCAACGTTGGCATTAACAGTTAAGCCCGCCAAAGTGAAAGTACAAGTAGTATCTGACCCAACCGTCGTACGCAACACCCATGAAATCCATGTTAAATGGCGCTACGGCGAAATGAACTTTCGGTTCGCTAACGACCCCCACCCAGACAACCCCCACACCAGCGCACTCGCCGCATGGTCAGCCATAAACCTACTAAAATCGCAGCTAGAAAAATAAACCAACAACCTTTCTGAGAGGCGCAGGTACAGTCTAAAGAACTCCTTTGTGGCGTATAGGAATTTTAATAAGGTTGGCACCAAACGATTTGTTGATGATACAGTTTGCCTGAAAAAGTTCTAGTTACATCCGCTTGGCCATACATCAACGTCACGCCTCACCTTGGCAACCTCGTTGGCTCAGTCCTCTCCGCCGACGTAACAGCCCGCTACTACCGACTCAAGGGCAGCGATGTGTTGATGGTTAGCGGTTCAGACACCCATGGCACCCCAATCGAAGTGGAAGCCATAAGACAAGCCATCACGCCCAAAGCTTTGACTGACCGAAACCACGCAAAAGTTTCCGAACTCTTCCTAAAGTGGGGCGCGTCCTTTGACAATTACACAAGCACCGAAAGCCTAATCCATAAAGAATTCGTGCAAAAAACCCTTCTGCAAATTCAGCAAAACGGCTACATCTTCGCGCAGGACACCCAAATGCTCTACTGCGAACACGACCAGCGCTTCTTGCCCGACCGCTTTGTAGAAGGTAAATGTCCATACTGCGGCTGCGAAAAAGCTAGGGGCGACCAATGTGACATCTGCGGCAAACTGTTGGAACCTACTGCCCTTGTGGATCCGTACTGTGTCATATGCAAAAGCAAACCAACAGTTAAAACCACTCGGCATTGGTACATAGACCTCTCAAAACTCTCCGACCCATTAACTGATTACCTAGAAAATAATCCCCATTTTCCAACAAATGTTAAAAACTTCAGTTTAAACTGGATAAAAGAAGGCTTAAAACCCCGAGCTGTCACTCGAGATGTAGAGTGGGGTATCCCAGCGCCTTTTGAAGGTGCAGAGGGCAAAACCATCTATGTTTGGGTGGACGCTGTTTTAGGCTATGTTTCCGCGACCATTGAGCAAACTCAGCGTTTGGGGCAGCCTGAGAAGTGGCGGGAATTTTGGTTTGATAAAGAGGCCCGAACACTCTATTTCGTGGGTAAAGACAACATTCCCTTCCACACAATCATTCTGCCAGCGTTGCTGCTGGCGTCAGGTCAAGGCTACAATCTGCCCTGGAACGTTTCCGCCACTGAATTTCTCCAGTTTAAAGGTCAAAAAGCCTCAAAAAGCCAGCGGGTTGGCATCTGGATTGACGAAGCGTTGGAGATGTTCCCAGTGGATTACTGGCGCTTCTTCCTCATCGCCACTCGTCCAGAAAGCAAAGACACCAACTTCACGTGGACAGCTTTCAAAGAAAAAATCAACGCTGACCTAAACGACACCTTTGGCAACTTTATCCACCGAACCCTGTCGTTCATACACAGCAAGTTCGACGGAACAATTCCAGCGCCAACAAAACTTGACAAAGACGACGAAGCAGTTCTGCAAACGGTGAAGGAGAAAGTGGAGCAAGCAGCAAAAGAAATCGAAGACGGTTGGCTCCAATCCGCAGCAAACACGCTAATCAGCATAAGCCGCATAGGCAACCAGTACCTAAACACGACGGAGCCATGGAACCTGATGAAGACTGACAAGGAGAAGGCGGGAACTATCTTTTACGTGGCGGCGCAGGTTGTTAAAGCAGTTGCCGTTGTTTCGGAGCCTTTCATGCCGCAGACTGCACAGCAACTTTGGCAAACCCTAAGCCTGCCTGAAAATATTGACAAAGCAAGTTGGAGCGAAGCGTTGAAACCCTTAGAAGCAGGACACAAAATTGCGAAGCCAACCCCTCTATTCCATAAAATTGATGCTGACGAAGCAAAACTTGAAGAGCAGTTGGCGCAGGTCCGAGAAAAGTTAGGTCCAAAATAGGGGCGGCGCTGATGCAGATAAAAGTAGACCTCCACGTTCACACCACCTACTCAAAAGACTCACTGATAACACCAAAAGACCTCGTTTACTATGCAAAGAAAAACGGCTTGAACGCTGTAGCCGTAACCGACCACAACCAACTTGAAGGCGCCTACAAAATCGCCAAAGAAACAGATTTCCCAGTTGTCCCAGGCATGGAAGTCTCCAGCAGCGAAGGGCATATTGTTGCGCTAAATGTTAATGAGCCTATCCCTCGAGGTTTGAGCGCCGCCGAAACAGTTAATCGAATTCATAGGGCAGGGGGAGTTGCAATTGCATGCCATCCATTTGTATTGTTCAAAGGCTGCTTACAGGAGAAAGTCTGCTCAACTTTCGACGCAATCGAAATAATAAATGCCCGAGCCTTTCCTTTTAAAAGAAGCGTAAAAAAAGCGACTGAAACAGCTGAACGCCTAAAACTTCCTCGTGTGGCAGGAACCGACGCTCATTATGGACCACAAATCGGTTATGGGTACACAGAAATTGAAGCTTCTGAACCGAGCGTTGAAGCCATCGCTAAAGCCATAGTGGAAGGGCATTGCCAACCATTCGGTAAAGCAGTGCCAGTTACCTTGAACCTTCAGATGGAACTTCAGAGAGTCAAGCGGATGATTATGAGGTCGGGTAAACGACAATAAGGTTGTTGTGCTGGTGATTCAGCGTTCGATGGATTTTCCTAATTGCAGATTGCACAATAAATATATGAAACCACCGTACTTTACGTTTGCTTAAGGGGAATGGCATGAGGGCTAAAATTGTAGTTGCAGCAGTTATCATAATTGCCGTTATTTTGGTTGCTACATTTGCAACTCTGTATTTTACTACATACAATAATCTGGTCGGCTTGAACGCTTCTGTGGATGAGAAGTGGGCGCAGGTAGAGCAGGAACTTCAAAGACGATACGACTTGATCCCAAACGTCGTGAGCGCCGCAAGAGCCTATATGACTTATGAAGGTTCAATTCTGGAGAATATTACTCGTTTGCGAAGTCAATGGATGACTGCTGAACAAAGCGGCAACCTAGATGCAATTAACAGCGCTACGAGCGCCATGGAATCCGGGGTTTCTTCTTTAATGGTTACTTTTGAAGCTTATCCAAATTTGCAATCATCAGATGTAGTGCAGTCTTTAATGATTACCTTAGAAGGCACAGAAAACAGAATATCCACCGAACGCATGCGCTTCAACGAGGCAGTAAGAGACTACAACACAGCCATCCATGTTTTCCCAGCAAACCTATGGACCCAAGGATGGGGCTACAACAGCAAATCCTACTTCCAAGCCCAAGTTGGCTCAACCGCAGTGCCTCCTGTAGACCTTTAATCATTTTGTTGAGGTACCCGAGATTTGCTTAGCAAACGATGCTACACCCTCATTTTTATTGTTCTCTTATTGTCGCCGACGCTCTTTATTTTTACATGCAAAGCAGACATAGTGGATTCTGATTGGGTTGACAGCATTGAAAGCTACGCTTACGACGTTGACGCTAACACAACCGCTGAAATCGTAGTCTGCGTTTTCCAATCCCTCCAAGGGCATGGCATCAAGGATAGTTCTGGTCAAGAAATCAATGACATCGTCAAGCTAGGGGTTTACGTTTTCAACGATATGCCGCTGGATGTTTATGATGGTACACAAACTGGGATTGGTAAGAGCGGAAAAGATAATGGCGTGCTGGTTTTGGTGGCGTTGGATGAAAGGCAGTGGCGTATAGAGGTCGGTTACGGCTTGGAAGGAGACATAACTGATATAGAAACAAACCTTATTGCTCAACAATATCTTGTCCCTGCGTTCCAAGATGGCAACTACGGCGAAGGACTCTACGACACCGTTGTAGCGTTAGGCGAGCAAATTCCAACAAGTAACCAACAGAACGATCTGCCAGTTAGAGGCTACTATTACTATGAAGACACCTCTGAACCAGCAGCTACACCAACGCCGTTTTGGGACTACAACTTGTACGGCATGCCCCTCTGGCTAATAATATTGCTAGCACTTCTGGGGGTTTTTGTGCCAGTTTTAGGCGGGAAAACTAGGGGCGGAGGACGTTCGGGCGGTGGAGGATCAACTGGAAAATGGTAAAAACCTTTAGGGCTTGACTTCTTGAACCCTATTACCTTCTTCATCGTGAACTTTTTACATCGCTGCAGAAAAAAACAGGAAGTCATAGAAAAGTCGAAGTATGTTTTTCCCCGAAAATTCTAGCAGAGAGCATTCTTGGAGTTATCGCAAACTCTTTTTAGATGCCGACTACTAATTCTCAATCTAAAAAGGGGCCACCAAACATAACCTCAACTGCCAATACCAGCGAACAGTCTCCGATTGGAAGGCTAAGTTTCGCAAAAAAACATCAGTACACATTGGCGCTGCTGGTTTTCCTAGTTGTCTTTTCGGTTGCTTCACTGTATCAATCTGGGTTATATGTCGGTGCAGTGGGATGAAATGCCCCATCTTGTCGGCGCCACAATGCTTGCACACGGTCAAACCTGGGATTACATGACCACTTACGGATACTACCCGCCGGTCTTCGACCTTGTTACCACAGGGTACTTCCAGATTTTTGGGTCAACCCAGATTGCGGGGCGTCTGGTGGCGGTGACTTTTTCGCTGCTGGCAATTGGGCTTCTGTATGAGTTCACCAAGCGCACTTACGGGCAGAGAAATGCGTTAATCGCAGCTGTCCTTTTGGGCACGATGCCTGGGTTCTTTTGGCTTTCCCGCGTAACAATGCTAGAAACTATGCTCATCTTCTTCTTCACACTTGTAATGTTCACTTTCTACTCATGGTTAATCAAAGACACGAACAAGACGCTCATCTTCAGCGGCTTAGCCTTAGGCATAGGTGTGCTCGCAAAATACCAGATTATAGTTGCTGCCATCGCAATGCTGTCTTAGCATATTGTTTCTGAGCAGAAAACGCTTGAAACTTAGTTTAGCAAAATTGCTTTTGATTTTTGTAATTGTAGTTTTGGTCGTGTTGCCCTGGTTTGCAATGATTTACCACTATGACGGAATCACAAAGTTTCAAACTCTCCAATACGTCATGAGCGAAGGCGGCCAAGACCGACCAGCATACAGCAACCGATTCCAGCCAGTTCCCTTCTACTACTTGACAGAGATGACTTGGCCTTTCAAAGACATCGCTGTCCATCCCATCTCACTGCCGATCTTTGCACTGGGACTATCTGGATTGGGGTTGTTTGCTTACCGAAGAAAAAAACAGGACGTCTTTTTCCTTACCTGGTTTTTGGTGGTTTATGTTTTCTTTACAATTGTGCCGAACAGGCAATGGCGGTACGTAACTCCACTTTTTCCGATTTTAGCCATTTCCGCCGCATGTTTCATAATGTTCCTTTATGGCAGAGTCCGCACTTGGAAGCCTCAACAAATTAGCTTTAAGGGTGAGGGCGTAAAGAAGTTGTCAGCGGCATTGTTCATCGTCATAATAGCTGTAGCGGTTGCTTACGCCACTTATGATTCTTACCAGATGACTGCTCGTGACCAAATTCACATTCCAATTCAAGAAGCAACAGATTACTTGACAACGCATCTTGATCAAAACCAATCAGCGGTGCTTGTTTGCGCCTTTAACCTTCTTAACCAAGACATGTTCCGCTTCTACATGCCTTCAAACATGTCCAGAGACCAAATCTGGCAGTACCCATCCTTAGCAGTTGATGCATTCACACCCAACTTTAACATCACAGAATTCTTAAACCTAAGCCAGCAACGAAACGTAAAATACATAATACTCTTCGACTATGGAATACATACTCAATTCTTCAACACAACCTTAGACTACACAAAGGTTGAAACCATGATTTACAGTACAGGAAGATTCGGCGACCCGCAGGACCAGCCGTTCTGGGGCGACTTCTACGGCAACATGGGCTACAGAATTTTCCTAGTTAGATTTTTAGGTTAGCACTCCAGAAATTCAAAGCCAGTTTCCACGTTTTTAGCTCTTTTGGCTGAACCCGCCAGCCAACTCCAAAATTACCACTTCGCCAATCTGCCAAATATCCACACCCATCCGCACACAACCAGTAACCGTGCTGTCGTTTCTTCCAAAGCTGGAATGCATATGCAGCTTTGGTTTTCCTTCTTCATCCGTGAAGATGGTTCCTACGCCGCAGGCTTCATGGACTCCGTTCAAAAGCGTTACCATGGGTTCAGGGGGAATGACGTTGCCGTCTTTGGGTCCAACCACAACTTTGCTTTTGTCCTGGGCGCCGCCGAGAAAGAAGCAGAGGGCGCTTTTGATTTGTTTTTCTGTTGCAAATTTTTCTATTACTTGGTGGAGTGTTTCGTTGTGGTGGAGTCTTAGGATAAAGATTCTTCCAAGTTTGGCTTCAGTATAATCCAAGTGGGTTGCCTCTTTCTTGGTTAAAACGGAGAGTTACAAGTATAAAAGAGTTAAACTGAGACAAAACTATTCTATTGAAAAAGAAGAAGTTTAGGCTTATACTCTTTTTAGGTAGAGCGTTGGTTTTGCTTCTTCTTTTCTTTCTTGTGAAGGCACTTTGGAGCTACAGCTTAATAATTTAACCGTGGTTTTGACGGTTATTGGGCTGTTTGAGCGATGCCTTACTTCATTTTTCTGTGACATATTTTCTAACCTCTTGAAGAGCCAACGAAATGCTAGATTCTGCTTATAAACTTTATCCCTATTTTAAAAACCTTCTTTGACTAATTAAATGGTTTTAAATGAAAAAATAATTCACATAGTAAGCCCGTTAATTCTATACAGCTATTCTTCCCAGTTAGCGGTTGAAACGGTCGTTTTTCCACACATCCGCGCCATCACTGTAACCTCGTCGCTCCCAAAAGCCCAGCTCTTTGCCCCTTGTAAACTTCAAATGCTCCACCCACAACGCACTCTTATACGCATACTTGCTCGGCACAATCAACCGCACCGGAAAACCATAACCCTCCTCCAGCACTACTCCATTAAGCTTGTAGGCTAACAGCACATCGTCGCCTGCCAGCTCCTCCCGAAAAAGCGAAGTCCTGTAGCTGTCGGCACAATCAAAAGTTACTGCACGTGCAACATCTTTAGGTTTGACGAGCCTTTCAATATCTTTGATCCTTATGCCTTCCCACTTGCAGTCTATTACGCTCCAGCCTTCGACACAGTGAAAATCGCTGACGGAGACGGTTTTGGAAAGTTGCATAAAATCGTTCCAGTTCAGCTTGACTGGGTTTTCGACTTCACCGTCAACGGTTAAAGTGTAGGTTTCCAGTTTCAGCTGCGGGTTGGTTGTGGTTATGCCAGGATGGTCAGTGCCCCAGCGTAGGATGCGGGTTGTTGCAGTTTGGTCAGGCGGAAGTTTCTTTTTTTGGTCAAACGACAAAACAATCACTAACTATCCATAATCACAGCTAAGCAAAAAAGGTACTGCTACAACGTTAGGGTCTTTGGAAGATTGTGTAGCCGTCTGCTGTTACGGTCGCGAGTAATCCGCGTTCATGGATTATTTTGTCGAAGCAGCCTTTTTCGTAGGTATCGTCCCATTTGACGCTTAATCTCCATCGACCAGCCTTGGGGCTGGGCATCAATGAAACAACTGGCGAGAAATGCATGGATTCGCATACAACCATTAAATCTTTTAGTAATGCGAGAACTTCATCTCTTTTCACGGTTTCATCCACGGGATTCTAAAACCTCTGCGGTCGATTTAAATTTTGTTCCAGAAAAACTTGATTGCGAGGGCTCATATGCTGCTTTGAAAAAAGCTTGTCAACTGCTTCTGCCGAGGTTCTTCACGGCTGAAACCTGAAACCTTCACGCCCACCCTTCGCACATCAAGCGTTGGCTCTGCCAAAAACTTCTCCATTAAGCTGCGGACGTTTCTTGTGATGGTTTCCTTGTCTTTGGCAGGTTGCTCAAACGTTACGCAGCGACTTTTGCTGCTTAAATCCGTCAGGACAACATAGATTGCAACCTGCTTAAAACTCAGATTCTTCTCAGCAACTTCCCCAAACACATCCTCAGTCAACTCGCTGGTTTTCTGCAGAATAAACTCTAAATTCCTTGTATCCTGCTTTAAGGTGCCAATGCGGCTTATCGATTCAGCTTCTCCCTGCTCTTGAACGGGCTCGTTGTCTATGGCGTTTGCGGCATTGTGGAAGTATATGCCCAGGCTTTTGCCAAAGATGCTGACGAGCCCTTGAACATCGTACTCTGCCAAGTCACCGATGGTTTTGACACCCATCTGCTCCATCCGAACGGACGTTTTTTTGCCGACACCTAAAAGTCTGTCAACGTCGAGCGGTTCAAGAAAAGAGCGGGCTTCTTGGGGTTTCACGATAGTTAAGCCATCTGGCTTTTGGCTGTCACACGCAATTTTGGCAATAATTTTGTTAGGTCCAACACCTACCGAAAATGATATGCCTACTTGGTTTTTGACGTCGACTTTTATTTTTTCTGCATATTCCTTTGCTTTCTCGAAGCTTCCTGCAACCTTCTCAGTGACATCTAGATACGCTTCATCAACGCTGACTTGCTCCAAACTAGTTGCGTAGCCACGGAAAATCTCCATTATCCTATCGCTAATTTGGTCATAGTAATCGTGGTCGACAGGCAAGAAAACCGCGTCTGTGCCTTCAAGTTTGCGTTTTGCCTGAAATAGGGGCATGCCAGATTTAACGCCGTATTTGCGGGCGATGTAGTTGCTGGTGCTTACTGCTCCGCTTTCCTCAGTGCGCCCTGAATATACACCGACGACGACTGGTTTGTCTTTTATCGCTGGGTTTCGGAGCTCTTCACATTGCGCATAGAAATAGTCAAAGTCAGCCAGCATAACCACGCGGTTCAGCATCTTCACAATTCCTTTGCCTTGGGCATTAACCATGAACCATCGCATGTTGCAGTGTTAAGCTGGGCTAATCCTTCTCGGCAAACTCCAAACTTCAACCCCTTCGCTTCAGCCAAATCCCGAGTGCCCTTGAGGATTTTGTACCTAAATTCTTTTGGGAGAAGGGTGCTTCCGCCGATTTTTTCGCCCTGCACAAAATAGAGAGGCTTCAGCTTCTCCGCCACCTGAGGCATCGCTACGGTAAGACGCATCCAACTGTCTGATTTTGCCTTATAGGTTGAGCAGGTAATGTGTTTGACGCCGATGTCTGCGAGGGTCGCGATGAGTTTTTGCGGCTGGTCATTGACGAATGGGATGATAGGGTCAATTCGCACAGAAACGAGGATGCCAGCTTTGATTAAGTCTTGCGCGGCTCTTAGACGCTGAGACGGCGAAGGAGCAAAAGGCTCAATCTGCTTTGCCAACTCGTCATCATCAGTCGTTATTGTTAATGCAACCGTTGCTGGAACCTTGATGAGCAAGTCGTCGTCTCGGGTTACGAGGTTGCTTTTAGTTATAATTTGGATTTTGCAGTTGCTTTCCGCCAAAATCTCTAGACATCGTCGCATCAATCCCTCAGTTGCTTCCGCTCTGGGGTAGGGGTCAGATGAGTTAGAGATTGAGATGGTTTCGCCTTTGAGTTTGGCGGCTTCCCGCTTCAGTTGGGTGAGGGCTTCTTTTTTGGGGTGGCAATCTTTGAAGTTTGGGATGTAACTTGACGCGTAGCAGTAGATGCATTGGTGGTCGCACCCTGTGTATGGGTTAAACGTTAATTTGGGTGGGCAGCTGCATAGGCCTGAACGCCAAGGGTCGAAGCTTGAAATCAACGGCACCAAACATTCACTACTCTACAATGCATGGTGGGCAGACAAAAACCATTCGCATTAAAACTTGAAATCAGGAAGATTCCAACATAGAAATTTTGGTAATGCTTAAATCATAAAACGCACTACCCGTAACTTGAGTGTTTACTGTTGCCTTATTGTCGAAGATGCGGAACCAAACTTGATGAGGATGCGCATTTCTGCCACAAATGCGGAACCCCAGTTGTAACGTTTACGCCGCCTCCAGCCCCGGCAACTCCGGAAATGCCAGCTAAGCCCCTGAGGAAAAAGCCGTTAATTATAGTTGCTATCGCGTTAATCGCCATATTGATTGCAGCGGCGATTGTAACAGCGGTGGTTTTCGTGCCTCTCTACCCAGTTAACTTTAACCAGACAAATCAGGACACTCACCCAAACATAAACACGCTGAACCTAAACTTGGACGCTTCAGCGGCGCAAGTAGATGTCCTTACCCAGAACTTAACTGACAAAAACATCTTAATCATCACCACTGCGTCTGGTTACAGAAACATTTTCGGCTCAACCAACCCTGTTAACGTGAGCTTCACTAACGAAACGGTGGATGATGTGTTAACAGTCAACGCGAAAGTTACCGAACCAAACGAACCCTTCGCAAGCAACCCCCATGTAACCTGTATCGTCTACGTTAACCCCGCCTTAAACCTAAACCTCAACGTAACTACACAAGCGGGACAAATCACCTTATCCGCTGAGAAACCCGCCACTTTCCAATCAGTTTACCTTCAGACTAACGCTGGAAGTATTGAAGCAACCATGCAAAACGCCACAATCGCAGGAAACCTAACTCTTGCAACTCAGGCTGGATCAGTCTACTTTGGGCTAAGCCAAGCCAGTGTTCAAGGCAACCAGACGGTTAACTTGCATTCAAATGCTGGTGCAGTAACTATAGACATAATGCAAACTCAGACTCTTCAAGGAAACCTAAAGGTAGACGCTGTAACAGATTTAGGCGCTGTAACTGTTGGGTTACAAATTGACAGAGGTGTTGGAGCCAAAATAGTTTCGCAAACCAATTTGGGAAGTATACATTCGAATTTGCATAACTTTTCAGGCAACCAATCCCCCATCCAATCAGACAATTACCCCGCCATAAGCAACATCGAAATCAACGACCGAACAAACCTAGGTAGCATCAACATAAACGCTAATTACGCGTCATCAACTGGACCCAACCTAAGCAACTGACTGCAGCGAGCCCTAAACGTTTAAAACTCTCTTTAAACTTTAGAAAGATAGAACAAGGTGATTTTTTGGCAGAACAAAAAAAGGTAACACGCCAAGAACTGCAAGAAAATAATGGAAAGAACGGTAAACCAGCTTACATAGCGTACCAGGGCAAGGTTTACGATGTTTCAGCTAGCAGTTTCTGGTTAGAAGGAGACCACATGGGCATGCATGATGCAGGCAAAGACTTAACTGAAGAACTCGACATGGCGCCGCATCGAGAGGAAACGTTTTCAAGAGTCAAACTCGTAGGCGACCTCGTCTAAAATACGCATTGCAGTACACTGTCGATTTTGTGCAGTTCACTTAACATATTTTTTAGGTTTTTATGGTTTAGTGTCTCTCGCTTTTTATGGAGTTTGCTGACTTTTTCGTAGAGGCTGTCGAAAGCAGATTTTACGTCTAAATCATTGTTCATGTAGGTTTCAAAATCAGACAGTATTGAGATTGTTTGCTCCTTGTTTTGACTGCTGGGTTTTGTCCTCTGCAACTCGCTTCACCATACTTTTGAAAGAGTTAAGCCTCTGAGTGGTTTGAGCCAGCTTTTCAAACGTAAAATTCAGCTTATTCCTGTAAGGTCCATAGATGAGAAAGAACCTCAATTCTCCGCCGCTAAACCCTTTGGCTAAAAGGTCGCTTGGGTAGTACACGTTGCCTTTGCTCTTGGACATTTTTTTGCCATCTACAAACAGGTGGCCGCCGTGAAGCCAGTAACGTGAGAACGGTTTACCTGAAACTGCTTCTGCAACTGCGAGGGTGTAGTCATGGTGTCTGACTAAATTGTCAATTCCGCCGCAGCCCACGTCTATGGTGAAACCTAAATGTTTGGTTACGATGGCTGCGTCTTGAATGTTCCATGCAGGTCGTCCACAGCCAATCGGTGTTTGGTAACAGACGTCGTCTTGTTTGCAGCCGTGCCAAAGCACAAAATCCCCCATGTTCCACGGCGTACCGGGATACGTGTCTTTATGAAAGCGGCGTTTCTTCTTGGGCCATTTGCTCATTTCTAAATGGGCTAATTTTCCAAAGTCCTTGAATTTTAAAGGGTCAAAATACACGTTGTCAGCGCCTTCATAGCTGTAACGGTAAGCGATGCCTTTTTCCAAAAGTTTAGAAATCAATGTTGTCGCCTGATCAACCGCTGTTGAAGCTCGAATTTGGTAATCGGGCTTTTTGATTTTCAAAACCTCAAAATCCCTGAAGAAAACCGCTTCGTTTTTGCGTGTTAACTCTTGCACACTGACTTTTTCTTTTTTTGCTTGCGATATCGCTTTGTCTTCCACATCGGTCAAAGTCATTAGCCGCTTTACGTTGTAGCCTAAATATTCCATGTAGCGTTGCAGTATGTCCTCAAAGAGGAAGGTTCGATAGTTGCCGATGTGTGCAGGTTGGTAGGTTGACGGACCGCAAGTGTACATTTTAACCTGCATATCTTCTCGGGGCTCGAAAGCTTCGATTTCCCTTGTTAACGTGTTGTATAGTTTAAGCAAATCTACTTCCCCTTTAAGCGCTAACTTTTTCTTCTTTCTCTATTTCAATAAGAGTTTTCTTTGCTTCTTCTACATGCCGCGGTGCTTGGGTTTGAGAATTGAAAATGTGACGTACAACTCCTTTTTTGTCGATTATGTAGGTGACTCGTCCAGGAATTAAGCCCATGGTTGAGGGTACCCCGTAGAGCTCCCTGACTTTATGGTCTTGATCACTAAGAAGAATAAACGGCAACCCATAATGTGTGGCGAAGGATTTGTGGGATTCCACACTCTGCCCACTTACGCCAAGCACTTCTGCCCCCAACTTTGTCAGTTCTTCGTAGCTGTCCCTGAAGGTGCAGGCTTCTTTTGTGCAGCCTATCGATTCGTCTTTAGGATAAAAATATAAAACCACATTTTTTTTGCCCAGAAACTCTGAGAGGGTTACATTGTCGCCCATTTGAGAGGGCAAAGTGAAATCAGGTGCTTTGTCGCCTACCTTAACTGTCAAAAATTCACCGAGAACTAGTGGCTTTTTAGGGCTATTATTCCTTTCGCAAACACGATTAAACGATATAAGAGGCTATGTGCATAGCTAGAATGGTGAGTGGATGGAGAAAACATTGAACGTTGCGGGGTACAAGTGCCCAGCCCTGTACTATACCGCATCAGGTATTCCTATTGTTTTTCTACATGGCTTATCGTATGGCGCTGACATTTGGCAGCGAATAGGTGCAACAGACCTTTTGATGAAGAAGCGTGTGCCGTTTCTAGCTTTAAACATGCCTTATGGGTTGAAGAGTCAATGTCAACCTAAAACTCGTGATCCAGAAAAAAATATAGCATTCGTTAATGAATCTGTCAAAAATTTTTTTGGTTCAGCGGTGCCCGTTCTTGTCGGTGCCAGCATAGGTGGAAACATGGCGCTGCGGTATGCTGCCCGGTTTCCGGTGAAGGGTTTGCTTTTGGTTGCTCCTGCACGAGTCCTCGCACCAGACTTAGTGCAACTTTACAGTCAATTCAAGTTTTCAACAACTATAGTTTGGGGTTCACAAGACAACATAGTTGCAAGCGAAGACATGCGTACCTTAGCTGACAAACTGCCAAACGCTAAACTCGTCGTTTACGACGGCGCAAACCACTCTGCCTACAAAGACCAGCCTGACCGTTTTAAGCACGATCTGCTTGAGCTCTACGCGAACGCAGAGTAGCCGTAATCAGCGTTTTGCAGTAATAAGGTAGTGGTAGGCTCCAGTTTCCCTAACGTCTGTGATAGTGAAACCCGCGGAGCGCATCAAGCCTGCCGCTTGTTCCTCATTGAATCTAATAGAAACGGGTGGACCAAACGGCATATCCATTTTTTTCCAGTCTAAATCAATCAGGTATCCATCTGGTTTCACCATTTGTCTAGCGTTCTGCAAGACTTTGGCAGGATCATTAAAATCATGCAGGTCCATGCTGTAAAAGATAAAGTCAGCGCATTCCAAACAGAAAACCATGTCCTCAGCCTTACCTACTTTAGCGTCAATGTTTTTCAATCCTTCCGCAGAAGCCTTCTGCTTAAGTTTCTCAATTGCTGAAGCATCAACATCCACCGCGTAGACCTTTCCATTTACGCCCACCTTTTTAGCGGCTAAAATGCTGAAGAAGCCGTCGCCGCAGCCTACGTCGACAAAAATCATGCCGGAGCGCAGATCTTTCAGTATGGCTTCAGGGTTGTACCATGATCGCCTTGTTGCCTCGTCGAGACTAAAACCGCCGTGACATCCCATAGTTAAAAACTGTCCTTGATACAAAATGCTTGTTTTAGCTATAAAGTATTTCTTTGACTCATAAATATCGAATTCATGACGCGTTCAACATCTTATGTCCGACAGCATTTTGTTTTCAAAATATTTTCTGCACTAAGGATGTGTCCCACGCGACCTTAAGGTTATGAGCGCAATTATCGAAGCCCACGTCGCCGAACATATTCAAAAAATTAAGAATCATAAAACCGCAAAAGAGGAAGGCGAACGTGTCCGCAATGAATTGATAATGCAGGTATTAAAAAAGGCGGCAAAGCTTAGTTTTAACTCTAAAAAAATAGAAGAAAACGTTAGGATGAGGAATTTTTTATTGTTTGTTTTCTCCACTTCTCCTCATCATCTCAGGAATCTTGGCGGAAGCCTTAGACATAGCGTCTTTAACCACACCCATCAATTCCTCGTTGACTTCAAGCTCAACTGTTACTTTCAACTTGCCTTTTTTTTCACCCGTTTCAGCCATGGAACCACCTCCTGAACCTGCTTAACTGTGTAGGAAACAAGTTACCAAGAAGATGCAAAGCCTGCATTCCTGTCAAATCCAAGTCGATCTCGATGCGGTAGTGGTACTTGCCGAGGCGTTTTGTGTGGGCTTTGTAGTCTCCGATTGCGCCTGATTCTTTAAACCGATGCAGCTGCTGATTCATCAGTGCCGTAATTGCCGTGGGCGCTAAAGGCTCGAAGACAAAAGCAACCCTCATTAAGACTCGAACAGTTGCTCCAACCAAAGATTCAGAAATTGTCTCGTTGTTAGCCATTATTTTTCCTCAAAAACACAAATGCCGTTTTTATTAGACAAGAACATTAAATATTAATCAAGGGATATTTTTTAAGGTTGCGTGACTTTCATACGTTACAATAGGGCTTGATTGTTGTCTTTGGAAGAGTTTAATATGCAAATTTACGGCTGCAGAAAATGCAGGCTTTGGCAGGGTGCAAAACACGCTGTACCCGGCGAAGGACCGCTAAACGCCAACGTCATGTTTGTGGGGCAGAATCCGGGCGCTGATGAGGATGAAGTTGGCAGGCCGTTTGTTGGTAGGGCAGGAAAATTCTTAACTAAAACGCTTGCCGAATATGGCATAAAACGGGAAGACATCTTCATAACCAACATTGTCAAGCACGTTTCACCAAAAAACCGAAAACCCTTCGACGACGAAGTTAGGGCATGCTTGCCTTACCTAGTTATTCAAATCAATACCCTTAAACCGGAAATAATCGTGCTTTTAGGCGCATCTGCAAAAGAAACTCCGCGAATAGAGGGCATAGAATACATCCAAGTCATCCATCCTTCAGCAGCGATGCGTTTCACAAAAATGCGCGAAACATTTCGACAGCAAATCGCTGAACTGGCAAAACGAATTCAACAAAATTGAAGCCGAACATTGCCTAAGACTGTTATTTTGGATCCTAACAGGGTCTCATTTCAGAAATCTAAAGGGGAGGTCGGATTGGAGGTTTTCTCAGCTATTAGAAGGTGCAGGTCATTTCATGGGCTGCCTTATGATGGTTTTCAATTTTTCCGGTGCTGTTGTAGCTGGGTTGTTTAGGTAGATTTCGTGGTGTTTGCCGCTTAGCATGTTTCCGGTGTTTCGTATATGTGCATGTATTTTTGCGATGGTTGGCCCTTCAGCTGAAAACGGCCCAACATACATTATTTGTGCTGCAGGTCCCTCTTTGAAACTTTCAAACCGAACCTTTGGCAATGCAGCCGAATTCTTTTTCTTTTTCACCACTTCAACCGCCACTTTAACGTCGTCAACGGTAACGTATTTTGGCTGCATAATCATTGCTGTCCACTTCCACTCATTTTTTCGGTCTGTACTGAACTTGGTCATGTCGTCTGCCCACCATAAGCCTTCAAGTGGCATAACCGTGTAATCGATGCCCTTGCCTTTCTTAACCATAAATTTGATTGTATAAGAGACACTAAATAATGCTTCAATTGCCTCCCTATACTGCGGTGATTCCGGTGCACCCTCGCCGTTAACCAATAAGAAGTTCATGGCAGGAACATCAACAACTGTAACTTCTTTTGTTAACGGATTGTAAAGATTCTTTAACTCTTTTTTTAAGTCAATCTTATCCAATAAACCACCCATTTTCATTACTATTGATCAAAAATAAAAAACTAGTGCACTGCAGACTAGCAATCACCTAACCGCTTAACACCCAGAAATGCCAACGTTAAAACTATAAATGAAAGAAGCTACAATTGTTTTTAGGTGAATTTTGTGGTTTTAGCCAGAATGTCTTTTTGGTACTTCAAAAAAGGGAAACGGGAAGAGGGTTTTTCAGAGCTTGACCATATTCTAAATACTTTAGCGCAGGATGTGGAGGGTTTTCGCGGTTACATGTCGCTGCTTTCCTTTGAAGACCCTAATGCAGTGACTATCCTGACGCTTTGGCAAGATGAAGATGCCCTGAAGAAGTCTGAGCGAGAAGTATATGCCGCAGCGATCAAAAAAGTCCATGACTCCCTTGATAAGGAGCCGAGAATAGAAAACTATAGAGTATATTCAACAGAGCTTTTTCAACGTCCACAATAAACTGGCCTGAGATTAGTGTAAAAGTCACATACTAACTTCATGATGAACAGTATATGCATCTTGTAGTAGGCGATTTAGACGACAAATCTCAGGTAGATTTTTTTGTATTCTTCTGATGCGTAGTATTATATTTCGCTTGGGTAGGCTCTTGTTTGGATGGCTATGAATTTTAATGCTTGGTTTATGTTTTTGAATTCCATATTTTTCACTCTTCGCCAATTTAGCAGAGGTTTTCTTGTGTTAGCATTTGATTTCTGATCTGATTTTGTACATTACAAAGGCAAATGAGGCTATGATTACAGCTGTTGAAAGTAAATCGATTATTGCAAACATATTTTCACCATTTTAGCTTATAATCAAATAAATGCTTAGCTAAATATAAATACAGTTGCGAATTGTTCATAACAAATAATAAACATTTGACATACGTTTAAAAGAAAATCGTAAACATAGTAAAATAAAGATAAAGCAGAGGAAAGAAACCAGGAAAAAGTCTTTTTTAACTAGAATAAAACACCATGTTTAGGTTGCTTTCAGATTTATTGTTCCTTTCGTGTAAGGAACAAACTCGCGGACCTGCTCAATCGATGTTTTACCTGCCTTTTCCCGTTGTTCCTTAGACAGCTTCAGCATCAGCGATTTGAGAATCTGCTTTAGCAGCTCTTTGCCATTTGAATCTCCAGGAGCAATAACAACGTAAGCCTTGGTTTTCGCCTTCACAGTATCAACTGGACCGCCGACAAAGCTGGTTTCTTCCCCAACAATTATGCCTACCGCAACCCGAAGAGGCGTATTGCGCATCCAGTTGCGTTTGCCCACAACAAAGAAGGCGCCATGAGGAACCGATTCGCCTGAAGGACCACTTTTGCTGAGTTGATCAACTTTTACCCAGTAAACATCAGCTGTCCCAAGATTTTCTCGCCAAGCCCGCGAAAAAGAAGCTGCAAACTCGCCAGCTTCACGCAACGCCTGCTCACTTACCGGTTTGCCCTCCGATTTTACGACTACAAACGGTGAACCTGTGATTTCAGCGTGGAAAACCACATCTTCTTGAGCAGTATACTTTTTTATGAGTACCTCGTTGCTAACGGTGTCTTTGCCAGCAACCACCAAGAAGCCGTCTGAGGAAATGTACCAGCGGAATTTTTCGTACCACTCCTTATTCTCCATCGCAACTTTTCGTTTCGAGAGCGCTTCCATCAATTCTGCTGGCTTGAGGCTCTTGAGTTCTTCCGCTTCCGCCAATTCCCGATCGATTTTTGCAAGTTTTCTCTTAGAATCCTGAAGAGCTAAAAGGGCGCCTTGAGATTTCTCTTTAGCTCGTTTACCGCGTTCATAGTACCTGTTAGCGTTGTCGAAGAGTGAGTCGCGGAGATTAAAACTGAAATGGAAATCATCTATGGAGAGGATCAACGCGAGATTTTTGCCGTCAAACGATTCAACGTAAGCTGCAGGCTGTTTGCCTGTTTTTTTTGCAGCCATAACAGTTGTGATGATTGTGTTCCATTCGTGTCCTTGATTGTTGGCTTTGAGAAGTTGTTCTTGGAATGTTTGGAGTTCGTTGAAGTGAGCGTAGATGGTGTCGCCGACGAGTTTGTCGCGTTCCGCTTTAGCTTCATCCTCACGGATGGATTTTTCCTGCTCAGCAACAACCCGTCTTAACCGTTCGGCTTCTTTCTTTAACTTGTCAACTTCAACGCTTGCAAAAGCCTTCTCCGCAGTTATTACCCGCAGATAAAACTCGTCAAGAGCCTGATTGAAAGAATCGTAAACTTGAGTTTTGCAGCCTTCATAACGTTTCAGTTTAATAGGCACAACATCCACAAAAGTCGCCGTCCTCACCCAAAACAATGGAAGCCTCCAAGTTGCCACCTGAAACCGCAGCCAACAAAGTTTGCAGGACCCCAAAAATCACTTTAACTTCATCGTTTGTTAGGGCGCTACAATGTTTGGCTTTATCCACATTGGCTCGCAGCAGGATCTCTTCCGCGTAAACTCCTCCAACTCCCAAGAAACGCGCTATTGCTCTGACAACTTCGGTTTCGCCTGCGTTTTTGAGGGCTTCTTCTAGTTCACTCTGGGGTACTTTGAATGGGTTTTTGCTGCTTGAAGGCGGAAGCTCAAGGACTACGTTGTGGAGGATGTCGCGGTCACGCATTTTTTTGAAGGCTAAAGCATGGATGATTACGTTTTGTTCGTTTGTTAATATGATGTTGCCTTCGCCGAAAAGCTCCACAACAAGCTTTAGCAAACCAGTTTTGGTGCGGAAGCCCACGGTTACGATTCTTTCAAACTCATGCTGATCAATGCCGGCAACCCATGCGCCACGCAGATATTTTCTAAGCGCCATGCAGAATGCTGGGGGTTCAGCTGGGTTTTCTTCTGCGTAGCTGGTTGTGTGTAGTCTTCTGCCTGCCTCCATTACCAGTCGTATGGGCGGCAGGTCTGTTTTGTGGAGTTTGAAAATAACGGTTTTTTCGTCAAGTTGGTAGATGTTGTTCACTCTTGAATCGGCTAACGTTGGTTTTAGTTCTTTGATTGCTGCGGCAATGTCAAAGCTGGAGAAGTCTTTTTTTCGCATGACTGCACCGCTGTTGTAGGAACCTATAGTTGTTGACTATAAAATAACCGTTTTCACTAAAAATCATAAAAGCACAGGAACAGCCTTCGGACAGCAGAAACGATTAATACTTAGGCATCTTTTTTAAGTAAGAACAAAATATAATGAGGAAGGATTCGATTTACATGACCCCTGTAGTTCAGCTTTACTGGTTAAGAGTTGCATTAGGAATTATTGCAGGAGCAATAACTGCGGTTTTAGCAGCTTTATTTGGCAGCGGTACTGACGTGACCACCCTAGTTAACAGCATAACAGTTGCCCTACTGATCTACTTCGTAAGCTACTATGCGCTACGAGGATTCTACAAAAATAAAATAGAGAAACAATCAAAAATCCTCAGCACCGCCATAGGAATGTACTTCTTTAGTTGGTTATCATTCTTTGTCCTGTTCTACACAGTATGTCTGGTAGCACTTGGACGCGTTTAAAAAGATTTTTTATTCTTCTTTTTCTTCGGATGTTTTAAGAAAATTCGCTATCGTTGCTTGACTCTTATCGGTTCTGAGCGTCTCGATTTTTTCTTCTACGCCAGTTGCTTTGCCATTGCCGTTTGATGAAGCTGGAATATCCATGCGTGCAACAATACGCATACAATCAGCCCAAGCAGAAAAGTATCCGCGGTCAAAGTCTCCATGCAAACCGTTGCCCATATGCTCGAGGAACTCTTTTCGATAAGCATGCAAGGATACTTTGTCACTTAAATCTAGCTTTGAAAAGAATGCGTAGTCGTCCGTTCCGCTGTTTTTGCGTGAAAGGTACATGCCGTAGAGCGCTCGGAAGTATCCTCTGTTCCATTCGGTTTTCTGCATTTTTTGTTTAACCCGTTCCAACTCACGTTCAGCTTCTGTGAATTGTCTGCTGACTATGAGCTGGAAGTACCTGGTAACTAAGGCTTGTGAAATAGGCATACTTAGCGTCCACGCGGTTTAGTTGCTTTCTCCTCTTCAGAGACATCCTCTATTCCGTTCTCGGTTACTTTAAGGATTTCCTCGCCTTCAGGCAAATATGGACTTGAAACTAGCCGTGCAATGCGGATTGGTCCATGTGAAGCACGTCTGAGGTAGATTCGTGTGGCGCTTGTGTGGCCAACGATGTTTCCCCCGATTGGGTGGATGGCGTCGCCGAAAAATTGGTCTGGTTTAGCCATAACTTGGTTAGTTACAACTGCTACAGCGTTGAATGCTCGGGCTAATGCGATGAGTTTATGCATGTGTTTGTTGAGTTTTTGCTGTCTTGACGCAAGCATTTCTCTTCCAATGTATTCGCTGCGGAAATGCGCAGTTAACGAGTCAACGATGATTAGTTTAACGTTGTTGGCTTTGATTATTTCATCAGCGTTTTCAAGGAGGAACATTTGGTGGTCTGAAGTGTAGGCTTCAGCGTAAATAATTTTTTTAGCAACTTCAGCAGGATCTAAACCAGCCCCTTTTGCCATCTGCACAATGCGTTCCAGCCTGAAGGTGTTCTCGGTATCAATGTACAATGCTGAACCGCTAAGTCCACCTCTTTCTGGAGGCAACTGTACATTGATGCATAGTTGATGGCACATTTGGCTTTTACCGCTGCCATATTCACCGTAAAACTCTGTTATTGTTTGGGTTTCTAAGCCGCCGTCGACGACTTTATCTAAGGCTTTGCTGCCTGTAGTCACCCGCAGGACGGTTTGGCGCATCTTGAAGAGTTCGTCGGCTCGGATAAATGAGATGCCGATGGATGAACGTGCGGCTTCAATGATTTGGAAGGCTTTTTTCTCGCTTACTCCAACTGGGTCGAGTTCACGGCTGGTAGCCATGGCTAATGATTCCACGGTGTGGTAGCCCAGTTCTTTGAGTTTCTGCGCGGTTGCTGGTCCGACTCCTGGCAGGTCTTCTATGAACTCATATTTTTTTCTGTTTGTTTCCAGAATAGATTCTTCTGGTTCTTCGCTGTTTTCCTGCGGTTCAATATCGGAGTCTTCAGTCATTATCTTCACACTTTTAGGATGATGTATGGTTAGAGATATTTAAAACAAGCGAATAAAGGAGTATTTTCAGCAGTGGAGGGTTAAGTGAAAGTGAAACCTTTTTGCTTTAGTTAGATAATGTCTGTTTGAAAATAGGGACGGTTTAGGGCGGAATAACTCCCATTCGCGAACATTCCTCTTTAAGGCTGTCTTTGATGTGTTTTAGGGTTTGACGTTTCTGGACATATTCGTCTCCGTCAATCTTTTCAGAGCGGAAGTCACTGTCCAGTTGCTGAATTTGCATAGTGATTTCGCTGATTCTGGCTTTAATCTGATCCACGTAGGAAACTGCTCTTTCCTGAACAATAACCTCTGAAGGCGCCAACGCTGTTTTTATAACGCCGTCTTCAATGCGCAGTATCCTAGTTGATACACGGGCTACACTGGGATCATGGGTAACCATAATGATGGTTTTGCCCAGTTCACGGTTGATTTTAACAAGGTACTCCGCGATGATTCTTGCGTTCGCCGTATCCAACTCCCCAGTCGGCTCATCCGCAAGAAGAATTGGCGCATCATTAGCTAACGCGGAGGCAATAGCGATTCTTTGCTGTTCTCCACCGCTTAATTCTTCAGGTTTATGATGTGCGCGGTCTTGCAAGCCCACGGTTGTGAGAAGTCCTTGTACTCGCTGCTTTCTTTTGCCGCGTGCCACTCCTGAGGCAACCATAGAGAATTCGATGTTTTCTTGTGCTGTCAGGGTTGGGATTAAATTTAGGTTTTGGAATATGTGGCCAACCACTTTTCGTCGGTAATCAACAAGTTGTCGAACAGAGAGTGCAGTTACGGTTTTTTCGCCGACTTGCACGCTGCCTGCAGTGGCTTTGTCTAAGCCGCCGATGATATTTAGCAGGGTGGATTTGCCGCTGCCGCTTGGGCCAATGATGGAAACCAGTTCGCCCGGCGTTATGTCTAGGTTTAAGCCTCGGAGGGCTTGTACTTCGATTTTGCCGGTGTGGTGTACTTTTACTAGGTCACGAATTTTAATGTTAAATCCGCTCATCTTGCTCTAACCATCCTTTCAAGTTTTGTTACGTATTGACTTGTCATTACTAGAATTGCTCCGATTGTGGAAGCGTAAATCAGAGCAATGTACGTGCCGATTGTGGCTATGGCGTCAGGCGGATAAATTAGGCGTTGCATTACCAATTGTGTGGTGTAAAGGGAATTGTTAGCTGAGGTTACTGTACCGTAAACAATTATTACCCCAACAACTACGCCTAAGATTACTGAGAAGGTTATGATTGCCATGCTCTCAGTTAGAAACATCCAAACCAATTGCCTGTAAGATAATCCTCGAACACTCATCAATGTGGCTTCTCGGCTACGTTCTTTCAAGCTGACGATAGCTATCAGGGCTGTTCCAACTGAAGCAGATAGAACTGCGAAGACAAGTCCTAAGCCTTGAACATCAAGAATTTGCAGACTGCTAAACGTGCTGAGGTTGTTTAGTGAATTTGACTGTTGCCATTCTTGATCAAAAGAGTCAACCGCATATATTTCTGTGGGGTCAACGCTTCGGATTTGGTTTGCGACTTCGGTTCCGTTAATGCCGGACTCTAGCTTGATCAGGTATTTTGTTTGGAAGGATTCTACGGTGTAGATGCCGCTGTAGGCGCTCATGTTGAAAAGGTCTCTTGGCACATAGGAGTAGTACAGTGGATTGATGTATGTTTGTGAGCCTCCACCTCCGAGGTATTGGGGTTGGGACAGACTGTTCTGGTTGGGTTCTGGACCGAAGAAACCGATAATTCTTAGTTTGCGGGGGCAAGAGTTGAAGTCGATGCCAACTTCATCGTAGAGTTTCAAATTAAGCTGTTTTGCAACGCTTCGGTCAAGTATGATTGTGTTGTTGCTGCCATTCAGATCCTTCATCATTTGGTCCATGCTTGCTCCGCTGAACCATCCAGATTCATAGTAAGCGGCTGATGTCCAGGTGTCGGGGTCGATGGTTCTTATCTCCATTTGATTGTAGCTGTTGCTCAGGGGCGCATTCATTGTACGTTCTATTGCGGCATTCCTGATTCCAGAAACATTTCCAACTATATCATCTAAAACCGCTTGGGCTCTTGAAGCATTTACTACGCTGACAGTTACGTCCGCCCCAACTTGAGCATGGACAGTTCTAACAACATAATCTTGTTGGCTTGCAACTTCCCCAGTTACTTGGACACTGAAGCCGATGATAAAGGCAATAAGGAAAGCAACTGCAGCTAATCGAGCTGGGTTTCTGCGAACGTTTTTTGCTGCTAACGCGCCTAAATCACCCATTACTGATGAGATTTTGGATGCTGCTTGCTGGAATTTTGAGGAGTCTCGAATTACAACTTTGGTGAGTCCCCAGAAGAACAGGAACGGTCCAAAAATGGTCATTGCTCCATCAAAAATTATCAGAGGGACTGCAAAGATAGATGTGAAGAAACTTCCGCCTGAATACATTCCTTGGTTAACTAACTGTTGCACATTTAGCCCTAACGCAAAGACCACTATTTTGTATCCTCCAAAGATAAGTGCTATTATAGGCAAGAATCTGAATCGCGACTTGTTGTCGATTGGTATGTAATCTCTGAGTGCATCAACAGCGGGCATTCGCGAGGCTTTTCTTGATGACCAGAACACTGAGGTAAGTGCCAAACCTATTCCGAAAATGATTGTGATAACCGCGATTTCGGGGCTGAACATTTGTGTAGCAAAAAGGTTGTTCAGGTTTACGGTGCCAATGTAGTATTGGTTTAAGATTAATCCGCCGACTACTCCGAGGGCTCCGCCGATTAAGCCGATCACTAAAGCTTCAGTTAAGAACATCCGTTGTATCTGCCCACTTGAGAGTCCTTTAGTGGATAGAAGACCGATTTCCCGTCTGCGGATGTTAAAGGAAACGTCGGATACGGTTGAGCCAAGGTACCATGCAACGAAGAAAACCGGGATTGAAACTATGACGAAGTTGATAAGCATGACTTGGAAGATGCTTTGGTAACCGTAAAGTGAGCTGCGAAGCATGTTATTGACGTAGCCGTGCGCTAAGTAGTTAGCCATAACCTGATTTTGGATTGTATCAGATATTTGGTTCAGGTTGGTAATTGATGTTTCGATGTTCCATGGGCTGATGAGTTTTTGGCGGTCAACGTTTACTGCAAAAGTAACGGTTATGGTGCTGCTGTCTAATGTGGTATTCCAGAGTTTCTGCATCGTGTTGTCCCAATCGACAATCATCATGTCGCTTCGATAACCGCTGGATGGGCCGCCGCCGCCATAGTAGATTGGAGCGGGCGAGAGCGAGATGCTGGATCCGCTGTATTGGACTATGGGTCCATTATTGCTTGTTAGAAGGGAATAACCTTTATCGGTAAATTCTGCAAAACCCGCTACAGTGAGGTTAACGTATACCATGGATGTATTGTAGTATTTGGGGGTTGGAAAACTGAACATGGTTGTGATGTTGTCGCCGACATGGAGTTTCTGGGATAAAGAGCTGCCGGCTGTGATGTAAGTGTAATTTTCAGGTAAGGGGCCGACTGGTCTGTTCTCCCATTCGTCATAGATTTTTGAAGTGCTGGGAAAACTAGCCATCTGAGTATAGTAAGAAGTAGTGTAGTTGTCGCTGGATATGCTAATTGGCATGGAGAAGCTTGCAACCATATCGACTTTTTTGATGCCTTCAATGTTAGTTATGTTCTGGAGGGCTAAGGCAAGGTTTGTCTGGTTTAGGTCTGCGCGGAAACTGATATCTGTTATTACATTGCTGATTTGCTTATCCAACGTTTGCTCCGCAGATAAGTTAGCTTTTACACCTATGGCTGCACAAAAAGTCGCTGCTAAAGTGACCCCGATCAAGAGTGCTGTGAAGAGTTTCCAGTTACGGAAGACATGTTTGATAGGGTACATTAGCGGCATTAGTCATCAATCCTTTGATTAGTCAAACTGCATTTAAAGCTACTTGTTAGAACACCAGACTAGTCAGCTATAGCTTGATTTGCATGCCTTCAAAGATGTTAGAAAGAATTAAATCCTGTCTGCTTTTCACTAGTAGCGCATGAACAGTTTTCTCAGCTACCTTAAACCTCAAAACATGAGTTTATTCACAGATTACTATGAGTTAACGATGTGCGCAAGCTACTTTGACAACAAAAACTTTGAGCCAGCCACATTTGACCTCTTCATAAGGCGACTGCCAGAAAACCGCAGTTACTTCCTCTTCGCAGGCTTAGAAGAGGCACTTCAATACCTCCAGAACATAAAGTTTAGTAAGGAGCATTTGGCTTATCTCAAAAAGCAGGATTTCAGCGCTGATTTTCTCGATTACCTCAGCGCTTTCAAGTTTACTGGTGAGGTCTGGGCTATTCCAGAGGGCACGGTGGCTTTTCCCAATGAACCGTTAATTCGGGTAACAGCCCCAATTATTGAGGCACAACTCGCGGAGACTTTCCTGTTAAACACCATTAACCTTCAAACTATGATCGCCACCAAAGCTTCGCGGGTTGTACAGGCGGCTAAGGGTAAATCGGTTATTGAGTTTGGTTTAAGACGTGAACAAGGTGTCGACGCAGGCATGAAGGTGGCGCGTTCAAGCTTCATAGCGGGCTGCCAAGGGACCAGCAACGTTTTAGCGGGGATGGCTTATGGAATTCCAGTCTTCGGTACCATGGCGCACTCGTTCATTATGTCGTACCCCAAAGAAATCGATGCTTTCCGTGCGTTTGCCAAAACTTTCCCAGACAAATCCACCCTCCTAATAGATACCTATGACGATATTGCAGGCGCAGAAAAGGCCGTAATTGTTGCTAAAGAGCTTGAAGCAAAGGGATACAGGCTTGGTGGTGTCCGATTGGACAGCGGCGATTTAGCTCAAACCAGCAAGAAAATCCGGAAAATCTTGGATGACAATAGTCTGGGGTATGTTAAGATTTTTGCAAGCGGAGACTTGGATGAATACAAAATCACACAGCTGCTAATTGAGGGCGCACGGATTGATGCTTTTGGAGTTGGAACCAAAATGGGGACTTCTGCCGACCGACCATACCTCGATATAATCTATAAACTCTGCGAGACCTTGACGGCTGATGGCAGTTACTCGCCGATTATGAAGTTAAGCAAAGACAAAATCACCCTGCCCGGAAGAAAGCAGGTTTATCGCTTCAAGAGTAAGGATGGCCTGTTTGGCAAGGACGTTATTGCCTTGGCAGATGAGCCTGTGGAGGGTGAAGCTTTGCTTGTTAAGTTTATGGAAAATGGCAAATTGACTTATGACTTGCCAACGCTTGAACAAATCCGCAATGCTGCCGCAGGGAACCTGTCTAAGCTCCCTGTTGAATACAAGATTTTGACGAATGCTCCATTGTATCCTGTTGAGTTAAGCCAGAAACTTCAGAGCCTCATAGAAATAACAAAGGGTCAAATAAAAAAAATGAGCTAGCCAATAGAACTCTTTAACCAGGTTATTTTTCTTTGCGGCTTCGTTTTTTGTATTCTCCGCAATAGCTATTTCCGTCATGTTGACATTGCGGCGAAATCTTTTCGCATTCTTTCATGTATTCGCACTTGTAAAAGAAACCGTCAATTCTCTCTTGAAGACTACTTAACACTCCCTTTTTACTCCCCATTAAGCGTCCGTACCCCTTAGCTTTATCTCAATCAGTATATTAGTTGTTCGCTTATTTTGCTCGTATAATTTGTGTGAATATGGCAAACACTTAATAGTCGTTTTGGAAAACCTTTAAGGCTATCCAAAAGGGGAAAACATGATGCAAAATCGCCCAGCCATCGTTGCTGTTGGCCGAACCAAGTTTGGGGAACACTACGGCAAAGAACCCGAAAAACTAATCGAGGAAGCTTGGCTCGCAGCTTCAAACGAATGCGGAATCGAACGCAAAGACCTTGAAGCATGTTATATGTCGGATTGTTTTCTTCCAATCACCAATAAATTAGGTCTTGAAGAAGGCTTTCTTTCAGAATTAACAGAGCTTCATGTACCTATGGAAGTTACACGTTCATTTAGCGCTGCCTTGTTAACCGCGTGCCATGCAATTCAAGCTGGAGTTTACAACACAGTTCTGGTAGGCGGCATAGAGAAGATGACTGATCGCTGGGACAAAATCCGCGACGACCTTATGCTTCTTGATGACCCATGGAGTTACTATGCAGGCGGAACACCTGAATCAAACCATGAACTCATGCTGCGAGCCTACATTAAAAAACATAATATTACAGGCGAAAACTTGGATAAGCTCAACTTGGCGTTGGCGGAAATTACAGTTAAAAATCATGCGAACGCCACTAAAAACAAATACGCACAATATCAGAGGAAAATCACAGTTGATCAAGTTCTTAGCGCAAGAAAAACAGCGCATAAACCCTTGGGACTCTACGATTTTGCCCCAATCTCAGATGGAGCATCAGCCCTAATCCTAATGAGTGACACTGCCGCCAAAAAAACATCTAAGCGCTCTATCAGCGTTTTAGGCTGCGGTTCAGCAACTGACTACCTGAATTACCCAAAAAGAGAAGACCTGTCACATTTTGTCGCGGCGGAACTTGCAATGAAAAATGTTTCCCAAATGTCCAAAGTGTCACCGTCTGATTTGCAAGTTATCGAAGTTTACGATCAATCCACTGTGATGGAGATGGTTTCTCTTGAAGACCTGGGCTTCTGCAAACCGGGAACTGCTTGGAAAAGCATACACGGCTGCCAAAACTGCTATGACATAGGCGACAGAAAAATCTTTGTCAACACAGACGGTGGCTTAAAAGCAGATGGCAACCCATTAGGCGCGACTGGCGGCGCTCAGATTTACGAGATTTACCGTCAACTAAGAGGCGAAGCTGGCGAAAGACAAGTTAACATCGGTAACGGTTCACCTAAACACGGCGGCGTGTTGGAGTTTGAGGGCTTCGGAACTAAAGCATACGTTACCATTTTAGGAGAGAGTAAGAATGAGTAGCGAACCGATAGAGCGACGGGTTTCTTATTTAGGTGACCGCTTAAAGGCAAGCCGCTGCCAAACATGCTCCAAAGAATACTTTGAGGTACGCGATTACTGCAGTAACTGCGGCAGAAAAAGCTACGGAAAAATGGACAGCATCGACCTGTTTTATGACAAGGGCAAACTGGAAGTCTGCACCTACGTTAACGAGCCAACAAACAAATTCAGTAAACTTTCAAGTTACGTTTACGGTATTGTTTCTTTCCATGACGGCAAAATCCGTGTTCCTGCACGTTTAACTGACCAATTGATCTGTGATGGCGACGATGTTGATTTGGCAAGTCTTGAGGGAAGAGAAGTTGTTCCTCGCTTCCGAAGACGCTATTCAGTTGGAAAAAGCGAGGTTCTTCCAACAATTTCTTTAGCCTTCACATTAGCCGATGAATATTATCCACATCAAGAATACAAGGTGGTGCAGCCAAACAAGGAATCCGAGTTGCCAGGTATTGTGGGCTACGGTGCTTACGCTTCACGTTTCCGCATAAAGGAAGGTCGCTTGGAACGTGCTGTTCCATTTGTCGATGAAGATGCAGTGACGGCTTCTGTGGAGGCTGGCAAACTTGCGCTTATCCATTCAGGTCTTGACAGCAGGTGGGTTGGAAAAGTCTATGTGGGTTCAGAATCAAACCCGTACGCTGTTAAGCCTATTGCATCTAAGGTTGCCCAGGTTCTTCAGCTCGGCGAAGAGGACGGCGACGTACAAGGCGTTGACGCTGTGGATACAGAGTTTGCGTGTAAAGCTGGCACAAGCATGTTCAAAGATGCAGCATCTCTAGTTAGCTATCCAAAGTCAGGAATAGAATACGCTATGGTTATCGGAGCAGACAACTCTCAAGCAGCCCCCCGCGGCTGTCCAGGGGGAGAATTAGACGCCTTCGTTGGGTATGGCGGCGCTTCCTTCATCTTTGGGAAACACGATGTGATAGCTGAAATTGAAGGTTGGTATTCTTGCACTTCTGATACTCCTGATTTCTGGCGAAGAGATGGCGAACAATACCCCATGCATGGCGGAAGATTCACAGGAGACCCAGCTTACTTCAAACATGTACGCAAATCAGCCACTAAACTTATGGAGCGACTAAACTTTAAAGCAGATGACTTGAACTATTTTGTTCCGCATCAGCCTAACCCTCAGTTCCCAGTCAGAATTGCTAAGGAGCTTGGGTTTAAAGATGAGCAGTTTATGCCTGCGCTTCAAATTAATAAATTTGGTAATACCTACTCAGGCTGTGTACTGGTAGGTTTGTCCGCTGTGCTGGATGTTGCAAAGCCAGATGAACGCATCTTAGTTGCCAGTTACGGTTCAGGTGCAGGAAGCGACGCCTACATACTAAGAACTACAAGCCAACTTTTGGACAAACGCAAACGACAAAAAATCAATGTGAAATTCCAAGCTGACAACCCATTCATAGAATACGTTGACTACACAACCTATCGGCGACTCAAACTAGGAATGTAACAAGGCAAAATGTTCCGCTTTTCACTGCTTAATATTTTCCATTTCTTTTTTCCAAACTTCTGCCTTTCAAGCCTTAGGCAATCGTGGCAGCGAGCACCAAATTAGCGGTTTTAACCATGTTGATTAGGAAACTTACCGTTAGCCTGGTTTGCTACTTGAATAACACTTAATAAATGCCGAGTAATCTTCACATTGCGAGGGATTTAACAGATTGATTATTGATGATATCCTAAAAGTCGTTTACGCTCCGCATAAGGTATTCAAAGATATCGTTACGAACCCGAAATACCTTGGTGCATTGATTGTTTTACTTCTATTCATAGGTCTGGAAGTAGGCTACGAGTACTCGCAGTTTTCTAAAACTTACACCGAGCAAACTACACCTTCAATTGATCAGTTAGCCACATTTACCAATGCTTCTTTTATAGGAAATGACGGTGTAACTACGGTGTGGAGAAGCAGCTCTAACGTTGCATTAAGCAACAATTTCAACGATTTCTATAATTACAGTGTCTACGTTGCAGGTTTTGGGCTTCCGACAACTGATTCGAGGGCTTACTTTAAGCTCTTTGGAAACAGCAGTCTAGAAATGAGCGCTAATAACACAAGTTCCTTAACTGCAGCCTTAGATATCGTGTCAGCCTTAGGAAGCATCAACGAAACCCTAGTTGCCCAGAAGGTTACTCCCCTTTCCAGCTCAACTGTTGATTGCAGTCCAAGCGCCTTCCAAAATCTATCCATAACACTAAAGCAGGTTGAGCCACAAGTGGCACCCCAAAGAGCTGCTATAACCCTATATTCGAATGGGGACACGAATTATTACACATATGACTTAACAACTCTGCTTTCAAATACATCAAACATAGGCCAATGGACTAACATTACACTTACACTTGGACCAAACTCTGCTGGCTGGACAAGCAGCGGCGCTCCAGAATGGGGCAATGTAACAGCTTTAAAACTTGACTTCACTTACCCAACAAGCTCAAACATAAACATCGAAGTCGGCGCCCTGTTCTTCCACGGTCAATACTTGACACCTGTACAATACAACGCCACAGGAGTTGCACTGCAATTCCTGCAACTGTTTTCGCTACAGTTTCTCATAACCTGGTTCATATTAGCGGCGCTAATTTACTTGTTCTGCAGATTACTCAAAGGAACCTCAACCCTTACCATAACTTGGAAGCCGCTGTTTGTAGCAATAGGCTTTGCAATGTTCATCATGGTTATCCGGGCATTAGTTAGTGTCGCAGCCACATTTACTAGCCCAAACATCTATTATCCATATGACCTGTCTTTAGGCATACGTTTTGACCCATTCGCAGCATTGTACTACCCCATGGAAGCAATAGGCACTTTGCCTGCCTCTTCAGCAATGATCTTCAACAACATTAATGCATCAACGCAAGCGTTCAGAACAATTGTTACCGCTATTTCTATAGCATCTTACGTGTGGCTGGGGGCAGTAGCTACCTGGGTTATTGGAGCACTCCGACCTGACCTGTCAATGATGAAGCGTATTGCAATATCAGCAGCCAGCTTAATCATTGTAAGTGTGGTCCTAGTCTTTTTAGTTGGGACCGTTTAAGCAACGCCAAAAAGGCGTTTGCCAACATTTTTTTCATTTCTTTTTCAGTTAGCAAGATTTATATCGTTGCAGGTCACTTTTTGCAAGTGAAACTGGCTATTAGTAAACAGTTTAGAGGATGGGTATTGAATGGTCGCGATTAAAGATTTGCAAGATGGTATGAAGCGGGTTAGCGTTGAAGCCAAAGTTGTCGATAAAGGCGATCCGCGAGAAGTTAAATCACGGTTCAAAGATGAAACCTACCGTATAGTTGACGCTGTCGTTGCAGACGAAACAGGCAGCGTAAAGCTGACGCTTTGGAACGAGCAGATTGACCAAATCAACGTTGGCGACAACATAAAAATCGAAAACGGCTACGTTACAAGTTTTAAAAGTGAAATTCAACTTAACGTTGGCAAATTCGGAAAGTTAACCGTCGAATAAACGATCGGTTAAACCAAATTTTATTTTTCAATTTTTAAAAATAATTTATTTTTTGCAGCTTACATAATTTAGAAATTGTTTTATTTTAGACTTGGTTTCTTTAAGTTATGGTTTTAAGGAAAGACATCGCATTTTTCGCCATTATCATAGCTTTTTGCGGCAGCAGTAACAATTTTTGCTTTCAGCCTTGGCTTAATCAGCCCACTGACTTTCCTTATTCGCTTGCTTGCGCTCAACGGCTTCATCGCCATAGCCATTGCGGCAATCATGACGCCGTTCATAAAAGAAATAACAATTTTCCTAAAAAAACCCTTCACTAAGTTACACCACTACTTCGCCGCTGCCGGATTGGCGCTAATAACCCTGCATCCAATCGCAGTGGCGATTCAAACTTCAAACATAGCCATCCTGCTTCCACAGGTTGGGTCATTTGACCTGTTCTTTCTTTACGGCGGAAGCGTAGCATTTATCGCAATTTATGTATCGTTTGGGGCGGTTCTGCTGAGGCGAAAGATTGCCTCTTACTGGCGTTCCTTCGATGCCTTTATGTACGTGGCACTGTTTTTCGCAGTGGTGCATGGGAATCTTTTGGGGTTTGATCTGCAGAACTGGGGCTTCAGAATAGTTTACGATGCCTTGTTTGCAGCTGTGCTGGTGGCATTTGGGCTAAAACGTTGGCAGTTCCACCGTATGAGGGCAGCAAAGAAAAAATACACCCTCCAAAACAATCATTCGCCAAGTTCTGAACCCCATAAATAGCCCCGAAAAAAGCCAGGTTTTTAGACAACCCTTATTAATTCATTTCTTCCTTTGAACATTTCTCGTCGTTTGTGAGGAAATAGAGTGCAGTTTGAACTTGTTGTACCATACCAAATCTCGCCAGGGCAGCAAACCGCCGTTGAGCAGCTAGTGAAAAACTTCCCCACCAAACCCAAACAAACGCTCCTCGGCATAACTGGCAGTGGAAAAACCTTTGTCATGGCAAACTTAATCAACGAACTCCAAAGATCCACATTGATTCTTGCACACAACAAAACCTTAGCTGCACAGCTCTACAGCGAATTAAAAGAGCTCTTCCCAAACAACCGCGTGGAATATTTCATCAGTTTCTACGATTTTTACCAGCCGGAATCGTACTTGCCCGCCCAAGACATGTACATCGAAAAAGATTCGGATGTAAATGAACAGATAGAAAAGATGCGTATGCACGCCGTCTCAAGCATTGTCAGCCGAAGTGACACAATAATTGTTGCCAGCATAAGCTGCATCTACAGCTTAGGTAACCCAGATGACTTTCGCACTATGGCTGCCCATCTTGAAGTTGGCAAACAGATGTCCCGAAGTGAACTCATCCGGGACCTGGTGGATATGCAGTATGAGCGCAATGACATGGTGCTGGAGCCCGGCAGATTTCGTGTACGCGGCGAAACAATGGATGTAGTGCCATCCTACGAGAACGATATTTTACGAGTTGAACTCGACGGAAATACTATTAAAAAAATTAAAGAAGTAAACACGTTAAACGGCGACGTGAAAGTTTCACTTGACAAATTTACCCTTTATCCCGCTCGCCAATACGTTGTGCCTGAAGAAAAACATGCGTTGGCGCTTGAACACATTAAACAGGAATTAGAAAAGCGGCTGCTTGAACTTCCGCCACTTGAAGCCCACAGGCTAAAACAACGTACAAACTATGATCTTGAAATGATAAAGGAAATCGGGTACTGCGGAGGAATGGAAAATTACAGCCGCCACTTCGACGGACGAAAACCCGGAGTGCCACCCTTCACACTGATAGATTATTTCCCCAAAGACTACCTGCTAATAATTGACGAAAGCCACCAAACCATCCCACAAGCCCGTGCCATGTACAACGGGGACTACTCACGCAAAAAAAATCTGGTTGACTTCGGCTTCAGACTTCCAAGTGCGTTGGATAATCGACCGCTAAAGTTTGAAGAGTTCGAGAAGAAAATGGGTAATGTCCTTTTTGTTTCCGCTACCCCAGCAGAGTATGAACTTGAAAAGAGCGGTCCACCAGTCGAATTGATTACAAGACCTACTGGACTTTTGGATCCTGAGGTGGAAATGCGCCCAATCGAGGGGCAAATGCAGGATTTGATGAGGGAAGCCAAAAAGACCATTGAACGTGGTGACCGCGTATTAGTTACAACTTTGACTAAGAGGATGGCTGAGGACCTCGCGGATTACCTTGCTAAAGAAGGCTTCCGCGTCAGGTACATGCACTCAGACATCCAAAGCCTCGACCGCATAGAACTAATTAGGCAACTGCGAATCGGCGACTTTGACATCCTTGTTGGAATCAATCTGCTTCGCGAGGGCTTAGACATCCCTGAAGTCTCAACAATATTCATCTTAGACGCTGACAAAGAAGGGTTCCTCCGAGACGAACGAAGCCTCATCCAAACCATTGGGCGAGCATCAAGAAACGTCAACGGCAGAGTAATTCTCTACGCTGATGTTGAGACCAAGTCGATTAAACGTGCTATGGAAACCACCTATTACAGGCGCAGCTTCCAGAAGCGCTACAACCAAGAGCACGGCATCACCCCGACAACTATCATCAAAGGTGTTTCTCAGAAGGAAGGCGTAATCAGAGGCACCAAACACCTGCCAACATCCGACATAAAACGCCAAATAATTGAGTTGGATGCGCAGATGAGAGAAGCAGCAGAGAAACTGGACTTTGAACATGCCATTGAACTAAGAGATTCCATCGCGGAGCTGAATAAAGCGCTGGAGAGGAAGATGGAAAATGAAGTGGTGCAGCCAGAAAATTAATGATTTAATGCAAAAAGGTTCTAATCTTCCAGCTCAAACTGGATACAAAATATAGCGAAAGGAATTTGGTTTAGATCATGAGAGATAACATTTCAATTAAAGGTGCACGGGAACACAACTTAAAAAATATTGATTTAGAGTTGCCCCGAAACAAATTCATAGTTATAACAGGGCTTTCAGGATCAGGAAAATCAACCCTTGCGTTTGACACGATTTACGCTGAAGGACAGCGGAGATACGTTGAAAGCCTCAGCGCTTATGCCCGCCAATTTCTGGGTTTAATGGATAAACCCGATGTAGATTCCATTGACGGCTTATCTCCTGCAATCTCAATTGAGCAGAAAAGTACCAGCAAAAATCCACGTTCAACCGTTGGCACAGTCACTGAAATCTACGATTACCTAAGATTGCTCTTCGCACGCATCGGCATACATCACTGTCCAAAATGCGGCAGCTCAATTCATCCGCAGAGCGCCGAAAACATAACCAGCCTAATAATGGCTGACAAAAACAAAACCCTCACGTTCCTCGCCCCCATCATCCGTGGCATGAAGGGAACCCACGAGCAGGTTTTTGACGACCTCAAAAAAGAAGGGTACACAAAGATTCGGGTAGACCAGAAAATCTATGAGTCCGACCAAATTAAAGAAGAAGTAAAGCTTGTACGCTATGAAAAACACTGGATTGAAGCTGTTATAGATACAGCAATTGTTTCTGATGAAGAACGTTCTCGTATTGCTGAAGCCGTTGAAGGGGCGCTTAAAACAGGCAAAGGCTCCATGATCGTAATTGACGCAGCCAACGCGGATGCAAGCAAAAGGAAAGAGCTGGAACGGTTTGAAGGCGAAACAATGTACAGCACTTTTGGTGCCTGCCCAAACCATCCTGAAATCGTTTTCGAAAGTCTTGAACCCAGAATGTTCAGCTTCAACTCGCCTTTTGGTGCCTGCCCAACCTGCCATGGCTTAGGCGAAATCACCGAGGTAACAGCTGACAAAGTTATCCCCGACAAAAACCTAACAATCATGGATGGCGCGTTAGCGGTCTACAAAGGCACCATGGAACTAAGTTGGCGAGCGCAGCAGATTGCCACAGTAGGCCAAAAGTATGGATTTGACGTCTTTACTCCAATCAAAGACTTCACAGAGCAACAACTTCAAGTGCTCCTATACGGCGACAAAGAGCCAATCAACGGCAACTGGTCAAACGGCGCCAACATGTGGATGCGTGACGGCTGGGAAGGAGTAATTCCCCAAACAATGAGACTTTACCGCCAAACTGAAAGTGCATGGCGAAAAGAAGACATAGAAAAATACATGACTTCAAGACCCTGCGGCACATGCAAAGGCAAAAAACTCCAGCCAGTGGTGCTTGCGGTGCAAATCTTGGATAAAAGCATAATTGACCTCACAGACCTCTCAATTGAGGAATCTGTTGATTTCTTCCATGACTTGCCAGCCAAATTAAACGAAAAAGAGCTGTTTATAGCCAAGCAAGTGCTCAAGGAAATTAACGAGCGGCTGGGTTTTCTGAAGAATGTTGGTTTAGGTTATCTTTCGCTGTCTCGTGCGGCTAAAACGCTTTCAGGCGGAGAAGCCCAACGGATTCGGTTGGCTACGCAGATTGGCAGCAACCTAATGGGCGTCCTCTACATCCTTGATGAACCCAGCATCGGCTTACACCAGAGGGACAACGCCAAACTCATCAGTACCCTGCAGCGCCTCCGCGACTTGGGCAACACCTTAATTGTGGTTGAACACGATGAAGATACAATGCGGCATGCCGATTACGTCGTCGACATGGGACCAGGCGCAGGCATTCATGGCGGCCACATCGTCGCAGAAGGCCCACCACAGGACATAATGAATAATCCCCGCAGCCTAACAGGCAAATACCTCTCAGGCAAACTCAAAATCGAAGTGCCCAATGAAAGACGGCAACCCATCGGCTACATCACTATCAAAGGCGCACAAGAAAACAACCTCAAGCACATCAACCTCCAGTTGCCAATTGGCGTCTTATGCGGAGTAACAGGCGTTTCAGGCTCAGGCAAAAGCACATTAATGAATCTAACAGTTATTCCTGCCCTACGGCAAATTTTCGGTCAACAAGTTGACAAAATTGGGAAACACGAAGCAATCGATGTTCCAGCAGTAGTGCGTAACGTAATTGTAATTGACCAAGACCCAATCGGGCGAACTCCACGAAGCAACCCTGCCACCTATACAAAACTGTTTGATGAAATCCGCCGCATTTTCGCTTCAACCAGAGAATCCAAAGCACGCGGTTACAAGGAAGGGCGGTTCAGCTTCAACGTGAAAGGGGGCAGATGCGAAACTTGCCAAGGCGACGGGGTTCTGCGCATAGAAATGAACTTCTTACCTGATGTTTACGTGCAATGCAGCGAGTGCAAGGGCAAACGCTACAACAAAGAAACGCTTTCCATCCAATACAAGGGCAAAAACATCGCGGACGTCTTGGATATGACGGTGGAGGAAGCGGCTAAATTCTTTGAGAACACCCCGCGGGTCTCGCGCAAGCTTGAAACGTTGCTCGATGTTGGTCTCGGCTACATTAGAATCGGGCAAAGCTCAACACAGCTGTCAGGAGGAGAAAGCCAACGCATCAAAATCACCCGTGAACTCAGCAAACACAAGACAGGACACACAGTCTACATGCTTGACGAACCAACCACAGGACTGCACTTTGACGATACTAAGCGGCTCATAAAAGTCCTCAATCGGCTGGTGGACAACGGCAACACAGTCTACATCATCGAACATAACTTGGACGTCATAAAAAGCTGCGATTACCTCGTCGATTTGGGACCTGAAGGCGGCGCCGCCGGCGGCGAACTCTTAGCGAAGGGAACACCTGAAGAAGTCGCGCAAAACAGCGGCTCCTACACAGGCACGTTTTTACAAAAGATACTTAACCGTAAACCTCAGGAAACTGTTTTGGCAGTGAAACAGACTGCATGATCCAAATAAGCGGTCTCCAAGACTTCAAAAGCCAAGATATACCCACACATCCAGGCGTCTACCTGTACCGCGATGAAGCAGGCGAAATCCTCTACGTTGGCAAAGCCAAAAGCCTTCGAGCCCGCGTAAAAAGCTACTTTTCAAGTATCGACCAGCCCATAAAAACTCGGCAGCTTGTCAATCATATCAGAAGTATCGATTGGATAGTTGTTAACAATGAAGTTGAGGCGCTGCTTTTAGAGAATAAACTCATCAAGCAGCATACGCCAAAATACAACATTGACCTGAAAGACGGCAAAAGCTACGCTTACATCTCATTTACAAGAGAACCTTACCCCAGAGTTTTAACAAGCCGCAAAGTATCACGCAAACTCGAGTCGTTCGGACCATACACGGAAGGATTCACACGGCAGGACCTTCAACGTGCAGTAGTTCGAGTGTTTAAACTGCGGACATGTAAAACATTGCATAAACGAGCCTGCCTAAACTTCCACATACATCTATGCACCGCGCCATGCATCAACAACGTCACTGCTGAACAATACGATAAGCAGGTTAAACAGGCACGTTCCTTTCTCAACGGCAACTACCAACAAACCATCAAGGAACTCAACACTAAAATGCACCATGCCGCAGCCAACCAGAGATTTGAAGAGGCCATTGAGCTACGCAAGGCAATTGCATCGATAAGGCTTTTGACTGAACATCAGATTGTAGATAACGAACGCCGCTTTGACCAAGATATCCTTGTTTTTAAGCGTGTTGGGCAGAAAATGCTGGCTTTGCAGATGGGCGTCCGCAAAGGCGTTTTGCTGGGTAAAAAAGAATTCAGTGTTGACTTGCAACCGCAGATCGAGCAGGAGTTCTTGAAGGCTTTCTACACAACCAACCAAATTCCACGCGAAATCCTTCTAAATCAGGCGGTTTGGCTGGAAACAGAGGAAAAGAAGGCGCTGGAAAAGTTTCTTTCAGCAAAGAGGCTTGGACCCGTGTCGTTGACGATTCCACGTCGAGCTGATAAACTGGCACTTTTGCAGTTAGCAGAGAAAAACCTTGAGTCAGGCTTAGACGTTGACAGCGGACTGATTGATTTGCAGAATAACCTGAACCTTCCTACGCTGCCTCATATAATCGAGTGCTTCGACATATCCAACTTGGGAACTGAACATGTGGTTTCAGGCATGGTAACCTTCAAAGACGCCAAACCCGACAAGAAAAACTACCGCAAATTCAAAATCAAAAATTTTACGGGACAAGATGACTTCGCCGCAGTCAACGAGGTCGTTGCCAGAAGGTACAAACGTCAAATAGAAGAGAAAAACCCCCTACCTGATCTCGTGGTAATCGACGGTGGACCTGGACAAGTCAGCGCAGCAAAAGCGGCTTTGCAATCGTTAGGATTACAGATTCCGCTTATTGGATTGGCGAAGGAACATGAAGAAATCTACATGCCAGACATTTCCGTCCCAAAGGTTTTCCCAAAAAACAGCAGAATGATGCTTCTGCTGCGCAAAATCCGCGACGCCACCCACGACTTCTCTCTGGGATACAACCGCAAACGCAGACAAATGAAAATAAGAGAAGAATTCAAAAAACCTAAGCCTAAAGAAACAGTTTAAGCGCTTCTTCAAGCTGGCTAAAACTTTTAATTATCATGTCTGAATGGAAGACTATCCATGGGCTCAGGCACTTCACTTCTGAGATAACAATGACTTTTTTACCTTTGCGTTTGGCGTGGAACATTTCCATGCAGGCTCCAGCCGAGAGGATTGGTAAGTAAACAACCATTATGTCGCATCGGTCGGCATCTTCTAGGTCCCGTTGGACAAAATCGAAGGTTGGCACTTTATCCCACCAGCAATCCTCAGTTCCGTTGTAGAGAACGCGTTCTCTTTTCCACGGGTCAATCACATCAAACCCCAGTTCGGTGGCGACGTCGGTAATGTTTTTTCTGTAGTCCTGCTGTTTTTCCATGCCAAGGATGGGACCTGAAATAAACACCTGCTTCTTCATAATTTAACCGTAAAATCAACATCCAATAAGACTAATATCTTTTTCAGCTTAATTTCCACGTGGTAAGGTTTAACCGTTATACCTGCGTTTCTATCCTTATTACAGATTAACTTGGGTAGTTGGAAATGTCTCGAAATACATCAATGCAGGAAAGAGCGAACGCATACGATAAAGTCAAAGTAGCGCGCACTGAAGTCGATAGAGTGCTTGCATCACTCAAAGAGTTTAGGCAAAAGTATCCTTTCGCCGAAAATCTCCGATCGATAGAATGGTTGGAACCCGACAAGCTCTTCAAAATAAACCCTGATGAAGTCGGCGAATTCTTCCGCTTACTAGAGTGCTCTCTTACGCCTCTTGGTTACCCAACCTCCAACAGCTCAAATGTTTACCGCAACAGCCGCCTTCAAATCGGCGAATTCAAAAATCTGCTCAGAGCCGCAGTGGATAGCCGAAAGTCCTTAGCTCAAAAAATTGATGCTCCATGGGAAAGAATAGGCGGATTGGGACAAGACAAGCAGCTTGCTAAAGAAATCATATTCTGCTTCAACTACGAAAGCTGTGCGGTACTGCCTATTTTTAGTAATCAGCATCTGCGGCATTTTGTTAACCGCGTCGTTGATTTACCCAGTAGCCAAACGAAGTATCTTTCGCCTGGACAAGAATACGAACACTACACAGCTGAACTGTTAAAAGCCAAAAACAGCTTACCCTTAACTCAAAGCTGGGATACCCTGTACTTTGCGGTTTTCTTATACAACACTTATCCGCCGCCAGACAGCGAAAAACCCACAGCCAACCCGTCTGGAGAAGGAAAAACCATAAACGTAGTAACCAACGAGCAACTAGAACTAAGAGCATTCATACAACTACTCAGCGAGCTGCAGTCAAAGGGAAAAATCACTGGCGAACAATTCAGGGAAAACCGCGAATTATGGATGCATCAACAACCCAACGACCGAGATGTTACCGTCTGGCGACTAAAGAAACTCTTAACTGCAGAAACCAAAACAAATCCTCCAAAAAACGAATCAGATGAACCCCCAAAACGACCTGCCCGACAGAGACTCTAGAAATTTTGAATAGGCTTAAGTGGATCCCTTGCAATGATTTCGTTTTTAATGAGCTGTAAAGTAAAGTCCGCCTTGCATAAATGATATTATAAACCTCAGGATGAATATTGTGATTATGCGAAAGTCATCAGCAATTATTGCATTCAAAAAAGAGTTGTCATCAGTAAAACGTGAAGAACTACTCAGAGCATTGAAAGCCCGTTTTGAGAAAAACATGAACCGCCATAAAGGTCTTGAATGGACTAAAATACAGGCAAAGCTGGAAGCTAATACTGAAAAACTGTGGTCACTCAACGAAATGGAAAGAACCGGTGGTGAACCGGATGTTGTTGGTCAAGATAATAAGACGGGAGAATACATTTTTTATGATTGTTCAGCGGAAACTCCTGTAGGCCGCAGAAAGGTTAGTTATGATCGTGAAGGGCAAGCGGTAGCGGATAAGCGAGGGGTACATCCAGAAGGTAACGCTTTTGATATGGCAGCTGCCATGGGCATTGAGCTTTTAACTGAAGAACAATATCGAGGGTTGCAGAATCTTGGAAATTTCGATACGAAAACCCAGAGCTGGGTGAAAACACCTTCTGATATTAGAAAACTCGGCGGCGCAGTCTTTGCTGATCGCCGCTACGACCATGTCTTCTTGTATCATAACAGTGCGCCATCTTGGTATAGCGGTAGAGCGTTCCGTGGCTCGCTAAGAGTCTAAATTTGCCCTTTGAATTTTAGATTTTCTTTGATTTTTGCTTTTATTTTTTACGAGAAAAACAGACCTAGCCGAACGTCAGCTGGCACTTCTAAGATAGCAACTCATCAAGGACCACACGCCGCCAGCTTATGACGTGTGTAAATTGGCGGGTCCGACGGGAGTTGAACCCGCGACCCTCGGATTAAGAGTCCGATGCTCTAGCCTGACTGAGCTACGGACCCGCATGGTTTGAAAAAGGGTTTCACTGAGTAATATAGAGCTTGCGGTTTTGTTGTTGCAGCTTGATGCAGTGAAGACTAATAAAAAAGCGGCTCCATAGTTTTTGTTGGAGTATTTTTTATGGCTGATTCTTTGTGCGAAGTTTTTATCCTTAAAACAACCGATAGATCCAAAGGCATCCCCGCGCTGTTGAAAAAGTTTGACCTAGAGGATTTTTCTGGCAAGAATGTGGCATTGAAAGCTAATTTTAACAGTGCTGACCCGTTTCCAGCTTCAACCCATTTGGATACGCTACGAGCGATCGTTGAAACCTTAAAAGGCACAGGCGCCAGCGAGATAACAATTGCTGAACGAAGCGGCATGGGCGACACCAAAGAGGTGCTTGAGAGATGGGTGTTTTAGAGCTATCAAAAGAGTTGGGTTTTAACGCAATTGTTTTAGATGATGTTACCAAAGATGGCTGGACCAAGTTTGAGCGTGGTAAAACCCATTGGTTAAACGGTCTCTACATTTCCAAGGTTTTCCACGACGCCGACAAAGTCGTGCAAACCTGCTGCCTCAAAATCCATAGGTTCGGCGGCCACTTCACCCTGTCACTGAAAAACTCCGTGGGGATGGTTGCGAAGAGGGTTCCTGGCGGCATGTACGATTACATGTGGGAACTGCACGGTTCACCATTTCAGCGACAAATGATTGCTGAAATAAACAAATGCTACAGCATTGACTTTGTGTTGATGGACGGGATAAAAGCATTCGTTACTGGCGGACATGAAAAAGGCAAGGAGGTTGAGCCAAACCTTCTGCTGGCAAGCAAAGACCGCGTTGCCATCGACGCTATCGGAGTGGCGATTCTGAAAATGTATGGGGCTAAAGGGAAAGTTGGTGAAGCCAGCGTTTTTGAGCAGGATCAGCTGAAAAGAGCGGCGGAACTGGGCATCGGAGTTAAGTCGTCCGAGGAAATACAGTTGGTACTCTGAACCGCGAAAGCCAGCTAGAGGTAGAGCGCATCGAGCAAGTTCTCAATGCGTAAGTATCTATGCACTAAGATTTTTGAGTATGTTTGGTTTGTCGCTGGCTATGCCGTCTACGCCTTTTTTGGCGTATTCTTGGGTTTCCTCAAGGGTGTTTATGGTCCAAACGATGACTTTTAAGCCATTTTCATGGGCTTTCTGAACCGTGGCTGAATGCGTAAAAGCAACAAGGTAGCTTGCTTTCAGTTCTAAAGCTGCTTTCATCGGGTTGCTGTTTTTTGCGTAAAAAGGCTTTTTTAAACGCTCGGCAAAACATTAGAAGTAGTCGTCTACCGAATTTGCCAGACGACTACTACTATAACCTTTAGAAAACTGAAGGTCTGTCTCAGGAAGGATGCACACACATTGAGTTTGGATGGAAGTACGAAATACAACACAACAGCCAAGCAAACAATCAACCAAGTTAGCAGAAATAACTTTGCTCTAATCAGATTCTTCTTTCCACCAGAGGGCATAACCTAAAATTAATGCAAGTGTGCCACCTAATAATAATAAAAAGAAGTTAACTTGGTAATCTTTGTAATAATTTAAGTTATTGATGATCTCCTCATAGAGCAGGATGGAAAAGAGCACCAAGCAGATTGCTAAAAGAATCAAACCCAATACTCTTAGCGCTTTCATATTGCCACCATTTAAGTTTGTATTTTGTATTATTTTAAAGTTTTCTATAGTGAAAATAGTGCTAACTGAGCTTTAAGAGAAATGGCGTTAGGCCCAACTAACGGGAAAAAGAAAGCTACTGCAGGGAGTTTAGATGGCCTCGGGAGCGATGACTTCCTTAACTATCATTCACCTCGGAGATATAATTTAACACATAGTTCGCAGAAATGCAAACTATCGCTCGAAGTTAATAACTCTTTTACTATTTTGAGAGCAGAAAAAGCCCCACTTCACCAAACAAATTAGGCAAGAACTTGACGCCCCGCTTCTTTGAAATAAATTCTGCTTCTTCGATGGTTATTTGGTTTTTTGTGCAGTAATCCTTGAAGTCTGCGATACTTAGAAAATGCAGGTTAGGGGTGTTGTACCATTCGTAGGGTAGCGATGGGGTAACTGGAACTTTTCCGCGGAAGAAAATTTGGAATCTATCTGTGATGTAGCAGAAGTTTGGGAAGCCAACGATGACTTTTTTGCCTACACGCAAGGCTTCTTTTATGGCTAAATCAGGTTTCTTAACTTGTTGAAGCGTTTGATTGAGTATGACGTAATCTACGCTTTTGTCGGCGAACTCAGTTAAGCCCGTGTCGATGTCCTGTTGAAAAACACTTAAGCCTGCTGCGACACAGTTGTCAATTGCTTGTTCACTGAATTCTATTCCCTGCGCACGCACCTGTTTGTTGCGAATCAGCAAAGACAATAGTTCACCATCGCCGCAACCTAAATCCAACACAGATGCTCCGCTACTAATCCATCTTGAAATAACTCTATGCTCTATTGGATGAGTTTCCTTTGTCATGTGTGATTGCCGTTCCCGTTTCCATTTACCACAGCCTTGAGGAAGTTGCCGATTAACTGCGTTTCCTGCCGTGTTTCTAAAAGAAAAGAGTCATGGCCATAAGTGCTGTTTATTTCACAGTAGCTTGCATCAACGCCTGCCAATTTGCAGGCTCTTACGATTTCTTGGCTTTGGTAGGCTGGGTAGAGCCAGTCAGATTTGAAAGCCAACACCAGCACCTTTGCCTTTAAACCGCAAAAGACGCTGGCGAGTGGGTGGCCGTTGAGGAGGTTAAAGTTGTCGATGGCTTTTGTTATGTAGAGGTAGCTGTTGGCGTCGAAGCGTTTGACGAAGTTGTCGCCTCTGTAGCGCAGGTAGCCTTCAACTTCGTAGTCAGCGCCAAACTTGAAGGGTTCTTTGTCGGCTCTGGTTTTTCTGCCGAACTTCTCCGTCATCGACGTGTCACTCATGTAGGTTATGTGTCCAATCATTCTTGCCACAGCTAAGCCTTTAGAAGGTGGATTATAGCCGTAGTAGTCGCCTTTTCTCCAATCGGGATCAGACATCACTGATTGACGGCCAACCTCGTTGAAGGCTATTTGTTGGGGCGTATGCTTAAGCGTGGTTGCTATGGGGATTGCTGAGCGGATTTTTTCAGGGTAGGAAACCATCCACTGCAGAACCTGCATGCCACCCATTGAGCCGCCGACAACAGTTAGGAGCTTTTCAATTCCTAAGTGGTCGATTAGGCATTTTTGAGCTTTAACCATGTCGCCGATGCTGATTAAAGGAAAACTTAGACCGTAGGGCTTTCTAGTTTTTGGGTTAGTTGAGGATGGGCCAGTTGAGCCCCTGCAGCCGCCGATAACGTTGCTGCATATGACAAAATACTTGTCTGTGTCAATGCCCTTGCCTTTGCCAACGAGGTTGCTCCACCAACCGTCAGGTCCAGCGGCATGAGCATCGCCACTAAGTGCATGTAAAACCAGAATCGCATTTGATTTCTGTGCATTAAGCTTACCGCATGTTTCGTACACAAGCGTTATTGGACCAAGTTTTTCGCCTGACTCTAAAATAAGCTCCGCTGGGGGATACGCGAAGGTGAATGTCTGGGTTTGTGGGTTCTCTGTTTTTTTATCTTCTGTTAACCTTTGTTCCTCCAAAAAATGAAGGGACGCAGCTTTAAAGCTGCTATCGATTTATGGTTTAGCTGATACTTTAAGTGCTTGGTCTAAGTCTTCGATGATGTCTTCGGGGTCTTCTATGCCGATTGAGAGTCTGATGTAGTCTGGTGTTACGCCGGTTGCGGCTTGTTCTTGAACGGTGAGTTGTTGATGTGTGGTTGAGGCTGGGTGAATGACTAAGCTTTTTGCGTCGCCGATGTTTGCTAGATGCGAGAATAGCTTAACTGATTCGATGAATTTTTTGCCTGATTCTAATCCGCCTTTGATTCCGAAGCCGACGAGGCCGCCATAGTTGCCTTTCAGGTATTTTGAGGCGATTTTATAGTTAGGGTTGTCGGTTAAGCCTGGATAGATTACCCAGCTTACAAGCGGATGCTTCTTTAGGTGCTGCGCTACTTTTAGGGCATTTTCAGAGTGCCTCCGTTGTCTTAGCGGCAGTGTTTCTAGCCCCTGCAGCAAAAGCCAGGAGTTGAATGGACTCAAAGCAGGACCAATGTCTCTTAGCAATTGCACGCGCACTTTAAAGATGAATGCGACGTTTCCCAGTCCCGGGAACTTGCTGAATGCATCCCAATATTTTACGCCATGGTAACTAGGATCTGGCTCTGTGAACTCCGGGAATTTGCCGTTGTTCCATTTGAAATTGCCGCCATCAACGATTACTCCGCCAAGAGTGGTGCCATGACCTCCAATGTACTTAGTTGCTGACGCCACAACAACGTCTGCGCCATGCTCTATTGGCCTGACCAATCCTACGCCGACAGTGTTATCAACTACAAGCGGTATGCCTGCGTCATGCGCAATTTTTGCGAGAGTTTCAAAGTCTGGAACATCGAGTTTGGGGTTGCCGATTGTTTCTGCGTAGATGGCTCTTGTTTTGGGGGTAATGGCTTTCTTGAATTCCTCTGGTTTTTGTGAGTCTACGAATTTTACTGTTCTGCCCAGTTTTGGGAAAGTATAGTGGAATAGCTGGTAGGTTCCGCCGTAAAGGTTGTTTGCAGCGACGATTTCGTCGCCCACCTGAGTTATTGCCAGCAAAGCTAAGGTTTCTGCTGCTTGACCTGACGAAACGGCTAATGCTCCTGTTCCACCTTCGATGGCGGCTATGCGTCTTTCAAAGACATCGGTTGTTGGATTCATTAGTCGGGTGTAGATGTTTCCTAACTCTTTTAGGGCGAAAAGATTCGCTGCGTGATCTGTATTTTTGAAGACATATGAAGTCGTCTGGTAAATTGGAACAGCTCTTGATCCAGTGGTTGGATCAGGCAATTCTTGACCTGAATGGACGGCTACTGTGTCTAACCTTTTTTTTGTCATTTTTTAGTGCTCCTTTTGGTTTTGTTATTGAAACAAGAATCTGATAACGGCGTTATATGGGTTCTTGCAAAAAATATTCCAAAAAGAATATTAGTCCATCAATTCAACTACTAAAACATGTTCCCAACGATAGAAGACATCGCCAAACGTCGCAGACAGTTAGGTCTAAAACAATCACAACTAGCCAAAGCCGCAGGAGTAAGCCAATCCCTAATTGCCAAACTCGAAGCGGGAACCATCGATTCATCCTATACCAAAGTAAAAACGATCTTTGACGTCCTCGAACACCTAGAATTCAAAACGAAAGTTCAAACAGAGAAAATTGTCCACAGTGAAGTTTTCAGCGTCCAACGAAGAGACCCAGTCTTCGAAGTGGTAAATGTCATGAAGGAACATGGTTATTCACAAATACCGGTTTTTGATGGGAAACACCCCGTAGGCAGCATCTCTGAGAAAGCAATTTTGCGTCAAATACTTTCAGGAAAAGACTTGGAAGAAATATCCAAATTGCCAACTGAAGATATAATGGAAGAAGCGTTTCCCCAGATAAACGAAGATGCACCTCTGTCTCTGATTACAAGTCTTTTGCAGACCTATTCAGCTGTTTTAGTCTCAAAAAAGGGCGCTGTAATAGGTATCATTACTAAGGCGGATTTGCTTCGAATGCTTTGACCCAAGTTTTAATAATTAGACGTTTCATCTTTGGGGAAATACTAGTTAGATGTAATACTCGGGTTTTGAAACTTCAGACTTTGTACTATCCTTCGGGCAAAAAGTGGCGCAAAGCTCGCAAAAATCAAAAGTAACGTCATCAGCTGCAATTTCTTGATTCGCAAGTTTTTTTGCAGTTTCAGCTGCCATAACTTGGATTTTAGGTAAATACTGCTCAACATGTTCAATCCCTTTGTAGGCACGTTTCGAGCTGAGGTATTGACTTACAGCGGCTTGGCTGGTGCCTAGTTTTTTGGCTGCTTCTGTTTGAGATAAATTGTATTTTTGGACGAGTTCTTTGGCAAGCATTGATCTGAAGATTGGCAGGACGTATTTGCCGATTATTTCACATTGTGGATCCATGAGGCTCGCCTGTTATAACACACTTATAGTTATAAATCCTTCCCTAAAAAACAGTACGTTTAATAACGCTTGTTCAATCGGAAGAAGATAGTTTTTTCGGACAGCCTAATCACAGAGTCTGATATTGGTTAACTGTTGATTTAAATTTTCTGACCCAAAATTTGCGAGAAGACAAAAAATTTAACTAATTGAAAAGGGTTCTTTTGAAATAGGAACTAACAGACAATTCTTATCAATCGTTAAATCGAGATGGAATTAATTGGAAAACAAAGATGTAAAAGCAAATGATAACTCCAAAGTGCAAGTTTTAAAAAACGGTCCATATATTGTTTCTGGAAACGTAACCTTGTTTCCAGCGACAATAAAATGCGACCATAAAGGTATACCTGCCAAATGGGAAATAGGCGCTAAACTAAAAACTACACAATCATACACTCTTTGCCGCTGCGGACAAACTAAAACAAAGCCCTTCTGCGATGGAACGCACGTAAAAATAGACTTTGATGGAACTGAAACAAGCGATAACGAACCCTTCGATAAAATGGCTAAAGAAATCGTCGGCCCCACATTAGAACTTAAAGACGCCGAAATCCTATGTGCTTCCGCCCGATTTTGTCACAGGGGAGGAGACATCTGGCCGCAAATTCCAAAATCAGATAACCCAGAGCTTAAGCAAAACGCCATTCGGAATGCTTGTGATTGCCCGTCTGGTCGACTTGTAATTGTTGATAAGGCGACTGGAAAAAAGGTTGAGCCGTCGCTCGAGAAGTCGATTGGGTTAATTGAAGACCCGAGCAAAGGGGTCGATGGGCCGTATTGGCTTCGCGGCGGAATCCCCGTTTATTCTGCCGAGGGCAAGCTCTATGAAGTTAGGAATCGGGTGACTTTGTGCCGCTGCGGAAAATCCACTAACAAACCATTTTGTGATAGTAGTCATTATCCTGAGGAAGACCAAGAGGTGATTGAAGACGAGCAAAAGTAAATTTCCAAGCAAATCATCCGGGGAAAGTAACATTGATGATGTGTTGAAGGCTAAGGAGAAGGCGTTTGTTCTGTTTTACGCTTCTTGGTGTCCTTATTCGCAGCGGTTTCTGCCAATTTTTGAAGACTACGCAAAACGCAACCCAAATGAATGCATAAGCGTAATGATTGATGATAAGCCTGATTTATGCGAAAAATACGAGATAGACTATTACCCGACTGTGCTGCTTTTCAAGAAAGGCGAAGTTGAAAAAAGACTTGACGCAACTCCAGGCTTAGGTTTAACCAAAAAACAACTCAAAAACCTTACCGGCTAACCAGTGAAGCCTCACCCAAGGATACTTCAAAGCTACAAAAACAAACCCCACAATACTAACCGGAAAAATAGCACTAACAGTTTTCGCCGCAGTCTACTTCATCTACGTTTATCAACGCGAAATCAGAGCCTGCCTAAAAAAGTTATGGTGTAAAGGAATAAAGTAGATTTATATTTACTCTGACACATAACCATAATTAGAATGCTTGCCAACAAGAAACACACAATCTCATGCAAAGCATGGATTGAATACAAAGGAAAACCATTAATAGGCAAAGGCGGCGCAGAAATTTTAGAAGCCATAAACAAAGACAACTCACTTTCTAAAGCGGCAGAAACCTTAGGTATGTCTTACCGTTACGTTTGGAACTACATTCAGGAAATTCAAACGGTGATGGAAGAGCAGATTGTGGAAACCTACAAGGGCGGAAAAAGCGGTGGAGGTGGCGCAAAACTCACTGATTTAGGAAAAAGTTTGTTGGGTGAGTATAAGCAAGCGGAGGTTTATTTGGATAAAGTTTTGTCTAGCCCGCGTAGTTTGGAGGTGAAAGTTTTGAAACTGAGTGCACGCAATCAATTTAAAGGAAAAGTCTTAGCTGTTGAAAAAGGAGTTATAACGGGGAAAGTTAAGGTTGAAATCAAAATGCCCGTTATGGTAACCGCAGTCATTACAAAAGAAGCAATTGAAGATTTAGATATAAAAGTAGGCGATGAAGTTACTGCAATCGTGAAATCAACAGAAATCATGATTGCAAAATAATTTTTTTTTATTCCACTACGTACCTGTAAGTGACATGTTCGCCTGCAGTTGTGCTTTTTCTGGTGATTTTCAATACATCGCCTGGTTTTGCGCCTATTGCTTTGACAGCTGGGTCGCCTGATTTTACCTGCGGCATCTGATAAGGCTTAACTTTGAACTGTGTGAGAAGCTGTGTCTTTTCTTTTTCAGTTAGGATTTCGTGGAATGGCACCAGCGCATGCTCAAAGATGTCGAACACAGGAAAAGATTTGGGCAGTAACTCCACTTTTTTCTTTTTTGCGCCCAGTTTAACGGCGTGGGTGTAGCGTCCTTCGGTTACAACTATGGCTCGATCAAGGTCTTTTTCCTTCATAATTTTGTAGAGCGTGTTCATAGCTGCGATGCCTACGGTGGCTTCACCTAGGATGCACCAGACAATTGCTTTCTCTTTGTCTAGTGGGATGTCGATGATGTAGGCGTATGCGCCTTCAAACTTTTCTTTCTCGATAAGCTTGTATTTTCTTAATTTGATTAGAACTTCTGCTTTCCGTTCTTCAATTGTTTCAACTTTAGTGCTCAAACCACAAACCTCAAAGGTAGAATACTCGCAACCTAAAACAAACATTTACCCTTAAACTTTTCGCATGATTCTTAGAGATGTCAACCGCGCAGACCATCTTCTTTTATTTTCTAGCTTTCGATTTTAAATGTGGGCAATTACTCTTTTTCAATCAACGATTTCGTAGTAGATTCCCGATTGCCCCTCCGAAGACAGCAGTCTAATTTGGTACGTCTGACCAAAAATAATGCCATCTGTAAGCGCCAAGAGTAACTTTACGCTGGAATTTCCTGGAACAACTATGTCATTTTCCAGGTTTGCTGAATAGTTGTTGACAAAGAGGTTTGTAATGGCTTTTTGTGATGAGTTATCGTTGGAAATCGAAACTACAAATGAACCTGTGGTCATGTTTGCCTGTACGCTTGTTATCGTTAACTCGCCATTGCTGAGTGAGATTAAATTGAGGGATGCGGACATAACATTGACTGTTATCCTTGAAGCTGAATTGTCAACGATTCCATCACTTTTTTGAGTTTTTGGTTGAGATACCAATGTTCCTAAAACTACGGTGTTTAAGATAAGGGCAAATGCAATCAGAGAAATGATGACCAAATACTTCTTACGCATTGTTTTCTCGTAATTCTCATCATTAACTTAGATGTATAATGCTTATGAATTTCAAATAAATATTCAACAAAAAATCAGACCTGCCAAACCTACACATAAGATTATAGCCTTTCAAGCTTCCATTGATCATTGACAAGCGCTAACGCAGGCGAAAGCATTTTAAATTAGCCGTTTTAGGTTTTAATTAGTTTGTAACCAATTTTGTTGCCCATGTTGTATGTGTAGCCCAAATTGATTATTAGAATTCCCATAGCTTCAAGGTAACGTGCTGCTTTCAACGGTCCACAATCCACAGGGTCAAAACCGATGTCACGAGTTAACTGCGCCACCGTTTGTTTAGATTCCTCATCGTTTCCAGCCATAAAAGCAGTTAACTGTTCACCTCCAACTTTCCCAATGTTCTGGTTAGAAGCAAACACTGTGTTGAATGCTTTCACCACTTTTGCTTTAGGCAGTTTCTTCTGGGTTTCTTCAGCCGTGGAGGTAGCACAGTCTATCGTTAATTCCGCGTTTTCTCCGACGGCGTTCATGACATCAATTACGATTTTTCCGTCAACGTAGGGTTTTATGGCTTCTCTTGCGTTGTCTGCGTTTTCATGGGGGACAGCAAGAATAATTATTTCTCCCCATTTTGCTGCGTCTGCAACAGGTTCTTTTGGATCGCGGTGACCAAATTTTGTTTTGTGTCCGGCTTTGCTTAAGCCATTTGCGAGTGCGCTGCCAACATTGCCTTTTCCAATTATTCCAATTTTCAAGGTTTTATCCTCAAATAGGAAGGTTTTGTTGGCGCTTTTTAGAAGTTGTGACTGTATCATGACTACAACAAGTGCTTCTATGGGAAACACAGGGGTTAATCTGTCAAAGTATAGCGCTTAGAAAAACTATAATCCCCTTTAATATAGGAAGAGATAGCGATGAACAGGAGCGTTGCTTAGCTGCCTACCCTCTCCTACCTCATAGGTTTTGCAGTGAACCCTATAAGTATCCAAATGTGTTGCTTCTGGAATCCAAATGCTGTTGGCGGTAAAGCGGCTGATGTAGTTGGAGTCGGTTGTTTTGTTAATTGCTTTCGGTTGGACGCAAACTTGAGGCTTAAAGCTTGAGCTGGCATAGTGCACTTTATGGATAAACCAAACCTTAAGCCAACTGAGGCAACTAGAAAAATAACATCTTGAAGCAGAAGTAAAGTTTTAATGGCTTATTTCAGCGGATTCTTCATGGTTCTTAAGTTTCTCTTCTAAAAGAACTAGCAGTTCCTGCGGCTTCACAGGCTTAACCAAATACGCGTCTGCGCCTTCATCGAGCGCTTTAACGCCTGTTTCAAGAGATGGAAAACCTGTAATCATAATTTTGACTGTATGCTGGAGTTGTTTTTTGAGTTTTGCAAGTAAATCGGTGCCATCCATGTCTGGAAGCCTTATGTCTACCAACGCTAAGTCATAGTGGCGGGCTTCGGCTTTTTCTATGGCTTCCCTGCCTGTTTCTGCCGTTTCAATCTCGTAACCGCTCTTCTGGAGAATACGTGTGAACGTTCGAAGTATAGATTTATCATCGTCAACAACAAGTATAGTTTTTTTAGCCGCTGTCACTTCTAACATTCCCTCTTAATTAATAGTCTCTCGGCTTTTCTTAAACCTTGTGAGGTTATAATTAGCCGATAAATTCTTTGGAAGTTAAACCAATCTGATAGTTGATTTAATTTCACAAAGCCTTTTTCGCCCTTTTGGCTATTGCTAACAATGTTTTCCGAGATTAATAAACGCTATCCTGTATGTTAGCATAGCTTTTTTAGGTTTTTTGCGCTTTAGTAATAACAATAAGGTTATAAACCCAAAATCAGTCAGATAAGGTATAGGTTTTGGCACTCTAAATGATGTCTGCACCTTTTTCTTATAGGATTACTTCAGAAGTTCCTCCTAGCTACTACGAGAAGTTATTCGATTTCATTTACTCACAATACCTGCTTGTCCAAAAACAAAGATTCACAAATATCATTCGGGAAACAACCAATCAAGGAGACAAATTATCCTACGTTGTTACCGACGCGCAGGGAAAACAGCTTCTTCAGGTGGAAGTTAAAAGCGGCACCCCCTTTGAACTGAAAATAAATCCAATCGACCCCGCTGTTTCACCGACACAAATCGAGGAAGCCAAACAAGATGTTTTAATCGCTATGCAAATTTTCTCAGCGAACGCTCGAAGCGCCACTGTTTATTTTGCTTGGAGAGAAGGCGAAGAAATTGTACCTGAAAAATACACTAAACCTGAAAAATCCTTCAACCGCTTCTTTTTAGAAACCCAAATTCTGTTTTTTGTGGTTTTCATTGTTTTCGGCACAACAATTTTCATAGCCATATCCACGGTTGCTCCAAGTGCCTTTTGGATTGCCCCCTTAATCCTTATAGGTATACAATTCGGTTTTGTTTTTTACTCCAACCGTTTTATCGCAAGAAGCGCTGACTGGAAAATCACGGAAGCCAACCCCATAATTCACTTTCTAGAATACTATCTGCCTGTGACTGCGAAAGGAGACTTCAACAAAACCTATCCCAGAGAAACGTTGATAGCTATAAAAAAAGAAATCTACGACGAAATAATCGCCAAGCGAGGCGAAGTGGATGCTAAATCAGCTCAACAAATTTTTCTTAAGCATGGTGTGCCCTGTGAACTGGAAAATTTGAAGGCGAAGAAAGTCAATGTTTACCAGATGGTAAAGAATGTTGCAGATAGATTCCGTTTTCCCATGCCTCAAGTCGTTGTGTCAAATACTATGGTTCCTAATGCAGCTGCGTCAGGTCCCAGCCCGAGTCGCGGGTTAGTTTTGATTACAACTGGCCTTATGGTGCAGCTTGACGAAGAAGAAATCACCAGTGTATTGGGCCACGAGTTTGGTCACCTACGAGGCCGAGACCCACTTATCCTGTATGGGTTGGTTTCTGCAGAGTTTCTCTTCCGCTTCTACGTGTTGCTTCCGCTGTTTCCTCTACTTTTCACATCTTTCTTGTTCTTTGCTTACTTTTTGGCGGTTATGGTTGTAATATTCTTCATCGCCAAATTCTTTGAAGCCCGAGCAGACTTAGTATCCGCCATAATGATTGGTACGCCTAATGTTCTGGCGGGGTCGCTGGAAAAAATCGGTTTCCAACGTCTGCTTTATGAGCGCACGCCTTCTTTCCGTATTCAAGAATGGCTGGGTTTAGATCCGCATCCGCCAATCTACTTTAGGGTGGATCGATTGGAGAATCTTGGAACTGAGAAAATTAAGCATCCGCTAATCCAATCAATTAAAGATGTGATAAAAGGGTTTTTTGCCACCTTAAAGGGCTAATTCGCTCCCTTTTCTCTACAGACAACATACAATTGCATCCAAACTTAATCAAACAATAAATAAAAGCGTATCAAAATATAATTTCACACGTGAACAATATGCGTTCAGAATGTTATGCTTGCAAAAAATCTTTCTCGGGCAAAGGCTTAATTGTAACTCTAAATGGCCAAGAACGAACTTACTGCGCAGATTGCCTGTGGAAACTTCAAAAAGATTATGCAGCGAAGAAGAGCTGTGAAGACTGCGGTTACTTTGATGACGAGTCCTGCGAGAAACGGGGCAAGTCAGTGTCGCCTGTGAAGGCTGGGTTTAACACTTATTTTGTTGAAGCAGAAACCTGCAGAGACTTCTCCACCGAACAAAAGGCTAGTTCAAAAAAGAAAAATGAGTTAACAGAAGAACAAAAAGAAGCTGCTGCCCTCATCAAAAAACTATCTGAGAAAGGGCAAACCCTAACTGTCTACTGTTGCCACTGTGGAGCACCCATGAAAATTGGCGGTAAAACAACCGAAATCCAAAGCAGTTGCCCAAGATGTAAAGGTGACCTGGAAATCGTTAACATGGCAAAATTCATTAAACAACACAAATCGTAAAAGGAATTTTTTTAATTGGATTGACCCGAGATGTGGGAATTGAACCCATGTGGCCTTTCGACCATAGACTTAGCAAGCCCACTTTAGCAATAAACGCTGGATATTTGCCATTACATTTTCAATTAAAGTGAAATATTTATAAAGTTTGTAATGGTAAACAAACCTGATGCGAATAGTAAATCGAAAAAAAGGGCAAACACAATACCTCTACCTCCAACACTCCTACAGAAAAGAAGGAAAAGTAATCACAAAGGAACTCTATTTAGGCAAAGAAATCCCCGACAATATCGAAGAAATCAAAGCAAAACTTATGCATGCCCCCCATGAAGCCCTCTTTGAAAAACTAGAAAAAATAAGAAAAGATTTTCAAAAAGAATGGAAAAAAACTCCCCCATCAGCCAAAGACAGAGAATTGCATGAAATAGCCTTAGCATTCACATACAACACAAACGCTATTGAAGGCTCCACCATAACTCTTGAAGAAGCCAGATTAATACTCGAAGATAAATTTGCTCCAAACAAGCCGCTCCGAGACATACGTGAAACCGAATCTCACGCAGCTGTCTTTTTCGACATATTGAACGGTGAGGAAGAAATTTCGGACCAACTCCTGCTAAAATGGCACAAAGAAATTTTCAAAGAAACAAAACCCGACATTGCAGGAAAATTCAGAAATTACCAAGTCAGTGTAGGTTCTTACTTGGCGCCAGATTGGCACAACATCAAAAACCTCATCGCACAACTCGTAACCTTCACGAACCAGTCAAACCTCAATTCGGTCGAACTCGCAGCAAGAGCGCACTATATTTTTGAGAAAATTCACCCTTTCGGCGACGGCAACGGAAGAATCGGAAGATTACTGATGAACTATATCTTGTGGAAAAACGGTTACCCCATGCTTATAATAGAATACAAAAAAAGAAAATCTTACTACAAAGCCCTTCAGCGACCCGAAGAAGGCTTCGTAACCTATTTTATCAGAAGATATCTAGCCGTCCATAAACAACGCTTGCAGTAACATCTTGAAATTGAATTGGCGCGGGATGTTAGATTTACACCCACGTTTAAATTCCACACGAAAAAAGATTGAATGTTATAAAGCTATTGTTGGCTTGTATTCTCTCAGCGGAAGTGGGTTGGACCGGACTTTACCAGAACGAGCCGGTTTACTTGTTCAAACTAGATAGTTCATACATGGGCGTTAAGTCTGAAGAGGGATCAATTCGCGGATATCCATTTTTTTCCTTGTTCCCAGTAATAAAGATACACGTCATTAGTCCATTTCAGAAACAACGGATCATTACCATAGAATCCCACAAAATCCCACTTCCCACCGATCAATTTCAATGCAACTACCGCTTCCTTTTCATTAATAAGTATGGACATAGGAGTACTAATCAAAAATAGTGTTTCCACGTTTTTTCTCATAGTTGCCATGTTGTCGCGATTCAAGTCTGTTTGAGCTTGAACCGGTGCAGAATGGAACAAGTGTGCAGGGTAGAGGTTCCTAATCTTTACGCCTTTCAGAGCGCTTTGCCTGCCTGCTAGGCTATGGTATGTTAAGATTTGTTCGGCCATGACCCAAACATGGTCTTCTGATGTTTTTATCATCTCTTCAACCAGATTCATGTTTTCTGCCATCTCCGTTTTTAAAATGCCCTTGGAAAGCTCGCCTATTCTGTTAACAAATTGATAGGGAAGTTGCCAAACGTCATGATCCAGAAAATACTGCTTATTCTTGAAGATGAATTCAAAAGAAGAAGAAAGAGATATGGTAAGCTTCCCAAACTGCGTGATTGCAAAGGTGCCATCCGCCATTTTCTCAACGAGTTTTGCATCTTTCATCCGCTGAAGTTGCCTGAAAGCATCAGTGACTGTAAGATCAAGCTTTCGAGCTAATTCATTCATTTTATGATTGCGCAGGCTTAGCTCATACAGAATCATAAGCCTGCTTTCGCTTGCAAGCTCAAAAAACAACTTGTCTAATCCTTCGTTACCTTTCAATGTTGATCGCCCTAAAGGAATTCACATCAATGTGTATTATTTCCAGTCTTCGCAAATAAAGGTAATCAGGTTCCGCGTCCAAGAAGAACTCAAGAGGTAAGAAATATGGAAAAAAGAATAGAGGATAAGGAACGGTTCTTCTCAATCGAACTTGAGTCGAAAGCTAACCTCAAGAATGTGACCCTGACAAATGGCAGTAGTGATAGCGTCTTGGTTGAAGGCACTATAGGCGAGTTGGAGGGAGCCACCTTCGCAGAGGATGTAATTCTGGAAATCGTTGGCAAAAAGGGGACCCTTAGGATAAACCTGAAACCGAATGAACTGAAAACCCCCTCTAATGGTTCAGCCACTGTCGAACCAGCTACCGACCGAAAAAATGATTCATAGGAGGTGAAACAATGCAGAAACTAAAAATAGTCATCATTGCAGTAATTGTCATATTAAGCCTAGCTGCCTTTAAGACGGCGATACCCTCTACAGAGGCTAGGCAAACAATGCCTACTAGGATACAAAGCGTTTTGTTCTTTCACTCCCATCAGCACTGCAATCTTAATAATCGCAGCCATAAGCATATTCTTTGCCAAAAGAGGAGTCATTTTAGGAGGATCCGCTTAACCATGGAGAAGATCCCTACCTCCACTTTTTTGGTGTTTTGCCATTAAGAATCTTTGTTCAGGAGGATGAAAGCGTTGAGGACTGAAATCTACTATTTTTCAGCAACCGGCAATTCGCTATCTGTGGCAAGGGATATCGCAGAAAAAATTAACGGAAAACTGATATCCATCCCTTCTTTGATGGAAGAGAAAAGCACAAGATCCGAGGTGGATGTGATAGGTATTGTTTTCCCCGTTTATTACGCAACAAATGACTGCGGCATCCCACTTATAGTCAGAAGGTTTGTCAATAAATTGGGAAACCTCAGTTCAAAGTACATTTTTGCGGTGTGTACACATCAAGGTGCCCCTGGCACCACGATTGAAAATTTGGCTAAAATTGTCAAGTCTTGCGGTGGCGAACTTGCCGTTGGGTTTAAAGTGAAAATGAGTTACTCGTATTCTGTACCTGAGAAAATAAGACACTCGTTGTTTCATAAGGAATTAGTAACTGACAGTCTTGAAGACAACGAGAAGCAACAGAAGCTATTCGATGATTGGAAGAAGAAAATTGAAGGTATTTGTGAATACGTTACTGCCCGAAAAACAGGCAAATTTGAAACCCGCAGCTTGTTGCTCAAAACATTTTTAGCTCCATTTCATCCGATTGAAAAGCTGGCATTTTTATATAGATATAGAAAACTTTCAAACATGTCTCATCTGCCCTTTAATGAGCTCATACCTTTGGCGGACAAGAGTTTTAAAACAAATAAGAACTGCAATGGCTGCGGAACCTGCACCAGAGTTTGTCCCGTAAACAATATCACGATAGTTAAAGGCAAGCCTGTCTGGCTGCATCATTGTGAGAATTGCTTCGGATGTTTTCAGTGGTGCCCAAGAGAGGCAATCCACGGCGGCATAGTTGAGTATGCGAAAAAGTATCACAACCCCAAAGTTAAGTTATCAGACATGCTGAGAGCGACTAATCTGAAGTAGCAGCATAACTCACGTGGCCAACCTAAGCACGTTTTGTATTATTCAGAAGTAAAGGAACATGTTTTTAACCAAGTTGAAGAAAATTGGATCCACCAAGAAAATCCCCAAAATCCATTCTCCATCCTACTTGGCGAAAGCATACCCTGCTTTGAACTTTGGTCCTTATCAATTTCACCTTAAAGCATTGGATTTTTCTCGCAACCATTTAGGAAGGGACTGCCCTAATTATGTCATTGCTGTCCTATCTCGCGTGTAATTTAAACACTAGACCTTAGGCGGTAAGGCATAATTTCACAGTTTAATTTGAGCATAATTTTTAATAATACCCTCTAGAATTGGCTGAATTTGAAAATGGGATCTATCATATGGAGTCTAAATCTCAATTGTAAGGGGATGGGTCGTACCGGGCTTAACCCCAAACGGGTATGAGTCTCTGAGCTTAGACTCATCGAATAAGGCTATTTTCATAATTCTAAACCAAGGTTTTCTTGAATATTAGGCAAAATTGATGTAGCCCGCAAGTTTTGTTTGTGTTTTTTGTGGTAGACCAACAAACCAGCAGATAACAGCATTATCCTAAGAAGTAAGGTGAGCTGTCCAAGTTTTGAAACTCTGGAATTGTAGGCATTGGGGATGGATACTAGTGGGAAAAATGTTAAGGATAAGTTTGTGAAGATTGGGGCGATTAATTCTGCTTTGAAGGTTACGGATCGTGAGATTTCGTTGGCTCAGGAGTTGGGTTTGGTTGAGCGTAAGCCTTTGGAGGTTGAGTCGACAAATAGGAATTTGACTGTTATTCGGATGTGGCAGCCAACTGATGAAAAATCTTCTGAAGTTTTGCCTGTTTCTGAGGTAAAGAGGATTCCGAAGCGTTTGGAGTCTTTGAAGAGGGATGATGAACCGGAGGGTTCTTGAGGTTAAGGGTCATCGGCGTCGAGTAGCAGTCGTGTGCGAGATTCTTGTGTGCTGTCGATCTGGTCCTGTTTTGGCAGCTGTGATTACTCGCCGCTGTAACCTTTGTAACGATACTTTCCATTTTTTTGGTGACGAGTTGGTGCGCTGCGGTTTCTTATCTAAGAGCATTAATCATGAGCAGACGTTTTATGGTACCACGCGGATGGGGCTTGATTTTCTGCGAAAGTTTAATGAGTTGCAGGTTTCTGTGGCGCCGCTTGAGAGGTCTTTTGGGAAACTGTTATTGTAGCCTAGTTATGTTTATGCGAATATTCAGTGATTAAGCAACAGAAAAACAACAAAAATAAGAAATCTTAAAACAAGACCTTGATAAAGTTAAGTTTATCAAGCTTTTCATCTAAAATTTAGTTTATGCTTTTTCCTTAACGTTGGGTTTGTTTTGAGAGATGGGATTTCGATGTCTTCTAAAAAGCAAAAGAGAGACAATAGGACATAGAGGAGTGATTATTCCTTCTCTTATGGGAAAAGATCTATTGATGGGATTTCTAAGAAGGGGTCTGTTTTGTTTTCCTGTATCTATTCATTAAAAAAGAAATCATTATGAAAATAATGATATTGAAAGCCGAGCTTCCACTCAAAAAAATGATATACGGTATAAATGAATTTGTAGCCAACAAAAAGAGCGAAACATCTACAAGCACAACAAGAAAAATTGCAACAAGAACAACCTTTATCCCATAAATATCAATAGGCTTCATTGTTAGACACATTATTTTAACAAATAATTCACTCACTTAAAGTTATGTTTTCGAGTTATCACCCAAAATGTCTCTTTCTATTTGTTTTGACCTTGCTTAAAGATTTTACTTGTCATGGTGGTGTACACCACACCGCTGGAAAAGGTCAAGGTTTCTGGACTAAGTCAGTTGCGTTCAGATTCTTTTTTTTGAATAATATAGCTAACATAAGTGCTACAACTATTATTGCAACGGTAGCTATCACTATAGTGCTTGTTTGGTTTAGAGCAAAACCATTTGTTTTGGATGTATCCACGTTAAAGTAAGCAGTTTGTGAGGCGTATGCTCCCTCTGTGGTGGTGAGTGAAATAAGGATTTTATGTGAACCTTCTGAAAGCTGAGTCAACGTTACATTTACGTTAGAATGATTAAGACTCAATCTATCTAAAGTGTACCCTGCCCACATAATTTCTCCATTTACTGAATAAGTTAGGGGTATTTCATTTGTTCTATAAGTTTGGTTGAGAGGAGACAAAACTGTGATTATAGGAAGAGAATATGCTGTATCTATTCTGAAGGTTTCTTGCGTGGACATTAGCTCTCCATTAGTGTAGAATGCATATGCGTTTAGTGTATGATTGCCTTGAGATATGTTAGTTAGAGTTGAATTAGCTACTATGGTATAACCTTGTAGGCTAGTGGCAAAATACACTTCTTCTGATTTCCAAAGGTTGGTTAAGGTAACATTTGCTTTGCCATCTAAACTGTATGTGACTGATGATATTTCTGGAGAATTATTCAACAATCTAACTTCTATTGATAGAGGTAGTGTGGTGTTTTGATATATTCTTAGGAAAGAGGGACTTGGTGAGATTATTTGTATTGCTGGAGCGGGTATTTGTGCTAGTGCAATAGGTACTTGAGCAATAGCTCCTACTAAGCAAATTATAACCAAGAAGGCACTTAGTATGAAATTTAATTTTCTCATATCTACCTAATTCATTCTAAGACTATTTGCCTTAAGTGCTTTTTCGTCAAGGATTCTTGACTAACTCTAATTTGCCTCTCAGTCAAATTTTCTTGACTAAGGTGTGTTTGTGTTTTTTGTGGTAGACCAACAAACCAACAGCCACAACTACCGTAACTAATACTATGGAAGCAACTGCAGCAGAAATAGTTAAGAAAGGCTGTGTTTTGGTGGTTGAACCAATCGTTCCATAGCCGATTGGTATGTACTGTTCATTGGTCGAATAATCCTGATACATGCTAAGAGAACTAATTGAAAAACCTCCAATAAAATATAATGTATCGTTAACGTTTGCAATACCAAGGTATTGTCGGCTTACAGGTGGAGCAGCTCCGAACGTCCAATTATTATTCTGAGGGTCATAAACCTGCAAAGAAGACCCATCATAAACATAAATTCGCTTGGGCGACATTAACCCAGTTGTTGCCCCAGCGGACGAGGATTGACCATTTGCTCCTAAAGTAATATTTTCAAGTGGTGGCGCACCTGCAGCCCAGCTATTTGCCGTAGGGTTGTAAATTTGAGTTTGTTCTTCACCTATCAAGTAAATTTTATTATCAACAACTGCTGAGACATAACCTGCAGGGTTTGGCATTGGCGATGCAGAAGTCCATGTGTCACTTGATGGATTATAGACTTCAGTGATGTTTAACAACTGAAAACCTTGATCATAACCTTCATTCAATTTCACTCCGCCCATCAAATAGATTTTGCCATCTACAACGTTGGCTTGCAAACCATACCTAGGTGTGGGCATAGGCGTTTTAGTTGTCCAAGTGTCGGTTGCCGGATCATAGACTTGGTTCACTCCTGTGTTGCCATAGGGTAAACCGCCGATGCAGTAAATTTTGTCTTGGAAGACTGCTATGGCAAAACTCTGTTCGGGAGTGGGCATTGGCGATTTTGTAGTCCAATTGTCTGTGGCAGGATCATATTCTTCGTTTGTGCCAATCGGTCCACTTCCTCCAATAGCATATATTTTGCCTTTAACCACAGCGGTATCTAAATATCCTCTTGCTGTTGGCATAGGTGCTTCTGTTGTCCAAGTGTTTTCTGATGCTGAAGTTCCAGAAACAGGCATAGCCAAGATTGTACTTGATGCTGTTAGGAAAACCAGAACAAGTGCTAATGCTAAAGGTTTGCTCATTTTCATGATTCTATGTTGGGACTGATTTCTAATAAAAGGTTTTTTGTATAGGTTTCTTGACTAAGTGATTATTTTTTAGTCCAGATTCCTTGACTGACTTCTTTCGGCTTTGATTATGCCTTCTTGTGTTTCTTGAAGTAGACCAACAAACCAGCAACCACCACAATTATTGCTATAACTGAAATAATTGCAACAGTCAAGGTTGGAAATGGCTGTGTTATGCTGAAGCTGATTGTTTTTGACGCAACTCTATTTCCGTAAGTGTCATTGGCGTAGATTGTAAGTTTATGTTCTCCAAGTGAGAGTCCAGAAATAGTTGTATTTCCAGTTAGAGTTGTGTTTAGTTGCTCGTCAATGCTGTAGCCTAGCCAATTAGCAAATTTATCGACATTGAAAGTTAATGAAACATTAGAGTCTGTATATGTTTGATTCAGCGGAGATAGAATACTGATTTTGGGTGGAACTGCAATAGTAAAATTGATTGTTTGTGAAGCGCCAATGTTTCCCAACGAGTCATTAGCGTAGACTAATACATTATGTAAGCCATTTGTCAATTCAATTATAGTCCTGTTTCCAGTTACGGTGACGTTTTGTTTTCCATCAAGACTATAAGCCGTCCAATTAGCAGTCTTGTCTGTTGAGAACACTAAGGGCACGCTTGATTCATTGTAAGTTTGATTTTGTGGCGACGAAAACGTTATTTTTGGTGCAACTGATTGGAAAACGGCTTGCACGGTGCATCTATAACCGAAACTTGTACTGTAGGGATAACCGACTGCAATAGTTGCGGGATTATCATAAAGTGTAGTGGTTTTGGTTGCGTTGGAAATTCTCCAATATAGAAATTCAAAACCTCTATCAGGGGACGCTGTTAACTGAACATGAACTTCATAAACATAATCGACAAGAATAATCTGGTTTCCAGCAGGAGGATCTGTTTTTCCGCCTGTTGAGGTTAAAACCGTAAGTATAGCAGATGGTTCCATCTGTTCCATCTGTGCTTTTACAATATTAAGATTCATTGCACCGAGTATAAGGGTTGATGCTAATAGAATCAAAGCTGAAACTTGCAAGTGCCTTTTAGATTTTAGTAACAATCTTGTAAGCTTGGTCATCAGATTTAATCTTTAAATTTGGGCGATAAAAGGCTTCTCGTACAAGACTCTTGACTGAGATTCGTCAAGCTTTCTTGACTAACTCTGAAACCTGCTCAGTCAAACTTTCTTGACTAAGCTAGAGCTAATAGTAAGAACATGTAGTCAAACTTTATTGACTAACAAATAGAGGGTGGGTACACCCAACTGTGGGAAAAGGTCTACTTTATTGGTGGCTTGAAGTGTTTTACTACATGATAAATTGCTATAACAACTATTCCCAAGATAGAGAGGGCAAATCCAGCCAAAATATAGGGCAAAGTTGGTGGTGGGAAAGCATCTACGAAGACTAGCCCGATTGAGTAGTAGGAGCCATTGTATTCGATGTTACTTGTTTGATGTTGCCTTATTAATTCATCGATTGTTGTGTCATCGTAGTGAGGATAAACATACTCACCGTTTATTGCTTTGAGAACATATGGGTCGGGGTTTGTTAGTGTAAAATACTTTTGTGGCTTATCATTTAGTTTATCGGCTTGAAGACCGTAGTAAGGTTCGATACCTGACCACATTTGTGTTTGATACTGTATTTGGGCATAAATAGACAACAAGAGAACTGCTAAGAAAAATATCAAAGCCATGTTTGCTCTAGATGGTTTCTTTGTCATCGTCAGGTCACTAATAATACAGCTTAACTTGCTTAAAGAAACTTGTCACTTCTCAACAGGGGCAGGGTACACCCATGCTTGGGAAAAGGTCTACATTCTCAAGTTATTGGTTTTTAGATGACTTCTATAACCCATCAGCATCTTGCTGAGATATTGACGTTGAGCAGTGGGGAGATTCTGTCGAACCTCAAGAAATGCATTATTTTTTAACACTAGTAAGCGCTGATGGGGACCGTTATTGTCGCTTGGTCTAGAATTATGTCATTGGATTTTAATATAGCAGTAAGGTCGAATGGCTGAACTAATAAGCCCCCCAGCGAACCATATGACTTCTCCAAAGTCTTTGTCTCTTTTGCCTTGAGACTTTCTAACGAATAGGTCTCTCCATTAATTAATTCATCAAGGAAAATATGTGAAGTATTTCTAGGTCTTGGAGCAAGTTTGCTAGTGTTGAGTGTAACAGTTAAACCTTCGACATCAGTCACTCCAAGATTAGTATAATCTAGAGAAAACAAATCAATAATGAGGCCGAGTCTAGTGCCATGCTTAACACCCAAGTAGACAAAATTGGTTATCTTGACATTGGGGATGGGTGGAATCGTTGCTGTTTCTTGATCCAGTATTGCTTGGTTGGATTTTACGGTTGCAGTTAGGGAAGGCGCATAAGAATCAACGCTAGCAGCCCAGTAGAACATGAACTCTTTTGCTTCCCCAGTCCTGAGGTCTCCTAATAGGTACGATTCTCCCATCTCAAAATCCGCAATATGATCGTATGGAGATGTTGAGTTAGTGTATACGAGATGTTTGTTGATTTCAATAGTTGTGTTGGTGCTAAAAGTAACGGTGAGGTTCTCGACGTCGCCTCTACCGATATTAGTCAGGTTTAAAACAAACCATACATTCACAACGCCAAGGCTGGAACCAGACGAGGTCTTTGTGGTGTTAAAACTAGTTATCTCAACATTGGGGCTAGGAGTAAGGACATAGCTTAAGGATAAGACTCCAACAATCAGCACAGCAACAACAGCAACAGCAACTAGAATCTTTGTCTTCATAACCTCAACTTAAAATTCAAACAAATAAGAGCTTTTTCGTCAAGCTTTCTTGACTAACTCTGAAACCTGCTCAGTCAAACTTTCTTTACTAAACTGTTTGGTTTGCGTTTGTGGTACACCAACAAACCAGCAACCACAATTACTGCAACTAAAACAATGGAAACAACCGCAAAAGACACAATTGGAAAAGGCTCTTGTACTGATATAATGAACTTAATTGTTTGTTCTGAATATGTGCCATATTCGCTAACTGCTTTTAATGTGAGGTTATGTTGCCCCTCAGAAAGTCCTGTTAAAGTTAAGTTGCTATCTGAAGGTAGATAACCTGCATCATCTAAACTGTATTCTATTGTTAACTGGTCATCAATAATGCAAGTTATGGGTACCTCAGTATTGTTGTAGGTAGTGTTGATTGGGGAGACAAGGATTAATGGGTTGTTTGAGGTTGCGTTAACAAAGAACTTTACTAATGTTGAGAGGATTGCACCTTGAGTATAAGTCGAGTATGCATTTATTGTATGAAAACCAAAAGTCAAATTGTCTAAGGTTCCATAACCATAGTTAACACCGTAACTATCTTGTAGACTTTGCATTTTAGACAAACTTAAAGTTCTGTTAGGGCTATCATCTATACTATAGAAGATACCAACACATTGCACTTCACTTGACTTGTTTGTATATGCATAGACCTGTATGAGACTTGGTGAATTCTGATAAATTGTTTCCTGAAAAGGTGCTGGAGATTGTATATACATTGAAGGGTAACTAAAAGGAACAGTTTCTGAAATTCCGATTTGAATCAAAGGTACAATTATGGAAACTATCACTAGAATAGCAACTATTACTGCTCTCTTCATAAATGTCAATATGGCTAAGATAGCTATAATAGATTTTTTGTCCACAAAACTGGACTAAACCAAGTCAAACTTTCTATACTAACAAATAGAGGGTGGGGTACACCATATCGCTGGAAAAGGTCACTACTTAAGTTACTGGTTTTTGATGCCTTCTAAAAAGCGTGATAGAAAACGCAACAAAGAGCAATGCGATAAACAAGGGCAATATTACCAGTCCTGAGAATTCAGGAACACTTGGGTTTGGAGTTGATGTGGGAGTAATCGAATTTGTTTGATAGTCATTTGGGGAAGGGAAATATTGTTCATTTGCTGAGGTTTGCCCTATTCCGATGCCGCCATAGCCACCTATCGCATACATCGTATTATTCACAACAGCTAAAGATACACCTGAAATGCGGGTAGTTGGCGATGAAGCACCAGTTGTCCAATTTCTTGTTTGTAAGTCATAAATTTGGGTTGGACTGTTTGTTGTGTAAGTCCAATCTGATTTGTTGAGATACTGATAATATTTCATAACCAATTCATTGCCGATATAGTAGATACGTGTAGAAAGTGAATTGATATTAATCGCAGTTGCAACACCACCAACTGTAGTAATGGGCATAGGTGTTCCATAAGACCAAGTATCAGTTAGAGTATCATAGATTTGGGTCTTGTTGCATCCTTCAAGCTGTGATGTAATATGTCCACCCAAGACATAGATTTTAGTTCCAATTGCTACCATGCCAAAATTGTAGACTGGAATGGGCATAGATGCTAAGGATTGCCATGAATCAGTTGCTGGATTATATAATTCATTTATTCCGAAAACATTCATTTTCATCGATGCGACAGTCGTACCACCCATTACATATATCATTCCGTTAACTGTAACGGCATGTAAATTAGCATACGCCATTGGCAATGGCGTTTTACTTGTCCAAGTATCGGTAACTGGGTCGTATAATTCATTAATTCCCGTCTGAGAGGTTGTTATATTTGGGCTGATTCCTTGACCACCGCCTATCATGTAAATCTTATTCTGGTATGTGGCTATTGCTCCTCCCATCTGAATGGTAGGCATAGGTGTCTTTGAAATCCATGAATCGGTTGATGGGTTGTACAAATAGTTGTAGTTTGTGTTAACTGTGTTATTTGACCCTATGACGTAAATCTGTTCATTAATTACAGCCGTGTTAACAAAATCTTCTGAATTAGGCATAGGTGCTTTTTTCACCCAATAGTCACCAGATGAGGCATAAACAGGTATAACCATCAAAATACAGGTTGCAATTAGAAAGACAACACCCACGGCTGCTACTTTGCCCAAACAATTGTTCATGCAATCTATCCTCCATTAAATTGTTAGCAAATTTGAATGATATAAATTGATTCGTCAAATTTTCTTGACTAACTCTTTTAGTGGCTCCGTCAAGGTTTCTTTACTAACAGAAAATAAGCAGAGGGTGGAATACCCAACCGTGGGAAAAGGTCTAATATTGTCTCTAAGAAGGGGTATGTTTTGTTTCAGTTATTTTCTTTTTTTGAATGATTATTGCAAGAGTAATTAAGACTGCCCCGAAAACCAAAAAAGCCACATTCAAATCCGATGCTAAATTCCAGCGGTGAGGGTAAAAGAGGAAATTAATAATTGAAAATACAAAGGAAATAGTCCCAATGACCGATAGAAGACTAACACTCATTCTTTTCGTGGTATCCATTTTTGTCTTAGTCTCAATTGGTGATTTTTGAAGAAATTTTCCAGATAATTTGGGTTCTTGTGGAAACCAACCTCTGAGGCGTTGCGTCAAGCCCTTCTTGAAGACCATGCCTAAACCCTGCCTCCGAAGATCCGATGCTTAAAATACTGATAAATCAAAACGTTAGTTGTAAGCAACGCCAAAATAACCTCGGCAGAAACGAGAACCGTGATCCCGTTATTGGCAGCAAAAATAATTCCTCCGATAATTGGATTAGTCATTGCAATTGCTTTGATCAGTTTCTTAGACAATTCCTGCTCCAGTTCCGCTTTAACCTCAGGTTTTACTCGGTCAACTACCAAGTGACCTTTAAGCAGCGGCTCTTTGGGAAACCAACCACGGATTACCGAAACTATTCGTTTCTTCAAACTTCCACTCTTGCAAGACTTAGATTATCTACCCAAAGGTTACCGAATATTTTGTCTTCTAATCTTGCTTCCACCGATAGATTCAAGTTAAAGTGCGAACTTTGAGGCACCCATAACTCAGCAGAAAACCATTCGTCCTGCTCAGGATTTATCGTCCTCTCTATCCACCTGATGCTTGTATTGGAAGAATAAGCAAGGACTGTTCGATAGTTACCTAAAAGAAGAGTTGAGGCACCAAGCCCTATTTCTATTGGAGAAGCAGGGTTGGTTTGGGGAGTTGTTCTATATGCAATTAGAATTGCCGCTTCTGGGGAAAACCCAAGGGATACATTCAGGTAATTTCTCTCTCTATCTATACAATGAACCACTACTTGGATTAAATAGTAATCTTTCTGGTTATCGGCGTCTGGCTCCTGAAAAACCGTTATGTTAGCAACGAAATCTCTATTGTTGCTTGCTTGACCCGACCGTGCGACTACAGTTTCCTTGCTGTTTGTTAATTGTGAATTTACAATGGCAAGTGGCGCAAAGAAGGCTACACATATGATAGCTATCATCGCAACGATGGAGAGTTTTGTTAAAGCCTGTTTTGCGGGAAAACTTCTTGCATAAACAAGGGATACGATAGCAACTATTTCCATGGGAATAGCTACCCTCAGCGGAACGACATAGAAAACTATCAAGGACAAAACCGAGAATACAATGGCAGTATCTATCCAGAAACGTTTTGCAGTCAGCAAGCCTGCACCTATAACAAGCATGCAGACATAGTCAGCTAAAGATACTGCTGAAATGAAGACTTGAAAGTTGACTGGCAAGTAATTAAGCTCAAAAGAATTTGATACTGAGTGTATTATTCCAAATATGGCAAATGCCAAAAATAAACCCGCTGGAATTATTGTGGACGCGTTGTTTCTGCTGTGGAAGACTTTCGAGTTTTCCAATCTCTGGAATTTTACAATGTTTGGCTCTTTTGGTAACCAACCGCGAACTCGATTTTCTAAACTCTTCTTTACATTCATGTTTTCAACTCTGGAATAAGTTGGGAGAAAATTATGTGTGCCAATTTAGCCGGGTTAATTGACTCTGAGCCTTCGATTTCTATGCCTCTTTCTTTGGCTAGTTCAATTAGATATTGCCGTGTTTGGTTTAAGAAAGCTTGGTCGGTTACTTCTTCAGGGTTGTCGTGCCAGTACCAAACTTTCAATCCGTGGCTGGTTGTGTAAGTGACAATTGCTTTGCGTTTGAGCACTGGATGGTAGCCAAGAAGAATGGCTTGTTTAACGTTAAGTCTAGTTACTTGGAGTTCATTCACTTGGGCAACATCCAAAAGCGTGGTCGCTAATTTCGCTTCGGCAGTTAAGCGTGTTTGGTTAACATATTGACGTGTTCTATTGAGTCTAACAGCTATTTTACTTACAGAAAGACCTGTGCTGATTAGTGACCAGATGTCTTTTTGGCTTTGACTTAGTGGCGAAGAGACTGTGCAACTTGGACTCATCATTATCAGTAAATATGTAAGTGTTGACAAATATTTAAGATTTGCCACACAACCTTCTTTCTTTACCTAACAACCTTAACTTAACTTGATGGTTTTTCGATGCCTTCTAAAAAGCAATATGAGGACAACCAATAATACGATAATTACTGAAGCAATTAAAATGGGAAATACAGAAGGTAATAATGGTTCTTCAGATTTGTCAAAGGTTAGAACTAAACCAAAAGGACGTGAACTACCAATTAGCTGTATCTGAGTTTCTGCTATATCATCATTTGAAAGTTGAAAATTAAGTTCAGTTAGCGTTCCTAAGTTATTGATTGAGTACAAATGCGTATTGCTCAAAGGTGAATCTATTTTTATTCTGACATGAGCCGTTGAGTTTGTGCTCCAACCAACCCAAGAATACCCCGAGTAATTTCCGCTTATAGTGTCTAAGCCATAACGTGATTCTATTGGAATTAGAAAAGCATAAGTTCCAAGATATGCGTTTGCTTGAGTTGTTTTTGGAACAGTAAATTCATAATGTGTTGATAATAAGAAATTTTGAGGAACTGGCGATATAGACCAATTAATATTAGGCAAATCAAAGTCAAAGAGGTGAGTAAATCCTCTATTCTTATATGTCCAATTAAGGTCTTGTCCATCCATCTGTACTTGGACATTTTTACTGCCAGCGGGTATGGGATAGTAAGCATCAATTCTGTTGAAGGCTATTCTAATACTGCCGTTATTGTATGAGTCACCATATTTGTATACCGTTAAAGTTTGATAGGTAGAATTGACATTAGCCCTAAATTCTCCATCGATTTCTGAGATTTCGGCGTTAATTTGCATGTCAGGTACAGTAACAACTACTGGAATGTCTGGCGGTATTGAAGGGCTGTTAGCAGTTGTTGAATTAAAAAATGTACATTGAAGAATCATTAATAGCCCAAGAACAAATGCAAGTGCTAATGGTCTTCTCTGCATCTTAATCAAAAGGAAATAGACGCATTTTCATTATAAGGCTTCTCGTTCAAGACTCTTGACTAAGAGCAGTCAAACTTCCTTTACTAACCAAAAATAATAGAGGTGGGGTACACCCAACCGTGGGAAAAGGTCTACTTGGCTTTGACTCTAAGCTAAGTCCAGATTTCTGGACTTATCTAAAATTCCTTACTCAACAGGTCTACAAAAGAAGGATTTAATATACTAATGAATATTGACATGACAAGGAAGAGAGAGCATGGAAGATGAAAAGCAGATAGAGCTAGACAGGCAACGTGCAGAGGTTTTTGATGCTCTTGGACACCCAACACGCATCCAAATCCTAAAGGTTCTAAGCGAAGGTACTCTTGGGTTTGCAGACTTGAAAAAGAAAACCGCTATTGAAAGTAGTGGTCACCTTCAACACCACTTGACTAAACTCAATGGTTTGATTAGGACAGATGAATATGGGAAGTATTGCTTATCAGAACAAGGCAAAGATGCCTTACTTACTGTTCAAACAGTAGAGAATGCATCGCCAAGAACTATAACACAAGAGAAAGGAAATAAACATTTCAAGTTAGGCTTAAAACCAGTTGCCATTTTGCTGATAGGTCTTTTGATTGCAAGTTCAGCTGTAGCACTATACGAATTCAACAATGCGGTGATAATTCAGGAGAAGTTTAATCGGGCTAATTCACTTGATTTAGAGGCAATGGCATACTATAGTGAATTTGGCATAATTCCGACCACAAACACCAATTCATCGTATACACCGCCAATTTCGATGTACAAAGCTTTACAAATAGCATTAGAAGCTGATGGATGGAATAAAACCTTACTTAATGGAAAGAATATCGATGCCCGTTTAACGACAATACAGACAGCAACAAATGGAACATTCTCCAGCGTAAGTCCACTAACAAACATACCTATAGATTACTCTGATGTTTACGGCAACGACATAATCTACCAATACGCTTGGCAAATAACAGTTAGCAACGCTTCAAGACCTACATACATGAGGGGTTTTAGCTTCATTGATGCAAGTACAGGACAGCTACTTCCCAATCCACCACTCTCCACGCACCTGCCTTGGTGATTTAACGTTTCTTGACTTAAAGAGAGGGTGTATACATCCAATCGCTGGAAAAGCGTCTATTGATGGGATTTCTAAGAAGGGGTCTGTTTTGTTTCTTTGCCGTAATATTTCTTAAAAAAGTAATAGTCTTTGATTAAAATTATTGAAAGAACACAAATAAAATCCCAATTAAGCCAATGAAAATTTGAATTTGAAATAGTAATAAAAAGTATATTCCAAGTATTTTTCAAGCCCTCATCACCGACAAAATTCCAAGTGCCTTGGTTTAATAGAAGAAATAAAATAAAAAATAATGCATCTACAAAGACTATATTAAATATTGGGAGCGAAAGAATTTTTGATAGTTTCCTTCCTTGCGATAATTTCATGACTTCTATTTGTTTTGACCTTGCTTAAAAGATTTTTAGAATAACAATTGAATAATTAAGCTGTTTTTGTTGTGTGTTTTTTGTGGTAGACCAACAAACCAGCAACCACCATTATGATTAACAACAATGGAATTGTCCAAGGTTGAACCTCTGGGATTGAAGGTGAAGGAGTTGGAGATGAAGTTGGTCCAAAATTGGGTGGAGAAGGCGCAGGATCTCCGTAACCTATTGGTGTGTACCTAACATTAGTTTTGCTGGCCGTCACATTGTTATTTGCTAAATTATCAAACACATATCCGCCTACAGCAAACAAATAGTCATTGAGTACTACAACACCAAAACTTAGCCTATAATCAGGCATTACTGTGCCAGCAGACCAATTATCAGTTTGAGGATTATAAACAAAAGTAGTTCTCCTATCTGGAGGAGAAGTATCAGTTTTCCCGTAGGGAACCCAACCGTATTGAGCAACTGTGAAAAAAAAGATACGTTGAGGAGCAAAAACTCCGGTTGTTGCAGCAATAGAACCTCGTGGATCCATCCTTGGTGACCGAGCCCCTTGACTCCAACTATCCGTTAATGTATTATAAATTTGGACAGGAGCATAATTGCCTACAAAGTAAATCTTATTGCCCACAACCGCTGAAACGTAACCATCAGCTTGTATGGGTGCATCTTTGTTCTTTGCCCAAGAATCAGTAACTGGGTCATAAACCCAAACTGTATTTCCCTCAATAATATAGATTCTTTCACCGACAACATGAGCCGTTACTCCAGATCTTCCGACAGGCAAGGATGCTTTTGTTTCCCACATGTTAGTAGCGGGGTCATAAACTTCATTGACTCCAGAGGTTAGTGCCACCGTAAACAAATGATAAGTATCATCCAACTTTGAACCCACAATGCCGCCGATACAGTAAACCTTGTTTTGACAGGCGACTATTGCAAAATCGCATCTTGAAGTAGGCATAGACGCCTTATAAGTCCAAGTATCTGTGCCAGGGTTATATTCTTCGTTTGTAGCGACTAAACCCAACGTTGGTTGGGTTGAATATGTTCCGTTGTTTATAGAGCCTCCGATAGCATAGATTTTGCCGTTAACTCCAACAACTCCCAAGTAACCTCTGGCTTGGTTCATTGATTGTTTCCGTGTCCATGAACCACCCTGTGATTCAACAGGAGGCAGTGCATCGCCAATTCCAATTAGAATAACCGCTGCACTTTGCGAAGGCTTGTATTTCACCGTGCCGTCACTGAAGAATTCACCCGCGTAGCTACATTGTATGCTATAATTTCCCAGTTGGTTTATCATATAACTCCAATAAAAATAACCGTCAGTACTTTCCAGTGGTTCGTAAGTATTTTTGACGCCGTCTGGACGTGTTACTGTTAACGTTAACCCGTGAAGATGGTCAGTGGCTGATGGGGGAAGTGGTTCAATCAAGATTTTAATATTAACAGCCTGTGCAACCTCTACAGAGATAGGCACAGAAATGGAAATGGCTGTGTCAACTTCGCTCATAGCCAAAAGCAATCTATCGTCCACAATACTGGATAATGCAAGAAAGACGAGAACAAGTGCTAAAGCTAAAGCTTTATTCATAGTCACCACTTCATTGTTGGATGTTTGCAGATAAAAGACTTCTCGTACAAGACTCTTGACTAAGAGCAGTCAAACTTTGTTAACTAAACTGTGTTTGTGTTTTTTGTGGTAGACCAACAAACCAGCAGCCGTCGCAATTAAACTCAGCGGTAACAGAATTGACCACAAAGAAAACTCTGGAACGGTTGGAGATGGAGTGGAAGGTGTAGGTGAGGGAGTTAAAGTTGGACTGGCTGTAGGTGAAGGTGTTGGAGTTGTGCTTGGTGTTGTTGTTGGGTAGGTAGCAAGATAATTAACTGAAAAGTAAATTGGCGATGATTGATAATGGTAAGGAAATATGAAGTTATTGTTAGCGTTGAATTCTCCGTCAGCAAATATCGTGAGTTTGTGTGCACCGCTTGTTAGACCTGAAATGTCAATATCAATAGCAGTGTTTGTAGTGCTTGGTGGAAAAACGCGGTATTCATAATGATATGCTGTGCCTTGTGCTGTTGCATTAAATTGTGGGTTGTTTCCTTGTGGTATAGAGATTTTTTGGCTATCGTCTATGTTGTAACTGACATTAAAGTACATGAATGGCACAACTGTGTAATTTTCTTTCCATGCCATATTCACATTCAAAGGCATTGAACCATTATAGGCTATGTTCCCTACTGGACTAATTGTTGATAGGTCACAAATAACACCATTTGTTGATTCAGCCGCTACCAGCATAGGGAAAAACAGAATTATCAGTGACTGGATAACGAGCATTGCAATTAGTCTCTTTCCGACTTTACCCATGCTTAGTATTAGGTACATAGAGCCGATAAAAGGCTATTCATCAAACTTTCTATACTAACAAACAGAGGGTGGATACACCACATCGCTGGAAAAAGGTCTATTGATTTAATTCTAAGAATGGGTCTTTTTTTTCCTTGAAGTCTAATTCATCAACGGGGTCAATTTCATTAATTCAAGTTTAGGAACCAATCAGAATTTTTTTAGAAAATTTGATATACAAATCTCAGAATCAATAATCCACCAATAAATAAGTTGTTACATCAACCATTAAGAACTATGTGGTGGCGGTGGTACATCAATATTATTTTTTTTCCCATTTATATTTGTGCTAGAGATAATACTCCAGCACCTATTCCTGCTACCACTAAGACAATTCCAGCGGTTTCATAACCCTTGTTCGGGTAAATTGTTACGTCTCTGTAGGCTGTAACCAAAACTTGCTCGGTAGTCCTCTGCACAATCTCGACATTAGCATTCGTGGCTTCGGAATAAAACACATTGAGACTTGGTCTATACCGACCAATTCCAATATGGTATAAACCATCTCTGGGTATAGTTACTTCTAAATTTATGTTTGTTGAGTTTTCTCTTTTTACTATTGAAAATCCACTATATACCTCATAAACGTTCGCTCCAAGTGTGCCCTCATCAATGGTTGCAATTATTGAAATGTTATCACCTTGCTTGAAAAAGAAATTTTTATAAACGAAACTGTATTGTTCAGAAATTGTGTCTTCAAGCAAAACAGTATCTTTGTTCTGGGTAACCGTTTTTAGGTAAGGTTCTTGAATTATTTGAGGAATAGCGGAATAAACAAAAATGCTAACACCAAGCAAAAGAAGGGCAGCACTCAACACCCATATACTTTTCAAATAAAATTCCTCTATGACAGTTGTTAAATACTACTAAGTAACTTATTTTCTTTTTAAAGCTTTTTTTGGCGAAATTGGGCTTAAATTGATTTAGATGATTCAAACTTTCTTGACTAAGCTAAACCATCTGGTTAGTTGAGTTAGTCAAACTTTCTTGACCTAACTAAAATAGAGGTCTGTTACACCACATCGCGGGAAAAGGTCTACTTACTCAAGTTAGTGGTTTTTCGATGCTTAAGTATTACAGCAACAGAGAACACAGCAAGAAGCAAAGGCAAAAGTGCTAACCATGAAAACTCTGGAACGGTTGGAGTTGGCGTTGGCGTGATAGAAGAAATCTGGCGTTCATCATAGAAACTGACTGGAAAATCTTTTTGAAAAGAAACTCTAAATTCTCTGCTGTCGCTTCCGTTCAAAAATGTCCAACTCAACTCTGTCTTATCGTCGGAAGGATGTTGAACAGTCATTAAAATATTATTAGAACTAATGCTTTTATTTTCAGTTATATTGAGGTTTGAGAGCATTTCTATCATTTTAGTTGAATCAAGCCCCGACCAGCTTTGATATTTAGCCAAGAAGTTTGTTACATTATCATCGTTAATTGAAGTGACAAATTGTCTATAGGTTTGTCTATAGGTTGGTGAATTATCGATATTCATGACACCTTGGAGGAAAGTGCTGTCTCTTATTATAAAAATGACTTCTATGCTGTCTGCAGTGCCCACCATTGACCCCAAAAAATAGATTAAAACTCTATCGTTCTCAGAGGCGGAGATATTATTCATATCGAGATGCTCACGTGTACCTGTGGCGTTGCCGTCCACTTTGAGCTCTATATTCCATTTACTGCTATCTATTGGAAGAACGTCTTCAATAAATGCTAATGCCCTATCCTGAGCAGTGGAAGACGCAAACTGCACAACATAAAATTGTCCAGCCAATGTCAACAATCCGAGAATGACAATTATGGAGATTTTCTTATTTCTCATTTGATTTGTCAACTGCTATTGAATTAAAGCGGTTATTAGAGCCTTTTCGTCAAACTTTCTTGACTAAGCTGTGTTTGTGTTTTTTGTGGTAGACCAACAAACCAGCAACCACAACCACCGCCACCACTGTAAAAGAAACAGCAATCGGTATTATTGGAATTGCAGTTTGTTCAATAGGTGTTGGAGTAGGTGCTATAGCAGAAATGTCGACTTGTCGAGTAAATGGATAATTGTCAACGTTGTTTTGGTCAATAACATAAGCTCCATGACCGCTATAATCGCTCCAATAGTTACCTCCTGAGGGAAAACCATTGTCCCAAGTGTTAACTGAGAAAGCTGAATTAAAACTACCATCGTAAGCTTGTATAGGGTTATTGATGAAGTTATTGTGGTAAATAGTGTTGTTTGAAGCGCCCCAAAACACGATTGCTGCCATGCCACCCAAAAGAAAAGGATTCGAGCAATTAACGACATTGTTCCTAACAATCAAATTGTTTTGTGATTCACTGAAATAGATGCCAACATAATTGTTAACCAAGTTGTTTTCTTTTATGATGTTTGAGCCGCTATCCACCACGTAGATTCCACCTGTTGGCTGAGCTACTGGAATATTACCGACCGCGGGTCCTGTTCCCAATATTGTATTATTTATGACCATTGAATTTGACGTGTTATAAAGTGAAATGCCAAATATACTGTTCTCAACGATGAGGTTCTTTACGGTCACATTTGATGCTCCCGTTGCAGTTGGAGGAGATAAATTATAGTTGACCCCCACTGTAAGCCCTCCTGCAGAGATAATTGAATGTCGATTTCCGTCAAAGGTAATGTTGCTTGTCATCACAGATATGTCTCCAACAACATCATCAGTTAATATGTAAATGCCATTGTCTTGTTGTATCGGCGCTGCTGAGGGACTTATGCTTCCGTCAGAATTTATTGTGATATTCCCTTGATACTGAGCGTTAACAGGGTGAAAACAAACAGTGCCTAAAACCATCGCGCTTAAGAAGAGGAGAACAAACACTATAGCGATACTCTTACTCATATTTTATCAAGTTGTACTTTGGAGTTTTTTGTAATAAAAGGGTTATTGTCAAGGTTTATTTACTAAGCACCTATTTTTTAGTTCAGATTTCTTGACGAACTTCTTTCGGCTTTGATTATTTGTGTTTGTGTTTTTTGTGGTAGACCAACAAACCAGCAGCCACTACAATTATTGCTATAACTGAAATAATTGCAACATTCACAGTTGGAAATGGCTGTGTTATGCTGAATGTGATTGTTTTTGAGCAACCCTATTTCCGTAAGTGTCATTGGCGTAGATTGTAAGGTTATGTTCCCCAAATGAGAGTTCAGAAATAGTTGTATTTCCAGTTAGAGTTGTGTTTGGTTGCTCATCAATGCTGTAGCCTAGCCAATTAGCAGGTTTATCGACATTGAAAGTTAATGGAACATTAGAGTCTGTATATGTTTGATTCAGAGGAGATAGGATACTGATTTGGGGTGGAACTGCAATAGTAAAATTGATTGTTTGTGAAGCGCCAATGTTTCCCAACGAGTCATTAGCGTAGACTAATACATTATGTAAACCATTTGTTAATTCAGTTATAGTTCTGTTTCCAGTTACGGTGACGTTTTGTTTCCCATCAAGGCTATAAGCCGTCCAATTAGAAGTTTTGTCTGTTGAGAATACTAAGGGCACGCTTGATTCATTGTAAGTTTGATTTTGTGGCGACGATAACGTTATTTTTGGTGCAATTGATTGGAAAACGGTTTGCACGGTGCATCTATAACCGAAACTTGTACTGTAGGGATAACCGACTGCAATAGTTGCGGGATTATCATAAAGTGTAGTGGTTTTGGTTGCGTTGGAAATTCTCCAATATAGAAATTCAAAACCTTTATCAGGGGACGCTGTTAACTGAACATGAACTTCATAAACATAATCGACAAGAATAATCTGGTTTCCAGCAGGAGGATCTGTTTTTCCGCCTGTTGAGGTTAAAACCGTAAGTATAGCAGATGGTTCCATCTGTTCCATCTGTGCTTTTACATATTAAGATTCATTGCACCGAGTGTAAGGGGTGATGCTATTAGAATCAAAACTGAAACCTGCAAGTGTCTCTTAGATTTTAGCAACAATCTTCTAACCTTGCTTGTCAAATTAATCTTTTAAATTTAGGCGATAAAAGGGTTTTCGTCAAGGTTTCTTGACTAACTCTGAAAACTGCTCAGTCAAACTTCCTTTACTAAGTTGTGTTTGTGTTTTTTGTGGTAGACCAACAAACCAGCAACCACCAAGGCAACTGCAACAATACAGACAGCGGCCACAGGCACAACAGCAAAAGACTTTGACTCTGGTTTAGCTATGGTAAAACTGATAGTTTGTGAGGAGCCTATGTTTCCAAAAGTGTCTTGGGCATAGACTGTAATATTGTGCAAGCTATTTGGCAGGTCAGTTAGGTCTATGTTGCCCGACAGGGTAACCAACGATTTACGAAGAAATTTCAATTTTATTCAGCCACTGGAGGTATAGTTGAGGCACGTATAGAATTTAATTTTTTGAGTTTCTCTTTTTCTCTTTTTTAATTTCCCTTTGAGCAAGTGCTTGAGCGAGTTCTAGCTTGGAAACGAATTCAATAGGCGATCGACAGAGTTCTGTTTTTTCTTTATCAAACAAGAAAAGTTCGTGGACGAAATAAGGGATATCCAAGTCTTGATCAACGAATTCTTTTTTCGCATATTCTGAAATATCTTTTTTTAGTTCTTCTGGGGTTCGCTTCTTTACCCAATCAGGAATATCCAAATAATCTGAGTGAGGGCACTCATAGTTTTTAATTCCTTCTTGGGAGAGAACAGGAGTTCGGTCGACTTTTGAAGTTATTTCATCTAAATCTGATTGTACGGAAGTTTTTAAATCATTAGGACCTTCGCTAAAGAATTCTGATAAGAATTTGACTAAGATGCAATGTTCAGCTTGGAACATGATGCAAGCTTGTTCCTTGCATTGTAATTTAAAAGGATGAAAAAGCGCTCCGGACATGTTTACAACCCTGCCAACTTTGAAGGGGTCTTGTGCAATATTAATACGTATTGATACGTAATATAATTATTGCAGTGATACGTATTAGTACGTGATAGGGTGAATCTTATGACTACCAAAATAACTTTGTCAGTTCCAGACGACTTTTATGAAAAAATGGATGCCTACAAAGAACGTTTAAACTACTCCGACGTTTTCAGAAGGGCAATCTTGGTTGAAATTGAAAAATTAACAGAAAAAGGGGTTATAATAAAAGAGTTAGAAGATTACCTGAATCAGGGAGAGGAAAATCCTAATGACAAAGATAAAACAAGAAAGGAAGAGATTTCAAGGTTCACTAAAAAGTGGGGAACACCTCATTACATTGACCCAACTGACATATCAGAACCACCATACGTCAAATTGTGGAAAAGCCAAATAGTTGTGTCCAACCGTCAGTATTCTCTTTGGATCAAAAATGAGCGAAATTCTGCAGAAAAACTCAATTTGCTGTCTGAAGAAGTCAATGATAAATTTATTCAGGACATTCCAATCTTCTATGGGCTTGGCGTTTTAGAAATTGCAGAGTATTTTAAGTCTAAAGGCTTTATCCTTGGACAAAAACAACTTGCCTTGAATGAAGTTAATGAGTACATTACAGATGGAAGACTCAATGATGCAAAAAGTATGGTGCAAGAAAAGGGATACGTATTCTATGGTTTGTTCGCAGCAGACAAGGATGACGTTGTTTTCATTGCCGATTGTGAAATCAAATCTAAAGATAAGAGCTGAGTTTAAGCAGTATGAAGAAAACGGCTCTTGAACTTGTTTCAGGTGCACTGGAGGAATTGGAGAAACTCAAGCCCACTCCTGAAGAAATCCAAGATTATGCAGACTTGAATCAAGATACGTATGGCGTTGTAACTTACTCAAAATCTAAAGGGGGCGACTTTTACTTCCTCAGGTTGCATGATACTTGGAAACAAAAATTTGGCGGAAGGGTCCATATTGACATTGGGTACGTTGATGAAAAGTTTGTTGATGAGTGGAACGTTCATGATACGACTCATTTAATGCTGGACAAAGATTTTGCCCTAGATTTTGTTAACTTTGTCAAGAAAAAACGTGGACTGAGTTAGTTCTTGTAGGTTCTGACAAGTTGTCGTTTGAAAAGGTTCCTGTAAACTTTCAGTTGATTTGTAAGGGGTAAAGAAAAAAGTGTGATGGTTTAAGATGGCGGTGGCGGCGGTAAAAAGTTTTTTCTTTTTCTGCTTTTTGTCCATGCTGTCCAAATAACTATTAATCCTACTATAGCCGCGACTATGATGATTGCAAAGAACATTAATCCGTAATCTGTTTGTGGCTCAGGAGTCGGTGCTGCTGTGACGTTGTTTGCATTGTCGTCTTGTCCTGGTACTCCCGCTCCTCCTGGATTATTTGGTTCTGATGGAAGCGTAATATCGAGGTTGTATTGTTCGTTTGGGGGTGCGTTGTAGTCGGGAATTTGTGGAGGCTGAAAATCTTGTGCAACGGCAAAACTGACTGACGCTGAGCATAGAAGCAGAAATAGGGCTGTGGTGATGGCAATTTCCGTTTTGCTTTTCTTTCTGATTGTTAAGTTGACCATTTTTGTTCATCCATCGGTCATAGTATTGAATATTACTACATAATACTGAGACAAATATATAATGATTGCTTACTACTGCTACACTAAAGGACATAAGTGTGAACAACGTCTAAAAAATACAACACTGTAACCCTAATTGGGTTACCTAATGGTTAAAGTCAGGTTGACGGTAAGCGTTCCACCAGAAACTATCCGATGGATAGACGAAGAAGTCGAAAAAGGGCACTTCGCCGACAGAAGCCACGCCGTCCAATACTCACTACGCAAAGTCAAAGAACTAATTGAAAAAGAAGAAATCAAGTTTTAGCACTCTTGCTTGCATTTTGAATAAGCGCAATCCACTTGTTTTTTCCTTCAATAGTTACTCCGCTTGGGGATATTTCTTGCTAATTTTTTCAGCGCATGCACGGCAATAGAACGATAAAGCAAACACGTCTTCAGACCTTCGGTTCTTAATGATTTTGCCATGGCCGCCAACGCAATAAGCCTCCTCAAACGAGAATTCCTTTTGACATCTTGAGCAGGAAAAGATTATGCTTATTTTAGACTCACATTTTGAAGACTGTTTAAGACTAACATTTTTCAACTTAAAGGCATTCTTTACCAAAATAAATCAACTCAAATATTTTCAAATTCCCTAAACACCTATAACCGTTTTTTTCCAATGTTCCGTCAAAATTTTTTTGTTTTAGTTTTATAAATAGTAATGAATACGTCTTTACTTCAGTCCATCAATTTTAATGATTCTTGTGCGTGCATTTGTGGAGAACCTTTGATTTCTCGTATTTCTAGGACATAGATAATATCATTCAATCAAAAACTCGTGGCTGTTGAATCTAAGACTCTGATACTTTGTTCTAGTTGTTGCCATTCTTTCTCTACAGACTTAAACTGGTCTATTGTGATTCTTGCCTTGCTTGCACTTTCGTTAACAATGGCCGTTGCGACTAATAGAGGTCTAAAACCAAAAGGATCATTTCTATTTATTTTGACACAAGGGTTCAATGGCTGGCTGCACAATAACTTTAAGGCTTTTTTCAGCGCGTCAGCTATTGAAAGCAATTTGTGAAGTCTCATTTGTTCATCGTTTACTTTAATCAAAAAGTCAAGTAGCAAGTGGTTTTGTTTTGCATTGTTGAGCAAAAATTGAACAGCCGATGCGCACTCTGCAGCAAATGCATTTAGATAAGCGCTGATTCCTTGAATAGTATTTAGAATGCCCTTTAATTCATCTGTCAATGATCTAAACAAGAAAACATCTTCGCCAACCAATGCACCACATTTGTCTTCAACCCAGCGCAGGCAGAGTCTTCCAAGCGAATTAGCGAATGCTTCAAGCTCAATAATCTTTTGATCCAATATGAAATAAGACGAATAATGTTTCTTTAAATAATTTTTTAACTTTAACAGATTTTTTTTTGACTCTACTATTTCAGACAGAATGAACCCTCCGAGTAATTTGATATAAACAAAAAAATTTTGGGACCCCTCTTTCTCGTGGTGACTTGAATTGCTGCTCTATTCTGAATGACATTAGCCATACGCCTTTCGAATTTGCCAGTGCGCTGAGAGTCATCTACTTTTCGGCAACATACATTTTTGCTCTTCCCACTGTTCTCGAAATTTTCACTTTTCCACACTTTTCTAGTCCAAACAAATATTTTGCGACTGTGTTCCGATGAATGCGGGTTTTTGCGGCTATTTCTTCTATTGAGAAGTCTTTTGGATTCTCTTTCAGGAGGAATTCCAAGACTATTTTTTCGATATCTTGGCTCATTTTGTTGTGCACTGCTGAACATCGTTATCAAACAATGCTTATATAGCTGGTTGTTTATTAATGTTGTGCATTAACGCACAGCATTAAAGGTGACGAAAATGGAGAAAAAACATATGGACAATATGGAAAAAAAGAAAACACCCCAGATAATGAACAAAGAAAATGATGGTCAAACAACTATGACATTAGAATAAAAGCTCTCAATTAGCAGCTATTTACGTTTCCCAAGAAGCAAAACAAGAAGTTAGCTTTTTTAAGCAAGTGGAGACTTGTCAGAATTTTCTTAGAGAAAATGGTTTCAAATTTTCAGGGGATCTTTTTGTAAAAAAAGAGGGAAATGACCATATTGATGAACTTGTAAGGGCTCGAGCATGTTCGCAACGGTTTGATTACCTTGTATGTTATCTCTTATTTCCTACCAAGACGCCGGGATTTTTTATGGGACTTGTAATGTGTTGGAGTGCCCAAAACTTCCAAGGAAAAACTATTCAAGCGTTAAGGTGACGAAAAAATGGTTTGGAAAGAAAATAGTTTTTCCTAATTTAACGAAAACTGCGAAAATAAACCATCAAAGGAGTAACTGAGTATGAATGCAGCTTCAATAAAATGCCCACTTTGTGGAAATGAGACCAACAACTTTAACATCTGTGACGATAACTTAAGATTTCTTGAGCAACGTTTTCATGACAATAATCTTGACCAATCCATAACGCTTGCCAACATCGTTTGGAATAACTTTCCCGGATTGAGACTTAACGCAGACAGCAAGACACTAATTGATGGTCTACTTAAAGGGGTTCAAGAACAAGTAACCAACGCTCTAAACGCCTCTAGACATGATCACTAAGATGGTTTATCCACTAAGCGAAAAGTTAGAGAAGCTGATTGACAACACTTCCTGAAGGGGTCAAGCAAGAGTTTTCTGAGATAAACCTGCAACTAACCGAAAAACTGAAGCTAATACATGAAGCAGCTACCAGTGCCACTGAACCTGTTCAAAAAGATTTGAAAGAGTTAAACGACACTATAAATCAACTAATCAACAAACCAGTTAGCAAAGGTCTTGTGAACGAAGAGACACTGAAACTTAGCTGGCAAGAGGTTTTTGTTAAAGACAAGACGTTTAAAAAAGGAGGACCGGGCAAGCCAGATCTCGTGATTATTCCCAGCCTTCAACTCAATGGCAAAAGTTTCGGTCAAAAAATTGTAGTAGAACGAAAAGCTGGTCGACAAAAATATTGCGGGATACACTTGCAGGAAACAATTGAACACACCAAAGCGGAGGGTTCCACCTACGGATTACTAGTTTATGACGCACCCTCTAACCTTCTCGAGGTTCAGAGACCCTTTTATGTGTCAATGTCACAGTCGGTTATCGTCGCTGTAGCGGATGTCGAGTCTGGAAGCTGGAAGACGGCACGACAGATTTTTGAGGTGTTCCAATCGGTTTTGCCGAGTGACGACGCAGATAACCCCAGCAAAATAGACATTGAAAAGCTACGAATGACCATAGACGAAATCGCCACGGTTAACCAACAGATCGAAACATTACGCAAATGCAACAATTCTGCACTTTCTAACTGCGAAAAGGCTAGAACCGTGATAAACAGAATGGAAGAACTGATAACGGTCTATCAGGAAAAGCTTAGAGAATTGCTTTACCAAAGCAATCCTCAAATCTGTTCATCAGAAAAACTCGTCCAGAAATTCTAAGAAGCACAAAGAAAGGACGTTTTCAAAATCTCTGATATACCCACACAATCAAATGAAGAACTTGAAATGAGGGACAATTATGCGGTTTAGCCAAAGAGAGCTGAGAGGACTCGGTGTGGTTGCAATCGGGGGCCAGATACAGAGGGTTAGTAGCAAACTGTTCCTCGTCAAATCTCAAACTTCAATTGACTCTTCTTATCGAGTTGGGTGGACTACAGGCAAGTGGAAATGCGATTGCCCTGATTATGTTAAACGAGTCAAGCCCTGTAAGCATATCCATGCAGTAAATTTTCTGCTAGACCTCCCCTCAATGATTTTGTCAAATTCTAAAACACTTGAAAGAACCTGCCCTCACTGCGGATCCGAAGAATCCTGGATGAAGGGATCAAGATACAATAAAGCCGGAGCTGTCCGACTTCGCGTATGCAAAAAGTGCAAAAAGCAGTTCAAAGACGAAATAACAGCCGAGAGTAAAGGTACCAACATGACTTTGGCACTAATAGCTTTTGACTTACACTTCAAAGCGATGAGCCTTCGAGATATCAAAAACCACATTTGGCAGATATACGGCATTGACAAACCTGTCTCTACCCTACACAGATGGATAGTTAAGTTAACTGGAACAATGCAAGAAGCCTTAAGCAGTTTTAAGCTAGAGGTTGGCGATAAATGGCTTGCAGACGAAATATTTCTAAAAGTGAATGGTGATATGCGTTACCTTTGGAACATCATGGATTATGAAACAAGAATTCACATCGTGTCAATTCTGACTGAGGGAAGAGGAGCCGAACAAGCTCTAAATGCAATAAAAGAAGCCATAAGTAAAGCTGGGAAAGAACCAGAAAAACTCATTACAGATGGCTTGCAGTCTTATCCAAAAGCATTGAAGGAACTTCCAGATAACCACATCAAGCATATTGGCAATGTAGGCTTAACGAGTCAAGAAGACAATAACAATCGGGTTGAAAGGCTACATGGTACGGTTCGATCATGGACAAAACCTCAAAGAGGGTTAAAAAGCAGAGCCCCAGAGCTTTGCGACATGCATCACCTATACTATAATCTAATCAGACCGCATATGGCCCTTCAAGGCAAAACTCCGATCAAGACGGGCAAAGATGGAAGATGGCTAACTTTTTTGGTCGATAAAAAGAGAAACACACAAGTGAAGACATCCGGCAAACCAGATTTCTCGGATTAAGTTAATTTTGCGAGCGAATTGTGGGATGTGACAATATTACCAGAAAACGGATAAATGTCCTCGATGCGGCAGTCAGAAACTGGTGAGAAATGAGTTCAGAATCAACACATTGCGGCAAGTCCAACTCTACCTATGCCGAGACTGTTTTCACCGGTCTACACGATTGTAACATTTTAAAAAATGCCCTCTTTTTTTGCATTATGGTTTTCTAGTTTGTTTGAAACTTTGGTAATCAGGAATTTCTTTCTTTCAATGAATTTCGACGTCACTTCTCACAACTTTTTTTTCTAAGAACAGGTATGCTCTCTTTTTTGAAGAATAAAAGTCATAATTAGCGGTGTCAGGTCGAATTGAAACAGCTTAAAGAATGTAGAGTTCATGATGGTAGCGGATACTTGAATTATCTCGAGTTGGAACAGTTGAAAAAATTAGGGCAGTTTCGGGAAAGTGCCGTAAATGGTACCATACCACATTCGACCTATTTTCTAGACTGTCCCATTCGAGGCATGCCTTCAAGGACAGTTAGAACTTTCCTTCTCTGTTCCATCCGTGACATATTAAGCGTTAATTCAAAATTAAAAACAGATTTTCTTAAAAAATCAAATAATAACAAATGTCATTGAATTTTCTTTTTGTAAAAATACTAATGGTGTATAAATTTATTGAAAGGATAATGAAAAAGAAGAAAAAAGGAAACGCTACAGCGATATACTTAATTGGCAACAAGCTTAGTCTTATTTGGTCGATTTTCCCCAAGCGCTTAAAGAGAAAATTGGTGCGTCAATCTTTAAACCATTTTTGTGGTTTAAAATTATTCGTTGAAGGGTCGGTATAATCGCAACTATCTTTTCCGCCTCTTCGATTTCTGATTTTTTATTGCTGACACTGACCGCTCGAGGCGCAATAATTGCTCTATATGTGCTGGTTTTGATGCCAAGTGGTTGATTCTTACCGAGTTGGTAGAAACTAACATTCGTGTTGCCCGTGATCTTCAGAACTTTAGCAACTAAAGCTGAATCATAGTAACTTTCCCCTACTTTGACGTCAGGTTCGTTTCTTTCATCTTTAATTCTTTGTAAAGCTTTCAAAGGGATTTCGTCTAAGAATAGAAATGGAGGGGTATTCAAAGCTGCACAATTGATCATTCTTTCAATTGTTTCATTGTTTTCGTTTTTAAATATCACACAAAAACCATCCCGGTCAGCAAGTATTCCATCTTTTTCTACAAATTCATCTATCTTCTGAAATTTTTTTAGTTTAAGGTATTTTTCTTTTTTTGGTTTTTTGTATTCTGAGGTTTCGTGTAATAACTTCTCTTTCGTCTGTGTAATTTTAGTTGGGTTAAACAAACTTTTGTTTTTTATTTTAAAACCTGAGATATCCATAGGCTTTATGATAGCTTCGTAATTGCACCTTGTTTGAACAATTATTTGCTGCACTGCTTTGTTTATTTCTTTTAGAATTGTAATCTGTAAATCAATAAGCTTGTTTTTTGAATAAGCATAATCACCAATTACTTCGAATGCCATTTCTTCAGCTTTTTCGCCTAATTCTTCTTTGGACAACCCGGTGGCCTTTGATAACTTCACTAAGTCAAGAGGGTCCTCATAAAAGAAATTAAGCGGAAGAGTGAAAATGGAGATTGGTTCCTCTGCAGGTATTACAAATGAATCTTTTTCAGAAGGTGACTTTGAATCTTGCCTAAAGTAAAACATGCGAGCATTAATCAGGTTTATTGCGGACGCGAGGTTCTTAAAACCGTTCATCTTCCTTTTGAGTCTTTTTATGAGACCCATGCCGTTTTCGCAACAATTGTTGTATAAAATCGAGCCACCAAATTCCTTTAGGGCAGTAGCTAAGACTTCTTGATCTAATGTATTAAAGTACTTCAATCGCTTAATGAACAAATCAACAGCACGTTCGGCTTTTTCATCCTCTGAAGCTAACCTCTTAAGTTTCTGAACTACCTGCAATCTAACCTCTTGATTAGCCGCAACGCAACCATAGTGCATTAGTTCCTTTATTTCATCATAAAGAATTATTCGATCTTGGTCAACTTTTTTTGTCATTTTTTTCGTTGGCAATTGTTTCTCTGCCAAATCGTCTGCATGCCAAATACAGCCCTGTATCAAAGCAAGAGGATAGACTTCTGCAGCACTTTTAAGTAATTCAGGCGCAAGATCTAACACGACAATCTTGGGTTCATACTCCAATTCCTTTAGCTGGCGTAGAATTGATTTCACAGTAGCCGCATCCTTGTTTCTACACAAAACATAAGCGAGCGGGTCACCTGAAGGAATATCAAAAACAAGAATGAATACGTAATTCTTTCCGCCTGCTTTAATCCCAGTAGAATCAATCCCCATTACGCCCTTCCAGATGCCTTCATCTTTTTTTAATTTTGTGAGTTGGTACCACCCTGGAATGTTCTTCACAATGTAATCATTAATTTTTCTAGATAAAGTGGTCTTAGATATGCCAGATTTTGCGTACTTTATAATAAATCTTAATGTCGCTTCGCCTTTAACATGTGATTCGACAATGGAGGGGTCTAATTCCCTATTTTGATCTATGGCTTTTCCAATTTTATCATTTGACAAGTTAGAAGCTGAGGACCTTACCAAATTTTCCGATGGGTTAGAAGTTTCGGGGTAATTTTTTGCTGCACAATCAGATGACTCTTTTTTGTTTTCGCTTCGGTCCACAGGAAAACTTGATTCCGTGTTGTTTTCTTCCGACATTTTAATCGTCCCCTTCTCTTTCTAATGCCTTAACCCTTGCGATTTTCAATCGTTCTTGGGTCAGATTTGTATAAAGTGCCTTTATAGCCTGGTTTACCAGATCGTGATTGGAGGTTACTAGCCCCAATTCTTTGATTTCTAACGCCCATTGGGCGTACATTCCTCGGATTGTAATATTGATTCTAAGAGTTTCTTTCTTTTCGTTGTTCATTTTTCATCCAAATGAAGCGATAGCAATTTTAATATACAAATATACAGTTTATACTGTAGTATAATGGTTAGATTTCTATGCACTTAGGTGTCTCTGGAAGGGAAACAGCTGTAAGCTTGATCTTGGAAGCTTTACTGAATGAACCGTTAAATTATGAAAAAATTGTTCGAAAATTTGAAGGAGAAGTTTCTAGAGGTACTGTTAACAAATATCTGGCGCTAATTGTAAAGGATGAAATGGTTGAAAAAGTATCCTCAAAGATATATGGCGAAAAACCATATTATCAAATAGTGGGCTCAAAAAGGAAGGAAGCTGAAAAAATAGTTGAGGCCTACAGAAAGAAACTGGAATTTGGACCAAAGTTTGAAAATCTGTTTCTATACGCAACCCACGAAGAGCTCAAAGAGATAATCAATTTTCTTTTCTCCACCTCAATACGTCAGTTGGAACTATTTTACCAACCCCCTTACTATCCAGAAAAGATTACTGGTCGAGCTAAGTCCTCTTATAACGCAGAAAAGTATGTTGCTCTATTCAAGAGTCTGAGCAGTCCCGCGTCTATTGAGAAAACCTTACAGAGGATTCAGACTCGCCAAAAGGTTTCTAAATTAAGCCAAATAGGGGCTCCAAGCAAACTCATTGAAATCGGAAATAAAAAATTGAATGGCAAGTCTCTAACAGATCTTGAAGAGGAAGAATTCTCATGGTATCCGATAGACTTGGAAGGGGCTGTTACCAGAGTTTTTTTTGAATTGAGTCTCATGCGAGCCAAAGAGCTGACAAATATGAAATTGCAACCCATTCGAGTTGAGTTGGAATTGCGCGATCCTGAGTTCGGTAAAATCCTAAAAAACAGATTCGACGAAGTTCTCGACAGCCCAGTGCCAGAAGAATTCAAAAAAGCGTTTTCAGCAAATATTAATCGACGCAAAACGGAAAGCCCTGAGTGGTTGGAATTCATGAAGAAAAACTCAAAGATGTTTGGAAAAGACTTGTCAAAAATGCTAAAAGATGCTTAGTTTTTTTAAATGCGTGTTTCAATTGCTTCACTCTTCTAATTAACATTTTGCTATCGGTTTTAATTTCAAGCGTAATGGTGGACCTTAAACAAAAGGCGTCCAAAGTCCATGTTAAGAAATGGATTCTCATCGGTGGTATGTTTTGTTTCGGATTCTCTTGTAGCAAAATTTAACATCGCTGAAAACACTGGTCCGTATGAGATCCAATATTATAAGAATACTCATCATGCTAACTTTCTTTGTTAACATTTGTAACGGAATTAGAATCTTCAAGCATTTTTTCAAATTTGTATACGTCCTCGTTGTCCTTTGATATTTTCTGAAACACTGTCTCAGATTTGTTAGGATTTTCCCAAATAGCATCTAATATTCTGCGAACTTCTTCTTCGTTTCTTGCAGCTTTACAAATACGTTGCACCGTAATTATTTTAGGACAACCCTTTCGATGTAACTTTTCATTGAAATCTGTGGCTCTCAGTAATTGAATATTCATTCTAGCAGCATAAGCTGATAGGCTTAGCATACTTTCATCTCTAAGTTTCACGTTTTCGATCGGATCAAAAGCTTGACCGGCAAATACACCCGTAATACCCTGCTTTATTTGCCTTCCATCTGGAGAATCTGCACCGAATTCTTTGCTCCAACGTAAGACTTCAAAAAAATCATCTACATCATATTTTTTTACTATGCTAAATTTGCAAGATAATACATATGTTATTACGGGCGAGAAAACCCCTGGAGTAATTTCCCAAACCCGATCGACCTCAGCGGCCAATCTTCTATGATTGACACTTTTTATTAAATGCAAAGTAATTCTTCGAGGGTCCATCCTTTTAGTACGATGATCTTGTGTTCTAAAACGTGCTCCAACTGTAAACTTGTCAATAAACCAGTCTGCAACAGCTTCCCAGTTATGCCCAACCCTGTGCATTCGCCCTTGAGTCTTGCGTACAAAATTCTCCTTTAAGGAAACAACAGCTTTCAAATCCTCTTCGGCTAATGAAGCATAATAATAATACGAGTAAGCGTTAAATAACTTGATTTTGCTTATTTTTGGGTATAGTTGCATAGCTCGTTCTATTGCTCGTTTTGCCTCTGGCTCGCTACATTTGAGTTTATCTTGAATATAATTAAAGCTAACCAAATCTTTGAGCTTCGTGTGTTCGATAACCATATCCATTATTCGATGAACCCTTTCCATTATCGGGCTAGTTGAGCTTCTACCTGCCAAAGCAAAGTTAGTTCTCGCAACGGCCTCTTCAATTGCCGATTCCCTCGGTTTATTTGGGTCAACCCAAGTAATCAGATATCCTTCCTTGAAAGGAGTCTGCTTATCTTGCAATCTATAACCTCTGACATAAACGGATCCCCTCTTCTCATATCTACGAATATTTGCCATTATATCGCTGCTTTTTATGCCCTCATTAGCAAGACTAATAACAATGTCTTTTGAAAAAAGGGCTTGATTTTTATTTTTCTCAAGAAAATCAAAAACAGTTTTAGCTTTGCTTCTCTTTCCCCCACCACGGGCATCTAAAAAAGTCTCATCATATTGAACAAACTCAAAACCATTAACTCTGATCGAGTTTTGTCCATTAGGATATAGGATATACATATGGTAGGACCTTGTGTTTCTGCTGACTCCAGCTCGTCCCTTGAATATGCGTTCATTTTTAGAAACAGGAATTTTCGTTCGTTGAATTAATTTGCGTTTCCACAATCTTCTTAATGCATTATCCGCGGCTCCGTCACTTAAAGCTGTCAACTTTACAATCTCTCTTGCGCATCGTGGTTTTCCATCGCTTAAGACCGCTAATACCTTGGTTTGAGTGTAAAATCTGTTCATCATGTCTCTACTAAAAGCTAAGAACCGTGTTGAATTTAAACCTTAATTGTGAATTAGATTCAACTGCAAAAACAAAGCAGTATTTACGCAAGTTCTTTGCTCAAAATAGGCGCAGAATAAGTCCGAATTGGCAAGAATAGATGGCGCGGGATGTGGGAATTGAACCCACGCGGCCTTTCGACCACAGACTTAGCAGGCCTGCCCCATACCAGGCTTGGGGAATCCCGCACAGCTAAAATTTTGCGCCGTGTTTTGCCTGCATTCTGTAGAGTGTAAGTGCTCGGCTATTTTTTGTTTTCTGTAAGCGTTTGATTTAATGGGCTGAAAAAGTTTTTTCCCCTGAAAAGTTGCATCATAGTTTAAAAGGTTGACTTTGTTAACTATTCTGTTGCAGGTTTTCCTGCTGTTATGAAGATGTTGGTGCTTGAATGGGAATTAAACTTTCAAAGTCAGATATAGCATTCATTAAACAATTGCCAGTTTGCCGCCTTGCCACCTCAACAGAAGAATGCGAGCCAGTGGTGAGGCCTGTTTGGCCAGTTTTTGACGGCGCAAACATAGACCACAGACTTAGCAGGCCTGCCCCATACCAGGCTTGGGGAATCCCGCACAGCAGAAAATTTGCGCCGTGTTTTGCCTGCATTCTGTAGAGTGTAAGTGCTCGGCTATTTTTTGTTTTCTGTAAGCGTTTGATTTAATAGGGTGGAAAAGTTTTTTCCGCTGAAAAGTTGCATCATAGTTTAAAAGGTTGACTTTGTTAACTATTCTCTTGCAGGTTTTCCTGCTGTTATGAAGATGTTGGTGCTTGAATGGGAATTAAACTTTCAAAGTCAGATATAGCATTCATTAAACAATTGCCAGTTTGCCGCCTTGGTACCTCAACCGAAGAATGCGAGCCAGTCGTGAGGCCTGTTTGGCCAGTTTTTGACGGCGCAAACATCTACATTGCATCTGACCCCGACACACCGAAACTGGAACATATAGAAGCAAACCCACAGGTGTCACTGGTCTTTGACGATTATGACCCAAAAAACTGGTCAACCATCAAAGGCATCCGCGTACAGGGAGAGGCAGAGCTTTTGTGGAATGGCAAAGAATATCGCTACGCGCATGACCTTCTAAAGGAAAAGTACCCTGAGTATGCAAGTCCCGAAGGCAGCTGGAAAGAAGGAGACGTACCAATAATCAAAGTTACACCCATATCTTTCACCAAATGGTCCTCAGGTCACTGGACAAAATAGGCGCCAATCGATTTTCCTTCTTTAAATTAGGAGAGCGTTCCTTTGAGCAATTCAATTTTTACGCCTAGGAAAGGCTTATCCCTACACCGCACTAAATAGCAATAGAGGACTTCAAGGTGTCGCTTGACTCGGCCAGAAAATTAGGGGTAACATCCAGTTTAATCAACATTCTCTTACCCGTTGTGGCGGTAATTGGAGTATTTGCTTTTGTTATATTCTCAATTGTCACAGCCATAAGTGGAATTGCCAACGGAACCACAGCGCCCAGCTTCATAGGAATTTCACTGGGGTTCTATGCGTTTTTATTTATCATTGCCGGCTTTGCACTTGCTGGGTTTACCATGTTCATGGTAGCTATGTACCGATTATCCCATTACTATAGTGAACCGAGCATTTTCAAAAACGTTCTGTACGCGTTCATACTGAACATAACCGTATACGTTTTTATTTTCGCTTTAGAGTTTGCCTTCATCTTTTCTTCGTTAGCTCGAATTCCCGTGGCAGGAACGTCATCACCATTTGTTCCAGCGTTTCCAGTTTTTATTATAGTTGTATTTGTTGCGGCGGTCGCTTTTGCAATAGTTTACGGTTGGCTTTACATGCGTGCTTTCAACAAGTTAAAGGAAAAATCAGGAGTAGACAACTTCGGCACCGCCGGAATACTGTTTTTGATTGGCGGCATAGTTCCTTTAGTCGGTTGGATTGCGTGGATTTTTGCTTACTTAGGATTCCGCAAACTTTCCACAACCGCACCTGCGCCTCCAACTGTCTTCTACCAACCTCAACCGACAATGTCAGGCACAACGCAAACCAAAAGTTGCCCCAACTGCGGAGCAGAAAATAGCGCAGACTCTCTTTACTGTAGAAACTGCGGCAACCGATTATAAACAAACAAAAACAGCCAATCAAGTAAGCGCTTAACCATAGCTAACCTCGCCGCTATAAGAAATTTTATATTTGGGTGCTTGCTCCTTTTAAATACAGTTGTGATTATATGGCAGTCAAAATTTCACCAGACTATATTGACCTTTTAAACAAGGCAGTCGAACGCGAAATTCAGGTTTCTCTACAGTACATTCTCCAGCATGCAAAAATGGAGAAACTCGTACGAAGAACCATCCCAGAAAACATACTACTAGACAAAACCACCTATGACGCGGTTGGAAAGTTTCTACGGGAAATCTCCATCCAGGAAATGAAGCACGCCGCAGCTATAATGGAGCGCATCTACTATCTTGGAGGACAAGCAACAACAAAATCAGGCAAAGTTACCGTTGGCGACAGCATAAGCGAATTCTCAAAATTAGGCGTAAAAGCAGAGGAAGAAGCCTTAACGCTCTACCGCCAAATTATCGAAATCGCAGGGAAAATGGGCGATTGGGAAACACGTGAACTCTTCGAAAAAATCTACGGCGAAGAAGAGGGACACCTATTCAAGTTCCAGGAATACACAAAGTTCCAAGATGAAAAAGACACGCCAAGCAAGGTGCCTCTGCCAGAGTGGCGCAAAATCTACACGGATGACTACTTCACGCTTCTAAACAAGGCGGTTTCAGCAGAAATCACTGGAATAGTCCAATACACTAACCAACATGAAAAAGCGGCATTTCTCGAGCTGCGAATGAAAAACACACCGCTTGAAGCAATATTGGAAACCAACAAAGCCGGCGTCGTAAGCAAAATCCTCAAAGACGTATTCATGCAGGAAATGGATCACCTCGAAAAAATCAGCGAACGAATATTCCTCCTTGAAGGCGAAGCCACAGCCAAACCCGATCCACTTCCAGTTGTCGGAGAAACAGCACAAGACTTCCTACGGTTAGACCATGCACTTGAAAGCAGCGCAATATCACTTTACCGCCAAATCATTGCTGAGGCATTAAAACGCGGCGACACAACAACAAGACGCATGTTCGAGGACATCATAGTTCAAGAAGAAAACCATTTCTGGACATTCGACGACTTCGTAAGATAAAACCAAAAATCTTTTTTCCTTTTTATTTCTCAGTTTTTTAATTAAAATTTTTCCGAAAGATTAAATTCTCTTGATAGACAGAGTATTTGTGGCAGAGGCGAAGTTGATGAGTGAAAAAGATAAGCCTCGTTGCATGAACTGCGGAAATTTTATCGACGATTGTGACTGTGTTTGCCCATATTGTGGCGAAACCGCAAAATGCACATGCTGTATAGGCAGCGATAAAGCAACTGGCGGCGGATAATCCGTCAAGAAAAAAAAGATTTTAAGTGTGAAACAAAATGGTAATTGAAAGTATAAACTGGATGGCAGGCGGCCCACAAGGAAGCGGCGTTGACTCAGCATCCACCATATTTGGCAGAGCCTGCGGATATGGCGGCTTGTATGTTTTCGGCAGAAGAGAATACCACTCAAACATCAAAACAATGCATAGCTACTTCCATCAGCGCGTATCCAAAGAGCCAACGTTAGCTAACATAAGCGATGTAAATTTGCTTGCGGCTTTTGATGCAGAAACGGTTGTGCGGCATGTCGGCGAAGTCGTGAGTGAAGGCGGTATAATAGTTGATTCACGCGACTTAAGCGTCAATGTCTTAAAAGATATAGCGACTTTCTCAGAAGATTATAAAGACCATATTCAAGCGTTCATGAAAGAGAATAATGTTGGCGAAACAATCAACGACTTCTTAAATTACACCAAACAAAAGAACATTCAAGTTTTCGCTGTTCCATACATGGACTTGCTAAAGCAAATTGGCGAAAAAATCCACATAGAAAAAGTAAGCATGCTCACCAAAATGATAAACGTCCTTGCAATCGGCGTATCTTTTGCGTTACTAAAGTATGACCGAAAACTCGTAGAAGACGCAATCAAAGCTACCTTCCACGAAAAAATCGCCGCCATGAACATAGTTGCCGTAGACACCGCTTATGAATATGCAGAGAAAAACTTCAACATCAACAATTTCAAACATAAACTCGAAAAACAAAGCACAAGTGAACCACGGATTTTCCTAACTGGAAACCAAGCGGTAGCCATGGGTAAAGTGCTGGGCGGATGCAGAGTACAAACATACTATCCAATCACGCCAGCCGCTGACGAAAGCGAATACATAGAGTCCCATGAAATTCTTAAAACTCGAAAGGGCGAAGAAGCCATAATTGTGCTGCAAACTGAAGATGAAATTGCGGCTGTTAATTCTGCTTCAGGCGCATGTTTAGCCGGTGCACGAGCAGCAACAAGCACGTCAGGTCCAGGTTTTTCTTTGATGGCTGAAGGGTTAGGTTGGGCTGGAAACAACGAAGTGCCACTCGTGATAACGCTGTATCAGCGGGGCGGACCATCCACAGGACAGCCCACAAGGCACAGCCAACAGGATTTACGCTTCGCGATGCATGCAGCTCACGGAGAATTCGCACGAATAATTCTAGCATCAGGCGACATAAGCGAATGCTTCTATGATGCAGCTGAAGTTTTCAATTTAGCAGAGAAATATCAGATGCCTGTGATTCATCTGCTCGATAAAGGCATGGCTAACTCATCGCAGACCTACCCTGTCTTTGATTATTCTAAAGTAAAGATTGACCGAGGCCAAATTGTCGGAGAAATAGAGCTTGAAGGCAAAGTGTACAAGCGATTCCAATTCACAGAAACAGGCATATCGCCCCGAGCGTTTTTAGGAACAAAAAATGCGGTGCAATGGTGCAGCGGCGACGAACACAACGAATCAGGAAATATTAACGAAGAACCATTCATTAGGCGGAAAATGATGGATAAACGCTTGAAAAAACTCGATTTAGTCGATAAAGAGGTGCCGCTGGATATGAAAATTAATTTTTTCGGCGATAAAGACTCAGAGAACATTGTAGTCAGTTGGGGCAGCCCTAAAGGAGCCATAATCGAAGCTATAAACCAGCTGAAAGACGAAGGCGTCAGCATAAGCTACATTCAGGTGCGCATGATTCTTCCCCTTCCCTCTGCCTACCTAAAACGGATGCTCGAAGGCAAAAAACGCATTATCGACATAGAAGACAACGCGACCGCACAACTAGGCGGGGTAATAACCGAGCAAACAGCAATCAAACCTACGCATTACATCCTAAAATATACTGGTCGCCCCATGATGACAACCGAAGTTTACGACGCAATCAAGAATATTTTAATGGATCAAGCCGCCGAGAGGCAGGTGCTTATGCTTGGCGCATAAACAATCCGAATACAAAAGCGACGTCTACGTCGATTGGTGCCCAGGATGCGGAGATTATGGAATCTTAAGTGCACTTCAGATGGCGCTGGCTGATCTAAACATTGAGCCTTATAATGCCGTGGTTGTCTCAGGGGTGGGAAATGCCGCTAAAACCCCGCATTTCGTTAAAGTCAATGGTGTTCACACGCTTCACGGTAGACTTTTGCCTTTTGCAATGGGAATCAAAGTTGCGAACCCAAGCCTCGAGGTCATTGGAGTTGGCGGCGATGGTGATGGACTTGGAATTGGAGCGGGACACTTTGTTAATGCTGGAAGAAGAAACATAGATATGACTTATTTGCTCTACAACAACGGCGTCTACGGCTTAACGAAAGGGCAAGCTTCCCCGACACTTCGGCTTGGAGTACAGACAAAAGCTTTGCCGAGACCAAACATCAACGAAGCAATCAACCCCGTTGCCCTCGCAATAACTGCTGGCTACACTTTTACCGCAAGATCCTATGCCTTCGATGTTATGCATCTTAAAAACACGATAAAGCAGGGCATTGAGCATAAGGGTTTGGCATTTGTTGAGTGCTTGCAGCCGTGCCCAGTTTACAATGACATTAACACCAAGGATTGGTATGCTGGTGAAGACCGCAAAGATGCCTCAGGTAAGCCGCAGTCGAGATTATACAAGCTGGAAGAAGCAGGTTTTGACCCGGTGGTGCATGATGAAGGTGAAGTTTGGAAGAAGAAAGCGGCTGGTTTGGAGAAAGCGCAGGAGTGGGGCGACAGAATCCCAATCGGCGTCTTTTACAAAAACGAGTTGGAGCCCACTTTCCAAGATCGCTTTGCCAAAAGAATACCTTTCTACCTTGAGAATCCGCCAGCGAAGCAGAAACTTAAAGACGAGAACGGCAACTCCACACTTGACCTTAGCGAATTCATGGATGACTTAAAAACAAGCTAAGACTGCTGGCTTAGAGAAACGTAAGGAGCTTCTCCTTTCTCCTCAAAACACATATCGTTAGTTCGTCTTATTAATCACTATTTCTACAATCGATATATGTCGCCTAGGGCGGTTTTTCTGCTTCATCATCAAGGTAGCAGGCTTCAATGAACCTCGGAGTGCAAACACAGTAAAACACAAGGTCAGTTTGTCCTATGTTTGTTATTTTCTGCGATGCGCCAGCTGGTATAACAATAACGTCGCCTGTGCGCACCAACGCCGGTTCTAAGCCGCTGAAAGCTACCTTGCCTTCTCCAGCTGTTATGATGTAGATTTCTTGGATGCCTTTTAGGTGGTGTGCTTTGGTTGTGACGCCTGGCTTTACGGTGGCAACTGCTATTGAAACGTCTTTGTCGCTGAAGTTTTCTGCTATGTAACAGCGTTCAGGCGTTAAATACGGGTTTAAACTGTTGGCTTTCACGATTTTTGGCTGCAAATTCTCACCTTTTCGTGTTGGTTTAGTAAGATAGAAGGTAGCTATTGAGTATGCGTGGTTTTTAATTATATTGTTTGCGCAAGCCTTAACCGAAGATGTATCTGCTTGAAAACGGGTTTTTTTGGCGGAAAAGGGCTTGTTTTAGATTTTATTATTTGGGGTTTTCTGTGTATTTTTTATGGTATTGTTTGTGGGTTTGTTGGTTGTTTTGTATGTTTAATGTGAAATCAACTTATATATGCGCTAAATGTAGTGTGTAGTTAAGCTCGCTAACACTATCAATATATCACAGAATGAGTATGTTAAAAATATGAGATGCCCCTACTGCAACTCCGAAAATTCAAAAACCCTCGAAACACGGGACTCCCCAGAGAACACCACACGCAGACGCAGAGAATGCATCAACTGCGGCAAACGCTACACCACTTACGAATACCTCGAAACAGTGGAACTCATGGTAAGAAAGAAAAACGGCGAACTCCAACGCTTCGATGTAAACAAAATCATCCGCGGCTTACAGAAAGCATGCGAAAAACGCCCAGTCACCATGAGCCAAATCAACGAGTTAGCAGAACAAGTACGCCAAGATCTTATGCTTAAAGGCACCGAGGAAATCACATCAGGAGAAATCGGCGATTTAATCATGAAGTACCTAAAGAACGTGGACCGCATCGCGTACATTCGGTTCGCTTCAGTTTACAAGCAGTTTGAAGAGCCTGAAGATTTCAGGAAGTTATTGTTGGAAGTGAAAAAACAATGAAGTTCGTACTAAAACGTGATAGTAAATTAGAACCCTTCGATCAAGAACGAATTACGACTGCTATTTGGAAAGCTGCAAAAGCAGTCGGCGGCAAAGACAGAGAGCAAGCTAAACGCATCAGTGACGAAGTCGTGGTCCTGCTAAACAAGCAGTATGGTGACGATGGCGTACCTACAGTTGAGGAAGTCCAAGATCTTGTTGAAAAACGGTTAATTGAAAACGGTCATGCCTCAACAGCGAAAGCGTACATCCTTTATCGCAAACAACACACCGACATGCGCGAGTTAGCATCACTTTTGAGTTCTTCTGATATGGTGGATCAATACCTTGAGGTTGAAGACTGGCGCGTAAAAGAGAATAGCAACATGAGTTACTCGCTTCAGGGACTAAACAATTATCTTTCATCTACAGTTATCGCCAAATATTGGATAGCCCGTATCTACCCAGAAAAAATTGCGGAAGCACACTTCTCAGGAGATTTGCACATTCATGATTTGGGCGTGCTTGGACCTTACTGTGTGGGCTGGGACGTAAGCGACCTACTGCTCTCAGGATTCGGAGGAGTCGCAGGCAAAATCGAAAGCAAACCAGCAAAACATTTCCGCACGGCCCTCGGACAAGTAGTAAACTTCTTCTATACATTGCAGGGTGAAGCGGCAGGTGCACAGGCGTTTAGCAACTTTGACACGTACCTTGCCCCATTCATACGCCACGACCACTTGAACCAAAAAGAAGTGGAGCAGGCGCTGCAGGAATTCTTCTTCAACATGAATGTGCCAACCCGCGTGGGCTTCCAGACGCCGTTCACCAACTTAACCTTGGATTTAACGGTTCCAGACTTCATGAAGAACGAAGCTGTACTCTACAACGGCAAAGTTACCCAAGACACCTACGGCGACATGACTAAAGAAATGGAAATGTTCAACTTGGCCTTCGCCGAGGGCATGCGTCAGGGCGATTCAAAGGGCAGAGTCTTCACGTTCCCAATCCCAACCTACAACATCACTAAAGACTTTGACTGGGATTCACCGGTCTCTCAGGCTATCTTCGAAGTAACCGCCAAATACGGTGTCCCATACTTTAGCAACTTTGTTAACAGCGACATGAAACCTGAAGATGTACGTAGCATGTGCTGCCGACTGCGCATAGACAACCGCGAACTCCGCAAACGGGGAGGCGGATTCTTCGGCGCTAACCCACTAACAGGTAGCATCGGCGTGGTTACCCTGAACATTCCAAGAATTGGGTACCTATCCAAAGATGAGGATGAATTCTTCGAGCGCTTAGAGACTTTGATGGAAACAGCCAAATCCAGCCTCGAAATCAAACGCAAGGTACTTGAGGCATTCACCGACAACGGGTTGTACCCGTATTCACGACGTTACCTGCGCCACGTTAAAGAAGGCTATAACAAATACTGGAAGAACCACTTCTCCACAATAGGCATAGTAGGCGTTAACGAAGCCATCATAAACCTGCTGGGACAAAACATCGCCTCCAAAGACGGCCAGGCATTTGCCCAGAAAATGCTCACCTTCATGCGTGACCGCCTCGCAGACTACCAAGAGGAAACAGGCTGCATCTACAACCTTGAAGCCACACCAGCGGAAGGCACATCCTACAGACTTGCACGCATAGATAGAAAACGCTACAAAGACATCATATTCGCCAACCAAAAACAAATCATATCAGAACGTGCTGAACCATTCTACACTAACTCTTCACAGCTGCCAGTAGATTTCTCAGGCGACCTCTTCGATGCCTTGGAGCACCAGGAAACCTTGCAGTCACTCTACACAGGAGGCACAGTGTTCCATATTTTCCTTGGGGAACGCTTGCACTCTTGGAAATCAGCCGCAGAATTAATCAAAAAGGTCGCTTGGAACTCAAAGCTGCCCTACTTCACCTTGACACCAACCTTCAGCATCTGCCCAACCCACGGCTACACAAACGGCGAACACAAACAATGTCCCGTCTGCGGAGCAACCTGCGAAGTTTACTCGCGAGTTGTCGGTTACCTGCGGCCAGTTGACCAATGGAACGATGGAAAACAAGCAGAATTTAACATACGCAAAACATTCGACCGCTCAACCGTCGTCACATCAGCCCCTTTGACTGTTTAGGAGAAAAACAAAATGAAGTTTAGCGGCTTACAAAAAATCAGTCTCGTGGATTACCCCGATAAAATAGCGTCGGTGCTGTTTACGCCAGGCTGCAACCTACGCTGCCCTTTCTGCCATAACTGGCGCATCGCTGTTGACCCGCAACCGCCGTTTCTGCAGGAGGGTATTGCATTGGAGCTTTTGGAGAGCCGCAAAAAATACGTTGACGCCGTGGTGGTTACGGGGGGTGAGCCATGTATGCATAAGGAACTGCCGAAGTTCTTGGCTAAGCTGAAGGAACGCGGTTTCTTGGTAAAGTTGGATACGAACGGTTTCTTCCCAGGCACACTTGAAGAATGCCTTGGAAGCGTGGATTACGTGGCTATGGATGTTAAAACCTGCGCTGAAAAATACAAGTTGCTCGGTGCCATAGATACAGCTGGACTGATGCGTACCATGGAAATTCTAAAAACTGGCAAAGTTCCCTATGAATTCCGAACAACCGCTGTTCCAGAACTAGTCACAGCGCAGGACGCAACATGTATCGGCGAAATGGTTAAAGGTTCCAAAACCCATGCACTCCAACAATATGTTCCAGAGGACACATTAGATAAACGCTATCAAACACTCAGACCTTACCCGCCTGAAACAATCCATGACTTAGCAAGAATAATCCAACCATTCACCGAAAAAGTCGTCATCCGAATCTAATCGCCACTTCTTTATTTTATCTAATTTTCATTTTTCAACAAGCGGGCTAGGCATACTTTAAAGAGGTACAGCAGAGAATAGAGAAGAGCATGGGTGCAAACTGCAATGAACATTAAAATCATAGGCAAAGCAGCAACTTTCTTTGGAATTGTTTCGACTGTGTTCGTAGTTTTATCAGCAGTCACAACATATTCTCTTCTTCAGATTTTAAGCCCAACAGCGCCATCAAATTACGTGGCGATTTATATTTTGACGACCTTAATGCCATATCTGTTCGTAGCAGTGATCTCATTTGTAATTGCAGCGTTACTCCGGGGTCCTGGAAAAGAACGCTCTGAGGAAGAAGAGCTACCACCAGCCCAACCCGCAGAAAACGCCTGATTTCTTGGCGGTATCCTCAGATTTTTTCAGATATTTCAAGCTTTTTCTTTGAGCGGGAAATGCAACCACCTGCTTTTCTCCAATCCCAATCAATCCTTCACAGAATTTTTTTTATTGCGATAAGCAACGCGGACCCTATTTAGACCCTATTAGAATCTTATTGCAGAAATCTATAATGGGCAGTCAATTCGCTTTCAAATCAACGCTTTTCTTAGCTGTTGTTGCCCTTGCACAGTCACGTATCTTAATAGGCGATTTTTATAGATTGTTTTAGATGAAGGTGATTATTTTTCCAGAAAAAAACAAGAAAGGCGAGTTTGCAATCCAAGAAAAGAAAAAGAAACGTGAAATAATCCAAGAAGGCAAAAAAGAAGTTGTGCTTCCGCCCGATGTTGGTGAAGAAGAAAAGAAAGCGTTAGAGCAAACTGGTGATGACGCGACTTCTGGCTGGTAATCTTTTTGGAGTGAGTTCTTCTCTTTTTTTTTGACTTGATTAACTAATCCCACACAAAAATCAAAAACTATTTGAAATTGAAATCTGCGCTGTTTTGATAAAGAAAAAGCAAGTCTTTTATTGCCATATGTACAGTAATGTACAAGGGGCAAAGCGCTTGAGTGAAGAAGCTGTTATAGAAATTGGGCAAGTCAGACATTTCCTTCCAAAAATCAGCGTTGCCACGGTTGAATTGATGCTTCCATTATCCATCGGCGACCGCATCCTCATTAAAGGGCCATTGACAGATTTCGAACAAATCGCCGATTCAATGCAGATTGAACGAAAAGACATTCAAAGAGCCGAAGGCGGACAAAACGTAGGATTAAAATTGAAGCAGCCTGCACGACAAGGAGACGTTGTGTATAAGAAACTTTAAGGCTATAACGCAAGCAAAGTAACTTGTAAAATCGCTATTTTTTTGACAAATTTGCTTTTACTTCTTTCAAAGTTCCTTTCGTCGAAACAAAATTGTCGTTCGGCGTAGTAATATTAGCGTAAACAACTCATTTTTCATAATCCTCTATGTCAGTGACCGTTAGTTTGTTCTCTTCTTGCCAGTTAACCATAAAAAGATTAGACCTCAACTCAACAATACTAACTGTCAAATTCTGAACTCTTCCAACTCTTGGACCCCTTATCTCAGTTAAAATTAGCTTAGTGGAGTTTTCATAAAATAATGTGAAAGGCCTTCTCGCCGAAATCTGCTTCAAACATTCTGCCGATTATCGACAAATTACCGCTTCGATCCTTCAAACACCCACTTCCCACTAGTAAATGGACATGAACTCGTCTGAGTCTTTATGATGGTCATTATATTTCTGAATTATTTGTTCGGCAAAATCGTCTGAGCAAACATCCTGTTTTTCACAGTTGACGCAAGCTTTTGGAATTGAAAGAAAAACAGCAAATTTAGCCAGACCATATTCAACTCTTAAATTTCTTATCCTGCACTTTTTTACTGCTCTGCTCGGCTGGACAGTTGCTATACCATATCTCGCATCATCAAAAGTTCCCCTGAAAAGCTCAACCAAAATTGTCGCCTTTCCTCAAATCAGCTTCCTTTCTTATGCTTGAAGTATTCCACCTGCTGAAGTCTCTTCTCAGCCTCAGCACGCGTCTTATATGGTCCACCTAAATTTTTCTCTGACCTTTCAGAAACAACATAATATCCATCAGCACATTTTTCTATCATAAGAAATTTTTCTCCCAATAAATAGGTGTATGCTCTCTAAGTGAAAATCCAAATATAAAATCATGTGACTGCATGCATGCTACCACCAAAAGGCAAAGCTCTGCTAAAAGTTCGGGAGACGTTGGAAGTCTAGAACCAGCTTTTAAAAAGCAAGGATTGGCAAGCTTTGTTTGAGCATATAACTAGTACTTGTCCGGTGTTTGGATTCATTTCTATTTTTGTCTCATTTTTTCCGCACTTTGGACATAAGTTTACTTTTTCTTTTGTTTGTTTTATTCGAGAAATTTTGTTTTCCTCCTTCAAAATCTATTGGCTTCATCGAATGGTTCTAGTTGATTTTTCAATCAACGGATTATTTTTTCATCCAGAATTAGTACATATAATAAATTGCTCGATTTCAGAATATAAATTCTTGCTGGTTCCGATTCGTGTCACAAACGCTAACTCCCTTAGATCGGAAAAAGAAATCGTTGAATTGGATTTTCCAAGCTCAGGGAATAATTTCGCATCCATTGAACTTTAGGTAATCGAAGTCTTCCAACATAATCTGTTTATTCCTTATTAGTTGCCGGATTCTTGGAAGTTCACTCTTCACTGACTCGATAAGTTGATCAACTGTGTTGCAGACTTTGCTGTATTTGTCGTCGCTCCACCGCTTAGTTATGTTCGTGTATAGACATCTGCCGCCGCAAACACCAAGAATCGAGCATTGGCTACATGGTTTTTCGTTGACAAACAGCTTCTTTAAATTAAGGGGGTCTGCATCCTTGATGTTTCCTAAATAGTATTTTTTCATTCCCCACATGGTTGGACATGGAATAATGTAACCGTCAGTTTGGACGGCGTAATTAATCCAGCCTCCTCCACAACGCATAAGGACGTTTTTTTCTCCATGCAAAAGCGACTCTGCAATGCCCAAAATCGGATAAAGCTTCAACACAACGCCTCGCTCTTGCATCTGGTCAACCCAGAACCGAACAAGCTCCCCTATGCCTGGAATGTAGCTGGTTTTTGTCCATTCTTCAAAGTTACGTCGTTGGTAATCGTTGCCCCAGAAACCCGCGTTAAGCTGCCAATGTATCGAAGAAAAAGAAAACTCGTCATTATCCAGTAGCCAACGGACTTGTTTGTTGATGTGGGTTTGCTCCATTATGGTCATGCGAGCGATTAATTCTCCTGAAAAACCATTTTTTCTGATAAGTTTAAGGTTGTTGATGATTTTGCGGAAGGTGCCTGCTCCGCGGTAATAGTCCGTTAAGGCTTCCTCCCCGTCTATAGAGACAAGGATTGTGAGGAAGCGGTTAACGTATTTTGGCTCCAATTTGTCGAGAAGTAGACCATTTGTTTGGATCATAAAATGTTTAGGCTCAACTTTATCCATAATTTGCCTGAGTTTGTCTATCTCCAGCAATGGTTCGCCGCCGTAGAATGTTAAAACGCATTCTGGGTCTTTGCTGCAAAACTCTTTGAGTAAATCCAAATCATAGCTGAGCTTGCGGGGTAAATCATAGTCCACTTCTATGTCGTCGCCGAAGTCTTCGTCGAAGTCGTCGAGGCTTTCGCCAAAACAGTATTTGCATTGAAGATTACAATCGCTGGTTAGGATCACATGAAAGAACATGCTTAGCTTAAAAAGTCATTCTAGCTTAATAGTATTTTTCAGCTAATTCTTGAGCTTTCTTATTTTCATCTGATTGTTCTCCGGATTCTGAGTTATCTTTATTTTCTTCCTTGGATTTTGGGTGGTTTTTTCTTTTTAAAGCTTGTTTTTGGGCTTTATCAACGTAGCTCTTGAGATCATTGTTCTTTATTGTTTGTTCAGATAACGTTTCCGGTGCAATAACTAAAGGCAAGACAGCTATAAACAGGAAGAAGCTAAACAAAGAGAAAATCGATGCAGAGCCAATTTCTTTGACTAATGATGCCAAGTAAGTTCCAAGTGAGAGACGAATTAGGCTAGATAATAAATAAGGTATGATCGCGATAGCATATATTCGTTCACTTCTGCGCCCTTCGGCAATATCACCCCATAAAGCAAAAACAAATAACATCATAAAACTGCCCCAAGTGATACCATCAATAAACGTGTAAAACCACCATCCATAAATATTCTGTTGAGTTAGTCCAAGAACCGCATATCCTAGCCCCAATAAAGCAAATCCGGCCACAGCCAAACGTTTCCTGCCTTTTGAATCGGCAAAGAAACCAAATATGACTGCGGAAAATCCGCCTAAAATAAACTCAACATTTGAAGAATCAATCACCATTTTCGGATTAATTAATTGTTCATTTATAGGGAAAGATAAGCTGTTTACAAGCTGAAACATTAACCAAGGAATAAAATAGAGTATGAAAGTTCTATTTGTAACGATTTTTCTATAGGAAATTTTCGGCTTTGCAGATAACGGTTTAACTGATCTTGCAACAAAAAGCAGAGCGATGAAACCGACTGCTCTCCAAATCGCAAGAATAAAAGATACTGAAAGAAAGCTGTTAACTCCTATTCCGGAGATCAAGAAGGTTCCAACTCCAGTCAAAAGAAATATTATGCCGCCTGACTTTCCACGATTGCCTGCTTCAGTTGTCTCGGCAAAATAGCCTAAGCAAAGAGGAATCCCGAATCCAAAGTTGATTCCTGTAATTACTGAAAACAATACTGTTGCCAGGTAGGTCATTCCACCTGTGTTCGTTGACCCCGCAATCAGAGGTAACATTGAAAGGAAAATGCCAGTTAACATCCAGAGAAGGAGAAACGTAAGGCGATTCTTAATTTTGTGGCTTAAAGATTCACCAACCACTACCGCTACAAACAACACTAGAAAATGAAGTGCGATTATTGGCAAAACTTGGCCATAAAATTCGGATACCTCGATTGTTTTTATCAAAAAATTGAAAGCATAGATATACCAGATTAAAGCGCTAGCTATAAGGATTGTATTTATAACTAGGGCTTTTTTGTTGTTTCCAAGCAATCTGTCTATTGCTTCTAAATGCATCTATATCAAATGGCTAAATACGCTGGTCTTCCTTAAGTATATTAATACTTCAGAATATGAATTTGAAATTAATCGCAAAGCTTTTAAGGCTAACTTGCTAATTATGTGTTGTACAAGAATACTGTTGTACACATATACAATTTGAGAGAAGAAAAATGAAATCAAACACAAAAGTTATTAGAGGATTTGGTGGCTGGTAAATTCACCCCAACTTGCGGAGGAGCCCTTCCAATATTATTTGAAGTTTAGACGGGTCTCTTCTTGCAATACTTTCTACTAGACTGAAATCGATTTATTGAATATTTTCTTTGACAGTATCATCGGAGAATCCACGAATTCTTTTTAAAATATCAGCGTTCACTTTATACAAATTCAGTTGGCAAACGTTTATTTTCTCAGACTATAGTTCGGTTGCTAGAGCCTTAAGCAAAATTGTTGCTTCTTCGCCCCTTTTGTTGTCCTTGAGTAGCGAGTTGTTTGCAATTTCTTTTTCACCTAGTTCTCTCAACCCAGCTTTTAATTTTCCAACTTCTTCTGAATTTAAGATGGTTTCCGCCACAAAAGGTAAATCTTTCTTGGAGAAGTTACTGTTCATAATGATCTGCGATACCTGTTTTTTTAGACTATTGTTTTGAAACGCGCAAACGATAGGATACGGCAACATCTCGTTATTGATTCTGTTTTTAAGCTCAGAGAAGTTTTCTAAATCCAAAAATTCATCCTTCATGGTGGAAAGGATACCGATTAGCCTCCCATACTCTTTCGTGTCAACAAGTGCATTTTCGCCTGCGCAGCCTATTATTCCACCAATTCTACAGTGAAGTTCTGCTACGGCCCCTTTATGCCTGATCACATCAAAGCACTCTTCGGGGGTTACGTTAGATTTTTTCCATAAACGTATTTCAAGAGCTTCTGCTTCCGTAAGTTCAAACATTGATTTCGTAATTAAGTCTACAATATCTGTTCTTCGTTGTTCAGGCAAAAACTGACTGTTCTTTTGAAGTAATGCCATCCCTTGAATTAATAAAACATCTCCCACAAGAAGAGTTACATCTTTTCCGTACTTGCCAAAAACAGTTTTCCTCGCAAACTTGCTTGTTGATCTATCTATGATGTCGTCATGAATATCGCCTGAAGCTGTTATTAACATCATAGCCGTAGCTACTGATCTTGCTTGTTTAGGTTTTCCGCCCACAGCTTTGCAAGATAGATAAATTAGAGCAGGAAATATGGGTAACACTCTTGGGAAAATAGCTTTCGCATAGTACTTCAACGCTTCATAAACTGTGCCACCGTCATATCTTGATAGAAGAATTTGTCGCGAAGCCTCAGATAAAGCACCGTTACCTCTTTTTTCGATAATGTTTACTGCAATTTCTGTTAGTGGTCCTGGTTTCATAATTAACAATAGTGTTTTGATTCTGTATTTTTAATTTGAGGTAATCGAAAAAAAAGTAGGGCTCTCAATTCATGTCTACCAGCCACCGAAGCCTACTGATTTATGTTTTGTTACTATCCTTTTTGCATTCACTAATTTTCACCTCCACTTTTAACATTACGAGTTACTTTTCATTTGTCCTTGATTCAGATTCTTTATTCAAGATACCCTTTGATCCAACTTAGCACATTAGGAGAATCAATGCGTGTGTGGTATGATACTCCGTTGCAGTTTGCACTTGATACATATGCATTAATTGCAAGAACCATGTCTTGACCGCCGTTTGTGTTGTAGATAACTGGTCCGCCAGAGTCGCCGAATGCAACTCCACCTTTATCCTGGCTTGGATTAGCTGTCAATTTGAGGTATTTGTCGCTGCCTGCAAAGTTGCCAGGTACCAGTTGTGTTTGAGCGGAGTTTTGTGATATTGTTCCAGCCCATGGGTTTTGCACGCCATTATTTCGTGGAGTTACTTGGAATTGAACGCCATAACCGACAACTTGCAGATTAGTGTTCGCTGACAATGTATCCGCAAAGCCAGCTTGAGGCAAAGTTGGAAATTCTGTAATTTCTTTAACGGGTGTATCTAAAATTATTAAGCCTAAGTCGCTGCTGGAGTATAGATGACTACCTTGGTTTGACCCTGCTTCTACACTGTTTGCGTATTCTGAATATGTTACAGGTGTTCCTGTGTAGATAATTTCATTGCTTGGATAAACAATTTTTTCGTTCTGAACGGTGTAGTCGATTGGTCCTTTGTCAAAGCAGACACTTACTGCAGCAGCTCCGTAGGTGCTATGACCTGCAGTTAACATAAGAGTTGGAGAAATCAAGGTTCCTGAAGAGTAGCCAATGGCATTAGTTCTGGCTGCATCGCTGAAAAGCACAACAACTCCAACGTATGGAGTTGAATCTGGCTTATAGTTGCCAGTTATTCCGTAAACTCCGCCGCTTAACATTGCCAATGCAACAAAAGCTGATAGTATTGCCCAAGTTGCTGCCCTAACTAATTTCACTTTATGCCCCTCAACGGCGATATTCCATATTAAATATATATCGCATATCGTAATACATGACGAATCGCGGGCATATAAGACTTTCACAACAGACAAAGCTCCAACCAAATTGTCTAACAGGACTACGCGCAGTAGATTTTCAGAGCAAAACTCTTAATAGCCAAGAGTTTAATCAAGGGTTTCATGAGCCAAACCAAGCAATTCGAGCAGAAATGGCAAGCCAAATGGGAAAAAGCCCATGTTTTTGAGGCTGACCCTGACCCGAAACGCCAGAAAGTAATGGTTACTTTTCCGTTTCCATACATGAACGGTCCCTTGCATGTTGGTCACACCTTCACAGCCTCCCGCGTGGATGCTTATGCTCGTTTTAAGCGTATGCAAGGGTTCAACGTGCTTTGGCCTTGGGCTTGGCACTGGACTGGGCAACCGCTGCTTGGAGCTAGCCAACGCGTGGCAAGAGGCGACCAAGAATACATCCGTGTCCTTCGTGAAGTGGATGGAGTACCTGAATCTGAACTCAAAAAATTCGTCGATCCACTCTACATGGCTCAGTACTACACTGATGAAGGTCGCTTAGCTGTCAAAAGCATCGGTTTCTCAGTGGATTGGCGACGCGAATTCACCACTATAATGCCAACTTTCCAGAAGTTTATCGAGTGGCAATATAAGAACTTAAAAGAAAAAAGCTACGTCACAAGGGGCACGCACCCAGTGGTTTGGTGTCCCAAAGATAAAAGCCCCACAGGAGACCATGACCGTCAAAGCGGCGAAGGCGTCACCGCAGAAGAATATACACTCATAAAATACAAACTCCAAGATGGAATCATCCTGCCAGCAGCCACTTTCCGTCCTGAAACCATTTACGGCATAACAAACATGTGGATAAACCCCGACGCCACCTACGTGGAAGCCACGGTTAATGGCGAGTGCTGGATAATCAGCAAAGAAGCCGCTGAAAAACTCAAAGAGCAAGAAAGAAAAATCGAAGTAAAACGCGAATTTAAGGGAAAGGAACTCATCGGCAAAACCTTAGAAAACCCAGTTACAAAAGTCAAGTTTCCAATTTTGCCAGGATGGTTCGTTGACCCCAAAACTGCAACAGGCGTCGTTTATAGTGTTCCGGCACATGCACCTTACGATTATTTGGCGCTTAGGGATTTGCAGCAAAAACCAGAGGTTCTTGAGCAGTTTGACATAAACCCGGAAGTTGTAAAACAGATTAAGCTAGTGTCAATTATCAAGGTTGAGGGCTTCGGCGATTTTCCAGCGGTTGAAATCGTAGAGAAAATGGGCATAAAAGATCAAAATGACTCCAAGGCAGACCAAGCTACCAAAGAATTGTACAAGAAAGAGTTTCACGGCGGAGTTCTAAAAGATAGCTGTGGACCATATGCGGGCAAACCTGTGCGTGAAATTAAAGATATTCTGATTGTTGATTTCAAGAAGATGGGTGTAGCCGATAGCATGTATGATTTGTCGGAACCCGTTGTTTGCCGCTGCATGACCCAGTGCTTAGTAAAAATTCTCTCCGACCAATGGTTCCTAAACTATTCTGACAAGCAGTGGAAAACGCTCGCACACGCAGCCGTCGCTCAAATGGAGATTTACCCTGATTCAGCTAAACCGTCGTTCAACACAGTTATCGATTGGCTTCGCGAATGGGCTTGCGCAAGAACCACGGGCTTCGGAACACCGCTGCCATGGGGTAAAGGCTGGATAATTGAAACTCTCAGCGACTCCACAGTCTACATGGCTTTCTACACCATAAACAAACACATAAAACAGAACGCTATTAAGCCTGAAGCATTGACACCTGAAGTTTTCGATTACATTTTTTATGGACAAGGTAGCTCGGCAGAACTTTCAACGGCAGTTGGGATTAAAGCGGAATTGCTGGATTCTATGCGCTCTGAATTTCTCTACTGGTATCCATTCGACTTGAGAAACTCAGCTAAAGAACTTGTGCCAAACCACTTGTCCTTCTGCATCTTCCACCATGCCGCACTTTTCCCGCCTGAACATTGGCCGAAAGCAATCAGCGTCAACGGCATGCTTATGATTGAAGGACAAGGAATGCACAAGAGCAAAGGCAACTTCATAACCATGAAAGGCGCCGTCGAAAAATACGGTGCGGACGCAACCCGTTGCGGTTTGCTGTTGGGCGCTGAGGGCATGGATGACCCTGATTGGCGAGCTGAAAACGTCAGCGATTTGCAGACTAAGTTTGAGGGTTTGATGGGTTTTGCGAGTGGAATAATTTCTTCCGCCAAAAAAGAGGAGGACACTTCATTGGAGCGGTGGCTGATGAGTAAGCTTCAATGCCGAATAAAAGAGGTTACAGCAAGCCTTGATGAGCTTAAAACCAGAACCGCACTGCAAGTGGCGCTTTTCGAGGTTTGGAATGATTTGCGCTGGTACATCCAGCGGAAAGGCAGAACCGACGCCAAAGCGTTAGGTGAAGCTGTGAAGGTTTGGCTTAAGATGCTTGCACCTTTCGCGCCTTTTCTTTGCGAGGAGCTGTGGAGCCAAACTGGTGAGGAAGGCTTCATTTGCACTACTAAGTGGTCAACTTTTGACTCAACCAAAATTGATGTTGCCGCAGAAGAACAGGAAACGCTTATAACCGATTTAATAACCGACACAACAAACATCTTAAAAGCCACAAAAATAACGCCCAAACGCATCTGCTACTACACCACTGCACCGTGGAAGTGGAAGGTATACCTGAAAATTCTGGATAAAACATTGGTTGGCGAAGCTAAAATCGGCGAGTTAATGAAGGAATTTGCCATTGACAGAGATTTGAAACCGCACATGAAGGATGTTGCAGGTATGGTTCCACGGGTGATTAAGGCTTTGACAAAGGTTTCAGGCGAACGAAAAGCTAACATGCAGAAAATCCAGGTAATGGATGAGCAGACAATTTTGTCTGACGCAGTCAAGTTTTTCGGGGACCGCTTCAATGCAGATGTATCTGTTTACCGCGAAGATAACCAAGAAAAAGTTGATCCCAAAAACCGCGCATCGATGGCTATGCCCTTTCAACCTGCGATCTACCTTGAATAGCGCTAACGCTTTTCCAAAATCTTTTGGAAATGGAATTTGGGCTTTTTCCACTTTTTCAGCATTTTCGAAGCTTACATGCACCTAGTTGCTTGACTTAGATTTGAGCAATGTTTTTATTGGTTCTTGCCCGTTTTTGTATCCTCGTCCAGTGTTTGGGGCCGTCGTCTAGCATGGTTCAGGATACATGCCTGGGGCGTATGCGATCCTGGGTTCAAATCCCAGCGGCCTCATTCAAGATTCCAAACCGTTTCGGGTTCAAGTTCATAGAGACTCAAACCGCTTCAGACGCGAATCCAACCATAAATTTCTCATCTTATTTTTTCTGATTTCTTGAGCTTTAGGTTTTCTTCTACTGCGTTAATACATCAAATTAAGGCAAAACTTACTCCCAACTTTTGGATTAAGTGGGCGAATAAGAGAATGCGCTTGAGCGATTGCTCGCTAAATTTCAGCGCAGAAAATATACCATCACCCTTAAAAAACTACCAATTCGGCTAAGTTGTACGCACAAAGCATAAAAGTAAAATTAAATAATAATCACCTGGGGACTGGATGGCCATGGATCGAGCTGAGGCACTCGCTGTACTTCACGAAATTCTAGAAGTATGCAAAGAATCCGTAATAATGAACAGCGTTTCTCTAGATAACCCGCCAATTTCCGCCACATCAAAAGGCTACCAAATAAAAATAAACTGCAACCTCGATAGCGATGCAAAACAATGTATTGAGCCAATTCTGAAAAAACATAACCTCATTTTGAAAAAATCAGAAGGATTTGTAATAATTCAAAGTACGTAAAATTAATTTTTCTTAAATCGGCATGTCTAGTTTCCTTTAGCTTCTATTTCATTACTTGTACGTCCATCTACCGTTTAGCTCCTTTTTTACTATATTTTTAACTCCTTATACCATTACCTAACTATTGTCATTATTATTTAGCCTACACCAGTAGCCTCTACCTAACACCTTTTTTAGAGCGGTGAAAGTATGCAGAAATTTTCTCAATCTGCTTTATCAATAATAACTTGGAGAAGATAGCTATTCCGCTTGTGGTCGTTGTTTGGGACTAAAATTTAATCTTTTTCCTGATAACTGTCGTCTGCCTTCTTTGGATTTTAGGTTAGGCTATGGTTAACACTTAGCCAACAAGACACCTTTCCTGGTTTATATGGCAACTTTGAGAAAGAATAGAGAGATAAAATTTGCCTGCGCTAGATGAACTTAAGAAAAGACTCACTTCACTTGAAAAACGCAACGAAGAAGAAATGTTGATCTTGGTTGAATTTCTCTCAAACGTTTCTTTTTTTGGGCAATTAAAGAAGGAAAGATGTGAATATGCTAAGAATAATCAGTGTGCTTATTTTTTAGTGCCAAAAGAAGAGAAAAATAAGCTTCCGATAATAGTTGAGTGTGCAATAAATGATTGCAAGTCTTCCCTTCATTATCATCTTGAAACATCGAATATTACTTGCTGTCTTTGTCACAAATAGAAGTTGATGCATCCAAAACCAATGTCAAATAGCACCCAACAAAAGCTTAACCAAGTATAACGGCTATTTGAATTTTAACGACATACTTCTAATAGTTTTATACGTTCCTTAATGGCTCGTTGGCCATAGACTTCCCAATTCGACCGAAACTTTTCCATCTCAACAACAACATAATCTTCGTTTAAATCTTCTCTATGTCGTTTTAATTCCAATTGTATTCACTCCGTAGAATCTTACTTGAGTATTAATGTATAAGATAATTATTTTCATTCCAATACTATTCTATTTTCTGACATATTACCAAAACAGAAAATTCAGATTTGTTCTCTTTTAAGGTTGATTTAGTTTGAGTTAAGAGGTTATTTTATTAAAATGGCACAAAAGTTTGCCTCCTGCTTCTAATCCTAATTGGACGCTTTCTTGTTTGGTGATTTCTCCGCTCCGCATTTTTCCCTTTTTTACTTTTTGATACATTCTAAAAATTGAAACAAGCCTTAAATTTTCTTGATCATCCAAATTCACAATAATCTGGAGTATGAAGAAAGATGAATCCTGTTAAAATGTGGTTGGGGCTAATTGGAATTTGCGTTGTTTTTTCGGTTACCGGTTATGTTTGTTATCTATTCTTAGCCTAACAAGTCGTAACAAGGAAAAATTCTCACGTAGATTAAAAACAAACTATTAGCTTAAATGAATCGAAGAGGAAACCGACCCTACGATGCTTCAGCATACCTGAACAAAAATTTAGGGAAACACAAGATCACACTTAACATAACAATGAGCTTGATGACAACCTGACATTATATGAGCAAGACATTTTAAGTTGAGACGAGTTTCATTAAAAAACTTGCGATGAGAGCCCCTATCAGAATATTAAGTGTTAATTCGTTGTAGGAGAAAATAGCGGTTGAGTAAACTTGGAGAATTAATTAAGAAATGGGTTTACAGATACGCCCGATTTAGTATTATCGGAACCGCAGTTTGGGTGTTAAATACTGTTTTATATTTCTCTTTGTTTAGATTCTTTGGCGAATTAACTTGGTTTATCACTTTATTTACTGGACTGATGGAGTTTGCATTAATTACTGTCTTCAATAAGAAAGGTAAAGGCAACATGTTTGATAGACCAAAAGAGAATAAGTGCCCTTCAATCGATAGCAAATGATTCATTCAGCTTTACATATTTATGAGCATAAGATTGATTTAACTCCTAACCGGAGAAAAAAAAATTGACAGTTCGCAATAAAAGCGGTTTTGAAAAAAACTTTCTTGAAAAGTGTTGAAAAACGTCTGACATTCTTGTGTGTAAAAGAAAAAACGAGGAAAGCTACCCGCTCCAATAGTTGTCTGAAGAAATATTTCGATTTCTTAAAAATTCTTTAGGTTGCTAAATTGAAGCGTTAATCAGCTGGTTTTATTGTATTAGAGTTTTCTTTTGGCTTTGCCGACGTCTTCTTGGATTTTTCCTTTAACTTTTTCAGCTTCGCCTTTAATTATTTGACCAGTGTTACCCGTTACTTTGCCAGCTGCTACGCGGGTCTTTCCTTCTTCTTTTTTGAGTTTACCTTTAACTTCATCTTTACTCATAAAATTCCACTAATAAACTGGTGACTCCGCGATTTTATTAACATATGTGACTGCTATCAGGCAATAACAAACAAATAGCCATTGCTCTAAGGGGCATATTAGGTAATATGAACTGAAACATCTTGTTAGCACTTTTGTAACTGTCGAAACCCAACAACAAACGGATATAGAGTAGCCTCACCAAGGTCTAGAGTACCAAGGCGATTAGAAATGAGTAAAGCGCTTACAAATCAAGATGCTTCAAATATTTTGTCCAATGTGCCCGAGGAGAAGGCTTTCTTTTTTTGCACTGCAGAGGGAGTCTACACAAAAGTTTCTGCAATTAGTCTGGAAGATTTTGCAGCCAAATTGGACGGCATAGATGATAGCTCTATTTTGTTTCATTATCCAAGGGGTGATTTCCAAGCTTGGATACGCGACACTTTAAAAGACAATGTGTTAGCCGGCAGAATGTGTTTTATAGAGCGCAATATTTCGGGAGAGCAACTTAGGCAAGAACTGTTAAAGATGGTGCAAACTAGAATAAGTGAACTCAAAGATGTAAAGCAAGAAGTATTTCCTCCAAGCCTGTGTAATAAGGACGGCTTATGCCTATCTTGAAACTAATGTGGGTGCGAGGTGGAAAAAATGAGAGCTGGAGCATTAGGAGTCGGTGTTTTCCTGTTGGCTATCGGTATTGTGATTTTCTGGCTTGGCTATTCGGATTTGCAGCAGTACGGCGGTTTGTTTGGTCAAATTTCACAGTCTCTTTCTGCGGAGGTTCGAAATAAGGTTGCTCAAGATCAGTTTATGGCAGTTGGTGGGGGAGTCGCGGCGATCATCGGATTGGCCTTAACGGTTTATGGTTTAGCGGCTAATCGAAAAAATTAGAGGTACGATGAACTTTAACTGATAAGTAACTCCTTCAAAAAACGCATTGGTAAATAAACTCTGATCATTAAAGGCCTCCCAATCTACAGGCGTCAGAGGTCATATTCTTCTAAGTATACTGGGGCGTTCACTTCCCATCCGCCCTTTGAATGCAAATAGTTTTCTAAGCTCAAGATCGCTCCTTCTTCGCCGTGAGTCAAGAAAACACGCTTCGGCGGAGCTTTGAAGTTGTCAAGCCAACGCTGCAAATCATTCATGCCAGCATGGGCAGATAAACCATTAATGTTCTCGATCTTCATCAGCACTGGATATGATTGACCCAGAATGCTGACGGGTGAAACGCCATCCAAGATTTGTCGGCCCAGAGTTCCAACCGCTTGGTATCCTGCGAAAATAAGTGTGGATTCGGGACGAGTTATTTCTCTGACCAGATGATGTTTAATTCGTCCTCCGGTAATCATCCCGGAGCCAGCCATAATGATTGTTGACCCTTTGATCAGGTTGATCGCTTTAGATCCTTCAATAGATTCGACGAGTTTCAGTCCTGGAAAGTCAAAGGGTGTTTGACCATCCTTGAAGAGATCCAGCGTTTGTTTGTCAAAGTACTTCTTGCTTTGTTCAAAGACCTTCGTGATTTCGACGGCCATAGGGCTATCAAGAAACGTAATAATGTAAGGGATTCTTTTTGCTCGCGCCAACAAGCTAATATGGTATAAGATCTCTTGGGCTCGTTCAATAGCAAAGGTGGGGATGATGACGTTTCCGCCAGCTTTTACTGTGTCGTTGATAGTCTTGCTGAGTTTATCATCAATATCTTGTAGGTTATCGTGATTTCTATCTCCATATGTGGACTCCATGACCACGTAATCTGCTCGATCAAATACTGTGGGGTCGTTGAGTAGAGGCGTGTCAAATTGTCCGATATCGCCAGAGAAGATGATGTTTCGCGACCAGTTCTCGTCTTGGAAAACGATCTCAATCATGGCTGAGCCAAGGATGTGGCCAGCATCGTGGAAACAAACCTTGACTTTGTCGTTTAGCGGCAAAAAATCTTCATAGGGAACAACTTTCAGGAGTGGAAAGCACTTTTCTGCATCTTGGACTGTATATAAAGGGGTTTCTGGATAGGGTTCCTTTTGTTCTTTGTTATCGTTTCGGCTTTTCTTGAAGGCAGCATCTTCTTCTTGAATTCGAGCCGAATCCAAAATAACTATTGGGAACAACTCCTTAGATGCAGCGGTAAGCAGAATGTCTCCGTGAAACCCGTCTTTGACAAGCTTAGGAATAAGTCCGCAATGGTCTTGGTGAACATGGGTGAGGAGGAGATATTTAATCTGGTCTGGAGGAACAGGGAAGGCCTCCCAGTTTCTGTGGGCGTAATCTCGTTCTTGAAACATGCCGCAATCGACGAGGATTTTCATTTCAGCAGTTTCCAGTAAGTAGCTTGATCCTGTCACTTGATGTGTTGCGCCTAAGAATTTTATTTTCATGAATCTTCCCTGAATCGTAATTTTTCAAGATATTTAGTGCACGTAACTGAGATGACTAATGAAGCTGAGGAAACCTAAAGAACTTTTTTATGATCATTTTTTCTAAAACCACTTTCGGAACCATTCATCAAACAATCGATGGCACTCTTTATGCCACTCCTCTTCATTTGCTTCCTTTCTTAAGCGATCAGCCATTTTCAAGTGATTAGTTATTTCTTTGGAAGCCTCAACCAAGCTAATTTTAACTATATCTATTGGAACACAGAGGTCTTTAACGTTGATTTTTCCATCTGAGCCTTTAGCCTCAACCTCTAGTCGTTTTAGTACATCTAAACCTGTAGCTTCAGCTTTTATCCGTTTTAGAAGTTCTTCTTTATTGTTGGTTTCTTCCAAGAATTGCACCTACAGAAAACGAGTCAATTGCTAATAAAAAGAGTGACTGGAACCTGCAATGACAAGAGATCGTTTGAATGGGCTGATTTTGTTGTTTTTTAAATAGAGGTTAATCCTCGTGTCCTTTTGTTTCATGATGAGTTGTATCTCTGTGTCTCTCCATTTCTGAGTGGGTCTTGAAGGTTTTGCCGCAGTCTGGACAAGGAATCTGGCTTGGTTCTATTCCACTAATCGGTATCTCTTGAGATGACGCCGCTCCAAGCGTGTGGGAAGGTTGCTGTGTTTCTTTTTTGCGCATGACTTACACCTTAACAATCTATTAGCGGGTTCAAACTTTCTTAAGTATATGTGACTGTGACAATACGACAACAAAGGCACTCTTATTTCAAAATCCAATCTTTGTTTGTTAGAAACAAAAATCAGGAAATCAACAAGCAGAAGACCTAGTAACTTAATTATTTTTCAAAAATAAAATAGACAAGGAGGAACCTGAAAAGAGAAAGAAGAAATTTGGCGCCTGCTACTCCGTAGGTTTGCCGTCGTAATCTTCCGGCGAAGTTTCGGCTTCTGCTTTGGTGTGGCGGACGACCTTGTCTTGATGCTCTGGTGGTGAATAGATTGTATAGAGTTTGAGCTCCAAGGTTTTGGAGGTGTTGACAACGTTATGCTGCGTTCCCGCAGGCACTATGATTGCGTCGCCGTTTTTGACTTTGTGCTCGATCCCGTTAATGAAAACTTTGCCTTCGCCTTCCTCAAATCTAAAGAACTGGTCTGTTTCTGGGTGTGTTTCCAAGCCTATTCCTTCCAAGGGTTTGAGGTTCATCAAAACAAGTTGGCTATACTTGCCTGTGTAAAGCACTCTTCTAAAATCAGAGTTTTTTCTGGTCTCTTCTTCGATTGATGTTGAATATCCCTTCATACTTGATCACCTTCATTAACAGTTTTGGAGTTCTCATTTATCAATTTGAGTTTAATGCCTTAAGGTTCAAATTTTCCCAATTGAGGAAAAATAGGTCTTCATCGTTTCTGTAATCTTTCAAAGGCTTTGTTTTAGCTAGTTTTTTTGCCTAATAACTGTGATGGTGCATCTTGTTGCTAAAGCTGCTATTGCGCCCAAAGCTGCTAGCCAAGGCGCTAATATTGTTCCTACAATGCCAGCCCAAACTGGTATTTCTAAAAGGATCTTGCTGTTCTCGTCTTTCACGATGATTCTTGATACGTCGCCCTCATGAATAAGTTCCTTGATTTTTGCTACAAGATCCTCTGAGCGGATTGTAAACTCTTCTTTTATGCCTACGGGAGCCCCACAATTTGAACAGAATTTGGCCCCTTCAGACAGGTCAGCTCCACAACTTGCACATTTTGTCATTTTATTCTCCAACTAAAGTATTAATGTGGTTATTTGATTTCAAGTTTTCTACGATTTTCTTTAAATATGGGTGGAAAACATTTTTTCCTATTCTGTCTAAACGTTGAGTTTCCAATCGTTCTTCTTGGGTTTTTTCTTAGCCTTTCTTGATTCTTCTTGGATTTTAGATTGGTTCAAGGAGCCGTTGAGAGGTAGAACACTTGCCCTTGCCCTCATTTTGGTCTGAAATGCATTCGCTTATTGAAACATTAGAGGCAGTTCCAAAAACTGAACCCATCTTAATGATCCTGTTGAAGAGATTGACGTACTCTTGAGCTATATTTGCCCAAACGAAACGTCTACTGTACTTGTATATTCTTTTTTGCATAGCTTTTCGGACTTTGGCATTTGATAGTTCAATGATACCCTCTGCTAATGAAATTGGGTCTTTGAATTTGCAAAATACGCCTCGATTATCAGCTAATATGTCTTGGGCGTGAAAGTATGGTGTGGATACTACCGCTTTTCCAGCCCCTGCAGCATATGTAAGTGTGCTACTGCTTATCTGGTAAGGAGAAATATATGGTGTCAAGTAGATATCTGTAGCTTGCAGATACTTGATTAGTTCCGGTTTAGAAAGGAACCTGTTGATAAATCTAACATTCGCTTCTAACCTAGTTCACTAACTAGCTGTTGTAGACTATTTCTGTACTTTTCACCCTCCTGCTTTATCACTTCAGGGTGAGTTTGCCCTATTATCAAATATAGTATTCTGGGTTCCTTCTCTACAACGTGTGAGAGAGCGTGAATTGCGTATTCTATGCCTTTGCCGCTGCTAATCAGCCCGAAGGTGGAAGCGATCAGTCGATTTTTTAAGCCTAAGGCAGTTTTAGCTTGTTCTGTATTTACGAATTTTATGTTTGGGCAACCGTGGGGTATGACCTTGATGTTTCTGCAATTTATTCCCTGATTTTTCAGCATTTCAATTGCCGAGTATGAGATAACGATGGTTGAAGCGCTTTCCTTAGTTATACATTTTAAGATCTCAAGAGCTTTGGGTTGAAATCAGGCAGAACAGTGTGAAGAGTCGTTACAACTGGCTTTTTGAGGGTCTCAAGAGACAGTTTTATGTATTCCCCGTTTTCTCCTCCGAAAAGTCCGAATTCATGCTGGATATTAACAAGGTCTATGTTTGATGAGTTAATGTATTGTGCGGCTTGGATGTAGTTTTCCTTGTCTTCGCGCTTGATTTGAATTTTTACTCTGTTTTCGTACTTGTAAATTGCGCCCTTTTGGTTTATCGCTAGAACCGATGGATTAAACCCGTACAATTCTTCAATAGTATCTATCAAATCCTTAGTGAAGGTAGCTATTCCGCATTCTCTTGGCGGATAACTACTAAGATAAGCTATCTTTTTGCAGCTACCACTACCAGATTGATTGTTCATTTTGTGCGATTCGTTTGTTTGTATGTAATTACCCCAAAACTTGTGAAATACACCCCAAAAGGGAGTATCTGTTTAACAATTGACGGTGTTTTTTCGGTTTCTTGAAAATCTTATTTTGGCTAATTATTGAAGCGTTGAATAGTTGGTTTTAAGCTTTGTTAGGCTTTTCTTTTTGCTTTGCCTACTTCTTCTTGGATTTTTCCTTTGACTTGTTCCACTTTGCCCTTAATTTGTTCACTATCGTCGCCAGTCATTTTGCCTAAGTCTTCGCGGACTTTGCCTTTTCCCTGTTTAATTTTACCTTCAGTTTCGTCTTTGCTCATAAGATTTCACTATAAAATAATGTCTTGCGCTTTTATTAAACATCTGTGACTGCTATCAGGCACCAACAAGTGATAAGCCATTGCTTTCAAAAATATAAAAAACGGCAATAGAGAACAGCATAGAGATAGCCTGCACTGAAAGATAATTATCAAAAGCGGTGAATGACCCTAACCTAACCTAACCTAAACAAGTGCGATTTCTTTGTTAACAAAAAAGTTGGGAAGCAGCTTCTGGCGTTGCTATCATGTTTTTGGTTACTGTTATACTCTGCGTCCTGAAAGCAGCCGGAAAAGTATTATGATGACCGCAATGACAAGCAGTACCCATATGATTGCGCCAAGATTGAAGAAGACAAAACCTAAAAGCCACAGTATGATGAGTATCGCAGCAACAACGAAAAGCAAATCAAGTAATCCCATATTCAAAAACCTTACTTACCTTTAACTTGCCAGTCTATTTTAAGATGTGTGACTGTCAATAAACAGTTACAACTCGATACGTTTTATTTCAACCTCTTTTTTTCTTAAGCGATGTTTTGTCAATCCTATTTGGAACAATGGCAAATTTATAGCTGTAGTTGCAGCTTCACAGTCACACACACTTAAACCCACCATTTACCAATTGTAGAGTAGCTCACGTTGTGGGTGTTAAAACAAGGTAGTTTATTATGAAAAGTAAAGATTTTTTGGATAAAGATGTTTTTGCGTTAGATGAAAAAATCGGCAAAATCAAAGAAATAGAAGTAGACGCTAATGAGTGGAAAGTTACTCATCTTGAAGTTGAATTGGACAAAGCTGTAGCTGAGTCAGTGCTTGGCGCAAAGAAAGGCGGAGTGCACAACATGCTAAACATTTCAGCTTTAGAGAAAGGGACTGGTATGTGGATGGATAATGGATTGCACTTGAAAGTTGCAAAAGACCAATTGCACATGTATCTAAAGCCAGTAGTTAAAACTTAGGTCTACGGATTTTTTTAGCGTATTTTAGGAGGTGTAACGAATTATGCCAGAACAACATATAGACGTCAAAGAACAGATAGAGAAGATGGGCGAAAAATGGAATGAATTCCAGAAAACTTGGGTTTCACACTTCAAAGACATGGAAGTGGAAGTCTTAGAATGGAACTTTGGTGTGGGAAAAACCGGCGAAGACACTATCTTTGAAATGAAAGCAAAGGTCGCTGTAAGACAAAAGAAGTAGTAATCCTTAAAGAACGTAGGGTGAGTAAAATCATCTTTACCCTAAGAAATGTTACCGCCCGAACACATTTTTTTCAATTATTGACAGCTTACTGTTTTGGTCATGTAATCATTTTTTGTTGTCTTGTTTAGGTTTTTTTAAATTGAAGAATCTATTTCGAGCTTGGGCATAGAAGGGGTATTTGATGAATATTTGACCGGTTGAGTGTGGTTGCAAGAGTTGGTTGTTTTTTGTTTTTTTATCTTTTTTGTAGAACTTCGTTTTTTGTTGGGTTTCTGCAGATAATACACACATGACATAATTTCAAACCTCTTTTGCGCCGATTTTTGGTACCTTTCCTACAGAGAGGAATGTTTGCTTACGATAATACAAAGCCAATGACAAAACCAACGATTAGTCCTAAACCAAGTGGTAGTATACCCATGAGAAGTACTCCATATTGAATTGCAATGGGACCATATGTGTCAGCAACGCTTTTCAAGGCTCCAAGACTTAAACCGAAAAACCCTAAATAAGCAACTATGACCAGTATGATCGCAGCTATAATCGCGATTTTTAGCATTTTGTGGACTAGGTAGCCCACGATAAGTCCGATGACGAATGGTATAATCATCAAAACTAATGGTGGAATACCGCCGATGCTTCCAGAGGTGATGAAATTAATTACTTGGTCTATTGCACCCAAAAATCAGCAACTCCAAACAAGTAAGGGGTGACTATAGAGACTAATAAACGCACGTTGTTGGGGTCATGCAGTCACAATCTTAAAATAGATACTAAGCTAAACTAAATATGAGAATCTTGAAACATTTTTAGTCAGCTATCGTGTGTGAATATCACGATTTTTAGGGTTCGGTAGATTTGTTGGAAGAGGCGTAATTATTAGATGTCAGAAAAGATTTCTTTAAGGGAAATAATTGGAGCAATTCTAAGTGAGATAAAAGCCATACTCAAAGGATATATGAATGAAGCGGAAGCAGCTGTTAAGAAACGACTCAAAAGACTCATTATCATAAGTATAGTTGGCAGTGTTTTGATGGCTCTTGGAATTTCATTTATCGGTTCAGCTTCCTTATTCATACTTATCGGGTCGTTCAAGTACCTTAGCACCTCTATGCCGGCATGGGAGGCTTTGTACATCATGGGCATCACTTCAGGTATCATAGCAGGTGTACTCTTTTTTGCGCTTTTCATAATCATCCGAAATCAATTGAGATCTCCCGAAAAACTTGATAACCAAAATTAGGAATATGCTTTTTCGCACGGAAAGAGCGCAATCGTAACGTTGAGCTCAACGAAAACGCAGATGTAATATCGTGCTCATAGAATATGCCAAGTATTTATTTCTCTAAAGCCATTTGCTGTTTACCTCTGGGGCGGGGCAAACGTACAATGAACGTGGTTCCTTTGCCTTCTTTACTCTCAAATGAGACTTTGCCGCCTAATGCTTCAGTCATACGCTTAATCACAGGTAAGCCAAAGCCTTGCCCCTTTGCTTTAGTAGTAAACATAGGCGTAAACAGTTTCTTTTTTAAGGCTTCAGGAACGCCACCTCCCGTATCCGTGACATCTATTACGACGTCATTTGCTTCTTTGAAGGCTTTTATAACTAGTTTGCCGCCATTAGGCATCGCTTGAACGGCATTATTAACCAAATTGACCATAATGCGGTTTATAAAAGTGGAGTCAGCCATAATCTTTTCAGCTGCCGCATCAACTTTAACGGTTACTTTAACATTTTCGGGCAAACCGTTCTTTGCCAATAACTCTTCAATTATGAGTTTCAAATCGACTTTTTCCGCTCGAGGATCAAGAGGTCGTGCAAAATCTTGCAGGTCCGCAACAATCTTGTTAATGTAATCAACGTTCTTCTCTATACCTTCCAAACTTTCCACTACACTACTTTCTTCTTCGCGTCCAGGCATGCCTTTTAGCTCTTCCTTTAACAAATATACATCACCCGCAATAGCCTGCAGTGGATTTCGAATATCATGCCCAACCATGCCAGCAGTTTGACCAATAGCCGCCATGCGTTCAGAATCTTTAAGCTGTTTGGTTCGCTCCTCAACAAGCCCCTCCAAATGCTCAGAGTGCTTCTTTAACTCTTTTTCATTTTCTTCCAGCATCTCAAGCATTTTACTGTTAGCTAAGGCAATCGAAGCAATTTCTCCAAACGCCATTGCCATTTCGGCATCACGTTTGTTGAATCCACCAGGTTTATTAGCTAACCCAATTACCCCGACCGGTCTTTGTTCAATCATCAATGGTGCAAACAATACACTCTTGAGTTGCACATGACCATCAGGCATGAATTTTTTCCAGTTACTTTTGTTAAAATCGTTCTCAACTACGACTTTTCCAGAGTTGTATGCTTCAGCACGGAGTCCCCGAATAGGCATCGGAAGCGAAGGATCAACCGTGCAAGGAAGCCCTCCCGCTTCCAAGAACAAGACTTCATTTTCTCTTCCGTTATCACTTAAAAGGGCAACATAGCCAGCTGTGGCTCCAATTAGTTCTCTGGCGGCGTCAAATATTGCTCGCGCCGAATCCGGGAATTCTTTGTTTTGCAGAACTGCTTTTGATGATTTCAAAAGAGCTGAAATCTCAGACTCACGCCGCTGTGAATTTTCCAGAGAGACAGACAACTCTTGCGCCATTTTCTTGCGTTCGGTTATGTCCATGAAGGATAGAACTGCCCCGTCAATCTTTTTCTCTTCAGTTAAGTACGGTCGAACCTGCATCTCGCATAATCGGTCTTCGGCGCACGCAACTTCTTGAATAACAACAGTTAATTGGAGGTAACATCCGAGATTGACTTTCCTAGATCTACGGCATGAACACCCTGATTGAAATCGGTAATTGATCGTCCAACATCGGATGGCGAAATCTTCAAAAGTTTTTGAGCTGAAACAGTAAAACGCCTAATCTTAAGCTCATTATCAACAATAACCACTGGAAGGTCAATGTTGGTTTGCAGGTTAGTTAAGTCATCGTTTAGGCGACCAAGGGTTTGATTGCGATTCTTAAGCTCCTCGTTAAGAGTCTGCAGCTCCTCATTACCAGACTGCAGCTCCTCTTTTGCCGTTTCCAACTCTTCATTAGTGCTCTGCAACTCTTCATTACTTGACTGAACCTCCTCCATAGACGACCGCAACTCCTCATTAGTCGCCTGCTGCCCCTCCACAAGACTCTGTAAAGACCGCTTCGTTGCATCCAAATCCTCCCTAAGCTCACGAATCTGACGATCCTTAAGACTCTCCGCCTCACCAGGCAAAACAGAAGATTCAACTTCTTTAGCAAAAGAAGCATCATGTGCGGCGCCCTCAGTAAATAATGCAAGGTAGAACGGTTCTTCGAACTGTGCTGTTTCTAATGGTCTTATCTCGATGTTAACTGTTTTTGGTTGCCCTTTTTGTTTGAAGCTCACCGTTTCTTTAATGGTTCTCTTTTCTTTTTTTGCCCTATACAAAGCAGTTTGAACTTGCGACCTCAATTCTTTCCGAACAATTTTGGTTACGTTAAAACTCGCGACTCCCGATTCTGGTGAAAGAAAAGGAGCAACATCTCCGCGAAACACCAGTATATCCCAAGTTATTATTCAACAACAAAGTCGCTGGACCATACTCCGATGTTATAAGATGATCAACTTTCTCGCCCAAAACCGATAGCAAATCTGCCTTTCCAAGCGGGTCAGTAATCTTTTTCGCAACGTGAGGAACAAAAGCTTATTCACCTAACAACACTTGTGGCTGGGCTTGCTTTTTTCTGTAAATTAGGCTTCCTTGAATAATTGATTGAAACAGATACTGGAACTTGCCAACACTTTCAGCCTCGCCCAAAACTAGAAAACCATTCGTTTTTAGGCCGTAATGGAAAATACGCAATATTTTTTCATGGAGGTAAGAATCAAAATAAATAAGCACATTTCTGCACATAATGAGATCTATGTTAGAGAAAGGAGGATCAGTTGTAATGTCTTGTTTTGCAAAAATGCAAATGTCACGAATAGTTTTTGTTATTCGATAATGTTCGTTGGAGAAAGTGAAGAATCGCTTTAGCCTGTTTTCGGAGACGTTATCTTCTATGTTTTTTGGATAGGTTCCTTGGCGAGATTTCTCAATGTTTTTCTCATTTGCATCAGTGCCAAAAATTTGAACCCTTATCTCGGGTATGGCTTTTTCTTCTAGGAATTCTTGAAGTGTTATGGCAAAAGAATAGACTTCTTCTCCTGTTGAACAGCCTGGAATCCAAACTCGAATGGATTCGTTGGGTGATCTGTTCTTGACGAGTTCTGGCAAAACTTTTTCTTTCAACGCCACGAAAGTGTCAGGTTCCCTAAAAAAGCTTGTTACGCCAATTAGCAGGTCGTCAAACAATAACTGCAGCTCACTCGGGTTCTTCCGCAAATAATCGACATATGCCGTCATGTTTTCTGACTTGTTAATGACCATGCGTCGCGTGATGCGTCGGTCAATGGTTGTGTCTCTGTAATGGGTAAAATCAACGCCAAAAGAAGTCTTAAGCAGCATGATAATTTTCTTCAAGTCGGTCTCGGTTTTTTCTTGCTTGGGCGACTTTGTTTGGGAAGATATGAGTTGGGGGTGATGGGCGATTTTAGCTATTTCTTGGGCTATCTGTTCTGGGGAAAGAACAAAATCCGGTGTTTCTGCAGCTATAGCGTTGTTGGGCATGTCGGGATATTGCGCTGTTTCGGGGTCTTGTGCGAAGGTTATTCCGCCTTCGGCTTTGATTGCTTTTAAGCCTTCAGTTCCGTCATTGCCCGTTCCGGACAACACAATTCCGATTGCTTTGGCTTTTCGCTCGGATGCTATGGAGATCATAAAGTCGTTGATGGGTTTGAGAGCCAAGCCTTTGGGAACAAGTCTGAGTTGTCCGTTTTTCAACGTCATGGTTGTTGCTGGAGTAATTACGTAGACACGATTCTGCTCGACCTGCATGCCATCGCGAACTTGCAGAACCTTCATTTTAGTGGATCTTGAAAGGATTTCAGGAAGCAGGCTCTCTTGTCCCGGAGCCAAATGCTGGACTACAACAAAGGACATACCCATATCCATAGGCACGTTCTCTAGCAGTTTTCTGATGGGGTCTAAGCCGCCTGCAGAGGCGCCAATGCCTACAATTGGAAACTCATTTTCGACTTTGGTTTCAGAAGAGCTTGGCATGTTTAAACCGTTTTTTTTGCGTTTTCACTTGTAGACCTCAAAGGCAGTAAATAGACACAATTCTTAACCAATTTGGGGTAAATATGTATTTAAAATTGTTGCCATTTAATCGATATAACATAAAAAGGAATAATCTGTCTTGTTTATTCTTTTCAAGATTAAGTTAGGTCTTCTTCGACTTCACTTTTACTCTCGCCACAGCTTGAGTCGCAAAACTTGGTCGAGCTCAGTTCCAGCTTTTCTGTTCAGCTAGGACTTAACTGTACTTTACGGCATAAAGTTTAAAGCAATTAGAAATAAATTAAGCGTGGGTTTTTTGGTTTCCTTTACCTCTTTGTCATATTGAAGATATGGCTCACGAGAACTTTTATGACTTTATTTTCCTTGTCGCTCAAAAAATTAGAATTGAAACTTGTGGGAAACATCACTTTTTGCCTAAGGTTCACGAAAATCATGGTCTAAAATTAGGAAAATAGCCTTTTTCAATAAGCCTTGACTTAGGGACTCATACCGTGTAGGGGGTAAGCCCGGTACGACCTGTACCTTCTTTTGTTCAGATAAAAACGTATAAAGAACAATTTTGCAATCATTTGAAGTTATGGGTTTTGAACCCATTTGGGTCTGAGACCCAGCGGCCTCACTACAATTACCAGCAGCCCCATTGGCGATGAATTTCATTATTTTCGTATCCTGAATAACTTTACTTCGTAGAATTCACGTACATATTCAAATCTTCACTATCTACATCGAACTGACGAATCAACTCGTAGAAGAAGAATTCTGACTGAAAGCTACGCAATCTTTGTCGCAAAACATAAAAGCCACTGAAGAACCCCTCTAGAAATATGAAGAAGATAGAACAACTCAAGGGCGAGTCTCCGTCTCAGCTAATTGACGCGAAGATCAAGGAGTTGGGCGATTGGCGGGGTGATATGCTATCTCAGATTCGGGCTCTGATTAAGCAGGCTGACCCGGAAGTCGTAGAAGAATGGAAGTGGCGAGGTGTTCCGGTTTGGTATCACAGTGGGATGATCTGCACCGGTGAGACGTACAAGAACGCCGTGAAGATGACTTTCTGCAAGGGTGCCTCGCTGGAGGATCCCTCGGGTCTCTTCAACTCTTGTCTTGAAGGCAACGAAAGGCGTGCAATCGACTTTCACGAGGGCGACAAGATCAACGGGGAAGCTCTGAAGGCACTTGTTCGTGAGGCGGCGGCGCTGAATATCTCTTCCTCTAAGCGAGGGTAAAGCCGTTAATATTCAGCATCATCTGAAGTATCCTTCTCCAACTAAACAGAGCCCGCTAAAGAGAAAAAGATGTCAATAAAAATACTTCCTCATTTAAGATTGTTGTCTTAGCCCTACCACGTTACCGTCAACGTCCTTGACCTGAGCTATCAACAAACCCCCACCTACTTCCTTAACATCCTGTACAACTTCAGCACCGACATTAACCATTGCTTGAAGACTGCTTTTAATATCCGTTACATCAGAATAAGCAATAGGTCCCACCTTAGAGTTAGGGTCTAATCCGACTTCCAAATTGCCAACCCTATAACCTACATAGTAGGGGCTTGCAACATAGGTTCTGCGTCTAGAAACTTGCCGTAAAATGCTTTAGCTTTTTCAACATCTTTAACCGGATAAACAATCAGTCTAATGTTTTGTGTCATAAAATGCCTCCTATTAAAAATTAATAACTAATAACTGTGTAATCAATTTACTTGATATTAAGATATTGTTAATGGCATTTTATCGTTTCTTGACTTATGTCTTTCATCTCATGCCAAACTTCCTTCATTGGAACAAAAAGAGGAAGATGCTACGGAGATACAACAGACAGGGCGAGGAATTTTTCTTCAATCGCCAAGGGTCAGAGTTCAAATCTTAGCTGGCACAACAATCTAAATCGTTTGATGGAATAGAAGCGGTAATCTCGTAATATGTAAATATTACATGTTTTATAATTCGAGTAATTCACCATAAGAGGGCACGTTAGAAAAAAGGGAAGTACCTCAGATAATAAAAGAAATCAGTAATAATTTATTTAAGCAAGAAAACAAGCGGAATAAGATTTTATGAAACTACCGAAATTACCTGGATTTTTAAGCAAACACAAGTCTTCGCTTTTCATGATTCTCGGATTGGTGCTCTTTCTTGCTTACTTGCAATTCGTCATAAAATTTGATTCACTAGTCACTCTCTTAACTTCACTGAACCTTGAACAGTACTCCCTTTACTATTCCCTCGCAATCTTATCGCTTGTTCTTATGGTTTTTTTCGATTCAGTAATCTGTTATTATCTGCTCGAAGGACTAAAAGTAAAAATAAAGCTCACGAAAATGGTCCTTTACAACTGGATTGGAAACTTTGTGGAGATGGTGATTCCATGCGAAACGGTTTGCGGAGAAGTCACAAGGATATATCTGATTCAGAAAGATACAAAAAGCAACGTTGGAACATCTGCCGCGTCGGTTATTAGTTCGCGGATAATAAGCACGGTCATTTACACTGTTGGATTGGTGGTCGGATTATCTTTTTTAGTCTTGGGACGGCAGCTTCCACTTTATTTGCTTGGAACGCTTCTGGTTATTTCTTTTGGAACGGTAGGAATCGTAGGAGTGTTTTTCTATATTGCCATAAAGGATGGTGCCGACGAAAAGTTAATCAACGTAATAATGAATCTTTTGAAGGTAATTACAAAAAACCCAGCTAAACTGGATAAGAGAAAAGAGAAAATTCAAACTACGATATTTTCATTTAGTACAGCTTTCAAAACTTACAAAAATAATCCTAAACTCTTAATTAAACCCACAATTTTCGCTTCAATAAGTTATATATTCATTTTATTGATTTACATGATGGTATTTTATGCACTGAATTTTAAGAGCATAACATTACCTGATATAGCCGTCGTGTACTTCATTTCCTCAACAGTTGAGACGCTAACTTCGGGTTTCCCAGTCGGCGCAGTTGAAATAACTATGATTAACCTCTATTCAGCATTAAGCGTGCCATTAGTGATTGCTGGAGCAGCCACCACTTTATCGCGACTTCTGACGTTCTGGGTTCAAGTTTTAGTTGGCTATCCTCTCTTGCAGTTCACGGGACTTAATCAACTTGTAAAGAACGGGTTTTCTTTGGATACGGATGAAAGTAAACAAGAGCAAGGAATGACTGAAATATAGAAGAATGCCGCTGAAAAAAAGCTGTTGTTAAGGGACTACTTCAGCGTCTGCGCAGCCGCTGATTAAGCTGGTTATCCTTATTTTTACATGTTCGTTGGCCTTTGCATTTTTAATGAAAACTGGGAACCCTTTGATTTTTGCGACTCCTTCCCCGTTTGGACTCATATCAATAATGTCCACTTCGAATTCTTCGCCAACTTCCATGGGATAGGCAATTCCTCTGCCTCTGTTTTTAGCGTTTCTTGGAGCTCTTTTTTTAGGACTAAAAGCGCATCATCCTCTTTCCAAAATTAATATTGTGTTCTATAGCATAAGGGTTTTGTTATTCGGTTAAGAATTAACGCCGAATGCAGGTGTTTTTTAGCGTTTCTATGGCTTTTTCTGCCCATTGCGAATCACTCCAAAAAGCCCTGCCCACCGCCACCAAATCAACCTTTCCATCACTCACCAGCTTATCTGCAAATTCTGCCTCAAAAATTCCGCCTACACCGATAACTGGAACCTTGACTGCCCTTTTAATCTCGCTTGCCTGCGGAACAAAGTATCCTTTTACTTGCCTCAGTTGTCTTGGTTCACTTCCGCACATGCCCCCAGAAACGTCAAGTATATCAACTCCCGCCGCTTCAAGACTTCGAGCGAAAACGACTGAGTCTTCAATGTGCGTTCCAGAGGGAGCTAAATCATCTGAGCCTAGTCTGTAGAGTAAGAGTCTGCTGCCGAGGCGTTGACGAACTTTTTTGGCGACTAACAGTGGAAAACTCATTCGCTTCTCTAAAGAACCGCCAAACTTGTCTTCACGCTTGTTAAATAATGGTGAATAAAACTGGTTTAGCAGGTAACCGTGGGCTCCGTGTAGTTCAACTCCGTCAAACCCAGCCTTAACTGCGCGTTCCGCTGCCACTGCAAACTCATCGGCGATAGCGTAGACTTCGCTTGTTTCCAGCATGCGGCTTTTCTGTCTGGGCGATGGACCTGCGGGTTCGGTGCCGATGACTCTCTTGTTTGTTACTCCTCCAGCATGGGAAATCTGCACGACCGCCGGGGCGCCAACTTCATGCAGCGCGTTTGCCAGCTTCCCAAACCCACCGATTGCCGAGTCATCATCGATTGCCAGCTGTTTGGGTCCTATTTTGCCAGTCGGTGAAACATATGAGTGCTCAACAATAGGCAAACCCAAATGTGACGAGCGCCGAACGTAAAAGTTGATTAGTCTGCTGGTTACTTCGCCTTCAAAACTTGCCCGTCCCGTTTGCATAGGCGGCAACACAATACGGTTCCTAAGAGTATAACTCTTAACTTTCAAGGGCTCAATTAATCTAGGCAAATCTAACACTAATGCGATAAATGGGAAGAGAATTATAAGAACATGTTAAACAAAGCCGAAAATGTACGGATGATGCCCAGGAAGAACTTTTTATACATCTAACAATTCTGTGTATAATGGAAACGTTTAGTTTCCAAATTGCAAATTGAAGGAATTTTAATGAATGTAAAAGACAAAACGGCAATTATCACAGGAGCATCTTCAGGAATAGGGCTATCAACCGCCAGATTGCTCTCTAATATGGGCGCTAAAGTAGCTCTTGTTTCGCGTTCAAAAGAGAAACTGGAAAAGCTTTCAAGCGAAATTCCCAATTCCATCGCTGTTCAAGCGGATATGTCAAGGGTTTTTGAAGTCAAGCGAATGGTTAAAGAAGTTAATGGTAGATTTGGCAAAATCGACATTCTCGTTAACAACGCAGGCGTAGGGTACGATGCCCTTGCCGAGAAAATTGACGTTGACACCTACCATTACATATTTGACCTTGACTTGGTTGGACCACTCGCTGCCATGCAACAAGTTATCCCACATATGAGAAAGCAGGGAGGAGGCGCAATCATTAACATAAGCTCTGCCGTTGCGCTTATGACATTGCCTAACAACGCACCTTACGCTTCAGTAAAAAGAGCGTTGGCAGTTTTGACTTTAACCGCTCGAGAGGAACTAAAAAGCGACAACATAACTGTCGGCGTAGTCTACCCGTACATTACACTTACAAACTTTGAAAGAAATACCATTCGAGATGTTCCAGTGCCCGAGAGCGAGCTAGAACCCCACGGTCCTTTTCCGCCTGACTCAGCGGATTACGCTGCGCAGAAGATTGTGGAGGGCATTGAAAGCGGGGAAGCGGAGATTTTCGCTCATGATTGGCTAAAGAATAGGGCTCGCGGAAACCCGCAGTAAATCATTAAGCATATTTTTCAACGATTTCTCTAATGGTATTCAGGTTTCGAGTTGTCCCTTTCACCTTCAGCTTTGACTCCAAAAAAGGATTAGGCAACGCACCCTCTCCGCCGCCATGAGTCACACTGAAAACTTCGGTGCCTTTCGCCGAAATTACCTGCGCTGTAGATTTTGGAATCGTTAGAGGCAACTGCAAGGGAAAACTTGAAGGTTCAAACGCAAGGAAGGTAATTAGAAAACTTGAACCTTTGGGGTCTTGGTTTTTGAAGGGGTCAGAGTCGATTATGCTTTTGAGCTTTGGAATTGTTCGGACAAATACGGTGACTTCGTAGCCTAAGTTGCTTCGGAGTTTTTCTTCGATTTTTGCGATAACTTCTTGGAGATTTGCCATTTCAGTTTCGAAGATTACGTTGCCGCTTTGCTTGTAAGTAGAAACATTTTGGAATCCCAGCGAAGTGAACGCTTCTTTGAGTTTTTCTTTAACAACAATGCGACCGCCGACGTTAATCCCTTTTAGAAAAGCTACAAAGCGATGCATGAAAAGCCAGAGAGGTCTGCGGACTAATAAATTTAGTTGGTTTGACAACATCAGCAATTGACTAAACAAAATCTCGCTTTAACATGAAAGAAGGGGCGGGGTAGGTCGGTATTGGCGTTTTCAGCAATCAATAAATGTTGAAAATCAATGATAATGTCAAAGCATAGAAAAATAGGCAAAAACCGAAATATCGTAAACGCTTTAAAACAGGTAAGCACTATCAACTGACAAAGGGGAAACTTAAGGGAGTCTTACCAGCTTGAAGCCGTTTAGCTTTGTGCACGCTGCCGATTTACATTTGGGCTATTCGCAGTATGGTTTAGAAGCTCGAAGGCAAGACTTCGACGACGCATTCAGAGAACTTGTTGACAGGGCAATTGAGTTAAAACCTGATTTCATGATTATTGCAGGTGATCTTTTCCATCAAGCAAGACCGTCAAACCATACCTTAGAGAACACCATTCGCAGTTTTAAGCGGTTAAAAGATGCAGGCATCCCTGTCTTAACAGTTGACGGCTCACATGATTCTGCCCCAAACACTATCACAAGCACAATCCTCTATCCGCTTGACAGCGCGGGATTAATCATTCATTTGCCAAGGCATCAGGGCGCATGCTGGAGCAAAGCTGATTGCTGCTACGTCTACGGTATCCCAACTTACCATAACAGGCATAAAACCCAAGAGGCACTGCCAAAATTCATGGCTGAGAACCCTCCAACGCCTAAGGCTGAAGTCGCCAACATCTTTGTTTTCCACGGCGCGTTGGATTTGCCATGCGTAAAAGGACCTTTTGAAGCTGAAATTTTGCCTGAGGAGTTGCCGAATGGTTTTTGCTATTATGCTGCAGGTCATGTGCATGAACGGTTCCTTGGCAAATTCAAAGACGGCATTTTAGTTTACAGCGGCTGCACGGAAACTGTAGGTTACGACGAAGCCAAGTATCCTAAAGGCTTCTTCCTCGTCAAAGTCAACGAGAAAGGCCAAGTTGAACCGGAACCGATTGAACTAACTTCACCGCGCAGATTCGTCTTAATCGAACAAGACTTCACAGGTATGCAATCGGCAAAAATCACTGAGTTAGCCGCCCAGATGGTTAAAGACGCCGACTCGGAAGGCGCAGTGATAATTCCTGTTTTGAAGGGAACGTTGCCAACGGAGGCAAGCCGCACAGAAATCGAGATAGGAAAAATCCGAAGTGCTGGCGAGAAATCACTGCTTGTTCATCCAATCGTATTGCTTAAGGAAACGGCGGTTTCAGACGAAATAGTGCGCTCCATATTCGAAGGCGGATTTAAAGACCTTAAAACCAAGGCATTCGAATATTTCGTGCAGATTTTTGCTGAACGCTACGGTAAAGAGGAAGCAGAAAAAATCGCAAGGGGCGCTCTTGGTTTAATTGAGCCTTTAACTCGAAAACAAGACGATAAAGTAAAACAAACCATAGAGGAGCTGGCGAAATGAAAATAGAAATTGTCCAGCTTGAAAACATCCGAAGCCACATCAAATCTACAGTGCCGCTAACCCATGGATTCAACTGCTTAGTTGGTGGAGTAGGCTGCGGTAAATCCAGTGTTATGTACGCTGTTGACTTTGCGTTTTTTGGCGACTCTATCGGCAGAAGTTTTGAGTATCTACTTCGGGAAGGCGCTGACTCGGGGAAAGTTACGGTGCAGTTTACGCATAATGGCAGCACCTACAAGCTTACACGTGGGCTTAAGAGGAAAGGTAAAAGCATCAATCAAGACTTTGAACAGCTTAAACTCTATGAAGACGAGAAGCTTGTTGCCAGTATGAAAACCGACGCTATAGCAGAACAATTCAAGGCAATTACAGGCTTGGACAAAGAGCTTTACCGCGAAATCATCTGGTTTAGGCAAGAACACCTCAAAGAATTATTAGATTCTGCGCCTCGGGATAGGCAAAGGCGCCTCGATGAGCTTTTCGGATTGTCCGATTATGAAGTAGCATGGAGCAGCATCGCACAGTACCAACGTGACTATGATACTGAGAAGAGGGTTTACGAGAAAGACCCAGACGTTATGGGTTTAGAGAAGCTTAGCAACGAGTATAACAGGGCAAGTGAAGAGTTTACATTTTTAGAGATGGATTTGGAGGATTCAACTCAGAAGTTATCAGTTGCCAATCGAGTGCTGGATGAAGCAAACTCAAAACTTAAGCAGCTGGAAGAGAAAAAACTCGTCGTTGAAGAACTCAAGCGAAAAGAAGCAAGACAGAGCGCTAATCTCGCAAATACTTCTAGAAACCAAGCTTCGATTGTACAGCAAATAAAGGATAAAAAAACCGTCATTGAAAATCTGTTAACACGCCAAAACTCTTTTGATTCCCAAATGAAGCTTTGCCTTAGCAAACTTGAGCAAGCAGGTTTGCCTACTAACCAACCGTTTGAGCAATTGGGAACCTGCCTAGCCAGTTTTGACGAGAAAATCAGCACGTTAAGAGGTGAACAGGAAGCCACTTCACGGAGTATGCAGCTGGACAAAAAAAGAGTCTCCGAACTGTCCCAGGAGAGCAAGTGCCCGCTTTGTATTCAGCCCCTAACAGGCGAATACAAAACCGATTTAATGCATAGAATTGAACATGAAAATGCTGAAAGAGAAAACAGTATTAATCACTTAAGGCTTGAAGTGGCGACTCTGCAGAAAACCAAAGTAGTCGCTTCAGAAGCATTCTCCAACTTGCAAACTTGCTTGACCCGGAGCGCAGATTTGAAAACAATGCTTGTTGACGAAGAAAACAGCCTACGGAAATTTTCAACTCAACTTGAAGAACAGCAAAGACTTGAAATTGACCAGCGATCAGAACTTGAGGCTTTGCAGTTTGAAATCTCAAAATTTGATATATCTGAGCTCCAAGTAGCTAAAGACAAAAAGGATCAAGCAATCAAACAGTATTATGCTTTAGAATCTGATTTACGCACTAAAGAGAACCGCAAAAAAGACTTAACCCAACGCTTAGACGACACCAAAGAACGCATCAACCTTGCACAGGAAAAAATAGAGCGTGTAGAGAAAATACGCAAAACCGTCGAGGTGCTGGGCGCAATCCGAGATGCATACCGCAGCATTCAACCTAAACTGAGAAGTGAATTTGTAAAGGTTCTGCGCAACTTTGTTCAACAGGTGCTTGATAGCTTAGTGGGAGGTGAACCACCCATGCTTAACGTGGTTATTGACGAGACCTACACGCCATATGTGAAGAGCGAAACGGGTGTTGACCGCGAAGTCAGTAATCTTTCTGGCGGCGAACGGACGCTGTTGGCTTTTGCCTATCGGTTAGGCTTGGGGCAACTTATTATGCAGTCCAGAACTGGCCATGGATTAAGTATGCTGATGCTTGATGAGCCTACCGAGAACTTGGGAAGCGAAGATGGTAGTATAGAGCGGTTAGCTGAAGCTATCAGCAGATTCAAAGCGATTGAACAAATTGTTGCGGTTACACATAGTGAAGCGTTCGCTGGGAAAGCTGACCATGTGGTTATTCTTGAAAAAGAGGCTGGAGTTAGCAAAATCTCAATTGAACGTTAGATTTCCATTTTTTTTGGGGTTTTTAATTTCTTTTTTCAAGCGGGGCAGCGCTTAACGGTTGGAAAAGCTTATATTAACTTTTAATCACAGTTCTGTATAGAAAAATTCGGTGATTCAATGAACAAGACAATAAAGAACTGTAAAGTTTTAGCTTTAGTCTTATTGACGCTAGCTATCTTAGTAGTAGCTGCAGCTCCAAACGTTGGAGCACAAACAAATGACGAGGTCTACATCTACACTTCAATAGGCGGAACAATCTCAACAATGGGAACAACACTAACATCTGGAACCAGCTATCCGTTTGTAGACGGCACACCTGTCACATTAGATGCTAATGCCAGTGCAGGCTACAAATTCCTATGTTGGGTGACTGTAGCGCCCGTCGCTAATGGAGGACCGACCGCTAACACCACTAACCCATTAGTATACACACCATTCATTCCCTCCGCTGCAATAGAGGCAATCTTCGTCCCAACAACCAACGCTACAGTAGCCGCATCAACAACTGGAACATCAAGCATCGATCTCTTAATTTCAGCAGGCGAGCTATCAATCAATCCAACTGCAGGAACCACCTACACCAACTACACTGTCGGCACAGTAAATGACTTCACCGCGACCCCTGGTGCAGACTTCCAATTCCTCGGCTGGATAGTATCCTCTTCATCAGCAGACAACATCTACACATCGAATCCACTTTCACTGAATATCCCTGCAGATACCTGCGCTATTCAAGCATTGTTCGTACCAACCGGCAGTGGCGTAGCAGTACCTTCATACTCATCTGCCACACCAACACCAATTCCCGAATACTCAAGTGTAGCTATAGTCATCATAGCAGCGGCATTAGTCGCAGTTGCATTCGGAACATACACATACAGAAGAAAAGCTAAAAACTAAATTCTTCTCTACCTTCCCTTTCCTTTTTTGCTTTTTCCAAAAAAAAATTGCTTATCGTAGATTTTGATTATTTGAGCGGAGATTATAAAACGGATGCAGCTTTAACAGTGGGAATCTTTTACTTCATAGATAATTTCTGCGTTAGTTTTCATGTTTATTTGGTCAATTTCCTGTATCATGCGGTTTACCATTCTGCCTACTACAAGAACGAAAACGTTTAATCCCCTCGAGGCTGCTATGGCGGCGGAGCGGCTGATACCAAACTCAATGTCCGCTTTCAAGCCTAGCTTGTTTAGAACTGCTCTCCCAACAGCGCCCATAACGCCGACTCGATCAGGCTTGAATTCATCATAAAAAACCTTCAGTTTAACCAAGTCAACTGCTCGTGAGCCACCTTTACGGATACTTGGCAGTTTAACAATCAGGATTCTGCCTTGCTTCATTTTGACTTTTCCATGCAGTTCTTTTAAGCCTAAGTCTTCGCCTGGTTTAGCATCTGCCAACGCTATTCCTTTCGCTTCGAAAGCAGCGTTGTCTGGAGAAACTGTGTACATGACGCCTTCCTTCATGATTAAGCCCACTTCTTCGCCTGCTTTCACGGGCTGGGTTGCTAAAGCTGGCCATGCATGTTCAATTTTTAGATCACGCTTAACTTCTGTGACGTAACTTTCGAGGGCATGAATATCTTCACGGAGTTTAATCATTGCTTTGGGTGTTAGGTGGTAGTCGGCTCTTTCGGAGCCAGCTTCTAGTAGGCCTTCTTTTGTTAGTTTTTTGAAGTATTTGGATATGGCTTGTATGGTTATGCCTATTTTGTCGCTAACGTCTTTTTGTTTTATGTGGGGTTGGTTACGCATTATTTCGAGGAGGATTTGGAATTTGGTGAATTCGCCTTTGTTTCGGAGGAGGATGTTTTGGTTTTTTGCACTTTGTATTCAACCTAAGTTTAACTTTAGTTAAACGAAAGTTAATAAGCCTTCAGGCTGGATTATCAACAGAGGGGAATAAACTAAATGCATATAATGGAAGGTTTCCTGCCCAGCCCATGGTGGCAAATATGGTGGATAATATCTATGCCAATAGTAGCTTATGGAGTTTACAAGCTTACTAAATTAACAAAAAAAATGCCTGAAATCAAGCCGCTTTTGGCGTTAGTTGGCGCATTCATCTTTGTAATCTCTGCACTCAAGCTTCCGTCAGTAACCGGAAGCAGCTCGCACCCTACGGGCACTGGATTTGCCGCTATTCTTTTCGGACCGGCAATAACAAGTGCTATTTCAGTCATAGTCCTGGTATTCCAAGCCTTATTGCTAGCTCACGGAGGCATAACTACTCTCGGAGCTAACGTTTTCTCCATGGGTATTGCCGGGCCCGTAATAGGCTTCGCCATATGGCAATTATTCAAAAGGACACGACTTAACCCGTCGATCGGCGTTTTTGCCGCTTGCGCCTTGGCCGACTTAGCAACCTATGTTACTACTGCTTTCCAACTTGCTCTTGCATTCCCAACCAATGGAAGCGTCCTTACTTCATTTGCAACATTCTTTGCCATATATGCTATCACACAGATTCCATTAGCCATTGCCGAAGGTCTTCTCGCTGTTATGATATTCAGCTTCCTGTCAAAATACAAAGGCAGTATCCTACAAAGATTAGGCGTACTAAAAATCCCTACTTCGAAAACAGAAAACGAGGTGAAACCATAAATGGAGTATAAGTATTACTTAGCGTTGACCATAGCGTCACCGTTAGCACTAATCGCATACATAATAGCCTTAGGGTATACCTCCTTGTCTGGAGCAGTTATTTCACTTCCACATGAAACTGAGGTATTGTTGTTCTCGGTCCAAGCGGGAATAATGGCTGCAACCATAGGGCACTTCATTGGAACTAAAAAAGGCTTAAAATCAGTCCGCGCTGCAAGCAAAGCGATCATTCCGAAACAGCAAATCAAGAGGAAGTATCTGTACATAATGCTCATCGGATTAGTATTAGCTATCTTCATACTGCCATTCGTGATTAACTCTGGCTCAAGTTTCAGCGGAACAGACGGCCAAGGTCCTGACCAAATTTCATCAAGCGGCTACAAACCATGGATTCAACCACTGGGATATGTACCGGATGCAACAGGCGAGATAGTGATATTCTCATTACAGGTAGCCATCGGAGCCGTAATAATCGGTTACTTCGTTGGGTATTTGAGGGCGAAGCCTGAATAACCTGTAATATGAAATGAACATCCACAGCAACCTTAGTGGGTGTGCACTAACCCTTTTTTGGGGGAGCCATTCGAGAGCATAGACATATGTATAGATACAGCGCAAAAGGAGATAAGACGTATGTTTGGTTGCTTAGATAGGATCCAAAATAAAATCCGCGCAATTAAGAAAACAATTGCTGAAGATGAAGGAATCATCTATTGAGCCATTCCGAACTCTATACTGAAATAGATAGGTCTGCCTACACCAACGCGTTAGCGAAAAGCAGTCCAATAACTAAAACTTTTTTTGCACTTTCCGCGCTTGCAATAAGTGTTTCCGCACCAACATTTGTTGTGCCTATCGTGGTGTTTACGATCTGTACAATTTTGATATTAGGTCTTGCTAAAGTTAAAGCACATCTTTACCTTGATTTATTTGTTTATCCAACATATATGCTCACGATTAGTTGTATTTTCTTAGCTTTATTCTTTGGAGCTGGAACACCTCTAATAGAAATCCCTCTTCCTTGGTTTACATGGTCGATATTTAAAAGCGGAATCTATATGAGTGTAAATACGTTTCTAAGAGTCGAGGGTGCTCTTTCTTGTCTTTTTTTCCTTGTTCTCACGACTTCAATAACTGATCTTTGTGTTCTCCTCCGCCGCGTTCATATGCCTCAGGTTATGGTTGAAATGTCTATGTTGATATACCGTTATATCTTCTTATTTTTAGAGGTCTCTGAGAAAATGAGTCTCGCCCAAAAACTAAGACTCAGACGTTCAGGTTGGCTAAGTAGCATTCGCTCTTTAGGTATGCTTATTGGAAGCCTTTTCATACGAACGCTGGACCAGGGTGAGCGAACTCTCGTAGCTATGAATGCACGAGGATACGATGGTGAAATTCGTATTCTCGAGGACTTTCCTGCTCCAAGAAAAATCATGCTTCTAGGCATAGTAATCTTTGATGTCCTACTCATTATCTTACTCTTTTTAACAATAAACGTTGGAGTTGTATAATCAATGATATTTAGATTAGAAAAACTATCTCATCGCTACTCAGATGGAACATTGGCGCTAAATGAGGTTTCTTTAAACTTTACTCGAGGCGAACGAGTTGCTTTCTTAGGCACAAATGGTTCTGGAAAAACCACTCTACTTAATCATTTTAACGGTATCCTAAAACCCACTTCCGGCAATATATACTTCGAAGACAAACCATTAGCCTACGATGCTAAATCTCTCCTAACTCTACGAAAGAGAGTTGGCTTCGTCTTTCAAGATCCGAATGATCAGCTTTTTGCCTCTTCAGTTAAGCAAGATGTAGCTTTTGGACCTTTAAATCTAGGTTATACTCCTGAGCATGTCAAGCAACTCGTCGATGATGCACTCACAACTGTTGGTATGACCGAATTCGCGGACAAACCGCCCCATTTTCTCAGTGGTGGCCAGAAGAAGCGGGTTGCGCTAGCAGGCGTTCTTGCTATGCAGCCTGAAGTAATCATAATGGACGAGCCTACCTCAAGCCTTGATCCAATCGCTACCAGCGACATCTTGCATTTACTTCTTCGACTTAACAAAGAAGATGGAATTACATTATTATTGGCTACACACGACGTAGACATGGTTCCTCTGTTTGCAAATAAACTCTACATCTTAGACAAAGGAAAAATAGTATCCGAAGGTACCCCCAAAACAAGCTTTTCTAACGCTGAGCTAATACGAAAAGTAAACTTGCGTTCACCGCGAATTGCTCACCTGTTTGAAGTTCTCAAAAAACAAGACAAACTCCCAATAGGTGAAGAGTTGCCTTTAACAATTGGCGAAGCTAGAAAAGAAATCATGAGACTGGTGCGGGAAAAACTAGAAAAAACCGATACATAACAGAAAAGATTAACAAACTATAACAGGACTGTCGGGTTATGACCCACCATTGAGGGTACGTTGGAGCAGTCGCGTCTGCAATTCTGTTTGGGTTAGGAACTACCCTTAACAAGCTAGCATTAGTAGATGTTAATCCGACGTTGTGGCAGGTTTAATCTACCTTTTCGCTGGGGTCTACTTGGCGGTAGTTCGTTTTTCACCTCTTCGCCACCGCGTTATGAAACTGATTAAAACCCCAACGAAAACTGAGTCGAAATTCTGCAGAAGAGACATCGCAATCTTGGGTTTAGTGGTGATTTCAGGCTCCGTGATTGCAGCGTTTCTTTTCCTTAATGGACTCAACCAAACCACAGCTATCGATGCTTCTTTTCTTCAAAATGCAGAGATTCTATTCACAATTTTAATTGCATTTGTTTTCTTAAAGGAACGCGTCAGCAAAAATGAATGGATAGGCATAGCAATTCTTGTTGTGGGAGCAGTTATTTTAGCAACCAATGCACAATTTGCAAGCATTTCCCTGCAAACAGCTGTTTTAGGTAACTTGCTTATTTTGGGCGCTTGCTTGTTTTGGGGTGTAGATAACAACTTGAGCAAATTTCTCTGTGTTAAAGAGGATTTGATTTTGGTAACAGCCCTAAAATGCCTGATAGGTGGAGCCTCACTTTTGTTGCTGGCTTTTGTGCTGGGCTTAAGTTTTTACGTTCCCTTGTCGGCGTTTCCATATTTGGTCTCGGTTGGCGCGTTTAGCATTGGTTTTTCAATTCTCTTCTTTATGGTTGGCTTAAAAGAAATCGGCGCCATAAGAACGGGAACCATCTATTCCACTTCGGCGCTGTTTGGGGCATTTTTCGCACTCATCATTCTTAGAGAACCAATAACGATTGTTCAAGCGATAGCTGGGTTAGTGATGATCATGGGAATTTACGTTCTGTATAAAAAAAATTAGGTTGATAGGTCGTAGCCTCGGGCTGTAACCATCTTTGCCGTTAACCACTTTAGTTGCTGAGTTGCCGACAACTATGGTTGTTACCATGTCGATTTCGCAGTTTAGCATATCCTTAAGTGTTGTAATTGTAAAGTTTTCGTCCTTCACGCCAGCTTGCCTAACAATTCCAACAGGCGTATTGGGTTTAATGTGTTTTAGCATGATCTCGTAGGCTTTTGCCAACGGTTCTATGCGTCCTTGACTCTGCGGGTTATAGAGTACGATTGACATGTCAGCGGATGAGGCGGCTTCGAGTCTGCGCTCGATTTTTTCCCAAGGCGTCAGCAGATCGCTTAGACTAATGACGGCAAAATCACTGACTAAAGGTGCCCCAAGGATTGCGGATGCTGCTGTTGCTGCGGTGACTCCTGGAACAATCTCAACGGGCACGGGAATTTCGTCTTTGGCTGCAACTTCCAAAACTACGCCTGCCATGCCGTAGACTCCTGGGTCTCCGCTACTAACCATTACAACCTGTTTGCCTTCTTTGGCTTTGTCTACTGCTATTTGGGCACGTTCCACTTCTTTGCCCATTGTTCCAGAAAAGACTTCAGCGCCTTTCTTCACGATGGATTCTATTAGTTTAATGTACGTGCCGTAACCAACAACGACGTCGGCGGCTTCTATTTCACTTCGGGCTTTAGGCGTTAAATGCTCAAGGCTGCCCGGTCCTATGCCGACTACGCTTATTCGCCCTCGGCTACTGCCACTGTTACTCCGTTGAGTTTGGTTTTTTTGAGTAGTAGTTTTGAGTTTCTTCCCGCTACCATTAACGCTGCTCGTTCGCATACTCCTCCAACACCGATTTTTTCCTGAACCATCGCTGAGTCAGGCGACAGATCTACATGATTTAGAGAACGAAGTGCATCGACACTTAAAAACTCAAGCGGAGCACCTAGCCGCTCCACAGCTGCAATCATGGGTTTAGATGTTTTTTTGATGTCGACTGTGGCAAACCGGTCCACACGCTCCAGAGGCAAATGAATACGCTCCAATGCCTTGTTTACAGCTTCAACCATGCTGTCTGATGTGGACTCTTTCCTTGCACCTAATCCCACAACTACGTTTTTGGTTTTTAGAATTGTAAAGGGCATGCTGAACTTGACTATCGAAAGGGATTCTTGAGTTATTATTATGCCTGCATCGTATTGATTGATGATTTCTAATGCTTGCTTGCCGTTTTCTGCTTTCTTGATTTCATAGCAGCTGACTGCATCGATTGGGATTTTAATATTTCCGATTAAAACCACGATAACTCGGTCACCATTCACTATGGCTGCATTCACGGCAACGAGGCTTTCGGGGTTTTGGATTTTTAAATAGAGGTTTCTTGCAAGTTCATCAACGCTAATTTTACCCGTAACATCTGAAGCAGTTGTAATTACTGGGATTGCCCCTATGCCTTTGGCAATTGTCCTTGTTAATTCGTTGGCGCCTCCGTAATGCCCTGAGAGGAGACTGATGACGAATTTTCCTGTTGCATCAACGCCTATGACTGCGGGATCAGTTAGTTTGCTTTCAAGAAGTGGAGCAACTGAGCGGATGACAATGCCCGTTGCCATAACAGCGACCAAGGCATCTACAGTGCTGTAAGTGTCTTTGATGAAGTCACCAAAATTTTTTGTCTAAGGGAACAACTCCGTTTTGACTGTATTTTTTTGGGGCATAAACTGTTGAGTTTAAATCTGCCTTGTCTAAGGCTTCTTTAATTTTAAGAGCGGTTTCTACGCCACGCCTCGTAATTGCTGCAACAACTATGCCCTTAGAGTACATACTATTCGCCTTTACGGAAGCCCGTGGTGAATTTGGGGTCGTAGAGCTTTGATAAATCGTACGCTTGAGGATCAAGGACTTTTCCCACGAAAATAAGCGCGGTCTCGGTTATTCCTGCAGCTTTGACTTTTGCGACGATGTCGGCTAATGTGCCCTTAACGATTTTCTGTTCAGGCCATGTTGCTTTGTAAACCACTTGGCAAGGAGTATTTTTTGGATATCCGCCTTTTTGGAGGTCATCCACGACGCGGGCGATGTGTGGGGTGCCAAGGAAAATAACCATGGTTGCTTGATGCACGGCTAGTTTTTGTATGCTTTCGGCTTCGGGCACAGGTGTTCTGCCTTCAGGGCGGGTGATAATGACTGTTTGGGAAATATTTGGAAGTGTTAATTCGCGGTTTAACGCAGCTGCACCGCCAAGGAGACAACTAACACCTGGAATGCGGAAGTATTCGATGCCTTCTTTGTCCAGAGCGGTCATTACCTCTTGGATGGCACCGTAGAAACTTGGATCACCATCATGGACACGTGCTACAAGCTTTTCTGCTTTGACGCCCTCCGACCATAACTTTAAGCATTTCTGGGAGGCCCATTTTGGAGCTGTCGTGCAGCTTCGCCCCTTTTTTACAGTATTTTAAGTACTCGGGGTTAAGTAGGCTGCCTGCGTAGATCACTATGTCGGCTTGTTCAAGCCATTTCTTGCCTTTAAGCAGTGATAAGTTCAGGGTCCCCGGGACCTGCACCTATAAAAACAACTTTATTCATTTTTTGCCACCGTTACCATTTCCGTTTTGTTTCCAGTGAATGGGAACTTGGCTTTTTTTAACAATCGCAACAGAGAAGTAATCTTCAGTTATATCCCACTTCTCAACTTCCCCTAATTTTCCCACTAACACTTTCTCTTCTGGTAGTGTGCATCGCTTCACTAGAGCAATGGTTGAGTTTTTTGTGAAACCTGCCTTTAAAAGAATCGGCAGAAACTCTTTGATGTGAAAAGCACATTTCATGAATACCAAGTTGTCAGCGTGTTTAGCGGCGTCTTCTATGTGGGCTGGGTCGAGGTCAGAAGGGATGATTGTTACAACTTCTTCTTTTTCCGCCAGAGGCAACTTGCTGCTTGCTGCTGCAGCGGTCACGGAGGTTACGCCTGGTATGATTTCAAGTTCGATTTCGGGGTATGTTTCTTTGACGCATTCGTAAAGGTAGAGAAAGGTGCTGTAGAGCATTGGGTCGCCCAGTGTGATGAAGGCTACATTACCTTTCTTCGCTTTTGCAGCCACAATCGCTGCGTTTTCCACCCATAGTTTTCTGTTGTTTAGTTCATTTTTGGTCATCGGAAAAACTAATTCAACGACTTGGGCGGGTTTTTTGCGTTCAGCCAAAATTTGTTTAACCATGCTAAGTGCCATGCTGGGCTTGTTCGCATGAGATTTCGGTACGAAGATAACGTCCACTGCTTTGAGGGCTTTTACTGCTTTTATCGTAATTAACTCGGGGTCGCCTGGACCAACGCCGATACCTATGAATGTTCCAGCCAAATCGTTTTTCACCTAAAGTTTCGTCGCCGAGACTATCGTTATCGGATTTCTTGCCATCATCATTGTTCCGCTGTTTATTTGTTTTCCCTTCGCTACTGAAATATGTGTTATGTCGATATCTTTGAAGCCGAGCTCTTTAAGTTCAGAAATCGCAAGCGTTGCCGTTTCCAGAAGTATTGCATTTATAACTATTCTCCCAGTGGGTTTTAGTTTCGCACATGCGATTTGAAGAATGGCCCTAAGCGATCCTCCTCCGCCACCAACTATGATTGCGTCAGCGTTTGGAAGGGTGAGCAGTGCTTGGGGTGCTTTACCGCTGGCAATAGAGACGTTGCCTTTAACGCCGAATTTTTCCACGTTGCCGGCTGTTAGTTTGATTGCTGCTTCATCTTCATCGATGGCGTAGACTTTTCCTTTTGGAGCGACTTGCAATGCAGCCTCAACTGTCAAACCTCCTGTGCCGCACCCAACGTCGATTACGGTGTCGCCTTCCCGAAGGCGCGCCTTAGATATGGTAACAACTCTGATTTCTTCTTTGGTTGGACCAGGAACCTCATCACTCTGAATAAATGCCTCATCAGGTATACCTGGCGTTTTGTAGAGCCATTCTTTAGTCATTAGCCTTCAACTTACTGTTTAGTTAAGCAGTTTGCTTGATAACCATTACGCATAGTGAGCCAAAAGTCTGCCCGACAACATTTCCCAGAGTGGTCTCGCTAATCTTTTCGTTTTCAAGAGTCATGTTTTCGCAGATGCAAACGGGTATTTCCCTATCTATGTCCAACTCGATTAGGAAGGTTGCGATGTCTTTTGGCGCGAAGCTTCGCGAGTTAGGCAAAAGCAGAATCGTGCGACCGCATTTAACAGCCGAAATCAATTTCTCCTTTTCTTCTTCAGAAACCTCGTCGTGAAAAGTAAACAGACGCGTATTGTCCCAACAGAGGTTTAAGCGTGCGGCGCATGTTTGGATAGAGCTGACTCCGGGAACAACATGGATTTCAGAGAAATTGAACAGGCCGCTTTCCAGCACTGTATGCAATAATCCAGAAAATCCAGGGTCGCCTGTAGAAAGCAAAGCCACATTTTTTCCGCTTTTAACAGTTTCAGCCGCTTGTTTGAGGACGCTGTTTAGGTTTTTAGCAGTCAAAACAACGCACTCCCCTTTGAATTCAGCTGTGAAAAGGTCTAGGCTTCTTTGGGCACCGATAACGAGCTGAGCTTTCTGCACAATTTTCCTTGCCGCTGGCGTAACATAGTCTGGTGAACCTGGTCCGACGCCGACTATGTTAATTTTAGCCAAGGCTTATTGCACCTAGCGTTCTCGTCCATGCCGAGAACTTTGCCACCCATTGCTACGATTACGACGCTTATCTTTATCTTATTTTCTACTCGGTCGCTTACCCGCTGGTGAACTCGCGTGGCGATGCGGGCATAAGCAGCCTCCAACAATCCAGCCTGTTTTAAGATTTCTGAGGCTTCATCAGAAGTGTTAGCCGCGAGCAGGGCGTTGATGGTTTTGGTGTCCGCACCCACGGCGCCAGCGTATGAGGCGATAACTTCGTTGCGTGCATCCCCAACCTTGTGGTGCGTGTTAAAGATGTTCGCAGCTAACTTTACCAGTTTACCTGAGTGACCTAAAAGAATGATTTCTTTGACGCCTTTTTCTACGGCTTTGTCCAGCATGTAACCGACGAAATCGCCTGTTTGAACAATAGCGTCTTCAGGCACATTGAATTGCTGCTTGGCAATTCGTTCGCCGATGTTTCCTGGAACAAAAAGAATCCGTTCGTATCCTCGCGCCAAGGCAACATCAATTTGTGGAACAAGCGAACGGCGGCACGCTTCCAAAGACAAAGGCTTAACAACACCTGTTGTACCCAAAATGGATACTCCGCCAACTATTCCCAGCTTCGCGTTCATGGTTTTCTTAGCTATATTCGCTCCTTCAGGCGCACTAATCGTGACTTCAACGCCTTTGCCAGCCGGCAGAGCTTCTTTGACAGCTTCAGTTATCATGCTTTTAGGCACGGGGTTGATTGCACCCTCGCCGATAGGAACCTGCAAGCCGAGTTTGGTGACTTTGCCGACTCCAACGCCGCTTTTAATGGTGATTTTTCCATCGTCTGTAAGTTTTACGGTAGCGGTTATTTCCATCTTATCTGTCACATCAATGTCTTGTCCAGCATCCTTAACGGCGATGGCTTCAGCGGTGTCTTCTGAGAGTTTTCTGGTGGATTTCACTGGCACCTCAAAACGAAGACCGATGGGGGTTGGGATTACAACTCGGTCAACAGGCTCTTTTACTATAGCGATTACCGCTGCTTTTGCAGCTGCTGCTGCCGTTGCTCCTGTTGTTATCCCATATTTTAAAAAACGAGCCATCCATATGCCACCTTAGCCGTAGCGTTTTCCTTCAGCAATCGAAAGCAACGCATTAAAAACGGCAACTGCAATGGTACTTCCACCTTTGCGGCCTCTCGTGATTACGTATGGAACTGGGAGTTTTGCAACTATTTCTTTGGATTCTGCTGCACCAACAAACCCTACTGGCACCGCAACAATTAGGGCTGGTTTCACTTTGCCCTTTGTGATCTGGTCTGCCAACTCGAAGGCTGCTGTTGGTGCGTTTCCAATGAGTATGATGGCGCCATCTAAGCCGTCTTTTATAGCGAGTCGCATGGAGGCTGCCGAACGCGTCAGGGATTCAGCTTTTGCAAGTTCCATAGTGCGTTCGTCATTCATGTAAGTGAAGATTTTGCTACCGAATTTCTTAAGGCGGGCATCGTTTATACCTGCCTTCACCATTTTGACGTCGGTAACTACTTTAGCGCCTGCCTTAATCGCTCCCACACCTGCTGCAACGGCGTCGTCACTGATTACTAAAAGTTTAGCGAACTCTGGGTCCGCAGTCGTGTGGACAACTCTCTCCACAATCGGGACCTTATCTTTGGGCAGTTTTGCCAACTCAGGCCCAATCGCTTCGCGAATAAGCATCATGCTTTTGTCAACAATCTTGCCCGCTTCCACAACAGAGTAAGCATCAACAACTTCGCTATCCTTTCTTACCTGACGCCCCAACGCTTTGAAGGCTTTCTCTTCCAAGATATCAGCGATGCGTTCGTCGCTGCCAATTGGTTCGCCATAAACCAATTCAATTCCAAGTGCTTTAAGGTGTGGCTGTTTTTCTTTTACTCCAATCAACTCAGGAATCTCCTGTGTAGTATGCACGCCTGGAGCCAAGAAAGCAGGAACCAAAACAATCTTTGACACTTCCTTCTTTGCCATAGCGTCAATTGCCGCAGCAATGGTAGGGGTATCCCTAATCATAAAAGCGATTTCAACTGTCATGAATTTGCAACGACTGCGTAAAATGTCAGCTAACTTTTCAAGGTTTTCGCGGTTATGAGGCAGTTTACTACCATGCCCAATCAAAATTAAACCGACACTATTCAACGCTGGTTTAGCCAAGTTATTTTTTCCTCGTTTTCTCAAACAGTTTAACCGCTGTATCAATGACTTGTTCGTCACCGTTTTTAGCGGCTAATCTCAAATTCTCAACAATAGGAATAAAGGTTTGCTTGAGTAAAATAGAGGTCATATCTTCCAGTATCTGTTTTTGCTTGTCATCAACTTCTCCAAGCATGTTAAGAGCTACTGCAAGTTCTTTTCGTCGGACTTTTTCAGCTTGAGAAAGCAGCGATGAAACAATTAAGCGCACTGAGAGGCTTTTCATGTCCTCGTTTAGGATTAAGATCTCTTTTTCGAGGATTTTGACGGCTTTATCTATGCTTTTTTCGCGTTTCTGCTTATTTTTGTCTGCTATCAACTGCAGATCGTCGATGTTGTAGAGCTTTGTAGTAGCAACTTCCTTAACAGCTTTTTCAACGTTACGTGGATTGGAAATGTCAATAATTATTAGGTCACTTTTGTTAATGCGTTGACTAATTAGGCGGGAAACGATTTCTTTTGTTAGCAGATAATGTGGTGCTGCGGTTGAGCATATAACTACGTCGGCGTCAACGAGCACTTCTTCTAACTGATTAAACTTTACTGCTTTTCCAGAGAGGTCTTCAGCCAGTTTGACTGCTCGGTCATAGGTTCGGTTAGCGATAAAAATTGGGCTAAGACAGCGGCGCGCCAGGGCTTTTGAAACAAGTGTTCCTATTTCGCCAGCCCCCATGACCATGATTTTCTTATTTTCCAAGCTGCCGAGCAAATTCACGGCTAATTCAACTGCTGCTGAACCGATGGAGACTGCGCCCTTGTTGATGCCTGTTTCGTTTCTAACGCGTCTGCCTACAATCATTGCTCGGTTGAAAAGGTGTTTGAGAATCGGTCCAATGGTTTTGGCTTTTTCAGCTTCAAGGTAGGCGTCCCAAACTTGGTTTAAAACTTGGTCCTCGCCTATAACCATCGATTCTAAACCCGAAGTGACCCTGAGCAGATGGTCGAAAGTATCGTCGTCTATGGATGTTTCTGCCGCTCTGAATGCTTCCTCAGAATTGGATTGGGCTCGTTTCGACAAAAAATTCTTAACTAACTCAGCTGTTTTTTCAGCAGTTTCAGTTACGATGAAGAGTTCGATGCGGTTGCAAGTTTGAAGAATTAAGCATTCTTCCACATTTTCTATTTCATACAACTCGGTAAGTGCTTTTGGCTTGTCCTTAAACGCGACTGCTTCCATCAGCGGCACTCGGGCTGTTTTATGCGTTATCCTGACGTTTATGACGTGGTCTATCTTCACCGAGGAAAGCATGGATGGATAAACCATGCGGCTTAAATATAAGGTTTACCGTAAAATAGCCGTCGGGGCTCTTTGGTTTGGAATTACATCGCCGAATCGGTTTAGTTTACCTTCCTGGGGCTCTGCCATGCTTTGAAGACTTCGGAAACCTGCCAACCGACCTAGTTTGCGCCGACGGACTAGTCGACGGCAAGCCAGCATCTGAAGTTCTCGACCTGTTAATCATTCCTGGCGGTAGCCTTGTTGAATCCCAAAGCGTCAACCCGACAGTTACGCGCGAAATAATCAAGATGGCTGAGGGCGCCAAGTTTGTGCTCGGCATCTGTTCGGGCTTTCAGGTTCTGGCGAAAGAAACCGACGTGGGACGCCTGTCAACCGTCCCTATAACTCGCGAGGGCTTGGGACTATTAGATGCAGAGTTCAAGCCGCTGATATGCACCGACCGCGTGACAGCCACGGTTGTTGACAAGAGTTTCATTACTCAGGAAGTCGGCAAAGAAGTCTCAGGTTTCCACTGCCATACTTATGGCAAAATTGAGCTTGGCAAAGACGCTCGACCCATCATTATCACTCATGCTAAGCGTGTCAACTACAAAAAAGACCCCCAAGACTTGATTTCTGGAGTAGCCAACAAGCAGGGAAATGTTGTTGGCATATTCATTCACGGGCTATTAGATCAGAACCCTACAATTCTGCAAAGTATCATAAAATCACTCAACATTAACCAAGTGGAACTTGTTCAGTTACGTCGGGCTAACGCGGAGCTTTTGGAGCAAATTAAATGTGAAATCGGGGTTGGAACTGGCATCCGCCAGCAACCAACAGTTGAACAGAATGAGCCGCGTTTGTTGATGGTTACTGCGACGGGGAGCGGTTCAGGAAAAACTTTCATAGTTGCCGGCATCGCAGGAGCCCTAAAAAAGAGAGGTTATAAAGTTGGAGTCATAAAGGTCGGCGGAGACATACGCGACACGGTTCCAACGCTCTACCTAATCAAAGAACCAATCAAAGACTTTTCTTCTATAAAAATTGGAGAAAGCGGCTGGACGCCCCTTCAGCAAGCAGTCTCGGAAGCATCTAAAAAATACAGTTTTCTGCTCGTTGAAGGCGCCATGTCTGCATTCACAGGTTTGCTCAACGAAAATTACAAGCGACCCATGTCAACAGCCGAAGTCGCCGCAGCCCTAGGTGCATCTACAATCGTCATCGTTGGATGCGATAAGGAAGGCATTGAAGGAGCATTAATCAACACCCTCAACTACGTCAACGTTCTAAAGCATCTAGGAGTAAATGCCACAGGCGTAATCCTTAACAAGCTCAGAATTAGCTACCTAACCGATGAAATCCGTCAAACCATGAAAACCGCCTTCACAAACACAGGTATCGAACTGCTGGGCATGGTGCCGCGGTTGGATTTGGAAGGCAGGGGCATGATTCCTGAAATAGAAATCCGATACGAAGATTTTGGGGCCCAAGCAATCGACGCAGCAGAAAAATACATTGATTTGGATTTATTGGTTAAAGTTTCTTCTCTGCCGATGCAGGTTAACGTTGACTACATGGCTTTCATGCAAAACTTCAAAAAATTATTAACCAACTACAACCTTAGCACTTCTAAAGGTGGCTCACCTAAAACTTGCTCATAGACCTTAGGCTTGCTGGAAAAACCGTTATTGTAGTGGGCGGTGGAGCGGAGGCTTACCGCAAAACCCAAAGCTTTCTTGATTCAGGTGCAACCATCTGGGTAATCAGTAAAGAGTTTTCAAACGGGATAAAGAACCTTGGCGAAGAGAGAAAAATTATTCTAATGAAAACAGATGTTAAGGATGGTACAACTTTTGTTGATTGTCTTAACCCCAAGCCAGACATACTTTTAGCGGCAACTAACGATAGCAGACTAAATTTAAAGTTGGTTCAGGCAGCTAAAGGATGGGGTTGTATGGTGTACGCTGTTGATAACCCGGTTGTCAGCGACTTTATCTTGCCTGCAGTGGCGCAGGTAGGCGATGTTAAAGTTGCAGTTTCCACAGGCGGCAAAAGCCCAGCGATGGCGCATGTGCTGCGAGAGAGAATTGAAAAATTAGTTACACCCCAAGATTTGCTTGAGATTGAATTGCAGGCCAACATGCGTGGTATTCTTAAGGAACAGGTTTCTGACTCGAAAGTTAGAAGCAAACTGTTATACGAGATACTTAATAACGATAATATCAAAGAGGCTCTGAGTAAGGGTAGACTTGAAGAGGCTCAAAAGTTAGCCATGAAACTCATAGAAAAAAGGGAGAAATGACAAGTGAGTTTTCCAACGGTTAGAATGAGAAGGTTGCGCAGAACCGCTGCGTTACGTGAAATGCTAAACCAAATTTGTTTACAGCCAAGTAATCTGATTTACCCGATTTTTGTTGAAGAGGGCATTAAAAAACCCGTTCCCATTGCATCCATGCCTGGTTACAGTAGATTGCCAATTGCGCAGGTTGCTGATGAGGGCAAACAGGCGCTTGCACAAGGAGTAAAAAGTGTGCTTCTCTTCGGTATCCCAGCTAGAAAAGATGAAGCAGGCACAAGTGCATATACAAAAGACGGCGTAGTTCAGAAAGCCATCCGCGAACTCAAAAAAGCGTTTGCGGATGAACTGGTTGTCGTCGGCGATGTTTGTCTGTGCGAATACACGAGTCATGGCCACTGCGGCATTATTATAGACTCCGAAGTTCAAAACGACCAAACCCTTGAGATCCTGGGAAAAGTTGCCGTTAGTTACGCAGAAGCGGGCGTGGACATTGTAGCTCCTTCAGCAATGATGGATGGTCAGGTTGGCGCTATCCGCGAGGCTTTGGATGATGCGGGCTTTGAGCAGGTTCCGATTATGGCTTACTCAGCAAAGTACGCTTCAGGTTTTTATGGTCCCTTCAGGGAAGCAGCTGAATCTACACCGAAGTTTGGCAATCGAAGAAGCTACCAGATGAGTCAGGGCAGCCAACAAGAAGCAATGCGCGAAATAGAGTTGGACATTGCTGAGGGAGCAGATATGATTATGATTAAGCCAGCCTTAGCTTACCTCGACATAATTGCTTTGGCAAAAGCGAACTTTAATGTGCCCATTGTTGCCTACAATGTCAGCGGCGAATACAGCATAGTTAAAGCAGCAGCCCAAAACGGCTGGATAGACGAAAAAACTGTAACCCGTGAAATCCTCATAGGTATCAAACGTGCAGGCGCCGATTTAATTATCACTTATCACGCTAAAGACGCGAAATCATGGTTGAGCCAGCCTTGACAGAAAGCAAATCAAAGGCGCTCTTTGAAAGAGCCAAAAAAATCTTGCCAGGCGGCGTAAACAGTCCCGTCCGAGCGTTTGAACCATACCCATTTTTTGTTGAATGCGCCCAAGGCTCAAAAATGTATGATGCCGACGGCAAAGAATACGTGGATTATTGCATGGCTTATGGTGCATTGCTTTTTGGGCATGCGAACGCCGAAATTCTTGACGCCGTAAGAAATCAGCTGGCAAAAGGAACGCTTTATGGCGTTCCGACTGAGCGTGAAGTAGAATTTGCCGAGCTTATTGGGAAAGCGTCGCCATGCATGGAAATGCTCCGACTTGTAAACTCGGGTACCGAAGCAACAATGCATGCGATCCGAACGGCAAGAGGATACACAGGTCGAAAGAAAATCATCAAATTCGAAGGCTGCTTCCATGGTTCACACGACGCCGTTCTTGTTAAGGCAGGGTCAGGCGCCACAACTTTTGCAGCGCCAAACTCACTCGGGATTCCTGAAGAAACAACACAAAACACGATAGTTCTCCCATACAACGACGTTGAAGCTTTAGAAACTGTATTCAAGCAAGAGGGCGACCAGATTGGAGCAGTAATTGTTGAACCAGTTTTGGCGAACGTTGGGTTGATTTTACCCAAAAAAGACTATTTGAAAAACCTAAGAAAGATAACGTGCGATTATGGCTCCGTTTTGATTTTTGACGAGATTATCACTGGCTTCCGGTTGGCATTTGGAGGCGCGCAAGAATACTTCAATGTAAAACCTGACATGGCAACGCTGGGTAAGGTGCTTGGCGGCGGCTTTCCGCTGGCAGCGTTCGGCGGCAAGAAAGAAATTATGCAGAATATCTCCCCAATCGGCAAGGTGTATCAGGCTGGAACCTTCAGCGGCAACCCAATATCGGCGACTGCAGGCTTCACAATTCTGAGTATTCTAAATCAGAAGAAGAGCCAAATCTATCCTAAACTGGAGAAGAATGCTGGCGAACTCGCAAAAGTATTAACCGACTTGGCAGCAGCCCATAAGGTGCCAACGCAAGTCTACAGCATCGCCTCGCTCTACCAAATCTTCTTCACAGACAAAAACATAACTGACTATACTTGCGCCAAAAGCTCCGATCTGCAGATGTTTAATGCTTATTTCCAAGAGCTCTTGCGGCAGGGCGTGTTTATTCCGCCATCCCAGTTTGAAACGTGCTTTGTTTCAACAGCACATTCGGATGAAAACCTAAAGTTTACAATAAACGCCTTCGACAAAGCCCTTGCGGAAGCGTCAAAAACGAGGAAAACCCAATGATTCTGACGGTTGGCACAAGAGGCAGCAAACTGGCGCTCGTACAGACAAACCGTACCCTTCAACAAATCAAACAAAAAAGGCCCGATGTGGAGTTCAAACTCAAAGTAATCAAAACGATTGGTGACAAGGAACATGGAAAACCCCTCTTCGCCATCGACTGCAAAGGCATCTTTGAAAAAGAAATCGACCAGCAGGTAGTCAGCGGAGATGTGGATTTTGCGGTGCACAGCCTCAAAGACGTACCTATTGTTGAGCAGCAGACCGGCACAGTTTTGGCGGCAACTCCGAAAAGAGACTCAAATTGTGACGTATTCATTTCAAAAGATAAAGTTCTTCTTAACTCGCTTCCGAAAGGTGCAGTCGTAGGCACGGGCAGCTTGCGAAGGCTTGCTGAAATAAAGTTTATTCGCCCAGACTTAGATGTGCAACCTATCAGGGGCAATGTTGATACAAGAATCGGCAAAGTCAAAAAAGGCGAGTTAGCAGGCATTGTAATTGCCGAGGCAGGACTGGAACGCATGAATATAACAAGCGAAATCACCGAACGCTTGTCTCTTGATCAGTTCCCTTCTGCTGCAGGGCAAGGAGCGATTGCTATAGTGGCGAAAGAAGGCAACACTGAAGTCATAGAGATTTTGATGTCAGTTGAGAACAAAGCAACAAGAGCCGAAATAACCGCTGAACGCAGCCTAGTGCTCAAATTAGAAGGGGGCTGCCGAGTACCCATAGGCGCAGTGGGACAATCAAACGGCAACAATCTCTCGCTTTTCGGCTGCATCTTTTCATTAACCGAGCGCAAGAAAATCAGCGCAACCGCCAAAGGCACTTTAGCTCAAGCTGAAGAACTTGGCAGAAAAGTAGGCGAAGACCTCATTAAGCAAGGTGCTCAAGACTTTGAAAAGGAATGGAGAGAAAAATATGGCGTCTGGTAGAGTTTACCTTGTCGGTGCTGGACCCGGCGACCCTCAACTGCTCACGATTAAAGCGGTTAAAGTGCTGAAGGAAGCCGACGTAGTAATCTACGATAGGCTGGTTGGAGAAGAAATCCTCTGTTTAGCGCCTGAGAGCGCCGAAATGATTTATGTTGGCAAGCGCACGGGTAAACATGAGGTTCCCCAAGACAAAATCACTGAACTCATAATTAAAAAAGCCCAAGGCGGCGGCAAAATCGTGCGGCTCAAAGGCGGAGACCCCTTCATTTTTGGCAGAGGCGGCGAAGAAGCAGAAGCGTTGGTGGAGAAGGGCATCGAATTCGAAGTTGTGCCCGGGGTCAGTTCCGCGGTTGTTGCTCCAGCATACGCTGGGATACCTTTGACACATCGCGATTACGCGGCTTCAGTAGCCATCGTTACAGGTCACCGTGCTGGTGATGCTGAGAAGCCGATTGATTGGGTCAAAATCGCCAACGCAGTCGACACCCTTGTCATCTTGATGGGCGTAGAATCGCTCGACGGCATAGTCGGCAAACTGTTAAAAGGAGGTATAAGCGCAGATAAACCAGTCGCAATGGTTGAATCGGGCACATACCCCAAACAGCGAACCCTCATCGCCACATTAGGCACAATCATAAAGGAAGCAGAAGCTAAACAGATCAAGCCACCCGCGGTTATCGTGATTGGCGAAGTGGCAACTTTAGGCAGGAAACTGGCATGGTTCAAAAAACCCATAGCCTAAATGGCAAAACCGTCGCGTTAACGCGACCCGCTGGACAAGCTGAAGAAGCAGGCAGACTAATTGCGGAAAAAGGCGGCATCCCATACTATATCCCAGCCATTGAAATCAAAGGCTTAAGCAACTTTAAACCAATAAAAAAATTCCTCACTGAACTGTATTCAGGGCAAGTCGACTATGTCATTTTGATGAGCACTAACGGCGTAAAATACCTCTTTAGCGCTCTGGAATCACTAAAGCAGACCAGCCAGTTGAAGGAAGGCTTGGCTAAAGCGTTTGTTATTGCGGTTGGTCCGCGAACTGCGGAGGCATTGAGAGAATGCGACGTCCGCGTTGATTTGGTACCGTTGAAGTATAGTTCGGAAGGGTTAATCGAGTGCCTGCAGGAAAAAGACCTTAAAGGCAAAAGAATTCGCATCCCAAGAACCAGCAATGCCACCCCAACCCTGACCGACAAACTCCGCGAAAAGGGCGCTGATGTGGAGGAAATCTATGTTTACGAGTCAGGTTTGCCGGTGGACGAGAAATTGAAAGCCAAGTTTTATGAGGACTTGACAGGCGGAAAAATTGACGCCATCGTCTTCGGTAGTGGCCTTAGCGCTAAGAACATCTTCAAAATGCTCTCTGAAAAAGTTCCCATGGAATCGCTGAGAAAACTAGTAAACGCCAAAGTGACAACGGTGGCTATTGGCCCCACAACCGCAGAAGCCCTACAGGAAATGAATGTGAAAGTCGATGTGGTACCAAAGGACTATTTGTTTGAAGAGGCACTGTCAGCTTTAGCGCGGTACTGGAACGCCAAATAAAAAGTAAATGTTGTAGTTAAGGCACAGCCACGCACCTTTAAAAAACCCCAATTAACCATATTAACAGTGTAACGTCTGATTTTCCGTTGAACTTTTGTTTTTTTGGAGGTGAAATTATATGGCAGAAGAGAAGAGTGGTAAAGTAAAGTTTACTTTTGAAATGGAGATTAACCCGCCTGTTTTAGACTTGATTAGGCAAGACATCGATATGATGATGGATTTAGCTGCTCAGGGTGCTGACATTTGGAGGAAAAATATGGGTGAAAGAAGAAAGGGATACGGCATGGGCATGATGATGCACCATGGTCAAGAATAAATGCAAGCGCTAAAGAAAATCCGCAGTAAACGGTGGCTCATCGGCTACAGAAGCAATAATTTGCTCGGCAAACGCCTCTTGCTCTTCTTCACCTGATACCGCAATCCAGCAGCCTCCTTCAGCGCCGCAGACACCGCCAGCAGCAATCAATTCTACATTTGTAGCTGTCAGCGCCCTTAACGCATCCAATTCAGTGAACACTTCTCCTGGAACAGGCAGCAAACGGTATCCTCCTGCACCAGGCAGCATTAAGTTTAGCAGCTAAGACGTTTAAATCGCCCTCAACACGTTTCTCAAGTCCCACAGGAATTATGAGCCTTACACGTCGACCGACAACTGCGGGCAAAGCTAAACCTATGGTTCCAGCTTTGGGGTGACCTATCAAAATAGCTGCTTGCTTATGAGTTAAATCTAGAGCAGTTTGCTCCCTTCAAGATAACATCGCCTTCCTTAAGTCGGTCAATTACATCAGCAAGAGCTTTTCCTTTTTGCCAAACTCCATCAGTTATTACTACATCGCCAGGAAACATTGCTCTCATCAGCGATCCGTCCTTCAACTGTTACTTTTTTTGTGGGAGGCATGGTTATGCCGCGGAAAAAATGTTTTCTTGAGAAATCATTAGCTATTTTGTAGGTTTTCAGGATTTCTTCAGCTACATATCCATTTGTTGTTCCAGCAACTATTACAACTGTGCCATTTTTTAGTGCTTTTTTTATTGCTGGGTGATTTGCGATGGTTATAGCGATTAACCGTTTACCCGCTGAGGGTGTAATGAGGAACTGTTTCATTTTGCATCTTCTCCCGTTCATTAAATCGTTAAGGACAATAAAAGTTTTAACCACAAGCATAATCGACTTTTAAGAAAATCAAGGTTTCTTGCGGCTGAATGGGGCAGCTTTAAAAGGAAGCACGCCAATGAATGGGAGGTTTAACGGTGAGTATTTTGGCTCAAAAAGTTTACGGAAGAATAACTAATTACCGCACTGGTATCAGAGAACAAACATCGAATGAATGTTTAATTGAATTTGAAAATGTCAACTTCTGTTGGCTCTAGCAAGCAAACTTGATCGGGCAAAAGGTAACTTGGACAAATGGAACTACGAAACTTACTGGAAAAATCAGAGGTCCACACGGCAAAAACGGTATGGTCAAAGTCAGATTTGTCCGAGGAGTTCCAGGTCAAGCAGTTGGTTCAATTGTTGAACTAATCAGCTAAGCCTTTTTCTAAAAAAAAAAATTAAATTTTACAAAAAGTTTTTTATAATTCGCCTACGTCCGGCCCTTCGTAGACGTACTCGATTATTTCGATTTTTCCATCTTTAACCATTACCTGATAGTCAGCTTCGCATATTGGACAAGCAACTATTTCGCCATCTTTTAAGCAATCGCGTTTGAAGGTGTTTCCACATTCGGTGCATTTTAGAATAATATTTGTGTCCTCCTACTCCATTTTTAAGTAATTGTGACTTCGGAGCCAATCAGACTGGTTTTTGCGGTAACGCCAGAAAATGTCTCCTCTGGTGTCGGCTTGGAAATCCCATGGCGAAACCAAAACGATGTCGCCTTCTCTTATCCAAACTCGCCTTTTTAGTTTGCCGCGGACTCTACACATGCGTTCTTTGCCATCTTGGCATTTAACTGTAATTCGTTCTGCACCGAGCATCTTAACAGCTACGCCTAGAACGTCGTTTGAGGAAGGTAAGACCATGCTGTCGAGGCTGCCCTCGTTTGTGACTTTTCTTTTACCCATTTTTTACACCCATTTGGCTTACGCCAACTTAATAATCAGAATAGTTTTGAGAAAAAGCGAATAAGCGGTCTAACTCTTCCTCTTAAGAATTCTAACCTTATATACTGTAAAGAATGCAGCGAGTATATTAGGTTAGCTTACTTAGTTAGCTTTTTTTCTCCATAGTTTTATGATATTTTTCAATATCACTTTTGAGACAGGTTAAATTTCTCAAAAACGGCTTCGAATTTTGTATATTTCTCAAAAAAGGCTTTTCCTATCCATTCCTTTATAAGGATGCAGCAACACTCATGGTTGAAGAGTTTCTTTTATCCTCTTGGATAACCTGATTGAATAATGGATTCTTTTCAAAAAATAAAAGAGGTAAAAAGCTTTGTGTATGTTAAGAGCAGGTTTAGTTAAAAATTGCCGAAGATGCAAGTCATCTGTCAGGCTAAATTGCGTCCTGAGAAAGAAATCTGGAAAGAAAGATTATACCGATAACAAGAAGCGAACTGGATCAGAACAGAAATAAAATTCAGCGCACCATTAAACGAGTCTTTTGGTTAGACCAGATTGTGTATCATCAGTCATCTGTAGAGTGTTTCCGCCAGTCATGCCTCCATATTCGATGGGTTTTGTCCACATAACATGAGCGCTTCTTGGTGCTGCACCGTTCTTTTGCCAAATGTCTGCTGATGAAGCTCCTCCAAGCCAGTTCGAGGCAATTGATTCCCAATTATGGTTTTGGCCATTTATCGGTCTTGTCCAGTATTCAGTTGGTAGTGGATTCTCAGGAATCTTGGATACGGTATTTTGCTGTACTTCAAAACCATTGATGCATGGCTTGCTGTGTAGGTGTCGTTGTTGTATGCTGCATACGCTGGATATTTGGTGCCGTAATCGTAGACTTGTCCTGGGAAGTAAAAATTAAGAGTATAGTTTCCCACTTCGGTGGGGGTGAACTTTGTATAGGCTGATGCTGTTGTATCAACTACGGTGGGCCAATTGACTGTTTGGTTTGTTCCATCGGGCTTTGTTATGTCTAATTTGTAGTTGCGGAATCTGATGTCGTTAGTCAGAAGGTTTCCTTGTATTGTGTAATCAATCCAAACGTAAATTAGTGCTTCTTGCCCTACACCCACAGGGTTAGGGGACGCGCTGATGTAAGCGTAAGTGGTGAATTGCCAAGGAGGTGTATGTGCATCGGTTGTTGGCAGATCAAATAGTGAAATGCCTATTGAGGATACTAGTATCAAACTGACAGCTAAAGCTAGAGTTTTGTTTTTTATTTTCTGCAATTGTTTATTTCTCCATTCTTTTTAGGCAAGGCTAAATTGCTTGCTTGCCATCTTATATCAAAACTATTGCTTTATAAAATAAACGGAAAAAAAGATATTGGGGTGCAACTTGTATCTAAACAAACGATTTATACTATTAATATAAAAATAATTTAACAAAAATGAACTATTGATAGGGGCGTTCCAAGCCCAGACGAAGAGGCCACCCTGCGAAGTCTCAGGCGAATAAGACAATAGTAGCAGTTATCAGCGGCATGAACAAACGGAAGTCAACACTGTTGAAAACTCGTGGTTACCTAGCAGTGTATAAAAACTCTCTGTCTGGTTAGAGCTGTACAAGTTGTTTGCAGCTTAAATTATATATAGAAAAAGCCCATAGTAAGCGGCAGGGGAAGGCAATAGCAGCTACTAGAAAAATAGCATAACGATAAATCCGTGTTGCTTTATTTAAGGGAGGGGTCCTCCGCCTGAGACCTCGCTGAAAGATTTTCATACAAGAAGAACTGCGATAAAATAATGAAAAATAAAAAAGAAAATTGTTAAAGATTCAAAGATGCTTAGCTATTGCTTAGTATCTTCGTGGTGGTCTACGTTTTGAGTAGCACTCTCGGCAGTAAACTGGCCTTGTACCGTCTGGCTTGAAAGGAACTTCACATTCTTTTCCGCAGTCAGCGCAAGTTGCCTTGTGCATCTCTTTGTTATTATACATTCGCTATTTCAACTCCTAATACTTTGGCTGTGCAAAAGCGTCTCTCTTTTACACAGTAACATCTATCTAACCGTCCATCCTTATAAATTAAGTGCCTTACCAGTCACTATTACCTATCAAACCCTTTTAAGCAACAGCTTCAGAAAGCTTTTCCCATGTTTCCGAAATCTGAAAATTGAACTAAAAAGTTTCGAGCACAAAAACATGGAAATATGGTTTTTCATCGTCAACCTAATATAGTTAACATTGCATTATTAATTAAATATTCGGGGTAATCGAGAAAAAGTATGAAATGGCATCCCAGCAGTTGCTTTTTCTCTTAACTTTGACTACACATTTGAGAGGGGTAATTTGAGACAGAAAAAATCAACATTGGGCGAACATCTTGCGCTTCTTTCGGTAAAGTACAACATTTACCCTAACGAAGTTTTCCAAGCTTTAATCACAGCAAAAAACAACGAGAAAGCTGTCTGCGGCAATCTTACAGTTGAATACCGCGGTAAAGTTAAAGGTGAAACAATCTTTTTAATCACAAAAGACAGCGCAGTTGTCGCACAGTTCCGTGTTGGCGAAGAATTCCTTCTTCGAAAAGACAACCCCTTCGAAAGCTGGATGAGTACAGATAAAATCCGCAAGAAAATCGCTAAGCAAAACACCGAATCAATCTACACCTCAATCCATGATTTAAGGGCAGGCATGAAACGGGTAAACTTGAAAGCGGAAGTAATAGAGATTCCTAAACCAGCGCAAGTTCACACACAATTCGGCAACACCGTTATGGTTGTTAACGCTTTGGTTGGAGATGACACTGGAAAAACAAAACTCTGTCTCTGGGAAGGACAAATAGGTACAATCGCTGTTGGAGACAACATCGAATTGAAGAATGCTCAGGTATGCGTTTTTAGAGGCGAGAGGCAACTACGGCTTGGGAAAAACGGAGTGTTAAACGTGCTTTCAGCTGAAGCCCTAAAGTTAGCAGCAACAGCAGCCATCAGATAAAAAGTTTCTTTTAAAAAATAAAATTTTCTTTTTAATTATTTCCAGTCGGTTCTACGTCTGGACCATGCTTGCTCTTTGTTAGAATCGCCACTTGAACCCCTATGTTCCGTGGGGCTTCTCGGGGTGCTATGTTTAGCTAAGCATTCTCTACAATAAACTGGTTTTCCAGCTGTTGGCTTAAAGGGAACAGTGGCGCTTTTGCCGCAGTCACTGCATTTTATTTCGGTTACATTTCTTTGAGACATTAAATTACTCCATGTATTGTGAAAATTCGGAAAAAGATTCCTATTTTTCGACTATATAAAGGTGGAAGGTTGACTTAAATGTTTCCGTAATGTAAGTCGGCATAGAGACTAATTATCTTTATTTTAATAATCTAAGTTGGTGCGCATGGAATTTCTTCCGTAGGCTCCCATTGTCATCGTTAATTCGTTTCATCATAGATTTGTATAAGACGAAAGTAATGATTCAAAATCATGTTTGCTGAAGAAATATTGGCTATTGAGGAGAATAGGTGGCGCCCAGGCCGGGATTCGGACCCGGGTCCTACGGGCGACAGCCGTACATACTAGACCGAACTATACTACCTGGGCAATTAAGCGCCGCAACACATACACGATAATTTAACTAATTAAGGTTTCTCGGTTTTAGCTTTGAACAGTTTATTGGAAAACTGGCTGTTCGATTCAAAGTTTGGGTTTGCTGGATTTTTATGTCTATTTAGCGGCAATTTTAATATGTTTAGAAATATTACTGGTTAATGTTGCTTGAGGCGGGTGAAAAAGTCAAAGCAAACGCTGGCTACGGGGCAATTTTGCAAAATTATTGGCTTTCCATAGTGCTGTTGCTGTTGACGGCTCTCTCGTTTATCTCAGGCTACATGGCAGTTTTCACTGCTTTGGTTTTCACGTTTTTGGTTCCAGGTTTAATCGCTTACAGGTTTTTCAATTTAAAAACCCATGAAATCTGGGCTTTTGTCCCAATTTTCAGCGTTTTAGTCTCGGTTCAACTGGTCTATTATTTATCGTTGGCTTTTGGGTATTCACGAGACACAATACTTTTCAGTTTCTTTGCCTTAACCGCAATCTACACTTTTGTGGTTTACAAAAAAGGCGAGCCGCTTAAGCCCCAAAAATTTATCAAGCTCAGACAATTCAAGAAAACCAGCCTTCTGATATTCGCAGTAATTTTTCTTGTCTCCCTTGCCGTTCTATCCCGAAGCATCTGGTACGAAAACCAAAGCGGTATAGTCCTCACAGGCTCCAACTGGCAGGACACACCTCTTCACTACGAAATAATTGAAAGCATTAACAACGGAAATTTCCCGCCTCAAATGCCAAATTTCAGTGGGTACCCTGAGACTTACCATTACTTTGTCGATTTCCACACCGCCATCGTTGAGAATATGTTTGGGTATTTGCCGACGCTTCTGCCTTTTTTAAACGCTGTTTTCATCGTGGTCTTTGCCCTCGCCATTTATGCTTTGGCAAGAAGCTACGGAAGAAAAGCTGCGATTATAGCAGCTGTTATAGGCGTATTCGGCTGGGGACTGAGCTATTTTGGGTTGTTTTCCGCGTTAATTAACGGGACATTTAACTCGACTACCAATTATATTTTCCAGTATGGCGGCACGTTTGGCTTGCCGTCGATTTTTGATAATTTGCTGCAACAGCGACCGATGCTGGTTGGGTTGCCGGCGTTTGCGTTGGTTTTGGTTTTGCTGCGTAACATGGATGACAAAAAACGGATTCTGCTTGCAGGCGTCGTTACTGGTTTAGTTTTTGAGTTCCACAACGTGGCATTTTTCTGCTGCTATGTGGCATACGTTGCCTACGTAATCTTTAATTTCAAACGCTTCAAACTGAGCTTTCTGTATTTTCTGGTGCCTACCGTTTTAGCCTTGCCCTTTATCCTTGGAGCAGGAGGCCCGCCATTAACCGTGTCTATAAGTGGCGCTTGGATAGCAAATTTTGCCAAGAACCCCTTCATCTATTACCCCTTGAACCTGGGCATTCCGTTTGCGCTGGCAATTGCCTCGTTCTTTCGGCGTGGACACGAGGAACTCAAAGGTACATTTTTGTTTTTGATTCTAATTCCGAACATTTTGTTGCTGACGCCTAACTCCTGGGACATGTACAAGTTCTTTATGTTCGCCTGGGTGCCCATAGCTGTGCTGAGCGCTGTAGTTTTGGCTAAGCTGTGGGTTCGAAAGTGGAGGCTGCTGGTTTTGGCGTTAGTTATATTCTCAATTATCACATCTGTGAGTGTAGTTATCTATAATGTTGGCACAGATTACACCGCGGTCAACTGGAGCGAATACCAGGCGGGGCTGTGGGCAAGAAACAATACTCCGCAGAACTCAGTATTTTTAACCTCTGCCTCAATACATGCGCCAACCAGCATGATTGGAGGACGGCTCCGCGTATCTTCCTACATAAATTGGCCTTACGGTCACGGGGTGCCGCTGGATCTGGTATTTCAGAGGGAACACGAAATAGATTTAGCATACAATGGCACCGCTGCAGAATTGACCTCAGTAATTCGGGAATACAACGTTTCATACGTTTATGTCGGCTCTGAAGAAATTGGAAAATACCTAAACTGCATCGCTCATTTCGACGGTATCAGCTATTTGACAACAGTTTATTCTGATGGCAACACCAGAATCTACCAAGTTGATTTAGCAGAAATGGGCACTTAAACCTGGACTTTTGAGGCTTGATGCTTCTTACCTGACATGTAAGCGATGTCTATTCTACCTATGGTGATTTTTTCGAGGCGTTCAGGCTTTATTTTTGCCAGTTTCTCCTCAGGCTTCAAAGACACCTGCCGTACAAGAATCTCCATTGCATGCATTTTTTCGGCTGGATCGACTAAGAAGCTGATTTTGCCTTGGAAATCAACGCTGGTGTAGTCATATCGGCAATCCTCGCCAGCGTAGAAATTCAGAACAGCTTGCCCCCAAACGTTTGGGTTAGCTTTGGCGTACACGATTTTTTTGCCTTCGGCTGCACTGTGGAAGTAAAGGCAGTTTTCTGCTTCGTCGTAGCCGTGGCTAAGAGCCACAAGATAAGGCGTATTATCCATGCAGAGAGCAACGGAGACGTACTTGGTGGATTTCAGAACCATCTGCATCTCATTTGGATCAGTGATTTCCCGTTCCTTACGCCTAACATGAAAAGACATACCTTGACCATAGCCGCATGGCAATATTAACTTTTTTCGCGCCGCAACCTATGGACAGCGTCAGCTAATTTGACTTTGATGAACCCTACCACGTCGGGCGTGAAAATAGAGAGGGAAGCCAACACAAAATTAAGAGGAAGAACCACTGGGGACTCGAAGAGGTTGCCACCGTAGGAGCCGGTGATGTTCTGCAGGTTGCCCCAAAGCTGAAACAGCGACCATGCCGTCGTCCAAAGCAATGCACCGCCAAGCCGAGCCAGATACTTCTGCTTTCGACTGAAAATCTGACCATGTGCGTTTCTGTAGAGGATTTCGCCTGCAACTGCCCCAGCGCCTCCGGGAAAAAATGCGTTAACCAACACTTTCTCAACAATGTTGCCGGGAACAAAGGGTGTGCTCCAAGGAGGCATAAACGCGCTTAAAATCGGTAGGTGAATGTTGCCGGTTAGAATCCTAAATGTCGCAGGTATCGCGTAAATGAGGGCGCCGCCTATCTGCCACATCCAAAACCGCCTGCTCCTGAGAGTCTTTGCAACGGCGCCTAGATTCATAGCTTTAGACTGACATGCAACTTTAAAAAAGCTATCCAAAACACATCAAAAACAGAAAACGCAGTTAGCACATCAAACGAGAGGAGAAAAGTAGTGTTGAGCGGACCAAGCCGTGTGCCAACCTCAGTAAAGTGCAAAAGTAGAAGGGGAACACTTTACTGCTGTCAGCAGCCAGACCCGCCTAACTGGGGTATTAGCTTCTTCTTTCTTGGTATCCGATAGTTTTTATTTAATATAAAATGATGTTGTAACAATTTGATGCAACAACCGCTAAGTAAGCAAACCCCGGGAAACGCAGGATTACCTAAAAACCGTTAACACGACACTTTAAAATGGCTACCGCATTCGGTGCAGATGTAGATAGCAATGCAGAAAACACGAATTCTCAATTTTCTTGTCGGGTGCTTCCAGTTTTTTCCGCATTTCGGGCATTTCACACTCATAACGCTCGTTTGAAAAGTAATCACCTATAATACAACAACTATACCTCTGCAAAAAACGAATAAAACAATATGTGTGTGTGCACAGGTGATAACAATGGAGTTTCAGGGATTAACTATTTTTTTGTGTCGTCAAAATTGATGCAAGCGCTCCAGTAAGTTCCGCAATCTTAAGTCTATTTTTCTATAGCTGGCAAAATGGGTTATGCGTTGATGCAATAGCTTTTTTAATAGACGCTTTACCCTTATTTTGCGGTGCACAGTTACGGAAGAACCTCAGATTTGGACTCCTATGGATGGAGACACGTTTGTCACAAAAGACGGCTTTATCATGAACACGTTTGGGTACGAACACCCTGATGATCGTGTCTTCGCATTCCTCAAGTATATTCCAGCGCAGTATAAGCAGCTCTTCAACGTGGAGATGCTCACGCGCACATGGAAATTCGGCAGAAGTGAACTTACAAATCAGCTTTTCCGAGCAGAAAAACTCTACACGGCAAAAAACTATCAAACCTTCATTGAAGCCTTCCGCAAAACCTTTCCCAACTACCTCTTCTTTGACCAAACCCGCGGAAAAGAACTCATAACAGCGCCTCTTGACGCAATCGAGCAGGTTTTTGTTCCCAAAGACCGCCTAGTTTGGCTTCAGAACCTACCCAAACCTGATGGACTCCAGAAAATGGCGTTAAACCTCATCGACCTTATTTCCAAGGAGTCAGGTGTACCCTGCACCGACCTGGGCATTCACGGCAGCATTGCACTTGAGATGCATGCGCCTGAATCTGACATTGACTTTGTCGTGTACGGCACAAGCAACTTCCGCGTTGTCGAAAGCGCAATCCAGCGGCTTGTAAACGAAAACAAACTCAGCTACATCGCGGGCAACCGTATTGAAGCCGCCCGAAAATTCGTAGGTAAGTATCAAGGCAAAATCTGGATGTATAACGCAACTAAGAAACCTGAGGAAATCAAAACCCAATTCGGCGACTACACCTTCACACCGTTGGCACCGCTCCGTTTCATTGCAACAGTCTGCGATGACACAGAAACAATGTATCGCCCGGCAATCTACAAAATCGGCAATTATCAGCCGCAAGATGATCAGTCAGAGCTTGAACTTGACAAAATCCCTGTTCAAGTTGTCTCAAACATTGGGTGCTACCGAAACGTTGCCCGTGTGGGACAGCAAATTAAGGTTGCGGGAACCCTTGAAAAAGTCCAGTCTACACATGACAGCAGCGTTTTCTACCAAGTTGTTGTGGGAACAGCCACTTCGGAAGAAGAGTACATATGGCCGACCTGAAACTTCGTGACCGCGACGCCATCCAAACCGAGGAAGGCTTGATTTTCCGCGTGTTCGGCTACAGCCACCCAGAAGGCTCCTACATCTGCGATGCAGAGTACGCCAGCTCAAAAATTTTTCAGTCAACCGATCCACGTGCGCCCAGAACAGGCAGAAAAGAGCTCTTCTACAAATTCTACAACGATGAAGGCATGAAACTCGTCGCCAAAAAGTACCCTCAATATCTCATTAACCATGAAATGCTCGGCTTAAAAATCGTGGGGGTATCCCAAAACCTTATCGCTGAAGCGAGAAACCCACAGCCTCGTCTCCGAGAACTGCTCAGAGCGGGCCCAACCGATCCGCTGCTGGCTGCTATGGAGCGAGTTCTAAAAATTGCAACTGAAAACTCAGGCGTATCAGCGTCATGTTTCGGTGTCTTCGGTTCAATGCTTCATGGATTTCATCATCCAAAGTTCTCCGATATTGACTTTACCATTTACGGCAAAGCGGAAAACGCTAAAATGCGCCAAACCATGGCACAACTATACTCGGACGGCAGTTCGGGTTTGCACAACGAATTCGAATCTGAAGACGCTATGAAGGGCAAGGACTGGCGCTTCAAAAACTTTGACGTTAAAGATTTCATTTGGCACCAGCGACGCAAAATGATTTACGGCTTGTACGACGACACCGCAAACAGCGGCAGAGTTGTCAAAGCCGAATTCGAACCCGTAAAAACCTGGAACGAAATAAAGTCCGAGTACGACCCGCAAACAAAAATTAAGCATAAGGGCTGGGTCAAACTAAAAGCAAAAATAACAAAGGACGATGAAGCCCCATTTATACCATCCATCTACAGCATAGAACCCCTGGAGGTTCTAAGCGGACCAGAAGAGGCGTTTAAGGCAACGCGGATTTTCAGTTACATGGAGGAGTTTCGTCAGCAAGCCCAAAAAGATGAAGACCGTGATTGTTGAAGGCAACTTAGAGCAAGTTGAATCTCCAACAGGAAACTTCTGGCAGGTAACATTGACTTATTGCCCACGTTACTACGAACAGGTACTCAAAGTCCAGCGCTCTTTGTAGTTGTTGCAACTCGCCCTGCAGAATCCAGTTGCAGCAGCATCAGCAACAGCATCTTCTCCAGCTCCCGTTTTTGCTCCTGCTCCTATTAGCGCTCTTGGCGTCGCCGATTTGGCGGCTGCTGGTTTAAGGGCTAAACTACACAATTTGGATTTATCTCTGAAAGATAACACCCATTCGCAACTCCCAGTCGTCGTATCATCAGTATCATCATTATCTTCAAAAGCTCCAATTACTAATCCGGCGTACTTCATGCAGGGAATAGCGCCGTGAAGACCTTGTTGGCGCCGGGAAGGGGATCCCAGCACCTTTTACCAGTAAAAACGTCAAGCCCTTATTCCAAGCCAGAGGCAAAGCCTAACTCTCTACTGAATCAACTCTCAGGACAATAATCTAAGTATCCAGTTTCATAAGCCCATTTCTTGGCTTGCTCACTTACTCCGTGGTCATTGGTTCTTAAACGGAGATATAGAATCATGAAGTTTGCTTGAACATGGCCTAATCCATTTCTGTCTTGAGCCAAGTCAACATCTCGCCGTGCTTGACAACAATCTTTCCTTCCTTGATAAAGCCCTTTTCATTAGCTAAATTCCAAAAGTCTTCAGGCTTCTTACCCGCTTTAATCTGAATGTTTTCCATGTATGCCTTAAACTTTCCTGGCACAGCAGACCCTCAAGTTACCTATAATGCATTATTTTCCTTTAATGTTTAGCTTATTTATCTGCAAATAACTCGGAAATTTTATGCGAATCAAGGGCGACTAGGACTAGGTTACCCCCGAATAATTCGGGGTCCCCTTACGCTATTGTCTTTCCAGAAAAAATGATTCAGATATGGTTTTGGAAATGGGGTTTGATTTGAAGCAAGATTCCTTTCCCCGCTATTGGTTTAAGGAAGTAGCTTCATGGTTAGTTACCTTGGATCATGAGCTACGGTTTCTTTGACATCATCGCTTCCATGTTACGGTTAATGACTTCCATAGTTTTTTGCAGTTTATCGTTGGGGCTGAATTCCCAGACTTCTGTTCCGGCTGTTGCCATGCCCGTGTGCCCTGGTGGGAAGTAGTAGGCGTCTCCTGCTTTGGCGATTTCTTTAATACCGTTGTATATTATGGTCATTTCTCCTTTCACAACGATACCCCAGTGCGGACAGGGATCGCGGTCATCGGGCAATCCTTTCAAGTAAGGAGTAATGTCCATCGCTGTTTTGAATACATCGTATTCTATATGCATTTCACCCCAAACTCCTTCGTACATCGCCATCTCGTCAGTATCCATAACTTTAGTTAATTCATTTATTGAAGCTCGCATTTCAAAAAACCACCTTTCTTAACTATTAGTTGATAACGGCGTAAAGTTAAGGATTTGTGATTGTTTACAAACTATAACAGAAAACTCGTCAAAGGTGCCATTACAAGGTTTGATTAGCGCATGTTCTTTCGGGGGAATCCAAACCCATGCATCTAACCGGAAATTGCATTGAGGGAGGAATTTGTTGCAGAAAATTTGAATCGGTTAAATGACAACTGGAAATAGTGGTTCACTTCAACTTTAAAATTTAGGCGGTGAGCAAGCTTCAGTTATAAGTACAAATATTATTTACGAAGGCATAGTTTCCAGCTGGACTGTAACTCCAATTTGGCAAATTCGCCATAAATTATCAAACACATTTGACGAATGAAATCTTTTAAGCAAGGTCAAAACATAGACAGCTATAGTGACCCCATGAAACGCAATTTAATATTAGCTGGCGAAATTATTTTCGTCATTGGAATGGGACTTTTTGCCATTTATGAAGTTGAACGTTTTAAAATTGTGCCATATTACCAAATTATTTCAGTTTTTTTTGTCTTCTTAGTTTTAGTTGATGTGGCTATGTTGTTAAGACGTTATTTCAAAAAACCTGAAACAAAACAGACTCCTTCTTAACGTAAAGACCTTTTCCCACGGTTGGCTGTGCCAGAACTTAGTCTTATAAGAATCTCAATCTACAGTAAATTGTTGACGAAATTCATTAGGAGTCATTACTTTGCCTTTCAGGTTAGGTATTCTCTCAAAATGTTCTTTGTTTTCGCTCAGCAATAAATCACAATTAGCTATCAGAAAAGAGGCGGCTATCGCAACATCTTGATATTCTATTGGTTGTCCCTTTGAGATTAGATACGCGTTTAATTCTGCCACAATTTTAGCTACCTCGCCGTTTAATGGTACCCAGCGGAATTGACCAAGAACTTTTTCTGCTTTCTTTATGGCAGTTTTGTAGTCCTTTCTTAGATAAGATCCTGTCAGAATTTCCGAAACACTTACAGTGCTTATGAATGCACTATTGGTGCCGGTTAATCTTTTGCATAGCTCAATAACGTCTTGTTTTCCTCTGTCTACATCAACAATTATTGATGTATCAACAAATACAGTTTTTATTTCTTCTGCAGTTTTCTTGTTTTTCTGGGTCGTCTTCAAGGAATCAGCCCAAGGCGCTTGAATCTACTTGTTGAATCGGTCCGCAGAGATGCTAGGAGCTTTTCGAAATCTACGGGTAGAAAATCTGTGCAGTCTTTCCATGCTTCTTCGTCTGCTTTCTCAATTATGATTTTGTTGCCTTCCACTACCTTCATCTTGACCTTATCTCCTTCCGTTATTCCCACTGCTTCACGTATTTCTTTTGGTATTGTGACTTGTGAATGCCTCGTTACAGTGACTGAAGCCATATTTTCTCAACGTTGATATTTAATATCAAACTTACTAATAAGGAATTACTACAATTTAGTAGTAAAATGCGCTTAATTTCATTTCTATTGCCTAAATATTTTATGGTTTTATGCTTTCTTGCTGTTAGTGCCAGATATCTTTCTGTTGGCTATACTGGTTTGTTTTAGGTATTCATTCAAAAACAGAGTTCTTAGGTGTGATGAGGGTCCCTTTAGAGATTCGCCTCCCAAGGGGGCGTTCGGGTTCACTTATTTTGGGATAAGAGAAGGGCATTCGGGCTAAACCTTACTTTACATTTTGAGAGAGTTGGAAAATATTTATCTTACTTAGTCAGGATTGAAATGTATGTCCGCTGCAACTACATTGGTGGCACCTATCAGCCCCCTGCTCATTACTTTTTTCATCGTGTGGATATTGTTTCCTGTATTGAGTCTGTGTGCGGTCTTGCTCTTAAGAAATAGCAGATCCATCTCTCCACATACAATCGGGGCTGCAGCACTTATTCTAGGTGGAATTGGATTGACCATAAATGTGGGCTTCATTGTTGTGCTTGTGGTTTCAAAGACGAGTGGCGGATTAATCGGTGCATTAGACCTAATTATGATTTTAGGCGTTCAATTTCCAACCCTTTACATAGGTTGCTCTAAGCTTAAAGAAAAACAAGGACACTGATTATCTCTTTTTTTAGGTTTGTTATATTGGGCAGGTCTTTTTATCTCAACCAAATCTTTAACAAAAGCTTCCTCAACAACAGCCCAAACCAAATCATTATCAACTAATCTAAACTGGTTCGTTTTCATTTGCATCAGATACAATAAAACGCCCGATAACTAAAGGATTATGAATTCTAAGTACATAATTTTGGTAATAAATTAGCAGTATTGAGGACGGTTCTGTAAACTCTTCGATTGTCTGAAGCGTTCATGTAAGCTTTCGTCTACTACAGAGGCGTTCGGCCATATTTTTTTGAAACAATTAACGCAATCAGGCTATTACCTCTAGAAAGATAAGTTAGTGTTTTGGATGAATCTGTTCCTACTGCTAAACAACGCAGAATTTCTTCTGATTTTTCTGCTAAATTAAGTGCCCTCAATCTTTAATCGTTAATTTGCCAAATTTTATTAGGGTTGACTCGATTAGGGAAACGCACGGGGGAACACATAGGGAAAATATTCAGCCGAAAGCCGAGGCAAATTTCAATCCAGAGCTGATTCGCACAGTCGCTATTCTCCTAGTTATTCTTGTTCATGTCTCACTATTTCCCTATGACATTGCTGGCATGATTGGACAGGCAACGCCGGCAGCACAATTTAACTGGTGGACAGTCGACGCTTACAGTTCGGTGGCATATCTGGGTGTGCCATTGTTTATTATTTTAAGCGGCGTTTTACTGCTTGACCCAGCTAAAGACAACGAATCACTGGCGGATTTCTACAGGAAAAGGGCTTCACGCATTGCTATACCCATGGCATTTTGGACCATATGGTATTTCGGATGGACATACTATATTCGCTCAACCCCATTGACCTCAAACAACATTTTTGAAGGGCTGCTTAATGGCTCATATTTCCACCTCTGGTTCCTCTACTTACTCATAGGACTTTACCTAGTTACGCCTATTTTGCGGACAATCGTAAAGTACCTTGATTACCAAAAATTCACGTTCTTTCTCGCCATCTGGTTCGCCGGTACAATTCTGGAGCCATTCATGAAGATTTTTCTGCCAGACGTTTACTTCAACCCTGTTATGTTTATGTTTACTGGTTGGGCTGGCACCTTCCTTTTAGGTGTGTATCTGCTCAAGGGACCCAAAGTTCAATCGTGGAAGCTCTACCTAATCCTGGTTGCAGGTTTGCTTGTTGCAGTAATTGGCGATGCGGTGGCACCATTTTATGCTGGGGAGGCTTCAATCGGTTTCTTCCATGAATATTTGAGCTTTGGGATTATTCTGGCTGCTGCTTCGCTCTTTCTGCTCTTAGTTTCTGTCCCAAAAAACCGACTTCAAAACGGAAACCCAACAATTAACCGTGTGGTAAATTGGATAGGCAAAAATTCGTTGGGAATCTACCTTGTCCATATTATGGTGTTAGAAATCATTACTAACGGGTATTTAGAAGGCTTAAAAATAAACATGGGGACCATGAGCCCAATAGTTGAAATTCCACTCGTTACAGCACTCACGTTTGTGTTGACGTGCCTGTTAGTTTACGGTTTGAAGAAGATCCCTTACGCCCACAAAATCTTGGGCTAGCAATAAGCTGTTTGGGTTTGGGGTAGAAATTTTATGTAGAAAGTAGTTTTGGCTCTTGGGGAAACCCACCTCTAATGCAAGATTTCAAAGTGTTCTTCGTATTCATGCTATGAACCGCCAGCTGAGCCTTCAAAGAGGTGCAAAAATTATTTAAGACAGGCAGAGTGTAGTGTGTTTGGTTGCTTATGCATAACAAAGTTATGGTAGTTTTGGTTGCGTTTGCCCTTCTCACCTCGGCAGTTCTGCTTCAAACTATGCAAGCTCAGAGCTCCGGGATTTCTGTGGGCGTAAAAGTCGGCGACTGGATAGAATACAACATAAGCACCACTGGAACTCCCATATCAGGACATGACATAACCTACGCTAGATTTGAAATTATTGAGGTCCAAGAAACAGCCATAAAAGCAAACGTGACCTCCATTGCTGACAATGGAACCGTATCCACCATAACAAGAAACTTTAACCTAGCAGACGGCAACATCCAAGCCTGGGTGCTTATCCCAGCAAATCTCAGACCAGGCAACTCCTTTTTTGACGCATCAATAGGCGCCAACGTAACAATTCAAGGGGAACAACAAAAAACGTTCGCAGGCGCAACTAGAGCAATAACTTACGTCAATACCACAACCCGAGATAAGCAATGGGATAAAGCCACTGGCATGTTTGTGACAACACAAGATTACTTGGAAAACTACACGGTTAGTGCAACAGCCACAGCAACAAATATGTGGAGCGCCCAAATCATAGGACTTGACCAGACAGTTTTCTATATTGTTGTTGGAGTAGTCGTTGCTGTTGTGATTGCCGTAGCAGTGGGGACAGTTCTGGTTGTTCGCAAAAGGAAGACGAGTGCCAGAAAAAAATAGCGCAATCAAACACTCCTAATCTTGTCTTTAAGCAGTAAGAATTGGAAACAGAAAGATATGGTTTTAAGTTCTTTTTTGAAAGTCAGCTTAGCGGTTTGCTTTTGCCTTTTTTTCTTTGTGGCAAATGTGGCGGACGCTCAGATTTTGGCTGGTGTAAAGTCGGGCGATTGGATAGAATATACGGTAAAAACCACAGGGTTGCCGCCCAAAGATTTTGCTGTAACTTGGGCTAAAATGGAAATAACCAGTGTGCAAGGCACAGTGATTAACACTAAAGTTACCACAAAACCAGTCGACGGAACCCTATCAAGCAGAGTTATGGTTTTTGACCTTGAGAAGGGTGAAGTGGGCGCTTGGTTTATTATTCCTGCAGGTTTAAATGTCGGTGATTGCTTTTGGGATAATTCGCTGGGTCGCAACGTAACTATTGAAGGCGAACAACAACTGAGTTTTGCAGGTGCGACTGAGGCAATAACAAACGCGACAACTCCTCAGCGGCTTAAGTATTGGGATAAAGCAACAGGAGTATTTGTTGAATGCGTCGATGTCTTTGAGGATTACTCCATAAACGCAACAGCCGTTAAGACAAACATGTGGGGACCATCGGAAATTATGCCTCAGCGAATAGCCCTAAATGTAGGAGTGTTGGTCGTCGGATTCATTGCAGTGGTTACCACATTATCGCTGATCGCGACTAAAACGAAAAAAACCAGAATCTAACTCGCAAATACGATTGCACTGAATGCTCGTAACTTTAAACAGCGTAACCAACTACAACAATCCGTTAAAGACCGAAGTCATCACTTGGAACCTTCAGCTCAACAGCTTGGGCTGTCTTGGTATGTAGATAATTCTAAAAAGACTTTGTTACAATCTAAAAGCACCCACAACACTTTATCTTTTAAAAAAATACATGTAGATTAGCGGACTTTTCTACTATCCTCACAATTCCGGGAGAAACCCCCTCTCCCAGAGAAACAGGTTTTAGAAGTATAAACGAGGAGTCCGCTTTTTCCTTAAGGCTGAATAGATACTTGGTCAGCAGGCAGTTCAGGCATTGTTTGATTGTATAAGCAAATAAAATAGAAACTTTGCTTTTTTGCTTTAGTGATTTGATTGATGGGTCAACGACTTTGACGGATAACCATGTAGTCTGTTGGTTTGTTTCCGATAATGATGCGGTAGTGTGTTTCTCCTGTTCTGTTGTCTGTAACGTGCTCGACTTTTCCTTGAACCTCAACTATGGTGGGCTCTTGTTGATTTGTGGGCACTTGCTGGCAGAACCTACCGCGGAAAGAAACAACCTCAGTAATTGGCGCGAGTTTGGGTCCTTCAACAATATTAACGTTCTTGAGTTTGTATGTGCAGGGCGTAAAAAGTGAATCTGAGGCGTCAGTTATGTTGGCTGTTATTTTTGTGTACCCAGCGTTCTTAAAGCATACATCCCCATAGTGCTCGTTTGTTTCGCTCCAGTCCTTCACGAAGCGGATGAAGTAGTCGGTTCCCATGAACATGCCTTGGAAAGCTTTTCGGCTTTCGACCTTGGTGAAGTCTTCAAAGCTCATCTGGGTATCTTTCGAGCGGAACTCGAAGAGCGTCTGCAGTTCCTCTGTGCTGTAGGGTTTGAAACCTGAACCGTCGGTTTTGAGCAGCTGTTGCAAGGCAGCGTAGGCTTTTCGGCAATTTTCTGCACCGTAAACGAGTGGGTCGATATCTGATTTTTCAGTTGTTAGTCCCGCCATTATTGAGCCTGAAACGCCGATGGCGCTCCATGGAATGCTTGCTTCCGCCTTTAATGTTTGAGCCAGCTGCAAAGCCTTACTTTCAAGCACAGTCAAATCCTTAGCTGACCGTAACGCCCAAAGCTTCTCCTCTGGTTTGTAGTGCTCAGCTACCTGCGTAACTGGGACTTCACACATTGTTTCGCCGAAAACGGGATCAAAAACGATGAGGTCAGGGTGGTTTTCCTGTAGGTACTTGAAGCGGTCGCCAAGACTGTAGACTTTGCCGTAGTTAGTGTCTTTGCCTTTTCGGGTGCCCTCTGCCTGAGGAATGAAACGGGGAAACGCAATAACCTTGTTTGGTGGATGAACTAAGCCTTTAACGTCAAAAACAACGCCGCTTTTAGATTTGATTAAATCGCCTTCGCGCGCTTTCATACCAATCAATGCTTGATGTTTTAAAAACTTTAATAAACCTTCTTTAAACCACTTACCCAGAGAACATCCCACATGTCTATTTGCGAAAAAGCCCAACACATATCCAAATGCCTACAACTGGCCACGATGTTGGAAGTCACCGCGGAAAAACCAGGCAATGTCAGCTTCACATCCAGCTTTGAAGGAACTCGGGTGGAGCATTTTTTAGCTTCTGCAGTAGCTGCTGGACCAACTTTTCAAGAGGCAGCTTACCTTGGAACGTCGGTAGCTGAGAAAAGGCTGGAAATCGGCAAAGTCGGTTTGGGACAGCTTATCAAAGACTGCGCAAAAGATGTTAAGGCTTGGCAGAAAGGCGGAAACACCATTCTTGGCACTGTTATGCTGCTTGTCCCAATCGCTGTTGCCGCAGGCATGACGCCGTGGAAGAAAGCTTACGTATTAGATTCTTCTAAAATGCGAAAGAACATTGATTTAGCAATTAAATCAACTACCGCGTGGGATTCAGTTCACCTCTACGAAGCAGTCGACATTGCCAATCCCAGTGGACTTGGCGATGCACCAGACCTCGATGTAACCGACCCCGCTTCCAAAGAACGACTGCTAAAAGAAAATGTAAATTTATTCGAGGTCTTCAAAATCGCCTCAGCATACGACGACATATGCTACGAATGGGTAAACAACTACCCAATAACCTTCGATTTAGCGTACCCCTACCTGATGAAACAGCTTGAAAGCAAACCCCTCAACAACGCAGTTGTCCACACTTTTCTAAAAATCCTCTCTGAGCGACCAGACACTTTCATTGCACGCAAAGTTGGGAAAGAAAAAGCCCAAGAAGTATCCGAGGAAGCGAAAGCTGTGCTGGAGCTTGGCGGCTTAGAAACCGCAAAAGGAAAAAAGAGCCTCGCAGAATTTGACAAAAAACTCCGCGTAAAAGGCAACTCAAGCAACCCTGGAACCACAGCCGACCTAACAGCCGTTGCATTGGCCCTCTGCACCCTCGGCGGATACAGACCCTAAAACAGCTTCCACATGCTATTGACACTAAAAACGCAAGCTGAAAGTAACTTTTTCTCGGCTTACTCGATATTGAAAACTGACGGCAGAAGCCAATCTTTGAGAAATATCCATACTGGGCAACAAGCCAAGCAAGAACGAGAACTCAAGCAAGGATTAAACCAAATATTCATGAAGGCAAAATAGGGTGTTAAGAAATCTGAAATTAACCAACAAAATTCTTGCCTACTAAAGAGTGCATAATTATGGTTTCAGCAAGCGAATTTGCCGCCTTATGATTTTAATGCCGTGGAAATTACAGATTTGGACGCAAGTAATAAATGAAGAAGCATTGATGTTTGCCAAGTACTTGAAAAAATTGATGGCTCACATTTTACGTTTAGTGGTATTCGTGCGACTTCTGGTCGGAAACGGCTTCGTGTCCTGCTTTTTTGGCTCTGGCTTTGCCTGCAGCTGCACGTGCTTTGTTTTGAGCCTTGTCCATTTTGCCTTTGTGCCGCTCTTTCTCAGTGATATTTGTTTTGTTTACTTCTTCAGAAGTTTTACTCTTCTTTTTTTCGTCGTTCATAAAATCCCTAATATTTTGCTCTCATTGTGTTTAATAAAAATATGGGGTTAGTTAAATTTAATCACAATTAAAAACCAAAGACTGCGAGGCAAAAAGTATGTAAATTTAATTAAAAAAAAATACCTATTCAACTGCAAAACTTAAATTTACATAATATGCGTCATATATTACGAACGGTCGAGAAGTATATCATTGCTGTACCTTATTTGCGATCACATAAATTTAATAACGCATTTATCCAGCCCTAGTCTAATTGAGCTGAGACATTCTTGATGGAGGTGAATGACTTGATTTTTGTGAGCCTGGGCAAAATGAGGAAAAAACCTGACAAACCATTAACTACAGACGCTACTGAAAGAATGGAAGAGTTCAAGCAAAAGGGAATAAAAATTCTGAACTGGTACTGGACCCTAGGACGCTACGACGTAGTCGTTGTATTTGAAGCGCCAAACGAAAAAGAAGCACTAAAATTTAACTTAGGCTTTGCGGACATCGTGGCTACAGAAACGATGGTTGCCATCCAAAGACAAGAAGCAATACAGCTCCTGTAATTCGACTTAGCGAGCCCCGGTTAAAGCGAACGATTTAATCAAGGGTAAATTGGCGCAATGGAAGGATACTAGCTCAATTTGATGTGAAAATCGTTGGACTAACCAGAGAATTTTCATGCCATTTCTATCAATGCTTTGCGTCATAAACCTTATCATTAAAACCCTGTGGTCCAAGAAATAGGGCAGCTCAAGTTAGAGCTTAATGAAGGGATTTTGCACCTTAATGAATCCATATTTATTGAAGTCTCTGGCATTTTCAGTGTAAATGATGCCTATCTTGTTTGCTTTGGCAGAAACGGCTAAGATGCAATCAAAGACGGTGGAACCTGATAACCCCTTGCTCTTAACGAGGCTGAAGACTTCTCTAGGTACCGACTCGGAGGCAGCGATTTTCCCGATTTCATCACATTCCCATAGATCTATGCATAACTCAGCGGCTATATCCGGCGGCAAGGGCGATTCAACCCTCTTAGCGTTAGTAATGACAGCAAAAAACTCGAAAAGCACTTGTTGAGCGATACACGCTTCTATCTCCCCCGCCATCGCTCTTTCTATTATGCTGCTGGCAACTTTTTGGTTAGGGGACGCCTTGTTGTAAGCATGCACAAGGATGTTCGTATCAAGTAGTATCTTCATAAATCTCTTCCCTAGAAAGGCGCCCTTTTATCCGGCCAAGGTTAGGCGGGTTTTTGAGCATTTCACGTGCTAGCTTTGCCTTACGGCATCCTCGGACTACGGTCAGCTTGGCAACTCCTTTTTCTACAACTTCAATGTGTAGGACGTCGCCATCTATTAGTCCAAGTTTTTCTCTAACGCCTTTGGGTAAGTAGACTTTGTCTTCGTAGTAAGTTGTTTCAGCCATATCAACACTGGTTACCCAATGAATTGGGCAAAATATAAACTTTGCCGGCACTTTGCGTTCCATCTTGATTCGGTATTTTGAGTCTATCCCAGCAGACTTTTAGGCAAGAACAAGTAGGTAAAGACGGAAGAATAACGTGACTTGGTTTAGAAATAGTCGGCGGTGTAGCCCCTAGGACTACTACATCAATTGAAGAATCCAGTTGTCGACTTGGCTACATTTTGTTGCAAGGGATAGAGGCAAAGTAGGCATTAAGAGTTTAATTGTTTTTAGAAGAAGAGCAGGGCATTTTTTTGCTGTACACCGAAGAGCGTGTTTTGAGTTGCTTTTTTGATTTAAGGCTTAAAGCGTTTGCGTGCTGCGTCTGGATAAGTCAGTGTTCGTCTGGGTGCGGCTGTTTAAGGTTTAGCGTTCTTCTTCTCAGATGACCTTTAGGATTGTTTTTGGTTAAGGTATTAGCGTAAAGTTGATTATACCCTAATTGCGCCAGCAATTGTTATTAGTTATGAGTGCTGTAAAGTTGGTTGGGCACAGAGGGGTTTGTGTCTGTCTGACAGCAAAGCGTATGTCTTATTTTTCTTTTAAAAGTTTGAGGAATTTTTCGTGGCTTATTCCAGCTTCTCGAAGTATTGCTCTGGTTAATCCAGGTTTGAGGTCTTTTCCCGGATGCATAGGTATAACTGTTCTAGTTTTCTTGGCGTTTATCAGGATAACGTGTGAACCTTTTTGGCGGATAACTTTGAAGCCTTGGCGTTGCAGAATTTTAATTAACTGAGCAGAATTTATGGGTGGAATTTTAGGCAAATACTTTCACTTTTTGAATACTCACGACTTTTTCTTTCAGTAAATCTTTCTTTTCCGCTACAGTCAAAGTTTCCAGATAAAGATCTATAGCTTCTTTGGCGTTTTCCATAACTTCAGCGAAAGTATCACCCTGAGTATGACATCCAGGCAGAGCAGGCACAATAGCTACGTAACCGCCTGTTTCGTCTTCCAAAAGCACCACATCAAAATCGTGCATATATTTTCACGCCTCTGTACTAAATTGCAAGGGGGCAAATATAAAAATTCTGATAAAGATTTAGCGATTTACCCCAAGTAAGTTTTGCATGGTAACGAGAAAACAACCGTTCTATTGCTAAGAGGACCTGATGAATGTATGCTTCTTCTTTCATATAGTTTGTTTAGTAGAAGAAGAACAATTGTTTTTTATTTTGTTAGTAACGGGCTTTGTTTCAAGTTCATTTTTGGATTTAGCCCTTGTGGTGTTTGTAGGCTGCGTCTGGGATAGTCGTTGTTCGTCTGGGTGCGGCTAGTTAAGGTTTAGCGTTCTTCGTCTCAGAAAGGTGCCATTGCACAAAGGTCAAGATTCATTTATGGTGTCCATTATCACTTTTAGGATTTGCTGCGTGAGGCTATCCTCAGTTAATATCTGTCCACTTAAGTTTCTATGTTCAGATATGTGATTTTTTATAGCTTTATGCATTTCAGGCAAATCTGGAATGATTAAAATTTTAACTCCACATGAACAAACAAAAAATGTCATTTTTCCATGAATTTCTTCATCAGCACATTCCAAGTTAGTATTTGCTTTCTTTTGTTGATTACCATCTATCATTATCACTAAGATCATCTTCTTAAGATTCGTTATCGCAAGATAATGTTTTTTACAATGTTAACTTCGCTTGTTTTGCGTGGACGACTTCACAAGCTTGCAAAGTCAAGTTTACAAATCTTGTAATTTTCGCTTCTTAACAAGCTTTTTCTAATAACTTGCTTAATAGAAAATGGGTATTGATTGTAACCGATGCCATCTCCATTTTTCTTTTTGGAAATACTCACAACCTTAATCCCGTCCAAAAACACTTGAGAATAGTATGCACTTTTAAGCAATCATTATCGTTTTAGCTTGTTAAATTGTTGCTTAGAAGCGCCTGCACGGATTAAACCTTCTCTAATTGGGTTTCTCGACAATTTTTACTAATATTGAAAAAACAGGTTAAAACCAAAGAAAATAAAGAGTGTTGATTGGTTTTTCAGAAAATCAGATTTTCTGCTTGCTGAGAACCGTCCTAAAGGTTTTGCCACAGCACTCGCACAAGCCTATCGTAAGCTCGCTCCATTCTCTTGCCAGCTTTGTCAGGTCTGCCAGCCATCTTCCAAGATTTTTTAGGTGCAACATCTTTTCCACACTTGGGACATTTTGCCATAAAGTTCGCCTCCATAAAGTGACAACAGAATTGTTGATCAAAGCACGGATAAAACTTTGCTAATGTAACGCTTAAAAAAGTAAGAGAAAACGGAACCTAAAACAAATAACGCATGTTTTCTTAGGCTTTGCTTATTTGCCCATGATCTTTTTCCACATACAAATCAAGATCAGCCTTAGTACTGAAAGATTTTCCACAAACAGGACAAACAAAAGCCTCAGTCTCCTCTTTCTCAAGGTTCATGATTCGGTAACGGGTTCTCTACGTCAGGTGACGGCGGAATAGCTTCATTTGTTTCTGGAGCAATTTCCGGTACCGGTTTAGCGAAGCCGTTTCCGACCAGAAGTCGCACGAATACCACTAAACGTAAAATGTGAGCCATCAATTTTTTCAAGTACTTGGCAAACATCAATGCTTCTTCATTTATTACTTGAGATTTTTTTCAAGGTCAAAATCAACTTAGCGTTGGGTATGCGGTTTGCGTATTTTTGGCTTTCTTGAGCTGGTTGCTTCGCCATTCACTGTTAGGGTGTAGGTGCCACTGGTCGAGGATCAAGTTGAAGTATCTAGTCATGCTCTCGATTTCTTTTTGGGCTATTTCGTTTCATGCCTCTTAACCCAAAAAAAATCATGAGACTGCCAATAAGTATGGAAGATATTTCTACTATTAATTGAATAGGGCTTTCTTGATAAAATTTTAGAAAGCCTATTATTAAGAAAAACAATGCCAAAAAAATTAGATTTGCACCGATAAGTGTTAGGTACAAGCGCTTTTCTACGCTTATTTTAGTCATAAATCAATGCTTCTACGTTATTCAGATTTAAGACTTACCCAAGAAAATAAACACCGCTTCTTTCACGATGAGAGCCTAAAGCTACGTTTCCGCGCTTTCTAAACAACTTGATGTTTCTTTAGCTTGCGATGAAAAATGATCAATTCATTTAAAAGTAAAAAAGATGTTTTTGAATTAAAATAGCTACGATGCTCTCTTAGCACCACAGTTCGGACATTCTGCTGAAACTTGGGGGACCAAACCGCCACAATATTGACAAGGAATCATAATAATTCCTTTACTCAAACCTTCTTTCTCCAGTTCGATTCGTTCAAGGGCCAATTCATGTTCTCTCTTGCTTTTTTCGTTACGTGATTGCGAACCAAAAACAACAATTGCAAGCAAAATAGCTGCCCAGAAAAAAATACCCATGAAAGCAACGATAACAATAAGACTATCAGACATTATTAAAACTACAAGAAAACATCTTTTTAGGTTTTATGAATTAAAAATCACTTTTTCTTCTGTATTCTTTCTGTCCTGTTTTTTAAGTTATTTATAGCGACAGTGGTTTGGATTCGAACCCTCTGATCGTGGAGATGTCGCTCGCAATTCCTTTTTCTTATTTAAAGTAAGGTTTCGATAGGTATTCGTTATGATTTTGGTTAAATTACATCATGCAGATGTGGGATTGGAACTATAACAAGCTCGCGCGTTGGTTAGGTTCTTCGCGAAATCAGCATAGAGCCTATAGTTGCCATTATGGCCGTTGTAACTATGACAATTATTGCGATGTCCACAAAAATATCTGAATAAGAGAGTCCGAGTTGCGCTGGCAAAGTAGCTAAAACCGCAGTGGCTAATCCTCTTGTCAAAATTACCGTTAGCATTTTACGTTCATTACGCAATGAACTTTTAACCGTAGTTAACCAGACTGCGCCGTAACGGGTTGCAAGCATAATTGCTGAAAGCATAATTCCCGAGACTAAAACAGTTGCGCTTGAAACAGAAGCGATTATGCCCAGGTACACAAAGAAGAAAGTGCTGATTAGAAACGCCACTTCCGCCTCAAACCGCTTCAAACCCCTAGTCACACACAATGTGATTCTGCCTCCATCATGGTTTGTATCGAAGTTTTGCCTAAGCACTTTGAGGAGGTCGCGTTCGTTTCCCAAAATCAACCCGAAAAGCAGCACACACAAAACCCCGCTCCCGCCTAAAACTTCGGTAGCCGCATAACCCAGTAGCACAATCCCTAAAGTAAGCATGTAAGTGAAAGGCAAGGAAGACACTTTTTTTAAAGCAAATAGCCAAGCAAAACCCAGTCCAATGCCGACGACTAATCCTATAAGGAACTTGCCTGCGATGCCTATGCCAATTGTCATTACGTTGGCGTTGCCCGTGATTAAGATGTCAATTATGGCTATGGCAATGACGATGCTGAATATGTCTGTGAGGGCCGACTCCAATATGAGTATGGTTGCACCTTTTTCGCTGATTTTTATTTTGTTTGCCAACGAAACCACAATTACTGAGCTGCTTCCGCCAAATATTGTTCCAAAAAGCAACCCGTAGAGCAAAGGCATGTTGAACGCGTACATCATGAATGCTGCAACACCTAGCATACTAAAAACAAAACCCAATATAGCCAGCAAGAGCGCTTTTGGGCTGTTGTAGAGGACTTGTTTGATATTTAAGCCCATTCCCCCGTCGAATATGATGTAGGATAATGCTAACGCGGCGATGTATGGCGCGAAATTCTTTACTTCCTCTGGGGCAAATATTCCAAAGATAGGTCCAAAGAGAGCGCCTAATAATATGAGTATTAGCATGTCGGGAAAACCTGTTTTGTTGAAAAGGTAATTGGCTAAGAAACCGATCAAGATTATTAATGCACTTACAATAAGTGCCAAGGAAACGGAATCAACCAAGCGCCATCAAGCACATCACTACAGGAATCGTTATTAAAACTTTTCAAACTTGGCATTTTTTAAACTATATCTTATCCATTTTATAGCATTCCTTTGTCGACATTCGGCATTAACATTTTCCTGTTTTTCTAAAAATCAACAGAGAGTTAAACCCTGAAGAATTTTAGAATTGACAAAAAAAGAAGAAGGGGATTTAGGTTCTAAGGACGTTTTCGAAGACCTTGTATTGAAAACAACTTGTTGTAGCAAATATGTGATGGACAATACTTTCGGTTTTTGCGATTGGACTCAGCCCAGTTTATGCCAGTGGAGACCTCACACGCATTTCTCATTTTTTAGTTCAATTCACTTTTTTGTGCTTAAAAGTTGGCATCTTTAATATATGAATGCTAACTCCTACGGCAACGGCCACCATTATCAATTGAATCGGTAGAATAAGCTGAGGCGGCAAAAGACGGTTGAGAAAGAAAACTGTTGAAACCCCAATTGTTATCCATAAGACAGACAGAACTGTAATCTTTGTTTTCAAGGGCAAGCCTCGACCTTCTCTATAGTTTCGTATGTATTCTCCAAACCACTTATTGTTCAAAAGCCAATTGTACATCTTTGTTGAACTTTTACAGAAACATCCTGCTGCAGCTAAAAGAAAAGGAGTTGTTGGCAAAATTGGAAGCACCATTCCAATGGCTCCTAAAACCACACAGACCAAGCCTAAAACAAGCCAAAATGCCCTAGTGACTTTTCGCGTTTTCTTTTTCGAACAATTCATGTTCAATGGTCTTTCCTCATCCATTTGCAGCATCCTTTCATACCCTAATTTCTACTTTAATAAAGCATATGCTAACTTCCCAACTTAATTTTATGTGATGGCGTAGGGATGGGATTCTAACCCTCTGAGAATGGAGATCAAACCAACCTGACTCCTTGTCGCCAGTATTCACTCACATAATTATATTAAATAATGAACAAAAAATGCTAAAATGCTGAATCAAAATCTTTTTGTAATGTAAAACTCGGAAATTACCAAATCTTAAATATGTTCTACTCAGAGAGTATTCTTAATCCGTTTTATCGGATAAAAATAAAGAAAATAAGAAAAATCAAGGAGAAGAAAGGAATGCAAACACTTAAAAATAAAACTGTGACTATCGTGATTACTTTAATCCTAACAATCTTAATGAGCAACTCAATTATCCTACTACCAACCGCTAATGCAGATGCAACGAAGACGACTTATCCAATTATATATGTTAGACCTTCCCCCGTTGGTGTTGGTCAAAACGCTTTAATCAATTTTGGGCTCACTGATCAGTTGGCATCCGCACTGTATGGGTGGACGGGTATAACTATAACAGTTACAGCCCCAGACGGCATTATCACAACGCTAGGGCCGTTCACAACTGACGCAACAGGCACAACATCCACTTTATTCACACCTAATCTGGTCGGCAACTACACTTTTGTTATGCATTTCCCTCAGCAAGTTAATCCGGCTACTACAACTTCGGCAAATACGTTTAATGGGATTCCTGCAGGTACTGTGATGCTATCTAGCACCAGCGACCCATGCACACTTGTCGTGCAACAAGAACCATTACCCTCAATGCCACAAACTGCGATGCCAACTGAATACTGGACGCGCCCAATTAATGGTCAACTTCAATTGTGGTCGCCGTTATTGGGAAATTGGCTCACAGCTACTAACTTGGCTATCACTAATAATCGGGTTACTGCAGGCAACTACCAAGCACCCCAATCTGCTCACATTCTATGGCGAAGACCATTACCAGTACCTGGAGGTCTTGTCGGAGGAGCTTTAGATACTTCGAAAAATGTTACTAACGTTGGATTTGAAAACGGAGACGCATATGAAGGCAAATTTTCAGGTAGCGTCATCATGGACGGAAACCTCTACTACACTGAAAACGCAGTCGCTGATGTTTACAAGACAATTGATGCGGTTAATCTAAGAACTGGCGAATTACTGTGGGCTAAACCCTTGTTAAACAATCTAACTTTAACGCGGGGTCAAGAACTTTATTGGGGAAACATGGACAACATGGGCGTTTACACTTACTTATGGGCAACCGCTAACTCTGCAACTCTCCCACTTTTGGGTCTACCCTCAAACGCTGGAACTACTTGGTGCGCATTTGATCCCATAACTGGACAGTTTGTCTATGCACTGTACAGTATACCTTCCGGTAATGTCTATTATGGTCCACGAGGAGAAATCGAAATATACACGGTTAATTTGGCGAATGGCTGGATGACTATGTGGAACTCAACCAACATACCTTTGCTACATGCAGCTGGAGGCACTGAATACAAATCTATGGCATGGAGTCAGTGGCAACCTATGGGAAAAGTTGTCAACGGTACAGGTCCAATCGGAGTAACTTACAATCCACAACCTAACGTTGCTGGCACGACGACATCGCCTTATACTCCCGCCGAACTGCCTCTGGGGCTAAATGGATACATGTGGAATGTTACAATACCAAAGGGTCTACCAGGCAGCGTCAAAACTGTTCTTCCAGATAGAATAATCGGTCTCTACTCTTCTGTTAAAACAGTCGACATATGGGCTATAAGCACGGTACCTGGGCAAGCAGGACAATTGCTATACAACACCACATGGACTCCACCCGCTGACTGGGCTTCAGGCAACGTAACCATAGCTTGGCAGGCCACAAGTGACGAAGCAAAAAATGGCGTTCTCATCTTAGGTGAGAAAGAGACTAGACAAGATTATGGCTTCAGCCTCGAAACAGGGCAATACCTATGGGTAACTCAGCCGCAAGTGTATTTAGATGCCTACAACATGGGGCTCGATTCAGCTTCGAGTCGAGGCGTATTCGAGATCTATAACGGTCTGTTCATCACAGGCGGCTACGGCGGAATAATGTATGCTTACAACATCACCAACGGCAATCTTGTTTGGACCTACACCGCCAGCAACCCCTATGCAATCAGCGAAATGTGGGCAAACTGGCCATTATATCCAATGTTCATCGCCAACGGAATGATCTACGCTATAAGCACTGAGCACTCTGGCAATCAACCCCTACCTAGGGGTGCACCAACATTCGCTCTCAACGCAACAACTGGAAAGCTAATATGGAGAGCAGACGGCTTGTTCCGAGGAACCCACTGGGGCGGGTATCCACTTATCGGAGACAGCGTTATAGCTCTGATGAATACATACGACCAGCAAGTATATGCCATAGGCACGGGCCCAAGCGCCACTACGGTGCAGGCACCGATGACTGGTGTTAACGCAGGAAGCAGCTTAGTTATTCAGGGCACTGTTATGGATGTTTCTCCGGGCACGAAGAATACCGATTTGAAACTGCGTTTTCCAAATGGAGTTCCAGCAGCATCTGATGCAGGCATGAGCGACTGGATGAAATACGTATACGAACAATTTACAAAGCCAGCAAACGCAACCGGAGTTCCAGTGTCAATAGACGCTGTTGATCCAAACGGCAACTACATCCACATAGGCGACGCCACAAGCGATGCAAGCGGCTTATTCAGCTACTCATGGCAGACTCCAAACATCCCAGGCAAGTACACCATCACCGCCACATTCGCAGGCTCCAACTCTTACATCGGATCGGCAGCAGAGATCGCGTGTGTTGTCGAAGCGCCTCAGGCAGCCGCATCTCCTTATCCAGTAGTTAATTTGCCGCCTACAGAAATGTACATTGCCGCAGCAACAGCTGCAATTGTTGTTGCAATTGCAATAGGCTTTGCTGTAACAATTCTAGTGCTAAGAAAACGACTGTAAAAACGCCACAACAACAGTCATCTTACCCTTTTTTTAATTTCCAATTTTAAGGCTAATATGTTAAATGGAAATTACGTTAATAGTTAACCTGTAAAGTCAAAGCTTCAGATCTATTGAAGTTTAGTTTCTTTGTACGTACAATTACTTTCTTTAAACAGACAAAAGAGAGCTAAACTATTTAATGGTTTTATGATTTAGATGAACTTTCGAGTAAGAAGCAGATTTGTTGCGCGAAAATTTACCAACACTTAGTTATATAACACGCTTCTTTAGTTTCTAAATAAATTATGAGTGCTCCATAGAAATGGTAACTTGCCCTAATTGCGGAAAAACGCTTACAAAACCAACAAGGCGATTGCAGAACCACTTCATTTACATCGAAGATACGGATATCAACATTGTAAGACAAAGTTCAAGGTTAACAACTAATTATCTAATGAATAACCCCCAAAAAGACATCATAAAAACCAATTAGAAATTGGCATAAGGTGTGGAGCTTCTTTTAATTGTCGTAGTCTGCTTACAGTCACAAACTATTAAATAAAATCCTACTTGAGTTAAGCTATAGCTTGAATTGAACTTTGAGAAGCAAGAGATAAGTCGGTAGAAGGCAGACACTTTGGCTTTTCCTAATTTATGGGAGTAAAAAGAAATGAAGATAGCACTCGTAGGAGCGGAACTAGAAGAGAATCTGGGGCTACGCTACATGGCCTCTTCACTTGAAAAGAACAAGCATTTAACACAAATAATTCCCTTCAACTCAAACTATGACCAACCAAAAGTAATGCAAGAAATCCTCAATTTTGATCCTCAAATTATAGGTTTATCCATGGTATTTACCAGCCGCGCCCGGGAATTTCTCCAGCTAGCCAAAAGTCTTCGAGACGCAGGTTTCGGGGGCCATATAGTTGCTGGTGGGCATTTCGCATCTTTCAACAGCGAACAGCTACTTACAGAGTATCCTTCCATAAACTCAGTTGCGTTAGGCGAAGGTGAAGACCTCATGATCTCGCTGGCAAAAAACCTCAACCAACTCTCTCTTGTCGCAGCTTTATGCTATCGAAACACAGAAGGCACGGTTACCTGCAATCCGAGCAGAGGCAACAGGGAGAACTTGGATTCCTTGCCTTTCCCCAAACGAGAACATTTCCATGAATACTTTGGGAAAAAAATCAGCAGCATTCTAAGTAGCCGTGGTTGCTGGCGAAACTGCGCATTTTGCAGTATTAACGCTTGGTATGAAAAGGGTGGGGGAAGGAAGTTTCGTTATCGCAGTGTCGAAAACATAGTTGCCGAGATGAAGCAACTCTATTTTGAGAACGGAATTAGAATTTTCAATTTTCAGGATGACAATTTCTTCCTTCCCAACAAACGCCAAGCCATTGAACGGTTTAGACTTCTGCGAGACTGTTTGAAACAAGAGAAAGTCGAAGGAATCGCTATTGCCATTAAAGCAAGACCTGAAAGCATAGACCACGAATCCATTAAAATCCTCGATGATTTAGGATTGTTCAGGGTCTTCTTAGGAGTCGAAAACGCTTCAGCCAACGGGTTAAAAAACTTAAATCGCATACAAACAATCGAGCAAACACTCAACGCCCTCACTGTACTCAACGACTTTGACATCCATGTCGCCTATAACTTCCTGATGTTTGAACCCGACGCTTCGATGGCAGACATACTGCTTAATATTCGCTTCATGGAAAGGCATCTTGATAATCCATTTAACTTTTGCCGTGCCGAAGCTTATGCAGGCACAGGATTAGAAGCGAAATTAAAGGCTGAAAACCGATTACTAGGAAGCTATTTTGGATTTGACTATCGTCTGACAGATCCAAAATGCGAATTATTCCATCAAATCGCAAATTACGCCTTTTTTGATCGCAATTTTAGCGATTATGGACTGCATTACTTCAACATGCAAGTGGATTTCTATTTCCAGCTTCTAAGACGTTTCTACCCAAATCTATTATCTGAAACCCTGAGAGGCGAGGTTAAAAACTTCATTAAACAAACTAACCTTGATACGTACCACTGGCTAAGCACAATCTATGATTTCGTTTCAGAAGAAAATCATGATGAAGCAGCAATTAGCGATTTTACTCAGCAAGTACGAATGCAAATCGACATGAAAAGTAGCATTCTAAGGTTGCAAGGGCAAGCAATCATAGACTGGATGGAAGAAGCCTATAAAAACTTAAACAGCCCAACAAAAACCATACCCAAGATTTACGCTCACATAGGCTTAGAAAACTTTGGAATGTATTCTGAAAGTGCCGCGAAGGATAGTTTTCAAACACAGGCGCTAGGCTCTCAGGCAGGTGTACTTGACTTAATAGGACTTTCCCCAGACGTGATTCCTTATAACTTCTTCAAAAAGAAATTAGAAGAAGACCAGAGGAGGTGAAAAATTGGTTGAGAAAAACCTTCGACTGCGAGATTGGATGGAGCCCGCACACCCTGGAATCATAAAACAATACGAAGATCTGCTTTCAATATATCGAGTTATCAAGGAAAAATACCAAAAAGCGATCGATAGTGCTTTCGATAGCGTTTCAAGAAAAATCGGTTTCGTTGTTACAACAACAATTCCTATTGTAGTTGAAATCAGTGAAAAAGGAAATGTCGCAAACCTAATCATAGGGGGCGATAATCTAAGAGGAACCCTCTTTGAAAGCGAACTGCAAAATGCACTTGGCAAAATTAAGGAAACTCCTATCAAAGCTTCTGGTGGCAAATACTGTTTGTATGCTATCTGGTTTGATGCACTGAAACTTAAGCTAAAAACTGATTGGATGGAACCTGCTCATTTCAAAAAACCTACTCTTACAACACCAGTATTAACTGCTGCAATTCATGGTTCGACTGTGGCTGTAAGACCTGAAGTCATGGAGCCTGCTCATTGGTTTGACCCACAAGTGATCTTGCAACCTGAAGAGGCGGTCCTTATTTCTGTAATGGATGAAGTTTATCCTGAATTGAACCTTGCCTCTAGGATAAGCGCCATTAGAGAGAAAGTACGTGTTGTAAGACCGGAAGTCATGGAGCCAGCGCATTTCAGGTTAACCGAACAGCTAAAAGATAATCCTGCAGAGTTGCTCAAAGTAGTCAAAGAATTACTTGAAAAGTATTCATAAGCGTTCATTTGCTTAAAATTAATCCCTTTTTTAGTTTCAAAATCCCATTTATTGAAATAAAATGATTTTGCGGGATATATCGCAAGCTAAGGATATGTTCCGCCGAATTGCAGTGCGTAAATTATCACGACAAAAGGAAATTTAAATCATGAATTGTAATTAGCGCAAGTTTACTGTAAAGTGAACTAAAACCGAATGCAGCGTTACCTTAAATATTTAAAACCCTCAAGGTAAAGGTAATCTGAGAAAGGAAAAAGTTATGGGAGCACTTAGCGTAAACCAAATGGCTTGGAAAATAGCTCAAAAATTCATCGATAACCCAGAATTCTACAGTGTAACCGTTTCTAAATCGTCTGCTGGAGCCACAATCGTTGATGCAGGCGTAAATGCAGCGGGCGGTTTTCAAGCAGGCAAAAAACTAACCGAACTATGCTTGGGCGGCGCTGGCAAAGCCCAGTTAGGCTTTAAAACCTACGGTGACTTAACTTTTCCATCAATAACCATCTCGACAGACCATCCAGCAATCGCGACGCTGGGTTCGCAGTTCGCAGGTTGGCGCATCAAAGAACCTGATGGCTCCATAGCTATTGGTTCAGGTCCAATTCGTGCATTAGCACTAAAGCCAAAAGATGTTTTTGAAGAGATTGGCTACAAAGATGTCAGCGATAAGGCGGTACTCACGTTGGAGAGTAACAAGATGCCTTCGGATGCCCTTATTGAGAAGGTGACAACTGCGAGCGGAGTCTCTGCCCAAAACTTGATTGCTGTCGTAGCTCCGACCGCAAGCATCGCTGGTTTAACGCAGGTAGCGGGTAGAGTTGTTGAAGTTGGCATTCACAAGCTAAGAACGCTGGGTTTAAGCCCCAAAATGATACGTTACGCGATGGGTTATGCTCCGATTCCGCCGTTGGGAACCGATTTTGAGGTTGCTATGGCACGGACAAACGACGCAATACTCTACGGAGGAACAGTCTACTGCACTGTTGACTACGATGATGAAGCTGCACTGCAGAAAATTGTTGACCAAGCACCATCCATGGCATCCAAGGATTATGGCAAGCCTTTCCTCCAGATTTTCCGCGAAGCCGACAAAGACTTCTACAAAATCGACCACGGCCTATTCGCCCCAGCAGTAATCATGATTAATAATGCAAAAACAGGGAAAACTTTCAAAGCAGGAAAAATTAACCCTAAGATACTGGCAGAATCCTTAGGACTCTAACTTTTTCCTATTTTGCAGCTGGAACTGGGCATTTTTCTATTTGCGGCATCGTCAAGTGCAGGACTTTTTGAACTCTTTGGGCAATCAACCAGCCAATTGGAATTGTGTACAACGCTAGTGTTGCATTGAAGAAGGCGGCAAACGGAAGGTATGCGACTGTTAATGCTTGGTCAAATCCAAAGTCACCGTAACCAATTGGAGCGTGCTGTGGAAGAACAAAGTAAAGTATGACCGACATGAAAGCAACTCTGGTTAGAATCCCCATACCCGTTGCGATTCCTGCCCATTTGGCTTTTGTGAGTATATTAGTGTCCGAGTTTTTTGAGCAGAAAAATCTTTTGCCAATTGCTACAGCGGCAAAAATTCCAACTTGCATTGAGAGGGTTGCAGCCAGATTGTAAGCTGGTCCAGTAGGCAGGAATCCAGGAAATATTACGAATAAGACTGCTGTGTTTAGGAGAGACACTCCTAGTCCTGCCATGGGGCTGATTATTAGGAATGCAATCACTATGGGGATTTCCCATACTTGGTATATGAGTCCTTGTGCGAAGGGTGCTGCAAGTTGGATTTGTGTGAATGTTGGGTTTAGCGCTATTGCTAGGGCTGCGAAGACTATGGTTAGTGAGAGTTTTTTGGTGTTCACGGTTGTTCCCTTATTGTTTCAAAACTGTTGTTACCTATTTAAGAGTAGTTACCCAAAAAAGAGTGCTGTAACTGTCTAGAATTGGGCTAAAATTGATAAACAACCCAGCACTAACACTAAGTAAGTGAAGCAGTGTTGACGGAAACAACAATACAATTCTCATCTTCCAGCGAACTAAAACGTTGGCTTGAAACCCAAACCAGCTCCACCCTAACACCCGTACATGCCCAAGCCAAAAAACTACGCGACGACACCAACTCTTCACTTCAACTCGTCGCAGAAGTCAGCAAACAACTCTTCGACACCAGCTCAAAAGAAATAGAAAAAAGAAACATGAAAGTTTACAACCGCGCCCGAGCCCTAAACAAGCTTGCCCGCCTATTCCTTGACCGACTCAAAAAACTAAACCCCCCTGAACAAGTTTCCTATGACAGCATAAGCAGATACGTTCAGGAAACCCAAAAAGTCATTTTCGTAACAGAAATCGACATCAAGAATTGGTTCCCAAGAATATCGCCCTTCTTTATCATGGATAGAAGAAAATTCTTAGCGGTGTACGAACGAGCCAAACAAGCCTACACAACACTAAACGATTATGTCACCAAGGAATACGTAAAAACAAAAACCTTAGAAGAAGCTCTCCAGCAAATCAATGAGCTTCAAAATGTAGAAAAACAATTAGTCGTCCTTGGAGAAGATAAAGAAAAAATAAAAAATGAGCGCACACCTATCGAACAGGAAATCGCTGTACTAGAAGAAAAAATCAGCGAACTCAAATGCAAAGGACCAATCGACAAGCTGAACATGGTTAATTGCGAAATCGAGTCCTTAACCAACGAGTTAAAACATTCACTTAGGCACCTGCAGAAACCCTTCATCAAGATGCAAGCTTTGGCCATCGGAGGCGGCGGCGGAGGAATAACACCCGACGAATTAAAAAAGATAAACCAGTATTTGGAAACTCCATTTGACGCATTAGTTGCTGAGAAGCCTGATTATCCAATGCTTAAGGAGATTCTGATAAAACTTGAAGGGTTAATGGCTGAGGACAAATTGAAATTGAAGCCGGATAAGGCGCGGAAAGCCATGGAATCTGTGAATGAGATTTTGCATAGGGATTCTTTGGGTAGCTTGCAGGCAAGGTGCGTTGAGATGGTGACGAATAGAGATCAGCTGGTGGCTTCTTCGAAGATGGATGAGATAAAACAGAATCTTGCCCAGTTCCAAGAGCAAGCTGACCTGCTGAAAGTCAGAAAAACAAGCGTTGAAACACATGAAACTGTTAAGGAGAACGCCTACAAAGAATCATTGGATAAAATGAGCAACCTCAAACGCACAATCGAACGAAACGTTTACACTTCACTAAACAAAAAAATCCAAATCGCATAAGTCGTCATCTCAGCTCTAAGTGTTTTTCTAATTATGCTTCTTGAAGCGGAGAATAATGAATACGCTAACAATGGCAACTGAGGCTATGGTGACGGTTATGGCGAGTGCTGTTGGGAAGGGTGCTGGCGGCGGAGGGGTTGGCGTTGGACTAATCGTTGGTGTTGGAGAAGGAGTTGGAGAGGGCGAGGGTGTGGGTGTGGGGTCATATGCGTTCCAGTAGATGAGTTGGTTGTATCCTTTGTTTCCAGGTTGCAAGCTGTCATCGTAAATGATGTCTAATTTTTTACCATATTGATTTAGTAGTGTACCAACGCTTTTGGTAATGTTCGGTGTAAGAGCGTCAGCTTCCCATATTCCCCAAATGTGGTCTGTTGGCCACCGGAAACCGAAGCCGTAAGCGTTCGGAAGCACGTAGGCTGTCCGTTCGTTCTTAGGAGTAGTTTTGGGCTGGTTGTTTTGTGTGAAATTCCAGAAACGCTGCATTGCGTCAAAATGTTCCTGTTGAAGGATGCTGCCGCCTTTTTCGTTACTATCAAATACTAAAATGTATTTTGCCCCACTATCGTAGGCTAAAACCATGTCATTGTAGAGTTGGTCTCCTGACTCTATGAAGGGAGAACTGTTGTAAGTCCAAGTGATTATTGCACCCCAATCCCTGTTTTCAGCTGCTGCAGCTCCTCTACAAAGCGCAACGTTGATTTGGCGACTGTAGTTCCAGCCAAATTCCGCGAAAACCGTATCATATCCAGATTTGTAATCATACCAGTAGAGGGCGTAGTCGGATGTGAAGGCTTTGTAATAGGATGGCGGTCTTTGACCATTTATGAAACGAGAAATTCCCTCGGTAAACATCGATGCAGCCTCAGGGTAGCTGTTTGGATAACCGGTGTAGTTGTTCCATGTGTACTTTTGAGTGCCATCTATCTGTCTGCCGCCTGGTTCATCCATGACGTAGAATCCTAACAAACGGTCTCCCCAACGACTCTGGGCCATAGAGTACCATTCAGTTTCATTCAAATCTATCGAGCTGTACTGTGGTAGAGAGGGACGCAGACTTATGATGGATAAGCCTTTGTCATAGGCGTACTGGTATGTCTCGTTGACTCTATCTTGAAACCAAGTTACTTGAGTGCTACCTAAAACTACCAAGTTAGTGAAGGAGCTGGCTCGGTCAATTGCTGCCTTAGCCTCCGCAACGGCGCCATAAGCTACATCTATCCCCACGTAAACGCTAGGGGCTGTTTGCGCAGAGGTGCTGGGAACAAAACTAGTGCTTGCGAAAACTTGGATAGCCAATATGGTAACCATGAGGGCGGTTAGTTGCCAATTTTTCATATCAATCCTTTGGAATAAAATATAATATGTTTTTCTGTAATCAACCGATGAATTGGATATAAAACGTTTTGAATATAGAAATCGGAAATGCTATAAACACTAAAAAAGATACAAACTCCACAAGTGAATTAGGCAGATGTCGCAGTTTGGTCAATTTGGCGTTCCTACAGGCAAAACAAGACTTGCAATTTCAATAATAGTAGCCTTCCTAATCGGATTGTTGCTGTTTTGGAAAACCGCAACTTCAGACTGGTTCACTCTAACCCGTCAACTGTACCTGGTGTTCGGAGTCACCGCTGGGTTGCTGCTAGGGGCGCTTGAGCCTCGAATTGTGCTGCCAAAATTAGAGCAGAACACAGAAGCCATAATTTGGAAAGTAACTCCAATCGGCACTGCTCTGTTTGCGGCACCCTTATTGCTTTCTATGGCGTTTTTCGGAGTTTCTGAGTATGTCCCCTTTGGGCTCTATGGATTGTTGCCTTCCCTTCCAGCTATTACAGCTGTAAGCGGCTGGTACTTCAATAAATTTGAGAAAGAGAACAAAGTACAGGTTTTTGTGTTTTATTGGGGGTGGAAATACTGGAAAGAACCTAACCCAGATGTTCGCGAACGATTCTACTATTTCATCAGGGATTTGGCTTCAAACAACTCTTCCATTTTTTGGTTACATGTCGGTTACGCCAAACGGTTCATGGAGGTGCTTGAGGAACGGCAGGACATTGACTCTTCAGCTAAGCAGGACTTGTGCAGGATTCTCAAGTTGATGAATAAGTATAGAGTGATAGGTTTGGTTGGATTTGGGCTGTTCCTGTTTTCAATCGTTGCCATTTTTGTTCTGCTATTTGGGACAGGTTATGGTGTATTCAACTGGGATTTCAGTCAAACTGCCGACGTGTTGATGCCTGTGGATGGTGTAATTTTTTTATGTTTTGCCGTTGGAGTTTTCGGGATGATAAGTTTATACAAGAAGCGTATTTCAAGAATTTTAGCAACCATTGACCCAGAAAAGCTATCGTCAATCTAAGTTTCTATGTAATGCGTAGGGAATAAGTCTGTATTAGGGGTTTTTTGGGTCATTAGTGGTGTTAAAAACGGTTTGCACATCAATTGAGAATTCGCATAGTAGAGTAGTTAGAAGCGGTCATCAGCATGCTTTTATTTCTGTAGCAACTATCCAATAACAAAATCACTGCTTTGAAGGCAAACGTGATGGCTGAACTTAGAACTCAAGAGCAACAAGTTCTCTCCTCGGTTGAATCGCTTGGGGGAAATGCAACTGTTGAACAACTGATTCAAGCCTGCGGAATCCAAGATTCAGCTGTTATGCGTAACGCATTAACCCTTCAAGAAAAAAACTTTATCACTATTAAAGCCAAAATTCAAAACATAGTCAAACTAACCACGGAAGGTGAGCAGTACTCGAAAGATGGCTTGCCTGAACGAAAGTTAATTCAAACAATTGCTGATCTTGGTGGAACTGGAGACTTAAAAAAAGCCGCTGAAAAAGCAGGACTCCAACCTGAGTTCATCCAGATTGCGCTTGGATGGGTTATTAGAAAAAAATGGGCAACCTACACCCCGCAAAATAATACCCTCCGCATTACTGAGGTTTTTAACGCTGATATTCCTGAAGGGCAGCGATGAAACTCTCTTAAAACGGCTGCAAACTAAAAAACAGGAACCTCAAGAAGACCTCAGCCCAGAACTCCAACAGGCAACTGAGCAACTTAAAAAACGCAAACTCCTCACGGTCGAACCTAAAACCACCCGTACCCTCCAAATCACCTCAGAAGGCAAAAAAGCAGCAACCGAAAACAAAATTGCGCCACAAGAAATCACTCAACTCACCCCTGAACTAATAATCACGGGAAAATGGCACACGGCGAAACTTCAAAAATACAACATTGAAGCACCAGTAGCAAAAACATGGCCTGGAAAAAAACAACCTTACCTGCAATTTCTCGATGAAGTCCGAGCTAAACTGGTTCAGTTGGGTTTCCAAGAGATGACTGGAACCTGCGTTGAAACCAGCTTCTTCAACTTTGACGCTCTTTATGTTCCTCAGGATCATCCAGCAAGGGAATCCAGCGACATTTACTATGTCAAAGATCCAGCTTGCGGCGGAATCAGCAAGCACTCCGAAGTTGTTGAGCAGGTGAAGCAAACCCATGAAAACGGCTGGAAAACAGGCTCAACAGGCTGGGGATACAAGTATTCGCTTGAAGCTGCCCAACGCCTGATTCTCCGTGGACACGGCACATGCCTTAGCGCACGAACACTGGAAGCTGGTAACTTTGCGGTTCCAAGCAAACACTTCTCCATCGCACGGGTCTACCGCCCGGAAATAACCGATAAAACCCACCTTTCAGAGTTCAACCAAGTTGAAGGAATCATAATCGATAAAGAGCTTAACCTAAAAGATCTGCTTGGAGTTTTAGGCAAATTCGCTATGGAAATTGCTGGCGCAGACAAAATCCGCTTCAAACCCGACTACTTCCCCTTCACCGAACCCAGCGTCGAACTCAGTGCTTACAAGGAAGGTTGCGGCTGGATAGAGTTTGGCGGATCAGGAATCTTCCGTCCCGAAGTCACGTTGCCGCTGGGAGTAAAGGAGCCTGTGATTGCTTGGGGGCTTGGTGTGGACCGTTTGTTTATGATGCGAGCAGGCATCGAGGATATACGCATGATTTTCAGCCAGGACCTTGGTTGGCTGCGGAAGAAACAGGTGACGTAAAATGCCCACAATCGATGTAGATTACTCGGAACTTGAACGTTTGCTCAACGTGAAATTGAACGGAGACATGGAGAAACTCGACGATATTCTCTCTTTTGTCAAGGCAGAAGTAAAAGGATTCAACGAAAAAGAAGGCATCGTCAGTGTCGAAATGAAAGATACTAATCGCCCTGACCTTTGGGGCGTAGAAGGCTTAAGTCGAGCACTAAGCGGTTACCTCAACCACGAAAAAGGCATAAAACAATACACCGCGGAAAAAACCATCCTTGAAGTCAACGTTAACGCGAAACTGTTCAGCATTCGCCCATACATTTGCTGCTCAGTAATTAAAAACATCCATTTAACTGACATCGTAATCAAGGGCATCATGCACCTGCAAGAAAAACTCGACCAGACCAACGGCAGAAACCGCCAAAAAACCTCTATAGGTATCTACAACCTTGACTTAATTGTGCCGCCAATTGAATACACGGCTGTTAAGCCAGAATCCGTTAAGTTTATTCCTTTGGGCTTTACTGAGGAAATGGGTTTAGATGAAATTCTTGAGCGGCATCCAAAGGGCATAGAGTATGGTCAAATAGTTAGGAAGAACCCTCTTTACCCTATGCTGTTTGATTCAAAGGGCAACGTTTTGTCTTTTCCACCAATCATTAACTCCTCTGATTTAGGCAAAATTACTGAGCAATCAAGGAATCTGCTGGTTGAAGTCACAGGCACCCTGCATAAAACCATTTTGAACACGTTGAATTTAGTTACGTCAGCGTTAATTGACCGCGGAGGAAAAGCTTACTCAGCAACGATAAATTACCCTGAAAAATCAAGTTACCCAGAGAAAACCATGGTCACGCCTGATTTCAGAAATCGCTATGTAACATTGGATATTGCATACACCAACAGGTTGCTAGGCTTAAAGTTGAATGCTAAGCAAATTTCCGAACTGCTCCTTACAGCTGGGTTAGGAGTAGAGAAAGCCTCTGAAGACAGCATATCAGTGTTGGTTCCATTCTACCGCGTTGACGTTATGCATCAAGTCGACATAATTGAAGACGTCGCAGTTGCATACGGCTACAATAACATCGAGCCAACGTGGCGTGAACTGCCGACAACGGGACGCGCAAAACCCGATCAACGCTACATCGACATCGCACGCGAATTATTGGTTGGACTCGGCTACCAAGAAACCCTCAACACCACCTTGACCAATCCAGAAAGTCTCTTCAGAAAAATGAACCTGCAGCCAGCCAAAATCGTCGAGTTAGCCAACCCAAAAATAGTAATCATGACTTGCCTGCGAAACTCGCTTCTGCCAAGCCTCATGGAGTTTCTCAGCGTCAACCAGTCAGTGGAGTTTCCACAGAAAATCTTTGAGCTGGGAAAAGTAACCCTCTCTGATGAAACCAAGGAAACCCGAACACGTGATGAAGACTGGCTTGCAGCTGTAACCACTCATCCGAACGCAAATTTCAGTGAGATCAAATCTGCTTTAGACTCTTTTATGGGCAATTTCGGGGTAGAATGGCAAATCAAAGAAACATCTCATCCAAGCTTCATCGAAGGCAGGATTGGCACCGTAGTTGTTGACGGCGTTGAAGTAGGCGTTGTGGGTGAGGTTAATCCTTTGGTGCTTGAGGCTTGGAAGCTTGAGAATCCAGCGGCGACGTTTGAACTTAATTTTAAGTCAATTCTTAAGAGCAAGACCTTGGAAAAAGCAATTGACAAGCTTTAAATGACAATTTAACTATATTGTCATATGGTAATGTAGCTTTGTCCCTTCGAGTCCAAATTAATCCTGAAGTTGAAGAGAAGTTTAGGGAAGCGGCAATGAAACGCTTTGGTTATGGTAAAGGCGCTTTAAGTAAAGCAGCTGAAGAAGCCATACTTAGGTGGCTTTCAACCAGCGGAAAAAAACCTGCAAACTTCGTAGGTGATCCCGTTAAAGCCATCGAAGGGTTACTTAGAGACGTTACCGCAGACTCACTAACTGTTCAGCATGAAGCTCAGAAGATTTGGGCAAAAAAAGTGCTAAACCATGTACCTCGTTGACACTAACATCTTTCTAGAAGTTCTTCTTTGTCAAGCGAAAAAAGAGGAATGTGAAAAACTTCTTGGCCTGTTCGCTAAGGGCGAAAAACTTGGAATAGTAACGGACTTTACGGTTCACTCTATAATTGTAACCATGTTCAGTTATGGAAAACTTGAAGGCCTCAAGGTTTTCCTATCCAGCCTCACAAGCTACAAAGGACTACGCATCTACCCTACTGACTTAACAAATGAAATTACAGCCACACAGTTAGCCGCCGAAAATAAGTTGGACATGGATGATGCAATCCAATATTCAATTGCAGTAGCTACAAACGTTGAAGCAATAGTTTCTTTTGACAAGCATTTTAACAAGCTACAGATTCCACGAAAAGAGCCACATCAAATAATCTAACACAGCACAAACCACTTTAATTCCTTAATCTTCTGAAAAAACTAGAACCATGAGAGGGTTCCGTTTTTCCTCGCTGTTTTAAGGCACCAAGCATAAATGCCATAACCCAACGGCACAATTATTGCACACATCAACGCCAAAATCAGCAAATCTGGCAGAATCATAGGTATCGTCCAGCCTGTCAGCATAAGGCGGATGCAGGTGAAGAAGTAATATTGCGGAACTACGTAGGATATGGCGTGTAGCGCGGCAGGCATGATTTGCGGCGGGAAGAGGACGTTGCCAAAGAGGCTTGTTGCGATAGTTATGAGTGCAGTAACTGGGTCGCCTTGTTTGGTTAAAATCAGGATTCCTGCGCCAATCATGCTAAAGCCGATGAATGTTCCAATTCCAAGCGCCAAAACAATGAGTGTCCCCAAAATGTTGATGCTCAAGTTCACGCCGAAAAACAAAACGCCGATGCCAAGATAAACCACCACAACCGCAGTGCTCCAAATGAAGCCCCACAACGAGCTGCCAATGATGAAAGTTGATAAGCGGGTAGGCGAGACGAGGACTTCTTCAAGTGCCCATGGATTGATGGTTTTTTGGACAAGAGTTAATGCTTGGGCAAGGTAGCTGTTGAAGGCTAAGCCGATGATAAGGTAGGTAGTTAGGTTCATGTGGTAGCTTTGGAGGACGCTTTGGCTTGTGGCGCTTGAACCCAAATAGGCGAAGGAGAGGGCACCGAAGAGCGCGGTCATTATGAGGATGGCTATGTTTGTTTTGTATGTTGAGAAGCTGATGATGTCGCGTTTCATGAAGTAATAGATTTTTTCGAGTTCTTCCCGCATGGTTAGGCTCTCTTGGTTAATTCTATGAAAGCATCTTCAAGGGTGGGTTCTTGATGTTTGAAGTTTATGAGTTTAATTTTTTGTTGGAAGAGGAACTCAAAGATGGCTTGAAGTTGATTTATGTTTATTAGTTGGATGCATAGGCCTTTCTGGTTCTGTAGTAGTTCCTCGTTTTTTTCTGTTATGTCTATAACGCCTTCGATTTTTCGCATGTTTCCTATTTGCTGAGATGTCGCATCTTCAACAACCAGGAAAATCTGTTCTTGTTTCTTGATTTTTTCCTTTAATGCGTTCGGGGTGTCTTGGGCGATTATTTTGCCGTGGCTGAGGATGCCGATTTTTGTGCAGATTTGCGCTGCTTCTTCGATGTAATGGGTTGTATACAAGACGGTTTTTCCAGTTTCTGCGACGGTGCTTTGGATAAATTCACGAATGTTTCTTGATGCAGTCACATCTAAGCCTGTTGTAGGCTCGTCGAGAAGCAAAATGGGTGGATTAGGCAGCAGTGTTCTTGCTAAGCTTAGTTTGCGTTTCATTCCGCCTGAATATTTCTGGTATAAGTCATAGGTGCTGTTTTCTAATCCTACCAGCTTTAGCACTTCAAGGATGCGTTGATGCCTTTTCTGCCTGGGCACATTGTAGATCGCTGCGAAGAACTCAAGGTTACGGTAGCCATTTAGCCGCCAAAAGAACCCGCGTTCACCCACACTGAAGAGCGTTCCCAATGACTGTTTAACCTGCATCTGCTGCTTAACTATGTCGTATCCGTTGACGGTTCCCGTGCCTTGATCGGGAGGAAGCAGTGTGCATAGCATTTTGACCAAAGTTGTTTTACCTGCTCCGTTTGGTCCAAGAAGCCCAAAGAGTTCGCCCTTTTTTATGGCGAGATTGAGGTTGTCGACGGCGTTAACAGAGAGGGTTTTGCGGTGCAAGAGGCTGGTGTTGGGTGTTTTGGTTTTGAATGTTTTTGTTAGGTTGATTGTTTGGATGGCATATTCGTTTTGCAGCCGTAACCCCTCGCATAACTTATGGATTGAACGAAAATTTCTGGTTAATTCTGTTAGCGCTAGCGTGGCAATTAAGTTTTTCTGACCCAACCAACTAGTTGCTATCACCCAAAAAATCTATAAGGCCCTCATTTATTGTCGGATTAAGAAATTGCCCCGCGTAGAAGACACAAATTAGAAATATTCGCTTAGTCATTGTTATATTGAGGTCCGTTAGGATGGGCGAATATGTTAAGGGAGCCGAACCTGACAGGTGGCATTGGTGTAGAGATTGTAAGCAGTATCCCCGAGTCGTTATCCAAAAACGCAATACTAGACCCGCACATGATCTCTGTGATGACTGCCAAGATATAGAGAAAAAGGCATTGCAGCAAATAGCAACAACCTAGTGTTTTTCTCCCTGAAAACAAAATGAACGTCTGTAAAGAAGCTAACGCTCTATTTGTTAAATAAGAAAAAAGTTGTTTGGACTTAGTTCTCTACTTTTTGCCGGCTTTTCTTGCGCATGCGTCGCTGCAGTATTTTGATTTAGCGTCAAATGTTGTGTAGGGTTTTTTGCAGACTGGACATTTCTTTTGCATAGGTATCCTTCCGTTTAATACTACTCGTATAGTTTAAACTTAAGCTTTTCTGGGAAACCAAAAGTAGTTCACCAGCCGCGACCGCCTCATTTCTTAGGCTTAAACGCCAAATTCACCTTCAAAGTCAAATCGTACCCGCCCTCTATTTTATCAACTGCAAAATTGAATCCTTCAACGCTGACTGCCATAGGTTCGCCGTTTGACCTCATCTCCTTTATGCTGTCTACAAACGTGCGGACTTTACCGATAATTTCATTCACATCTAAATTAGCGCTCTCTGCCTTCTCGGTGCCCGTTTCAGACTTGCGCACTTCAATCTCAACCATTTATTCACCTCCAGAAAAGCTAAACAAAGTCACGCGGCTACTGCTTTAAACATGTGTGACTGCAACAAGCCACAAACACAATTTCAATGTCAGCAGTTGCACAAGAAAAGTTGCTATATCACAACAAAAACCAGAAGACGCTGCTACAAGCCTAGCAGGACAGTTCTGCAGGATGCTGCATATATCGGCAAGCATTTATTCAGGTTTCCTTTTATGGTTAATAGGCAGAATTTTTATGGTAACTTCTCAGTCAAGTGAGCTTATCGAAAAATTTTCTCAGTATCATCCTGAAAATATGGCTAAAATAATAGAGTTTCTTGCAGGCGGCAATGACAACCTCAAAGTAGACGTGCAAAAACTAAGATTCAGCGTCGGCAAACAAAAGTTCGAAGTCAACGGCGAAGTCAACTTCAACGTTATCCATAAAAACCCCCTAGCGCACGCTATCCCCCAGGAGCGCTGAGGCATGCTGAAACCTCAAAGTGGGATTCCAAATTTTGAATCTGGCAAAGTTGTTCTTTCAACTGGTGATTTGCAGGTTCTAAAGGTTGATTTGTCAAGCAAACGCATCGACGTTGACGTTGATGACAAGGCGTTCATAAAACGGGTTATCGCAATGCGCAGCGAATTTGCTCTAAAACAGCCTAACGCAGAAGAAGGTCCTACCTCGATCAGCGGTTCCCTCGACATGGTCCGCTCTGTAGCTGAAACGTTTTGCAGCCGAGGCATCACCTTAACCTTCTCCTACAAGGGACACCGCCTCGCAACTATAGGCGCCGAAGCCAAACCAATTCTTCTGCAACACATAACCAAAACTAGGGGGATCGCCTTAAACAGCCTGTACACAGCCATCAAAATGATAATCTAAAAGCGGTGTTTTTTTGAATAAGGGACAGTTTGCAAGTTTACTTTGGCAAACATACTCTAAATGGCATAAACATGATGCAACCTTAAGAGCCGCAGCCTTAACCTTCTTCACCATTATGCCGCTGCCTTCTATTGCCTTAATAGCAGTGGCAATCCTTGCACAGGTATTTGGGCAGGAACAAGCGCTTCAACACCTCATTACTCAAGTAAGTTCTGTCGCAGGACCGTCAGTAGCAAACCTGCTTTCCGAACTATTAGTGAACGCAAAAAGCCCCTTAACCTCTATTCTTGGATCATTCAGCGCTGTCACCTTCGCCTTAATAGGAGCTCTCGGCGCATTTTCAGTTCTTCAAAAATCAATAAATGTAATCTGGGACATAAAACCTATTCAAAGACGTAAGGTTGCGTTCATTAAACAAAAGCTATTTCCTTTCGCTTTGATTGTCGCATTAGCCATAATCGTTGTGGTATCCACTGCGTTTTCAACCGTTCTTTTCGGAGCATTGGAATTTGTTCTTAAGCCAATTTTAGGAGGATTCGCTGGCTTGTTTTTGAGGGTTCTTCAGGTAATTCTGTCATTAAGCTTGGGAACACTACTTTTCGCCATCATCTTCAAGGAGCTGCCTGAAACAAACGTTCAGTGGCCAGATGTATGGTTAGCTGCTGCAGTAACAGGCTTTGTCTTCACAGTTCTAAACTACCTTTTCGGAGTATACCTAAGCTTGTTTCCTGTATCTACGCTGGGGGGAACAGCTGGAGCCCTCATAGTGCTGTTTCTGTGGATATTCTTAGTTAACCTGTTCATTCTCTTTGGTGCATCAATGTCAAAAATCTACGCTGAAATCTACGGCTCCCACCCAAGCAAGAAAAGAGAGATCCCGCCGAAACCAGAAATAGAAAAGGTAGAAATGAAAGCAGAATTCAACATCAAAGTCAGCCCCAAAAAAGACTGAAAACCCCGAACTATAGAAATTGAATTTAGGCTTTTTTTTTGGACTTTTTAATCCTTTCTAGCCAACTCGAATTAGAAAGAATTTTTGAAATCCGACTTGTTGCTTCTTTTTCTTTTTATTTTGGCTTATGATTGCGTGTAAAATGTAGGATCTATATTTTTAGTGTAATTTTAATTTGTAGTTTGGTTTGTTTTGGTTTTTTTCTGGTATTGTTATTTCGAATTTTGCTCCTTTTCCCTCTGTTCCCGTTTCCTGTATTTGCCAGCTGTATGCTTCGAGCGTTTTCTTAATGAGGTACAATCCTAAGCCTGTGCCTTTTCCGTGACCTTTGGTGAACAGTTTGGCTTTCATTTCGGCTGGTATGCCTACGCCGTCGTCTTCGTAAATTATCTTCAAATTATTCTCGAAGCGAACATGGGTTAGCTTGATTTGGCTGGTTTTTTCTCCATACTTTAAAGTGTTATCCACTAAATTGTAGAAGAGTTCCCGCAGCAGCGAATCCGCTAAAACCTCCAGTCCCACGGTGCAATTTTGGATTTTCATGTTTTTCAGGTTTGGAAATAGGGAAATTACTTCGTCAAAAACCTCGCCCACGCCAATATACTCTAGTTCTTCATTTCCCAGCATCTCGTAATCCCTTGAAAAGTTAACTGTTCTAGTTATCTGCGCACACGCAAACTCTATTGCCTTGTGCATGTCCTCGATTTTTCCATTCTTCTTAGCCAGGTAAGCGCTGAAATTAAGAGCACTTACCTTGTTTGCAATATCGTGCCTAACTAAACCTTCGACCACCAAAAGCTTCTCGTTTGCCAACTCCAGTTTTCGATTAGTTTCCTCAAGTTTCTTCTCGTTCTGTACGCGTTCGCTTATGTCGCGAACTATATCTATGAAGCCTATGGGAACATCGTTTTCGTCTTTTATGGGTGTGGCGGTGATTTCTACTGGGAGTGTTTGGCCGTTTTTGAGATGGGCTGTAAATTTGCCTGACCATCCTTCTCCAGTTTTTACGCTTTGTATTGATTTCTGAGTTGCCCGTTCTCTTTCGGATTCAACGATGAACTCAAGAACGTGCCTTCCAACAAACTCGTTTTTGTCATTGCTTCCGTACATTTTTGCGAGGGCACTGTTGACATATGTTATGTTGCCTTCAACATCTCCAATGATTATGCCGTCTAATGACATTTCAATAGCTAAGCTGAAAAGGTTTGATTCTCTCTTTTTGCTCAAAGTAACCGTATCATCCGCCCTGTTTTCGCAATAATGCTTAGTTATCAATGCAAAGATATTTTATGTTTTTCAAATATCCACCTTCGAGACTTACGATATGCACACTCAACCATATCTGCAAACCATCATCGAACAAACCCATGTTCTGTGCCGATGCTTCGTTTTGTTTAAATATTAGTATATTGACTATGATGTTGCAAAAAGAAGGAATATCTTAGAATGGGTTCCAAGTCTCCAAGAGGCGAATTTGCCGCAAGGCAGTTAGCAAAGAAACGGAAGAATTTCCGTTGGTCAGATCGTTACTTTAACCGACGCATGCTCATGTTAGATGAGAAAGTTGACCCTATGCAGGGTGCACCACAGAGCCGAGGCATCGTGCTTGAAAAAGTAGGTGTCGAATCTAAGCAACCTAACAGCGCCATCCGCAAATGCGTCCGCACCCAACTTATCAAAAACGGCAGAACCATCACAGCGTTCTTGCCCGGCGACGGCGCCCTCAACGTAGTTGACGAACACGACGAAGTCGTTGTGGAAGGCATCGGCGGAACAAGAGGCGGCGCTATGGGAGATATTCCAGGAGTCAGATGGAAAGTCGTTATGGTTAACGGCGTAAGCCTAAATGAACTAGTTTACGGTCGAAAACAAAAACCAGCAAGGTAATTTTATGTCGCAAACAACATCTGTTGCTCAACCTCAAGAAATTAAGCTCTTCCAAAAATGGAGTTTCAAAGACATCTCAGTCGTAGACATCGGCTTACAACGGTACCTTAACTTGACACCGATGGTTGCACCCCACAGCATGGGTCGCCACGAACATCAACGCTTCCGCAAGGCCAAAGTCAACGTTGTCGAACGCTTAATCAACGGCTTAATGCGCAGCGGCAAGAACAGCGGCAAAAAAGCCAAAGCAACAAACATCGTTAAAGAAACATTCGAAATCATCTATCTACGCACAGGCAAAAACCCAATCGAAGTTCTCGTTAAAGCAGTCGAAAACGCATCTCCATGCGAAGACACAACACGTGTCAGTTACGGTGGAGTCGTTTATCACCTATCCGTTGATGTTGCACCACAACGCAGAATCGACCTTGCCATACGCCACATAACGACGGGCGCACGTGCATCCTCAGCTAACAACCCACGTAGCATCCAAGAAACCCTCGCAGACGAACTCGTACTCGCATCAGTCAAAGACATAAAAAGTGTTGCCATCGCTAAACGCAACGAAATTGAACGCGTTGCACAATCCAGCAGATAAACTGCCTAACAATTTCTTTTCATTTGTTAAGTTTTTTGATTTTCTAAAACTTTTCAGTTTACTATATTATTCTCGCGTGGATCTCCACAATGTCGCCGTCGTCTAAAACAAAGTTCATCCCGACTTTTTTGGGGCTGAAGGGCAAACGTTTCGCCCAAACCATGGCAAACATGAAATTCATCAAAAGTTCCTTATGGATGTTTTTGGCTAACTCGTTGACTGTAGCGCCTTTACGAAGTGCGAAGGGGCGGTCGGCGTGCACTCTGTTGCCAGGTTCTTTAGTGTAGATTCTGATGATGCCTAAAGATTCAAACAGGGCTTTTCCCAGTTCTTCAAGCCCAACTTTGTTTTGAGCAGACATAGCAACGATGGGCAATTTGACGTTCACAAATGCTTTTAGACGCCTCAGATTCGCCTGTGCACCTTTCAAGTCGAGTTTATTGGCTACAATGACTGCGGGCTTGTAGATGGTGCTCTCATAAATCGCGTTCTCCACATCGCCTAGGGTGACTTCGCCGCTGATGTGCACAATGGCATCATGAACTTTGTAATCCCGCAGCAACTGCTCAACCTGATTCATGCTGCAATCAATCAGTTTACCCACGAGAATTACCCTCAGCGCCGTGCCTGAGTGGCGCCTGTCAATGTCGACTTTTCCGCTGGGCTTGTAAACTAACACTCTGGTTTTCTCCAACTCCGCCAAAACCAACTCCAACTGCGCAACAGGGTCGCTTGCTAAATCAACCATTAAAATTACGCCGTCAGCGTTGCGCGCTAAGCCAAGGGTTACATTACCGCCTGCCTTGCCTTCTGCTGCTCCCTCCATCACGGCGGGCGCTTCCACAATCTGAAATTGTACATCATTGTAACTCATAATGCCCGGGACAGGTTCATGGGTGCTAAACGGCGTGGGGGTGACAAGCACTTTTGAGTTTGTCACGGCGGTCATCAATGCGCTTTTGCCCACGTTTGTCATGCCTACCAAGGCTATCTGAGCTGAGCCTTCTTTTTCGATGAAGAGTTTGGGTCCACCGCTGCTTTTGCCCGTGCCTTGGCGCTTTTTTTTCTCCAGATCTTCTCGGATAAGTGCGATTTTGCGGTTCATTTCGCCGCGAAGTTTCATGGTGCCTTTGTGGTGCGGAACATACTTTAGGAACTCAATCATGGCATCCATTTTTTCTTTAGGCGTATGGGCGGCTTCAACTAGCTCCCATTTATCCATAGCTTCAGGCGGCAGGTTAGTTGGCATGCAAACTTCGCAAATACAATCTATTATACAACCATAAGACTATTTCGAAAACAAAAAACAAAACGACCCTAAAAATAACATAAATGCTCTCTTATTTCTTTGAGGGTAATTTCACTATGAAGGTTGTTCCCTTGCCCTCTTGACTATCAAAAGTTACTGTTCCGCCCAACGCTTCAGTCATGCGCTTAATCACAGCTAAGCCGAAGCCTTGTCCTTTCGATTTAGTTGTGAACATTGGCGTGAACAATTTGCCCTTCACTTTTTCGGGAATGCCAACGCCTGTATCTTTAACTGCGATCACAACTTGGTTTACCACTTTGTAAGCAAATATGGTGAGTTCGCCTCCGTTGGGCATGGCTTGAACAGCGTTAGTTACTAAATTGTAAATGATGCGGTTTAGGTATGATGAGTCAGCAACCACTGTTTTAGCATTATTTTCCACTTTAATGCTAACCTTAATGTTCTCTGGCAAACTTTTTTTGCCCAGCAAGCCCTCAATTATAAATTTCAAATCCGTTTCCTCAGCATGAGGATTAAGAGGCTTGGCAAAGTCCTGCAGGTCCAGCACAATCTTGTTAATATAGTCAACGTTCTTTTCAATGCCGTCTAGACTTTCTTTCACGAGATTTTTCTCTTCGCCTTCAGGCATTGAATCCAACTCTGCCTTAAGCAGGTACACGTCGCTGGTAATTGCCTGCAATGGATTGCGAATATCATGCCCAACCATGCCTGCAGTTGCACCTATAGCTGCTAAACGCTCAGCATCTTTAAGCTGCTTGGTACGCTCGTCAACGAGTCTCTCGAGATGTTTTGTATATTTCTCAAGTTGCTGTTCTAATTTTTGGCGATCAGTGATATCCTGTACCATTCCAACTGATCTTATTATTTTACCGGAGTTGTCACGGAAATGAGCGCATTTTTCGTAGACAAAACGAATCTCGCCAGTGTTTTTTCTAACAATTCGATGCTCAATCTCGTAAGAGTCTTTTCCATCCGCCAGAGAACCAGAGTATGCATAATCAACTTTTGAACGGTCTGCAGGATGAACATAATCCAAAAAAGCTTTGTAAGTGGCGCCGAACTCTTGAGGCTTCAAGCCAAAGATTCTATAAACCTCATCTGACCAAGTTAACTTATTATTTGACAAATCAAGCTCCCAGCTTCCTAGGTGCGCAATTTCCTGGCTGCGTTTTAGTCTTTCTTCACTCTCTCTAAGTGCTTGTTCAGCTTTCTTGCGTTCGGTGACATCTATGGCTGTGCCTAAAAAGTGAGGTTTTTCATTTAGGATTATTCTTTCTAACGAGAAGATAACTCTTATTGGCTTGCCTGATTTATGTCTAAAACTAATCTCATAATTAGATACGCGACCTTTTTCATTCAATTCTCGAACGAGTCCTTCCCGTTCGGGTAGCTCAGCGTATAGTCCCAGGTTCACCACATGTTTGCCAATTACTTCATCTCGAGAAAACCCAAGCAGCCTCTCATAAGCACCGTTAATATCAACCATCTCTCCATCTACACTTGAAATAGCCATGGCGGTTGGATTATCATGAAAAGCTTTAGAAAAGCGCTCTTCACTTTCCAATAATGATCCTTCAGCTTTCTTACGGTCAGTAATGTCCTCAAATATAGCTGCAAAAAAGCCTTTCATTGGACTATATACGGAGATAGATAGCCATGAGTTCAATGGTTTGAAAAATACTTCAAACTTTTCTTCTTTACGAGTGAGTGCAACTCTACCGTAAATTTCAAACAATTCGGGATTGGCTGATTTTATACTGGGAATAGCTTCGGTGACTCTTTTCCCGACAACTGCTTCCCTTTTCAAACCTGTTAACCGTTCGAAGGCGTCATTGATTTCAAGATATTCAAAATCAATAGGGACATTTTTTTCATTAAAAATCATTTGGCAATAAGCAAAGCCATCTATCATATTTTGAAATAATAAGCGATATTTCTCTCTTGATTCCCTAACTTCAGATTCGGCTAGTCTTTGCTTCATAATCTTGTAAAACTCGTTGCCAACTACTTCAAGCTGGACAACATCGTTATCTGTGTAAGGTAGTTCTTTATTTCCAACTCCAAAAATCGCGTAAACTTTGTCGTCTTCTATTATTGGGATGGAAAGTATTCTTGAAACGGGGACATGGCCTTTGGGGAGACCTTTCTGGTTAGGGCTTTGTTTGAAATCGTTATAGACAGTTGGGCGTTTTTCTCGAATGCAATCGGCCCAGTTGCCAGCTTCTTTAATAGGGTAATGAACATTAAAATTGGCAGTGCAATTTTTCAGTGCTTCCTCATTCCATGAGGTTAAAATTGTTGTTTTTTGATCCTCGGTCACAAAATGGAAAAATCCAATTGAGCTTTTAGTTACTTCAACTGCATTGTCCAAAAAATATTCATATAATTCATTTTCATTTAGGCTTAACGCTTTTCTATAGAGTTTCAGAAGGAAAGTTCCTTTATCTTCAATAATTTCAACGTCAGTCATAATCAAGCACTTGTATCAATTTTAAATGCTTAAATAAGAATTGAAATAGACTTCCCACCTTATAAAAAGTACCGAACTTTTTTTATGAAAAGTATTTAAATAAGATCTTAAGTTTTGGACTTTATTTTTTACATAAAGGTCACGGATATTTTAGAGCGAAACAACACTTTTGTTTGTTTTCTGCTATGTTGAAAATGATCGCCTATAAGAGGGAAAGGCCTTTTTCTTTATAACTAACTTTTTATTTAATTTAATATTGGTTGCTTGTTTTGAGAGGTAGCATCTTACTTACCTTGAAACTTCACCGTGACATAGTAGCCGTTGCCCTGAGCCTTCTTGTGCAGATTCCTCTGGCTGTTTTTCTGGGGCATTACTATGACCAACGTGCATTCATGGATACAGGCTACCTTGTCGCCTCAGGACAAAACCCCTACACAACGCACATAATCACAGTGTTCTCCAACCCCAATATGATGGGAGTAAATCCAATAATCGGTTACGCACCGCTCTGGCCCCTGTTTCTAGGCGCAGTTTACCGTTTAACCTACAACCTTATACCCAACATTTTCCTCTACAACTTCGCCATAAAAATCCCCATCATCGCCAGCAACATCGCCTTAGCATATACAACCAGAACGGTGATGCTGCGGCTAAATATGCCCCCGAAAAAGACCCAGTTCGCATGGCTCTTTTTGCTGTTTAACCCCTTCACGCTGTTGACAACAACTGCCTGGGGAGAAGTCGACGGCATAATAGCGCTTCTAAGCGTGGTTTCGCTTTATCTTTTAAGCAAAGGCAAGATAATAAAAAGCTCAATATTGCTTTCTCTAAGTATAGTTTTCAAGCCTATTTCCTTGCCCCTGATGGGTTTGCCGCTTCTTTTTTCAACCCCAAGAAACCGACGAAAAAACGGCTTCTACATCCTAATTCTAATATCGTTCGTGGTGGCACTGTGGCTTTTGCCCTTTAACCTGTTTGGATGGATAGCGCCATCGTCACCCACCAACCTAACCTCATATTTCAGGATGGCTGGCGGAATATCTCTCTTCAACGTAGTTGAACTTTTCCAAAAAGCCGCAACTCTACCTTCGGCCTTGTGGTTCTTAGGGTATCTTTGGGTACCTGCTTTGCTTGCGGGATTCTATTTTGTTTACCGTAATCCACCAAAAACCATGGAGAAGCTGGCGGAGAGCGCTGTTTTGTTCTTTTTTATTTTTTTTCTCACACGTTCATGGACATCTGAGCCGAATATCAATATAGTTTTGCCATTTTTGATGATATTATATGGAGCTGGAAAAATAAATCAGAAAACCATCCATCTTGCATGGATTATTCCATTTATCTTTTTGTATTTTAACTACGCGTTTCCCCAGCTTTTCTTCCTTGTTTACCCACAAATTATTCCGCAGTTAGGAACTTTAGATTTGCAGATAGGGACTGCTCGGCTGGTTGTCCGATTTGCAGTTACTGTGGTATGGTACATTTTCGGTGTAACTCTGCTCTACCGATTGTTTTCTAGGAAATGAGGCAACTATCGTTTGTCTATGACAACGAAGCCTTTCTGCTTAAACGAGAGAACCCACGAAAAACTCTCGATAACTCCAATCAAAGGTATTGTAACTATATACCACCATTTAGTTGACTTGAACACGCCGTAACAATAAAGAAGCCAATATGCTATTCCGCCTGGCAACGCTGGCCACATGGGACCCCACATTGGCCAAAGAAACGCAAACGCCCATGAACCGAAAAACCCTAGCGCCCAAAAAGAAACACGTGTCCCTACAATCACCTTCATGGGCGGGGATGCGTTTTTAACTTCTGATGCGATGCCTTTGAACCATCTGCCTCTTTGCCGCATTAGGTCGTGGAGGCTGTTTGGTGATTTCAACGAAACTTTGGTTCTGCTCTGCCAAGTTTTATGATTTCTTTTAATTAATTCAGATGCGAAATGGAAATCTTCCGTTATGGTGCGGTGGTCGTATCCTACTTCCTTTAAGACTTCTCCTTTTGCACATAGCAGTTCTCCGTGGAAGCCGACAAGTGGTTTTCCAAGCAGCCCAGTGAAAAACCTAAAAACTGTTAAGTCATCATAAACCCGTATGGAATCCATGATGTAAGTGAAGGTGCTTTTGCCTTTCCGCATGACAAGCACAGGATTCATTGCCACGTATCCACGTTCGTCGTAATAGGGAATTTCATACAGAAACTCGTTGTCCAACACTATGTTATCATCATCTACAAAGCCATACCACATCTTATTTTGAACATAGGTTTCAATGAAATAGTTTATCGCTCGCCCCTTCGCAACAAGATTTTGCTTATACGTTTTTGGAACCACAACAAGGTTGACATCCGAAAGCTCAGGAATCATCTCTGCGCCTTCATCCACCAGCACGTAGAACTTCAACTTTAACTCCCTTATGTTGTCAATTGTTTCGTACAGGCTGTCTCGGACTTTTGAGCTTGCAATGCTAACAATTACGATTTCCACGTTTTTTGCAGGTTTCTTCTCCTTCTTAGGCTTGTAAGTTAGACATACAACTCCCAGCACAGTCCAAACTAGAAACATTGACCAGCAAACAAACGCTATAATTCGCAGAGCCTCAAAAATCAAAAGCAAATATTGTTTCCTCTTTCTACACTAACAATTAATTGGCGAGCAGATTAAAAAGCACAAACGTAAGCCTTAATTTAATCAGGCAACATATAATTTAAACGCTGTGTAGAAAAAGTCTGAGTATGCAGTGAAAATTGTTAGCCGCTTTTGAATTTAACATGGATTGATCAACTTTTCAACTTTGAAGCATGGTGCCAAGAGTGAATTGTTATGAAATAATCGAGCAATCAGATAATCGGCCTATTACTTTACAGTTGACTGATCGCTTATCTGTTAGGCTCTACAGGGACTGCCGCCCCAGTTGCTTGGAGATTGGAGCGTTGCAAAAGGGGCTTGTTTTGCTACTTGACGGGAAAGAATTGATTGAGGAAGGGGTCGGATTTGGTGTTCCAGTAGTCAAATATGAGGATAAAACGTTTTTTTCAAGCAAAGCCGAAGTTTCAATCAGAAAAGTCGGTTCCGACTGCATGTTAACCAAGGTTTACACTTTAGATACTGTTTCAATAAAAAAATTCGGGAGTTCCAGCTACATAGATGACGGCTTATACTCAACATTAAGAAAAACGTTCCAAAGGCTGTACCTTAAACACAAGAAATTAACCCCTCTCTTCAACAAAGTTATGGAGCTACGGGACCTCGCAGGAGTAAAAACTGAATTCATAACTGTTAAGCCCCGCGGAACCGTGACTGTAAACTATCTTTGTCAACCGGTCGCCATCAAGGTTCAAGCTGATTTTTCAAAGATAGCTTTGAACAGATGCCGTGAAGTTTTGGTTTTAAATGAGCAGGGTTCCAGTGTCTTCCAAAGGTATGTTGATTCAAACGGATTGAATCTTCTTGGAAACGGGATCGGCGCTTGGGAAACTGTGACAGCCGACAAAGTGTCTTTGCAGAGTAGAAATGGGTGTATTTCTTTCTGCTTACACAATGATAGGGCTGTCAAGTTTTTTAGAGGTTATGAGAGGGCAATGAAGCGGTTTTCATGGGCTGGTTTGAGTTATTCTATGTGTCCGAACGATGGCATTTTTAAATACTCAATTGAGTTGGCTTTTAATTCGAGGTAATTTCAGGGTGACTACAAATTTGCAGATTCAGGATGTTAGGCGTATCCTATTTTAACGATATTTCAGAAAACAATAGACAATTGAACAGTTTTTTGGAGTTTATTAGAAAGTCTTTTATGCATTCCATATAATAATTACTTGGGGATAAAGATAGCAAATTCTATCAATGTTGCCCAGTCAAAAGCAAAAAAACAGACGCCCCACCTAATTCATTCTTTACGAGTTCCATCTAAAATCAAAAAATCGGTCGATGAAAGCAAAAAATTTCTTGAAGAATTAGGCTTAAACACTGATCAGTTTAATATTTTAGTTGACTGTCTTCCACAAGCCGTAGCTGTTTATAGGATGGTCCATGACCAAAAAGGCAAGCCGGCTAATTATGTTCTTCTTGCAAGCAACAAGGCATATGACCAAATTCATCCTTTTAAAAGGGAGAGAATTGGAAAGAAAGCAGCCCAGTTCAACCCAGAACTGAAGAAAGATTCAGTCGATTGTATGAGAATATATGCAGATGTAGCCAAAACCGGCGTTCCTAAGACTTTTGAAATCTGCCACAAGCCAGAGGATAAATGGTATAAAATCTACGTTTACAGCCCAAAAAAGACTTTTTTTATTGCAATCTTCATGGATATCACTGAGGAAAAAAAGAGGGCTGCGAGGGAGCTTGAGGAGCAAAAGAAATCCGAGGATCAACTTAGGTTTTCAGAAAAAAGGTACCGTCGCCTCTACGAGACAACGCAAGACGGAATCATGGCTCGAGATCAGGGCGGAAAGATGATTGATTGCAACCTTGCCTACGCCAAAATGCTCGGGTACTCAAAAAAAGAATTAAGAAACATGTCCGTTAAGCAGTTGTTGCCTGAGAAGTGGTTTGAACAAAGAGAAAAAATAGTTAAAAGAGTCTTGCAAACCGGTAAATCTATCGTGTTTGAAAGGGAGTACAGGCGAAAGGATGGATCGATTTTTCCAGCATCTGTTAGAACTTGGCGGTTAACTGATGGAAAAGGCAAAGTTGTTGGAATATGGTCTATTGTCCGAGACATCACTGAACAGAAAGAAAATCAGAAGAACCTTGAAGTACAGAAGGACTACCTTAAAAAAGTAGTCGATGAGAGAACAGAACAACTTAAAAATACAGAGCGTCTGGTGGCTATTGGTCAAACTGCAGGTATGGTGGGGCATGATCTTCGCAATCCACTGCAGACAGTTATTGGCGAGTTGTACTTGGCGAAAAGCGAAGTCAAATCACTTCCAGAAGGCGAAGCAAAAAGTAACCTGCAAGAGAGCATTCATGCAATAGAAGAGCAAGCTGTTTACATGGATAAAATTGTTTCTGACCTGCAAGCTTTTGTGCAACCAGTCAAAATCGATAAGAAACCAATAAACCTAAAAGATCTTGTAAACAACGTTTTGGCATCAGTTGCCACTCCAAAAAACATTATAGTACAAGCCCGAATCGCAGATGATATTTCCCATGTAAAGGCAGATTTGAATCTATTAAAACGAGTTTTAATCAACTTAGTAACTAACTCTGTTCAGGCTATGCCAGACGGTGGCAAACTAACCTTAACTGGGCAACTTAACTCTGAAGACCAAGTTTCTGTGACCGTGCAGGATACAGGAGTTGGAATTGCTGAATCGATAAAAAGCCAAATTTTCACTCCTCTTTTCACGACTAAACCGCGTGGACAAGGCTTTGGGTTAGCGGTGTGCAAACGAGTTATTGAAGCGCACGGCGGCAACATCAGCTTTGAAAGCGCCGAGGGAAAAGGAGCAAAATTCTCGATTCAATTTCCAGCCAACTAAGGCTCAACCATTTCCTTCTGTGTCGGAGACCCCTTCAATCTTTGCCGTAGGCTGTAAATAAACGCCACAAACCAGAAAGCAACAGTTGCCCACCCCAACGCGAATCCAACGACATTTCCTAAAAGATAGTAAGCTACTTCAAACCCAACGATGGAGACAAACGTTAAAAATGAACCTATAATGCTGTAGCCTCGTAGACCCTTTCTATTTTTGACAACTGCTCTTAACATCAAAAGTAAAGCGATGAAATTTATGATACTTGCAAAATCCAGTACCAAATTAGCTAAAGCAATAGCGTCCATTTGCCATGTTCCTAAAGCCAAAAACGGTTTGCCGCAACTTAAGACTATCGCAGGGCACCAAGCTCTTAGACGTAAATTACCTTAAATTCCATTATAACCATGCTATGGTAATCCGCGAAGGAGAAGTGGTGAAAAAGAAATTGATTTCGCGAGATTGCGATGGCTGCGAAATGCAAAAGACATGCATTAAACGGTTCAGCAAAGTTTCTTTAGGCGAAAAAGTTTACTGCCCAGATGGAGCAAGACATCTAGTAGACAACGCAAGCCAAGTACAATAGCAGAAAATAAGGAATAGCCTAAAATATTCTTTCACAATTTTTTTTGTTCTGCATCCAAGAAAAACTTGTCAGAGACTGAATTTCTGAGGTTTTTGGCATCTTTTTAGCCTGGAACAATAAAATATGGGCTTGTTTTGGGGGAAAGTTAAAAAACCATAAGCTCTCTAAAAGTAGCTATAGAGTGGGAGATTCAGTGAAGTCACTTAAAATTTCGGTTATCATCACAGTTATTGTTATTGCTTTCTTATGCAGCGGTTTTGTTGCTGCTCTAACTCAAGATCAAGGAACGGCAAGAGCGTTGTTTACAACCGAGGTACTGCAGGCAGGTCAACCGGCAACAGCCTCCATTTTCTTCGGCAACCTCGCAAGCGATTCAGTGACGGTTACGGCTGTTAGCTTACATTTCGACTGGATGCCCACCGGCCAAGTTGTAGGTTACCAGTTAACTACTCCAGTAACCATTGAAAGCCACGGCACCAACTTATTTGACGCAATGCAGGTTCAAATTCCCTTAACCTTAACTTCTGGCATTCATACATACACAATCGGCATAGACGGAACAGAAAACGGTGCGACTCTCTCATGGGATTCTCCAGCTCTAAACATAGATGTTGTTGGTGGAACTGGCAACGTTACTGCCGCTCCATCAAATACAAACTCGGGAGGACAGCCAACGGGACAAACAGACCTTCTACTCTATGGAGGAGTTGGAGCAGCCATCATCATTATTGCTTTATTAATAGTGGTTCTTATGATGCGGAAAAGGCGAACACAGCCCAAGTCGCAGGCTAAGCAAGGTCCAAGCCAACCAGAGAACCCCAGTTCAGAAAGTCCAGAAAAGAAGCCTAACCCAGAGCAAGATTTTAACATTTAACCTTTTTTTTAACCGATTCAGGTCTGCAACCTGCTAGAAAACGGTTGAAAAGCTTTAAAGACAAACCGAACAACTATTTAATTAGCGGCGGCTTTGATGGCAACCAATACCCAACGAGTCCTAATTGGACTAGTAACGGTAATAATAATTGTAGTTTTTTCTTATAGTTGCCTAAATGTGCAAGCTCAAACACGAACGCCGTTTGCTTCATCAGACAGGTTTAGTATTTCCAGCCTCAACGGCACCATAAGTTTCGCCCAAAACGGTTCCTATTTGTCTGCAACCCTGCACAATAACACTTGGACCTTTAATGATTTAAGATTTAATATTTCCCAACCTATCGGCAACCTAAAAGTGTCTGCGGAAAACTCTAACATTACAATTCACTCCTTCAGAACCTACAATTTGTTTGGTCGAACCGCTCAACTCCGATACAACGCTCAAGGCACAGGAACGCAGACTGTGAATTTAGGTCTCAATACTTCACAGCCAACCCACCCCATAGAGTGGACTGTGGGGGTTCCGGGAAATTCCTTTCTTGCGGAAGGCGACGGATGGCGTCTACTGCCTGATGACTCAGTGGTTGTTAACGGCTTAACAGGCAATATTTCAGTAACGCATTATTTCTCGGTTCCCAACGATAGCAATTTGCCGTTTTATCAGCAGCACTCCATAGTTATCATAACTACAATTGTGCTTTCAGTCGTTGCTGCAGTGGCGGCAGTAATTAGAGTTAAGGTGAGGGCCTGAGAAGATGGTTCTGGAAAACTCGCCGGTCCTTGTACTTTCAATTTACGCTCTAATAGTGGCAGTAAGCATCATCCTTATCCTTAAATTAACAAAAAATAAGACCCGAAAGTTTAGCACACTGCGGATTTTTATCCAAGCAGCCGCAGTCATCATCATCTTCTTGGGGCTAATAATAGGACCATTCAACCAGCCGAAATCGCTGTTTTATCCTTTAGGGATTTCGCCGCGTGACCGCTTAATCGGCGCCGATGTTTTAGGCAACCAATTCCCCGACGGCATCTCCTTGCCCATCTTAGCGTGTTACTACCCTAACGGGCGAACAGTTACCTGCGCGATTTGGCAACTGCAAGCCTATATTTTCCCGTTCTGGAACAGCAATGGCCGTGGATACGAAGTTTTCTACACTACATCTGGGCTGGAAAAACTTGCAATTGTGGTCGGTATGCTTGCGGTTGCAGCCATAATTTTCGGAAGGGCATTCTGCGGTTGGCTCTGTCCCTTTGGCTTATACCAAGACCTGCTAACGCGCATCCGTAAATCCCTAAGGTCTAGGCACCTAAGCTTCTCTGACAAAACCAACGCGAAGCTTGGGCAATCACGCTACGTTATCTTAGCTGTGATTTTGCTTCTTAGCGTTATTTTCGGTTCCTACGCCATTTTCGGCGCTGAACTGATTCCAGGAACTAAACTGGGTGGTCCACAGGGAACTGAGGCTGGTATCGTTAGTAACATTAATGAGCCCTTCTGCTTAATCTGCCCCATGAGGCCTCTGTGCATTTTAATAGAAGTCGGCATCGGCCAAATGAACTGGTCATACATATCCCAAATTGTTTACGGCCCCGGATGGATCTCAGGCTTCTACTTGACATCGATAAATCTAGCCGTTCTAGCTGCCGTTACGATTTTGGCTTTAGTCTATAGACGCGTCTGGTGCCGAATATGCCCCTTAGGCGGCTTAACAGCTCTCTTTAGCACATTTACACCGTTCAAACAAATAGCCCTAACAAAACTCCAAAAATCAGAACATAAATGCACCAAATGCGGCGTCTGCAAACGTGTTTGCCCAACCCAAGCCACAGCAATGTTTGAGCAGAAAGGCGGCGATGTAACTGAATCTAAATGTATGTTATGTGCGCGATGTGTTGAATTGTGTCCTTACGAGGGTGCGTTGGAGCTAAATTTTGCAGGCAAAACCGTGGTTAAGTCGCGCAACTGGCTTTAGAAACTAGTATCTTTCTTTTTTTAACTATGCACGTTTAAATTACATACTTTGGTTATCTCTAACTTTAGGCATACCAGTACCAACTCTTACCTCACCGATTCTTTCGGCTTTTCGACTTTCTGTTTGCATAAATAAATTTCACCTCTTAGAACACAGCCAAAAGCAGTTAACTTTGGAAGGGAGCGATTGCTCATAAAGTTAGCGGTTGATTGGCAGAGGCGGAAATCAACCACACAGTCACTGACTGCTGATTAAAATTTCTCTCCTACTTCAGAACATAATCCTATTGTTTTTCTTAGTAGGAAAAATTTTTTAGGTAGGATTACAATATAATATTAGGGAAACATATGGAAAATATCGTAAAGGTGACAAGGCGAGGTCAGACTACTATCCCATTGAAAATCAGGGGACAATGCGGGATCAAAGAAGGCGACCGTTTATCCGTGGAGGTCACCGAAGATGGAATCCTTTTCAAGCCCATACCTAAACTTCTGGATATGGCTGGGATTGACGCTGAGTACGCGACAGTTGAGCAAGTCAATAAAATGATTGATAAACTAAGAGAAGAGTACTAACTTGAAAGAAGTCCTTGATACCCGTTTTTTAAGAGAATATCTCTTTTCAAAACAAAATGAAACAAAACAGAACGCTGCTAGAAAACTGCAAGCGCTAATCTCAAAAAACGAAGGCATCCTGCCGACGATAGTGATTGCGGAAATAACCCAACTTACCTGTGCGTTACGGGGCAAGGACATGGCGGAAAGCCACTATCAAGCCCTAATCCAAAGTGGGCTGGAAATCCAAAATCTCACTCCGCTAATCGCTGAACAGGCAGGTTTATTCAAATGTCAATACAGCAATATACCCATGGGTGACTGCATAATTGCCGCAACAGCCACCGTAAACCACGCAAGAATACTATCAGACGACCCACATTTTGACTGCATAAAAGAAGCAAAAAGAAACTGGATTTAAAATTGGTGGACGAGGCGGGATTTGAACCCGCGACCTCCACGATGCCAACGTGGCGATCATGCCAGACTGATCTACTCGCCCAAAGCATCTGGCTTCTGAAAGTTACCCCTCCTCATTTAATAAGCGTTTCTTAATGAGTCACTGGATGCAACCAAAAAGCACCGAATATCCTTTTCCCTATCAGCTTGCCCTATGCAAGAATTATGAAGTTCGATTTAACATACTACCAAAAATGATTATTGCCTTGCAGTAATTCACCTACCAGCAAGTTACAAGGCAAGGATCTAGCCAAGTTTCTGGTGGTTCGTGTTTGTGAGATATTTTGTGTCCCTTTAATTTTTTAAGGTTGGAAAACTCTGATGAGCAGATCGGACACTTAAATTGTAAGCAAGTCATAAAAAACCCCAAAGACAAGTAAAAAAATGTGTGATATACGGATTTGTGGTTGCAACAATGAAGCTACAATGATTTCTGGTTTAGAAATAAAAAATGTTAATGAAAATAAGGGCGTAAAGGCTCGGGTGTTTTTGTTATGTTTTATGCTTTTTTAGGCTTAAACTCAATTTCCAATGGTTAGGCGGCGTAGCTTTTTATACGGCAAACGCAAATAGAAAAGCCAAGCAAGGTGCAAAAGCTATGCCTAAAGTTAAAGTTGCATTAATCGGCGTTGGAAACTGCGCATCATCATTCATTCAGGGCATTCAGTACTATGGAAAACTTGAGAAACCAGCAGACCAAATTGGATTGCGTAATCCAGTTTTGGCTGGACTCAGCCCCAAAGACATAGAGGTTGTCGCGGCGTTTGACGTTGACGAACGCAAAGTTGGAAAAGACCTCTCAGAAGCCATTTTTGCCCAGCCAAACAACGCGCCAAAAGTAACCAATATCCCATCTTTAGGCGTTAAAGTTAACAAGGGACCGCTGCTTGATGGAGTGGGAAAATCTACTAAAGCCATCATAAAAGTCAGCGCTGCCCCAGACGCAGATGTCACCAAAGTTCTCAAAGCTTCAGGTGCCGAAGTCACAATTAATCTGCTTCCAAGCGGAGCTACTAAAGCCACCCAATACTACGCAGAACAAGCTCTCGCGGCCGGATGCGCCTATGTTAATGCTACGCCAAACTTCATAGCCAGCGACCCCGCTTGGGCAAAAAAGTTTGAGGCTGCAAAGTTGCCGCTGGTTGGCGACGACTTAGTTGACCAAGTCGGTTCAACGGCACTTCACAAAACACTTCTTAAACTGCTTTCAGACAACGGAGTGAAAATCAACGAGACATACCAGCTTGACGTTGGCGGAGGAACAGAATCCGTTGATACCCTTGATCGCAGCCGAGATGCAAAACGCAACATAAAAACCGAGTCAGTAGCTACATCAATCCCGTACAAAGCCGACATTGTAGCAGGCTCAACCGACTACGTGGATTTTCTACAGAATAAACGTGATAGTTACTTCTGGATAAGCGGCGTCTACTTCTGCAATGCACCAATGAAAATTGATCTTAAATTCCAAACCGTTGATGCGCCAAACGCTGGCAGCGTGCTCTTTGATGTGGTGCGAGCTGTAAAATTAGCTTTAACAAAGAAAGTTAAGGGTGCAGTGGAGCCAGTGTGTGCTTATGGGTTTAAGCGTCCGCCGCAGATGGTTTCGCTTGAAGCTGCAGAAAAAGAATTTGCGAAGTTTGTTTCTGCAAGCTAAACTTTTTCTAATTCGCTAATTATTTTTTCTTTTACTCCGTTCTTTTCTAAGGTGTCTTTTAAGTGGGTTATGACTTCAACAGGTGTAGGGTCAACTCCATGCAGCACCGCCAAGTACACGCTTGTGAAATCACCGATTAACACCGTTGAAATCATCTTTGCCAATGGGCTGTTTCCTTGCGCTTGAATCTCAAAGATTTTTAAGCCCGCATCCGTCATAATTTGTTTGGTAATTTCAATTCTGCTTTTGATTCCTACATGTTCATCTTCGTCTCGAATAATTATGATTGAGAAGCACCAGCTACTTCTCCAACCAACAGTCTCGTTATGATTTAGCTCTGGAAAATATTCCCATTTTGCAGGAATCTTGCCATTTTCGTTAAACTGTTGCTTAAAACGTTGCGCAACGCTGCGATAAAAACCAAAACCATACACAACAGGCACGGTTTCGCCGATGTTTTGAGCCAAAGTTTTAGCAAGATTTTCCTTAGTTGGTTTCTGAGGGCCGTTCTCAGCGCTTATTTCTTCCAGAAGCGCTATCGTTTCGTTTAATTCTTCGGTTACACCCGAAACTAAACCCGCTTTCTCCAAACAAAAGAGCAATGGAACCAAAAGATAGGGCGAAGCTGCGCGTGGCGGCATGCCGCTGGGAACCTGAAGGTACGGCACCTTATGTTTCTTAGCGTACTTGATGAGTGCACCGCCGCTACTTATGCAGAAAATCATGCAATTACGTTTTAATGCGTCAAGAAAACTGCCCAGTGTTTCTTCTGTGTCTCCTGAGTAGCTAGTTATTAGTGCGAGGGTTTTTTTGCCTGCGTATGCTGGCAGGTTGTAGTCTCGGCTGACTTCAATGGGTACGGCCAGCTGGTTTTTTGCCCAATCCTTAAGTAAATCGCCACCGATGGCTGAACCGCCTAAACCAGCGACGATAATGTTGTCGGGTTTAGGGTAATTTAAGTTGATTTTCGCTGCCAACTCAGCGGCTTTTCGGTAATGTCTGGGTGAATCTACAGAGAAATTTAGCATTCCACTTTTGTCAATTGAACTTATTTTTTGGGGGTTATCTAAAACTAGTGTTACCAAACGATGATCCTCCAAATAACACGCAGTTTTATATCTCATCTCTGCCTTTTAAGCACAACGCAGACAGCAAACGTCAAGAGGTAAATGAAATGAATAAAAAGAAACTCTCAATCGCTGTTCCCGCATCCACAATCGCCGATACCCCCCACTTAAGGGAGAAAACGGCGAAGATGGGTTTGATTGGGCGAGCCGCAGCGATTTTCCGAGTGGACGAAATCATAGTTTACCCAGATAACCCTAAAATTGACCAGCGCAGAGACATGGATTTTATGGCTCTTTTGCTCAGATACTTGGAGACGCCTCAGTACCTGCGGAAAAGGCTCTTTGGGCTTGAACCTGATTTGGAGTATGCAGGTATTCTGCCGCCTTTGCGTACGCCCCATCACCCTTTAAGCGGCAAAACTAAGCATTTGAAGGTGGGCGAGTACCGTGAGGGCGTGGTTTTGTCCGAAGCTAAGGAGGGGTTGATTGTGGATATTGGGGTTCAGCAGCCTGCGCTTTTGAGGCAGAAAGGGTTTGCTGTTGGCGAACGCTTAACCTTGCAAGTAGTTAACGTTGGTAAGCAGATAGAAGTTCAAGCGGCAAGCCGCGATGACGTTCCCGTTTACTGGGGTTATAGGGTTCGTGTCGAAAAAGGATCTTTCGGAAAACTATTGGCTGATGAGAATTTTGATTTGCGAATTGCCACCGCCAGAGTAGGCGACAGCTTCATGGATATTGCAGGGAAGATAGGTACGAAGTGGGACGGTAGCCAACGGGTTTTGCTGGCGTTTGGCGCTCCATCCCGCGGCTTAAATGAAATCGTTGACGATGAACGCTTAAAACTCGGTGAAATCGTTGACTTTGTCGTGAACACGGTCCCAGGGCAGGGTACGGTGACTGTTCGAACAGAAGAAGCCCTCCTAGCAACCCTAGCTGTCTTTAACGTTTATTTTAGTTACTGATTTTACACTGAATTTTAACAGTTTTTGGCTAAACAAATAAATTCCCCTTTCGTTTATTGTGCAGTCTATGCCCTCTCTTGACATCGCTATGCCTCTTGCTCTGTTTCTTGTGGTAACTGTTGCAATGATCCTAAACAAGCGTGTTGAAGGAAAGCTGATGACCACGGTTGAGCAAAAAGAGTTCAAGATAAGAGACGTTATCCTACTCATCGTCTTCATGGCAATAGTTATCTCGGTTATCGCTTACACATCAATTGTTGCGCCTGGAGCAGTATTCCAAAACGCGTTTCTCATAGTGTTTTTGGGATCCTACACAATGCTGCTATTCACTTTCTCCTACGTGTTTTCCAACCTTACAAAAGAACGAGCGCAACTGATCTCGCTTGGTTTTGGGGTTATAGGTGCAATTGCCGGGTTGGTTAGTCTTTCAGGTTCCTTCTCTGACGGTTTCACTCTCTATCGTGCAGTAGCTTTCTTTGGTTTGGCAGTTTTCTGTTTCGGATCAATAATCTTTGAGCAGAAAAGGGTGGTTACTAAGGCGCGTTGGTATATAGCTGCTCAGCCGCCAGCGCTTTTTCTGATGTTAATGATATTCTTCAACGTCATCTACAGCGGCGCCACTCAGGTTTGGTTTCCGTTTCTTATGGATGTTTTCGGGTTTACATTCGCTATTCTAATAATTCTCTACCTTAGCTCTTTGTTCAGCTGGAAAACCGTTGGGTTATTCGCGGTTCTCCTAACTACGATGGATATTATTCTTGTGATAGTAACGCCTGTAATGCTGACAACTGCAAACACATTTGTTGACATTGGGCTTCCAGTGCTGGTTTTCGTGCCTAACGTTCCACTTGCCTTTTCCGCAACGTCAGGTCAACTCTTGATGAGAGGGCTTGGTCTGGGCGACTTTTTCTTTGCAGGAGTGTTGGCGGTTCAAGCTTACAATAAGTTCGGTAAGAAAGTCGGTTATGTGTCGGTTGCGGCGATGGCGGTTGCTTTTGGGATTTGGGAGGCGTTTTTGCCTGACATTATAAAGGGGTTAATTCCAATTGTTGGGCGAAACATCGGAGGGTTCCCTGGTACGTTGATGATTGTTAGCGGTTGGGCACCTGTAATCGCAATAGCGCTACTGTTAAGAAGAAGAAATAAATCCATGCAGCCACCAGCCGCTAGTCAAACATCAGAAAAACCTAAAGAACAAAGTTTACAGTGATTTCTAAAGATTTAATTAATAAATAAAATAATTTTTGGGAAAAATGAAATTAAAAATAAAAGTTAAGGCTAATTTACCCGAATAGGGCGCCTAATCCTTCTAGTGCTGCTTCTTCTTTGGCTTTTTCTTCTTCAGCTTTCTTCTTCTTGTCTTCTGGTGCGGCTGCTGCTGGTTTGTTTTCTGTTGGAGCTGCTACTGGAGCGGCTGCCATCATTGTCGGTGCGGCTTTAATTGCTTCATCAATGTTTACTTCGCTGAGTGATGCAACTAGTGCTTTAACTTGTATAGGGTCAACTGTGAGTCCTGCTGCTGTGAGAACCTTGGTTACTGATTCTTCGTTTATTTCTTTTCCTGCCTTGTGAAGGAGCATTGCTGCGTAAATATTTTCCATACCTTTTCACCTCTTCCAACCTCTTCATCGGGGTATTTTAACCTTTTTGGTTGGTCTAACCTGCCTCGCATGGAGACCGGTTGTTACCTGAAATGGCAATTGACTTTGCCTTTTTCTTGCCGTTTAGAAGATTACCCAATAACTTAAGAACCTTTCGTACATGCATTGTGGGCTTTTTCTTTCTTTATGTGGTGTGGCTGTTTACGGCTGCACACATGGCAGTTTGTGTTTTACGTTGGTTTTTGGTTTGGGTTGCTCTGCCTTTGCGGTTTGGTTGTGGTGTGAACGATTTTTACTTCTCTTCTATGCTGAATTGGCTGCTTTTGGGTGTGGCGCATGTTGAACTCTTTGACTGTATGCACAACAGATTATTACGGACTACTTTGGGATAATAGCTTCTGCTCCAATAATACTTATCTTTTAGATAGTCTACAAGTTCGATGGCATTAAGGTAATAATGATATGGGAAACATTACAGTAGCCATCCTCGGAGCCGTAGATTACGCAGGCAATCTCGCGAAAAAAGGAACCTCTACAGACATAACCCTCTACAACCTTAAAAAAGGCGAAGACACCGTCACATTCATTGAACCCACACGCTACCCCGAACGGCTGGCGCCACTATTCTATGCCTGTGCATTAGCGAAAAAAGCCATAATAGTCGTGGATGAAATAAACGCGGTTTTCGGCGAGCAGCTTGTTATGCTTCAATGCAGTGACATCAAAAGCGGCTACTTCATCCTAAGAAACTACGTTCCAAAAGAAAAGATTGAAGCCCTCATAAAAGGGACAAGCCTGGAAAAATTCGAAATCATACCAGACGACCCCAATGCCCTAAGAGAAAAACTGCTGCAGGAAGCTTCACAGCAAAAACCCGTAGAAATCCAGGTTGGACAGCAGCCGATTGGAGCAGTCCCGGTTGATCATGCTTTCAACGTTAAAGGCGTAGGAGTTGTAATCCTTGGAGTTGTTGTTTATGGGATTGTTCAGAAACATGCAACGCTAAATGTCTTTCCAGCAGCCAAAACCGCTCAGGTCCGATCTATTCAAAAACACGATGAGGAATTTGACATTGCAGGCGAAGGCGACCGCGTTGGATTAGCGCTGAAAAACGTGGACGTGGAGGATTTAGACCGGGGAACCGTCCTGACAAACGATCCCGCAATCAAAAGCTCAACCGCCATCAAAACACAGGCAGCGCTTATTAAGTATTGGACAACACCCATCAAAGCAGGCATGGTCATGCATGTTGGCCACTGGACACAATTCATAACTGCAAAAGTCGAGTCAGCAACTGAAACAGATGATCCGAAAAAGCCAGCCTTAACTTTAACGTTAGATAAACCGCTTGTTCATCGTCCAAACGACAAAGCTGTGCTAATGTATTTAGAAGGGGCAAAATTGCGGGTTGCAGGCACCGTAGAGTTACCTTAGAACAACTGCTTGAATGTTTGCAACCAACAACTTTTAGGAGAAGTATATTGTTTGGTGCAACGTGCAATTTAGAAATTGCTGATTCGCTCAGATTAAGAGTTATGAGGTTGATTAGGCATAGAGAGCGAGAAATCAACATAGACATTTTTGCTAACCCTGAAAAGTACCTGGTTTGTTTGCCTATCGAAAAAATCGTTGCTGACATCAAAGTTTCCCCTGAAGCCATAGAACTTTACAAACAAAAAATCAAAAATGGCGAAAAAACTTTGAAGTTAGCGTTTTGTAGGCTCAGTCATGCAACAACACAGTCTTAATTATGTTGTCGAGAGTAGTTGCGAAACAAAGAGGTTTGTTGTATGATATCTGCTTTAGTCTTAGTAAATACGGACTTAGAATCCCAAGAAAAAGCAAAGGAGAGCATAAAACAAATCGAGGGCGTCGAAGAAGCTCATGCCCTATACGGAGTCTATGACCTTATAGTCAAAATCAAAGCTGTATCAATTGACAAATTAAAAGAAATAAACAAATTACACATCAAACAGGTAGCAGGCGTTACCAGCTCACTCACACTTATGTTAGTTGAAGACAGCTGAAAAACCAAACCACACCACATATTTATTTGCAGGTATCTCAATTCCCGAAATCATGTCAAACAGTATCGCCAAACATATTTGGGTGCAATAAGGAAAATAATAAGTGACCGTTTAACGAATGGTTATTTTGTTGCTGTATGAAGAAAACAGCGTTATCCATAGCATTCATTTTGGCGCTGCTTATCCAAGCGACATTTACGTTTAGTATGGTAAATTCAGCGCCAACATATACTATCCCAACAGGACCGCTTACTCCCCCTGCAATATCTATGGAGTCGCCTACAAGCACGTCTTATGTTTCGTGGTTTGTGCCGCTGAAATTTTTAGTAAACGGTAGCTGGGATGGGTTTGTAGACCACTGTTATGTTGAGTTCAGTTTGGATGGGGGTGGCCGGTATGTGGTTTTTGATCCTCCCTTTCGCGTAAATAAGATAGCGCAAGACTTTGCAATAACTTTAGGGCCTCTTTCAGAAGGGATACATAATCTGAAAGTCTTTGCAACTGTCAGCAGCATTTACCGTACAGACCCAAACTCTACAACTCTCGAAGCTAACGACTTCACCTCAGAAGCTGAAGTCTATTTCACCGTTGACACCCGCGGCCAAGCCAAAATTTCGATTATCTCGCCCCAAGACAAAACTTACAACGTAAACACAATGATTCCAGTGGAATTTACGGTAAACACGACTTCATCAATCGCAAGCATGGGCTTTACCCTTGATGAACAATTCAATGTGACCATCCCCAGAAATACAACAATTTACGGACCAATACCTGACGGTATGCACACTCTAAAGGTTTATTCAATATTCAACGACATACTTCCTGTTTCTTCAACCATAAACTTTACAGTTGACATCACCCCGCCGAGCGTCACAATTCTTTCATTTCAAAACAGAGTGTACAATTCAAGTGCTATACCTTTGATTTTCACAGTTAACGAGACAACATCGCGAATTACTTATGTCCTTGATGGAAAAGGCTACTTTATTGATGGAAATATAACGTTGACTGGACTGCAAAACGGAGACCACAAACTAATGGTTTATACGAGGGACGAAGCAGGAAACTCTGGCGCCTCAGAAACAGTCGATTTTAATGTGGCGGTGCCGATTCCGCGCCAGAAGGCCCTCTTAGTCATACCGCCTACAGCAATTGTTCTCATTGGCGGCTTAATTCTAGTGATCTACTTTAGGAGACGAAATCATTTGGCAGCAAAGAAACGCTGAAACGGAAGGGGCTGCTCAGAGAAGCCAGAGCTTTTGACGGTTTGCTTGCAATAATCCATATATCCTAATGTTGTCCATCAAGCCATGACGAGTATGCATCGGCAGGCATTACAAACTTGCCTCTTCTTGGCGGCAAAGACGGAGTGCCATTTCCAATGGACCGCAAAGCCATCGATGAATCCATCGAAATCCTCAGTTAATCGGTGCAAGCGAAATTTGGTGACAAAGAAAAGCTGCAATTTCTGCAAAAGCTGAGGCGGTATGTTCCAGAGGACGCAAATTCTTAAAACAAGCAACCGCCAATAAGTAGACCTATGCCAACTAAGCCTGTTTATCGACGGATAAGTGCATACGCGGGAATAGCCGCACCCATTTTGGGATTCATCTGCATTCTGTCTGCAGTCGCATCTTACCCACAATTCAGCTGGACAAACAACGCACTAAGCGACTTAGGCATCGTTTCAGGCGTAACTGGTCCGCTCTTCGACTTCGGGCTTGTCGCCAGCGGATTCTTAGCTTTTCTTTTTGCGGTGTTTGGCTTGTACAATTATTTCGGCGCAACTTTAGTTGGCAAAGTTGGGGCAGGAGCTTTTGAGGCCGCAACATTGGCGCTCATTGGAATTGGCATATTTAACGAGAGTTTCCAAGGTACACATTACATTTTGTCAGTGGCGTTTTTTGTGTTGGCGCCCATTTCCCTGTTCATCTTAACCTTTGCGTTTTGGGTTTGTCATCAGCGGGGCACGGCAGTTTTCACTCTTCTAATTGGGTTGGTGGCGGTGTTACCTTGGATTCTGCAGTTCACATTTAATTATGTGCCTAACGTTGCAATTCCCGAGTTCATCTCAGGACTAGCTATCTCAGCATGGACAGTTGTGCTCAGCAGAAAAATTCTAACTACTTCTTGACTGCATCAACATACATTTGAGCACAGCAAAACGGCGAAAAACCAGTCTCGTAACCCTTGTTATTTGCGTATTCAACTGCGGCTTCACTGGGAAACGCAACTGCATCCACTCCTGCCTTCAACGCTAAAACATCAGTTTCGCGGCGGCTTGCACCTTTAGGCCGCATGCAACCCAAAACCAACGGGGTCTCAGGAAACATTAGCCGAGCAATCGCGGCAACTTTAGCTATGTCGGCTGGTTTAGGCGGCGGTGTTTTTGCCATGGCTGTTCCGTGGATAGGCATGAACGCTATTATCACTATGGCTGAGGGCTTAACTTTCTGTATCATTTGGAGTGCTTTTAGTTCGCCGTCGAGTTTGCCCTCGTTTAACCCAACAATTACATGGGGGACAAAATTGAGTTTTGCGTTTTGCAGTGCTTTGAGGGAGTCGACGTAGTCTTCGACAGTTACTTTGAGGTTATAGATTTTCCCAACGGTTTCAGCTGAGCCAATAACATCAATCAACGCGGCATCAACCCCAGCGTCCTTGAGCGCCACAGCGGTTTCACCGTTTATTATGCCGGTATGAACGAAAACGGTTAAGCCAAGCTCCCGTTTGAACCTTCCAAGCACAGGCACAAACCCATCAAGCGGCACTGAACCGTCAGGTAAGCATCCTCCACTAACAAGGCAGCCTTTAGCGCCATTTCCCTTCAACTTTGCGCCTAACGGAAAAAGCTCCAAAGGCGACAGCGCAGGATGCATAGTTTCCAAGACTTTGCCTCCGCAGTGTTTGCAATTCAAAGAGCAAGCGTTGCCTGTAACTGAGATTGTGGGGAATTCGGTTGTTGAGGAACAGAAATGTTTGGTTTTGTAGTAGGTGAAGCTTGGGGCGTAAAAGCGGATTTCTCTGCCTCTTGGCTTAAAGATGCCTGTTTCAAGCAAACTCAGGAGCCCTTTTTCGTTTAGGTTCCAGATTGCTTGAGGGGAAAGCTGCGTCATGTTTTTTCAAGCGTAAGAATTCATTACCAACTTAAGAGTTTACCGCAAATCATCATTTTACCACCCTTAAGTAAAGGGGGGGTTAGAGTGTTCCGAACGCTTATGTGTGGTCGTGTTTGCTTAGGTCTTCAGGGGTTTTGCTGAATCGTCTGACAAAGAACTTGCGGATTTCCTCAGCGAAAACCACTACAAGCGCCAGCGAAATTAGGAATATCCAATCTGTTAAGCCAAGTGCGGTTGTTCCGAAGTATTTCTGCATCAACGGCACATACACAAGGAATGCCAGAATCGAAAGCTGTGAAACGATGCCTGCAATTATCCATTTGTTGTTTTTGAGGCTTGTTTTGAAGATTGATTGTTTGCTGGTTCGGCATGCCAGTACGTTTCCTGCTTGAGCAACCACTATTCCTGCGAACGTCATTGTGACTCCTTTTATGTAAACTGGGTCATTCGGAAGCTAAAGCTTGGCCGAAGTGCCAGCCTCCCGCTGTCCATGCGCTAAGGCATCCAATCATTGCGCCAACTGCGATGATTACGCCGATGTAGAGTGAACGCCCAAAGACTTTGCCAGTGAATAGCCGTTCTTTGATGCTTCTTGGCGGTTCCTCCATGATTCCTGCTTCTGGAGGTTCACGGCTTAGGGCAAGGCTTGGAATAACATCGATGGCAAGGTCAATTGCTAAAACTTGGACAACAAGCAGCGGCAATGGAATAGCCAAAACAGCATAGAGTACGTAGGGGATGAGTTCTGCCCAGTTGTGGGAGAAACACGTAAACGATGAATTTGCGTATGTTCTCGTAGATTGCTCTGCCAGATTCAACTGCTTTAACAATTGAAGCAAAGCTGTCGTTAAGCAGTACGATGTCTGCGGCTTCTCGGGCAACATCTGTTCCGGAGGCACCCATTGCTACACCGATGTCAGCTTCTTTTAGTGATGGCGCATCGTTTGCTCCATCACCCGTAACCGCTACTACTTCTCCGCTTTTTTTGAGAGCTTTAACTATGCGAAGCTTCTGTTCAGGGGCAACTCTTGCGAAAATTACGTTGCCTTTTTTGACTTCGTCCACTATGGCTTGGTCGCTTAATTCTTCAAGGTCTACACCACGAATAACCTGACTAAAATCACGTTCGACTATGCCGACTTCTTGAGCTATAACTTGAGCAGTTGGGCCATAATCGCCTGTAATGATGACTGTTTTGATTCCGGCTTGCTTTGCTTTTGCAACAGCATCTTTGACTTCTGTCCTTGGTGGGTCACGCATTGCTGCTAAACCGACGAAGATAAGTTCTTTTTCGACTTCTTCGCCTTTTTTGTATTCTGTTTTAGGTATTTTTTTGTAGGCAACAGCGATGACTCGTAAGCCTTCGTTGGCGAATTCATGGATTCTTGTTTCTATCCAATCCATGTTTTCCTGGTTTAACTCTTCAACTTTGCCGTCAACCAATATTTTTGTGCAGACGTCAAGAATGTTTCTGGGGGCACCCTTAGTGTAAATGAAAAGGTTACCGTTGAGCTTGTGGACGGTAGTCATGCGTTTTCTTTCAAAACTGAACGGTAAAATATCGATGATTGGCTTCTCAACAAGTTCATCCTCAATGTTCATGCCGTACTTTAGTGCGGCGACGAGTAATGCACCGTCTGTTGGATCGCCGATTACGCTCCAATTGCGATTTCTATCAGATGGAGGATCAATCTTGGCCCCGTTGCAGAGCGCGGCTATTTCAAGAAGTTTCTCAAGTGATTTGGTTTCGCCTTCTCGCAGGGGCTGGCCGTTTAAAGTGAAATCGCCCACTGGGCTATAGCCTAAGCCTGAAACTTCTATCACGCGGTCTTTTACCCATAGCTTGTTAACGGTCATTTCGCCCTTGGTGATTGTGCCTGTTTTGTCGGTGCAGATTACGGTGACGCTGCCCAATGTTTGAACAGCTGACAACCGTTTAACGACAACATGCTGCTTAACCATCTTGAGCACATTAATGGCTAAAGCACTGGAAACTGTTACCTGCAAGCCTTCTGGAACACAAGCCACCATAACACCAATCATAAACAGAAAACTTGCTGCCAGGAGAGGCACGCAAGATTCCATAACTAACCGCAAAGAAAACCGAACCCACGATAACTGCAATTATGAAATCGTATTTTGCTGTTATCGCAATTTCTTTCTGAAGTGGGCTGTCCTCTTCCTTAATTGTCTGGGTTAAACTGGCAATTCTGCCAAACTGTGTATCCATGCCCGTAGCAGTAAACAACCGCTTTACCTTGACCCTTAGCAACGCTGGTGCTCATGAAAACAAGATTAGGTGAATACAAGTATGCTTTCTCAACTACTTTGGCTGCTTCAGCAACACGCGGTTGCGGTTCAGATTCCCCAGTTAAAGGAACATTATTGGTCCAAAAATCAAAAACTTCAATCAAACGTGCATCCGCTGGAACGCGGTCGCCTTCATCCAAATGGATCACGTCTCCAGGAACGATCTCTCTGACTGAGATTTTCTTGAGTTCGCCATCTCGGACAACTTTAGCGTATTCAGGCATCCAGCTTTTGAGGGTTTCCATGGCTTTTTCTGCCCGTGATTCCTGAAAGATGCTGACGAAAATGTTGACGAAAACGACTGCAAGGATGATTAAGGCAAGTTCAGGACTGCCACTTATATAAGATAGAATCGCGGCTACAAGCAGCAAAATGCCGAATAGATCTTTAAGATTTCTGATAAATTTGTTTATTAGTGGAATCTGTCTTTTTTCTGAGAGGCGGTTGTAGCCGTATTTTTTGAGGCGCAGTTTAGCTTCTTCAGTTGTTAACCCATTTTCTGATGTGTTTAGGTCCTCGAAAACCTTGTCAATCGGCATAGAAGCAGCTTTTTCCAATCTTATTCCGCCAAAACCTCAAGAACAGTTAGTTAATAACAACCCCGACAATAAGCAAAGATGAATGATGCTAAGGACTCGTTAAACAACGCGTCTTTTTCCTGAGTAGCAACTGTTTGAAGTTTCATTCATATCCTCAGCGTTTTAAACTACATCATCAATTTTGATGATTTAATTCATGGTTATTATGGATTGTTGCATTTAAACTAATCGCACCCAAAGCCGTCTTTAACGAGAAAGAAATGAAGCGCACCATTGAATTGTATGCAAGGGCTTTCCTGCTCATTTAGCATTTACTCCTTTAAATTCCTATTTAGTCGTTAATAGAAAAATAAAGAGGATTTATCCTTTTTTGTGAATTCTTCTTAACTTATCTGCAAAGTTTAGCAGACTACCGCTGGCTAGCTAGTTAAGAGCCAAATCGGCAGCAAACGAGAAATTACTTGAGGAAAAAAACATGTCGAGGTTGACTGCACAGCTGTTTTTTTAGCCTAATTATTTCTAAAAAATCATGCCATAAAGTTAATAGGCTACAAACTCACTTTCCATGTAGTTTATCAATTTCATGAGAGATTAAATAATGCTTCAAATAAGTAAAAAACAAGTCTTTCAAGTAATAAATTCAATTAATTTGGAGATTGATTAATTATGGCGCGTTATAGGCAAACAGAAGAAATTGTAAAACTAATGGAAACCCCGATTTTCGTACGCAACACCAGCATCATCGCCCACGTTGACCATGGAAAAACAACCCTGGCCGACAGTCTTCTGGCGGCGGCAGGAATCATCAGTACCCAAACGGCAGGACAGAAACTGTTTCTCGACTCATGGGACCTTGAGCAGAAACGTCAAATGACTGTCTTCGCCTCAAACGTCAGCTTAGTCCACACTTACCAAGAAAAAGATTACCTAATCAACCTAATCGACACACCTGGTCACATTGACTTTTCAGGAGCTGTAACAAGAAGTTTGCGAGCAGTTGACGGCGCACTTGTTGTCGTCGATGCAGTTGAGGGACCAATGACCCAAACAGAAACAGTTCTTATGCAAGCTCTGCGAGAACGCGTAAAACCAATTCTATTTATCAACAAAGTTGACCGTTTGATCAAAGAAATTAAACTTTCACCCCAAGAAATCCAGAAGAAATTTGCAAAGATTCTCCTAAGAGTTAACACTTTAATCGAGAAATATGCACCTGCCGAGCACAAGAAAGACTGGCAAGTAACAATTGAAGATAGTCGAGTAGCATTTGGGTCAGCCCTTCACAAATGGGGCTTAAACCTTGATCATATGAAAATGAAGAAAGTCACCTTCCAAGACATCATCGATGCTTACTCAGGTGACCCAATTGAGGTTGGTAGAAAAGTCGATGAACTCAGTAAACGTGCTCCTTTGCCAGAACCAATCTTGGATATGTTCGTTAAACATCTTCCAAACCCCTATGAGGCTCAGCCCTACAGGCAGCCTCAAATTTGGCCAGGCGACGTAGATAGCGCAACAGGACAGGGAATGGCAAAAGTTGATCCTAAAGCGCCGTTGCTCATGTGTATCTCAACCATTGAAGTTGACCCACACAGCGGAACAGTCGCAATCGGCAGAATTTTCAGCGGATCAATCGAGAGAGGCAAAACCGTTCAGCTGCTAAGCAGCAACCAAAAAGGCACTATTCAACAAGTTTTCATGAGTATGGCTACAGACCGAGTGCTCATCGACCGTGTGCCAGCAGGCAACATCGGAGCCATTTCTGGTCTTCCATCCATACATGTCGGAGAAACCATCGCTCAAGAGGGCGAAGTGGTACACTCTTTCGAAGGCTTAAACTACGTTTCAGACCCAGTCGTAACCGTCGCTGTAGAACCAGAAGATGTCAAAGACTTACCCTTATTCGATAAAGTCATGCACAAACTCACAACTGAAGACCCCAACTTGCACTTCATCATGAACAAAGAAAGCGGAGAATTCCTCCTATCCGGTATGGGTGAACTTCACCTTGAAATCACCGCTTACCGAATGCAGGAAGCAGGCTTAAAAGTTAAACTCAGCAAACCAATCGTCATCTTCAGAGAAACCATCAGTCACGATTACAAGGGACCAGCAATCATGGGTAAAAGCCCCAACAAACACAACAAACTCTGGATAACCATCGACAAGTTATCTAACGAAGTTATCGAAGCAATTAAATCTGAAAAAATTACTGACATGCAAAGCAGGGACGAGCGAACCAAAACCTTAAGGTCACTTGGCTGGTCACCAGACGAAGCCAAAGGCGCCGTTGCAGTTGAAGAAAACTGTATACTCGTTAACCGCATCCGCGGACGCCAATACGTAGAAGAAATCATCGACCACATCAAAACTGGATTCCGCGAAGCTGTCCACACATCCCCACTTGCCAAAGAACCAGCATACGGTCTAAAAATCAACTTGGAAGACATAACCCTCCACGAGGACCCAGTCCACCGCGGACCCGCACAAGCTATCCCCATGACCTGGAGACCAATCTACTGCGCCATACTCCTAAGCGATCCAAAACTGCTTGAGCCACTGATGAGCTTTGAATGTAAAGTTCCAAGCGAGTATGTTAGTGCCGTCATCACAATGCTAAACAAACGCCGAGGCAAAATCCTAGACATGCCCTCAGAAGACGACATAATTACCGTGAAAGCAGAAATGCCGGTTTCCGAAAGCTTTGGAATAGCTGATGAATTGCGTGGTTCAACTTCAGGCAGAGCATTTTGGGCTACACAGTTCGCTCGTTGGGCATATGTTCCAGAGCAAATGCAAGCTGAAACCATAAAGAAGATCCGCGAACGCAGAGGATTACCGCCAGTCCCGCCAAAACCAGAAGAATACTTCGAGAAAGAATAAGCCTAAGCTTTTCTTCTCTATTTCTATTATTTTCTTTATTTTTTGTTTTTAATATTTTTTTCAAATCTTTCTTTTCACTTTGTGTATTCAACCAAGGTTAAGTTGGAAGGGTAAGGCTTTAATGCAAATCCCAAGTTAACGTTTAGTGAAGCTTATGATAGTTGGAATCTGCGGCAGCCCACGAAAACAAGCAACGGAACACGTTTTGGAAGAAGCCCTCCGCATCCTGCAGGAAAAAGGTTTGGAAACGAAGCTTTGGACTGTTCGTGGAAAATGGGTTGATTACTGCTCACACTGCGATTACTGCCTAACAAACAAGGAATGCGTAGTTCAGGATGATTTGCAGGAACTCTACGCACTGCTTTCTGAAGCTCAGGGAATTATCTTTGCATCACCAGTTTATAATGGCGGTGTAAGCGCCCAAACCAAAGCAGTTATGGATCGAATGCGCGCAATGGTTGCTGGGGATAAAAACTTTTTCAAAGGCAAAGTTGGAATGGGCATCGTTACAGGCGGAGACCGCAATGGCGGACAAGAATTCGCTCTTATGCAAATCCACAGCTTCTATATCATAAACGGCATGATTCCAGTGGGCGGCGGGTTTTTCGGTGCAAATTTGGGGGCAACATTTTGGAGCAAAGACACTCTGGAAGGCGCCAAATTGGATGAAGAAGGGTTTAGAAGCTTAAAGAAAACCACTAAACGGTTTGCTGAGTACTTGGAACTTTACGCTAAAAAGTAAAGGTGAATGTTATGGCTGAAGCTAAAGTTAAGAAACGCAAGGTTGCATGGGCTATTACAGGTGCAGGTGACAAGATAGAGGAAATCCTCCAAACCATGATAGACCTAAAGAGTCAATCAGAGGGTAAGGTGGAAATCGATGTTTTCCTCTCCAAAGCCGCGGATACCATGCTTAAATTCTACCGCCTTGAAGAGGACCTGCGCAAGAATTTTCCGAAAGTGTATCTTGAATTGAACTCTAATTCGCCATTTCTCGCTGGCATGATGCAGAGCCGCAAATACGAATTCCTTCTGATTTTCCCAGCCTCCTCAAACACCGTGGCTAAACTGGTAAATGGCATCGCCGACACTTTGATCACAAACGCAGCCATAATGAGCCTTAAAGCGTTCGTGCCAGTATGGGTTATGCCCGTGGACTACAGAGAGGGTGTAATTGCCACCAAACTGCCTAATGGGAAAGAGACGAAAATCCGTGTGCGCAGGCAGGAAGCCGCCCAAGTCCGTGAGCTGGAACAGACCGAGGATGTGCGGGTATTTGGGACTCCCCAGATGGTGCATGAGGCTTTTTTGGAGTGGCTGAAAACTATTCAGCCATAACTTGCTAGAAGTTTATCGTTCAACTCGGTTTTAGGCTTATTGACTAGAAAATAATTGCTGCAGTTTGGCTGTTCGAAGCATTCCACACAACAATGTCGCACTCGGGCGCCCCAGTATTCTAAATCAGGAAAAGCAGGATACAAAGCAGCCTATTTCCAAGTCCACTCAGCTTGAATAGCGGAATATCCATTTTTTATTATCTGAAGAGTAGTGCCTCTAAATCTAATTCACTTTAATTTGGGTCCGTTGAATCTATGTGTCACAGTTTGTGTGCCAGGCTGATGAGCAAGTAGATCGCTGCTGCTAAATTGATGATTGCGCTTATTCCGTTGAGCAGTTCGATGGATGAACCGAAATAAATTAAGTTGAAGGCGTTAAACGAGAAAGCGTAAATCACTGCAAAAGCAGCAGTAGTTAACCCGTACTTCTTTAGAAGCAATAGGCTTGCGGCTGACACTATCCAAAGAACCAGGAGGATTGAATTGTTGAGGTCTGCTGCATCGTTAAAAACCGTCAATTCAAGCGCCATGAAAACAGCATTGATAATTATCCACACAACAATCGCGTAGGTCGCAGGTGCCCTTTTTGGCTTAATGCTAGTCATAATTGATTTTTAGCTGCGTTAGCATTTTACTTTTTCCAAAATCAAATCAGCACTTGTTTTCAATAACACCCTTTTCTGTTCGAGACGTTCTAACTCAAGTTATTTTTGTTTGGACAAAAGTATTTTAACTTAACAACTTTGTACATGGAAGCATTAGCTGATCGAAGGGCTGAACAGGTTGAAGGTTGGGTGCCTCTTAAGTTCAGGTAGGTGTTTGCTGTGCCATTTCAGAGTGCAGTAGAGTACATTGTTGGGCAAGTTATCGGCTTGTTAAGAGGCCTGCCCTTAAGGATACTTACACATGTGATTTCGCAGCAAGGGAATTTTACGGATTATTTTAAGGGGTTCGAGAAGAATAGTGCCATCCGCGGAATATTCGGTGATAAAACCGAGGCTGTTCTGAGAAACCTGAAGGTGGATTTCATCTGGTTTGGGTACATGGGAGTTAACGATAGTAATGGGCATCTGATGGTGAATAAACGGTATTTGAGCACTGGAAGCAAAGTAGACATTTACCTTGACGTCATTCATGAACTGTGCCATGTGAAGCAGCATATGGATGGCAGAGAACTCTTTGACCCACGCTACGACTACGTGGATAGACCAACCGAAATCGAAGCCTATCGCTATGCAGTTCAAGAAGCCAAACGCCTTGGATTAAATGCAGCGGAGATTCGTCTTTACCTTAAAGTTGAATGGATGAACCCTGAAGTTTTAGACAGGCTGATACTGAATATGGGCATTGATCTTGAGGAATAAATCTGCTTTTCTTGAAAAACAAGAGAACTTGGATGGCTAATTGGTTATTGGTGTATTAACTTTAATATTTCTTTTAATGGTACTGCATCTTTTCCTTCTTCGCTGTTCACGTGCCAATAGAATTCGCAGTCAAAGCAATTGTTTAGTTTAGTTGCAAATGAACCTTGAACTGGCCCGCCGCATAGTGTTCCTGCGACCGCCCAGCAGCATCTTCCGCCGTTTTTTCCATTGTTAACTCCGTTGGTTTTGGTTTCTTTAACTGCAACACATGTTCCGCATTGCTTGGCTTTTTCGCCGCCTAAATATCGACCACACTTTTTGTATTCCCAACAGTTTAGTTTCACCATGAAATACCCCTAAATAATAAGATACAGTCTGAGAATAAATGTTTTTTCTAAAGTAAATAAATTAAATAGAATTTTGATATGAGAGCTTGTGCGGGGGCAGATATGTTATTAAGAAATACTTAAAAAACTCAGTTCATCTGTGCCTTCCTTTTTCCTGAATAATTCTCCTGGCAACCCGCAAAGACAACGCAGAAGCAGTTAACATCGTCGGTAAACCTTGAGAACGGGGCATAAGCGAAAGGTCTGCAACCCAAAGGTTCTCGAGGTAACCAAGAGGGATGCATTGTTTCAACATCGTCTTTAGTTAAGGGTACGGTGCCGCCAAGGTGGCCTCCATGAATCATACCGTCAACAAAAGGGCCTATCACTCCTGAAGCCTCCATTATCTGCGTTAGCCTCAGCTCTTGCAATTTCAAGACTCTCATAATCCGCTGGAGTTAGCGTTTTAGAGACAGTTCCGTCGGCTGCAACAGCTGCCTCGTTCGGTATCCGCCAATTTAATCATCATGCCAACCCTGTCTCCCTCAGAGCACATCTTTCCAAGGCTTATGGAACCAATAAGACAACAGATCAAAATACGGAGAAGAGAATATAGTTGCCTTTTTTTATGAACCAAGACATGGGTGCCTCATTGAGCATTCGGGAACCCTTCGATACTCCGCCTATAGTGAGTACTACATCAACCCACAACTTGTTTTTTGCTGGTAAATTTGACGCTTGCAAAATCTGGGCTGTGCCGATTCCGCCCGCAGATAAGATAACGACGTCCGCGTTGATTTTCTCGGTTGATGAGCCATGAGAAATCAACACTCCGCATGCGAGGTTGCCATCCAAGAGCACCTTTTGAACTGCAGTATTCGTCAACAGCGAGATGCCTTTGCCCAAGATAATCTTTGTAAACTCGTCTGCTGTCCCATTTTGCTCCTGTGATGCAGCCTACTTCGCAGTAACCGCATCCGATGCATTTGCTTAAGTCATCAACCTTCGGAGTAGGCTTAGGCGTGTACCCCAGTTGTTCCGCTTTATCATACATTTGTTGAGTAAGAGGACGCATCCTGGTTTTTCGGCTCCGCCTATGTGCACATTGCCCTCAGCGGCAACTCCATTGTAGAGTGCATCAATGATTCTCGCGTTTTTTTGGGAGACAACAATGCGTTTTAGTTTCAGATTCGGAGTTAAGTCTCCGTTTTCAATGCTCAGGTCGTTGGCAAGTAGCGCCCACTTCTTTATTTTTTCAGGGTTAGAGAGACGCTTATTCATTTCTTCCATGGCTTTGTCGATTGAAACGCAGGTTGCTTGGTCGTAGTGTTTTTTGTCTATCCATGCGAGTGCTGAGCAGTATGGTTTCGATTCACCTATGAGCATAGCTTCTGACACGCCAGGTAACTCTCGTATCATGCCTTCTATTTTTCCTGAGTAAATGCATTTACCGTAGGAAGTTTTAATCAGCTCTTTTTTCCGTCCGAAAATGACGAGGCTACCTTCATTCGTTAATCTGCCGATATCGCCAGTCATTAGCCAGCCATCTTTGAAGGGCGGCTCCACCGACTTGTCAAAATAGCCAACCGTAACTTGGGGACCCTTAACCATAATCTCTCCATCTTCAGCTGTCTTAACTTCCGTAAGTGGCATAGGTTCACCCACAGTGCCTAACCTGTTTCTTCCAAGCCGGTTAATAGTCACCAACGGCGCTTCAGTCATTCCATATGCATTGTGGATTTCAACGCCTAGTTTGCGGTAGTTCCCAAGAAGGTCTTCGTCACAGCTTGCTGACCCAGCCATTAGCTGGGAGCATTTGTTTAACCCTGCTCGTTTAAGAGTCATGTTTCGAAGTGTTCTTCGAATCGATCGCTTTAGTAATGAATTCTTTGTTTTTAGCGTAGAATCGTCCGAACGAGTTATTTTCCAGTGCTTCCCAAACTTTCTCGTATATGCGTGGAACCGAAAAGAAAACGGTTGGTTTAACACGTGGCAGCTCATCTTGGAGTTTTCTGAAGTCTTCCAAAAAATAAATTTCAACTGGGGCTGGAATATAGTAGGGCGAGTAAGTAGCAAGGATTCCCTCAACGACATGCCCCATTGGAAGGAATGACAGGTACCTACATGTCCCGTTTCTTGCTTTCCAAGATGTTATGGATACTATTGATTCAGCCATATACCTGAGGTTGTCATGTCTAAAAATGGCTCCTTTAGGTTTGCCCGTTGTGCCAGACGAATACCTCAGCGTTGCAATGTCTCCGAAGCCAACTGGAGCCTTGATAGGCGCCGCTTTGCCATTGCTCTTAGACAGAAATTCCTCCCAAGAAACGATATTTCTCTCTGCATCAGTCGGAGAGGGTAATCGGCAAATTGAAATGATCGGCACGTTGGAGCTGAGTTCTTTTGCCCTAGCTAAAAGGCTTGGCATACCGATGAAGAAGAGTTTGGCGCCGCTTGCTTTCAGAACGTCATTGATGTCTGAGGGAGGCGTGGTGTAGTATAGTGGAACGCTTATTGCGCCAGCTAAGCCCAATAGCTATGTCTACAGCCAAATATCTTGAGTTGTTTAAACTCAGTTAAAGCCACACGGTCGCCTGCGCAAACTCCATAGGTTTTCAGAGCGATCAGTTGCAGCCAAAATGTCACGGCGCATCTCACTCGCAGTTTTCTTTACGATTTTACCCTCGATAAGGTCGAAGTAGGTGATGGGGTGGCTTATGCTTTCTAACCTGAAAAGCACTTGCTCATGTACTATGCGGTCTGAGCGATGGAAGAAACTGTTGTAAACCGCAAATTCAAGCAGTTTAGGCATTATCTCTTGCCATTTAAAGTCGTAATATCCGAGGTTGATTGTCGAGATTGTCTCGGCTGAATTGGTGGTTTTCGCTAAAGTATGGTGATAAAGAGATCAGCGCGTCTGTGACTTTGTGGTTTCCTGTGAATATGCTTTGAAGCTTCAATACAGTTTTCATTAACGACGTGGACATTGGCAGGTATCTGGGGCTTGGCAGTCTGCAGGCTAATTCGGTTTTAGCCCATTTTTGAACAAAGTCGAGAAGTTCCCCAAGCCTTGGCAGCGACTCATAAGGAGCCACAACATGGAAAGTTTTTCCTTCAGCTTTAGGGTTCAAAGGTTAATTGCGCGACAGCTTTTGCCACATAATCGACAGGAACCACGTTGATTTTTAGTGAGCTGACTGACTGGCATAAACCTCATTTTACCTGTTAAGTAAAGGCGCAGTGGGAAGTAGAAGGTGTTGAATGTCTTGATTGCACCTGTTTTTGAGTCTCCTATGACCATTGAGGGGCGAAAGATTGAGACGGGTATCTCTTCTTTTGCAGCTTGTACCAGTAGTTCGCTTTCGTATTTGCTGCGTTCATAATCAGTGAAAAAGCCATACTGGTCGGTTAGCTGGTCTTCAGGTATGGTTCCCGTTGCTGCTCCTGCCACGTAAGCCGTGGAGATATGCGATAACCGTTCCAAGTGATGGTTTTTGTTTGCTTCTTTGGCAAATGTGATTACGTTTGCGGTTCCTTGGGCGTTTGTTTTTCTGAGTTCATCAAGCGGAAGGAAGCGCCAGTCGGCTGCAGTATGAATGATATGGGTTGTTTTTTCGGCAATTCCGCTGTATTCTGTTTGGTCTATTCCAAGGTTTGGTTTGCAAACATCGCCGCCCATTGCTTGAATTCTTGTTCCTAAGACCCCGATTAATTCGGGGTAATCCCACCATTCTCTAGCTAACTTGGCTTGAGCATCTTTTCTGTTGTTGGCTCTGACGAGAGCAAGAATGGTGGCTTCGTCGTCGGCGAGGAGGTTTCTGGCGATTTGGGTTGCGATAAATCCGTTAGCACCTGTCAATAATGTTGTTTTCAATTTAACCACTCAGGATAATTTTCTACCAAAAAAGCTCTGAAGAGCTGAGTATTTCTTTTTTCCCGCGCTTCATATCTTAAATAGCCTTTTCGGAGCTTCGCCTTTATTGTATCATATTGATTGAAGAGTTTCTCCACATTATCAGTCAGAAGTTTGTATCGGTCTGGGTCTTCGTGGTCAACGAAGAATTCCGGTACTTCTAAGTCGGTGTAGAGATCTTTTATTCTTAAATCGTGGCCTATAGCGGTTTGAGGAACTTCATGCCGCAGTGATAAAACCCCTGCATGATATCTGGAAGTAATTAGCAAGTCCAAGCTTCTGAGTACACTAGTCATCTGCGAAGCGTTATATTGGGTGGAGCTGAACACTTTTGTTCGGTCGGCATGTTTCATGTGCTGCTGGATTTTCTGAGTGAAAGCAGTGTCTAAACCCTCCATACTCAGCAACGCAACGTCCTTGTCATATTTTTCTATTATTTCGTCCGCTTGAACAGCAAGAACATCGACGAGCAACTCGCTTTTTTGCCGGCAAGCCTTTGAATGTTGGTAATAATATGGCCATCTGTAACAATACTTCTTTCTACCCCAAGGTCTGATCTGAACTGGCCACATGTAGATGTCTTCGGCAGCCATGCCAACCACGTGAGACGCTTCTGGCCACACATGTTTAAGCAAATCGTGGTCTTGAGGTTTGGGTCGAAATGCAAAAGCATTGTCGGCAGTGACTTCGATGGGGGCTTTTACTCCCAGCTTTTGGAGCCGCTCGGCAGCTTCTTTTGTTCTTGCAAGTATCAGGCTAGTTTTGCTCGCTTCGCGACGAATTAACCAGCGGTTGAATCTGGATGCAGTGCCCGCATCAACGGAGTAGGCGATGCAGGGTTTCTTCATTGAGTGAGCGTATCTTGTGGCTATCAGGTAGTACCATAGCAGAGCTGCTCCCCAACTGTCCATGTAACAGCTGCCTTCCACTAGAACAACCATATCTGTTTCTTTAACAAATTTTCTAACATCAATCGGGAAAAGTGCAGGTCTAACTGATTTGATTTTTAAGTTTGGACCTTCCTGCAGATACCTGCGAAGGTTTGCTTCGTTTAATGAAGGTACAGTGAAAATAGCTTCTTGACCAAGAACTGATCGTAATTCATCAATTATGACGAGGAGTTTGGCTTCAGCTCCTGTGTTGTTTGCTCCATTGTAGCCAATAAGTAAAACTCTTGGTTTCATATTCGATGATTTCTTCAGCTGTTCCAGCTGTTGCGCCAAAGTAGGTTCCATAGGCAATCAACGTTTTTAGTTTCGGTTCACTCATGTTTTATTCGCCTCCTTCACCTCTTTTTGTTTAATTTCATCTTGGGTTAAGTTAATTCTAAGAACACCCTTGTCGCCGACGACCTCCAAAACTACGTTATCGGAAAATGATGCGTATTGCAGCTGACCGATGGTGCCTTCGACAAGAACGTTTTCAACGCCGCCGTTGCTTAAAGTAACGTTCTTGAGGCTAATTTTAGATTTAAGTTCGACTGAAAAGAACCTTTCGTTTTCTTCCACATTTCCAACCTCAAAATAACTGATAGCTTGCAGCAGCCATTAATTTTATCTTACAAGCATGTGTAGTAGTAAGCATCGAACAAAATAGTACACATAAAAAATAGGATTGTGTATATTGGCAATGAGTAGTCAGCAAGGAGTAGACCGATTATTTTTTGAACTTGCAAGCGAAAGCAGGCTTGGCATACTGCGGGAACTTCAAGTTAAGGAGCTTCGAATGCAGGAACTCGCTCGAAAACTAGATCTAACTGACACTGAAACCTGCAGGCAGCTTCAGCGTTTAAGCGAAGCTCGGCTAATTAAAAAACAGCCCGATGGAACATATACGATAACTGACTATGCGAGATTACAAATTCAATTTGTTTCCCCTATGGAATTTGCTTTCAGAAATACGGAATATTTCTTAGATCATGATATTTTCCGTCTTCCATATGAATTCGTTAACAGGCTTGGCGAGCTGTCCGATGCTGATTTTTGCAGTGAAGCTATGTCGGGCTTCAATCGAGTAAGAAAAATGGTGTTTGAAGCCGAGAAGTACATCTGGACTATGGCTGAACAAGTGGATTCAAGCCATATTGCGCCTACAACCGAAAAAGTGTCCAAAGGGATGGACTTCAAATTTATCATGCAAAAAGAACTCGCAAAGACATTTGTAAACGCTAAAGACGTTGAGGTTTTAGCGGGAAGCAGGTACATGGAACGAATTCCCGTCACATTTGTGATTACTGAAAATTATGCTACAGTAGTTTTCCGCAGAAATAACGGCGTAATGGATTATATGGGTCTTTTTGGAACTGACGAGAAATTCTGTAAATGGTGCAAAGACCTCTTCATGTACTACTGGGAAAAAGCCGAGCACTGGTACCCAGGCATACAAATCGAATAAAAAAAGCACTTATGAATTTATAGTTATACTAAACTTGCGCTAGCAAAGAACATGGGAGGAAGTTAATCCATAGCACAGCTGTGACAGGCAGCTTAACGGAACAATAATTTCAAAGAACATAATTCCTTTAGGTGTTTATGAGCTATACTATCCGTGAACCTTCTGCTTTTTGTGCGCTTGTTTGGGTCAACTCTTTGTCAAAAGTACTGTTTAGGCGGTATTTTCAGGTGCGATTGACGGTCTGTTAACGGTGGTCTGTTAACGAGGTTTTGCGAAAAAGATAAGTGCTAAGTCAGTTCATTTGAGATGTTATGTTAAGCGGGGGCTGTCCTCTTTGAAACGCTGTTGTCCTGCGTATTTGCGATTTACCAGAATTGTCGTTGCAATAGCATTCATTGCTTCTGATCTTGCTTGTACTTGTTCCATCTTCGGCGGCTGCTCCTGACCCGCCTCCAATTGAATGGAGGCAAACCTACCCTGGGTTGCAGGTTAATTCTGTCATCCAGACATTGGACGGAGGCTACGCCATGGTTGGCACAGCTTCGTCTCCCGGCGGAGTCACATTAGTAAAAACAGATTCAGCTGGAAACGTACAATGGCAGAAAGCTCTCGGCGATGCAGTTTCGGTGGCGCAAACAAGCGACTCAGGCTACGTTGTCTTCCGCATAAACGGGGAAGTCGTAAAAACGGACGCTGACGGAAACCAAAACTCTAGCTTCTACGTTAAAGAAAACGCGATAAGCGGTCTTTCTTCCGAAGTAGTTCAGGGTTCAGCGATTGGCGTTCGGCAGGGAATCGTGACCAGCGACGGCACCTTCATCGTTGTTGGAAACAGCATCAGAGAAGGTCAAGAGACTTATGTTTGGCTGCGGAAAGTCGACACTCAAGGCAATATTCTGTGGGACTTGAATTTCACAGGTGGCTTTCAGGTTTCTGTTGTTATAAACACTGTTGACCGCGGCTGCGCGTTGGCAGGAAACTGGAAGAACAATTTTTGGTTAGCCCGGCTTGATTCGAATGGCAATCAACAATGGAGCCAAAACTACGTTTATGGTAATCCCTTAGACGCGCATTTCGTTTACTCCATAGCTACAACTAAGGACGGCGGATTCATTCTTGCTGGCAGAGGAATGTGGCAATCAAGTGGCGGCATGATTCCTTGGCTGATTAAAATAAATTCCTTAGGCTACGAACAATGGAACCTTCCCTATGGACAGTATCCTGGTGACAGCTTCAGCGCAGTTGCGCAAACTGCTGACCAGGGCTACTTGGTTGTTCAACCGGCAACTGCATCGATTATGAGGGCTGACTCCTCCGGCAGCGAAGTCGGGCGAGAACAACTGGGCATTTCGGCAATAGCGTCGCCTTCAGGCTACCCCTCTTCATTCCTAATTGCCACAAGGGATGGCGGATACTTGACTGCAGGATCAACTCTGGAAAATGCCTTTATGATAAAGCTTGCTCCAGATGCAGCCCTTCAAGCACCGATTGTAACAATATCTAGTCCACAAAGCAAAACATACGACACAAGTGAAATCCCGTTGACGTTTACATTGAATGATCAAAGCTCCATGCAAAGCTATAGTCTTGATGGGCAGCAAGCGGTGGCAATCAGCGGAAATTTAACTCTAACTGGACTTGCTGTTGGAGCTCACAACCTGACAGTTTACGGAACAAACTCTGCAGGATTAGTCGGGGCATCAAAAACAGTTCTTTTCACGGTGGGTGCTCGCTTTCCAATTGAACTAGTTTTTGCGGGGGTAGCTATCGCTGTTGGAGCCAGCGTCAGCTTTCTGCTTTACGTGAAAAGGCGAAGCCTTTCTAATTATAAGAAAAATGGCCTAAAAAGTTTGGTGAAGAAACAGAATCTTGCGATGGCAACACAAAACAAGTTGGTGTGGACGTTAATCATTATCAGTTTGTGTTTCCTCTTAATCTTTGTTCAGTTCTTCTTTCCGTACGCCTTCTATTCATCTTCATCTATACATTCGAACCCGTCTTTTGAAGTGGGAGTGAGTTACGTTTACGAACGAGACAATGTAAATCAAATCTATAGTGAAGTATCCCACATTAAAGATTTAGGCATCAAAGTGATACGCGTTAACCTCGTTTGCGACTCAAACATCCCCAGCTCTTACCTAAACACCATCTCAGACGTATTCTTCAGTGCAGTTAGCCAACTTGGCATAAAAGTGGCGTTAATAGTCAACAACCACGATAGCGTCACTGACATAAATTTCTATCTCGACCGATGGGGTAAAGACTTAACATACGTTCAAATCCTCAATGAACCCGACGCAGCTTCATCATGGGCTTTAGGAGCCCTATTCACAGACGACGAAGCGGGCTCAAAATTCGACGACCTCTACGCCGTAATTCAGCAACATCAGCTTTCTGCACAAAGCTACACCAATTTTTCACCAGCCTTCGTCGCTCGCACCAACCTTCCCATCCGATTTAGCGAAAAACTCGACTTCGTAGGCTTCGACGTTTTCATGGATTCGTTCCTGACTATTTCCCCCAATATGATCCAGCTTCTTCATAAGATAACAAATAAAGACGTGGTCATCTCCGAGTTCGGCATGTCCACAAGCAACGATGCAACACAGAGTGATTACATAATTAAGGGGCTGACTCTCTTCAAGAACATGGGGCTTAAAGGCTGCTGGATAGTCTACTGGAACGGCGTCGACAACGATTATGGAATAAGAGGAAGATTAACGGAACAGAAAATAGGTGAATGGATTGCTAAGAACTCTTAAACCTCCTAAACAAGTCTTCATCCACGGCCTAACAATAATAGTAGCGTTAGTAACCGTTCAACTATTGCTGGATGCCTCCCAGAACGCATTCCTGCTTTACATGCCGCCTATAGGGTTTGCTTTATTCCTCTTAACTATGTTCGGCATCCAACCCATCATCCTCGGCGTCTTGAACATAATCGTTCTCCACCGTTTATACAACTGCGAAGGATGGCAGATAGGGTTCTGGCTTAACGGATTTTTCCTTCTGATATTTTTCTCTACAATAAACCTTCTGATACAAACAACAGCGGGCGTGCAGTTTTCTTTAGTCGTAGGGATAGTTGAAGTCATTTTGCTTTCCCTGCCGTTTGGGTATCTGGGAAAATTCAGCAACCGCGGATGCGATAGCAGAAGGCCAGCAAACGCCGCAACTTAACCGAACAACGCTTATGGCTATTGTGTTTTGCAGAATGTGGTGGGGCCGGCCGGATTTGAACCGACGACCTTTACCCAAGAGCCACGCGAAGTGGTTCCTTACGGGTTTCTCTATGACCGCTCCGGAAATTCGTCATTCTCCTCGCGGAGTCAGCAAACCCGTTATATGGTGTTGCTTCTGGAGCCCGTCGTCATACCTGTCTAGACTACGACCCCACCTGTCCAGACCAGCCCAATATTTGAGCAGGCACCAATAAAAATATTTCATTAACGTATAGACACTTTGGAGCAATCGAAGAGAAAACAGACGGCAACTATTTGATTGCTATTAACTCAAATTTCTTAAGTTTTGACCCTGATTGCTTGAGAACTTGCAGGCTGTAGCGAAGTTTCGTGTCTTTCAAAGATAACTCAGTTAGATGCCTTTCAAGGTCTCCGCTGAGCTGGGCAGTAAACACTTTGATGGTTGCGAGATAAATCTTCGCCTTCTTAATCTTGCCTAAATCCAACTCGTTTTGTGCATCTAAAGAAAGGGGAATTCCCACATCGATATCCATGGCGTCAAGATTGCGTTCCCGATGGTTAATTTTGGTAACGCGGATCCTTCTATGCACGGTTTCAGTGTATATCCATTCGGGACTTGACATGGCAATCAGCACCATAAACTGCACACTTACATTTTACTTTAACTGGGCTTCTCCGAGAAAAAAACAAGAGCCAGAACTCAGAAAACAATCGATTGCCGAAAGAAAATGTGGGTCAAAATTATTTGGGTGCAGGTTTAGGTTTAGCAGCTTTCGGTGCTACTTTTGGCTTTGGCTTGGGAACAGGTGGGCTTTTCTTTGAGACGTTCCAAGCTGGATATTCGCCATGTTGTTTCTTGAAACTTTCCAGTAGCTCCTTCTGTGTTACTTTAGGATCGTCGCTTACTCTCCAGCTTACGGCGACTTTTTCAAGATACCCGTCATTAAGCAACATTGAATTGATTTTTCTGGTTGTTTTGCCACCATACCCAGATAAGTATCCGCCCAAGACTCTTTTTGATGGTTTCTTTGATTTGCCAATGTATAATATGTCAGAAGTTGGTTTTCCAGTGAGGGTGCAGTCAGCTAAAATCAACACGCTGCTTTTGTCGTTTGGCAAACTTGAAAATGAAATACCTTTTAGAGGAACGAATTCGGCAAAGCCATTCTCTTTAAGAATCAAAGAATTCATGTTCTTTAGTAGATGAAAAGCGGGATTTAACCCTTCCTACATATAATTTTGGCAGCTATATAGTCTATTTTCGGAGACTTTAACTGTAACCCTTCGCTCAATGGAAGCAGGTGTTGTTGAAATGAACAAACAAATTCCCCTTTTCGAGTATGAAACATTTGCAGTGCGCAGACCAAAACCTGTTGACGTCAATGGGGCCTCAAAGAAACGCGACCGCTAAAGGCAAAAACAGTTGGGTTGGCAAAGATTTTTTTAGATTGTTAGCGTTGATAATAACATCTGCGCTACCAGTTAATTCTGAGATAAAAAACATTAGCCGATAGGTTGAGAACTTTGTTAGCACTAAATAACCCAGATTCTTATACAAACAACATTCAAACACAAAAGAAACTACTAGATAACCCAAATTATTTTCTCAACAGGGAACTCAGCTGGATAAGATTCAACGCGCGCGTCCTTGAAGAAGCACTTGATCTATGGCATCCCTTGCTGGAAAGGGTTAAATTCATTGCCATCTGCGGCAGCAACCTTGACGAATTCTTCATGACACGTGTACCCCGGCTAGTCAAAAAAATCAAGTCGGGGTCTGAAGAAAAATCCATGGATGGAAAGAGCGCCATCGAACAGATTGATGCCACACGCAAAGAAATAATCCCATTGATTGAAAATCACTCAGCATGCTGGAGAAATGAACTTACCCAGGCTTTAGCAAGAGAAGAAATCTACTTTAGAGACTTTGATGATTTACCGAAAAAAGACAAAGAAAACTTACGAGAATTCCTCAGGACAGCGGTTGTTCCATCGATTAAAGTGCCTAAAGGCGGTTTTGAAAGTGTAACAATTGAGAATCTCCATATAACACTTTACATATCAGGCTTTCAAAATAAACCTAACTTCTGCATTTTGCTCGATGTCCCCACCGAAAAATTTGGAAGATTGATAAGAATTCCAAAAAAAGAGCTCTTTGAAGAAATAAAGGAAAGCAAAGAACAAGGTTTTGTGCTTCTAGAAGATTTAATAGCAAATAACCTGGACCTAGTTTTCCCAAACGAAAAAGAACTTAGTGCACACCCATTCAGGTTGACGCGCAACGGAGAAATAGATATTTTGATGGATGAATCCGCAGACTTCATCAAATCCGTAGAGAAAAGCCTTTCAACCCGGAAAGGCGGGTTTCCGACAAGACTTGAATTTGCCAAAAAAACCCCTAACTCCATAAAACAGACAATAACCAAAAAAATAGGATTACCAGATTACTTAATTTACGAGTCTGATGGTCCCCTTGGGCTTGTCGACCTCTGGCAACTGCTAAAAATAAATCGCCCAGACCTCAAAGACAAAACCTTCCTGCCCTGCATCTCTCCATTGCTGACTACAGAAAAGAACATTTTTGAAACTGTTGCCAAACAAGACTTTGTTCTTTACCACCCCTACGATGGCTTCGAAGTAATAGTTGACCTCCTCAAAGAAGCTGCGGTAGATAGTTATGTTTCAGAAATCTGCATCACAATGTACCGGATGGACCCTAAATCGCCAGTTGTTGACGCATTAATTATGGCGGCTAAGAGAGGCAAAAAAGTCTCGGCTATAGTTGAGTTAAAAGCCAAGTTTGATGAAGAAAACAACATACTTTTAGTCACCAAACTCCGAAATGGCGGCGTTATTCCCGTTTACAATTTTCCAAATTTCAAGGTTCACGCAAAACTGTGCCTGATAGTCAGGAAAGAAAAAAGCGGCGTTGTAAGGTACTCTCACATTGGCTCAGGTAACTATAACGCAGTGACAGCGAAAATCTACGGCGACATAGGCTACTTAACAGCAAACCCTGAAGTTGGCTTGGAGCTTGAAGAAGTATTTAATATAATAATTAAGGGGCTTCAAGAAAAAGAATCAAAGCATCTACTTGTAGCCCCAAAAACGCTGAAGAGCGAGATTCTCAGGCGAATAAATAGAGAAGTAAGCGTTCATCAGAAAACTGGCAGGGGCTACTTAGCTTTTAAACTTAACAATTTAGAGGAAAAAGAAATCATTCAAGCTCTCTACAAAGCATCGATAGCTGGGGTTAAGATTGACCTTAACGTCCGAGGTTTATGCTGCTTAAAACCTGGAATTAAAGGAGTTAGCGAAAACATTTCAGTTATATCCATAGTAGGTCGCTTCCTTGAGCATGCCCGAATCTATTATTTCCGTAATGACAAAGAGGACGAGGTTCTAATCGGCAGTTCAGATATGATGTTCAGAAACCTCAACGAAAGAATCGAAGTTCTCCTATCAGTGCCCGACCCCTACCTGCGACAAACCATTCTTGAAGACATGTTAAAAATCCACCTTCGAGACAACGTCAAAGCAAGACGACTACTTCCCGACGGCACATATGAAAGAGTAAGAGTTCAAGAAGGCGAAAAAGTCATCAATTCTCAAGCTTGGCTAATTTTGAACCGAGGCATCTGGAATGAACGCCCCAAATAAGGCTCAAACATGCCAAGTCAACTTGAGCTACTGTAAATTTGGGGCTGAAGCGCTCCTTAAACTTCTTGCAGCTTTCGAAAACCAGATCGGCGGAGTAATAAAAAACGACGACATCGAATGTGTTCATAAAACCCGCGTGACCTCTCGCCGACTAAGAGCTGCCATGCCTCTTTTCAAAACGTTTTTTCGCAGAAAAAAATACAAGCAATGGCTCGGCGAAATTAAGAAAGTTACATGTTTGCTTGGGGATGCAAGAGATCTTGATGTTCAGATTATCTTTATAGAACAATATATGAAAAAGTTGGGTTCTGCAGCGGAAAAAGCTGGAGTAAACTTACTTCTTAAGAATCATAAAACCCGCAGAAAAAGTATTCAACCATCGGTCGTCAAGGGTTTAGATGAGCTAAAGGCAAGTGACGTTTTAGAGGACCTTCGTGCGTTTTGCAGGCAAACCATTGAGGAACAATTAAATGAGGTTTTTGACCCGAAAAAAGTGTTGGAAAAAGCACGTTGGCACATTTCCTTTCGACTTGACGATTTCTTAGCAATGGAAGATTACGTTCACTTGGAAAATGAGATTCTAAAACACCATCAAATGAGAATATACGCAAAAAAACTCCGTTACACCATGGAAACCTTTGCCCCACTATACAAAAACAAACTAGCCCCAGAAATAGAAACGATCAAAGCGTTCCAAGATGTTCTGGGCGAAATGCATGACTGCGACGTCTGGATTGATTATATCCCAACGTTTATTGAAGAGATAAACGCGAAAAACAAACCTGAACGAAAAAAAACAGGCAATCAACCAAAACAGGCCCTAACCAACTTTCTTGCGTTTGTAAAAAGAAGAAGAAAAGAACATTACCGAGAATTTGTTCGGTTATGGGATGAAAATAAGAAGAACGGTTTTTTTGTCCAATTAAGAGAAAAAATTAACGCTGAATTCATAGTGGGAAACGAACAAAAAATTGATCAAGAACTTGCAAATCCCGACGTTAAAATCGCAGTTTTGTCCGATATTCACGCTAACCTGCAGGCTTTAGAAAAAGTAATTCAAGACGCTGAAGCACGTGGAATTGACGTTTTTGTCAATGCGGGTGACTCGGTTGGTTTTGGTGCTTGCCCAAACGAGGTTATAGAGTTGCTCTGCGAGAAAAACGTGCTAAGCATCTTGGGAAATTTTGACGTCGAAGTCATTGAGGGCAAAGCGAATGCTAAGGGCGAAAAAAATCTTGCTTTGAACTTCGCCAGAAAGGAGTTGGCAAAGTCCTGTGAATTTTACCTTTATTCTTTGCCCCGCGAAATCAGGTTTGAAGCAGCAGGCAAAAAAATGCTGGTAACGCATGGAAGCCCCATGTCGATTGAAGAACACATTTTCCATGACACGCCCGTTGAACGGCTGAAAAACCTTGGCGACGCCGCTGATGCCGACTTAGTAATTGTTGGGCATTCTCATGAACAGTTTTGGAGACAGGCAAACGAAGCCTGCTTCATCAACCCTGGAAGCGTAGGCAGGCCAGGCGACGGAAACCCTCAGGCGGCTTACGCAATTTTAAGCTTTAACCCAGTTAAGGTTGATTTGATTCGTTTGGATTATGATGTCGAAGATGCAGCAGAAGATCTTAGAAAAAAAGGGTTGCCTGAAAGCTTCTCCCAGATGCTACTTCGCGGGGTGTCACTTGACACAATTTTAAAAGAAGACCAAATTAGAGAAAACGTAATGGTTCAAGACTGCAAGAAAATAGTGCAGGTTTCAGAGGAGATTTCAAAGAAATATTGGCCTGACACTAACCATTACGTTCAAGTCAAGAAGCTGGCACTAATGCTATTTGACGGATTAGTTAAGCTGCATCATTTGGGGGCATGTGAACGATGTTGGCTTGAATGCGCAGCAACTCTGCATGATATTGGATTGTCAAAATCCACGGGCGGCCACCATAAAAAATCAGCACAGCTAATCCTAAACGATACCCAGTTGCAATTCACTTCTCGGGAAAGACGGATAATAGCAAACATCGCCCGTTACCACCGCAAAGCCCTGCCTAAACAAAGCCACTACAAACCTCGCAACGTTAGATCGGGAAACCATCCATAAAATAAAGGTTCTATCAAGCTTTCTCCGCGTAGCAGATAGTCTGGATTACACGCATCAGACAATCGTAGAAGCTCTAAACATCCAAGTAGGCACCAAAAAAATCACAGTTCAATGCGTATCCAAAACAAAATCGGCTCTGGAAGAGCAGGCTTTTAATAAGAAGAAGGATTTGTTTGAAAAGGTCTTCGCTAAAAAAATGGTGCTGATATGGAAGAAACCGTAAAAACCGCGGGACATGTAGTTGGGTTTGTAGACATAGGAACAAACGCAATTCGCCTTTTAGTGGTAAGGATAAACCCAAATTTCTCATACACCATCATCAGCCAAGAAAAAGAAGTTGTTAGGCTAGGCGAAGAAGAATTCAAAGATAACATACTTAAACCGCAAGCAATGGAACGCGCCATTTTTGTCTGTGGAAAATTCGCTGACTTAGCCAGAACCTATGGCGCCAAAGAAATAATATCGGTGGGAACCTCAGCTATCCGAGAAGCCCAAAACCAATGCGAATTCATCCAAAAACTTCATGAGAAAACAGGGCTTAATGTGAACATTATTTCTGGAGAGGAAGAAGCACGCCTCATTTGGCTGGGTGTATCCAGCGGGATAGATATTGGTGACCAAAAAGCCATTTTTATAGATTTAGGCGGCGGAAGCACAGAAATTGCAATCGGAAACCAACATGAATACTTCTATGGTACAAGTCTCAGGTTAGGGGCAATTCGGCTGACGTCAAAGTTTATTGGTGAAGGCTGGACGGGACCCATAAAAATTGATACGTACAAGAAGATTAGACACTACGCCTACAACAAGATAGAGGCAGTTAAACCGACAGTTTTGGAGCACGGCGCCAGGTTGGCTTATGGCTCATCAGGGACCATGATAAACTTGGCAGAGGTCTCAACTAAACTGTTCAAGAAAAACAACGGTAGCGAAAAGTTGGTGTTGACAAGGAAGAACCTGAAAAAGTTGGCGACTGTTCTTTGCTGGCTGCCTCTGGCTGAAAGGAAAAAAGTGCCTGCCATCAACCCAGACCGTGCTGACATTATAGTGGCGGGAGCATCTATAATCGAGGCAATCATGCAACAATTTGGAATTGAGGAAATTTGTGTTAGTCATCGAGAGCTGAGGGATGGAATGTTGGCTGAGTACTTGTCGAATTTTGAGGGTTTCAGAGAACTCGAGAAGACCCCGATGAGGAACAGGAGTGTTTTGCATTTAGGCAGGTCCTGCAACTTTGATGAGAAACACTCGGAAACTGTTGCCTCTTTGGCTCTGCAGCTTTTTGATAGCGCAAAACAGATTGGCCTGCATAACCTTGGCGAGGAAGAGAAGGAACTTTTAAAGTACGCTTCTACTCTGCATGATGTTGGTGATTTTCTCTCATTTAACGACCATCAACTTCATTCCCATTACATCATTAGCAACGCTGGACTCCCAGGCTTTGACAAAAAAGAAATTCAGTTGATGGCTAACATAGCGCGTTTTCATAGGAAAAAGTTGCCTTCTAAAAAAGCTTTGAAAGTTACCGGGTTGGATGAAAAGACCAGCCACAATGTAGCGGTTCTTTCTACATTTCTGCGGTTTGCAGAGAAACTTGACAGAAGCCACTGCGGTCTTGTGAAAAAAGCAGAATTTGTTAAAGTCAACAAGGATCAGGTGTTACTCTCGTTTTATTCTGATTCAGATTGCAGTTTAGAAGAGTGGAGCATCACACAGAACCGACAAGCGTTCTACGAAGCATTCGGAAAAGAACTAGAAGCGCGTTGCACGGTAAATCCTAATGAGTAATCAAAGCATTCTTGAAGAGTTTTATTCTTTTTCCAGTTCAGCCTTCGTTTTTTCCAACGACTCACATTGCTCTTTATTCAGCGGCGGATAACTCAGCTTCAATTTTTCTATCTCCGAAACGATAATCGCAGAAATAGATGAATGTGTTACCCATTTCTTGTCTGCAGGGATAACATACCATGGTGCCCATTCAGTGCTGGTTTCATTCAGCATTTCCTCGTATGCATCCATGTAATCCTGCCATTTTGAACGTTCAGCAAGATCTGCTGGCGAAAACTTCCAGTTTTTCTTCGGATCTTCAAGGCGTTTGAGAAAACGTTCTTTCTGCTCTTTTTTTGAGACATTAAGGTAGAATTTGAGCACAACTATACCATTGCGGATCAGATGACGCTCGAACAGGTTTATGTCCTCGTACCTTCTTTCCCAGAAGGAATTCTTTTCTACTTCCAGGGGAAGCTTCTGTTTCTGAAACACTTCCGGACGCACTTTCACTATAAGTACGTCTTCGTAGTATGAACGGTTAAAGATTCCAATTCGACCTCTTTCCGGAAGAGCCTTCACATACCGCCATAGGAAATCATGATCAAGTTCTTCTTCTGAGGGAGTTTTAAACGATGCAACTTGGCAGCCTTGAGGGTTAACCCCTGACATAACATGGCTGATGGTACTATCTTTCCCTGCGGCATCTATCCCCTGCAAAATAATCAACATAGCATATGTATCGCTTGCATACAGCAACTCCTGCATGTTAATGAGTTTTTGCCGGTTCATTTCAAGAAGCACTGAGGCTTCCTCTTTCACTGCTTTCTTGCCTTCTTTTTCTTCTTCTTTCTTAGCCCACTTTGGAACCCAGTCCGATTCGTAATCTTTTAAGCTAATTTTTTTTCCAGCTGGCACCATGAAATCGTTATAGTCTATTGACAATTCCAAAAACCTTCTCTATGAAATTAAGTACCAGAACTTAATAATAGCTGTGGCTCGGCCGGTTTTCTATTTGGCAAAAGAGTACGATTAGCGTTGCAGTTAGCCTAAGTTTACTTTTTCTCCTGTAACAATGTAGACTATTGATTCACAAACGTACACTGCATGGTCAGCAATGCGCTCGAGATACCGAGTCATTAGCACGCTGGATATGATGCATTTGCTTTTTACATTTTCATCATTGATTAATTTGTGAAGGTAGTCGAAGTACATTTTGTCTACTGCACGTTCAGTTGCTGAAATTGTTTTGGCAAGAATTATGTCCTGTTTTTTCAGTGCATCCACGCTTATTTTAGCCATTGAGAGAACTTTATGGCTCATTTCGCTTATGGAGTCTATTACCCATGTGTCGCATTGTTTTAAGCCGCTTAATTGATCTGTGATTTGAGATATGTCAAGGCCGTATCTTCCGTATCTTGCAAAGTCGTTGCCTATTTTCATGTAGGATTTTACGGTTCTAAGGTCTGTGGCGACGGGTTGATACCGGGCAATTATCTGAAAACTTTCATCTTCAACCTTGTCAGCCATGGAAACAAGTATGTCTGACAATTCGTTTACTTGCTCTTTAACGTTTTTACATTCCAAGTATCCATGTATCGACAACTCAAGGGTTTCGTAGGTTAACTCGCCCATCCTAACAATCAGTACTGATTGCTCTTCTAATCCACGATCTATTATTCTGCTCATACAGGTTCCTCTTATCCAAATTCTCCAGATATGTATTTTTCTGTTAACGGGTTTTTAGGAGACTCAAAAATGTCTCTGGTTGGACCAAACTCGATTAGCGTGCCAAGATACATGAAAGCCGTGTACTCTGACACACGCGAAGCCTGCTGCATGTTATGGGTAACGATGGCAACAGTGTAATCGCGTTTAAGCTCCACTACCAGCCGCTCAATCTTAGCTGTGGCAATCGGGTCTAACGCCGAACACGGTTCATCCATCAAGATAACTTCAGGCTGCAACGCAATCGCCCGAGCAATACAAAGCCGCTGCTGCTGCCCACCTGAAATGCTAGTGCCAGGCTTCTTCAAATCGTCTTTAACTTCATCCCACAGCGTCGCCTGCTCCAAACTGCGCTTAACCACTTCATCTAGGTTCTTACCTTTCTTGGTTCCAGTCAACCGCAAGCCAGCTGCAACGTTGTCATAAATGGACATTGTTGGGAAGGGGTTGGGTTTCTGGAAAACCATTCCAACTCTTCGACGCACCTGCACAGGATCTACCTGTTTATCGTAGATGTTCTGTCCATCCAGCAGTACTTGCCCGCTCATTTTTGCTGTCGGTGTTAGTTCATGCATTCTGTTGAGGCAGCGTATGAAAGTGGATTTGCCGCATCCTGAGGGACCGATTATGGCGGTTACAGAGTTAGTTTTGATGCCTATGTTAACGTTTTTTAGGGCTTGTTTTGTGCCAAACCAAGCGCTTAAATCTATACTTTGCATTTTCATGTCTGAATCAACATTTCTTTCTTGAGAGTTATCTGTGGTTGTCATCTTTTGAGTCTACCTCTAGTTGCTAATCTAACAATTATGTTTAGGCTAAGCACCATCAGGATTAGAATGAGGGCTGCTCCCCAACCTTGCGCCTGTAAACTTGGCTGAGGCTGCAGTGAATCACGCCAGATTTCCAATGGCAAAGCAGCCATCGGCTGGTTAAAGCCCTGGAAAAAGTATCTGTTGCCAAGAATAGTCATGATTAAAGGCGCAGTTTCTCCAGCAATCCTCGCGACCGCAAGAAGCGTTCCAGTCAGCAATCCTGCTTTGGCAGTGGGTAAAACTACGCTTAATGTTGTACGCCACTTATGAGCCCCCAGTGCAAGCGACGCTTCCCGAACGCTGTTGGGCACAAGTTTTAAGGATTCTTCGGTTGTTCGAGCAACAATCGGGATTAAGATGAATGAGAGTGCTATGGCTCCTGCAATTGCTGAGTAACGCCCGATGACCGCGATTACGATTGCGCCGTACGCTGTAATGCCAACCACAATAGAGGGGAACTCTGTGAGCACATCGTTAAATGATCGCATGACAGATGCATACTTGTTGTTTCCAAACTCAGCGAGGTAGACACCTGAAAGAATGCCCACTGGGATGCCGATGAGGCTGGTTAACCCAATCAAAATAAGCGTTCCCTGAATCGCAGGTCCGATACCGCCGCTTGAGTTGTTTTGAATCAGGAAGTTAAGACTCACAACTGGAGCACCCCTCACAATGACTTCTGCAAGAATGCTGAGCAGTGGAACAACAGCTACAACCACGCATACAGCGCATAGAATAAAGAACAGGCGGTTCTTGAATTTTCGAAAACTGTAATTGGAAATTATTCTATTGCGCCTCCCTTAACCTTCAAAACACGGTGAACCAATACAACTGCGCCAATGTTAATAGTGAAACTCATGATAAGCAAAATTAACCCAACGCCAATGTAAGCGGAAACCTGCAATTTTCCAGTAGCCTCCAAAAAACCGTTGGCAATAAGCGACGCCATGGTTTGTCCAGGTTTAAAAAGCGAAGTTGGCATGGCTGCTGGACCCGTCGCGTTGCCGATAAGCATTGCAACCGCCATAGTTTCGCCCACCGCTCTTCCCAAACCTAAGATTACTGCTCCAAAAATTCCTGAGCGTCCATAGCTGATTACCCAATGGCGGATGACTTCCCATTTTGTCGCTCCGATGCTGTAGGCGCCTTCGCGGATGCTGTTCGGAACGGCGCTTATGACTTCTTTTGAGATGGATGCGACAGTGGGAATAATCATGATTGACAGGATAATTCCTGCAGTAAAAATATCTAAGCCGAAAGGTGTTCCGCTGAAAATCGGTATCCACCCAAAATAAGTTGAAATCGGCTTTTCAATGTAATCCAGAATCCAATAGCGGAAAACGAATAGACCCCAAAGCCCATAAATCACGCTTGGAACAGCCGCCAGCAACTCAACCAAATAGCTGATTGGAACACGCAGGGTTCGAGGAGACATCTCCACCAAAAAAATAGCTATGCCTAAACTCAGCGGCACCCCGATTAAAAGTGCGATGCCAGATGTGACAAGGGTGCCCAGCAAATATGGAAGTGCACCATAGATTTCTCTGCCTTCAACAGGATTCCATTGTTTGCCAAAGAAAAAGTCCGCACCGAACTTTTGTACAACAGTTACGGAGCCAGTTGCAAGAATGTATCCTGTTACTAGAAGAATAACTATTGCTGAACCAGCCACGATGGCGGCTAAATTCTTAAAAAAGAAGTCGCCTGTTAATCTTGATTTTATCTTAGCAAAAAAGTTTTGGGGGTGGGGCTGTTTCAGAGCGTTATCCACCTTAAGAGGTTGGAAGGGTTTGTCCGTTGAATGTTATAGATTTGAATGGTTGCTTCGTCGATTGCAACGACATTTGACGGCAATGTTGCGTACGAGAGTTGCGGCGCCAAGTTTTGTCCGTCATGCACGACGTACCATAGGAACTGTACAATCGCAGTTGCTTTAGCTTGATTCATGTCAGAGAGCACGTTGAGTTCCTTGTAACAAGCAGGTATGTGAAGCTGACGATTGGGTATGCATTTGCATCTGGAGCGTTAAGAAGGCTTACGTTGATCCAGCTTGCGCTCTCCCGAGGGTAATCCACTTGATGCACCTGATTGAACTGCCACCGTTGTTGATTCAAGACTTGGCAGAACCCAGTTTCCCGCAGGATTTTGGATCAGCCGCTACAGTCATACAGTCTCAAGTACATACGCTAATTCAACGTAGCCGATGGTGTTGCATGTTCCTTGTACGGTTGAAGCTACACCTGTGTTGCCTTTGAACCGATCCAACTGGCCAAGCAACTGATTTTCCAGCGCCAATTGAATTGTTCCATGACGCACTTGACGCGGTTAGGTAGCCTGGTGAAGATGAAGGTGGTTCCTGAACCGTCTGAGCGGTGAACAGTAGTAATTCGACTTGCGGGAAGGACGACGTTGGGTTGAGGTTTTGTATTGCTGCGTCATTCCACATTGTTATTGTTCCTTGGAAGATATCGGCGATGACTTTGCCTGTTAAGTGCAGACCCAGAGGAGACACCAGGTAGATTATAGGCTACTGTGACTGCACCGATGGTTTCAGGGATATGCAATGCGTTAGGTATGTTAGCCATGTCAGTGGCGCTTAGGGGTGCATCTGAGGCTCCGAAATCAACGGTTGGGGTTGGCATGCATGCAGATATTCCGCCGCCGCTACCGATTGATTGATAGTTTATTTGTACGTTGGGATTTACGTTTGCTGAGTAGTTTTTTATCATGGCGTTAGGAGGGGATAGGGAAATGTTGCTCCTGCGCCATTCAGTGTGACTTTTTGGCGGTTGAGGGCTGTGCGAGAGGTAAATGTATGCTGCGAGTGAGCCGAGGATTATTGCGATTGCAATTAGGGCTATAATGATGGAATATTTAGTGTTCATATTTGCATTCCTCGTTTTTGTATTCTAAAATGACATGTAATAGTTATATAGCAAACCTACATAAACTTTATAGTCTATATAGATATACCTAATATAATGACCCATCATAGAAGATGTTACTTGGAGTCAAGCGTGACGACAGAATCAGTAAAATTAAGCGAAGAGCAGCGTAAACTTCAAGTTACCGGCGGCTCAACATTCATACTTTCCCTGCCTAAAGACTGGGCAACTAAAAACGAGCTTAAACGCGGCAGCTCTATGGTCGTCCGAGAAGAAGACGACGGCTCACTATCAATCTCACCCGCTAGTTTTCCGAAAAAAGAAAAACAAGACGAAGCCTACATCAAAACATCCGTAAACGAAAACCCTGACGCCACAATGCGGACAGCTATATCCGCATACCTAAGCGGTTACAACGTTCTTCATATCAGAGCTCAAGGACAAAGAGTGCTATCATCAAAGCTCCGAAACCACCTAAAGAATTTTGCAAGAAATTATTTGGTCGGAACAGAAATTGTTATAGACACCCCAACCGAATTAACCCTGCAGGTTTTACTCAATTATCCAGAATTAACAGTACAAAACGCATTAAGCAGAATGTCAATAATCGCTTCATCCATGCATAAAGAAGCCATAGCAGCACTGAAAAAACTCGATTACCCTAGCGCTAAAGCAGTTATTGAAACTGACCGAGAAGTAAACCGTTTTAGCCTCTATATCGTGCGGCTCCTAAAGCTGGCGGTTTCAAACCAGAGAATCGTCAAAGAGATCGGTTTAAGCAGCCAGAAAGACTGTTTAGGATACAGGTTGATTGCGAAGTCAGTTGAGAGAACAGCTGATCACGCGACAAAAATTTCTGAAAATATTTTGCTGCTGAAGGAAACTGTAAATCCGGAGCTTTTGGAAAGGATAATCCAACTTAGCACCTTGGCTGTTTCAATGTTTGAAAGTTCTGTTGAGGCACTTTTTAAACATGACTTTAACTTGGCTGAAAACGTAATTGAAAGGCTAAATCAAGTGTACAAGGTTGAGAAAGAAACAGTTTTGTACTCGCACAATGCTAAGATTGAAGAAATTGTTTACTTGAGATTGCTAATTGAAAGTGTTAGACGAACCGCAGAGTACGCCACGGACATATCTGAAGTCGTGCTGAATTTGAATGTTGAATCAGTTTTAGGCTGATTCTCTAAAAATTTTTCCGACTTTTTGTTTCTTCCCCCACAGTTCTCCAATAGACAAGAAACCAGTATGCGGTCTTTTTTTCTATGGTTTTCTACAAAGATTGACCAGTATTCAGATATGCCCGAGAAAATAACAGGTAATTACATAAAATTGACAGCCAAAACCATGGATTTAAAAAATGAAAAAATAAAAAGTTGGGGGTAGGTAGTCTTAGCTGTAGACTACTTGGCCGTTGAAGGTTATTGATTTAATGGTTGTTTCATCGATTGTAACTACGTTTGCTGGCAATGGTGCATATTGTAGTGCTGATGCTTGGTCTTGTCCGCCGTGTACCATGTACCAGAGCCATTGAACGAGATCGGTTGCATCGTTTTGTGTTAAGCCAGGTATTACGTTTAGTTCTTTGTAAACTATGGTGTAGCTGAAGCTGACAATTGGGTATGCTTGTGGGTCTGGTGCGTTAAGGATGTTTACGCTTGTCCAGCTTGCACTGCCTGCGGGTAACCCTGCGGAAGCGACTGATGCCGCAGCTGCTGTTGTTGAGGCGAGTGTTGGCATGATATAGTTTCCAGTTGGGTTTTGAATTGCTGCAACCTTCATTGTGTTCTGTACTGCATATGCTAATTCGACGTAGCCGATTGTGTAGGCGTTTCCTTCGACTGTTCCAGCGACTCCTGTGTTTCCACTAGAGCCAGTTCCTGTTGGCCACGCTACTGATTTGCCTTGTCCAATTGCTGTACTCCATGCGGTACTGGATGCTGTAAGGTAACCTGTGAAGACGAAGCTTGTTCCTGAACTGTCTGATCGGTAGACAACCAATATGCCGTGTGCTGGTAGGGTTGTAGTTGGGTTAAGAGCCTGAATTGCGGCGTCATTCCACATGTGTTATTGTTCCTTGGTATATGTCTGCGATGACTTTGCCTGTTAAGTGTAAGCCTGTTGGTACGCCTGGAAGGTTATAGGCAACTGTTACTGCTCCGATTGTTTCTGGAATGTGAAGTGAGTTAGGTATGCTTGCTGCTTCTGTTGCGGATAAGGGGGCGTCTGAGCATCCGAAGTCAACGGTTTTCTCTGTTAACGCTGTGATTCCGCCGCCGCTACCGACTGATTGGTAGTTTACTTGTACATTGGTGTTTGTGGCTGTGAAGTTGGTAATCATCTTGTCAATGAGTGGATAGGGGAATGTAGCGCCTGCACCGGTCAATGATGCTGGTGCCAGGGTTGGTTTTGGAGTTGGTGATGGAGTTGGACTGGGTGAGGCTGTTGGACCCGCAGTTGGAGTGGGAGTTACTGAAGGATGAGCGGTAGGTGAGGTTGAGGGTGCTACGGTTGGAGTTGCGGTTGGAGTTGCAGTTGGCACTGGGGTTGGTGTAGGTGTTGCTTGCGGTGTTGTGTTTGATCCTATGTAACTGTATGCTGCTACTGAGCCGATTATTATGGCGATTACAACTATTGCTATTGCAATTGTATATGTTGGTTTCATATTTTTTCCCGTTCGGATTTATAGAAAACGACGTAATATAGCCACTCAGCATAGAATACCAACTGCGCTATAGTACAATATAGAATAAATAGAAATAGCGAAAAATGAATCAAAACAAATCATAAATGAATTCAGGAAATACGATAAAAATTAAAAACTAAAAATTTATTGTTGTTGCTCGACAAAGTTCAGGCAGTTGGAATCATTGGAATGCTTGAAGGAAACAGATTACTTCTGGGCTTTGATTTATGCTGGAACTGTCAATCAGGTGGGCTGTGCCGTCAGGGCAGTAGACTTTGTCGCCTTTGAGGGCTCTTTGATATCGTTTGCTGCATTCCTTTAGCTTGTAGCAGCCGTCACAATCTCTTGATAGCATATTTTTTCACTCTCCACTTATTCAACAAGGTACTTATCCAGAGAGAGCTATAGAGGTGACCTTCATAATCTATATATTAACAATAGTAAATCGGCGCGCATAGAACAGTAAGCAATGCCTGAAGGACACTAAGGAAGAAGCGTTGTTTGCCCCATCTTTTATTTCTGCTGGCAGGTTTACGGCTAAAATGTTGATAGAGGTAACAAATCTCTTCAAGAGTTACTCTTTGCTATATAGATTGTTTCTTAGCTATAGTCTATGTTGACATACTTCATAGGTGGCATTCCGCAATGTTTTTGTTGGTGAGAGAACTGAAAAAACAGAAAAAAAATAAAGAAAAAGAAAGAAATCAAAAAGAGGCACCGCTGTATTTTAAGCGAATTTAGTTTTAAAGTGGTAAAAGGGGAGAAGATGAGCGACAAAAAAGAATCAATGAGGGGTAACTCGGAATTATTTGACTGGATGTTAGCTATCGATTTTGACCCAGTCAGCAATTGTTTAAGGAAACTTCGTTCGAAAAGAAAAAAAACCTCCACAAAAATAGCTTTTCTTTTAGATCCGTCTTTTTCTAATTTAGTTGCTATAAATATGGGAAAGGGAGGTCACACAAGAGCAAGCTATCCTCATTCAACATAGCGCCAATTTGCCTACATATAATTGGGCTATAGTTTTTTCTGAGCAGTTGTGGTTATGCATTTAAGCGTCCAATCCAGTTTCATAGGCAGTGAAAGCTATGACGTATGACAAGGAAGAACTTGAAACGTTTCGCAGGTCAGGCAAGATTTTGCGTGAAACACGCGAGGAACTGCGAAGCTTCGTCAGAGAAAACATGCTTATTGTTGATGTTTGCGAGAAAGTTGAGGGTACAATCCGCGCGAAAGGAGGCAAACCAGCGTTTCCCTGCAATGTTAGCATCAACGAAGTCGCAGCACACTACACAGCTCCTCCAAACGACACGTCAAGGATTCCTGAGGGCTCCACAGTTAAGGTAGACTTAGGCGTCCATGTCGATGGTTATGTGACTGACACCGCGTTCACGGTCTGTTTCAACCCTGAAGGCAGAGGCATGGCAAACACTGCTGAGTTGGCTTTGAAAACGGCGATAGACAACATCCACGGCGATATGGCGCTGGGAAAAATCGGCGGCTTAATAGAAACCACCATAAAAAACCGCGGCTTCAAACCAATCAGCAACCTGACAGGACACTCTGTTGGACGCTACCTCATCCACGCTGGAACCTCCATCCCCAACGTCGCTGGGTTATCAATCAACAAAGTGCGAACAGGCGAAGTCTACGCTATAGAACCCTTCGTAACATTGCCAGAAGCAATAGGAAGAGTTGATGACGCACCGCAAATAACAATTTACCGTTTTCTAAAAGCTAAATCTATAATAAGTGACTCAGCAAGAAAAATGCTAAAGTATATTGAAGCTAACTTTAGAACCCTGCCTTTCGCCGAACGCTGGCTCATCGGTGTTGTCCAGGCTGAGCAGCATAAAGCTGCCTTCAAAGAGTTGTTTGCTTCAAAAGCTATCATGGGGTACCCAGTTTTTGTTGAAGCAAGTAAAAAACCCGTTGCTCAAGCTGAGCATACGGTGTTGATAAAAGATGATGGTTGTGAAGTTTTAACCTAAAAAAAGGTTAAGCTTCTAGACGTTGTAGGTTTTTTCTTTTTCTTTGATTTCTTTGTAGATGCCGGTTATCATCTGTTTGGTGGTGGGGCATTTTGGGCATGGGATGTCAACTTCTTTGTATACGTAGTCGCCGCGTTGGAATTCTCGGACTGCTTTTGTGTTGCAAGCTTTGTTGGTGCATTCGATGGTTGTCATGACTTTGGGGACTTCAATTTTTACTTGCGCTGACTGCAACTTTGATTGGTAGAGCAGAAAAACCGATAGTATCAACGCGATGAAGCCTATGCCTGCTAAGACACCTGCGGCTAACTGGTCACCTGCCAAGTAGGTTTCGCCTGCTATTACCAGGGCGGTTATGGCGAGTGCCATGACTATTAAGACTATCATTGTGAGGTAAGTGGAGATTTTTTTGTTGGTAGATGCTGATTGAGTTTGGTTTTGTACCATTTTTTTCATCCTCATTATTGTCCAACTCCGATTGAGTTGCCAACGCCGACGATTATGACTTTGTCGCCTTCTTTGGTTCGCTCCACAACTACTGCTTTGAGCCGTTCAATGACTTTGTCGGTGGCATCGTGGATTTCTTTTCGCATAGGTGAAACTGCATCGCCGATGTCTTCTTTAACGATTACTGCATAGTTAGGTATCTTGTATTTTGTTAGTTTTTCTTCTATCTTATAAGCGTCTACGCCTGGTCCGCCGATTGCTGCACCGATGCCTTCTGAGACTTCACCGACCAATTCGCCTTCAAGCTTGAGTCCAGCGTCAATCATGATTAAGCAGCCAATTTTGCCTTCGTTTTCCTCGATAACTGCTTCAACTGCATCGCCTGGTTTGCCAACGTTTCCGCCTGGACCTTCAGCCTTGATAACTAATGCTGTGCGTCCTTCAAATGGAACAGTCGCCATCACGCAATCTTTTGGCAATTTGCGAGTTTCGAATCCATGCATAAGTTTTCCCGCAACCAGAGGTCCTGCGCCATCGCCGATAGGTTGTCCATACGCGAAGGCTTTCAGAGCGCTTGAGTAAGCCTCAGCTTCTTTCATAACCATAGGCAAGATCATTTGGATTTGCATTATGACGTAGAGGCTTAGAGTTTTTTTGCCTTGGATATAGTAGTGCCGTACGACTTTGTAGATGAAGTTAAGTGCCATGGCTGCTTCAAGTGTGTTTTCAAGGTTGTTAACTTGAACGTCGTCACCTTGGATTGCGGGCGCCATAAGTTTGACTTCTTCTTTTAATCGCTCATCTCGTACGTCTAAGATGTGGTCAAGTTTGTTTACTATGCCTGCTGGATCCATGTTTTGGGGGCCGATAGTAAAGTAGTCGAGGTAACGGTCAACTCGTGCGGATGGGTCAACGGTTGGTTTACCGATTTCTTTCAGGGTTTCGATAGCGGTTTTTCTACCTTCTTCTTTTATGCGCCGCAACTTATGCAGGCTGTTTTCAACCTCGCGTATCATAACGTACATTTGTATTCTTTGTCCATAGAAAATTAGAACTATAAAGAACACGTAGGATAGCAAGCTGATAATTTGAGTTATTGAATCGCTTCCGGGAATAAGACTCACTTTAACACCACTTCTCCAAAAACTATTATCGGACAGTTATAAAGCTATGCCAAATTACGCTTGAAAATTAAGGAATAAGATGTTGCCAGCTTTCCCAGGTTCACGTGGCCTAAGACCACACTACAGCTGGAAACGGAACACGGTTTAACTTCTGAGTTCGGAATGGGATCAGGTGGAACCCGTGCCCTTTGACCGGCAGACGAAACATAACTGATCAACAACCCCATATATACCTTCTGTTTTGTTTTTGAAAGAAAGTCATTTAGACGCGATTTTGGTGGATTATGACCCTGGAATTGTGTATTCACATACTTTGTTTAGGGCTTAATCAAGGAATTTCAGCATGTTTATGCACCGGGAAAAAACAAAAACGACCTACTCCTATTAGGGATTTTGACTTGCATCTGAAGGTTTTTACATAGATATCCTACCCAAACCCAAATAGAAAAAGCAGCCCAAAGCAAAGCCGTCTAAAAAACGCAAAACATGGGTTTTCTTCTATCAGACAGACACAAACCCTCTGCGCCCCAGCCAACTATTCTGCACTTAAAATTAATAACAATTGCTGGCACAACTGTGACATATTCGACTTTATGCTAATGCCGTGACCAAAAACAATCTAATCCTAACCAGAGAAGAAGAACGCCAAGCCTTAACCAACCGCGCCCAGACGAACAACGACTTTTATAGACGCAACCTGCAAATGCCCTAAGCCCTAAATCAAAAAATCAACTCAAAACAAGCTCTTCGGTGTGCAGCAAAAAGTACCCTGTTCTTCTTCTAAAGACAATTAAACACTTAATGCATACTTTGCCTCTGTCCCTTGCTAAAATATAGCCAAGTCGACAACTGGATTCTTCAGGAGAAGTAGTAGTCCTAAAGGGCCTTATCGTCGACTACTTCTAAACAAGCGATTGCACTTTTTTTAGAGAGTCCAAATTAGAATCAAAGTAAAGTCTTAGCATACACTCGAAAGCACGGTTCTACAAAAGAAGAGAATGTGCAGCAAAAGTGTTATTTGGATTTTGGTTTTTCTTCAGTGACTTCTTTGAAGGTTACAGAGGTTTCAGTCGGTATCGTTTTTTGTGTTATCTTGTATTTTTGCTTCTTTTTGTTTGTCATAAGACAACCTTAAGATTGTTAACGCTTTATAAGTTGTGTTTACCTTGCGCTTTCTGTTAGGATTTATAGAGTTTCGGGTCCAGTAGCGAAAAGTTGTTTCCGCCTGCGTGGTAGATTAGCCGTGCCTGTTTGAGGTCGTAGCCGCTTTCGCTAAAGATGCCCATGTCCGCGTAAGCTTCAAGGATTTTTCCGACGAAAATTGTATGGTCACCTGTGGTAAATTGACCGTCGACTTCGCATTCAAGATGGGCTATGCATTCGCGGATTGCTGGGGCTTTGACTTTTTTGCCTGGCATGACTGTTAGACCTGCTTTTTTGAATTTGTCAAAGCTTCTTCCTGTTAAGGAGCCGCAGGCGTAAACGGCTTTTAGGATTTCCAGCGTTGGAATGTTTACGATGAATTCTCCTGATTCCTCGATTAATGTGTGGGAATGGCGTCCAGGTGCAAGGCTGATAGCTAGTAGAGGTGGGTTGCCTGAAGTTGGCATTGCCCAAGCTACGGTGGTGATGTTTGGTTTGCCTGCTTTTCCCACGCAGGAAACCAGGACTGTGTGCATTGGGTGAAGGAGTCTGTGGGCTGAGTTGAGATTGACGGTTGTTTTAACGGACACTTTGTCACCTGTATGAATGCGAAGGCTTGGGGACTTATTTTCCTTTTGCATGAAGCATAGTAAATCGTAATATAACTGTTCAAGTGAAATAGAGCAATTTTTCCGTTCAGGTTTGCCATTTTGATTTATTGTTCTGTGATTATTTCCGTTCGTTTCACGGTTATTTTAATAGCTGCAGATATACGTCCATGTTAACAATAGTTATGTCGTAACACTCAATACTTTCTAGCAATGAGGAACCACAAAATGAATCACTCTATAGAAGTATTTGAAAATGAAGAAGCATCCAAACTGCTGGATTACTTTGTCGCTTACAAGAAACTTATGAGCAAAGTTGAATATATCAAATGCATTTCAGCCCTAAACAGCGAAGTACACTTCACCGAAACCCAACTCCCAGAAACCCTAAACCCCACAGTAGATAATCAACTGCCCATGGGCTCGCCGGCAACATTTGACAAATAGATTTCCTAACTATGCAATTTTGTGGATAACGCAGATTATGAATTTTCCATGAACCATCTGCACGACACTTAGTCGAAGCTGAATTGGAACATTAACTTTGTCTTTTCTAATGTAAACCACTTTAAGCTCGATTTGCCCATTCTTCAAAAGTTTATCCATCATCGGGTTTTTTTCTGCTTCTTGAAGTTGAAGAACATAGAAGAGGTCCAGAGCTAAAAATTCGTCACAAGTATAACCGAATAATCCGCAGGTGGCAAGATTTGCATAGACAAACGCTCCATTCAGATTTGTTAGAAAGATGGCTTCACTTAAATTATCCAGGATTGCTGCTCTAAACTGCAATCCATCTTCGATTTTTTGGCGTTCCATAATTTCCTTGGTTAACTTCTCGTTTGCCTGCGCATATTCCGCCGTACGCCGTGTTACCACCTCTTCAAGCCGCTTATTGTAACTGTTCAATTCTGCCTCAAGTTCCTTGCGTTTGGTAATGTTTTCAAAAATGGCTACGAAATAACCTCTTTTGGGACCGTAAACAGAGATGTTAAGCCAAATACTAAGTGGCTTAAAGAAAACCTCGAAGGTTTCAGGTTTTCCAGTCCTCGCAACTCTGCCGTATATTTCAAATATTTCAGGGTTGGCTTCTTTTGTTCCTGGAATAGCCTCAGAAACCTTTCGCCCGACTACATTTTCTCGATTTAACCCAGTTAATCTTTCGAAAGCATCGTTGATTTCTAAATAGATAAAATCCGCTGGCTCGCCTTTTTCATCAAAAATCATTTCGCAGTATGCGTAGCCATTAATCATGTTTTCAAACAAGGAGCGGTATTTTTCTTCATTTTCTTTGAGGGCTTGTTCAGCTTTTTTCTTTTCATCAATGTTTACAGCGTAGATTCTGATTCGTGGTCCTATAGGCATAAAAGAGAACTGCTGAAGGTACCAGTGCTCTCCAATACATATTTCTCGTCCAAAAGAGTTCTCCATCGAAATTTTTCCTTTGAACTCAACTGAGATTTTTTTCCAGTCAGAAAAGAAAGGCTGGTTTAAGCCTTTTTCTGCAAGGTTTGGGAAAACTTTTTTTGTTGGTGGATTGGTGTAGGTTATTTTTCCGTCAAAATCAACTTCAACAATTGGGTTAGGGTCAAATGCTGGAAATGACGCTAATCTGACATATCTTTCTTCGGCTAGTTTGTGGTCAGTGACATCTTGCCCAGACAATATTGCACCTGTGAACTCGCCTTTTCCATCTTTAACGGGCAACATGTGCCAACTGATCATACGTTCCAAGCCGCTACTTGTCAAAACCCGTCTTTCAGAATGTCCTTTTCGAATTGCTCCCTCGAACAATTGATGAAAAGAAAGCCGCGCTTCCTCACGGATACTTTGAGGAATAAAAACATCAAACCAGTTCTCGCCTAGAACCTCGTCTTTTTGGAGCTCCAGTAGCATGCAACCTTTCTGGTTTATATCAACCACTACCTCATCTTTTCTTACAAAAACTATTGCGATGTCGTCTAAGTTTAGATCTATTTTTTCTGTTTTTTTCTCAGACATTAAAAATGCTCCTTTTCAATTATTGGATTACTATAAAGGGCCTTTGGAAAAACAATTGGCGTGTACATTCGCTCTACATATTCAGTCATCATTCTGCAAGCGTTAAAAACAGGGTTAATGGTTTTGATTGCTTCTTTGGAAACTTGAATCCAACGATGGGGGATTCCTTTGCGGTCGCGTTCATAATATATAGGCACTATTTCGTTTTCCAGCAGGCTATATAATGATTCAGCGTCCGACTTGTCTTCTTCCTCAGGGGTTCCACCCTTAAAACCGTCAATTGCCCAACCATTCAAGCCGTTGTACGCTTCATCCCACCATCCATCACGTACACTCAGGTTAACAACTCCATTCATCGAAGCTTTCATACCGCTTGTTCCACATGCTTCCTGCAGGCGCCTTGGCGTGTTTAACCAAACATCGACTCCACGGACTAAATCTCGAGCAAGATTCATGTCGTAGTCTTCAACGAATACGATTCGCCCTTGAAATCTCCTATCTAACGCCGCGTTATAAACAAATTTTAGAAGCTCTTTTGACGCGTAATCTGCTGGATGCGATTTGCCGCCGAAAATTATTTGCACAGGGCGCAGCGGGTCAGTAACTATCTTCTTGAGTCGTTCAATGTCTGAGAGGATCAAGTAGGGGCGTTTGTACTGGGCAAATCTACGTGTAAAAGCAATAGTTAAAGAGTAGGGGTCAAGCAAAGCGCCCATTGCAAGCACCTGCTGGGTGGAAACTCCATCTCTAACCAGGCGGAGCTGAGCGCGGTCTTGAATTGTGCGGATAAGCCGATTTTTCATTAACTGATGTACATTCCAAAGCTGCTCGTCTGGGATGTCGTTGGCGTATTTCCAGAACAGCTCTTCGTACTCGCCAGGGGACGTTGAGTTTTCAATTTGTTTTTCGAATAGCTTTGAAATTTCTGCAGCTCGCCAACTCGGCGAATGCACGCCGTTAGTTATGCTTAAAATCGGGATTTCCTCCGTTGGTTTTCCAGGGTAGAGTCCGCTCCACATTTTGCGAGCAACATCACCATGTAGTTTGCTTACGGCGTTGGCTTGGCCAGCTAGCTTTAGGGCAAACGCTGTTAAACTAAATTTTTCTGAACCTAAACTTTGGTAGTCTCCAAGTTTTAGGAAGCTCTCTCGGTCAATTCCTAAAGATTCCCAAAAATTTCCAGAGTAATGGTCCATTAGTTGGTATGGAAAAATATGTTGTCCCGCCGCGACAGGGGTGTGGGTTGTAAAAACCGTGTTTTTCCGCACTTTCTCGATGGCTTCGTTTATTGGGGTTCCTTTGTTGCGTTCTTCTCTTAGTCGTTCAAGCATCATAAAGGCTGTGTGGTCCTCATTTGCGTGCCACACCATCGGGTTTATTTGCAGTGCTCGAAGGGCGCGTACGCCGCCTACGCCTAACACGATAAGTTGCCGCAGTCTCTCCTCTTGGTCAGCAGTGTACAATCTTGCGGATAGCCCCCTGTCCTCCTGGCGGTTGTCACTGATGTTTGTGTCAAGCAAATACAGGTTTACACGTCCCACACGCACCTGCCATACTTGAAGGTATATTTGGCGGTCTGCAAGGGGAACAGCGATCAATGGACCGCAACCCTGAGGCCAAGCACAAGGCGAAATAGGTGCTTCGCTGAAATCCAGTTGTTGATAAACTTCTTCTTGCCAGCCTTCGGCAGAGATGTGTTGATGGAAATATCCTTGAGGATACATAAATCCCACAGCAACCAACGGTAACCCGATGTCTGAGGATTGTTTGCAAATATCCCCAGCAAGGACTCCTAATCCGCCTGCGTAGATGGGCAGCGAATTGTGGATGGCGTATTCAGCTGAAAAATAAGCAACTTGTCCCTCAAAATCTTCCGGAACTTGTTTGCCGCACCAATCTTTCTTTTGGCGTAACATGTAACCGTCAAATTTTGAAATTACCGAGTCATAGAGTTCAAGGAAAGTTGGGTCTTTCGAGGCGGATTCCAGTTTAGCTGGATCTATGTCGCGTAACTGCTTAACTGGGTTGTGTCCGCTTGCCCTCCAAAGTTCATAATCAAGAGAGCGGAACACCTGGCGCCCATCTTCATCCCAACTCCACCAAAGGTTGTTTGCAAGTTCACCTAGTCTTTCAATTCTTTTAGGAAGAATATCGATAATTTCTTGTCCTTCTTGAAACCCCATTTGACTGCTCCTTTGGTTTAGTTTGGACCAAATATTGCTTTCTATTTATATCTGAAAACGACAAAATTCTCACATAGATGATTTTTCACTTAACTATGAAGCATTTTTTGTTATTTATAGTTTAACAAGGTATTCATTTTAATTTCAGCTTAAAATCATTTCCGTATCCACTACCGACTATATCAGATTCAATCCGAACCAATAGAAAATCGAGGAGATAGTAAGGAGCAGCCAAGGAGACATAAAAAAGGCAGTAGCGACCCAGCCCCAACTCTTAATGTGCTCTTTTGTTTTTAACACGCCTCTATATAGAAAAGGCACCATGCCAATAGCGGCGCCGAGACTGGATCAAATTGAGGTTTTTCGTTTGCGAGTTCTAATTTCAGGTTATAAGACTTACAAAGATCTGTTGACCGAAGGAAGCTACTTGCGTTTTATGTGGTATTGTTCGATTGTCTCTTTGGCTTTTTCTCGCTTTTCCTGATGCTGCTTTAGGAACGCATTGAGTTTGTCAGCTATGTCTTTTTTGCATTCGCCACAAAGCATTTCTCCGCCTCTACATCGGCGTTCGCGTTCCGCCAGTTTACCGCTATTCTCTTCGAAGAGGAAGAAGTAGTATTGGAATATGCTGCAGACAGTTGGGTCGGCGCCTTCTTTGCGTTGTTCCGCTGCAGTGCCTTTGCCGCCTGTGAAAGCATTCCAGATTTTCTTCTTGACAACGTCAGGTGAATCGACGGTGAATATGCTAGTTTCAGGCATGGACGCACTCATTTTTCCGCCTGCCCCCAAACCAGGAAGGAAGCGACAATGTATTTGCGCTGGTTTGTAGTAGCCAAGTTTTTGGGCTATGTCACGTGTTACTCGCCAGTAGGGGTCTTGGTCGATGGCTGCTGGAATCAGCGCTGGAACGTTTTCGCCTGTGAGTTTTTTATGGATGAAGCATGGTGCAGCTTGGATAGCTGGCCAGAAAACCCAGCCGATGTTGGTACTATCTTGGAAGCCGAAGCTGCTGCGGGCTGTGCTGTAAGTTATGCGTTTAGCTACTTCCAATGTGATGTCGTAGAGCAGGTCGATGTCTTGTGTGTCGTAGATTATGAAGGTGTCTTGAGGCTGAAAACCAAGCGCAATAAGGTCCAACGCGTTTTCGTAGGACCATTTGCGATTGTTTTTGAGGTCTGCGTTGTCATTAATTAGGTATTTTTCGTCGTCTGTTATTTGGAAGTAGAGTCTTGTTTTGAATTTTTGTTGTATGTGAAGAGTGAATATCCATGGAACGAGGTGTCCGATGTGGACGGGTCCTGAGGGTCCTCTTCCTGTGTAGAGGACAAATTTGGTGCCTTTATCATAGAGGTCAAGCACCGTGTCAAGGTCGCGATGGCTGAAGAAAATTTTCCTTTCCAACTGAAGATGAAGTTTGTCTGTGTGCGTCTCCACACGTTTGAGAAGCTCAGGTGTGAGTGGTTGAGTGCCGAATTCGCGGATTAAGCGTTCGTAGTCAACTTTGCCTTTTACTTCCCAAGGCGTAACTACCATTTCTTATTGTTTTCTTCAGCGTTCGCCGTTTGCGTTCACCAGTCTTTTAGAAGAAACCATGTTTTGTCCTATATCCTTTTTTCGGTGAGGAGTAGCTTTGTCTTTTGTTTGGAGCGGTTTCGTTTCTTCAATAGATTATAGGAGAAGAAAATTCAAATAGGACTACAGTTCAGAGAGCTTTTGACCTCTTCTATCTTTTCTACATACAACACTATTTGAATCCTGATAGGTTCAAAATATGAGGGGTCTCCGAAGAAGTGTTATTGAGCGATCGGTAGTTGGACTGTGAAGGTTGTGCCTTTGCCTTGTTCGCTTTCAAAGCTGATAGTGCTGTTTTGTGCTTCCATTAGACGTTTGCAGACAGCTAAGCCGAAGCCTTGTCCTTTGGCTTTTGTAGTAAACAGGGGCTTGAATATTTTTGATTTCGCTTCTTTTGATATGCCATTGCCTGTGTCATTTACGCTTAATTGAATTTTATCTTCTTTTGCAGTCGCCGATATGGTAATTTTCCCCCCGCTTGGCATGGCTTGGACACTGTTGATTATTAGATTTGTGACTGTACGTTTGAGGTAAGAAGGATCTGTTTTTACTTTCGGCAAATCTGGAGTGATTCTTGTGGTTAGCTTAATGTTTTCTGGAATATGAGTTGTGGATAACGCATCTTCCAGTATCTCTTGGACGCTGCATTCTCTGATTTCCGGAACCAGTTTTTTTGCGTAGTCTTGGAGGTCGGAGACGATTTTACTTATGTATTCGGTTTGCTCTTCAATCAGGCTTCTGCTTTCTTCTAAATTCCATTTTAACTCGCTATCTGGCATCGCCTTCATTTCTTCTTTCTGTAAGTACACAGCTCCAGTTATTGATTGAAGGGGATTGCGAATATCATGTCCAATCATACCTGCTGTTTCTCCTATTCCAGCTAAGCGCTCAGCGTCCTTTAATTCAGCAGTTTTTTCCCTGACTAATTCTTCTAAGTGCTCGGAATGTAGCTGCAGGTTGCGCTCCATCTTTTTGAGTTCGGTGATGTTAGTCATGATGCTTACTGCTGTTGTCGCTTCGTCTTTCAAGATTTCTGGAGCAATCGTGAACTTGAATGCTTTAAAGCCAATGGAGCTTTCTATGTTAAATTCGCCTGATTGCAATTTTTTAGTTTTGAATGCCTTTGTTAATGAAACAACTAACTGGTTTGCCAGTGGCTTTAAAATGTCGACCTGTTCGATTGATTTGCCAAGCATCAACTCAGGGTTAATGCCCATTGCTTTTTGGACAGAAGGGCTAACATAAACAAAATGTAAGGTTTTGTCGAATCTAGCGATAACTTCGGGCGCATTTTCCGTCAGGGTGCGGTATTTTTCAGCTTCGACTAAGATTTTGTTTTGGGCTTTCTTTAAATCGTCTATGTCGATGAAAGAGACTACGGCACCATCGATCTTCTTTTCTTCAGTGATGTATGGTCTAACTCGCAGTTCATACCAGCACCCTTCATTGTCTTGAACATTGGTTTTGTGAACTTTTAGTTTGGTGATTGTTTCTACTATTGTTTTTTGTAAATTCTCAATTGGGATGCTTAAACGAATGTTAATAATTGAGCGACCAACATCTGTAGGGATAAGTCCTAAAACTTCTTGAGATAAAGGCGTGAACCGCCTGATTTTGAGGCTGTTGTCAACCATTATCATGGCTACATCCATATTTTTGATTACGTTAGACAAATCATCGTTTAATCGTGCGAGTTCGCCGTTTCTGGTTTTCAGTTCGTCGTTGAGCGTTTTCAATTCTTCGTTTGTCGATTGGAGCTCTTCTTTTGCGGTTTCCAATTCCTCGTTAGTGCTTTGCAGTTCTTCATTGCTTGATTGCACCTCTTCCATGGCGGCGCGTAATTCTTCATTAGTTCCTTCCTGCTCCTCAATAACTGTCTGCAACGACTGCTTACTAGATTCTAACTCTTCCCGAATTTCTTTAAGTTGCGACTCTTTATCTGCCCTCTCACTTTCACTTAGCTTTTCAAAGGCTCCCTCAACGGGGTGCACAATGCTCGGCGTGGTTTCTCTAAGCAAAACAAGGAAGAAGGAGTCGTCGAAATTTTTATTTTTTAAAAGCAGTACATCGATAGTTACTGTTTTGATGTCTCCGTTAGTTTTGAATTGCACATCTTCAATGGTTATTTGCTTGTTTTCTTTTTTTGCCCTGTAAATGGCTGTTTCAATTTCAAGTTTTAACTCTTCCCGAAGCATTTTGCTGATGTTAAGGCTGGCAGCGCCTGATTCAGGAAGAATATATGGAGCCATGTATCCGCGGAAAAGCAAGATGTCTAAGTTCTTGTTAACCAGCATCATCGCTGGGACATATCTGGACATAACTATTTTGTCAACATCTTCTTTCAGTAGGCTTAATGTGTCTTTTCTTGTTTCTTTCATTAGAGGCGTTTTGGCGGTGATTTGGAAAGTATCAAAGCCGAAGTTCACTTGGCTTTGTGCCTTCGTTTTAATGAAAACTGAGCTTCTTTTGTCTAATGGGACAAAGAGGTCGGTGAATTTGCCGACGCTTTCAGATTCACCTAAAACTAGAAAGCCACGGGGTTTTAATCCATAGTGCAATATTGGAATTAACTTTTCTTGGAGAACAGAATCAAAATAGATTAGGACGTTGCGGCAGCAAACCATATCTATGTTTGAGAAAGGCGGATCTCTAGTCAGGTCCTGTTTTGCGAAGATGCACATTTCACGTAGGAACTTTGATATTTGATAATTCCCGTTTGACTTTATGAAGGATTTTCTGAGACGTTCCTCTGATACTGTGGCTTCGATGCTTTTAGGGTATATGCCCTGTCGGGCTCTTTCGATGTTTTTGTCATTTATGTCTGTTCCGAAAATCTGAATCGTTACGTTTGGGATGGATTTTGATTCTAAGAATTCTTGAAGACTTATGGCGACTGAGTAGACTTCTTCGCCTGTGGAACAACCAGGCACCCACACACGGATTGGCGAATTAGGGGTTCTGATTTTAAGTAATTCAGGATAAACCTTTTCCTTTAGCAGGTCAAAGGTTTCTAGTTCCCGGAAAAAGCTTGTAACACCAATTAAAATGTCGTCAAATAATGCTTGCAGCTCTTTTGGATGTGACTTTAAATATTCAATGTATTCTTTTGTGCTGTCTATTTGGTTGATAACCATGCGGCGGGTTATTCGCCTGTTAATTGTCCCTTCCTTATAATGCGTAAAATCAACGCTGAAGGCAGATTTTAATAGAGTAAAAATTGTTTGGTCTTCCCCCCTCTGAGCTTTAGATTCAGCTATTTTCATTTCGGCACGTAATATCTGGGGGTGCTTAGCTATTCTGACGAGTTCTTTTGCTATTTTTTCTGTTGAAAGAATAAAATAAGCGCTTTCAGCATCTATTGCACTTTGCGGCATGCCTGGGTACTGCGCGGTTTCTGGTTCTTGAGCAAACGTGATTCCGCCTTCCGCTTTAATTATTTTTAATCCTTCGGTTCCGTCTGCGCCTGTTCCAGACAGAATTATCCCTATTGCCTGCGCTTTTCTCTCTGCCGCTAAAGACGTTAAAAAAGTATCAATTGGTTTAACGTTTTGAAGGCGAGGATGAAGTTGAAGTGTATTTCCCGCGATGGTCATGCTTTTGTCGGGGGGAATTACGTAGACTTTGTTTGGCTCAACTTTTATTCCGTTCTCAACCTGTTTGACGGGCATATTGGTGGAGCGTGAAAGAATTTCTGTTAACATGCTGGATTGTCTAGGCAGTAAATGCTGTATAACTACAAACGCTAATCCAGTTTTGGCGGGCAGATTTTCTAGGAGGAGTCTCAGGGGTTCTAGTCCGCCTGCTGAAGCGCCGATGCCGACAACAGGAAAAGTTGAGGATAATGCCGACTCGTAAGTCTCTGCTTTGTTATTTTGTGCGGGTTGTGACTTTTTGGCAGTGTTATTACTCAAAAAAACCTTACTTCCGGAAGGAAAAGAGAAACGTTTCTCATTACTAAGTTATGGCGCGTGTCTAATATATAACGTGAGCGTACACAGACATTTTCAAAGCTGCTAGAAATCATTTTAACCGCCACGTTTCAACTGTTTGGCTCTTTAAATGGAACGCACTCGTGGATTACGGCTTGAAAATAACTAAGAACCCTTTTTCCTTATTCTCTTCAATTGCCAAATTTCTCGATTGGGCAAATTCCTCTATTAACTTACAGTCATAAAAACCCTTAATTTTCAATTGGTAGCTATTGGGTTTTCTCTGTTCAAGGATAACCGCAAGAGGTTGAACCCATTGTTTAGCACCTAGTTCCTTCCATAAAGCGACTGCTTGCTCTCTTTTCATGTGTTCCTTGGTTTGCCTATGGACGTACAACACTAATAGCTTTTTTCTATTGATGCGATTGAACGGTGGGATGTGGAAACAATTAATGTAAAGATAATCGGTTTATTCGAGTGTTTTTTATTAGGGAGGGTAGGTCAAAAGAGCAATAGGCTTTTTCATTATTTCTCGCTAGCCCAAAAAGGAAAGTTAAGCGGATCAAGCCGTGCGCGAAATAGGTAGAGGCCTAAAAAGGTAGGTGGGCAATGACCTTCTCCTTGTTTAGCAGCCGGTTCCGCTCAACTGTTGTTGGCTATCCCTTGCATCACTACCAACAGGTAACTTGTCTCAAAAATATAAGCGATTGTGACTACAGGCTGTAGCCACAACCGCCAACTCGATAGGGGTGTAAGCGCTAAAATTCAGGTTTAAACTTTGGTTTTTCATGTTCAAATACTTCAGCTGAACGGCGAATTTTGAGATATATCTGACAATCAATCCGTAGCAAACAAGACAGAAGCAGCCAATTTTTATAATTACGTGTTAGTGCAAGCCTTTTATATTGACAGGCAAGAGACACTATAGGGGATGCCGATGGATAGAAATGAGGACAGTCACCTATCTTAAAGAAGTTTTAACTTTTTGTGGTAATATGTCGCCTGAATCTGTCTCTTTTGAAAGACAAGACACCATCGATTCTTTAGGTTATCGCGTGCGCATTAAAGGCACTATTTATGAGTCTGATCGTCAGACCGTAAAGGACATAGCAAAAAAATACGGCTTAACTGTGAAAGAAGACGCGGATGACATTGTGGTTTATTCGTTTAAATAACATGTTTGAAAGATAATCCGCAGTGGCTACAGCTATAAACTTCGATGCAGAACATAGAGTTCTCTATTTTTCTTGCAGGCTTGCAGAGAGTTTTGCCGCATTTAGGACAATTAACCATACGAAAACACTTGAATAAAAGAAAACTGCTGTCAATGGAATAAAAGAGTTTGTTGCCTCATGAGGGTAACTACAATTTGCCTAAATCTCTTATCCGAGTGTTAATCTGTATTTTTTTTCTTGCAAGACAAACTATAGTTCTTACATAGATGTAGAATAGTATTATGTTGGAAAAGGCTAGCGTTTTCTCCGCGCCTCCCCTTCCCTTATAAGTAGATTCAAGCGTCGGGTAAGAAGCGGATAATTTGGACCTATCGGTGGCTCCTCATTAACCTTATAATAATCAACACCATCTACTATAAAACAATCTATTATTCGAAAGGCTAATAGAAGAGAGAGGGAGAAAGAGAAATGAGTCAAAACGAAAAGAGAAATGAAATTAGCGATAGAAGAAACTATCGAATTGACATAGGCGCCTATGGCAGCATAGGTATCGAAGCTCCGACAAAAGAAGAATGCTTAGAACTGTTTCAGGAAGTAACGAGAACTAAAAGGCACTCAAGCATAGAAGACGCCATAAGATAAGCCAAGCGGGATTTACCTCCGCTTATTTAATTTAGTATAGTTTTTGTATTGTTTGTTTCAGCATTTTATCCTTCAGCTACCGGTTTATCAGTATTTTCTGTTTTTTTGGTCCTGCCACCGATTACTGCTGGTATTAGTGCTAAGGAATTTATAATTGCAAAGGCAAAGTAGGTGTTTTTTAGGCTTTCTGTAAAGAGGGTTATACCTGTGGCTGGTATGGATGCCGGGTTTGCGGCGCTGATTATTCGTGTTATTAGGTCGTAGGGTGCGGTGAGTGACATGATTAGAACGGTTAGGTTTAGACTTACTGTTAAGCCGATATTTAGGAAGAGTGTGAAGAGGGCGGAGCCGACTCCGCGGCGTTCCATTGGAACAGAACTCATGACTGCCCGGAGGTTAGGCGCCACAAACAGCCCTGTGCCGAAGCCAAGAAGAACCATGAAGACGCTGAGGTCTACGTAAGGTGTTGAGGCGCCTGTAGTAGAGAAAAGAAAAAGCGCAATGGTGCTTAGAATCAAGCCTGAAATTGTGAATTGGCTTTGTCCATATTTGTCAGCTAATTTGCCGCTGATTGGTCCCACAGCTAAAAAGGCGATTTCAAAAGGCAAAATCCGCAACCCCGCCTGCAATGGACTAAGGTTATCGACAAGTTGAAACTGCAAACTAAGCAGAAGCAGAACCGCTGTCCACGTTATGATATTGAATAAAAGCGCAAATAGACCACCTGAAACTTGTCTAATCCTGAAAACCCGCAGGTAAATCAGAGGATAATGCGCTTTTCGTTCATAAGCTACAAAGATAATTATGAGCACCACTGCAAAAGCCAAAAGCGAGTAAGAGTAAGTTAATCCGCTTGTGCCGTAAGCCCCAAAAGTTAACCCAACCATAAGGCAAAACAGAAATGCCGTGAACAAAGCGAAGCCTATCCAGTCAATTCGCCGGTTCTTATCTAACACTGCAGTTTCTTTGAGTTGCCGCCTTGCCCACAGCGTGCCAAAGATGCCAATGGGAATGTTGATGTAAAAAAGTGCTCGCCAATCTAGAAACGACAAGATGAGTCCGCTAAGCGTTAAGCCCAGCAATGCTCCAGCGCGAAACGCAATTTGGTTTATGCCTAAAAATAACCCTAATTCATGTCTTGGCGCGGAATCGGTTAGGATTGCGATGCTGTTGGTAAAGACTAATGCTGCGCCGATACCTTGGATTCCGCGGAAAATGATAACTTCGGATGGGTTTTGTCCGATGCTAGTTAAAGCGGAGCCGACGGTGAAGATAGCGAATCCGTAAGTGTAGATTTTTACTCGTCCAAAAATGTCGCCAAGCCGACCAATCAATGAAAGCATCAGAGTGTTGGCTAAAACGTAGGCTTGGGTAATCCAGATGGCTTGTTCAATGTCCGCGTGCAGTTGCTCGGACACCTGCGGCAACCCGATTATGACTATTCGGGCGTCTATTCCCACCATTAAAACCCCGATTGTTGTAACCGTTAACGCTAACCACTTGTACTCCAAAAAAACCGCCCAAAACAAAAACGCGGCTAATCCGCAATTTAGTCTATTGTTTATTGGGGTAATTAACTTTCCTGGCAACCGCTAAATCAAAGGTATGCATCGGTTACGTAGCGGCGCATCATTCGGTGGCTGTTAAAGTAATACGCAATTTTGCCAATGGAGTTTTTCATCATCTCGTATCCATTCATCATGTTTTTCATAGAACATTGGAATGATAAGGTACTCGAGTTTGTTGTAGAGATCTTCTTTTTCTTTTAAGAAGTAGTCTTCGTTATCCACGCTCTGGGTAGAATGCGGACCAATTGCCCAACCAGTTAGGTTTTCTATCCAACCTTCAATCCACCAGCCGTCGAGAACACTGAAATTTATGACTCCGTTGTGCGCCGCCTTCATTCCACTGGTTCCAGAAGCCTCCATTGGACGCAGCGGAGTGTTTAACCAAACATCAACTCCACCGACCATTTTGGCGGCGATGTTCATGTTGTAATCTTCCAAGAACACTATTTCGACGTCGCCTTTAAGTTGCCGCGAGTAACTGTAGATTTGCTCTATGAGCTGTTTTCCACCTTCATCTTTTGGATGTGCTTTGCCAGCGAATATAACTTGGAATTTGCCTTTTCGACTAATTGCACGCAGCTTATCCAAGTTTGAAAATAGCAAAGTCGGCCTCTTATATTCTGTTGCCCTTCTTGCGAAACCCAAAGTAAAAACGTCAGAGCTCAAATTAGCGTTTGTCGCTTGATTAGCGTAGTCTATTAAGATCTGTTTTTGTTCTAAATGGGCTTGCCAGATTTCGCAGTCAGGAATTACGTCAACTTTTGCCAATAACTCCGGCTCAATTGCCCAACCAGGTAGGTACTGGTCAAAGATTTTTCGGTAACTTTGTCCTGTCCAAGTGAACGAGTGAACTCCATTGGTGACAGCGTGAATTTCGTAGCCCGCAAACATTTTGCTTGATATTTCTTGGTGGCGTTTAGCTACACCGTTAACGTAGTTGCTGAGGTTCAACGCTAAAAAAGTCATGTTTAATCTATCGGAGCCGCCATAATGATTCAATGTAGCAAAATCAGCAGTTCCAAGGACTGAACCCACCAGATCGTAGCTGAACTTGTCATGTCCAGCTTCAACAGGTGTGTGCGTGGTGAAAACACAGAGTTCACGCACCTTCTCGGCATCCATGCCATTATTGTGTAAAAGCTCCACAGATAGAAGACTGGAGTGCCCTTCGTTCATATGATACTTCCTAACTTTAAAACCCAAAGAATCAAGAATGCGTACGCCTCCAAACCCCAAAATTGCTTCCTGCTTAAGACGGTATCGCTCGTCTCCGCCGTAAAGATAAAACGCCAGTTCTCTATCTTGAGGAGCATTTGTTTCGAAGTCGGTGTCAAGAAACAGCACTGGGACAACGCCTCCTGCTATGCTTTGGTACTTGTAGAGCCACGCCTTGACTTTTACGCTGCGTCCTTCAATCTGCACGTAGACTTCGTTGGGCAAAAGCGTCATGAATATTTCAGGGTTCCATTCTCTGGGTTGCTCGGATTGTCTTCCGTTTTGGTCGAGTTTCTGCTTGAAGTAGTTTCTTTTGCTAATTAGGGTGACGGCGATGAGGGGGAGTTTTAGGTCTGCGCTTGATCGGATGGCGTCTCCTGCTAAAGTTCCTAAGCCGCCTGCATAAGTGGGAATATCGTTTGTTAAGCCTACTTCCATGGAGAAATAAGCTATTTTCTGTCCTTTCAGTACTCCCTCTAGGTCATTTACCACTTGTTTCCCCATCCCCGTGTTGCTAAGCCTCCCAGCGTAGCAGTGTTAGATGTATCCTTGCGGTTGATTGCTTTATGTATCTTTCCACTAGGTAAGAGAAAATAGATTGCCAATTTAGATGATAACCCTAAGAAAAATTGAGGCTAAGTCGACAGTGATGGGCGCGTTCCTAAAACTACTGTAACATCAATCTGAGAGTTTCCTCTAACTACGGTTAAGTTGATGCTGTCACCAGGCAGGGTATTTTGTTCTAGATAGCTTGCTAGGTCATCGTTGCTTTTGATGGTTTGGTTGTTCATGGCAATTATTATGTCGCCGACGTTTAATTTGCCGTCTGACGGTCCACCAGCCACTATTGTCATGATTTTCCAACCGTATGTGACGCTGTCACCGTTTTTCTGGGCTAAATCATATGTCATGTCTTGGCCTTCGACGCCTAAATAGGAGTGTCCATTGAAGGAACCATAGTTAATGAGGCCTGAGACTTCTCTTAGGATTGTGTTGGACGGGATAGCGAAGCCTAACCCTTGCGATTGAGAAACAATCGCCGTCGTAATGCCCACTACGTTTCCAGCCGCGTTTAGTAGTGGACCTCCAGAATTGCCAGGGTTTATGGGTGCGCTAATTTGGATGATGTTTGCAATTGAATATTTGTTGCTTGTATCTTCCTGTATCGTGCGTCCCGTTGCGCTGACAACACCCGTGGTTAATGAACCCACGAGTCCATAGGGATTGCCTATGGCGATTACTACTTCTCCAACACCAACTGTGGATGAACCGATAATTGTTATTGGATGAAATTCTGAAGCGTCAGCGCCGTTAACTGAGACAACTGCTAAGTCAGAATAAACATCCGCGCCTAGAACAGTTGCTCCGAAGCCATGTCCGTCGCTAAATGTCACGCTAATTTTGGTGTTACCTGAAACAACATGATTGTTGGTTAAAATTACGTTTCTGCCTTCAAAGTTGTAGACGAAACCTGATCCTTGAACTCCGCTGCCGTCACTAGCCGTTCCCTGAACCAAAACGACTGAGTTGTGAACGTTGTTGTAGATGTCGGATAGGGCTGTGCCGTTTTGGTATATGGTGATGTTTTGGTAGGTGGCGTTTTGTAAGCCTTCTAAGATTGAAACATGGTCTTGCAGGTTTGAAACTTTAGCGTCGAGTGCGCTGGTTTGGTAGCTTGATACCACAAAGAGCAGTAATCCCCCGACTAGTAATCCTGCTAAAAAAAGTGCGATGAGAATACCTGTGGATGTCTTTCTATGGTTGTAATCAGGTGGTGGTGGGTACATCGTGTTTTGCCTCGAAAGAGGATAAACAAATAGGAAAATAAAAGTTGCTATGGCCTGCGGTCAATTAGGTCAAGAGCGTCTGGGCCAGTTCCGATAAAGACAATGGGCACACCTGTTCTGGTTTCAACTTCTTTGATGAATTCCTTGGCTTCCTTTGGCAGGTCGCTGTATTTTCTGGCGCTTCTGCAAGATGGGTAAATGCAGTCGAGTTTTGTCATTGCAGCCTGTGTGGCGCCGTTTATTTTGGCGGTTTTTTTAGCTAGATCAAAGTCGAAGGGTGCACTGCGTCTGTCGCGGCCTGTTCCAGCAGCAACTTCAAACCAGCCCCGCTTCTGAGCTTCTTCTTTAGTGATTTCACCTGGTAGAGGTCCAGCGCCCACACGGGTCATGAAAGATTTGTAAACTATGATAACGTCATCTACTCTTGTTGGTCCTACGCCTGCTTCTGAAGCAATGGCGGATGCACCTGTGTCTCTTCCAGTCACGTATGGGTAGCCGCCGCCGAGGAACAGCGACAGCATAAAGCCCTGGGTGCCTTCAAGAAGCACGCTTTTGCCGGCATCTAAGCCATCGTTAACTTCCGCTACTTCGTCAGCCAAGTAAGGTTTTAGTTCAGGAATGTCCTTGGCAAGTTTGGCTGTGCGTCTAACTCGCTCTTCCAAAGCTGGTCCAACGCCGCGCCCTGTAGTTCCTATGCCCTTGTTGACTGCGCTCGCCTTGTCCTGTTCACAATGTTTCTGTTCAATTATGGAGGCATTCTGGTCTATGCCGATTCTTTTCGGGTTAACTTGTGTGAGTGTCATTTCGTCAAAGAATGTTTTTACGTCGACGTTTGCGCCCGCTGCTATGAGCAACCGTGTTTTGGGGTTTATGAAAGCAGCCGGAACCATGTGCAAAGCGAATTTTTTGCCTTCAAACCAAACTGTATGGGCTGCATTTACTGAGCCTGTTCGAACGCAGAAATCAAGGTTATCTTTCAAGGCTAAATACGAGATTATTTTTCCTTTGCCTTCATCTCCCCAGAAGGCGCCAACAATTACTGAGCAAGGCATAATTTTTCACCTTTGCTTAGTAGTTTTTTGGGGATTTATTCTTTGGGGTGTTTTTTGTCTTCGTTTATCAGTTGAGCTAAGCGGTAGGTTACATAGGCTGAGAAGCTGTGTATGCCTTTTTTTATGGCGTATTCGTCTTTGACCTTGAGCCACTCTTTGAAAAAGTAGTCATATACCTCCGCCTTTACAGTAATGCTTTTGTAGCCTTTTTTCGGCGTTTTTATGTTCCCTCTTAACATAGTAACCGAACGTACATTTATTTAAGGTTTGACAATGTTAGCGGTAATTTACCGTTAGTTATATATTGCCTGTGTACTGTAAAGTACGGAAGGAGATAGGATTTTGCCACGAAAAGGATACAAATGCATCACAGTCACAGAAAAGCTCCATGAAGAAATCAGAAGAAAAGCTAAAGAAACAGACCGTAACATGAAAGAATACATTGAATACCTAATGGCGAATGAAAAATCCGCTAAAGGAAAGTAGATTTTGCCTTTAAAAATTCTCCAAAATAACGATCACATTGCAGAAGTGCAGTTTGTTTGTGATTCCTGTGGCAAACTGGTAAAAACAAACATGATTCCAAAAGAAGACCTTGAAGCTCTAAATAACAAGGTTGTAACATGCTGGCAATGTAAACAAGCAAAGTCCCCGAGCAAAAAATCATAGATTCTTCTAAGTACAGCGTTCGGCTGCTTCAGAATCAATTACTTCTAAAAGTTTAATCACTCGTTTACCCTTGAGAGCTTTCTCTGACTGTGTAATTGACTTTCTTGATTCGCAAATGTTATCTAAAATTATGCCCCTTCCCTCATGAAGAATAACTGGGTACACCCTGCAACCAGATGGTCGGTCTGCGTAGACGCTGCATTGACGGTTCTTAAAGTCATAGAAGACACAGTAGCCCTCGCGGTTTTTTAGTTGAGCGTAGCCTTGCTTGTCGATATTGACAAATTGGTTCTGGCTGAAGCCTTTTTTTTCTAAACGTTTGATGTCTTTTTTGGAGAGCAGCATTTCAGTTTCTGTGCAGCATACTCCGCAGTTTGAGCAATGCATGAAATGTGAGTGGTACGGCAAGTATTTGTGTTTTTATCCTGTCGGCCTTGGTTTTTCAGGCGGAATTTTTCATCAGGTTCATGTTAAGCATTTCTGCCCAGGCGATATTTCGAAGCGGCACACGGATTCCTTTCCGGTTGCCCTGCAGAGAATACTCTATAAGGTTGTTGTTTTTTCCTTCACACTTGTGGATTTTTGTCAATTGGACATTTATTATTACTGCTCCATCTTTTAAGTGCAGGTTCACGTTTCTTCCAACGTATGATCTTGCGCTGTTGGCACTGAAGCTTTCCATTACCAGTCCTCTTCTCGGTCGGCGATTTTGCTCCAGCATTGTTGGCAAATAGGTAGATTTTCGCCTTTTACTTGGATGTAGAGTTTGATGTTTTCGCTTGCGCAAGTATCTTTCCAGGGGTTTTTACAATGTTCCATTCTTTTTGCCTCAAGTACCCCGTTTGGCGTTTTTTGCTTTTAAAGTCCTCCAAGAAGCGACTGCTAGAGGCAGGGGAGGGGTAGGTGAAAGTAAACTTTAAACACTTTAAATTTTATTTCATAACCGTGCTTTCAATGTCTCTCTTAAACAACCCTGTAGCCCTCATTATAACTGCCAGTTTAATAATTCAAATTATAGTTTTATCTTTGCTCATTACCGGTTACATGTTGAAAAGAAAACTGAAGTTTAGACAGCACGGAATCGTCATGGCAACAGCCTTAATTCTGCATCTTTCTGTAGTGTTTTACGTTATGATTCCTTCTTTGGTTCTTGCTGTGATTCAAGAATACATTATTCCTGCTCCTTTAGGGATAATATCCGTAGTTTCGATAATTCACGGAATTCTCGGAACCGTAACAATAACTCTTGGTGTTTGGATAGTTGGTTCATGGCGATTTCAAAAAAATATCCAAGGATGCATCAAGAGGAAAAACTATATGCTTAAAACCTTGACCGTATGGATTGCCACTTTAATCTTTGGAATAACTCTTTACGCACTATTCATTGAACCTTTATTGATGAGTTAAAAGTTGATTATTTCGGGTGTAATGGCTTCCTTGGTTATCTTCAGTAATCCAACTGAAGGTTTAACCATGGGGGACGGAGGGTCAGTTGGGCTGCCTGGGTTAATGTAGAGGATTTTGTCTTCCCACTTGATGTTTGCAACATGTGTGTGCCCATAAACGAAAACGTCAAATCCATTGTCTTGGGCGGTTTCACTCATTTTATTAAATCCATACAGGATGTTTTGTTCATGAGTAACGCCGATTTTCCAATCGAAAACTTTTAGCGAGTTTAGCCTTGGAAGAGCTGCGGCAACGTCTATGCCGTCCATGTTGCCCCGAACTGCTAAAACTGGAGCAATCTTCTCCAATTCATCCACCACCTCCAACTCAACTAAATCGCCAGCATGAATAATGTAGTCCACGTTTTCGAAGATTTCAAAAACTCTTTTAGGAATACACATAGCTCTTTTGGGCACGTGCGTGTCGGAGATTAACCCTACAGTCTTAGTTACCGTTAAGATTGGGGGTTCTTTTTTTAATAACGCTTGTCCACCGAGCATTTTTGGGAGTGCCTCTTAAGCAGGTGAGTCTTTCTGTAGATTATAGTGTATGTCAATAAATATTAAACTTTAAGAAAAAGAAGATTATAGGTTGTCCTTAAGTCATGAATCTTTTAACAGTTTCATAGAAGATGCTTGTTCCAAAAACAAGGTTTTCTACTGTTATGCGTTCGTCAATGCCGTGCATCCGTTTCTCCAGCAGATCGTTAGGTTCATCGGGGCGCATAGGTTGAAAACCATAGCATACGCTGCCTGTTTCTCTGAAGAAGCGTGAATCAGTACCGCCAGTTGTCAGGGTGGGGGTTACGCCGCAGTTGGGTTCGAACTCTCGCAAAACACTTGAGATGGCGCTGTAAAGTGGCGTTTGGGTTGTTGATTCGTTGCCGTCATGCATCTGAATGATTTCAAAGTTTAACTTATCCATGCCCACATCCATAAGCAAGCTTTTGATAGTGGAAAGTGTTTTATCGACGCTTTGTCCGGGTAGGACTCTGCAGTCGAATACGGTTTCGCATTCGGACGGGATGATGTTTTCTTTTACTCCGCCATGAATTACGGTTGGGGTGATGGTGGTTTTGGTTCTTGGTCTGATTTCTTCAGCTAAAGCTTTATCGACTTTTGCTAATTCATCGAGGATTTGCTCGCTCCGTTTTGGATTTGCAAGTAAACTTGAAAAATACGGTTCAAGGTCTGGATTTATCTTTGCTATTTCCGCTAAATATTGCCTGAGCGTAGGCACGTACGTTGTCTCTGGTTGGTATTCTCCGATTTTAGTTATGACTTTGTTCATGCGTACAATCGCGTTGTCTGCCATGTTTGGTGTAGATCCATGCCCGGGGGTTCCTTTAGCTTTTATTTTAAACCAGAGAATGCCTTTCTCCGCGGTTTGGACAGGGTAGACATTGCCTTGTTTTTGGGGTAGGGCTAATCCTCCGCCTTCGTTAAGGACATATGGGCACCAAACTTTTTCTTTATGGTGACTTAGCAGGTAGCCTGCTCCTTCCTCTCCGCCATTTTCTTCGTCCGCGGTGGCAGCTAAAACCACGTCGCCTTTGAGTGGGATATTGTTTTTCTTGAGTAGTTTGAGTGTTAATACTTCGATTGCGGTCATGCCTTTCATGTCATATGCGCCTCTGCCGTAGACGTAGCCGTCTTTTACTGTTCCATCAAATGGGTTAACGCTCCATTCAACCGGGTTAGCTGCTACAACGTCAAGATGTGAAAGCAAAAGAAGGTTAGGTTTTTCTCCTGAGCCCGCAAGCCGAGTGATTGCGCTGCCTCTGCCTGGTGCTGACTCAATAACTTCTGTTTTAAAGCCTTCTTTTGCTAAGTACTTGGCGATGAATTGAGCGGCCCCCGTCTCGTTGCCAGGCGGGTTGGTTGTGTTTATCCGTATTAAGTCGCTAAGGAAACGTGTAATCTCCTGTTCAATCTCGTTTAACATTTGTATTGGCATGTTCTGCGATTCCTGCATTTTTAGGAGGGAGCTTTTCTCTTAAAAGTTCCTGTTGTGTCTTTGTTGTGCTGGCAAGGATTTTTGATTTTTCAAACATGATGTTTATATATGATGGCTAAAAATGCTATTAGAGTAACAAAAATCGATTTAAGTTGATTAGAATGAAAGAGTTGAAACCAATAGATTATAAGATTCTGTTTGAGCTCATGAAAGACTCACATAGAAGCGACAGGCAGCTTGCAAAAGCCCTAGGTGTCTCCCAGCCAACAGTAACCCGAAGACGCGCCATGTTGGAAGAAAACTTTATCGAAGGATACACAGTCATTCCCAAATTCGGCCAAGTCGGGTTTGAAATTGCAGCTATAACATTCTTAAAGACTAAACTAAAATGCTCCGCTGGCGAAGAGAAAACTCACGCTTTAAAGAAAATGAAGGAATGGTTCATGAAACAAACCAACGTAGTTCTAGCTTTAGATGGCAGAGGAATGGGTTGGGATACTGTTTGCATTTCGCTTCATGAAAACTTTGAGAACTTCGCCGAGTTTATCAGAGCTCTTGACTCAGAAATGACGGATTTGGTGGTTGAAAGCCAAACTTTCAATGCTGACTTGAAGGGCGGAATAGTGATTAAACCATTCCACCTCAAGTACTTAGCATCATCAACAAAGATGCAATAATCAACCTCAAATCACTTCTTTCTTTATTTTCTTATTTCTCACAAAAACCGTTTATGAAGCATCTTTACCGCTCATTTTTCACTAAAACGGTTATGAAAGTTCAGCGGGGTTTATCTTCGGTTAATTTTCTTTAGTATCCGCTTTTTGGGCAACTTTGGTTTTTTTGTTCTACTTACATCAGCAGTCAAGCCAATCAACCTATGTTAGTTTATTGAGGCAGTTCAAATATAAGGTGATGGGAATTATACCTCAGCCAGATTCTGCTTAATTCTACTCTTCTCAGTAGTCTATAATTACATATATTACAACCAATTCTGTGGAAACAACGTTTTCGTTGAAGGCAAGTTTTCAAGCTATGTTTACATGCAAAGACTAGGCAACTATATTTTTCCCCGTTTTAAGGGTTTAAAGCCCAAATTTTGGGGTAAAAGCATATATCTGTTAACTTATCCTCTTATTTTTCCACGTTAACTCTCAAACTCTCAACTAGGCGAAAATATGGATTTAACGGAAAAAATCCTAAAACTTAAAAAAGAAAAAAAAGCCGTAATATTGGCTCATAATTATCAGCGGCCAGAAATCCAAGACATCGCTGATTATGTCGGCGATAGCATCGAGCTTAGCCGCAAAGCAAGTGAAGAAAAAGATGCTGAGATGATTGTGTTTTCAGCGGTTGATTTCATGGCTGAATCTGCAGCGATTCTTAATCCCCATAAAAAAGTGCTTTTGCCCTGTTTGGGTGCGCGTTGCCCAATGGCGCAGATGTTAACTGTGGATGAGATAAAACGCGCCAAAAAACTGTACCCAAAAGCTCCAGTAGTTTTGTATGTTAACACTTTGGCTTCATGCAAGGCGGAATGCGACGTTTGCTGTACAAGCGCCAATGCAGTAGAAGTGATAAAATCCTTGGATGCAGACACGATCTTGTTTGGTCCAGATAAAAACTTGGCTGAATATGTCAGTGAAAAAACAGGCAAAAAGCTGATTCCGATTCCTGAAAACGGCTTCTGCCCAACACATCTGTTGTTCCAGCCTGAAGACGTCAAAGTCCTAAAGATGCAGCATCCAGACGCAATAGCCATAACTCATCCTGAATGCAGCTCAGAAATGCGCAAAGCAGCCGATTTCATCGGCAGTACCTCAAAAATGTGCCGATACGCCAAAGAATCCAACGCTAAAGAAATCATAGTCGGCACCGAAGAAGGCATCCTGCATCGCCTACGAAAAGAAAACCCAAAGAAAAACTTCTATCTCGCCTACGAAGGAGCCGTCTGCCCGAACATGAAGTTAACAACCCTTGACCGGCTTTACGCATCGCTAAAAGAGGAAAAGAACGTGGTTAAGGTTCCTGAAGCAGTCGCCAATAAAGCGCGCGCTTCACTGGAACGGATGTTTGAAGTGAAGAGCTAAAGGGAAACAATCATTGACTTGAGGATCTTTACTCCTCTTCTTGAGGCTAAATGATCACTTAGGTGCCTGATTTCTGAGCCTTTGCCTTTGACAGCGATGACTTCTAGGCAGTCATGTTCTCCTATGTGGATGTGCATCGTTGAGGAAACCAATTCGGCATGATGATGCTGTTCTTCTGTTAAGTCGCTTTCTAAACCCCTTGTACCATGATCGTAAACCATTAGTAAAACGCCTGTTTGCTGTGCATCTTCTTCTTTAACCCATTTGCGCTCAGAAACATAGAGCCTTACCGCGTCTTGAATGGCCTTGCTGCGGCTTTCGTAGCCCATTTTGTCAATGATTTCGTCGAAGTCTTTGAGGAGTTCGGGGGGGATGGTTACGCCTATTCTTGTTATCTTTGACATTGGTGATCCCATTTAGAATCTGTTTGTTGTGCCTAAAAGCTTTTATATCCTTAGTAACACGATTTTTTTAGAAAGTGTTACTGAGGGCTGAAAAGTGACATCCGCAGTATCTCTCACACGCAACGAAAAAATAAAGATTGCCACAATCTTCGCAGTCCTAGCAACCATAACAGCTGTCGGCTTCTCAGCAGCATTTGTCATCGGAAAAATTGCCGTCGTTTTAGGCGGCTTAGGCATAGTCGCATACGTCTTCGGCTTACGCCACGGCGTTGACGCTGATCACATAGCCGCAATCGACAACACCACAAGAAAGCTTATGCAAGAAGGAAAACGCCCATACACCGTCGGAATGTGGTTCTCCCTTGGGCACTCCACAGTAGTTGTTGCATTAATAGTAGCCTTGATACTTACAACCCGAGCCGTTGCAACCAACATACCTACCCTTCAAAGTACGGGCGCTGTCGTCGGAACCTTAGTTTCCGGAAGCTTCCTCTGGATCATAGGTTTCATTAACGCGGTCATCGTCATCGGGATTTACAAGATTTTCCAAACCCTAAAGCAAGGCAAACTCAACCAAGAGGAACTTGACAACCTGCTGGAAAACCGAGGATTTATGAACCGCTTCTTCCGACCGCTCTTCAAGGTCATAAGCAAACCCTGGCACATCTACCCAGTCGGAGTACTCTTTGGTTTAGGATTCGATACTGCGAGCGAAGTTGCCCTAATAGCCATAAGCGTAGGTATCGGCGTATCCACAAGCATCCCAATATACTATATCCTTATCCTTCCATTGCTGTTCACCTGTGGCATGGTAACCGTGGACACAGCTGACGGCGTTGCAATGCGGCTCGCTTACGGCTGGGCTTTCCTAAATCCCATCAGAAAAATCTACTACAACCTAACCGTTACAGTCATATCTGTCATGGTTGCATGGGCTATAGGCACCATAGAACTTCTGCAGGTGCTCTCGACCGAACTTAACCTCAACGGCTTATTCTGGAGCTGGCTAAACGCAATAAACTTTGAGATGATTGGCTTTGGAATAATCGGAATTTTCATCCTGTCGTGGCTAGCTTCCTTTGGGTATTGGCGATACAAAAAATACGATCAGCTGGATCCGTTCAAGCAAGTGCCGTAAGCTCAATGGAACCCAAAAAAAAACTCCATCGCAGGTTGAAAAGTTTTTATCCGTGATTTCGCCATCTACAGGCTGATGTCGGGCAAAGAATTTTTCTTAGATCGCTATGAACGGTTAGGCTGGAAATACCAAGAGGTCACGTTAAAGCAAGCCATCCGCCTCAACAAAATGAATGCTAAAGGAAAAAACCTCATCCCAAGGCTTTCCGACTTAGGCGTGCATTTACAAAAAATCCCCTTTCTTGACTCAGGCTATTGGGTACTTGACTCAAAAGTTTCCGCAGGCGCAACGGCCGAATACCTGCTGGGCCTATATTCAATCCAAGAAGCAGCCGCACAAATTCCAGTTTCCATCTTCACACATCAGAAAGGCAAAAAAGTGCTCGATGTCGCTGCAGCTCCAGGAGGCAAAACCGTGCATTTAGCGGATTTGATGGAGAACTTGGGGGAAATTGTGGCTTTGGACATTGATAAGTGGCGGCTAAATGCTTTAGTTAACAATGTGGAACGCTGCCGCGTTATCAACGTGGTGGTTTACATGTTGGATGCACGGCAAGCCACGACATTAGACATAACCTTCGACAAGATATTAGTCGATGCTCCCTGCTCAGGCAATTTCGCAACAGATAAGAATTGGTTCTCAAATCGAACTCTAAAAGACGTGGAGCGCAACGCGGGCTTACAAAGGGAAATTCTCTCTGCAGCAGTTAATTGCCTAAGCGATGAGGGTGAACTGGTTTACTCAACATGTTCGCTTGAACCTGAAGAAGACGAGTTGAACATTGATTGGGCAATAAAGAATCTCAACTTGCAAACGGAAGAAATCTTCTGCCATGGCGAAAAAGGATTGACCAACATCTACGGCAAACAACTAGACCCATCCATTAAACATTGTAGGCGGCTATGGCCAGGTGAAACCCAGGGATTCTTCGTATGCAAACTGAAAAAACGGAGCCCACAAACATGACCCCAAAGCCTATAATAAATTTTGCAGCTCAATTCGGAGTGCAAATCGCGCTAAATTTGGATTTGCTGGTTGAGAAAAATGGGCGTTTCTACCTCGTAAATCCCGCTTTGAAACCTTTGGTTCGGCAAGATTTCTTTTCTGCCGGTATTTTTTTGGGTAAAGCAAAGGAGGGGAAGTTCTTTCCAAGCTTTAACTTGCTTGGGATGCTTGCGAAGAAAGAAGCTTACCGAATTATTCTAGATAAGAAGGCAGCTTGGCTTTTTATCTGCGGTAGGGACGTTTTGAGGAAGAGTATTGTGCGTGTTGCGGGTCCAGGTAGAAAGGATACTAATACTTTGGTGATGAACGAGTTTGGTGAATGTTTAGGTTTTGGCAGAATTGTTGAAAATTTGCGCGGTACAATAGGGAGTAACGATATTGCAGTTAGAAACGTGTTAGATATAGGTGATTTTTTGCGTAGGGAACGTTAGTTTGAATTTTTTTGGTTATTTGACTAGTGATCAGGTGTTTTTTGTGATTTTTTATTCGCGCTGATGACAGGTAAATTACAGCACATTATTTCAAATATTTTCGATTATATTGAACATTTATCGATAAGGTTGTAACGATAAACTTATATATGTTTACGTTTAATCTGAAATGCATAACATATGGAGATTAAAGCCAAGCCAACAAGGAGTAAATAAAATGAAAAACTTCAAAAATCCCGCATGGAAAGAACAAGTAACCAAAGTTATCCAACAAATTCAAGAACAAGAAATCAAATTCGTTAGATTACAATTCACAGACATAAACGGCATGCTAAAGAACATCGCCGTAAGCTCAAAAAACATGGAAAGCATCTTTGAAAACGGCCAATCCTTCGACGGATCATCAATTACCGGTTACAGACCAATCGAAGAATCCGATATGGTCCTTTACCCCGACCCAACCACCTTCGCAGTTTTACCTTGGAGGCCAAAAGAGAAATCCTCCTGCAGACTACTCTGCGACATCTACACTCCACAGAACAAACGCTTCGAAGGAGACCCACGATACGTTCTTGAACGCACAGTGGAGAAAGCTGCTAAAGCAGGATACACCTTCATCTGCGCACCAGAACTGGAATTCTTTATTGTGAAAGAAAGCGAAACAGGCGGACTACCAACTCCAATTGACTTAGCTGGATACTTTGATTTTCATCCGAGCGATTTAACAGATGATTTACGACGTGAAATTGCAGATACCGCTGAAGCCTTCGGCATAGAAATTGAACTAAGCCACCACGAAGTCGCTTTGGGACAAAACGAGATTGACTTCAAATACGGTGAAGCCATAGTCACAGCTGACCGCGCTATAACTATGAAGATGTGCGGCAAAGTTGTGGCTGCACGCGCAGGCTACGTAACCACTTACATGCCCAAACCTTTCCAAGGCATCAACGGTAGCGGCATGCACGTTCACCAAAGCCTATGGAACAAAGACATAACTCAAAACATGTTCTACTCCGATGACGCCAAAAACGGTTACCTCTCAGACTTAGCCAGAAACTACATAGGCGGACAACTTGCCCATGGACGAAAGATGGCTGCTGTCCTTGACTCATGGCCAAACAGCTACAAACGCTTAGTTCCAGGGTACGAAGCACCAGTTTACCTTGCATGGGCACACAAAAACCGTTCACCGCTCATCCGTGTACCCAACTTCGGTGGAAGAAAAGGTGCAGCTAGATGCGAAATCCGCTGCCCAGACGGCGCAGGAAACCCATACCTACAGTTTGCAGTTCTCTTAGCAACAGGCTTAGACGGAATCAAAAACAAGATCGACCCAGGCGACCCAGTGGAACTAAATGTTTACCACATGAGCTATGACGAACGCAAAGAACGAGGAATAGTATCACTGCCAGAAAACCTCAAAGAAGCACTTGATGAACTGGAATCAAGCGATTTAATGCGTGAAACCCTCGGTCAAACAGCGTTTGAGAATTTCCTGAAAGAGAAACGCAACGAATGGGACCTCTACCGCACACAAGTTACCGAGTGGGAAGTCAACCGCTACATCAAACGACTCTAAACTGGATCAGCCTCTTTTGAGGCAGCAAGTTTTTCTTTTTTAATTTTTGATTTTTTCAGCCAGTTTATCGATTGGAACTGTGCTTTGCTGACGGTTCACCAAATCCTTGAGTACCACGGCGCCGTCTTTGAGTTCGCGTTCCCCAATGATAACTGCAAAATCAGCTTTTCGTTTGTCTGCGTCTTCGAGGGCTTTTGCCATTTTTCTTCCCATAACCTCAAACTCCACCGTCACCCCAGCTGCGCGCAGTTGCTGAGCAATCTTTAACGCCTCAGATTTTAGCGTATCAGTAATTGGTAAAACTACAGCTTTTTTCTCTGTTTTGGCGGTTGGGGCTGTTTTCTGTGTTTGTAGGGCAATGGCGACGCGGTCGATGCCGTGGGCGCACCCGACTGCCGGTGTTGGTTCGCCGCCGAATGCCTCGATTAATTTGTCGTATCGTCCGCCGCCGCCTAAAGCAATCTCCAACTCGGGAATATAGATTTCAAAAATCATACCTGTATAATATTCTAATCCTCTGGCGAATGCTGGTTCAACGGTTATGGGTATGTTTTCGCTTTCAGTTATGAGTTTGAGTACTTCAGCAAGGTTTTCTGCGGCTGCTTTGGCTTTCTCGTAGCTGGCAACATGACTTTGGATTTGTCCAACCGTGTCCTGCCAGTCTTTGCCTTTAATTTCCAGAAGTCCCTCCAGCATAGCTCGGCACTTCTCGGATTCCACAAGTTTGAGTGCTGCATCATACTCTTTTTTGTCCATCCGTTGCAAAACGGCATTCTGGGTTTTCTCATCAACGCCATCTTGGCTGAGAATTCCCCGGATTACGCCGATATGGCCGATTTTGAAGGCGTAACCCTGCAAACCCAGCGACTTCACCAAATTATTTGTAAGTAGGACTATTTCGGCGTCGGCTTCAGGTTTCGCTGAGCCCATTAATTCAAAGTTAGATTGCCAAAACTCCCTGTATCTTCCACGTTGCGGCTCATCGTAGCGGTAAACTGTGCCTACCGAAAAAAGTCTCAGTGGTTTAGGCTCATTCTTCAATGCGGTGGTGGCTAACCGTGCAATTGAAGCAGTGAACTCTGGGCGCAACGCCACTTGGCGATCGCCTAGATCTTTAAAGATGAACATGCGTTGCCTAATTTCCTCACCGGATTTTGCGCTCAAAAGTTCGATCGGCTCAACATGGGGAGTTATGACTTCTTTGTATCCGTAGAGCGAAGCGTTTTCCCGTGCTTTTGCTATGATGTATGTGAAGGTTTGGGCTTCTTCGCCGATTAGGTCTCTCATTCCGCGGACAGGCTGGAAAGCTGGCATTTATTTGGCTCCTAAACAAGCTAATTGGTGCAATTATTCTATTAAACTCTCGCTAACCGCTGGCAAGCATATTTGGAGGCTAATAGTGGTCCTATGTTGAAACTATAGAGAGGGGAGAGGGATTGATGTTTTTCAAAGCATTAACATGTTAAAATCGAGTGTTTATGGTATGTATGCTTCTACTTCGAGCCGCACCATACCCAAATGAATCACGCCCTCGGCGTCTGCAGGGTGGTTTTTGAGGTAGCGGTTAATGATTTCTTTAACAAACAAGTCCCTCATTTCCATGGGCAACCATTCGGTGTATAGCAGCCATGTCGTCCTGAACCATCCAGCTAAACCTTCCGGCCCAGCATGCTTTATGTCTCTTGATAGAAGCTCCATGCGGTTCGGTTTCAAACCCATCTCAAGTAACATCGCCTTATACTCCTCTGGGCTTTCGGGCATCCATCACTTGGAAATCGAGGTTAGGAAAATCTTTCTTGAGAAAGTTGCTTTTGGCAAGCTTAATCATTTGAGTGGATTAATCTATGCCGACTGCTCTGCCTTTTGGCAGGCACTTTGCAAGTTCAGCTGAGATCTTTCCATCTCCGCACCCAAGATCCAGCAGTACTTCGTTTTCCTGCAGTTTCAGTTTAGGAATTAGCTCTTTTGCCCATTGGAGTTGGTTTTGAGAATTCTTTGCGTAATCTTTAGCGTCCCAGGCGTAGCTCTTGGTATTATTCATCTTGGTCCTGCTCGATTTTGCTAAAGCTTAACGGAGAAACTGAATAGTGGACGACTTCGCCGCGTCGGTTGGTGACCGCTAGGATTAGTTCTTTCTTTTGGCTTTTGCATTTGGATAGTGCATCTGCGAGGTCGTTCACTGGGAGCGGTTTGCCCTCTTGCATGATCATGATGAGGTAAGGCGCGGTGTCTTTGCCGTATGTTCCTCGCTCGTAAATGCGGAAGTCGATTCCGCCCCCGAACCCTTCGCGGACAACATAGCCGCGGCTACGTAGGTCACGGTAAACAAGATAATTGACCCATGCGTTCTCGTTTTGGTCTTCATAACAGTGCAGGAGACTCTGAAAATCCACTGTTTTGCCTTTCTCGTCTTTGATTTCAAGCATGCCTTTATCTAAAAGGTACAGCGACTCGTAAAATGTGAGGGTAAACATCTTATTTTCCAATGTGCCATAGCCTCGTGAAGTTAATGCGTCAATATTGCTTTGCTCGGCGATGATGACGCCTTTCTCTGATAGGATGCCGCTGGTTCTGAATTCCACTGGAGCTTTTTTGAGTTCGCTCATCAGTTAAATCAACCGTAATAAGTGCATTTTGGGCTTGTTAGCTCTTTAACATTATGCTTCAGCATTTTTGCACCAGCATCATTCAAGTTCTAATTCTAAGAAACTAATAAATTGGCATCTGTCTACCTAAATGTTTAGGTGTCAAATTGGTTTCTGAAAAAAACACTCATTTTCACGGATGCCAAATGGCAACCTCTAATTCCGTGAAGCTGCACAAACTGAGGAAGCTCTTGGCGTGCCTATCAGAACAAGAGGGAAGAAGCTTGGAGTTCATTTCTCTCTACATACCTCAAGAGAAACCAATAGATGAGGTCATCTCATTCCTCAAGCAGGAGTCGGATTCTGCTGATGCGAAATCTGACGTCGGTAAACATCGCCTTCAAAACGCCCTCAAGAATTTAATTCATTATCTAAAATTGCAGAGGGAAATTCCAGAGAATGGGCTAGCGATTTTCGCTGGAATTTTCGCCGCAAGCAATCTCGGGAGCGAAGAATTAAACGTTGAAGAAATCAGTCCGCCAAAGCCGATTACCATCTATGTTTACGAAGTTGATGACCATTTCCATTTAGAGCCGCTAAGGGAAATGCTTAGAAACCAGAAAGTCGTGGGGCTGGTAGCTATAGATTCAAAGGAGGCTAGCTTCGGGGTTCTCAACGGTGAACGCTTTGAATTCATCGAGAATATAACCTCGGGAATTCATGGAAAATCTGGAAAAGGCGGGTCGAGCCAACGTAGGTACGAGCGGGAACGTGACATGGCAATCACCCAGTTTTTCCATAGGGTTGGGGAGCACGCTGCAAAGGATTTCCTTGAGAAATATAAAGTCACTGTATTGATAGTTGGAGGACCAGGCACAACTAAAGAGGATTTCTTAAGTGGTGAGTTCCTTCATTACGAACTAAAGGATGCGTTACTAAGCAGGGTTGATACCCAATCCGCCAGCAAGGATGGGGTCCGAGAGGTGCTTGATAAATCGTGTGAGTTGCTGATGAATATGTGTGCGCCAGAGGAGAAGTTGATTGTTCAGCGGCTTCTGGCATCTATGGGCAAGGAAGACGGTTTGGCTATTTATGGCTTAGATGCAGTGTTGAATGCGCTTAAGAATGGTGAGGTGGAAGTTGCATTAGCGACTGATTCCACAGAAATAATTGAACTTGTTGCTGTTTGCAAAAAATGCGGCCTTCCAAAGACGAAGATAGTTGATAACAAAATGAAACTTCAAAATATACGGGAAATGACATTGAAGCCATGCGAGAAATGCACCGCGGTTGAATATGAGATGGAGGAGAAGGACATAATAGATGTCTTAGAAGATGAGGCTTCACTGACAAACGCAAGGGTTGAGGTGATATCTTCGGAGTCGGAGGAAAAAGCAAGGCTCACCGCTTTGGGCGGCTTTGGTGCTCTCTTAAGATACAAACTCAACAAATCAGAATAAAAGCCATGTTACTAACGTTACACTTTTCCTTTTCTGAATTCCCCAAAATCTTTGCTATAGATAACGCGGTCTTCAGTTATGATGGCTGTTACGTATTTGAGGGGTGTCGGGTCAAAGGAAGGATTCATTACTGCTATACCGTTGGGAGCGATTTGTACTCCTATTATATGGGTGACTTCTTCCGGTTTACGTTCTTCAACTTCCACGTCGGCGGCTTTGCATCTTAAGTCAAAGGTTGATTTGGGCGCGGCAACGTAGAAGGGAATTCTGTGTTCATGCGCCAGCACCGCAACGCTGTAAGTGCCAATCTTGTTGAACACAGCATCCTGCACAATGCGATCTGCACCAACAATAACCAAGTTAACAAGACCTTTACTCATAATGTAACCCGCCATGTTATCCGTAATCAACGTGACAGGAATGCCGTCACGTTTAAGCTCGTAAGTGGTGAGCCTTGCGCCCTGCAGGAGCGGTCTTGTTTCGTCGGCGATGACTTTGATTTCTTTGCCCTGCTCCCAGGCAGCGCGAACCACGCCTAGGGCTGTTCCGTATTCGACGGTTGCCAATTCGCCTGCGTTGCAATGGGTTAAGATTGTGTCGCCATCTTTGATTAAGACTGAGCCGTTTTTGCCGATTGCTTGGTTCTGCGCGGCATCTTCGTCAGCGATTTTCTGCGCTTCCTCAACCACAACAGCTTTGAGTTCTTCAACGTTTCCAGAAGCACTTTTCGCTTTGTTAAGAACCCTGTCAACTCCCCAAAAAAGGTTCACAGCGGTCGGTCTTTGACGTTTAATAACTGTGCCAGCGGTCTCCAGTTCCGCCAACAATTTTTCTTTGGTTTTTGCGTTTGAATGGTAAGCGGCCAATGCGACTCCGAATCCTGCGGCTGCACCTAACAGTGGGGCGCCTCGAACTCGGAGAGTTTTTATGGCTTCTGCCATCTGGTCAACCGTTTTTATTTCTAAGGTTACTTCTTGGAGGGGAAGTTTGGTTTGGTCAGGTGTTATAACTGTGCCGTTTTGCCACTTAATCATCCGCATGTCCATGTACCTCAAAGGTGACTGTAAGTACGCTTTAGTTAACTGCGGTTGCGTTAAAGATTTTCTATCGTTAATGCGTAAAGCGTTGAACCAAATCGATCAGGTTGCCGTAGAGGTCTTCTAAAACTACATCGACGCCCCACTGCTGCACCTCGGGTTTTCCATAAAACTTTACGCCTTTCGCTTTCAACACCTTGTACTCTTTTCGGCAATCATCTGTCTGTAAAGTAAGAAAAACGTGGTTTCCCGCCTGCTTTCCTAGTGCCTTGCGTTTTTCTTCGGTGTCAGTCACCACTAGTGTCAACTCAATATCAGTTTGATCTTTCGGCGAAACAGTTACCCACCGCATGTTTCCCAATGGGAGGTCTTGGCGTTTTTGGAATCCAAGTTTTTCCGTGTAGAATTTTAGGGCTTCATCTTGGTCTTTTACAAGCAGGGTTATGTGGCCTATTTTGTTCATTGCTTTCACTCGCAAAGAGTTAACAAATTAAAGGGGAGGCTTAAGTTTTGCCTTTAATTCGAAGTGTCAAACGGCGATTTCAGGGATGTGACGACTTCGACTGGGGAGTCTTCGCCTGATTTTAGCCGTTTCTTCCATTCTTCGCCAACAGCGATTAGTGAGAATATGCCTGAAACTTCAGCCTTAGATTTCTTCACCAAGTTGACAAGGGCTTCTTGGGTTTCGCCGCTCTTAATCATATCATCCACAACTAGGACGCTGTCGCGTTTCTTGATGGATTCTTTGGGAATGTAGAGGGTGACTGTGACGCCGCTGTCTCTTCCTAGAATGTAGGTTTCTTCAAGGAAGGCTTTGACGCCTACTTCTTTGTTGCGTTTTGCAACGATGAGGTTTACGCCCAATGAGTTTGCAACCATGGTGGCGAGTGGTATGCCGTCGACTGCGGCGGTTAAGATTTTTGTTACTCGTTTGCCCGCGAAGTTTGCGAGGGCATGGTTTGCTGCTTGCTGCAAGATGTTGTAGTCGCCGACGATTTCAGTGTTGTCAAAGTAGCCTATGTCGTCGAATTTTATTCTGCTGCGCAATTCGGCTTCTAAACCGACGAGTTTGGTTAGTATGCGCCAGAGCTGTTTGGCTCTTACAGTGTTTGGCAATACGTGGCCTTTTGCGTAGCGGCTTAGCACTGTGACTGGTAAGCCTGTTTTTGAGGCTAATTCTCTGTAAGTTATATTTCGCTTGTACTTTGCGGTTCGTAGAAGTTCGATTGTCATTAAACGGAGCTTCAAATCTTCTGCGTGAGTGCTCATTTTACCATATCCTCATTTTAACATCTATTAGTTAATTATTGTATGCCATCTAATAGTGCATCTTGCCAATTTATAACTTTCCATTAAAATTTTATGGGGAATAAAATGTTGAACGGTTTTTTCTGAATGTTTAATATTTTGTCAGATAAACTGGCTTCCTTCTTTGAAAGCCCGCAGCAATTCACAGTGCCCCAAAGTAGCAAATTCGCGTTCCATCTCTTGAGGAGTCATTTTTAGCAGCCTTGTTAATTCTTCCCGGCTGATTGTTCCCCTCTCCACCACGATGCTGTAGATTTGTTTTTGTAAATCAGTCAGCCCATCAGTTCCAGTTTGCCCCAGCTGCTTGCGCACTGATAAAGTCGATGATACAGCTAAAGGATCACATACTTCAGGCGGATTCATAAGGTCAAAACAGCAGTCCTCACACAGGACTTTGCCCTGAAAATTGTTAACTTGGTCTTCCAGCAGAGGTAATCCGCAAACTTCACATTTCATAAAGTAGCCTTCATAAACCTTTACGATAGCGATAGTTTATTTTCTTTCCGCACAGTGAAAATGATTAAGGTTTTTTAAATGGAAGCGTAACTCCTATATCAAAAGGGGGTACATGGATACAGAAGATTCAGCGACTGTTCATAATTGCGCTTTTCGGCTCAATCATTTTCGTTACAAATGTGTTCCTCCCCTCGCCTTTGAACTACCTTATAATAGTGGTTCAGGCGGTTTTGCTTGCTTTAAGCGGATTATTCATACCGAAAGTTGGTGCTACGTCGGCAGGTGCAGTCGGAGGACTCTTAACTGCGCTTATTAGCGGCGCCGCTTTGGGACCGTTTACCTTCTTTTTTGCTTTCCTCTTCGGCGTATTTGTAGATGCTTTTCTGTTCATCTTTAAAATCAGGGGTTCCCGTCAAGGTGCAAGCCGAAATAGATTGATGGCAGCGATGGCTGCAAGCACGCTTTTGATTGCCGTTTCTAGTTATTTGGCGTTTACAACGGGATTTTTTTATTTTAGTTTGCTTGTTCAGCGAAGTCCCATCCTTGATATGCTTGTGGTGTTTATGGGTCCAGTTACAGGCGCGGTGGCTGGTTACGCTGCTGCTTACCTTTGGAATAAGTACCTGCGGAACATCAGCGCCTAAGATAATTCCTTGATTTTTTGGTCAACCAACTGGGCAATCATCAAGTTAGATATAAATACGCATTTAACACCCAACAACTCTGCCAGCTCAGCGGGTTTCTGATCCTGCGTAACCAAAACCAGGTTGAATTTGCGTGCGTACTCCACGACGTCGCGGTCTTTAGCACTCTTCAAACCTGCCTCCTGAGCGGTCAACACTTCATAACCCATTGTCTCAAAATACTCTTTCAAACCAGCGTACATTTCGTCAAGCAGAATCTTCATGCAACCACATTCAGCAGTTGAATTATTTAGCTTTTACCAATCCAACAAATCTATAATGGAAGGAATCTAAGAAAGCCTCAAATATCATTTCCAGTAGTTCCGCTAGCGACCAATCGATGGACGGGTTGATAAAACCTAAGTCTCTAAGCGCAAGAATAATATAGCTAATCCCCAAATCATGTGAGCACTGAAGGTGCGGTTGGTATCAAAAGCAAAATCAGTACCATAGGCTACGTTAATAAAATCCAAGAAAACATTATGAACATCAAAAAGAAAGAGCTCGCACCCTTATATGAAGAACTTAAAGCTGCAGACTGCGTTATCTGCGGAGGATCAGGCAGATCACTCTATTCTTTAAACGCGGCTATGAGTCAAATTGCCCTTAGCCAAGCGGGCTGGCGAAACAAAGTCGTTCTAACTCCTGATGACCCAGGTTTTCCAGGCAAAAGCATGTATGACGCTGCAGCCGACTTGGAACGCCGTTACAAAAAAACCTTGCTTCTCATGAACTCTGGCAGTGGCTACTCCGATGATCCACTTGTCATGGCGCAAGACTTAGCCAGGTACATTGAAGAAAAAAAATCCAACCATTTCTCCATGGGTCTCTTTACATCAGCCTTGGAATCACCCCTGCTAGATGTCACCACCAAATACGGTCATGTTGTCCAGCTTAAAGGACGAGGAAAATCAAAGCCCACCACTGAATACAGTGAAACAGGCATGATGGGTGACATCTTTGAACTTGGCACCCTTGAACTCCTCAACAGCATGATTGAAGCTATCTTCCGCAACCTTGAAGTCGACGATGTTTTCACGCTATGTGAAGAGGAATTCCAGAAAATCGGCGACATGATCGATGCCAACGTTGACTCTGAAACTTACACGCATCTCGTCGATGTCATGGAAAAAAGAACAAATGTGTTTCTCGGCGGAAAAGGCACAGGAAACGAAATTGCCAAAATGACAGGTGTCCGACTATTCCACATCAAAAGCTTCCTAGGCGACAACGTGTACATAACAAGAGGCGTCAACACACCGCACCCAAGAGCTGGCGATCTAGAAATTCTGCTCTCGTTCTCAGGCGAAACCCGCCCAGTTATCATTTGGGCAGATGTGCTCAAGAAATTCGGTGGAACAGTGTTCGCTATAACTGGCAATGGAGATTCGACGCTTGCCAAAAAAGCCGACTTAAAAATCGTTTTGCCAGAAGAAGTAAAACCGAGCACACCAAGACGCTTCTACACCAGAGCAGCCTACGTGCTAAGCCCACTGCCAGTTAAGCTTGCTGAGAGGCTTGGCGAAAGAGGACTTAACCTGCCAGAATACATCATCAGCTGGTACCACTCAGTAACACAATAGAAACACTAGTCCGCATCACATTTTTGGTTGCGGGCCAATTTACTGTTTTTTTAACACACTAATGGCTGCAAAAATCACCCTAACCGACCTATCGTTATTAGGTTTTTAATTGGTTTTTAGCCAAAACGGCTTGCCTAAGAGAAAATCAGTTAAAAACGCGGCAAAGTCGATGTTGCCCTCATAAACCTGCAGAACCTCAGCATCCACAATAACTTTGAAGTTTTTCTGTATCGTCTTCGCAATTAAGTCGGCGACACCAGCGTTTTTTCCTCCATCCGCCAGCTTCTCATTCAATAGCGCTGAAGCATCGGTGTTTTTGCGTGTCAATTCCACCATCCAGCGTCCATCTTCAATGTATGGTCCCGAAATCACCCGTTCATCGCCCGCATACTTTGATAGGTACTTTTCGGATTCGGCTTCTCGTTCGAGCGGTGGACCCAGATGCTTCTTGATGTTCGGCAGAACCTGCTGTTCAAGCTCAAATATGAAGACACTTAGAGTTTTCTCGTTGCTCCAAACCTCATCTTTCAGAACCCTGTAATCGTTTAGTTCAAGCATTGTTCTTAACGCACGTTTAGACCTGTACAGTTGTCCCCATAGTACGTCTGGAACAGCATTTAGTTCGCCGATAACAAGAAATACGGTGGATGAGCCGCGGTTTCCTAACTGACTTTTTAATGCTTCTGGAGATAGAACCTTTGGTTTGGGCGGGTAAAAGAAGGTTTCATTTGGTTTTTTTAGAAATGCTCTTGATGCGCCGATGAAGGTGTAGAGTTTTTGCGGTTGCACAGCTGAAGCAACATTTCTTCCTTTATCGACTGGGTCAATAATCACCAAGGGCTCAGGAAAAAGAAGTGAAAGCTCTCTTCCTCTATCCGCATAAAAGCCTTCGATATCAATTACGACCCGCCCATTGTACTGGGCAAAGGCACCGATCGTCTGAGTGAAGGAACCGTACTTCATTACTAACAGTTCACAGAGGTAACCGCTAAAACCGCCAACCTTCAGCTCTGCCCCGTAAACATCAATGCCCTGCATGAATTTTTTAAGAAGCCGAACTTCACCACGCATTTCCTTGCCCAAATGGGCGTTAATGTAGTCTGTGTGGTAGGGCGTTCGATCAGTTGCGCTTTGCCACTCCCCTGGCTTAACATCGTAGCAAGGGACAATGTCTATACGGTAATTGTCTATGAAGATTTCAAGGTATGGGTGTTCTGCGAAACGCTCAACCTGTTTGGCGCCACCTGCGGCTTGTTTAGCTATTTTTAAGCCTATGTCGCCGAGGTTTTTACGGGGGATTGAGGTGGGCAGGCGCATGAAGATGTCGATGTCAAGGCTCTCTCTTAGCCATGTGTCTTTGGCGACTGAGCCTTCAACACGCACCACCGCGTTTACGCCCTCTTGCTGGCAGGATAGGCTGACTTTTTGTTCTAATTCTTTGGTTAGGGCTTCTACTTTTTCATAATCCTTTTTTTTAGGCGTAATTTTCTCTAAAATCCGCTTTGTCAACGCATTTATTTCGTTTTCCATGGTTTATCATTTAGGGGCAGTATTCTTTGAGAGTTGAATAAGTTGGGCCTTTAGGTGAAAGCTGGCTTTTCTTGAGTCTTAAGCAGTCGGCTCTTATGTTGCCGAAGTCGTAGTTAGCCTGTTTAGTTACAAGGTCTACTAACCGCTCCTTGTTTGCGCCTGACCGGACACGTGCAATGGTTAAATGTGGGCTGAACCCGTTGGGATCTGGTGCGAAGCCGAGTTCGTGGATTTGGGGTTCAAGTTGTTCAAAGATGCTTTTGAGTTGTTCTGCTCCATCAGTTATTCCTGCCCAAACCACCCTTGGATAGTTAAGTGTTGGAAAAACCCCGAGTCCCTGAAGCTGAATGTTAAAGGGACTAAACTTTACGTTTTTCATTGCTGCATAAACTTTCTCTACCATTTCCGGGCTGATTCCGCCGAGAAAACGAACTGTAATATGAATGTTTTTTGGTTCAACAAGTTTTAGATCTGCGTTTGTTTGAATCAACATTTTTTGCGCTGCGGCTAGCCTGTTTAAGACATTGTCGTTTTTCATGTCGAAAGCGATGAAGCTTCTTATTTGCTCAGACATTAATTGTTCCTTCAACTAATTTTAACGCAGATCACTCATAAATGCTTTTTACATATCGGTAAACCCACGCTAGACATCGATATGTTCATCAATAAACTAACAATTTAGGATTAGGATTAACTCTGGTAGTTGTTGCAACTGGTTTGCTGAATGCAGTTGCAGCAGCAACAGCAACTTCTCTGGTTCCAATCGTCGATTCCACTGAGCGTTGATCCAGCTTCAGTGACTAAGATTGATTTAGTCGAGGAAGTTGAAGCTGACTTGAAAAACAAAAGACCCCTGCCCAGCATCGAGGAAAAGATGCGGGAATTGGATGATGCTTCAAAGTCATCCTGTTTAGACAAATACGCCATAATCGTTTGACCCAGCCTAAGATCAAAATAAATAAAATAAGCTGGAACGCATCTTCTATCAAAAAGAGTGCTGCTGCACTTTGTTTGAACTCCAAATTCGGAAGTCTATCAAGCGTTTATAAGTAGGAAATCTCTCTGATGCTTTAATTATTTCTGGATCAGTGAGGACGTCGATGGTTTCCGTAAGTTCCCCCATCAGCTTCGTAGCTTCGTCTAGCTTTTACCTGGTTTCAAAAAGAAGCTTGCAATCGTCTTCATCTAAATACGCAGTTTTAGCCACCAAACCCACCGAACAACTAAGACTAAACAGACGATTCGTCATGCTTTTTAGCTTTTCTAAAAGCGGTTTATGGTCTTTTGAAATGAACGGATAAATCAGGCTGGCCTATTTGATTTTCTCATCCTGTAAACTATTATTATTAGGGCAACTACTGCAATTGCCGCTAAGGCAGACACAATTATTATCAAGGTTGAGTTCAGTGTTTCGTTTTGGGTTTGCGCAACCTTAACTAGCCACATTTCTGTTGTGCTTGAGTTGACTTTGCCCGTGGCTCCTGCGAAAACGTAGCTGTCATTTGCAGTTTGATAGATTGAATAGACGTAAGCGTTTCCTTGACCTTTGTAGATGGCTTCCCATTTTGTGGCGCCTAAGGAGTCGGTTTTGATTAGTCGAGCAGAATATTGGGGTTCGGATGTGTAGATGCCTCCTGCGAAAATGTAGCCGCCTTCCTTGTTTTCAGCTACAACTCTGAACCCGGTGTTCTCGCCGTAAGTGGTATCCCATATCAAGTTTCCGTTGGAATCAGTTTTCAAAGTGAAAGCTGACACCGTAGTGTTGTTTGGGAAGCGTGATCCAGTAATCATGAACCCTTCATCTCTGGTTATGATTAGGCATCTCGGTCTAAATCCATGTTGTTTTTCGTAGATTTTTATGGTTTGAATATTACCCAATTGATCTGCTATGGCCAAGTCGCATAGGAATTGTGTTGGGTCGTCTCCGCCGCTGTCACCTGCATAAATGAAGTTTCCATTTGCGGTCTGAGCGATTAGAGTGCCATTAAAAGTATCATACGCTTTTTCCCACTGCACATTTCCATTAGAATCTGTTTTGATTACCCATGTTCCTTGTTGCATTTGTCCAATTAGGGCAAATCCGTCGTCTTTTGTGTGAATGGCATAATCAATGAAAGTGCTATTTCCCATTTGAAGATAAGTTTGGTTCCACTGTACTTTTCCTTCTGAATCAACTTTAATTATTGATCCAACAAGAGAAGAATTATCTGATCTTAGAGCAACTGCAAATCCACCATCTAAGGAGGCAACAATCCACATTTCAGAAATCGGTGAGTCAGTAATTGTTGTATTCCAAATCACATTGCCATCTTTGTCTGTTTTTATGATTTCGTTGTGTCCACCGTTGGCGCCTCCGATGATTGTTGCCGCAATCGCGTAACCTCCGCCTGAAGTTTGAACCATCGAATCAGCTGAAGAAGCTCTATAGGTTTTTTGCCAAGCAATGGAAGGTGCTTGCGAAGCTGCATTAATTGGTAAAACAATGGAAAATACTATAATTAGTGCTAAAATGAAAGAAAGGCCAATTTTCGTTTTGGGTTTCTTCATCTTTATGACAGTTCTCTGAATCTATTCATCTGTAAGACCTAACTACAATAGCTAAAACGTGTTTTAATCATTTTCTCTTTCGTCTGTTTGGTCGTCATTTTCTTCAGAAAACTGTGAAAGTTCTCTTCAGGCTTCTTTCGTAATGCCAGTTGTGCCTATTTAATTGACTGTTTGGCAAGCCAAGTGCTGCGTCAAGAGTTGCCATTTTACCTCTCCAAAAGACGCTCTCCGTTTTGCGATGGCTTCTTCACCAAGGTCAGCCCTGATCGCACGGAGCAAGACGCTTTTGCCGCTTCCGCTATCGCCTGTGATGTAGACTCTGTCTCTGTACTTTTTGTGACTATTCTTGTTAGGATCTTAACAATGGGCTCTATCCGATTTCTTGCCCAGGCTGATTTTGGAGTCTATTTTCGAGTTGCCGTATCTTCTTTTGTTGCCCTACCAGAATGCTCATTACCATAGGCTCAAGGACTACAGGGTTAGTTGCGCAACAGCTCTCTGAAATCACTATGGGACAAGCACTTCTTGAAATCCAAACTGAGTATTTAGTTTTTAGTTTTTCTGCGGCATGTGTATGTTCCGAATGCAACTGCGACTAATGCTATGGCTATGATGACTGTTGCTGCACCTGAATATTCTGGTATTGTGGGTGCGGGTGTTGGGGTTGGAAGAGATAGGGTGCTGTCTGTTGGTACGAAGTATGCTTGTAGAGCGCAGACATCTGCAGTAACATTCCATGAAACTTGGCTAGTATCGAAAGTGTTAGATGTCGAAGGCGCAATCATCCAATAGAGGAATTTAAAGCCGTTGCCAGGAACCGCGGTAAAGCTGCTAACGGTGCCAACGGTGTAATCAGTATAGGTTCCTGCAAGCGGTTCTGTTGTTCCGCCTGCCGAAGCCAAAATGACGACCGTGGATGTTCCAGTTGCAGGAGAGGCTGCGGTGGCGTTGCTGATTGGGACGAACATTGCTTGTAAAGCGCATGATGCTGTAAATGTGAATGGAAGAGGGTTAGTTGTTGATGTGGTTTGGCTTGTTGCGGTCAAAGTTACCCAGCCTAAGAATTGATAACCTGAGTCTGGGGTTGCTGTGAATGAAACAGTCGAGCCGTCATCATAATTGTAGCTTTCTCCTCCTGTTAGATCTGTTCCGCCTGTTGATACTGTTCCGCCTATTGAACTGTAGACATACATTGAATCTTGTGTTGCTGCTGCAACATTTGGGAGAGGTATTGCTGCTAATAGAATTGCTGATGTTAAAAGAATCAAAGCAATAACTTTTAGGTTCTTTGTTTTATTCATCAAAATCACCGAATTTTGCCTTTGTTACTTAAAGAAAAAAGTAGATATAAGCTTTTCCAACCATCAACCGCCGTCTTGCTTGAAGGTGGAAAAATCTGAAGTCCTCAAATATTATATGATTTGTCACATTGCTACTCTTAATAGCGAATATTCTGCATAAATTCATAGAATTTAACAAAGCGGATTTCTACCTAAATCATAGCATTGCAAAACTCATGAAACATACCAGTCGGAAATTTTCAAAGAGAAATTTAGAAATCAACAGGTCACGTGAATCAACGCGACCATTTTTCTGACTTCACCGTCAATTTTTTCAGTAATCTCGTTTGTCGGCAGAATAACAGTTTCATATTTTTTAAGGATGGACATGGCTTCAGGCGTTATAGGCAGCGCTGATTGATGACCAATTCCGACGTAGACGACTCGGGGGTTTTCTTGCGAAAGAAAATCAAGTTCACGCTCTGACAGTGGAGTATGGCCATAGATCGGTTTTAAGTCCTTGGATTTTTTCTTCTGCCTCTTTGTGATTGAGCCGTCAACATGAACGATAATGTCTTTTTCGTATTTGACTCCGTTTGCTTTTATCCAGCCGAACTTTGATTTCATGTCTCTAATTCTCTCTTTATGTGTGTTGAGGTACATAGACTGCGTATCCTCTTGGTGGAGCGTAGAATTCTCCCCAACCGTTGTCCTGCGTCCACTGTTCCACGGGTGCACGGATGTTGTTTGTGTTGGTTCCCCAGGCTGCCGCGTTGAATTTGACATTTCTCCATTTTGTTTGGACCGAGCGTCCGTTCCAGGTGTCTCCACGATTGTTGAGCACAAAGATTAAGCCCTCTTTGTTTCCGTCTCCGTTTCTCTGCATAATATAGAGGTCGTCGTCAACATAGAGCACTGAGGTTGTGCCACCAGCGTATTCTTCATGGACCTTAACCAGTGCGTCTATTCCGTTTTTTGTGTCTTCTTTAGCCAATTGGTAGTTGAAGTAGTCTTGCCACAGGATGCAGGGGTAACCTTCGTGTGTTAGAATGAAGGCGTAAGCTAAGATCTTGTCGTTGACAACGGGTTCTTGGTGTGCTGTGTCGTGGTCGTCGACGAAGGTGACGGCGTTTAGAGGGTAATCGTTTTGTAGTGTTCCAGGCTGGGTGAGGTTTTTTAGGCTGTAGCCATAGTTGTCGCATAAGTCCTTGAGCCTGTAGTGGAGGGGAAAGTCGAAGGCGCTTGCTGGATTATCTGATAACTCGTTGGTTTCGGTTAGCCATTCTTTTATTGTAGAGTAGTCGTCCCAGCATTCCCCTACACCAAATGGATCTATGAATTTGCCGTTCTTTCTGACACGGAGGTCTTGGATGGAAGTTGCCATCCAGCTGCCGTAGCCTTTAACGAAATCGTAACGGTAGCCATCAAAGCCAATTTCTTCAATAAGCCACCTCACGTATTTGAGCAGGTATCCGAGCACGTAGGGGTTCCGATGGCATAAATCGGGCATGGCTCCGAATGTTTGATTGTCCCATCTTTCATAGGGTGAGGGATGGAAACATTTCCAGTTTCGCTTGAACATATCGCTTTGGGGATTGAACTTGGTCCATCGTTTCGAGTGATCTATGGGGTTTACTTCTTCTTCGTCGCCGCCGCTGTTGTGGTTGAGAATGACATCGGCGTAAACTTGCAATCCGTTGTCGTGGGACACTTTAATGAGGTCGATTAGCTCATCTTTTGAGCCAAACCAAGTACGCACAGAACCCTTCTGGTCGAGCTCTCCTAAATCAAAGTAGTCGTAGACGTCGTATCCCATTGAGGGGTTGCTGGATGCTTTGCTTGGCGGGGGCAGCCACAAAGCGGTGAATCCGGCTTTTTTCAAAAGGGGAATTTTATTTTTGACATAACCCCACCAATTGTACTCTGTATTCTCAAACTTTGGGCAGTCCCAATAGAAGGCTTGCATTAAAACACCCATAATTTACACATCCAAACAACTATTTTTAGTTCCTGTGAAAGATTTGCTTCACAAGAATAGCCATACAATGATGGTATTCGTGAGTATTATTGTTTCCGTTATCAACTTTTGGAGTGAAGAAAACACTGGGCCTTCTCAAAATGCTTATTTGTAATGCCTCAGTAAACTTGTTAGTGGAGTTTTTGGCAAACAACAATCAAGCTAACAGCGGAGTTTCCGTTGGCAAACCAGCCTTAGCAGTTTTGTTCTCAGTAGTCTTCCTCGACAACTTAGGCTTCGCCATTGTTGTGCCCTACCTGTACTTCTACGTTGTTGGATTGGGCGGTTCTCCCTTTCTGTATGGCGTGCTTTTGGCGTCTTATGCGTTGATGTCTTTTGTTTCCACGCCTTTTCTGGCAAGGTTCAGCGACCGCTATGGAAGAAGAAAGATTCTTTTGTTGGGATTGGCGATTTCCAGTTTAGCCTACTTCATTTTCGGGTCAGCACAGGTTATTTGGCTGCTGTTTTTGGGTCGGATGCTTTCTGGAACCACAGCTGCCACTGTGCCTGTTGCACAAGCCTACGTCGCTGACGTCACCACACCAAACCAACGATTGCGCTATTTGGGGCTTTTAGGCGCCGCAGCAGGCATCGCCTTCATTTTAGGTCCAGCCATCGGCGGAACCCTCAGCAGCCTCTTCGGCTACGGTGTACCATCTTATCTAGCTTCAACACTGGCATTTACAAACTTGGTTTCAGCATATTTTCTGCTGCCTGAACCATCAAGTTTCAACATAAAGAAAACAGCGATTTCCTTCCGCGCCTTGCTTGACGTTCTAAGGGAACGGAAAATCGCTTTGCTTTTGGCTATTTACTTTTTATTTTTTATCTCGTTTGTTTTTCTGCAAGCTGGTCTTTCACCGTGGTTGCAGAAGGTTTTCGGGTTCGGCTCCTTTCAGACGGGTCTAGTTTTCTTTTTAGTCGGCGGAGTCATCGTGCTTACACAGGCTGCTCTGTTGCCTGTCCTCGGTAAGAAGTTTAGCCGATTAAACCTGACTTTGCTCGGCATCGCCTTTTTCGTTGTTGCACTCGTAGTTTTATCCATCGTTACAAACATTGTTGTCTTGTTGGTTGTTGCTTCGATATTTTCGTTCGGTTTCGGAATCCAATACGTCACATTCAACACATTGATTTCGCTAAATAGTCCCGAGAACGCACAGGGCGGCGCGTTGGGAGTTGCTTGGGCAATAGCGGGGCTTGCACAAACAATTGCGCCAGTTTTAGCAGCGGCTGCATTTTCTTTTGGTGCTTCAGCTGGTTTTGCTGGACTGGTTTTTGTTGTTTCGGCTTTGATTTCTGTGGCAACTGTGCCTTTGATTTTGGCTTTTAAAAAAGCCGCTGAATAACAGTTGATTGGAAAACCTGTTGATTTACGCAACCTCCTCCTCCACTGTCCATCTATCGTTTCTGCATACAACCACTGCTAGGATCCAAATATTATGGTGTTGGAAGGGTGAACAATGGTTTTTCTTCTACATAATCAGGTATTCTTGCGCCTGTGTCTTCAACAGTTATGAATAGACAACGCTTTTTAATGGAAACGCTTGCTAATATCAACCAAAAACAGGGTAAGTTATGTGAGCGCTGACAAACTAGTTATTGGTTTAGCAGGAATGCCTGGTTCAGGGAAATCCTTGGTCGTGGATACTGCACGCGAACTGGGCTACGACATTGTAGTTATGGGCGATGTAGTCAGGCAAGAAACAATAAAACATGGCTTAGAGTTAACGCCGCAGAACGTTGGAAAAGTCATGCTGCAACTTCGGGAAGAGGGCGGCAACTTTGTCATCGCCAGAAAATGTATCCCAAAAATCGAGGAACAAACCAGCAGCAAAGTCCTCGTTGACGGCTTACGCAGCTTATTTGAAGCAGACATTTTCAAAGAATCATTTGCCAAATTCAGCCTCGTAGCAGTCCACGCTTCCCCAGAAACACGTTTCAACCGCCTCGCAAACCGCCACCGAAGCGACGACGCCGCAGAATGGAAAGTTTTCCATGAGCGGGACATGCGAGAGATCAGCGTTGGCTTGGGAAATGTTATAGCAATGGCTGAACAGATGATTGTAAACGATGGCAGCTTGGAGCAGGTTAAAGCTAAGGCGAAAGAGTCTTTGATGAGGATTGAAGAGAAATGGTTGAAGTAACAGTTTTTGTTGAAACCGAAATTTACCCAACTGAAAGCGAAGACAACGTTAAGACAGCAGTCAACAATGTCGTGGGCAACGCAACCATAACCATTAAGCCCTCCGCCAAAAGTAGCACCCTAACTGCGGTAGCTAAAGGGCAAGAATCACTCTTTCACCTGCGCAATATGCTTCGCAACGACAGAATCCGCGACGCCTCAAGAAAACTCCTCTTCAAATCAACCATGGGAAACATGATTTCTTTCTATTTAAATAAGCAAGTGGCTTTTTCGGGGCACGTTTCTTTTTCTGAGGAGACCGCGGAGTCACCGCTTGGACCGATTAAAGTTAACATTGAAACTGATAATCCACAGCAACTTATCGAGTGGCTGGCAGAAAAAACTTAACACAGAGTATGGTTGGCTTGGCTGAAAGAGCAGGGGTAACTAAGAGCGGCGCTGTTTTGCTAGGTGACAGTGTCGCCTGCGACGCCCACGAAGCCTCAAGACCCCTAAGGGTTGTAACCCACGCGCACGCCGACCACCTCTATGGTTTACGAAGCAGCTTAAAACGCTGCGAAAAAGTTTTAATGACTAAAGCCACCCGAGACCTAACAGAAACCCTCAACGAATCGCTCAAACTTAAGGATTGTCCAGCAGTAAAAACCTTGGAATACGGTAAAGTTCTCAAGTACAAAGGCGAAAAAATCACTCTGCTCAAAGCTCAGCATATCTTGGGCGCCGCGCAGGTCCTTGTTGAGGATGCAGGCGGAATACGCATCGTTTGGACGGGAGATTTCAGGTTGGATGGAACGCCTGTGGTTGACTGCGACGTTTTGGTGGTTGAGGCAACGTATGGGAGTCCGTCGTGCAGGCGCAACTTTGACGTTGATGTACCTGAACTTCTGGTTTCCATGATTGAAAAACGCCTCCGCGGTGGCTCTGTCTACGTGTTTGGTTACCATGGGAAACTTCAAGAGGTTATGCAGATTTTGCGGGATGCAGATGTTGAGGTGCCGTTTGTTATGCCTGAGCGCGTCTATGAGGTTACAAAAGTCTGTGAGAAACATGGAATGCGATTGGGTTGTCTGTCGTTATCCACGGATAGTGAAGGGCATGAGCTTTTAGACGGGAACTTGCCCTGCGTTGCTTTTTACCATATGAATTCTCGGGGGCATGTCGGTTTGCAGAACTCGCGGATTTGTGTTAGCGGCTGGGAGTTTCATTCGCCTTGCCGACAAATCGGCGACCGCGAACACTTAGTTGCGCTTAGCGACCACTCAGATTTTGACGGGTTAATCGAGTATGTTAAGCGCTCAGGGGCAAAGCAGGTTATCACAGACAATTACCGCAGCAATGGCGACGCATTAGCACGGGAAATCAACAAGCGCCTGGGCGTTTCCGCAGTGGGTATGCCCAGAACTAACGGTCAAACCACCCTGTAAACACGGCTTTTTGAGGTAAGGCTGGTTAAAGTTTAAATGCTAAAAACTAAACACTGAGTTGCACAGTGGTAGAGAATGGTTAAGTCATCTGTAATCTCAGGTTTCTACAAGCTTTCGCCTAAAGAGCGGTTAGCAATCATTAAAGATTTTGCAGGTTTAACAGAAGACGAAGTTCGCTTATTGGAGAACACTGGTTCCTTGCCTATGGATCTGGCTGACCACATGGTTGAAAACGTCATCGGCGTTTTCCCAGAGCCATTAGGCGTCGGCGTTAATTTCCAAATCAACGGCAAAGACTACCTTATCCCCATGGCAACTGAGGAGCCAAGTGTAATTGCCGCATCAAGCTACGCTGCCAAAATGGTACGCGACGGCGGAGGATTTCACACCAGCAGCACCGCGCCTGTGATGATTGGGCAAATCCAAGTTGTCAAACTAAAAGGCGCCAATGCGGCTAAAAAACAGGTTTTAGATGCCAAGGTCGCTCTCCTGAAAAAAGCAAATGACCAAGACCCCATACTCAACTCGTTCGGCGGCGGAGCCAAAGACTTAGACGCCCGAGTTATCGATACATCCACGGGGCAAATGCTCATCGTTCACTTATACGTGGATTGCCGAGACGCAATGGGCGCAAACGCCGTTAACACAATGGCAGAGGCAATCGCACCGGATATTGAGCAACTCACAGGAGGACAGGTCTACCTCAGAATAATCTCCAACCTAGCTGTAAAACGCCTTGTCAAAGCATGGTGTACTGTTCCCAAGGAAGCGTTGGGCGGGGAAGAAGTTGTGGAAGGAATTGTTTATGCGTCGGCTTTTGCCGCTGCAGACCCTTACCGCGCAGCTACACATAACAAAGGGGCGCTAAACGGCATAATCGCTGTGGTTTTAGCCACAGGCAATGACCACCGCGCTATCGAGGCTGGAGCACACGCTTATGCCGCATTGAACGGGAAATACACTAGCATTTCACAGTGGACCAAAAACAAAAGTGGAGACTTAGAAGGCATAATCGAGTTGCCGATGGCAGTGGGCTTAATCGGTGGCGCAGTAAAAACCCACCCCATCGCCAGAATCGCTATGAAAATCCTGGACGTTAAATCAGCTAACGAATTCGGCGAAGTTTTAGCAGCTGTTGGTCTAGCCCAAAACTTGGGAGCATTACGAGCGCTGTCAAATGAAGGTATCCAACGTGGCCACATGTCGTTGCACGCCAGAAACATCGCTGTTACCGCAGGCGCCAAAGATCAAATGGTTGATTTGGTTGCTGAGCGGATGGTTAAGGAACGCAAAGTTCGCGTTGACCGAGCCAAAGAAATCCTTGAAGAACTAAGCAGAGAAACATCAAAAAATAAGTAGGTGTGTTCATGAGGAATGATGAATGCATAATAAAATTTCTCAACAAAGAAGGAAGAGTGATTCAGTCTTTTCAAAGAGATAAAAACGGTTGGTATGAAATCAGCTCCAAGGGAATAGTTAGGCGATGCACAGCTGAACAAACCCTGTCTCATCTGTTGCCTCCTCTTGCAGGTGTAAGCAGGGCAATTGTAAAGGTAGAAAGGATATCACCTAAAAAGCCAAATTTAACACTAACTTAAACTAGCACTAAGTTGCACTTTCTTGTACTACAGTGACTCAGTCATTTCCCATACCTGTGTAACTCTGCAAATAATGTCTTATTCATGCTTGAGTGATTTATTGATTGGTAATCTATATTTTCAGAACAGATTTTTTAAATATGATCTGAAATTATTAGTTGAATGAGTAAGGACTGTCAGTAGAAATCAAAACATACCATTCAGTTATAGAAATTTTGGATACGTTAGATAAGGAAATAGCCGATACCAAGAGCAATTTATGTAGTTACCTGCGTAAGTTAGATGAAACAAGGACACTGGCTGAAAAATCAAAGAAAATCCGCGAAGTTGTAATGAAGTTGGCAAACAAGAAAAATGCAAATAACGACAGTTTGGGCGAGATGAATATAGGCAGCGTAAAGATTGTTTTGGATGCAAACGCACAACAGGAATTGGCGGCTATAGAAGAAGCGGTTAGAAGTCAACAAGAATATTTAATGCTCTTGCAGAAAGCTCACGAAGGGCTTAAGCCCCTTAATCTGTTAGGGGATACAGAAGGGTTAGATTTCATTGTTGTAGAAAACAAAGGGGTTCCAGAACGTATTTTATTAAAATCCTCGTAAGATGATTTGATTTTTGAGTTTCGTTAGTGTACCTGCAAAATTATAAAATGCTCTTCCTATCTTTTAGAAAGATTCGAACTCGTTTTTTCCTTGACAGTGTTTTAAATTTCTTTAGAAGCCAAGCTGCGTTTAATGCGGTCAAAGCAATGGTGCCAGCCACTTCACCAGTTATAATGAGCAGGTTGTTTTCAAAGAGGGTTACTCCTCCTTGAGTTAATATTAACATGTTGATGTAATTGAGGGGTAAGAGCACACCGATGTCAGCTGCTAAAACGTAGAAACCAAAATCATTTTTTGTCAAAATATTCATTTTAACCGCAATCCCTTCAATACAAAGCTTATTGATTCAAGCTTTTAAGTAAAGTTTTCAAAACTGAAATATTCCTATTTAGAAATATTATAGAAAATGAATGATTTGGCCCTCTCTACACAAGTTTCTAGCACGTCTTTCTGTAAACATAGTTTACAAAAAAACTTACAGTATTCTCAAGTTTTTTTGTGAGTTTCGTAAACTTCAAAGCACTGTTCCTTTTGGGCTTAGAAAGAGTTCATTAGAAAACGGTTTTGTCATCGTTTTTATGTATTTGTAATCAATAAGCTTTAAGCGGTATTATGTCTACAGTGACTAATCGTTGACTAACTAGGTTTGATTAAGTGCTGTTAGAACGACTTAACAAAAAGAAAATGTTGATTTGGGTAGCCTTGGCGCCGCTTGCCGTATGCTTGGTCTACTCATTATTCTATTTAGCCAGAAATTTCGGTTTATCTTTACTCGTCTTTTCAAAAAGAGGTATAGCTGAACAAAGTGTCATATTGTCTACTCCTTTGGATATGGCGGTTTGGGGAATAGCAGTCTTCGTTGTTCTGGCTCGAATAGGCTACGATTTAGAATTCAACACAATCAAAGGATATTTCAGATCAAATCTAGCCACTGCTTTGTTGGTTATCATGGGCATCATGGCAGTTGGGGTAGTTGCAACCATTGTCGGCTTAGTTGGTACAGTGGCTTTAATTCTAATTAGTATCTTACTCTTGAGCTTGTGTGTTGTGTTTTCATTCGATTTCTTCAGTGAGAAACGTTCGATTTTTTCTTTGAGACTGCTCTTTTTCGGGTTGATAATTGGGTTGTTGGTTGAGTTGGCAGGTTTTCTTGTTTAAGTCTCTAGACTAATTGTCTTACTTTTTTTATTTTCTAATATATGTGGCTTCAAAGAAAGCAGCACTCACATCTTGGCAACTAATAGTTCTCTTTGCGTGGTTGTTGGGCGATGAAGATGCCACACTACACTTGAGGCTTTGGAATTGTTTCCTTTTTTGGTTTGTTTTTTCCTCTTGCGGTTTGAGTGTGGGAAGAGAGGTTGGTCTACACAGTCAACATTGATGCTGTGTTTGAGAGTGTGGGTGTGGGTGAATGTTGGTGTGTTTTTTTGTATCTTAACCTGGGGGAAACACGAGTGACGTCTCCCCGATATGGTCTTTCAATTCCGCCCATTCCACTTTAAAACTAATGAGAGTTCCTTTTCCTAAGCATTCTCTTGTTTTAAAGGTATAGATGCTTCGCAGTAAGGACAAGTTTTGATCAAGTTAGATGACTCAGGTGGTCCAAAATCCACTATGAACTCTTTCTGATAAGATGGAAGGCTAAATTCTTTTCTGCAAGCTGGACAAATCACCTTGGTGCGTTGCGTGGTTAGTTGTTTGAATGGTTGGCTTTTTTGGGTTATGGAGGCTTGAAGGTCTTCAGGTTTGGGTTTAGTTTTATTTATGTTTTCTTGGGTGTTGGCTGGTAAGGGTACCGTGCAGGTTGTTCTTTCTGATTCTTTGATTGCGCTAACAACGTCGGAGTCTTGTGTTTTTGGAAAAACACCATTGCGCATATCCCTGAAAACAATCGCCATAATTACTACAGTAAGAGTAACTGCCACTGCCAAAGCCGAATAAGCAATGATGTCAATATTGAACGTGGTTGCAGAAAATAAGTTGAAAGCTACTCCGTTTGCATAAAACAGTAAGATGCATACAAAGATGAATAAAATTATGAAAGATTTTTGCGCCTTAGAATACTGTCTTGGTACTGGCAAGTGAAAGCACGAATATTAGTCTGAAGCTTAGTCAATAAAAATGTTGGCTGTGTATTCTTAGCCCTTCTTAGTTTGCAGGCATGAAATATGGTTAGACCAATTCTTATTTGGTCAATATTCTAAGCGTTCTTTGGATCTTTTAACTAGAAAGTTTTAAGCAGTAAATTGCAACTACATGTATCCTATCCAATAGGTTAGTTATGTCGCCAATAAAACGCTTGAACAAAAAAACACTGCAGCTTTGGGCAGCAGAGCTCTCCCTCGCCATATGCCTAATCTACGCGCTATTCTACTTAGCCAGCGGCGTTGGCCTTCAATATTTTGTATTGTCTAATAGAGCAATGGTTGAGCAGACCTTTAGTGGCAGCATATTGTCTGGTCCAATGGATATTGCAGTTTGGGGAATTGCTATCTTTGTCGTTCTGGCTTGGTTAGGCTTTAATTTAAGGTTAAAAGATGTTAAAGATCATTTATTTTCAGGATTTGGTCTATTTGTTTTCTTGGGTGGTTTGGTTGTTTGGGTATGTTTGGTTTTTCTTGGTTTCGTTGGTATGTGGTCTTTGGTTTTGAGTAGTCTCTTGCTTTTGTGTTTGTGTTTTGTGTTTGCTCCCGTTTTGTTCGGCATTAATCGGTGGGCTTTGTTTTTGCGGGTGCTCTTTGGAGGGTTGCTGCTTGTTTTGTTTGTTGAGGTGGTGAGTTTTGTCTTGTTTACTGTTCCGGCTGCCTTTGGTTTGGATGCTTCGGCTTTAGGTTTACATTGGAGTAGAGTAGAGATATCCCTTTCAAGTTTGTCTAATCCATTTTTGCCCTATGTCTATTTGTTGTTTGTTTTGTTTGGAGTTGGAGCTTTTGTTTTTCGGGTTTTACCTGGAAAGTGGTGCTGGATTGTAAATAAGATTAGAGCTGGATGGGTTGTGGCTCGTTTGAGCGGTTTGGTTGGGGATGGTGATAGTAGGTTTGGGTTTATCCGTGGTAGATGGGTAGTTTTGGCTCTTGTAGTTTCGTCAATTATTTCATGTTTGTTTGTTTTGTTGACTGTTTTGCCCTGGAATAATCCAACCGGGATGTTGGTCAGCGTTGACTCTCCTGTTTATTATGCTTGGGTAAGTCATATGCGCGGTGTCGATGTCAATTCCGCATTGTCATTTGCTCTGAGCAACGACAGGGCATTGGTGTTAGTTTTGTGTTATATCCTGTCTTTCTTTACTTCAACTGTTAATGTTATTCAATTTGTAGGTGCCTTGCTAATTGTTCTTTTTGGAGTCGTGTCTTTGTTGGTGCTGCGCTTATTTTGCAAAGACAGGTTGGTTTGGATCTTGGGCGTGTTGCTCGTGCCATTTACTTTTCAAAGTTTAGGCTTAATTTACTCAGGTTACTTTGGCAACATGCTGGCTCTAATACTAATTTTTGTGTACGTACTATTGTTCTTTAAGATTCTGGCTTCTTGGTCTAATTTTGGTTTCTTTGCTCTGCTAAGTGTGTCGGTGCTTGTTTTGTTTTCGCATTCTTGGACGTGGTTTATTTTTGCATTGAGTCTTTGCCTGTTTCTGTTTATGCAGTGGCGTTTTGCAGCTCACGATAATATGCTATTCAGTAAGTTCAAAATTCAAGCCGTTCTTGTTGGGGCTACAATCGGTGTGGGTTTACTCAGCGATTTTATGCGTAAACTGTTATCTCCCTCTTCGTCAAGCGCCTCTGTTGTCGCAACGGCTCAGTCGAGTTTAGGTTTGCCCAACCCCATATTTCTTTTAAGCGGATTGGGAAATGCTGTGAATTTTACTTTAGGCGGGGTTTTTTCAGGTGGGCTTTTGCTCTCTCTTTCAATTGCTGGGTTTTTGGTATTGTTGAAGTTTAAGTCTGGTGTTTCTAATTTCTTTATTGCTTGGATTTGTGTGGCTTTTGTTTCTATTTTGTTTGCTGCTGATGATTTTGTTTTTAATCGGTTTTTGTTTATGCTGCCCTGGGTAGTTCTTTCTGGTTTGGGGTTGTATGGTGTTGTTTTGTTTGTTTCTTATAGGGTTGGGGGTTTTAAAGGCTGGCGTTTGTGGGTGCTAGGGGCGATAGTGTTTTTTGTTTTTTTGGTGCTTTTGAATGGAAGTTTAAGGTATCTTTTTAATATCAATATTTGGTGACTTGTTTTTGATTGTTCATTACTGGTTTCTAATTCGTAAAGCTTTTAAGCAAATCGTATGATATTGGCTTCTGCTCTGGAGCAAAAAATAATGACTACTCTAAAAATAAAGTTATTTGTCATATTTTCATTCTTATTGCTAATTTCATCTTTCTCCTCTGTAGTTGCTCAATCTCAGTATAGCCACAGCAACTACTGAACATCGCGCTTTCATCTGAAGGTACTTGTACCATTAACGATGATTTAGGCATTACATTCAACATTGAAGGTTCACCTGGCGCTACTGGAACAGTAACTACCGACATCCGTACTGCCAATCCTCAACCTACTGCGAATACTCCCGCAGGGATTTCATTAACTCATTTCCTATATGTTACTTTCAATGTGGATGCTGCTCATTTCACCAAGGCACAAATTACCATACCATACACCGACAGTGAAGTTCAAGGACTGCAACAGCCCTATTCCATTTTCAAGTATAACCCAGCTACCGACAGTTACATTGAGCTCGCTGCAGTCGCCGACGCAAATGCCAAAACTTTCACTGTCACGGTCACAAGCATTGACGATCCATTATTTGCAATTGGCGGTGTGTCGGTTACACCATCGCCTACATCGCCTACATCGCCTACACCTGATAACGGTGGCTTTGTATTCGTTGCTTGGGCTGCCCTTAGTGCTTCCGTGGTCATTATTGTGCTGTTGGCTGTTGTCGGCGTCTGGTACTTTAAGAAAAAATCAGCATAAATATGTCTAAACTGACCTTTTCTTTCTTTCCCAAATTCTCAAAAGATATTTCTTTTTATCAATAATTTTAAATTGACACATTTTTTATGCAAATTGATATTAATTTAATGATGTATGGATTCACAAGTCTTTTAAGCAACATGCAGACACAAGTGTCTTTTCATGAGAGAAGGGGATTCATCGGTAGATGTGCAATCAAGCGCTTCCATATCTATTGGAAGGCTATCTGAATTCAAGAAGACCGCTTTAAGGCGGGGCGTTTGGTTTAGATCTCTCAATAGGATTGAACGGGGAATAATAGACCTCACTGTCCGATGCGTTGATAATATTAAAAGCACACAGCTGGCTAAATTAGTGACGGCCATAATCGGAAAACTGCAGCAGGCAATGGAGAGCACGGTGGATAGGTTAGTGAGGACTATTGGTTTACCTTTAGCTCGAAAAATCAGCGACATAGCAGTCAGTTGGGGAAATCGTTTAGCCATAAAGTGGGCTGAGGATCGCGCATTTGCGAGGTTCTTGGTTTTCAATTTTACAAAAACATAGAAGAAATGTTTTGGAGAATTAAGACTTGACTTTAACTACTGAAACTCCTGTGGCTTTGATCGATTCAACAGTTGCTGATTTACATGAAATCTTGGTTGTTGCAGGTATCCCAGCTTTCAACGAAGAAAAAACAATAGCTCACGTTGTCTTGGAAGCGCAGAAACATGCCCATATCGTGATTGTATGCGATGATGGTTCATCTGATTTGACTGGGAAAATTGCTGAGCGGCTTGGTGCTGTGGTTGTTCGTCACGAGCAGAATTCTGGTTATGGCGCTGCGTTGCAGAGTTTGTTTAGGAAGGCACGTGAGTTGAAGGCTGATGTGTTGGTTACTTTGGATTCTGATGGGCAGCATGATCCAGCAGAGATTCCACGGCTAGTAAAGCCAATTGAAGATGGTGTTGCTGAGGTTGTTTTAGGCAGCAGGTTCATGGATAAAAATGGCACCGCTGATATGCCTACGTACAGGCAATTGGGCGTTAGGGTTATCACTAAACTAAGTAATTGTCTCAGGCAAAAACAAGGTAAGCGACTCTCAAAGCGGTTTTAGAGCCTACAGCAAATATGCCATAGGTCAACTAGGAAGCATATCTGAGAAGGGCATGAGTGCCAGCATCGAACTTCTCCGAGCAGTCAACAAAACCAGCTTAAAAGTCTGCGAAGTACCTATCTCCTGCAAATACGGCAACAGCATAGGCATAAAAACCTCAACTGAAAATGCCGTTACACATGGCATAGGTCTCTTTAATGTCATTAGTCAAACTTATTATCGAAGAAAGACCTCTATCATTTCTTGGAATACCTGGCATAATGTCTATGGCTTTAGGTGCAGTATTTGGAATTTGGATGATTGATCTTTACGCTTCCACGCATAATATTGTAACGAACATTGCCTTGGCATCTATTGCGTTCATTTTGATTGGATTCTTTATGCTTTCAACAGCTATAACGCTCTACGCAATAACAAGAATACCGAAAAACAAGAATTCAGAAAAAAATTAAAATAAAAGGCAAAATTGGGTGTTATGTTGCAGTTACGGTATTCTCTAAAGTCAGATGAATGGTCATTTTGGTTTATAGGATTCAGATTTAATTGAAAATTGTGATTTATACTCCAACCTATGCCAATTCTCAGGGTATTGCTTATAGAGTAAATATGATGAAAAAAGCTCTTGAACCAAAGTTTGAGGTTCAAGTGCTTTCGGATAATCGCGAAAACGTTTTAAGATTTGCTTACAAGTTATTAGGAAAATCTTTACTGACTCACAGAATAACTTGGGATAAATTGGGTGAGCGAATAGCCGATTTAATAATTTCTCAGAAACCTGATATTGCAATTTTGATTACTGATGTTACAGCTGGAGCAATACCGTTTTTGAAGAAGAGAGGTATTTTTACTGTTTTGAGTATTGAGGATTTATCAACTGATTGGTTGGCAATTTCAAACAAAGAAGCATTTTTCCAAATTTTGTCTTCTTATTCGAATCTTTCTGATGAAGTAATAGCAGTTTCCAGCAATCTTCAGCGCAAACTTCAAAAAATTGGGATTAAGGCAAAAGTGGTTAAACCTGGATTAGAAAAAGTTTTTGCTGGTTTTCAAGACGCTATAGATCGTAAAAAAGATTCTCATGTTTTACTTAATTCAGGGACGATTCAGTTTAAAGAATCAAAATTGGCTTTTGAGCAATTTTTTGGGCAACTGGCAAATAAATATTTGGTTAAATCTTTTGGGCGTGGTAAATTTGTTAAGGACCTTAGATTAAAGTTTCCTGCAATAGAGTGGTATGATTATCCAACTGTTAACGAAGCAATTCATAATCTGGAAAAATGCTCAATTGGTATAGTAATCCGGTTCAATGCACATAATCCCACTCGTCTTTATTTTCATGCCTCAATGTTGCAGCCAATAATTGCTATAGGAAATGAATGGACTTCAGAAGTTGAAGAAAATTGTCTTGGTGTGGTTAGCGGGCCTAACAATTCTATTGAATCCATTGAAAGACTTGTCACTAATTATGAGTTTTACGTCGAGAATATTCGATCTTTTGCTGAAGCGAATGTTCTGGAAAAAGCGTATGCAGCTCTGTTGGAGAGCTTGGAACAAAATTTCCTTTCAAACCAAATTTTGACTGGATTAAATAGATATAATCAATGCGATGATTTGATTGCAACAAGTCACAAATAAACAATTTACTGCGGAGCTGCCTCTTTTTGGCATAGAAAAGGCACAATCTTCTATATGCTGTGATTGGGCTCGAATTGGAATGGTTACGCCACACAAACTTCAGGGTTACGGCGTTTCTGTGAGGCTCAATAGGGAAATTAAAGCTTACCAAAAATTCGGTGTTCCCTTGACTTTTCTCTCCACTTCAGAAAGAGGATTTGTTAACGATTGCGAAGTTGTTTGCATCAGTGGATTGATGCGCAGAGTTTCGAACATTGTAGGTTTTGATAGGATAGCTAATTGTGAAAGTATTATTAGGAAAATATTTTCTCCAGGAAGACTTAACCAATTATCTAAGAGTTTAGGCTCAAAGATGGCTCAAATCGCTGAGAAACGAGAAATTAATTTGCTTCATTCAGACGATTTTGTTGGATCTATTATTTCTCTTAAAGCAAAAAATAAAATGGAGAAAGAGCCGATAGTTGTCGGGGAATTTGCTGATCTTATTCATCTTGATTTCATGGAACGCTTTAATTTGAAATCTTCTGATGAACTGATAGTTAGAACAAAAGAGATGTTGTGCGAAGTTTTCGACAAGTTGGATTTTGCATTTTTCGTTAGCCCCGTTGACCGAGAAATTGCAGTGAAAGAACTTGGTCTTAATCCAAATAAGACTAAAGTATTGTATGAGTCAGCTGATATAGATGTACCTTTCAAGCTTAATTACAGTCAATCTCCCAGAAATGTGGGTTATTTAGGTGTTTTGGCTTCATGGGAAAATCCTAATCTGCTAATTTCAAGCTATCAATATGCTTCTAACAATGTTAACAATGTTGATTACACAATAATCGGTGCAGGGCCTCTAATTGGACAAGCTCGAAAAATGGCTAAGAATAATCCAAGAATATCTTTTTGTGGTTGGCATCCATATGCGGAGGCTCTCAAACTAGCTTCAAATACTGATATAGGTATCATTGCTTCAACCAAAACTAGAGCTATGCCTTCAAAACTTTTTGTTTATGCATCATTAGGTCTACCAATAGTTTCATTAGAGGGTATGTGGTGGAGTGAATATTTTGTTAAGCGTTGTGGAATTGGTTATTTAGCCCCTCCTTCTCCAGAAGGTATAGGAAATACGATACAACAGGCTTTGCAAGATCCAGCTGAACTAGAACATAGGGGTAAACAAGCTAGAAAACTAATTAAAGATGAGTACAATTGGCACACACGAATGAGTAAAATGTTTAAAGTATATGAAAACTTGGTTGATCGCTAGAATTGGATAATATTATCCAAGAGCAGGGTCTAAAATTTCCAGTTATTACAATAATGTTCGATGATGGATTCTCCAGTGTCTACAATGAAGCATTGCCAATATTAGACTCCTATGGATACCCAGCCAACGTTGCCACCAATGGGTCAACTATTGGTAAATCAGGTTTTCTTACCGAAAAGCAGTTGAAAGAATTGCTAAACAAAAGGTGGGCGCTTTCAGATCACACCTATTCACATATAAATTGTAAGGGTTCTGATGAAAAAAAAATCGAATACGAAATTATGGCAAATCAAAAGGTTGTTTATGATTTATTTCATTATAAATTCAGAGACTTCGTTTTTCCAAAGAGCAGAGTGTCTGATTTATCGTTAAACAAAATTTTATCTTATTATCCTATCGCTTTTACTGGCACAACAAGGATAATGGGTGAAAAAATTCCTCTCCAACAAAGGTTGCTCAATCGCACAGAGATAAGCACATACGAGCGAACTTTATACAGATTGAGATTTTCTAGTTTTGCAAAGAAACTTAGCCAATATTTGGCTGAACTTTCAATGGAAAAAAGACCTGAATGGTTGATTTTGTTTACACATAAGGTAGCTGATAAACCAGGATTTTTCGACACTCGCAAGAGCGATTTTAACCAAATCTTGGATATTATACATTCAACTGGTATACCCGTCAAATCAACGCATGAAGTATTAAGATCTGACAATTAGATTGCAACCAGAAAATCCCTTAAATGTATGCATTCTAAGTTATTTCTACTCACCTATCTATCCAGGCAATGGAACGAGATATCCTCTAATTATCGCTGAAAGCCTTGCAAGATTAGGACATAAGGTCAAAGTTGTCACAATTTTTCCTCAAAGCATAGATGGAACGGTATATAAAGAATATCGACATTTGTTTTTTAAACAAGAATTTTTAAACGGCGTTGAGCTTGTTCGTGTTTGGGTACCTCCGATTAGACATTTTGGATTTATGAAAAGAATGATATTGTATTCATCTTTTATGATCTCCTCAACTATCGGCTCATCTTTCGTAGGAAAGACGGATGTTATTTTAGGAACGAGTCCTGAGCCTCCATTCTTAATCATTCCAGGCTTCTTCCTTAATAAATTTAAGAGAGCACCTTATGTATTAACACTTGGAGATTTATGGCCAAATAATGTATTTGATTTAGACATTCTGAATAATAAGCTAATAATTGAGTTAGTAAAATTTAGTACTCTTATTTCGTTTAACTTATCTAAGACTATTGTTGTGATCACTAATTCAATTCGAACCGGATTATTGAGTAACGGAATTTCCAGCGAAAAAGTTTCTGTTGTTGAACTTGGTGTAGACACGAATTGTTTTAAATCAAAGAAAAAAGATACTTCGCTTGAAGAAGGACTTTTCAATGATAAGTTCGTGGTGATGTACTCCGGTATCTTTGGTCCTACTTATGATTTTGATATTCTTTTGAAAGCTGCTAAACTGTTAGAACATTTACCAGATATTTTATTTGTTATTAGGGGCGATGGTGAATGCAAGGAACAAATAGTCTCGAAAATATCAAAGTTATCTCTTACAAATGTGCGTGTTTTGGGAACTGTTGCCAATACTGAGAAAGTAATTGATTATTTGAATTCAGCCGACTTGTTTGTTATTCCAATGAAGAATGTGAAGGTTTCCGAAACTGCGCATCCTTCCAAACTCTTTGAATATCTAGCATGTGAGAAGCCCGTTATTTGTTGTACAAAAGGCGAGCTAGCCGATTTAGTAAAAACTGCTAAATGCGGGTTGGTGGTTGAACCTGATGATTGTGACGCTCTAGCGAAATCAATAGAAATACTTTATCTCGATAGTCAAAAGAGATTAGAAATGGGAAAAAAAGGAAGAGCATATGTGATTCAAAATTTTTCGTATGAAATTATCGGGAAAAAACTCGTTCATATTTTGAAAAAAACATTCTCCGAGAGAAGTTTATTCTCGAACGGTCTCAAAAACAATATGAATGATTCACACGAGAGTAATTAAATGGAAGAACACAACTCTTATTCTTATTTACAGGAAAACCTCATGCAATGGAACCTTTCTTTCGGGTTTCTATTTAAGAGCCGGTTTGCACTGTTTTTCCTTTGTTTGCTGGCTAGTCACCACTCTATTACTTTCAAGAAATTGTTAAAGTCTCAATTCAATCTGGATGTTGGATGCGGAAGAGGATTGCCATGGAAGATTTTGAAACGACTTGGATTAAACCCGAAAATAATAGCCGTGGATGCATATGTTCCCTACCTGAAAAAAATAAAAGAACTTAGAATATATGAAGATCGTGTACATGCGGTTGCCAATCATTTGCCTTTTAGAAAAAATGTATTTGATTCAATAACTTGTTTCCAGATGCTAGAGCATCTTTCTAAAAAAGATGGCACTGATGCTTTGCAAGAAATGTCCAGTCTCGCTGACACTGTTGTTGTAACTACTCCTGTTTCATTTATCAAAGCTAATATTGATCAGGAAAATTCCTACCAAACTCATAAAAGCGGTTGGCTGCCTGAAGAGATGAAAAAAATGGGATTTGAACCAAAAGGCTATGGATGGTTCAAAATTTCAGAAAATGAATCTCTGACACCTTTCTTGTTTATAGTTAATATCATACTATTAGTAGTAATTCGCAGAAATCCGAAGTCGGCATTTCATATGCATTGTGTTAAGAGCGCGGAATAAATGAGAATTCTCCAAGTCATTCCTGTCTTTTATCCCGCTCAGGTTTTCGGAGGAGCAGCTGATGTTGTATATTGCATTTCGAAGGAATTAGCAAGAAAAGGTCATGACGTGGAGGTTTACACAACTAATGCACTTGATAATAAAAAAAACTTTATGACTACCAGTCAGGAACAAACAATGGATGGCTTTAAAGTGAAATATTTCAAAAATGTCTGGCGCCCGCAAGGTCTTTATTTTTCGCCTGGGATTATTTCTACTATTAGAAAAGAAATATCCTCTTTTGATATCGTACATATTCATGCTTGGAGACAATTTTGGCAAGATATCATCTCTCATCATTATGCTTTTAAAAATAAAGTTCCCTATGTCCTCCAAGTCCATGGTGGATTGTTACGAATAAACACTCGGCAGAACGTGAAGCTTATTTTTGATCAGTTCTTTGGTTATAGAATTCTTAAAGATGCTTCAGGGGTGATCGCACTCACGCAAAAAGAGGCAAATCAATATCATCAATTTGGAGTACCTACTGATAAGATAAATTTAGTGCCAAATGGAATTGATCTATCAGAGTATGATTGCCTTCCAATTAAAGGATCCTTTAAGAAACGATTTCACATATGCGACAAAGAGCAAATTGTTCTGTACTTGGGTAGAATCAGTCCAGAAAAGGGAATTGATTTTCTAATTCGGGCATTCTCTGTTCTCTTAAAGGGTTATGACGGAAGGCTAAGGTTAGTGATAGCTGGACCTGATGATGGCTACTTAAGACAATTAGTTTCTTTGGTAACTTCATTGGGGATATCTAATTCAGTGCTTTTCACAGGATTATTATCACCAAACGAGAAAGTCAGCGCATATGTTGATGCCTCAATTGTCGTTAACGTTGAACCGGCAAACGTTTTTGGTTTAGTGCCTCTAGAAGCCGCAGCTTGTTCAACCCCCGTTATAGTTAGTGACGGAAATGCAATTAAAGACTTAGTTAAACAAGGAAACTTTGGTTATACTGTCCAATATGGAAATATTCGGGAGCTTGCAAACATTATGCAAACGATGCTAACCGAAAAGGTAAGGCTTGCTCAGATGGGAAAAAATGGTCTTACTTTCGTTAAAAAAAACTTGGGTTGGAATTCTACAATCAAGCAATTAGAGAAAGTGTACTCCAACGTTATTGAAAATAGCCATTGACTCCTTGTGCAACTTAAACAACTCAAAAAATTAGGAATTCTTGTCAGGCATTCAGAAAGTCTAATGTTAGAAAAACACTTGTAATCATTTTCAAAGGTAAAACTTTGCGGATCTGTTTCGTTTCCTTGGAATTTCCACCTTTCCAGGTTGGTGGTTCTGGCATATATGCTGAAAAGATTACTAATGCTCTCTCTATACTTGGTCATGATGTGACAGTAATTACTCCTGAGTTTAAGCAAAAAACAGCAGTAGAAAATATTGGAAAGCTGAAAGTTATTCGAGTGCCTATTGTAAGCTTTCCATCTTTGAGATTCTTCTCTTTTGAAATAAGCCGATTTTTAGGTTGTCGACGAGACAATTTTGACATCGTTCACTTAAACGACGGATGTCACATGATCAATGGCAATTCTCATCAACCAATAGTTGTTACAGTCCACCATTCGCCACGAGTGCTAAAAGCAAGAGGTCTTGCCGATGGTTGCCTGAAGGATTTCATTACAGGAGAATTGAACCCTCTTAATTCATATATGGAGAAAAAAACGTTAAAAAAAGCCAACAAAATAATATCTGTAAGTAAAGACACTAAAACTTCTGTAATAAACCAATACGGTCTCGATAGCGAAAAAATCGCAATTGTCCCAAATGGCTTCGATTTGAACAATTTCATCTTTTCCGAGGCTGAAACTGTAGAAATCAGGAAATCTTTCGGTATAATGGATGGTGAAAAGCTAATAGTTTCAACTGCAGGCCGTATTGATGATCCGCGTAAAGGAATCAAATATCTCATGCTTGCGCTCGCCAAGGTTCTTAAACGTCATAAGAACGTCAAATGTGTGATTACTGGTTCAGGTGATTTGCGATCATTAAGTGCTTATTTAGACAATTTGCCTGTTGGGATGGTTCAGTTCGTTGGTTACACATCAGATAATGTCAAACGTAAGCTTGTTGCTGCCTGTGACCTCTTTGTTCTCCCTTCATTACATGAAGGGTTTTCACTAAGCATTCTAGAAGCTATGGGTGCGCGGAAACCTGTTATCTCGACCAATTCTGGAGCTATTCCTGAACTGATCGTACAAAAAAAGAACGGCATTCTTGTTGAGCCCCGAAACTATTTACAACTAAGTGAAGCGATTGATGCATTGTTGTTTGATGAAAAGCAAGCCCAAGAGCTTGGTCAGTGTAGTTATCAGCGATCTAAAGCCTTCAGTTGGGAACGAACTGCAAAGCTAACGGAACAAGTGTATATTGATGCGCTACGATGTTAGGTTGTAAGAAAAAAGAATGAAAATATTGTTCGTAAATGACTATAACGTGTATGGGGGCGCTGAGTACGTTGTTCAAAACATGCTCTCATCTTTAGCTAAAGAGGGGCATGAGGTTCACCTTTTGGCAAAATACAACTCTAAGCCAACAAAAAACTTTGATAGCATTTTAACTTCCACTAAGGAAATTTTAGCGGAAACTAGAGGTAGAACATCATTTAATTCTTTTGACAACTATGTGAAATCAATTAGACCGGATATTATTCATTTTCATAATATTTCTCAGTTCGGTCATAAGATACTTTTTAGAGCCGAAAAGCTCGGGATTCCATCCATCATTACCCTTCATGACTACTGGATTATGTCTCCTGATAGGAACAATCCGCTTGCCATATCATCAAAGCTCATACCACGGTCACAGTCATTAAACCGATTATATTCCCCGATAGCAAGAAATCGAGCATTGAGTAGAATGGTTAGACTTTCTGCTTCCAAAACATGGATTGTTGCGGTTAGCCAGTATGTTGCTAAGCAAGTGGCTAGGTTTTATAATGGATCTAAAATTTCTGTAATAAGTAATGGCGTAAATCTAGCCGAACTTACCAATCTACAAAAATTACCTCATTGTGGGCTAGAGGCAAAGCAACAAACGATGGCTATGTTTGCAGGTGGATTTAGCGACTTAAAGGGTTTTGGAGAAATTCTAAAAATAAGCCCATTGCTACAAAAGTCGGTACCCGAATGTAGTGTACCTGTCACGGGAATAACTGCTAATAGCCGTTTCTCTAATAAGGCGATTCCGAAAAATATTCTGCCACTTGGTACTGTTAGCCGTGATAAGTTTGTTAATTATCTAAGCAATTCACTGTGCTTTCTGTTCCCATCTATTTGGCATGAACCTTTTCCAATATCGATTTTGGAAGCTATGGCACTAGGTAAACCTGTTGTAGCTTATTCGGTTGGTGGGGTACCTGAAGTTGTTGAAAATGAGAAAACTGGGTTTTTAGTTACTCAAGGTGATTATGTCTCATTTGCTGAACGTATAAAGTACTTGTTTGAAAACCAGTCTGAGGCTCTTAAGATGGGGCTCAGAGCGAAACGAAAAGTTGAGTCGGAGTTTAATATTTCAAATATGTGCTCTAAGTACAAAAAATTGTACGCTGATCTATTGATTAATGCTTGATTGTCAATGAATATAAGAGCTTTATTTTCTTTTAAATATCTGATTTATTTAACTTCTTGTTCTTTCTTCATAGTGCTAGGTATAATCAATCGGTTATTCGACCCTTTGTTCATAAATTCTGCTTTACCGTATTCAGACTCGTATTTTTTGCTTAATCAAGTTTCTGATATTTTAACCTATCACAAAATCATTGGAGTTAGCTATTACACAAATATATTCTCATACTTGTTGGCTGTTCCACAGTTTGCATTTCAAACAAACTCTATTCTTGTAATAAAATGGCTCGGCCCATTTCTGGGTATTTTACTTTTATTTACTTCTTTTTGGGTTCTTAAGAAACTTTTGACTGAAAAATATGCAGTCTTATTAGGTGTAATAGCGTTTGCGTCTGTATTTCCTTTCAGTTGGCTTTTTCTTCGATCTGATATTACAAGGGCGGAGGGTGCTGGCCTGTTTCTCTTCAGCATTATCCTCTTATTCATAATGTTTCACCAGCAGACTGGAAAGCCTCGCTATATTAACCTGTCTTGGATTCTTTTTATATTTATTCTCATTCTTGATCCCCTCCCTGCAATTCCCGTTCTTATCTTTTTATCCATTTATGAAATAATTTCCCGGTCAAAACATTGGAAACTCAGACTACTCTCAATACTAACGCTTGGGCTGCTAGCGAGCAGTTACATTCTCAATAGTTATGCTCAACAATGGGGGTTTGAAAAAGTCTCTCTATCTTTGCGAATAATTTATTCAGCCTTGAAGCGCCTGTACATACGACAATATTTGATTCGATTGGTATTGTTTTTACCGGCCTTAGCCTTATTGCTGTTGCATATACGATAATAAGAAAGGACAAAAAATTCTTACCATTTACTGTAAGCTGGTTAATTTTCTTTATATTGCTTTACATCCCAATATATTGGTTTTCGCTGTCGACACTTCCGCTTGCTTTAAAGAGGCTAGAAAGCTTTTTCGAATTACTTACTTTATTCCAAGGAGCTATTGGACTTGAAGCAATCCTTATTACACTATCGAAAATTCAATCATTAAAATCGTTGAAAGACCAAAAAGTTTTGAACACTTACCTAAACAAAGTTAGAATATTAACAATAATATTTGTTCTTTTTCTAATGGTTACTCCATTAATCCAAAATTCTTTATCTTCATATGTTTCATCAACCGGTTTATCTAATGAGGATTTCACCGCATTTTGGTGGCTTAAAAACAACAACGGGCTTTCTAATAATTCGGTTTTAATTGTAGTTGGATCTTATGTTCAGGCGTTCGGTATGCAGCAATCAGAGTATAGAGAGATAGTCTTGCGAGCCTTAACTATAAAGTCAAACGTTACTTATCTCGATGTAAGTGATTGGCCGAGAGTTCAAAACGCAATAAAAGAGCAACAACCGAATGCCACAAATGTTTCAGTGCTGTTATCAGCAACATTCAGTAATTGGACATACCTTGATAACTTGCGGAGTTTGCTAGTCAGCAATGGGTACGCACTAGTTTACGATAAAGGTGCCTTAATTTTCAGAGCTCAAAACGGTAACTCAACAAGTGGTCTAAATTGAAACTGCGAGTAAACAATCACAATACCTTAAAACTGCTCAAGGTTATTTTTGTTATTGTAATGCTTTGTGCGGTTGCCTCTCCGATTATTTTTACGTTATCCAAAACGCAGTTAGCCAACTCATCATCCTCAAATAAGGAATCGGCTCTTCTTCTAGTATCAAGCACAAATGATACAAGGTATATCAATACAACGATTAGCTTATTGCAGTCGATAGATGAACCCTATGACATTATCAATGTCACTACAACACGAATAAGTTTAACAACAATTGTAGACGTTGATTTAAACAGAGCAAAATACGCAACAGTGATAATCGTAGGCGATGCCGTCCAATGGTACTTAGGCAACAATGAAATAGACTTAATTAATGAGGCAACAAGGGTTTACGGCGTTGGACAGCTTTGGATTGGAACATGGCATGATTATATATTACAGAATTTTGGAATTAAGAGCGTTAATGAAACTTTTGTAGAAGCCTCTGTTGTTCAAGTTAGAGGTCTTTATCCTAAGCTCGATGGAAATTGGCGTACAGACATATTAACTAGAAAAATGTCTTTGCAACCGAACTTCCAATATGTTCGGAAAGTTTATTGCGAGGCAATAGTTGATGGAAACGCGAGTATGCCCTTACTAACTTTCAGACGCCTAGGTGAAGGAAACGCCATTTTGGTAAATTGGGATATAACAAATGCGCAGCAATCGAATATACTTTGGGATTTGTTTTATCTCTCATTCAAGCTTTCTCTTCAGGATAAAGTGCAAATCGTTCCGCCACCTCCGTCTTTCCATAACGTAACAGTAACTAGCGAATTGGCAGGACAACCAAGCACGTTCAGTGCTGAGTGGAGTTCAGATTCAACGCTTTCAGGGTTCATTTTTGGGACAAACAATACAGGAACATGGACAAATGAAACCTGGCAAAGTTTTCCCAAAGGTAATCGGAGCGATGAGACAATCAATTTAACAACCGTAGAAGCTGCATTAGTTCAATACGAATTCTGGTGTAATGATACAAATGGTTACTGGCGGTCTACTGGAATTCAAAATATCACCACCAAGGTAGCGAACGGTTACTACTGGTTCGAAGGATGGGGTTATCGGCAGCAATTAACAATTAATAAGACCAATGGATTGGGCAAGGACAACCAATTCGGTATTGTGATAATTAATGGTACCGCAAAGTCAAATGGTTTTGCAATGTATGTTGATAACTTGTCAAGATCAGACTTTGCGGATATTCGCTTTGCCGCCTCTGATGGTCGCACACCACTAAATTACACCATTTCGAATTTAAATTTGGGAGAAAACGCTACTTTTTGGTTTAAGGACTCCGATGATTTAAATGTTGGAAATAGTACTGTATACGTTTACTATGATAATCCCTCGGCATCACTCATGAGCAATGATAATAGCACCTTTATTCAAGTGATACCCAACTTAGCTTTAGCATTCCCAATGGATAATATTATTGATCAAAAAGTTATCGACTATAGTGCCAACCACAACAACAATACTGTTAATGGTGCCACGATAGTTCAATCTGGATCTGCAAAAGTCATGCAATTTAATGGAGCGAGTGACTCAGTTATTGTTCAGAATAACGAGCATCTTAATTTTGGTGTGGCAGCTGATTTCAGCATATTCTTAATGCTAAAAACAACAGGTAATGCAGGAGCCTGGCAATACTTTATGACAAAGGATTATGGTACTCCTGGATATTGGGAGTTCTGGTTAAATGGTGCTAATAGTTTGAGATTTTCAAGTTCAGATGGAAGCCAAACGATATTGGGTAAAGCGAATATAGGTGATGGAAATTGGCATATGATTGGAATAGTATGTAACAGAACAGGTAGCGCTCAAATTTATGTTGATGGTAAACCTGATGGTGCAGCAAAGACCATGGCAGGCGGTGACTTTTCAAGTAATCAACCTTTGACAATTGGGTCAACAAATGCTGTAAATAATTCTTCAAAATATTGGTTTGCTGGTTCGATTGGAAATTTATTTATTATAAATTATGCACTTGATCCACAGACAATTGCCAGCTTGGCAAATAACTATGCGGATTTGACATTACATCCCGGCTATGCAATGATACGTACGCCTGTTGATCCGTCGACAATAAGTACTGCATGGGGTTCACAAGAACAATACATGATAAAACCATGACACGATGTCACTTTCATTAGCACTTTAGAACCAGTTATTATCTTATAACGATCCTTGATGTACCGCGCTTTGGCATATGTCTCAAGTGGGAGATTAAAATATATTTGATTAACAGAAAATTAAGTGAAAATCCAATTTACTTCATGAGAGATCTTGTCATAAAGTCCCTATCTCACTATTTTTCAAATGAAGATATAGTAGACGCTTATGCTATAGGTAGTTTTGCCTCTGGTGAAGCATGTATATTTATTAAAAATAGTGACAAAATTTGCTTAAGCGATTTTGATGGAATTATCGACTTAACTCCTGCTGCCTACATTAAATATTACTTCAATAAACGTTTTGACTATCTATCGAACAGCCTAACTGATTTCCTAAGGGCGAGAGGTCTTGAGACGCACGTTACTTTAAAAATCACTTGCTCAGCGATGCCCAAAATTTTTTCTTTCTCTAACCCCAACACAGTTTCTTTGTATGAATTAAGATCAATTATGGGGAAAGATAATCCTGATTTTTATAGTATACCCTCACGTCAGGATATAATAAATCTAGTTTACAGTTCCATCGCAGATTTTCTTTTTATTAAACTTGACAATAACAATATCGATGAAAAATGTTACAGCATTTCCAAAAGATGTCTTACAGTACTATATTCATTATTGCTATTCAACAATATCCGTCCAAAATCCTATCGCGACCGGGCAATTTTGTGCGAAAAAGAATTTAAAAAGCTCGCGCCTACACTGAGCATTGAAGAGGTCGAAATATTACAAATATTAACGAATTTCAGGTTCTCTGGCGATTTGCAGGTTCTCAAAAGAAGGCTTTCATTGCCAACGTCCATGGACGTTCTCATGTATCTTGCGAGTTTCTTCAGAAATCTAGCATCAAAGGTATTATTGTTTGAGTTAAGTTACTATAACCAAAAACAAGAACACGATCTTTGCTTTCAGAATAAAGAATATGCAAAATCTTTGAAAATTAGTCACATAAATGTTTTCTGTAATACTCTTTTTCATACGCTCGGATGCTTGAAAAATAGGAGAATGGATCAATTAAGGTTGCTCTTATTTTCAAGTTTGCATGAAAAGATGAAAATAGATGATTGGGTAAGATATTGCATAGGCATGACATTTGTTTATTCAACCCAAGAAAATTCACAGGTTCTTTCAGAAGAAGATAAAATTGCTTCTTTAAAAAAACTATGGCTCATTTTCATGATGTAGTTAAAGGAAAAGATATTTTATGAAAATATTTGCATACATTGACGCACTTCCATTTGATCGTATCGATAACAAAAACACTCCCTTCTTAAACAGTTTAATGCTAAAGGGAACAACACATTTTCTCGAGAATATTATGGGTTATTCTTTTGGAATACAATCAACTCTTCTCTCTGGAAAATTGCCATCTGAAACCGGACAATGGATGCCTTATGTGTATTCAACGAACAGTGGGCTGACATCCAAAACCCTAGCGTCTACTGCAAGAACTTTCAATCGTTGTAATGTCAGTTGGACCTTGCCTTTTTTTTTAAAACGTTTGCATGCAGCATTCACTGGTAACTTTGTCATACATAAAGGAGCTAAAATTGCTTCGATTCCTTTCAGTGTTATCGATAAATTTTGTATTCAACCTTATTATTATATGCATGAATTACCTGCGTATTTCGAGTTTAAGCAAAGCTTTAATCGAAAGGGCTTCCAGTGTCACTATTTTGGCCCCAGTTTGCATCAAAACCCAATTACAAGTCTCATAAGCAGTATACGAAATAAAGAAGTTAGCTCTGGATCAGAATCATTTTCATTCTTGTATTTGGATGGGTTGGACGGTATTGGACATAACTTTGGAATTGACTCTAATCCTTGGATTGAGACACTTCGGCAGACAGATCGCAATCTCCAATCATTGTCCAATTTCTTTAAGTCACGAGAAATCGAATTCAAGCTTGCTATATTTTCGGATCATGAGATGTGTAACGCAAAAGAGACTATAAATTTACTTTTTTGTCTAAAACAAGTGGATATTAATATTCCTAAAGATATCATTTTATTCGTAGATGCAACAATAGCTCTTATATGGTTTAATAATGATAATGTAAAGGATCGAGTTAGAAAAGTTTTAGAAAAAATTGGCTCCGAAAAACTTGTTGTAATACAAAAAGATGAGAAATTACTCGAGAAGAGTGGTGTTCTTTTTAGAGATGGTGCATATGGGGATTTAATCATCCAATCTAAACCTGGATTCATTTTCTTCCCCAACTATTATTCGGATTTATCTCCTTTAATTGGAGTACATGGGTTTCTGCCTTCTGAAAAGTACCAAAAGGCATTTCTGACACTTCCACAGGATTATTGCTGTTGCGATTCTCCTTTGCATATTAAAGACATTCGGCGCACCATGGAGAAAATGATGGACTCTTAGTATTTGAAGACGAAGCAATTTTTCATTTAGGCTTTAAATGATTAACGAACTAACGTCAATTAATACATTCGTCTACTTCAATAACCTTCAACTTCAGGATGTTGCAAATTTTGTTTTTCAAAAGCTTTCATTGTTATTGCTCAAGAGGGGCTTAGTTGAAGCGACTCAATGTTTCTAAATTGAGAACAAATAGTTATACGTGATAAGCTAATAGGTTGAAGTTTGAGAGAGAGTGTGGCGGTATGAAAAAAGCTTTAATTACCGGTATTACGGGTCAGGATGGTTCTTATCTTGCTGAATTGTTGCTTTCAAAAGGTTATGAAGTGCATGGCATAATTCGCAGAGCAAGTACCTTCAATACAGGTCGTTTAGACCACATTTATGTTGACCCTCATGAAACGAACGCGAAGCTTTTCCTTCATTATGGCGATCTCTCTGATTCGGAGCAGATTTCTGACATACTTTACAATATTAAGCCAAGTGAAATCTATCACTTGGGCGCTCAAAGTCATGTTAAAGTAAGTTTCAATATTCCTGAATATACAGGAAATGTTACAGCCCTTGGAACTGTAAGAATTTTAGAATCAATAAGGCGAAGTGGAAATCACGTTAAATTTTATCAGGCTTCAAGCAGCGAAATGTTCGGAAGGACAACTTCACCGCAGAATGAAGAGAGCCCTTTTAGTCCTACAAGCCCTTATGCTGTAGCAAAAGTCTACGCTTATTGGACAGCCAAAAATTATCGCTTAGGGTACAATATGTTTGCATGTAATGGTATTCTCTTCAACCACGAATCTCCCCGCCGAGGAGAAATCTTTGTTACAAGAAAAATAACAATGGCTATAGCAGCTATTCTTGCAAAGAAACAGCAGTTACTCTATCTTGGTAATCTTGAGCCGAAAAGAGACTGGGGATTTGCCCCTGAATATGTAGAGGTAATGTGGCGGATTCTCCAACAAGATCAAGCGGATGATTACGTTGTTGGAACTGGTGAACCTCACTCCGTACGAGAATTCACTGAAGAAGCGTTTGCGTATGCAGGTCTGAGCTATAATGACTGCGTTCGAATCGATCAAAAATACTATCGGCCAACTGAAACAGAAGACCTCGCCGCAGATACAACAAAAATAAAAAGAACCATGGGTTGGGAGCCAAAAGTGCGATTCAAAGACTTGATTAAGATCATGGTCGACGCAGATATGCGGAAAGCAGGATTAGCACCGATTGGAGAGGGGGACAAAATTTTGGCTCAAAAGTTTCCTGATAGATGGTGGAAAATAGATTGAGCGCATTCTGGCAGAACAAGCGAATACTCATAACTGGCGGCGCAGGCTTTCTTGGCTCACACGTAGTCGATAACTTGGTAGCCAAAAGAGGGGTCGAAAGAGGGCAAATAACGATTCCCAGAAACAAAACAGTTGACTTACGAAAATGGGATGACTGCCAAAAAGCCACACAAAATTTAGATGTAGTCATTCATCTTGCTGCTCGAGTAGGTGAAATCTCCAACTACTCATTTAGCAATGTAACGGACAATCACACTATCTCAGTAACCTCAGAAGCCATCGCCTCAACTTCGCCGACGCCAAGCCCCTCGCCATATCCCTCTCCCAGCCCGAGTCCAACACCGTTCAACACTCCTTCCACATTATCTACCACGCCTTCCGCATCGCCCAAAGCGTCAAATTCACCATCCTCAAGCCCCATGCCAGCAACGACAAACAAGTTTCCAATACAAACAGCAGCGATAGTGGCGTCAGCCGTAGCCGCATTGGTTGTCGTGTTTGCTTTAGCCTTAAAAAAAGGCTACATAACCATCGAGGTTGTCGATGAAGAAGAGAATGGTCAAGAAGAAGATGACTACCCCATCTAAAAATTCCAGAACATAATTTTTTTAAAAATCTTTTTTTCCTTCTCTGTTCGTAACATTATTGCCTTTTCCGGCTTTGACTTTCTCTACAGACTGAATTCTAATTTAAAGATTAATCTCTGATTCTTCAGACTGAATTCTAATTTAAAGATTAATCTCTGATTTTAAGCGCTGGTTTTTGCCGGGTCTTTTGCGAAGAATAGGCTGATCAAGGCTCCTGTAAATGCTAAGGCTCCAACAGTTAAGCCCAACGCTTGGAAACCTGCTACTGGATTGATATAGCTATTGAGGGCTGTCCCTGCAATGGCAATTCCAACTGCTATACCTGTCCCACTGAACGCCGAGGCTAACGACATTGTTGCAGCTCTGAACTTGGGAATCTGTTCAAGTGTCAGATTAGTTGATGAAGCTTCTATAACACCGATTAGTGGTGCGGCGGTCCAACGTAAGGCTAGAAAGAAACTTAGGTCACTCATGAAAAAAGAGATATTTTCAAAAATGCAAGTCTATGTCCAATCCAACTCCATAAACTAAGCAAAACTATATTCGAATAGCTTTCTTAGTAAGCTTTAAGCGGTAAACTACCATTTACATGCATCTAATGTCGTTGATAAGACGTTTAGAAAAGAAGATAATGCTGCTTTGGGCAGCAGAATTCTCGCTTGCAATATGTTTGATTTACGCATTGTTCTATTTAGCTGGAAGTCTTGGTCTTCATTATTTTGTATTATCCAGTAGGGCGATGGTTGAGCAGAAAGCTAGCGGTAGCGTGTTGTCTGGTCCTTTGGATGCTGTCGTTTGGGGAATTGCAGTTTTCGTTGTCTTAGCTTGGCTTGGTTATTATTTGGGGCTAAACAAGATTAGATCTTATTCTCGTTCATTTTTGGGTATAGCTTTCATAGTTCTTTTGTCTGGTTCATCGGTTGGGGTTTGTTTGTTTGTTCTTGGTTTGGTTGGTGTGTGGTCTTTGGTTTTGGTTAGCGGCTTACTTTTGGGTTTTTGTTTTTTGTTTTCCACTGATTTTTTTGGTGTTGATAGGTCGGTTTTGTTTTTGAGGGTGTTGTTTGGTGGGTTGTTGCTTGTTTTCTTTGTTGAATTGGTGTGTTTTGTGTTGTTTAGTGTTCCTGTTGCTTTGGGTTTGCATGCGGGTGCTTTGGGTTTGCATTGGAGTGGGGTTGAGTTGGTTTTTTCTAATTTGTTTGATTCTTTTTTGGTTTATGTTTATTTGTTTTTTGTTTTGTTGGGTGTGGTTGCTTTTGTTTTTCGTGTTTTTCCCGCTGCATGGGAGCGTTTGGTTGTTGGAGCTAAAGTTAAGCGGATTGTTTCTGGTTTGAGAAGCATGTTTTTGTTTGCAGAAGTTGATTTAGGGTTTTTGCGTGTTCGTTGGGTTGTTTTTGCTGTTGTGGTTTCGTCGGTTGTTTCGTGTTTGTTTGTTTTGTTCACTGTTTTGCCTTGGAATAATCCCACCAACATGCTCGTAAGCGTCGATGCTCCGGTTTACTACAAATGGATCAGTTACATGCACTCTGTTGACATTAATTCTGCCTTATCGTTTGCTTTCAGCAACGACAGAGCTTTGTTCTTGATCTTATGCTATGCAGTCTCAAGCTTTACTCCAACCATCAATGTTATTCAATTTGTAGCTGCATTTCTAATTGTCCTATTAGGAATAGTTTCTTTGTTTATTCTACGGCTGTTTAGCAAAAACAAGTTAGTTTGGATCTTAGGCGTATTGCTTGTGCCGTTTTCTTTTCAAAGTTTAGGTCTAATCTTTTCAGGGTACTTTAGCAATATGTTGACTCTGATACTGGTTTTTGTGTACATACTGCTATTCTTTAGAGTTCTTGCATCTTGGTCCAGTCTGGGTTTCTTTGCAATGTTAGCTGTATCAGTGCTTGTTTTGTTTTCGCATTCTTGGACCTGGTTTATTTTTGAGTTGAGTCTTTGCCTGTTTTTGCTTATACAGTGGCGTTATGCTTCTCGTGATCGAAGGTTGTGGGATCGGTTTAAGACGCAGGCTATTCTTATCGTTGCCACCGTAGGTGTTGGACTTCTTATTGATTTCGTGCGTAACATAATATCTCCTATATCATCTACTGCCTCCGTCTTTGCGACGGTGCTGTCGAGTTTGAGTCTGCCTAACCCCGCATATCTTTTGAGCGGGTTGGAGCGTATTGTGAATATTACTTTAGGTGGGGTTTTTGCCAGCGGGCTTTTAGTTTTCCTGTCTATTTGCGGGTTTTTTGTCTTGTTAAGAGCGAAATCCGAGGTTTCTGGTTTCTTTGGTGCTTGGATTAGTGTATTATCTGCGTCTATTTTGTTTGCGGCAGATGATTTTGTTTTTACTCGGTCTCTGTTTATGATGCCTTGGGTAATTCTATCAGGTTTGGGGCTGTCTTGGGTCGTTTTGTTTGTTCATTCTAGGCTTGGGAGTTTTAAGGGTTGGCGTCTGTGGGTAATTGGGGCAGTATTGGGTTTTGTTTTTTTGGTTTTTTTGAATGAAAGTTTGAGGTATCTTTTTAATATCAACATTTGGTGATTGATTTTTTGGTTTTATTTGTAGATTTTAAGTTAGCAAAGTTTTTAAGCAAATCGAGTGATAGTGCGTGTAATTTAGGGATGAAAAAATGATTAGCTTAAGGATAAAATTATTCGCAGTTTTTTCATTACTATTACTATCCATCTCTATTTCCTCAGTTGTAGCACAATCACCATATGACGGTGCAATAACTACAAACATTACAATTGGCGTTGATGGCACTACTACTGTAGTAGATAATTTTGGGGTGACATACTTTATTCAAGGCCAACCCGGAGCAACTGGAACAGTGACAACTGACTTTCGTACTGCAAACCCACAACCTACTGCTGATATTCCTTCAGGAGTTTCGTTAACTCATTTCGTCGTTATGACTTTCAATATAGATGTTCATTCTTTCACCCTAGCGCAAATCACAATACCCTTTTCTGACAGGGATGTTCAAGGGGTTGAACCTCCCTATTCGATTTTCAAGTATAATCTAGCCACCAATAGCTACGTTGAACTACCTTCAACGACTGACATTAACTCACAAACCTTTACTGTTACTGTTTCCCGAATTGGTGATTCCCTTTTTGCTATGGGCGGAACAGCAGCTTCGGGTGGAACAAGCGGTTTTTCGACCGCTGCGTTGGCTGCACTTGCATCGTCTGTAGTAATCGTCATTTTGTTGGTCTTTGTTGTCGTTTGGCACTTTAAGAAACGTCCAACATAAAAAATCCTTCTTCGCTTTTTATTTCTCATTAATTTTTTAGCGTTTTATCATTTTTGTTGTGCTTCAATTAATTCATATATGACTGGCATTTTGAATTAATGTCTTTTTCAAATGTTGAAGATGTAAGTTCACAAGTTTTTTAAGCGACAAGTGATGTTAAGTTTCTTCTCATGAGATATAGGCACCCATCAGTAAATCTACAATTAGGTGTTTCCATTTCTGTTGGAAGACTGGTTGATGCCAAGAAGACCGCTTTAAGACGAGGCGTTTGGTTTAGATCCCTAAGTCGGGTTGAACGCGGAATAATAGACCTCACAGTTCGGTACGTTGATAGCATAAAGAGCACAAAACTGGCCAACGTAGTGACGGCCATAATAGAAAAGCTGCATTTTGCAATAGAGAGCGTGGCAGATCGATTGATGAGGACTATTGGTTTAGCTTTAGCCAGAAAAATCAGTGACATAGCTGTTAGTTGGGGTAATGGTTCAGCTTCCAATTGGGCTGAAGATCGTGCTTTTGCTAAATATTTAGCGTTCAACTCTTCTAAACTTTGATTTCAACTTGATTTTTTGGGGTTAATTTTTTGGTTATATTGATTGAAACTGGATTTTCAAAATGTTTTTCAACCGGCGGAAAATTGGATTATATCTGACATGTTGACCGAGTCACCTTTAGTTTCTGTAGTAATGCCAGTTAAAGCGTGTAATCCTTTATTTTTGAGAAAAAGCGTGGAGAGCATATTAAACCAAAGTCTAGCCGATTTGGAGTTGATTGTTGTTTTGGAAAATGGCGGTCAACCAGTTGACCTCAATGCAATGGATGTTCTTCGAGAATTCGAAAATGACAAACGATTAAGGATAATGCATCAAAAAGGAGAAGGATTTGTTGAGGCATTGAACTTTGGGATTCTTTCATCACGAGGCAAATACATTGCTCGAATGGATGCAGATGATATCAGTCTTCCCAACAGACTCGAAAAACAAGTAAAAGCAGTTGAAGAGCTCCATCTCGACTTAGTGGGTGGATGGGCTTATATTATTAATGAAGCAGGGTCAACCATCGGAAAAAGAACACCACCAGTCGACTCACGCAGAATAAGAAGAACAATTATGCTTTACAATCCATTTATTCATAGTACGATGTTCTTCAAGAGATCAGTATTGGGGAATTCGGGTTTTTACAATAAAGCTTTGTTTGGATCCGAAGATTATGATTTATGGCTGAGGATTATTTCTTTAGGTTATGGATTCAGTAATCTTCCTGAGCCCCTAGTATTATTACGGCAAACAAATAATTCAGTGATGAGAGGAAATGGGTGGAAGAAAACAAGATTAAATGCCACTAGGACAAAGGCTTTAGGTCTTACCCGAATGGGTTATTATGACCCTTTCTCTGTAATTTTTTGTTTTGTTAGTCCTTTCTCCTTGGTGGTAGTGCCAACAATTGCGAGTCGCGTAACGTTCATACTTGCATCCATCAGCAGATTTCGAATTTTTAACCTCAAATTGTTGTTGCTTTAAATCAATTCAATTCATAATTTGTCTATCAGACAAGTTGAGGCATCCATTCCACAATTCATTAGTCTATATGGCATTGCAAAATTACATCTAATATACAAAATATTATTGACTTCGCCTCATTCTGGAGACCGTTTTTGTAACTTCTGTTTTTAACGTGTTTTTTCACTATCTCTTAAGGAGACGATAATTTAGAAATGACGATGATGCCCGATATAGTGATAGAATGGTACAACAAGGCTCATAGTAAATACTTGCTACAGGTCAAACCGAATTTTTACAAGTCTATAGCAGACCAATCTACTGGTTTATACTTGGATATTTCATGTGGACTTGCTTTGACCTTAAAATTTCGAGAGGGAGTTGGTTGTGATTTTTCAAGAAAATCTATTTCCTTGGCTAGACGGATGGGTAACAAAAGCCTTTTCGTAATATGCGATGCACAGTATCTTCCTTTCAAATCGGAGATTTTCGATACTATTTCTTGTTTAGGTAGTTTAGAACATTATCTTGATCCTTTCCTTGCTTTGATCGAAGCAAGACGAACTTTACGCAAAAATGGACGGTACTTAGTTAGTGTAACTAATAGGCGACGATGGACTGGTCTATTTAGATTCCTATCAGGCAGTTTTAAACAACCAATTGAAAAACCTCTAGACCTTTCTGAGACAACAAAACTATTAAATAATTCAAATCTTTTTGTAATCAAAATAGTTAAAGAACATCAATTTGATTTTACTAATTACATTGCCTTACCAAGAGTTTTCGGGTTGCTCTTGAACAAAATTGATAGAATTATGCCTTTAAGCTCCAACATAGAGCCTCTTTACATAACGCGCAAAATAAATAATTAAGAATTTTTGTCGTGACTTTTTGCGAATAATTCTAGGAATTGGAAATTATTCTCATGGGTACGGAATTCCCTATGTTGTTCATACCATTGCTAAAGAGCTTCAGGATAAGGGAAACGAGGTTTTTGTATTAACAGGAAAAAGTAACTTTAAGAGCGAATTTCCTGTAATCGAGTGTGGTTATAATGAAACGCTAAAGCATGCTTATGTTACAAAGGCGCTCGAAAAAATAATTGCACTCAAGCCAGATGTTTTTCATTCACACTATTATCCTATGGACTTATGTGGTGCATTATTGTCATCAAAAATCAAACATATAATGCATCTGCACGGAATTTTAGATAAAAAATATCGATGGGGTAGCAAGGTCAATTTGGATTGCCTTCGTTGTGGGGTCACAGAATCACTTGGAGTAAGACTTTCTGCAAAGCTAATTGCGGTCAGTCAATTTATCAAAATGGAAATTGTTAACAAATATGGAGTTAACCCAAACCAAATCAATGTTGTTTATCCTGGAATTGATCTGAATCTCTACTCGCCAAACAAACGCTCAGCCCTATCAACCACTTCTGGGGTGAACGACCTAACCTTAATTTCAACGGGTGCAATAGCAGAACGCAAAGGGCAGCATCTACTAGTTGATGTAATGAACGAAATCGTCAAGGAGGAGCCAAGAGCGAGTCTATTATTAATAGGCAGAACAGGAGTGGAAGACTCCTCTTATATTTTGAAATTACAAGAAAGAATTAGAAAATATCATTTAACAAATAATGTTTTAATCAAAGGGTTTTTACCAGCAAACTTGATGCCCAATGCCTATGCTCAAGCTGACATTTTTGTCACTGGGACGATGTGGGAAGGGTTCGGAATGCCAATTGCTGAAGCTATGTCTTCAGGTATTCCAGTTGTTACTTTTGATACTACTGCAATGCACGAACTTATCACTGATGGAATTAACGGATTTAAAACTCCTGCATTTGACATACATATCTTTGCAAAGAAATTATTACAGCTAATTCAAGACTCCAAGTTAAGGCAAGAAATGGGGAAAAACGGAAGAAAATATTCTGAAAAGTATTTTGACTTAAAGAAAAATACTAATCAAATCATGAATATTTACGGTTAATTATTGAGTAGTTGGTTGTTAAATTTCGATCTCTTGAATTAGTCTTAATCGGAGGCGGCGGGGTAACTTCTTATTTCAAGAGTTTTCCTGAATATAGTATTGCAAAATTTATGGTTGAGCACGGATATGCTGTTAGATCGTTTTCATGTCATGGGAAGTTTCCCATGAATACCAAGCGCGAAATTATTAATGGTGTTGATGTAAGACGATATGGCATAACAACAATTCCATCACTCGGAAGGATCTTACCAAGCCCCTTTTTTTTTAAGGATTTACTGACTTTGAATTACGATTTAATTCATGGTCATCACCTGCAAAATTCTTTGTGCTATTACGCTATCTTGTTAGGAAAACTTAGAACCAAACCATTTGTTTATACTTTACACGATCCATTTATTGCAAGCGGATATCCCTTTAGGAAAGGCCTGCCCGGGAATATTGTTAAATTATGCTTAAAACAATCTTCAAAGATTATTGCACTTTCTCCAAATGAGAGCCATATCATACATAGTCAATTTGGAGTTGACAATAATCGAATTGCAATGATTCCTAACGGACTTCCTCTAGAGCTCTATCAAAAAACCTCGAATTCGACTTTTAGACAAAAATATGGTCTTAATGGCTCAATAATTATTTTATTTGTTGGACAACTTGAGAAATTCAAAGGTGTTGATTATTTATTAGAAGTAGCGCGAAAGATAATTACTAAGTATCGGAATGTTAAATTCGTTATCAAAACTTGGAATCTACAACTTTTAAATTATTATCAAAATATGGCCCGAAGATTCGGTATTGAGAAAAATGTTCTGTTTATTACAAATGTTGCATCCCATCAAGATTTGGTTGAAATGTATTATTCATGTGACTTGTATGTTCAACCATCGCTAGCTGAGTGTTTATCTTTAGCTATTTTGGAAGCAATGGCTTGTAGTAAACCCGTTATAGCTACTAATGTTGGTGGAACAGCGTATGAGGTATTGGATGGCAAGACTGGTTTTCTTGTAGAACCAAGAAATGTGTTACAACTTGAAGAAAAGATCGTAGAACTTATTAAATCAGAGTCATTAAGAGTTAGAATGGGCAAGAATGGTAATGAACGAGTTCGCCAATTATTTTCGTTGGATAAAATGGGCAGACAATTGACAAAATTATATGATGAAGTAATATCATGAAAACATGAAATAAGGTCTACTTTTGATTTCTAAAAAATGTGTTATTGATTTTTCAAAAAACATAATTTATTGGAATGTTATTTCTTTGTTAATTTTAATTTCGTTTTCCTCAATAAACGGTAATATTATATTTTCCTTTATTCAACCATTGAAAAGTGGTCCCTTTATTTTTGATCCTAACATGAATTTTAAACTTGGATCAGACTTATCTACAATTTCCCCATTATCTATTTTGGCCCTCACAACTGTTAATCTACTTATCTTTATTATAGCATGGATACCGATTTGTATAACAATTTATAGTTTATCCAAAAAAGATAATCCCAATATTATTATATTTTCTACAGTGGGTTTTCTGATGGAGCTATTTTTAATTGGTTTGGTAATTCATGGACCTTTTTGGTCATTGTTTAACCTGTTTTTGCCAGCAACTATTTTTGTCTCTTTTCTGTTTTTTGCTTTTAAGAACTATTCCAATTGCGTTAGGTTTGTTATGGCAATTAGAACAAAGTTGGCTAGAAGCACTAAAAGGATTGTATTAATGATAGTTCTCTTTTTGCTGTCATTAATCGTTTTGTTGCCAACGGTTGTATCGGGTTATCCTCAACTTAATCTTGGGTTTACTTTTGAAGTTTATCTATTGCTTGTTTGGAATGTAATTTTGGTTTTTGTTTTTGGTATAGCATCCTGGTTTCCTATTCGAAATTATATAATCTCAACAGCTGATTTGGATACATTCGATTTATTGGCAATTTTTCCGATTGGTTTTTTTTCTCTTTCTGTAATAACCATAATTCTTTTAGAGCTAAGACTTTTTAGCATTTTTAGTTTACTTATTACTTTTGTTTTAATGTTAGTCTACATCCAACGCAAATTTAATTTTGCAAAAGTATTGAAAAATTTAATTGAAGTTTTTGTAAGACACAGTTTCCAAATAATTTTACTGTCTTCAATTGTAGTGTTTATTTTCCTTCTGTATACGTGGGGATCTAATTGGCTTTCATTGCAATGGTTTGATACTTGGCATTGGTGGGGAAACGCCTACCAAGAAGCCATAACTGGAACTATTTATGGTCGTTATTCCACTCTGTTCCCCGGAACAACTGGTATGCTTGCAAGTGGTTTTATCACTTCTACAATTGTTCTCTTGCCTGACAAAATTATTTCATTATTCTACATAAGGACACTGCCGATAATTATCACTATATTGCAGGTTTTTTTCATATTTCATATAAGCAGATTGATAATAATGACTTATTTCGAAAAATATGTTTCAGTTGCAATATTAAGTGTAGTTGCTTTTCTTTCATCATCTTGGATTATTTTTTATGGAACCTATTATGCACGTGAATCAGTAAACATCCTTCTGGTTCTGCTGGTTTTGCTTTTTTCTCTCAAGTATCTCAACCCCGATAAAAATAAAACGCCTGATCCTAATTTCTTCCGTAAGATTGTTTTTGTCACTCTACTGGGTTCTATCACCATCTATTTATCGGAAATTGAATGGCTGTTTATCTATTCTTCAATTGCAATTTCTATTATTTTGTTAATGCGACGCAATTCGATTATTAGTTGGTCGAGAAGCTTTGTTGGTTTTCTCTTGGGCTCTCTCTCAATGTTGCCCTATTTTCTCCTAAAATTGAGAAGTTATGCATTGTTTACTAATTCAGCCGTTAAAGAAACTATACCCAACTTGAATTTGACTTCTTCGGAGTCTCCAGTCGGCAAACCCTTTCTAAGTTTGCTTTCATCATTGATTCCTTCTTTTAGCATAAATAATTTAGATAACATTTCAAAAACACTTGGCTATTCTATAATTAATTCAATCGGATTTTTTGGTTTTATGGTTGCATTAATTGGAGCATTTTTCATTAGTATAAAACTGTTAAGAAAGAATTTTCAGCAAATATTAGTTGTCTATGGTATCTTGCTCATATGTTTTCCATTAATACTATTTTTCTGGCCAAATGCAGCTGTCACACTTGATCTACAACGAAGATTTGTTCCCCAGCTGTCTATTTTCTTATCCATAAGTTTCGCTGTAGGTATTGCCTTTCTTCTAAAAAAAATTCCACATCAACTCTTTAAACGTAGTGTTGCAATAATATTATTGTCGGTTATTTTGTTTTCTCAAGTTGTTTATCCAGTACAGAGTATTTCCCATATGGGGATTGATTCCCAAACGGAGGTATCGGAGATAATGCTGCAACTTGATAAGAAACTCCCTTCAGACTACGCTATTGTAGCTGATACATCAGTTATAGATCAAGCTGAAGGGTTACTATCTCCTCGCAATGTTATTAGAGGTGAATTTTTTGCTTCTCTTTTTGATCAAATAGGCGAGAATAAAACACAACAATCTGTTTTGCAAAACTATCTTAATTCAGAAAACGTTATTATTTTGGCAATTCCATCTCCTTTTTCAGTTTTAAATAAAATAGTTGACAATGTAGCCACTTTAGATGTCCCCCTAATACCTCTTGGTGAAGTGGGTCTTCTTCAGGATAACTCGTATCGAACTTTTGTAGCAATATTATCCAACAAGACATTGGCAAAGGATTTTGGTAATAGTTTTCAATTGACATCCTCTAATTTATCATCTTGGAAACTCGATGTTAAATCAGACGTTATCTACGAGGAAAAACAGTCAATCTATTGGAATATAAGTTCTCAGGCTGAGTGGCATGACTTATCTATTCCACTGTTACATACAACAAACATAAATGACGTTGATTATGCTGAAATTAGTTTAAATTTAGAAAAATCTACTGATTTAATTCAAGTTTTCATAAAAGACAGTCTTCAAAGACGTAACTTGATTTATGTGGACAATTCAGTTTCAAAGGGACCAGCACAATTAACTCTTAATTTTGAAAAATCAATTTCGAAAACCTCCAATTTCGATTCTAGTGATATCGTTGAACTAACTATTGCATATCATACTATTGGCAACCTTGAAAACAAAATGAAAATCATACAGATTTATGGTTTCAATACCTATTTGAAAGTTTGAAAACTGAAAATATTGTCATTAAATGAAAACAAACAATTTATTCATGGATTTAAGAAACGATAAAAATTCATCAATAAGGCATTTAATATTAATAATTACCAAAGGTGGACTTAGGTAGAATAGCCATTGAATTTCAAAACTAGATCAACAAAACTAACTAGTGATAGATTGTTTCCTGTTTCAGAATTAATGAAAAAATACTGTACCGCTGATGACGTCAACATGCGGGAATATTACGGGATTTCAATTCAAGATCGAATGAGAACTTGGGCCTTCAAAAAACGAATTAGAACAATGGTTAATCTGATTTTGAAGCACAACGTGAAAACAGATCACGTATTAGATATTGGTGCAGGCGCTTTTTTTATGGCTTTTCTGCTAATAAAGAATTTCAATTCAAGATACATAGGTGTTGACATTTTATCCTTGTCACAAATGAAAAAATACCGAGAAATAATGGAGGTTGCAATCGGAAAAAAAATTGAAGTAATTCGAGCAAGCGCGACATCCCTGCCTTTTAAAGAATCACTTTTCGAAACAACTTTTGCTTTAGATATTCTAGAACATTTGGAAAAACCTGAATTAGCCTGGCAGGAAATTAACCGAGTTACACAAGGAAAAATTATGGTAAGCTTACCGTTGGAAAACACGTTACAAAAAATAATTAGATTACCCGTATTACTTTCTGAAGGAACAATTAGAGATCCAACGCCCTCATTTCATTACATCGGACATTTTAAATTATACATTGAGTTATGGGTAAAAATTTTGAAAAAACAATGTATTGCCAGAAAATACTCCCCATTAGGAGGACCTCCAATATTAAATTTTTATGCGATTCATTTATGTGAAACAAATCATAAAAGTCGTTAAAAGACTACCTGAGACATGCTTTAAAATAAGCGAAACTGTCGTTAACAAAGTGGGAAAAGAACTTTAGCATCAAGTGAGCAATGAGCAGAATTCCAACCATTTAGCGTACTTTCTTGTTTGTGGAGTGCAGAAAAAGTGAAGCACTGTTGATATTTGGTAGAGTTTGAAGAATGTTCTAAGTTGAGTTTTTTTAGATTTTATTGGGTTGGAGTTTATCTTTGCTTCATTTTAGGGCATCGAGTTGATTGCTTGAAAAGCAGACTCTTAACATAGAATAACAAACGCAGAAAATAGTTGTTTCTCCCAGACATATGCCATCTTATTCTGAAGATCGCCCTTCTTAGCATGGAGAGGTCCGTAAAAAAACCCAATTGCGGGTGCCTCTTCTATATTCCTAGTTTTTCAAAAAAATAAAGCATTGAAAAAAGTAGTGCATACATCATTCCCAATAATCTAAGTGTCGAGCACCTAAACCTGATTAAGCCTATTCATTTAATGTCAAACAAAACACTCTTGTTTTCTTGCCTTTTGAGATTTCTCAAACTTCAGTTTAGATTTCTCCTTTACTGCCTTCGACAGCCGTTTCATAGATTGCTCAAAGCTTTAAAAGTAGGAAAAAAGTAAAATAATTATTGATTTAAAATGAATCTGAAATATAAATCTTCGCGTTTAGTTCAAATGATGTTGATATCTGCAGTTATAGCATCGATGTTGATTTCCTCTGTTTATGCATACGCTAATACCCAATATGGTTTTTCAATTACCGCTCCAACTGGATGGACCACTGACGAGGGTGTTTCTGGAACCGTTGTGATTTTTTATGGACCAACAATGACTGAAACTGGAACTGACGTTAACATAAACGTAGCCGTTGCAACTACAGCCCAAACACTTTCAGAAGCTATTTCTTCATTGAAAGCTGACTACCCCAACGAGTTCCCAAACTTTTCTTTGGTGTCGGAGAGCAGTCTAAATATCGGTGGATTGAGTAGCTATGAGCTAGTGTATTCATTTACAGATGCAGGAAATACCTACAAGCAAAAGCAGGTCGTGTTCGTTGAAAATGGACAAGATTTCATAATCACGTGTACAGCAATTCCATCAAACTATGATACTTATCTGCCTACATTTGACCAAAGCATACAGACTTTTCGATTGACCACAACTTTGTCTCCTTCACCTACAATCCCAGAGGTTCCATCATGGATAATTCTGCCTATATTGATGGCAGGAATGCTTTTGGCATTTGTAGGTTATAAGAAAAAAATCCCCTTCTAAATAAACGGCGCTCGCGGCACAGAATATTTTCCCCTCTTTCTTTTTCCTCCACAATAAATTATATATTGTAAAATTCACCGAATTAGAACCCAGCTTCTCTTGAAGGTGTAATTGTTAATAGATTTGGCGATTAAGGTTTGCGTCGCTAAGAATTGCTTTGCAAAGAATTGATTAAGAGTTGAAACACTAAAGATTTGCTCTTTTGAATTTTGCATCACTCAGGTCTGCTCCGCTAATGTCTATGTACTCACTAAGATTTGCGTCGGTAAGGTCTTGCTCTAACAAGTTTTGCGTGGGTAAGGTTAGTCTACACTCAGAAGAAATCAAAGTCAACCGGTCCGTGTAGGTTGACTCTTCAGGTTGTCGACTGAAAAATTTCCCTTTATTTGTTTAGTTTTGCTTGTCGCTTGTGGTTTTTAAGCATAAATTTGGCAAGAGGATATTTGCTTATGAAACTATAATGTTCAAAGACAGAGTATACATAGTAAATTGAATTGTCTTTCGGTTGTTGTAATGCATGACGGTTCAGTGTCTTCGGGCGAGGTCGTTGACAAAGTGCCTGCCAAGCGTGTTGCTCTCCGATTTTAACCAGTCTCTGAACTTCGTTGTACCAAGCGGCTTGGTTCCGGTGTACATCAATTCTTCCCGCAAACCCGAGATTTCATACTGAGTGATTATGATATCTCTAAGGAATAGCCCAAGTATTTTGCCTGCTCCTAAAGCTACGAAATCTGGGATTGGAAGAAATAGTCTTCGAAGCTTCATAGCCCGCGCCATTTCCTTAACCATCTCCCGATAAGTGAAAGTATCCGGCCCTACGGCATTGATGATTTCGTTTTCATCGCGGTCGGCTGCGTCTGCACAGATTTTTGCGACGTCATCAACGTGTATAGGAGTAACCCGAGCCTCTCCTTGACCAAACATTCCGAAAATAGGTAGGTGGCGAAGCAACCAGGCGATGTTGTTGATTAATACATTCTCAGGGTGGCCAAATATAACAGTGGGGCGAACAATCGCATATGAGAGACCTGAAGCTTGAAGTTCTCTCTCTAGGATAGCTTTGCCTTGGAAATATCCCCACTTGGAGTAGCTGCGTGCGTTGGACACGCTTACGTGAATCAAGCGTCGTACTCCAGCCTTTCTTGCGCATTCAAATAGGAGGCGGCTGTTTTTAACAGCTTTGACATAGCCGAAATCTGCTGCTCCTTTCTTGTGATCATACCTGACCCAATAGGTGTTATAAAGGGCGTAGGCACCTCGCATTGACTCGACCAGTGCTGCCGGGTCATTGAAGTGGATCGGATGTATCTCAATAGTGTCACCAAAAGGGTTACCCCGATCAAGTGAATTCGTAAGTGTCCGAACCCGCTTTCCTCTCGCAAGCAATTCGGTGGCTATGTATCTACCTGTATACCCAAACGCGCCTGTAACCACATGTAAAGGAACATCTGTCACCTTTTCCCCTTTTTTGTTTCTTAGGGGTTTCGATAATTCCAAAACGTTCACTCACGATGGAGGAGGGGGTGGTGAAAAAGACTGTGTCACTTTGGTTTTGCGTTTCCTGCTCCAGACTACAACTACGATAACAACTACTACAATCGCTGCGATCAACAGCAAAAAGGGAATTCCCGTTATCTCAAAGTTAAATCCAAAGCTAAAACCTGAAGAATTTATTTGAAAAGTCTTGATGCTTTGCGTGTAAGTATCAAAGTAGGTATCGTAATTTGTTGGACCTGCTGTATAGCTTACTTGAAATAGTTGTCCATTTTCAACGAAAAGAACAGAATCTTGTTTGAACAAAACTCCACCATTTTGAGCTGAAAATTCAATTTCATAACCCTTGTGGTCATTGATTTTTAAGTCTCCTTCTGAAACCAAGGAGTAATCTGCAAAGGTGGTCGACCAATCTTGTTTTGTTTGAGAAACTGTAGCATCAAGTGTTAGGTCAGTTTTTGCAGCATAAACGGTTATGATTACATTCCCTATGTCTGGATCAGCTGGACCGAGAAAAGCTACGCTGAAACCTTGGTAGTTTTCCTGGGTGCCCCATCCTGATGGTTGAGTTATAGAGAAATTTAGTGTGCTATTTTCATATGCTTGAGCGAATGGGATAATCTGAATCAGAAGAATTATAACAATTGTTGTTAAAACAAAATTTTTTATTTTCATTTTTGGCTTTCTCCTTTTGGGCGTGCGCCCTCTTTTTTGCTACTCAGTAAACTAGATTTCTAAAATATAAATGTTATAAATATTATCAAAACATTAATAATAATTGATCTCTCAACACTCGCTATCAGCGCAACTGCTCTTTATGGTTTCTCACCTTTGCCCTTCTTTGCAACAAACAGTTTCGCAAGTTTTGATTCAGCAGCGGCGTTTTGGATGATTTTTAGCATATTGCTTCTTTTGATGAAAAAGCCAATTCCTTCAGCAGTAGCCTTGGGTATAGGAACAGCCTACAAATATTTTCCGCTTCTACTTTTGCCAGCCATGTTAGTATATTTATCAACAAAGCGCCAAAAAATCCTATACACTGCGGCGTCGATTGGCACCATTGCCGTAATTCAGCTTCCATTCATCTTAACCGAGTTCACCGCTTGGCTCGACAAAGTTATTTTCTACCATGTCAGCAGACCCGCCTTTGGAGCTACCATCTACAATCTCGTCACGCTTCATCCTCAAATTATGGATGTGCAAAACCCGCTGACGATTTTTATCGCCAATTATTTTGGTATTTGCTTTCCTCTTAGTCGCCTTCAGTGATGGCAAATCAGAGTTTGGTTTACTCAAAAACTCACTTTCATTCTGGTTGTGGCAGTTTTCTTTAGCAAAGTTGTCTTGTTCTACGCTTTATGGTATGTACCCTTCATCTGCATACTCGCATTGGCTTTGAGAAAGCGAATATTGGTATTAATACTTATTCCATTTTTTTCTCTTCAAGTAGCACTGCTTTTGGGCGGGTATTCTTATGTTGTATTTTTTAACTTGCAAAATGCGCTCGTAGCGGCATATGTTTATCTTCTATCTTCAGGCTTGATTCTAACATGGTTGCTGCGTGACAGGCTGCTTTCTGTCAAAAAACGCAAGAAACTATAAAATTAAGTTTTGTTTTTTTCTTTTGTTGTGTGCGCTGCGCGCATGTGCGAGTGCACTATACATGTGAATGAGAGAGTGTGAGTGAACGAGTTTGAGTGAGTAAGTAAGTTTGGGTTTGGGATTAAAATTTAATGCACACACAACTATTTTTTCGCTTTTTCCACGCTTTCAGAGTTTAGTCAGCGATATTTTCGCTCATGCTCAATAGAAAAATAAAGTACGTCTAAACGCTAAGACGTACGTTTCACTGAAAGGAAGAAAGCAATTCTTTAACTACATAGTGCTCTTGATTTCTGCTTCATAAACGATAAAGCCAATCTTACACAAATATTCTCCCAGGTTGGTCATGAATAACAAAACAGAAATTCCCTGCTCTTTCTGCAAAAAACACGATTCAAGAGCGGGAACTTTCAAATGTAAACCTCACAAGTGCCAAAGACTTTCCGATTGGCTTTCAAAGAACTCACAAATAATGCATTCGGAAGACAAGGTTGGTTTAGTCCCAATCTCGTACGTAGTTTAGTGCCCAAGAAAACGTCAGACTTTAGAAAACAAGTAGCCATCGGGGCTTATACTACCTGGATTAAATTTTAATCCAACCAACCACTTCACGCTTAGCAGCTAAGGCACCAACAGTAGATGCGATTCGGCATATACATAAAAAAACTACCATATAGGAAGAGTCGGAATCGAGTATACGACTTTGCTCATTTTTATTCACCAAACCATTTAATAAACCACTTTTCTCTTGCTAATGTTCGCTCATTCATAACTTCACAGGTTGCTTTCCAATCAGGGTTCTCGTATTCTGTATTAACCCATTTTTCGGTAAAAAGGGGCATTTCTTTTTTAACTTCGTCTAAAATTTGTTTAATTTTAGCATTTACAAGTTCAGGAGTATTATACCCTTTATAAGATAATTGTTCAATGGGAATTAATTCTTCATAAAGTCTGCCACTATTCATGTTCTTATGCCTCTTTTCCTTATTTATTTAAAATGATTTTAAAGGATTTGCAGTTATTTTAGTATAACAATCTGCTTTACCTGTTAACTGTTTAGAGCCTGAATTAAAACCCATTGATTTGAGATTTTTCATTTATGTATTAAAAATTAATCCAACCAATCATACGCAATAGGGGGAATTGCTTGTAATGGAATCATATTTTGTTCAGGACAGTGTTCGATAAAGGGTTAAATTTCTAAGTGGGCTTTTTTCGTCTTTGAGTCATGTTTATTTGCACAATTCTTGAAGACTTCACATTCTACACATTGCTTTTGTGTGCATATATCTTCTGTGAATGGGCAACTGTGAAAAATTTTGGGAAGATAATGGTTTAATGCTTTATTTTCTACAGATTTAAAATCTAGTTTGGCGAGGCTTAGAAGTTTTCGAATTTCGCTTGTGGTTTTTTGAGTTGCCATATTAGTTTAGCTCCATTCCTTCCTTGATTTGTAAGTTGGATAGGACAGGCTTTCTTTGGATAATGATGATTTCTTATTAGTTAATCTTATGAATCAAGGATTAAGTTTTGAAACCAATGACTTCAAAGAATTGCTACTCTCCATAAAATCTCACTTGCACAGATATTTTGAAATTCAAAAGAAAAAAAGCGGGGAACAATGTAATATTGCCTTAGCTTCCTTCAACAACAAAGGCTATTTTAACTACTGCTCTGTACTCTGCAATTTTGTTGTTTTCCACTGTTGCCTTGCAGCTTTTCACGTAAATAGATTTAATGTTTTTAACCGTCTTTGCTGCTTGTGCTAAAGCATTCTTAACAGCATCTTCCCAATCATTTGGTGAAGTTCCAATTAGCTCAATTATTTTCACAACAGTCATTTATTTTACTCTCCAAAATAATTATCAACCAAACCAGCAAATAAGAGCATGTGTGACTACAAAATGGAACAACAAGTTATCGCAATATTTAGGATATGTAGTCAATCTAGGAAAATAGGCCTCATTTTTGAAAAAAGATATTCTTTCATGTTAGGCTGAAATATATCTTGATTCTCAAAATAATTTTCTGCATAGCATCCTCCATGGTAATCGCCCTCTATACCTTTCTTTGAACATGCAGATTGTAGCTTCAATCCAGAAACGAAATCTAAGCGGTTATTCAGATTATAAATGCCATACTTAACATGACCAAGTTTGGATATTAACTGGTGATTATTCAAGGCTAAAACCCTACCACAGGCCGATATTTCGCCGTTTGTATTGACACATATGCGGCTTGTCCCTGCTTCACAAACAAAAGGATTGATTTTCTTAAGTTGATCGTCTCCGCCAATTTGTATATCACCACTCAGCTTTATGTCACTGTGCGTCGAATTCTTATACCACTTGTATAGTTTTTTTAAATTACTGATAAATTTTTGACGATCAGCTAAAGACCATTCTGTTTCGGTAACATGCCCTATAATAAAATCATTTACACCTAATTTGTAAAGTCCTAAAACATCATCGAATAGATTGGGAACGTTTTCTGGCGATACTGTCATTTTCGTTCCAATCCAAGGCTGACTATTTTTTAACAGTTTCATGCCTTTAATTACTCGTTCGAAAGTACCGTTCCCGGATTTATCAACTCTAAATCTATTATGAGATTCTTTTAATCCGTCAATGCTCAGAAGAACTTTAATTTTATGTGAAGAAAAAAAATCGATCATTTCTTCATTTAATAATATGCCGTTTGATGTCATATCAAATTCAATTGTCTTTTTCTTAATTACTGCCAATTCTTCAGCATATTCAGTTATTTCTTTTATAAGATCAAATTTTAGAGTCGGTTCTCCCCCAAAAAACAAAATACTTAGATTAGATTCACTAGCCGAATAATCAAACAAAAGATCTACAGCAGATTTAGCTGTTGCTATGTCCATAGTCCTGTGAGGCTTGCAACTTTTTTCAAAACAGTATTTGCAAGCTAGGTTGCATCCAGATGTTAGAACCAAATCAATTTTGGTTATAGGCGGAAAAAAAGAATTTGTATATAACACGATTTTACAAAATAATCTTCGACTTTCTTTCTCAGAAATACCTAACTCATTTTTTAGTCTACATATTATCTGCTTCGGGTCAAGAGAAGTGCTGGAAAAAAAAATGTTGGAAATTTGATCAATAAAACGTTCTTTGACGCTCATAGATTTAACTACTCATGATATAACTAAGGCAATTTACGTGAATAGGCGGTGGCACTGCAGCTATGAGGCGCTACGCATTCGTAATTCTGTCCGCAGACAAATTTTTTGGGACACTTAAATCCAGCTGCGCCTCCAGTCAATAATTCAGAACTCTTCATCATTGTAGCAACTTTTTTTGCAATTTTTTCTATTTCTTCTTCAGAAATTTTCTCTGGCATAATCTCACCACATTACAAGGCGTGTAAATCCAGTAAACTTTCCGTAGCAGTTAAATTCAACCGGGCAATCGAACTGACCAGCTTGGCAAGCAAAAGAATTAGCACTACAGTCGTATTTATCCTTAGTATCGCATGTGGTTTTACCAACATGAAAAACGGCTGTTCCCATTTTTACTTTCAATTTATCCGCAACCTTTGAAGCTATATGATCAATTTCTTCATCTGAGGCCATTTTCTCACCTTTTAATCTTCTTTAACAATACATCTATACACCTAAAGGAAAATTATAATATATGAACCATTGTGATTGCAGAAAGGATACTACAATGTATGCTTATTCTTGCAACCACTCTTTTTTCATCTCTCAAGAACTTAGCAAACATCAATGCTTATTCATTAATTACTAAAGATTTTTTATGTTGGTCATTTTTGCCATGGCTACTTCAAAGGATGACTAGGCCGAATCTTGCGGTTGCCCGCAAAGAAGCGCCAATAGTGCTAGCTTCGCAGAAATGATATGATCCTAATCCTGCGATAAAAAACTACCATTAGTTTTTTATTTTTGCTGTTTTTTCTCTAAAAGGGTCGCGCCTCTTCTGAAATCATCTATCGAATACTCTGATTTAAATCCCTTACAACAATGTAGTCAACCATTTCGGGTATCAAAAGGCCAGCTATCTCTGCTGCACCGCTTATCGAAATCTTGCCTTCCATGTAAATCTTTGCTGCTTTTTCTTTCTTAAACTCTGCCGCCCCCATCACAAAAAACATTATTATGTACAAATATAAGCATGCCAAAACAAGTCCTTCAGAATATGCTTTTAGAGATGGCTTGCTTGGAATTTTAAAGTAAGCCCAGCCTCCGGTGCCAACAAGAAACAACTTAAACATGAACAGGTTTGCGATAATTTGTTGCTGCATGAAGGCAATCACATATGTTTAAGAAAGTGTCCAGCTAACATTTTTTGATTTAGTATGAGTGAACCAGATTTGCCCTTCGCTAAACCGGTACCGGAAATTGCTCCAGAAACAAATGAAGTTATCCCGCCGTCACCTGACGTAGAGAACCCGTTACCGAATCATGAACCGATTGAAAAAGAGGAGACTGAGGCTTTTGTTTGTCCTGTTTGTGGAAAATCTTTCAGTACTAAGGCTGATCTTGATTTGCATGTGGAAAAAGACCATGGGCAAATAAGCAAAGCCTAAAATAACATGCGTTATTGTTTAGGTTCCGTTTTCTCTCGCTTTTTTTAAGCGTTTCTTTAGCAAAGTTTTATCCATGCTTCTGATCAACAATTCTGTTATCACCTTTATGGAGGCGAACTTTATGGCAAAATGTCCCAAGTGTGGAAAAGATGTTGCACCTAAAAAATCTTGGAAGATGGCTGGCAGACCTGACAAAGCTGGCAAGAGAATGGAGCTTACGATAGGCTTGTGCGAGTGCTGTGGCAAAACCTTCAGGACAGTAATAAGCAAGCAGAAAATCTGATTTGCTAAAACAAATCAAAAAACACTCTTTATTTTCTTTGAGTTTAACCGTTTAACGGCCTCTGCTCGCGACTTATTATCAATATTTATTAAAGAGATTGTTCATTGAAAATAGGATCTACATGTTGAGAAAATAAGAAATAGTGTGCTTTAATTCTATTTTTGTATTGTCAAAAACTAAAGAAGGTTGTTTTTCAAGATTGTCTCGATTTGCTCTGGCAATCTCATGAACTCAGTTTTTCAGACAGAGTAACCTAAGACATTCGACCCCTAAAGATTAACAATTCAAATTTCAACATATTGAAGGGAAACGGTTATATGCTTTCGACTCAGACTGCCTCTTAATTCACTGTTTATTTTTTTGATGCCTCGTCCTTTACTGGCTTGTCCAAAGCGGGTTATATTCCAATTTTTCGTGTTTCCTCGGATGATCTGTGGGTTGCTTGTTAAGATGTAGAAGGGCATTTTTGTTTAGGAAATATTCAGTTTGGCTTTGAAGGTAATGCAGCTACTCGAATTTTCCGCTACACATAGGCATTCTTTCTTTATTGTCTTTTTAACGTTTGGAAGTTGGCATGAGCAGTAAAAGCAGAAGTAAATTTGGCATTTCGGACAACTATGCACTCCTCCGCAAATCATTTTGCCGAAAGCGTCACAAGGTCTAGACAAATCAACCATAAAACTCACAAGGCTATTCCCTAAAGACCTTAAAAAGCAAGACGTTAAAACGACTATTTGTCGTAATGAAGAGACAGTTAAAAGTGGAGAGATAAGAGGCTGGGTCTTTGTGGGAAGAAGATGCGGTTGCGACGAATGTGAAGAAGAGAGCGAAGACGAAGAATAGGCTTTTTCTTCCAACTTCTTTTTTTGCAGTTAAAAATCAATTATAGCTTGAATGTGGAAGGCTGCAATTAAAAGATCATAAACGCTCGATTTGGATGAAATGAAAAAACGGTAGAGTTAGTATATGTTATATCGATTTTCGTTACATTACGTTTTTGCAGGTTGCTTTATACAGTCTTCGTAGCCCTGTATATTATTAAGGAAGAATTAATTTTGACGATTCTAGTTAAACACATGCAAAAGATGAAGTCCTGCTATTCAGCACAGATAGTAATTGCAGCCTTAAACGAAGAGCAGGGAATCGGTTTAACCATTGCTGAGATGAGAGATACTTTAGGTGATACACCAATGCTAGTTGTTGATGGCAAAAGCGTAGATAAAACCGTCGAATTATCAAAAAACATGGGGGCAACCGTCATAACCCAAGACGGCAAAGGCAAAGGCGACGCACTCGCCAAAGCCATAGAAAACTTGGACCCCGAAGCCACCTATATGATTCTAACAGATGCTGACTATACTTATCCGGCAGAGTATATTCCAGATATGATTAAAATTTTGGAAGAAAATCCATATGTGGGTATGGTTTGCGGCAACAGGTTTAATGGAAACGTAGATAAGAAAGCACTTTACCGAATATTCCACATAGGAAATAAGTTTTTAGCGTTCGCTCATAAAGCGCTAAACGGTGTAGCACTTCAAGACCCCTTGACAGGATTAAGGGTGATTCGGACAGATATTTTGCGTAAATGGCACATAGAATCTAAGGGTTTTGATGTTGAGATTGAGTTAAATAATTTTGTTAAGAAACAAGGGTACGCTACTCGGGAAATTCTAATTAATTATAGGCAAAGATTAGGTGAGAAGAAACTTAGAGCAAGAGATGGATTTAGCATATTAAATAGAATATTGAAAGACATTTTCTAGACACAAAAACGATTGGTTACAACGAAAGAAGTCTAAAAAGCAGCGGTGTTCGATAATGGTCGACCCAATAAGACATTATGTTATCGACCCAAACTTCGGCAGAAAAGCTGATTTGTAACAAATGCCGTCTTCTTTCAAAACTCTTTTTCAGATTTTGTTGAGCTTTAATTGAATTATGCGTAGATTTTTTTGTTAAAGGCGTCTTCTTCTCACCCCTGACGTTACTTGACAAATAATGACTTAACCAGACGCAATCAACACGCATTTTAAGGTTAGATTCAAAAAATCAACCCAAAACAAACCCTTTACCGCACGCAAAAAAAATACTTGGTCTTCTTTTAACAGACAAAAACCTTTACTATCGCCTATCGCTAAGATGGTTCCAACGTAACTCGGAATGCACAGCCTTCAAGGTTTGGCTTAAAATATGCAAGCATAGATAGTATCAGCTTAGGAACAACTATTCGGCCATCTTTGCTTATTGTTGCATAGAAATGCTCACCCATAGGTTTCCCATCTGGGCAACTCACAGTTACCTTTAATACCTGGTCGCTTTCAAGCTTGAAACGCCACCGTACCACCCGTGGAACCTGCAGCCGGTTGCCCCTCTGAAGCATCGCTTGAAAAGATACCTTCTCAGTTAACGGCAACACTCCACCCTCCCAAACCTTTCCCAGACAAACCCAGACTTCCCCAGACGCAGCCCACAAACGCTACAAGCGCTAAATCAGAAAAGCAACTCAAAATAAAGCCCTCTACAAAACGCAATAAAACATGTGTTGTTCTTCTATTAGACAGACACAAACTCCTCTGTGCCATAAGTACCCCAAAAAACTTTACTGCACTCTAAACTAATAACAATTGCTGGCTCAATTAGGCTGCAGTCAACTTTACGCTAACACAGCCCCAACCCAAAATACCCTAAACCTCATCTGAGAAGAAGAACACCAAACCTTAACCAGCCGCACCCAGACGAACAACGACTTATCCAGACGCAGCCCGCAAACGCTTTAAGCCTTAAACCAAAAAAGCAACCCAAAACAAGCTCTTCGGTGTGCAGCAAAAATGCCTTGTTCTTCTTCTAAAGACAATTAAACTCTTAATGCCTAATTTGCCTCTGTCCCTTGCAACAAAATGTAGCTAAGTCGACAACTGGATTCTTCAAGAGAAGTAGTAATCCCAGGGGCTGTACCGCCGACTACTTCTAAACCAAGCTACAGTTTGTTTTTATGTTGGTCATTTTGCTGTGTCACTACGCAAAAAAAGATTTTCCCGCTCTTCTGGGGTCCATTACTACCTTTATCATTATTTTCAAGCGAAAAAGGCTCCACTTCTCCCGCAATGTAGTTCTCGCTAAGAACTCTTTCGAGCTCAGCTTTCTGCCAAAGTATAACATCCCTTAACATAACAAAAGATATAATGTGAAAAAGTATGTAAAATTTTATATTATGATTTAAAATTTGTCGTTTATCGGATAGACTATTCGAGGATTATTCGTGCGTCGACTGTTTTTGCTCCTTTGGGGTATGCCATTACTGGGTTTAGGTCGAGTTCTTTGATTTCTGGATAATCCATGATTAGATGCGAGGTGTTGCATAGTATGGCGATCAGTGCATCGATGTCTGCTGCTGGCGTATTTCGGTATCCGTTTAGAAGCGGATAAGCCTTAAGCTGCATAATCATCTCCTTCGCATCCTCAGCCGTAATGGGCGCAACACGGAAGCTCACGTCCTTTAGGAGCTCAACAAATATTCCGCCTAACCCAAACATGATGGTTTGGCCAAACTGCGGATCCTTTATAGCTCCAACGATAACTTCGGTAGATTGAGGCGCCATCTCCTGAACCAGGACACCAACGATTCTTACATCTGCCTTGAATTTTCTGACGTTCTCGATAATTTTTTTATAGCCGCTTGCAGCTTCCGCTGGAGTTTTGAGGTTGACTATAACTCCTCCCGCGTCGGATTTGTGGATGATGTCTGGGGAAACTATTTTTAGGACTACGGGGTAGCCGATTTGGTCTGCTTGGGCGGCGGCTTCCTTTTCGTTTTTTGCAAGGTTGAATTTGGTTACTGGGATGCCGTATTCGGTGCAGATGGTTTTGGCTTCTGTTTCTAGGAGTGCTTTTCTGTTTTCTTTTTTGGCTTGGTTGATGATTTTTGCGGTTTGGTTCATGGCTTGTTCCTTCGGTTGTGTATGTGTTGTTTGTGGGTTTAAAATTGGTTTTGTTGGGTTTTTCTGTTTTTTGTGGTGGTGTATTTGTGTAGAACATATTAACAGTAGGATATAGTGAGACATAATACTTAATAGGAAAAGAAAACCCAAATGTATATTCAGGCGCCAACAATGCCAAAACCCAACTTCAAACAATCACTCAAAGAATCAATAGCAAAAACAAAAGCCAAACTACATCGCAACAAGAACACAACCAAACTAAACCTCAACACAAAAAAACCAGAAAAAATCTCCATCAAAACCGAACAACCAAAACGCAGAAAAATTCAACTCCCAAAACTTAACTTCAAATCTAAAAAAGAAATACCTCAATCTCAACCACAAGCCCCAACCACACAAAAATCCTTGCCCAAAGATATAAAAATCATAGAAAAATACCCCTTGTACGAGCCATTCGCGCAAGTATTCATAGTTCAAGACCCCAAAACAGGCGAACACAAATACATATTAGATGAACTTCAACTTGACCCGATGGAACGCAGCATATACACTCGTGTCCTCGAAATGCTCCTGGCAGAAATCGAGTCTCCTAAAGAAGAAATAAAAGATCCAAGAAAATTCTTCGCAACAGAAGCAAAAAAAATTGTTGATAAGTACCGAATCAGCATGGGTTGGCTTCCTGATGTTTCATGGTACAAAATCCTCTACTATGCGGAACGGGATTTGGTTGGGTTTGGCAAAATTGATCCATTAATGCGTGATCCCAACATAGAAGACATTTCCTGCGACGGAGTTAACAAGCCAGTTTACATTTGGCACCGCAATTTTGAAAGCATAGAGACTAACCTTCAATTTGAAAACGATGAAGCCCTTGACAACCTTGTCGTTAAATTAGTGCACATGGCAGGAAAACACGTCAGCAGCGCATTCCCCATCGTCGATGCTTCACTTCCAGGAAAACATCGCCTTGCCGTAGCTTACAGGCGAGAAATTACACCGTTCGGAACTGCCTACACCATCCGAAAGTTCCGCGAAGACCCCTACTCAATCATTGACCTCATCAACATCGGCACATTCACTGAAGAGATGGCTGCGTACCTTTGGGTTTGCCTGGAAAACCGTGCCTCAGTCATGATGCTCGGAGGAACAGCCGCAGGCAAAACAACTGCCCTTAACGCACTCGGATGCCTCATTAAGCCAGGCAGCAAAATTATGACTATCGAAGAAACCGCTGAACTCAACCTATCTCATGAAAACTGGGTGTCTCTCATCTCAAGACAAAGCTACGGTCTTGGCGGCAGCAACGTAGGTGAAGTAGCACTCTTTGACTTGGTAAAGACTTGCATGAGGCACCGCCCTGACCTGATGATTGTGGGCGAAGTTCGAGGCCAAGAAGCATACGTTCTATTTCAGGCTCTGGCGACAGGTCACGGTGGCATGTGTACTATGCACGCTGAAAACGTTCAGTCAGCTATCCGACGTCTTACCCAGAAACCCATGGATATTTCGCCAGCCTACATCCCGCTAATGAACATTGTAATGTCTGTGCAGCGAGTACACTTGGTAAAGAAAGGCGTAAAGAAAGCCTATCGCCGCGTGCTCTCAGTCAATGAAATTGTTGATTCTGAAAAATGGGTCGAGTCCTTTAAGTGGGATCCAATCAAAGACGAGCAAATCATTGATTTGGATGACAGCTTCTTACTCACGAACTTTTCAGAGCGGCTAGGAATAACCCGTGAAGAACTTATCTCCGAAATGAACCGGAGAACAGATGTGCTTCGGTGGATGCGCAAGAGCAACATAAGAAGCTACAAAGATGTCGCCAATACAATCGCAGAGTACTATGCTAGACCGAAGGAATTCTACCGTAAAATTATGGAGAGCGAGGAGGTTAAACCAGTTGCCATTGCTAAATAAATTCGAAGCCTGGTCTTTTCGCCTCTTCGGCCGTTTCGCACCATACTTCCTAAAAAATGTCTTCACCCAAATCAAAGGTTCCCTGGTAAGGGGACGGGTAATGATTTATCCTGAAACATATGTTTCATTAATGTTCCTCGTTTCATTATTGACGGTTCCAGTTTCAGTTATAGCAGGAACAGTTGCCCTGCTGTTTGGCTTTCTGCCTCTTTTGATTTTGGTTCCTCTTCCACTCTTTGTTATCGCAGGATTTTTAGTCGTGCCAATGAACAACGCAAGTGATAGAGCTTCAGGGGTTGAGCGTGAAATGCCTTTTGCGGCGGCATACATCAGCGTCATGTCGTCAGGAGGTATAGCGCCCTACACTAGCTTTAAACGGTTAACCCAAGTGGATCTTATGCCTGCGATGAGTAAAGAGGCAAGAGACATCATCAAAGATGTAGAAATCTTCGGCGTTGACCCTCTCACTGCACTGGATAATGCCGCAAAAAGGACTCCGCTGGATCTATTCAAAGATTTCTTAGGCGGCTACGCATCAACAGTTATCATAGGCGGAGACATTGGCCACTATCTTGAACGTAAAGCAGAGGATATTTTCAGAGCTCGGGCTTTACGTGTTAAAGCAGCCGCTGAACGCTTGGGTATGCTGCTGGAAACTTTCATAATCGTCATGGTCATGATGTCACTATGCTTCTACATTCTGTTCGCTGTAAACGGTATTCAAAGCGGCGCCAACGCAAGCTCAGACATATCGCAATATTCGGGTATCCTGATGTATACCTACATCTTCACACCTATGCTTTCAATGCTCTTTGTCTACTTAGCGCATAGTATGCAGCCTAAAACGCCACTGGTTGATATGCGCCCCTACAAGGTCTTCGCGATTTCAAGCGCAATAGCCATCGTAGTGTTCCTACTGCTTACAAATTTCGTGGGTTCAATGCAACTGCCATTCTTCACAAGCTTGATAGCTTGGGGAGTCGATTTGCCAGTAGCGCTAGCAACGGCATTATTCATTTCTGCCGCGCCAGCCGCCATCGTGTACATCAGATTAGCGAAAGCTAGGGCCAGCATGGAGCAAGGTGTCTCAAGTTTTCTCCGAGACCTAACTGAAGTAAGAAAAACAGGGCTCTCACCTGAAAAATGCATTGAAAACTTATCCAAACGTGACTATGGAACTTTCACCAAACAACTTAGAAAAATTAGCTCCGAAATTTCCTGGGGCATCCCAATAAAAAAAGTAATGTCTGATTTCCTACACCGTACAAGAAGTTGGATGGTGCAGATAGTCATGTTCCTACTAGTTGAAACCATAGACGTTGGCGGTGGTACAATCCCCATGATTGAATCCTTAGCACGCTTCAACAATCTAACTCAAGAAGTTGAAAAGGAAAAGAAAATGTCGGTTCGTCCCTACGTGTTCATGCCGTACTTGGCTTCGATCCTGCTTGTGGCAACCACCATAATGATGATGGGCTTAACCACTGGAATAACCGTGCCGGGAGCGGCGCCAGCAGCGACAAACAATGGACTGATGACTACAGTATTCATGTCGTCAGTTATCTTCAACAGTTTCCTAATCGGAATTGTTGCGGGAAAAATTAGCGAAGAATCCGTCGGCGCAGGTTTCAAACATGCAGCCATACTGGTGCTAATCTCGATAATTGCTGCCAAGGTAATTCCGATGTTTGTTAAACTCGGATAAGGAGTGATGAAGATGCGAAACAGTCACACAAGTTTACGAAAGGATAAGAAGGCAGCTAGCCCAGCTGTTTCAACTGTCATATTGATGGCCGCCGGGGTTGTCATGATTCTAGTCGCGATGACTTACGCAAATAACATCTTGAGCGCGAAGATGGCGCAGAGCGAATACAGCACAAACCAACAATTTATGCAAACAACAGGGCAACAAATTGACGACATCGCTTGGACAGTTGGCCGCACACAAACAATCAGCTACTCAAGCCAGTATGGAAACGTAAAGTTTCAATCAGCAGCACTCACCTACAATTTCAGTATCCATACCAGTTCAGGATGGGACAATTTCACGGTGTCTGGACAGACAGGAATTATCCTCTACAACATGCCTGTAAGTTCCTACACACTGGGGAACAACTATTTTGAACGCCTGCCTAACAATGCCAACAGTTCATTTCTGCTTAGTGATTCCACAGCGCCAGTAAGCCAAGTGATATGCGAAGAAAAACTTCCCATGAGCGATGGTAGCTTCACTCGAATCGCCCTAATACCTACCATGAGACTGCTTAATTCAACAATAGGGTCAAACAATTACTTCAAGTTCTATTTGCCCGACCTTGAAAACGGAACAAACCTTTACAGGTCCCAATCTATTACATTAATGGGCAACGGTATCTCAAAGATTACCAGAAGCTCTGTCGACCAAGTGGTTATTAGTGTTAGTTTTCCTAAAGCAGAGTCTATTGGATTTGACTCTTCATTTTTCAATTTCAAAAGCAACATCATAGCCCTCAACAGTAATTCGACTCCAAAGTTGCCCGCTGGCTCAGTTGTTGAATTCTACGTCGGCAAAGTGGTAGTTACAATCGGACTGGTGTAAACTTATGGAGGTCAAATTATGCCGCAAATAGCACTCGAATACATGATCTTTGTTCCTGTCTTGATCTTACAGATCTTCATCTTTCCAATAACAGCTTCAGTAATAATGAACACTTACGTGGATTCTCGCTTGACAATTGAACTTCAGGCAACAGCAGGGCACATGGGCAGTTCAATACAGCAGCTATACTACACCATTAACCATGGGGCAGTCTCCGACGGTTCCATGAAAATCACCCTGGACACTCCGCCCTTAATAGAGGGGCATGCTTACACAACAACTCTAAGCCATGTGCCACATCTGGATACTTCTTACCAGATTATGAACGTCACACTCAAGCTTATAGGCACCAGAGACACAACTTCAACGTTGGTGACGCTTGGGCAAAACGTCGATTGGCAAGAAAACTTGGTATTCAACAGCACCGCACATTCACTTAGCATAGTCGCTGACAAGACAGCAAATTCCATCTGGCTATCATTTGGAGGAACATAAGCGTGGCAAGCGGAGGAATAGACCATATGATTTCCCTAGTCATATTCATCGCTGCTTTCCTGATTTTTATCGGGCTCTTTAGCCAAACCATGCAGACAGGAATCGCTTATGAACGTCACAACGCGTTGTCGACGAAGACAAGCGACCTCTTAGATAATATCCTGCTAAATCCGGGTATACCTAGCAATTGGGGACAAAGTGATAATGCAGTAGTGGGTTTCGGGTTGCAAGACCCAGATTATTCACAGTATAAGCTGAGTTCTTCTTCTTTAATGCGCTTATCTTCTGCTCAATCGCCAGTTTATTACAATGGCACATACTACAGCAACCTAACAGCTGGGTTCGGCGGTTACCTGCTTGCACCAGCCGCAAAAAGCCTCAATTACTCTACCGCGTCTAAACTGCTGGGAATAAACAGCACTTACGGATTCCAACTTGCGTTAACGCCAACAATAACAGTTGCAATCGAAAAACTATCGGTTGCACCGTTGACACTCTCAGTTAAAGTTGATGGAACAGGTTATGCGCTTGCAAATGCCCCTCTAAGTTACAGTCTACTGCTAGTAAACCAGGATGGAAACGATTATCCTTCATATACAACGTTGATTGGCTCAAATGTCACTGACCCGTCAGGCTCAGCACAACTGGTCTTTCCACAAATTTCAAGTCTGGATCAGTCATACGCGCTTATAGTTTGCTCTTATCTTGATGGGCTTAAAGGCATCGGTTACTATGTCCATGATTCTCAATCTCTCACCAAAACAGTAGTTCCGTTAATAGACAGTTTTCAAGACGGAACCATCGTGCTTGCACATGGGGATTCTGTAGGTCAAGCTCCGCAGCCTCCAATACCCTCGCAGTTGAGCTATAACGCTACATTTGTTATTTTAACTGACGATTATACCCTGCGTCAAGTGCAATTAGACCAGCCCACAGCAGTTGGAGAAGTTGCTTATGGTTCAGGCAGCGGACAAGAAAATGCTTCCATAACAGTTCCAACTAATGATGGAATCTTAATTGTAACCTACAAGGACACTGCAGGCCAATATGGGGTTGTCTTGATGCCTTGGGGGTTGGGTTCATTATCTTTTCCCTTGACGTTCGGCGGTAACCCAGCGGGGCAAGAATGGGTAACAACCGACATTCGCCAAGTTACCATCGGTGGCATTTCGTATCAAGCAAAACTCGAACTGTGGAATCTGCAGGGGTATTCGGGGAGTGGCTAAATGATTCGCACAATCGAAGTCCTGTTTGTAATTATAATTCTCTCGGGCGCATTCATCACTGTCTCATACTTCACGGTGTTGCCGGCTCCAAGAGAAGTTTCACCCATAAACCTCAGACGCCTTTCATTCACAACTTTGCAGACGCTTGATTCAAACTTTGATTTAAGCCGCGCTGCCTTCGAAACCGACAACGCCACAGTTTGGGGTAACCTGCAAGTTGCACTTTCAGCTTGCCTGCCGCCCGATGTGGTATACAAACTTACCGTGTATGATGTGAACAGCCAACAGGGACAAGTCTACAATTACAATTACTCCATCTCAAACGCTGCGAGCCTAAGCGCAACCTCCGATGTCTCCACATATACAGTGGCTTCTTCAAATGTGACTTTTAACTTTACACCAGAGAAAATCGGAGAGAGCACTGGCGGAACAACACTTTACATTCTCAATTGCAGCGACGCAAACGGCTGGTGGATTACAGGCTACACGGCACAGAGCCTAGCTCAGGATTTGTATAATTTGTTGTCGCCATATTTTGTTAACACAGTAATGGTTCAGAATACAGCTCAGCTAAGACAGCTAATCGATAACCAGACAATTTCCGGCTCTCCTACTGAGCGAGTTCAAAACGCTGTTGTTATCAACACTTTCGGTGAAAGCGTTCCAATGCCTTCAGAATACTATCAAGGTAATTCCCTTGCAAGTTTAGGTTATGATCCAACTGCTCAAAGCAATTATGGCTACGGCTACGTTAAGTATAGCTGGACTTTAGGAAACACTGTTCGCATGTATAACTGGACATGGGCAAGCATCGTTGGGTACCCTTTTTATTATGTTAGCAACAACGCCGTGTTCTCAAGTGGCCAGAACGGGTGGGGCATTTACGGAATGAAAATGACCAACCAGGGTGGCTCAAGAGCCTTTCTCCAAGGCTTAGATAATCAACCGTACACCTATGATGCCACTGGCGTCGCTAGCGATGTTGGAGGGGTAACGCTCACGAACAAAGCCATTGAATTCACCAATTATTATGGGATTTATCCTTCGCCATACCAAACATCTACCCGAGCGCTAGCTAACTCTATACTTAATAGTTATCATTTGAGCATCGGATTTAATGTTTTCAATCCTGTAGGAACCAGTAATCCTGGTGCAATATACAATCACAAAGCATCAGGTTCCCCAAACATCACAGGGTCGCTTTTGGCTTTAGGATTAACCCGAACACCTGATGTTAGAGTCACAGGCTTAAGTCTTCTATCATATTATCAGCCAAGACTCTACGCTTCGCAATATACGGCCGCGGGCACTTCAAGATTAGTAATTTTACAATTAGGTTTAGTGGGGAGTGGTTAAATGAACAATAAAGGTGCATTTTCAATCATAGCTGCTTTGCTTGTTGCAGTTGTTTTAATCGGTTCAGTAATGACGACTTACTCTGCCATACGTTACGGCCCCGTTCAAGGGCAGCCTCAGATCTTAAGCTCTGTAGATGAAAGTGACCTCGCGCTGAAGCAGATTTTAGGCTTCACAGTGGGCTATTATGGGTCAGTCTTAAAAGTTACAGGAAACATGACTTACGCCCAGCAGCTAGCTAAAAATTATTTCGATAGTGGTCTAACGAATGCGGGGTCTATTAAACCCGAATGGGGTCTATCATTGAGTTCTGCTGATTTGGAACTTAAAGCCAACTGGTTTACGAATGATAGTTACAGTCAAGGCAATATGAACGTCACTTACGATTTGAACGGTTTAGGTATTACAGGCGTAACCTATTCTGACTCAACTCGATTAGAGGTACAAGTATCAGACATTAACTCAACCACACAAGCACAGTTTAAAGTATTAACAGATAACGGTGAACCACAAATCAACCTTGCAGCTAAAAACTTAAAATTCTACCATTATGTATATGGAAATTTAACATGGGACTTCTCAGTTCCAACCAACATAATCTCCCGTGGAGACGGAACCTACATAGTTGACCTCCCCGCTGGAGTATCAGGCAACTCCTACGTGGTTCAAGTAGAAGATACCCGCGGACTCTCAGTTCTGGCGTCAGCATTTAGCGAATTTACAACATCAATCGCATGGAACACAACAGGGTTTAAACTCACCCCAGATTACGTGGACAGCGCCAACTTGGACGTTTTAGGAACTCACAGCAACTTCGCAGCCCAACAAACCGCTACGGACGGCGTTTACGACACTTTAGCAGAAGGAGCCAGCGGAACAACATATTGGCCAACCTACCCCACGAGCTACAACCTCTTAGGTTCAACAACGTTAACCGGCGGCACACTAAATGACCTGCAAAGCAACGAAGGCAACCGCATGAAATTAGGCAGTTACGTCAGTTCATATGCAGGTCAAACCATTTATGCTCACCAAGAATCTGCCCCCTTAGCTTCAAGTTATTATCTCAAGTTAGTAAGCTCTGATCAGAGTGGGACGTCGCTTTCAGCAAGCGCTAGGAACACGGGAAGACAACTTATAGGCAAATTCGTGTATCCACTGTCAGGTATTTCCTCGATTCCCGCAAGCTCAGGCACAATCTATTACCGAGCTCGAGGAGATTCTGGCGTCGCAGGCTACTGTGACGCAGATATTGTTGTTAGACGATCAAATGGTAATATAAGAGCCACACTTGCCCAAACAACGGCAAACTCAGGACCAGACAACCTTACTACCTCTTATTCAACGCTCTCTGGACCATACTCCATAGCGGCTTATACTGTCGTTGACCAAACCGACTATCTAGAGTTTGACTATTACATCTATGTTACCACAAGCTCTAGCGGAGCGCAAGTGAATCTCCGAATAGATGATAACACATTAGCTCAAGCTTCCCAGACAAGAGTCACGAACATTAACCTTCCATCAAATTATGTAGTTCAAACTGAATTCACCGGGTCGTCACCGAGTACCTTATTGAGTAATTTGATTTGGACTATTGACAGTTCGGCTTCGACTGTGGGAGTAAATGCAACCTTCCAATTCTACAAATGGGCCACTGGGCAATATCCAGTTAGCGGGGAAGGATTCATGAATACGTTACTAAACAATACTGATCAATTTATGCCACAAGCAATTACCAATCCTTCAAGCTTTGTAAATAGTTCTGGGTACTGGAAAGTTATGGTTACCGCTTTTATACCAACGTATTTTGGCCTCAACTTAGATTTTATTCAATACAATCCTGAAGTTCCTAATTACGCGCTTAATCTTGAAGAGCAATGGACAAATGTTAATGCCACGAACCTGCGCCAGGATCTATGCATAAAAACAGGCTCCTTCAATGGTACCGAACCTTTGTTAGTGCAGATTTTACAGGGAAGCAACTGGCAGAACCTAACAACTTTGATTCCTAATTACTTCAACAATGTTTCCCTTGCGCCGTACATTAATTCGCCAACTCTAACAATCCGCTTTGTCGGAACAAACGAAACCACTGATCCAACAAGGGACAGCTGGAACATCGATACAGTTTACATCAAAGACGAGCCTGACATCAACTTCCTAGTGAACCAGCAGCAATCAACGTTCACGATGGAATTATTGCAAAACGGCACAATGCGGTGGCTCGGCCAAAATATGCAATTAACCTCCCAAACCCTGCCCATTCCTCCTATCCCTGTAAGAGCAATACATGTAAACCAAACCATAAACGGAGTAAACCAAGAAGTTCCTTTCCAAGTTGAAGATTGGGCTTCCAGCTACCAAATCCCACTTGGCTTAACCAGCAACACTACACTCTTCGGCAACAGGCAAATGATTGTTTTCCTGTTAAACAGCAAAGTTACTGATTTCACGGTTTGGTGGAATGGAAGCGATGCGGCAACTCAAACACCACTGGCATTCACCAACAGGTACTTTACCAACGACAACCCCAACGCCAACCCGCCAACTATCACGAATGGCTATGTTATTCTATCAATTGGAGGCTTTAACGTTAGAGCAACAGTCGGCACAACATCGAGCACAGCAAATTTCATGCGTATAAACCAGCAAGCAAGCGTATACGGAGCTGGAGCAGCGTTCGTTATCCACCATGGCATAGTTCGAGATGTTGTGCAGCAGGAGGCAGAATGGAACAATGGCCCAACCGGCAGCCCCAACCTCTACTCAAACATCGTCTTAACGTTACCAGCAAACGCAACCTACTATACTTATCAGCTTCGAATAATGTTCATTGACTCAGCTCAAGCACGCTCCATTACAGATTTATCTCCAATTCAGTTGACTACGTCCCTTAGCACGCCCCAGTTGCAAACCGAAAACGGCACCCTCGCAGGTTCCCCCATTATCCAGAATGGAACAGGAACATTCGTCAACTCTACAATCGGCAGTTGGACACCGCATCACTTTAGCCAATTCATTTTAGACGGAAAAGGCGCTGGCATAATGTTCAATGATGTCGCTAACCAGAAGCTTTATGCGTTTGATTCTTTCGCTGGAAGCAATTCTAAAGGCGGTTTTAAAGTTGCTGCTGCATCACTTGAGATGGATCCTGTGAGTTCAGGGCAGGTTCCATTCACATTCGCCTATGACATCACTTGGCAGGGCGCCGTAGCAACGTTTGATGGTACAACGCCCCTTTGCAATCTGTACGATGGTACCACGCCGATGGGGCTTTGGATATTGGCTGAGTATCCGCCGATGTTGACGGCAACTCCGAAAAGCTAAGGCTCCAAAACTACTCGGTTCCATTGCTCGACTCAGCAATTACCACAAAATCTTACTATCCTAAACCCTCAACATGCTACCCAACAACATCCAAAGGGTGCGCCACAGATTAGCGCGCTAGCTTGTCCGTAAATTAAAAGCTTATAACTAGAAAAGGGCCTCGTATCATTGAGAACCAATCAGACAAGGAAGTGATCCCTGCGAGAAAGGATGAACACGAGACCCTTGAAACCCTTTTCAAAAACGCAGACTTAACCTTTGCTAATAAAGAGGCAGCTCAAGGGGTAGACAGATTTGAAAAAGCAGTTTCACCAACTTATTTCAACACGTAAATTATGGGCAAAGCGGTGCGCAGAACATCGAAATAAAGGAAAAGAAAAATTGATTTCTCTTATGGTTGTTCATGTATTTCTGTAGTGCTGGTCATTTTGTATCGTCAGTCTAAATAAACAATAAAAGAGAGATAAACCACATTCAAGACGGTAACCAGCCCTTGGAAACCCATAAACACTACAAAAAAGCCTTCATTCTATTATCACTATTACTAGCAAGCTTATTCTTGACCCTGCAAATTCTTCCAACCAACAACCTTGTAGCTTCCGGAAACATGGGCACCCAAGTCGGTGGAATATTAACAAGTGACACGACATGGACAACGGCAAACAGTCCATACACTATAATAAGCACCATACAAATCCCAGAAAACGTTAATCTAGCAATCGAGCAAGGTGTAAGAGTTACAGCGCAACCCTCAGTCGACACGATGTTTCTAATCAACGGAGTAATCCAAGCTCACGGCAGCGCAACAAACAAAATTGTCTTCGATGGTAACGGCCACTCAAACTTCTTTAAAACTAATCACCTCATTGATAAAGGATTCGTAGATTTGGATTACTGCATTATCAGAAATGGTCAGAGTGTTTTTTGGTTTTCTAACACAGGCTCTTTTAACCTAACCAACTCAGATTTAAGCAACCTATCCCAAGAATCATACTTGTGGTACCCTTCGCAAGATATATACATTGAATTCAATACTTTCACAAATACTTCAGGTATAAAAATAGCAACTGACGATTATTCTTCCAATTCTCCCGGTTTTGTTTTCATAAAATACAACCTTTTCATCAACAACCAAGGATACATAATAAACAACTTTGCAAGCTATGGATTAAGCAAAACCTTCGTTAACAATAATTCTTTCAGTGATACTTCCGGAACAATCCTACAAGTTGAAAAAACTTCAACCACTGCTGATATGGATGCTTCTCAAAATTATTGGGGAACTTCCAACTCAACAATTATTGATTCTAAGATTTATGACAAAAATGATGATCTTTCATGTTCCAGCTACATTAGCTACTTACCTGTGCTCGACGCCGCCGATCCTGACGTTCCAATAACGCCTACTCCCACACCTTCACCTACACCTGCACTAATCCCAACTGATGCGCCTGCACCGTCATCTTCGCCAACAACGCATCCTGATCCTTCGTCATTCCCCGATCCATCAGCGCAGCCAACTGCTTCCCCTACTTCAGGCACAACGCCAACACCTACTTCACCACAACTTTATTCACCAACCCCAAACCCTACATCTAATCCCGAAAACCCAAATCCTAATCTAACAATCGACATGAAAACTTCTGATGCAAGCGCAAGCCCCTCGAATACGCCTTCGGTCCCGGAATTTCCAATTTGGACAGCTCTACTAATTTTACTTCTTACGGGTTTAACAGCTTCAAAAGCTCTGAAAAGAAAACTTGACCATTGAATTGCCATTTAAAGCCAATCGCCAAGCATGTGGTTTTTTTAGGAAGTTAGTTTATGAACAATATAGGAAAATATAACTCGCCCTCGTCGAATGGCAACTAACGATTAATAGAGTTTCAGATTCTCCAACGTTTTATGTTGCTGGAGTTGCAGTTTACTACGATTACACGAGCACTTTGACCATAAGCAGCTAAACAGCCATCCTACTATAATACTCCATACGACTTAGGCACCTTTCGCCGCAGCTATCCCCAGCAAAGCAGCAGCACCGAGCTAGGGGTAAATATACCCGCGCGAACATGGAATCAAACAGGCCAAAACTTCCAAATAAACCTCAACCTTGCAAGACACTTTCTTTACGCATAGAAAAGGAGTATACATCCTGTGACTTTATGTCAAGGCTAAATGAAACCAACACAATGCACAATTCCCTAAGCACCTATTCCATTTGGTATTCAGGATAAAGCCAGCTGGGTCCATTTTCGTTTTCAAATTGTCCGTAGAAAAAGTAACGTAGAGTATGTTTTATTAGCAAGAAAGAATGAGTACTTGCAATTAATGGAGCTCATGACTTGCAAGAAATATTTATTGCCGCTGAAATAGCGCTTTCACTGGTCATTCTGCTTTACGCTTCTTGGAGCGACTACAAAACTCGTGAAGTCAGCAACCGCGTCTGGGTCATCTACGCTCCAATTGCTGTTGCGTTGTCCTTGACTGGGCTGATTTTGTATGAGCCTTCACAGTTGCCCCTCTTCGGTTTAAGCGTAGGAGTTACCGTTGGTTTAGCGTTTCTGCTGTTTTATGTTGGCGGCTTCGGTGGTGCAGATTCGAAAGCCCTCATGTGCATTGCAGTTGCTCTGCCTTTTGCTCCCTTAGCTTTGTTCACACCCCTGATGGCTGTGTCGCCAACTTCACAGGTTATTTTCCCAATAACAATTTTTGGCAACGCTGTCCTCTTCGCGGCGGCGAGCGGCATTTACATGATACTGCGCAACGTTATCTGGCACAGAAAAACCAAAACCGCAATGTTCCCTGGCGCCCTCGCATCAGAATCTATTGGGAAAAAGTTTCTTGTTTTGATAACTGGCTGCAAGATGAAGGTTTCTAAGGTAAAGGAGAAATGGCATCTTTTCCCTATGGAAGATATAGATGAACAATCTGTTGACATGAAACGCAAGCTCGTTATCGTACCCCATGATGAGGGACGAGACAAAATCGTTGAGCGCCTATCTAAAGCTTCTGAAGAAGGCAAAATCGACGGTTACGTTTGGGCAACTCCTGGGTTGCCTATGCTGATTTTTGTTACAGCAGGTTTGATTGTTGCGTTGTTTCTTGGGGATTTCGTTTGGTTCCTAGTTAGGATTGTTTTAGGCGGCGCTTAAAAAAACAGGTTACTGCAAAAGGTTTTTGCTTCGCTTTGAATATGAAATTGATGCCGTAACCATGGAGATTGAGCCGAAACCGACGAATGCGAGGGCAATCCCACGGTAAGGGTAAGCTAAACTTAAACTTGAAGCCGCGTTGTTGCCAGCTCCGATTTGATATGAATAAAAAAACATGGCTACTGCAAATAAAGTGATGGCTATAAGTAGCAAGCTTGCTTCTGTTTTAAACTTCAATCTTCTCTACCCCTCTGTAAGTATGATGAATCCATATTTAAAATCAAAAGGTTATTTTAGCTTTTTGGCTATTCATCCTCTATAGGAGCTTCCCATGTCTTCCTCAAACTGCAAAACAGAGCTGTTTAGCTTTCTGGAAAAAAAATTAAAAAAATGCAAAGTCGCGGTCCTGCCCGATTTTTTCCTTGACAGACTTATAAGCTTGGATTGGGACGCCGACGAGTTTTCTGAGTTGGTTGCTGACGTCGCTAAAAGGAAAGGCGGCAGCTTAGATGGAATTCCCCAAACTGACCAACAAGGAGGAAACGCCATCAACGTTGCAGCAGCTTTAGCCCATCTAGGCGTAGAAGTAACGCCCATCGTCTGCACGAGCGAATTTGGCCTACAACAAATAAAATACCACTTCAAAAACACCCCAATCGACACCTCACACATAAAAACACACGGCAAAGCCTCGATAACAACCGCGTTGGAATTCAAAAACCAAAACGAAAAAACCAACGTTATGCTCCGCGATTTGGGTGCGTTAGCCAATTTTGGACCCGCAAATCTCGATAAAGGCGATTTTGATTTGATAGAAGATGCGGATTACGTTTGCCTTTTTAATTGGGCAGGAACTTTGAGGTTTGGCACTGAGTTGGCTCAAGTCGTTTTTGAATGGACCAAGCGTATTGGCAAAGGTAAGACTTACTATGACACTGCAGACCCAAACCCAAAAGGAAAAGCAATATCAGAGTTGATGAATAAAATTTTGAAAACCGATAAAGTTGATATTTTAAGCTTAAACGAAAACGAAGCAATAACCTACGCCAGCCTCCTCGATGAGAGCTTGAAAGAAAAACAAGCGCATTTGGAGTTTGCGGAGTTGGCGATGGAATCGGCACGAGTTTTAGCTGAGAGTTTGCCAGCAAGAATTGACTTGCATACGACGGTTTTCTCCGCCACCTTGAAGGGAAAAAGTGAGATTGTGGCTCCAACGTTTAAAGTTAAGGTTCTAAGGGCCACTGGCGCAGGCGACGCTTGGAATGCAGGCAATATTTTGGGTGATCACAATGGCCTCTCTGACGAGTGCCGTTTAACGTTGGCAAATGCAGTTTCCGCCTGCTACCTATCAGACGCAGGTGGAGTGCACCCGACCAAACAGAGGCTCTCAACTTTCCTCAAAGATGCCGTTTAAGGGATGCCAAATTATTTTAAGCAACCTCAGCCATGCAGGTAACAGTTAACTTAGGTGCAGATGGATGGCTAAACTGTTCGGAAGCTCAGGCGTCAGGGGCTTAGCAAACGTAGATTTAACTCCGCTTCTCTCCAGCAAAGTTGCCATGGCAGTTGCAACCCACGCAAAAGCAAAAAAAGCCGTGGTCGCCCGGGACACTCGAGTTTCTGGTTCCATGCTTGAAGATGCATTGGTTTCAGGTTTAATCTCAACTGGCACGGATGTTCAGGTTTTAGGCATGTTGCCGACGCCTGCGTTAGCTTACTTGGCCAAAAAGCTCGGTGCAGATGTCGGTTTTATGCTTACAGCATCCCATAACCCGCCGCAGTACAACGGCATCAAAGTGTTCAACGGCGACAGCTTATCATACACTGACCTGGACCAAGACGCCGTTGAAAAAATTGTGGCAGACGGCAGCTTTGCGTTGGCAGATTGGCGGAAACTCGGCAGCGCAACCTCTGTTGACGCAGAACAGGCTTATTTGGATATGGCGGCGCAAGCGGTCTCGCTCAGGAAAAAATGGAATGTTGTTGTTGACCCTGGATGCGGAGCCGCATTTAACGTTGCCCCCCAAATGCTGAAGGCTGCAGGATGCAAAGTCACAGCTCTAAACGCTCAACCCGACGGCTATTTTCCTTCCAGAAAATCCGAACCCACAGCAGAATCCCTAATAGATCTTGCAAAAACAGTGCAAGCACTTGGCGCCAACGTCGGAGTTGCATTTGACGGCGATGCTGACAGAGTCGCATTTGTAGATGAGAAAGGAGTTTTTGTTAATTTTGACCGCGCTTTAGCTGCTTACGGTGCTTTTGCGCTCAAACGCAACGGCGGCGGAACAATAGTTACCAACGTTGAAGCATCGATGTGTGTTGAAACTATGGCTGAAAAGCATGGCGGCAAAGTAATGCGCACCAAAGTCGGAGACATCTACGTTTCCGAAGCGATAAAACGGGGCGGAGCCATTTTTGGGGGCGAACCATGCGGTGCCTGGGTGCATCCACAACAGCATCTCTGTCCTGACGGACCACTTTCCTCAGTCCTATTCCTTAAAGCCTTGGAACAAGAAGACAAGAGCGTTTCCGAATTCATCGCTGAAGTGCCAGAGTACATTACAATGCGGGTAAACATCTCCTGCAAAAACGATCAGAAATATCTATTAGTGGAAAAAATAGGCAGCAACCTAAAAACCGCGTTCCCAGCATACACCGATTTCTCCACCGTAGACGGCGCGCGGTTAGCCCTCAAGAACGGCTGGCTGCTTATTCGCGCTTCAGGCACCGAACCCCTCATCCGACTAACCGTCGAAGGCAACTCGCAGACGGCGGCAAAGGATATAACTCAAAAGGCAACAGCACTAATACAAAGACAAATCGAGGCACAATGAAATGAAAGCGGTCCTACTAGCGGCTGGGAAAGGCGAAAGGCTCATGCCTATAACTGCGACGCGTCCCAAACACTTAATAAAAATCGCTGGAAAACCAATTCTTCAGTACAGCTTGGAAGCTGTGAAGAATGCCGGGGTAACTGAAGCAGTAATTGTTACCCATTACATGGGCGAATCCATACGCGGCTATTTCGGTGAAGGCGAGAAAGTCGGTTTGAAGCTGACTTATGTGGAGCAAAAGGCAATTTTGGGCACAGGCAACGCTGCTGAAGTTGCCGAACCATATGTTGACGGTGACTTCGTTTTAATCTATGGCGATTTGCTCTTCGGTCCAGACACCGTTAAGCAGGTTTTATCCCAGTTCAAAAAAGGAAAAACCGCGGCAGCTATGGGTGTGGTGCCTGTTGAAAAGCCTGAAGGCTACGGAATAATCGAGCAGGATGCAGAGGGAAAGGTTAAGCGAATTGTTGAGAAACCCGCTACTGGAAAAGCCCCATCTAACTTGGCTAACGCGGGAGTGTACGTTTTTTCTAAAGAAGTTTTTGACAAAACAAAAAAAGTCAACGCCTCAGCCCGCGGCGAATGGGAATTAACCGACGCCATAACATTGCTTGCTCAAGAAGGTACAGTTTTGGCGGCGCAACTTCCCAGAGACGACTGGCTTGACGTTGGCAGACCTTGGGATCTGCTTGACGCCAACGTTTGGGCGCTACAACGCATTGACCACAGAGTATTGGGATCCGTGGAGCAGGGGGCACATTTGATTGGTCAAGTTACAGTAGCAGAATCCGCACGTGTTCGATCAAGCGCTTACATTGAAGGTCCAGTTTTCATAGACGAAGAAGCCGATGTTGGACCAAACTGTTACATCCGCGCAGGCACAAGCCTGGGCAAAAAAGTGCGTGTTGGAAACGCTTGCGAAATCAAAAACAGCATCCTTATGGACGGCACCCATGTGGGGCACCTATCATATGTGGGCGACAGCGTTCTTGGAGAAAAATGTAACTTGGGTGCAGGCACAGTAATGGCGAATCTGCGTTTAGACGATGGACAAATTATGATGATGGTGAAAGATCAGTTGGTAAACACGGGCAGGCGAAAGCTCGGCGCGGTTCTTGGCGACAACGTAAAGACAGGGATTAAATCACTGTTCATGCCCGGCGTCAAGGTAGGCGCTAACACCTGGGTAGGAGCAAACCTCATGGTCGAACGTGACTTACCAGCAAACTCCATAGCACTACTGAAACAAGCTGTCAAAGTAACTAAAAAAAAGAAGTAAAGTTGAGGGCTTAACTCTTAGACTTTTTTGCAACAGCAACTGTAGCCGCGACTCAAAGCATTAGTTAGTGCCTTTTTCAGCGCTCGTTCGAGTATGTGGAGGGCAGTTTAGACGTGATTTTTTTTCGAGCTTAGGCTATTTATGCTTGGTCGCTAGGGCGTTAAGGTGGCTAATTAACATTATATTTATAATATTTATTATTTAAAACATATTTTACTGAAATATTTTATTTCAACATTTTTTCGCTATATATTTGACTTTTTTAAGGCAAATAATTAAATATAATGATGTTGAAATACTGAGCCGTTAAACGACAGCTATAATGCTAGTCGTTCAACAAAAAAAAATGGAGAAAAGAAAAAATGCAAAATGTAAAAAGTAAAACTATGGCTATTATGATTGCTTTGCTTCTAACAATCTCAATGGGCGCAACCCTAATGACGCCCATACCAACCGCAAGCGCACACACACCACGTTGGGAATTTACAACTGTAGCATACGCTTTTGCAACACCCACTCCATGCGGTGTTGGTCAGACCGGTCTCATTTACGGCTTTCTCAACTACGCAATACAGGGAGTGCTGATTACAAACACTATTCGATTCCATGACTATCACTTTATCGTTACAGCACCTGACGGCACATCTCAAACATTCGATTTCCCATATGTATCTGACTCAACATCAGCACAATACTTTGCTTACACACCCCTCCAAGCAGGAGTCTATAACATAACGTTCCAGTTTCCAGGTCAAACATACAATTTCGGCAATTCATACGATGGAGACTACTATACTCCCTCTAACGCGTCATACCTATGGACAGTACAAGAAGACCCGATAGGCAAAATACCTCAAAATCCGCTTCCCATTGAATACTGGTCTAGACCACTAAATCAAGCACAAAACGGCGACAACAACTTAGCTATCGAATCAAACTGGCTAGGCGGAGATTCACAATCTTCAGGTTTAATGACACTACCTCAAAGCTACATACAATACAACGGCGCACCAGTATTAACCCCGCACATTATGTGGACTAAACCTATCGAGTTCGGCGGTTCAACTGGCCAATCAATCCAGCAGCCAACACAAGAAGCTGACGTTACTCAATCATGGTATTCAGGAATGGCATACAACATCCGATTCGTTAACCCAATGATTATCAACGGAGTCCTCTACTACCAAAAACCACTAGGTTACTCTGGTAGTGGCGGAGGAGAAGTTGCAGTAGACTTACTAACTGGAGAAGAAGTCTGGCACAACGACGCTATTTATCCGACCTTCGCGACTATATTCAATTTCAAAACACCTAACGGCTACGGACCGGGCGGTGCCCAATTATGGCAAGTTTCTGGAGGGGGATTCGGTGGTGGAACGCAAACATGGATTGGCTATAATGCATTCGACGGCAAAAACATATTCAACATAACAAATGTTCCTTCTGGCACAACAGTAAGATTCAATGATGGCAACATAGGCAAATACCTATTCGGCTACAATACAACCTCAAAAACTGGCTGGGTAGCTCTATGGAACGCAACTAGATTAATCAGCGGCAACTCAGATACATGGTCAGGTCCTAACCGTTCTTTCGCTGGCAACAACAGCGTAGCTATCAGTTGGAACGTGACAATAACTGCAGATTTGACAGGTGATACTAGCCCATCTATCATAGGTGTTGTCCCAGATGACGTAATTTTTGGCGCAAGCAGCAGCCTCGCAACTGTTTCACAACCTAGACCAAATGCGGATCCTTGGACTATCTGGGGATTAAGTGACAACCCAGAGACAAGAGGCAACTTAACATGGATAAAGCATTACGAAGCGCCGCCAAACAACCAAACACAAATGTTCGCCACGCAACCAATAGATCCAACAACACTCACGTTTGCAATGACTATCGCTGAGACAGGTCAACGTTTAGGCTACAGCCTTACCACTGGAGAGAAACTTTGGGGTCCACTAGGTGATCAACCTGGATTCCAATACTACAGTTCACGTGAAGGTGTTCCATACAATGGACTCTTATACGTGTCAGGTTTAGGCGGAGTACTGCAAGCATACTCAATGACAAACGGAACTTTAATGTGGTCATACGGTAACGGAGGCACACCAGGAAACGACACAAACATGGCACTCAATGGACCTTGGGGTTTGCAACCACTCCACATTAGTCATTTTGTAGCCGGAATAGTCTACACTTTTGCTGGTGAACATTCGCCGACAAACCCGCTGTACAGTGGAGAATTAACACGTGCTATCAACGCTACTACTGGAGAAGAACTTTGGACATTGCTAGCCTGGTCTGGATGCGGACTAGGAAACTCTATGCAGTCGTTCCCAATAGCTGACGGCTACGCAGCATTCTACAACTGCTACGACGCTCAAGTATACGTTATCGGACGTGGACCAAGCCAACTAACCGTTACAGCACCTGATACCGCAGCAACCGTAGGCGTACCAGTTGTCATCAGAGGTACAGTCATAGATATTTCAGCCGGCACACAGCAAGATCAACCATCTAAAGATTTCCCTAACGGTGTCCCAGTTGTTTCCGACGCAAGCATAAGCGATTTCATGGCATCTGTCTATGAAGATCAACCAATGCCAAACAACGTAATCGGTGTACCAATCGCAATCTACGTCACAGACGCTAACGGCAACTATAGGCAAATCGGTTCAGCTACAAGCGACGCAAGCGGCATGTACACATTGTCGTGGATGCCAGATATTCCAGGTGACTTCACTGTCATGGCTAAATTCGACGGCACAAAAGGCTACTTTGGCTCATCTGCTGAAACATCTTTCACTGCAATCAACGCACCAGCAACACCAGCGCCAACCGCAGAACCAATAAAGACCGATGCTGACATGTACTTTGTTCCAGCAGTCGCAGGCATCATTGTTGCAATCATAGCAGTCGGCGCAGTATTAACATTATTGATGCTTAGAAAGCGAGCATAAAGCCATCAAAACTAAAACCCATCTTTCCTTTTTTATTTTTTTGTGACTTTTCAGAAAATAAACCAAGTGCTGAGAAGGCTGGCTGTTCTTTAATCGCTATCTTTTCTGGTTTCTATTTAAATCGAAAGTGAACATTTTCATTTAAAAGTGAATATTTCTGTGTCATGGCTACTTCCTCTTCCGGTAGATTGGCACCTGTTCTTTGTGGTCAAATCGGACAAACTCAAAGCCTGCGTTAATCAGTTCATCCTCTTCTGTGGCTGTTGTAGGCCGCTTTGTTAGGTATTCTTCGCTTGAGTAGGACCCGTGTTGATAGCGGTCTGTGTTGATTATGGATTTGTGGCCTAGAAGATATTTTACTGCGTAGATGTCACCTGTTCGCTCGTATTCTCTGGATGCTCTCCAATGTCTCAGGGTGTGAAAATGAATCTTGAGTAATCTTGGGTTTTGCAGTCGAATAGCTAATCTTTTTCTGGTGTTGACGAAGCTTTGGCGTGTTGAACTGCACTTTGGGCTGAATATGTAGTCTCCGTTTTTCTTTGGCAGATTCTTTAGCATTGAAAGGGTTTTCTCAGTGATTTTGACGGTTCGACTGCTGCTTCCTTTTTCAGGGCTGTTAATTTGAACTGTAAGGGCTTTTGCCCCTCAATTATGCGGTTGATAGCATCTAACTCTGTGTTAGTTATGCCATATTGCTTGTTAAAGGAATCTGAGAGGTCTGTGAATTGCTGATTGTAAGCTTTTTTCAATACATTTTCTTTGTCGATTTCCTTGGTTTCTAAATCAGAAATTTGCTTCTTGTAGAACTCGGTTATTTGAGCGTCAAGCTTCTGAATAAAAGTTGTAGTTATACCAAACTCTGTGTTCCAATAGTCTGTTATTGTGGTGAGTGACGTCTGGTAATGCTCTGTTTCTTTCGCAGTTGCTTCAGCTTCTTTTGCAGCAATAGAGGCCAAGCTGGCTGCGTATTTATCGACACTTTTAGAAGCCGCTTCAGCTGCAACACCATTAGAAGTAAGAAGAACAGTTAATCCGCCAATCGCTACGCCAACCGCTGTGATAAGCACAGGAACCAAAGTTCCAAGACTTATAGTAGTCCAGAAAGCTATAGCGGCAACCGCTGCAACACCTAAAGCACCGCTAACAATTGCTATGATAGCCGCGGTTTGCCGCATCGGTTCAGGAAGCTGATTAAGAATAGTGTAAGTTGCAGTAAATGCGATAACACCTGCAGCTGCACTTAAAGCTAAATTCTTAGTGCTGATGTTCAAGTTGTCAAAAGCTTCGGAGGCTTTAGACATGATATCAGGCATATTCTGGTATAATTTCGAGAAGCCCGTTATCACCGCTATGGCGCTGGGAATAACAGACAAAGAAGCATATAGTATAGATTGGTTGTAGTCTTTCTGCATCATGTCAGCGCGTTCAGTAGCAAGGCTCACAGCATCCTGGGCAATACTGAGTTTATCAGCGGCGTCCTTAGCCTCTGCACTGTCAGCGCCGTATTTTGCAACAGCCTCATTATAGGTTTTTTGAGCTTGCTCAGCAGACTCAGTGCTACGGCGCAGCATCAAGTTTGAGCGGTCAAGTGCGATGCCTGCTTTCTCAACACGTTCATAAGTCAAAAATAAGTTAGCGCCAGCCAACGCCAAACTGTTAGCAGCAGACACATTCTCCATAAAGGAAGCTGAAACCTTCTTAGTAGACTCAGAGACCTTTTGCGCTGAGCCTTCCAACATTTTAAAAGAGTTATCAGCGTTCGCAGAAAAAGATTCGATTACCTGAGAGGCAGAATCATAAACTTTCAACGTAATTGCAATTTCACTCAGGTTTAACCTCTCCTTTTGGAAGGTCGACGTTTGGGGTTGCTGGTTTCAATGGAAGAAAAGCATTCATTACTTTCAGTAGGCTGCATAATCGAATAACAACGTCAGCCGGCATGAGTTTGAGGGTTTCAACAGTTAGGCCTGGATTTGTCGGCGCTAACATGTAAGCAAGTATTTCTAAATCGCGTTCTACGCTCGGCTGCTTTTTCTGTAACTCAAGTTCAGCCTTAACCGAAAGCATCCTGTAGCGAATCAGGCCTAAGTCAGGATCTATGATCTGCTGGATAGCACTGGTTTTCTTGATAATGGCTGCAGGATTAAACTTAGCGGCCTTTTTGGATGAATTGCTCAAAGGTTGCACTCCCTCAAAAATTCAGGGATTGTCTAAATCAAAGATAAATAGTTGTGTTGCAACTTCATGTAACAATCAAGGAGAAATAAAAGTTGTCTGTAGCGCAAAGAAAATACTTCTCTGATGTAGCAGCGTTAGCCGATAAAAACGTCGCTGTCGTCACCATGAACGGAAAAATATTCAACGGTACACTAATCGGCGTAAACCCTGATAACCTAAGCCTCAGCTTAACCGATGTAAAAGACGAATCTGGAAAGCTCCTAAATCGCCTAGTCCTTAACGGATCTGTAGTTATGTCAATATCCAGCGCAGAGAAACCCTTCGACCTTAAAGCTCTCGCCAACAGATTGGAAAAAGTGTTCCCAACAATGGTTAAACTCTACGATGACAAGGGCTTCATCTGGGTTATGGATAAAGTGAAATTAACTGAAAAAGGCGTCGTAGAAGGTTCAGGACCAGCCGCCGACCGCGTGCAGAAAGTCTACGATCAATTCATGAGCGAAGTCAAAGCCTAAATAAACCAACGCAACTGCTGCTCTTCTTTCTTCTTTTCTTCTGTTATACTTCTTATAACGCCAAAGGACTCAAGCATCTTTTTTATTTCTTCGGCGCTAGCTTCCAGCCCTGACAAATTAACATCAAGGAACAGGTATTTGCCAAGGGTTAGAAGTGCGTATCTTGCAGCGTTCACGTCAGGGTTCATTCCAGGCGTATCCACCAGCAAAGAGAAACCTTTCAAATTCCTAATTCCCGCTAAACCAATGGATAAGCCTGCAATGCCAAATACATGTCCAACCATAACTTTTGTGCCTAAATCAAGCGCCTGCTGCATCGTCTCCAAATCCGTGGCTGTACTGTAAATTCCCGGCACAGGCTGAGCCTCATCTTTTTTGAAGCCGCCGATTGAAATTACGAAGCGGCAGCCAAATTCCTCCACAATATCAAGCACTTTTCCCACTAACTCGTATTGCCCCACAGTGGTTAGTGCCTGAGTGTTTCCATACCAAATTATAAGGTCACGTTCACCATCCCGTTTAGCATAGTAAAGTTCGTTTATGGGTGTTCGGGCTCCGCCGTCGCCTGTGGTTATTGCAAAATCCTGGAATGAAGAAGAGAAGATCTGAACGAACCTTGTAGCTTTAAGCTCTTTAATCAAATGCAGGGCTGCGATGTTTGCTACAAATCCGATGCCTGGTAAACCTTCGATTAAGATGGGGTCGTTTAAGGTTGGTTTTTCGTTTATGTCAACAGAGCAAACCATGACTATGCACTTCGGTGGGGTATTAGATGAGCAAAGCGATATAAGGTTGCCTAAGAAAGGCTATGTTTTTTATAAGCGAGCTACGCATCTTGTTTAGGTTTCACTTTGAGCTTTGAAATTAAAGAAAAAGATTTGCTTGGAAGAATCGGCAAACTAAAAACCAAAAGCGGCACAGTGGAAACCCCCCTCCTGTTTCCAGTTATCAACCCCAGCATCCAACCTATCCCGCCTCAAAAGCTCAAGGACACATTTGGCTTCCAAGCAGTTATTACGAATTCCTATATCATCAAAAAACGGTACGATAACAAACCCGTAGAGTTAGGTTTGCATAAGTTTCTGGGTTTCGACGGTTCAATCATGACGGATTCAGGCGCCTACCAAATCCTTGTTTACGGAGACATTGATGTTTCCCAAAAAGAAATCGTTGCTTACCAAGAAGGCATCGGCAGCGACATCGCAACAATCCTTGACATTCCCACAGGCTGGAAAGTCACAAAGGAACAAGCAGAAGTCACAGTTGCAGAAACCTTGAGGCGCGCTAAAGCCTTCTTCAAAGAAAAAACCCGCGATGACATCCTGTGGGTTGGTCCCGTTCAAGGCGGAAAACACCTTGATTTGGTGGCCAATTCAGCGGTTGAAATGGGGAAATTGCCTTTCCAAATCCACGCGTTAGGCAGCCCAACCGAAGTTATGGAAAGCTACCGCTACGATGTCCTGGCAGATATGATATTGACCGCGAAAAAAGGCTTACCGATCGAGCGTCCACTGCACCTATTCGGCGCTGGACACCCATCCATGTTCTCGTTGGCAGTGGCATTAGGCTGTGACCTTTTTGACTCTGCGGCTTATGCGCTGTACGCTCGGGAGAACCGTTACATGACCGAGAACGGCACTTGGCGCTTAAACGAACTGGACTATTTCCCCTGCAGTTGCCCCAGATGCAACACAGGAACACCCCGAAGCTTAGAAATGAAAACTCCGAAGGAACGGGAAGTTTTCCTCGCTGAGCACAACCTCTACGTTTGCCTCGCCGAAATAAAACGAATCAAACAAGCCATCCGCGACGGCAGACTCTGGGAACACACCGAAATGCGTGTCCACGCTCACCCAGCTTTGCTTTCAGCCCTAAAACACCTGCGCAATCACGCTGACTTCCTTGAAAAGTACAGTCCGACAGCAAAAACTAGGGGGTTCTTCTACTTCAACTCAGTAGGGCTTGCACGACCAGAAATCACCCATTACCGCAAACGCCTAACCGAACGGTATAATGCGCCTGAAGAGACGAAAGTGCTTCTGCTCGTGCCGCAAACTCGAAACAAACCCTTCCATAAAGCGCCAGAATTCAAGAAAATTCGCCAGCTCTACAGAAGTTTAGGCAAAGAGCTCTCAAGGCAAATACATGTGTGCGTTTATTGCGCTCCTTTTGGCTTGGTTCCTCTGGAGCTCGACGAAGTTTATCCCCTGTCTCAGCATGAAGCTGCACACCCGTTTGATTTGGAAACAGTGGATTACGTTGCCGACCAAACAGCTGAATACGTCAAACGATCCGAATACAAAAGCATCGTTTTGCTAAATGACCCCAAACACTGGGGCGACTCTGTCAAAAAAGCCTGTGCAAAAGCATGCAAAACAATGGATTTACCGTTTGGTTCTGTGGATGCCAACGTTCAGGGTAGCAGAGAGATTTTCAGCCATTTAGAGATAATTCTGCGGGAACAATTGAGCGGAAAATCTGAAACGAAATAGTTCGGCAAACTTTTTTTAGTTCTAGAGTTGAACTATATCAAGTAAACTTGTCTTTGAGTACTCATGGAGATGTAACTATAGAACCTCTATACGCCGATTTCCACATTCACACGGTTTATTCTGCCGACTCTGTTATCCAGCCTAAAACGCTTGTCGATATGCTTGTTACGCACAGTTTCATTAAGGTTGCAGCCGTCACCGATCATGACAGCGTACGTGGTTGCCATGCCGCAGTGGAGTTGGCTTCGGCTTACCCAGATATCTTGATTATTCCGGGCGTAGAAGTTAGCACTTCGGAGGGGGATGTTATGGTTTTGGGGACATACGAGTTGCCGCCTAAACCCTGGACACCTGAAGTAGTGGCAGATTACGCCAGGTCAATCGGCGGCGTTTCCATTGTGGCTCATCCATTCAGGACTTATGGCATGGGAGAACGAGCCAGAAAATACCAGTTTGACGCCATCGAAGTGTTAAACGGCGGTTCCAGCCAAACCGCAAACAATGAAGCAAAGGAATTTGCTAAGAGCATAAGTTTGCCGGGTACCGCAGGCAGCGATGCACATAAGGTTTCAGAATTATTCAGCGTCTACAATAAAGTTGAAGCTGCAATGGATGTGGATTCGGTTTTAAAGGCAATTAAGAAAGGTTCGATATCGGCGCACATAAGCAACGGGTCAATACATTTTTAAAACAGCATAGTCCATTTTTAATCGTTAACATTTACAAATGGGATTGGTCCTGATTGGTGCAAGTTGGATTTTTAGGTGGAGCAAGGGAAGTCGGAAGAATTGGAGTAACTGTTAAGACAGCGAAGACTCAGGTTGTCTGCGACTACGGTGTTATGCTTGATAATGAACCTGGTTTTCCCATGCATGTTCCGCCGAAAGAAGTTGACGCCGTAATTTTAACTCACAGTCACCTAGACCACTCAGGCGCTGTTCCCATATTCTACATCAACGACAAAAAAACCCTCTACACAAACAAACTTAGCTTAGACTTAACCCAGCTTCTTGTACAAGACTTCATCCACTTATCCAGCTACTATTTGCCTTTTGAATACCTTGAATTAAAAACAATGATGAACAGCAACCGGCATCTGGATTTTGGCGTGGAAGAAGAAATAGGAGATATGAAAATGAAGTTGTTCAATGCCGGTCATACCCCAGGAAGCTCGCAGGTGCTGCTTGAAGCAGAGGGCAAACGCATACTCTACACAGGCGACTTCAACCTGGAAGACAGCAAACTGTTAGCGGGAGCCCCAATGAACTACGGCGACTTAGATGCAGTCGTTATAGAAAGCACCTATGCAGACGCTGACCATACAGAACGTTTAGAGCTTGAGCGACAGTTTGTAGAAGCCTGCACGATTGCGGTTGAAGCTGGAGGAACCGTGCTTGTACCTGCGTTTGGTGTGGGGCGTTCACAAGAAATAGCTTGTGTCTTAGCAGCTCACCATTTTGAATACCCTGTAACATTAGATGGCATGGCTCGTGAAGCAAGCCGCGTAATAATGAACTACAAAGAATTTCTCAAAGACCCCAAACTATTCATGAACGCTATGCACTCCGCCGATTGGGTAGAAGGCTGGCGGGACAGACGGAGAGCCCTCAAGACGCCGGGCGTAATTATTTCTACTGCAGGCATGCTTAAAGGTGGACCAGCAGCATTTTACATTTCAAAACTTGGCAAAAAAGCAAACAACGCTGTCTTTTTAGTCAGCTATCAAATTCCTGGAACTCCCGGACGCGAACTCATGGAGAAAGGCGTCTGCACAATCGATGGCCAAGTCCGCAAGATCAAAGCGCAGTATCGACATTTCGATTTCTCTTCGCATTGCGGCGCAAGCAAACTCAAAGAAGCCCTAACACGGCTAGGTGGTAAACCCAAAGTTTTCGTTGTTCATGGGGCAGAAGGTAACTGTGAACTGTTTGCAAACTGGGCGAAAACAGAGTTGGGTTTGGACGCTGTGGCTCCTCGAACAGGAGAAACCTACCAAATTTAGGTTGACGTAAATGAAGATTGGGATTTTGCAGGTTGGGCAAGTCGCGCCCCAGGTTTTGGCTGCTGTCGAGAGAGGCTTAACAAAAACTTATCCTGACACCACAGGCTCCATAATCAAGGAACCCTTACCTCTACCCGTGCATGCATTTGATAAGAAACGCAGACAATACAATTCTACAGTAATCCTCAATGAAGTCAGAGCTTATGCGGCTAACAGGCGGGATTTCCACCGTGTCTTAGGCGTGGTTGACGTTGACATTTTTATGTCTGACCTAAATTACGTGTTCGGCGAGGCCTACGCCCCTGGGGATGCTGGGTTAATTTCGCTTTGGCGGCTTAAACCAGAATTCTACAAAGACAAACCTAACATGGAGCTTTACTTGTTGCGGGCGCAAAAAGAAGCAATCCACGAAGTAGGGCACACTTTAGGTGTTCGGCATTGCCGTCGGTCTAACTGTGTTATGCATTTTTCCAGCTCTATTTTTGATACTGATAAGAAGCAAAACTTATTGTGTGACGAATGCTATTTGCAAGCGGCAATAGCTATAGCTAATTTAGGGTAACCGATGTGACTGAGCAACCGAAACCAGAAGTGTCCAAGCCTAAAGAGAAGGAACTGGATAAATTCAAATTCGAAATAATCTATTTGCTTCCTATACTTGCAAGCATGCTGTTTGGGTTAGGCTGCGCTTACCTGCTTGTCCCCCAGCAGTCAGAAGCTATTCCTGTTACACCCATCCCCGAATCGACTCCAGGAGCACCTTTTGGCAACGCATTATACTTTGTCGTGCTCATTGCGATTAGCGCCACGGTATTCTATTTCTTGCTTAAGAGGAAAAGCAAGAACATTATTAAAGGCTTAATTGTGGTGGCGTTGACGACGGCGTCTTTGCTGTTGTCGGTTGTTTATTTGTCAGCGATTTTAGTGTTCGTTCCAATTCTGGATAACTTATGGGTGTTGATTGCTTTATCAATCGTTTTGGCAGTGCTCTTTGACCTCGCCATCTTCAAATTGGGAAGCATAGCCAGAAACGTAGCGGTCGTCGCCGTAGGCGGTGCATTGGGAATCTTCTTTGGGTTTTCAATTCCACTCTACAGCGCAGTAATAATACTCGCTTTCCTCGCAGTCTATGACGTTATCGCAGTCTACAAGGGGCCAGTTGGAAAAATAGCGGCTTCCGGACTTGATCAACTTCAGGGTTTAAGTTTCTCGTTTAAGGATATCCAAATGGGGCTTGGTGACTTGGTTTTTTACTCGATGCTGATGGGCGTTATGTTCTTCAGTTTTCTACCCAACATTCTGCCAACCATAATGGCAATCGTTGGTATCCTTGCAGGATCAATCATAACCTTCTTTGCCCTAGAGAAAAAAGGAATATTCCCCGGCTTACCCTTCCCAATCCTGCTTGGATTGGCACTGGGATTAATCACTGGTTTTCTGCTTTAATTGTAAACGTTTAAACGATCCTTTAAGCCATAAATTGCAGGTGTCTTTACGGAAAAATCAACTGTGGCCATTGTTAAGGGTGAACGCGGGTTTGAACCGGTTTTTAAAGCGTTAGATTTGATTGATTATGAATCAGCATTGGCTGGTTACAAGAAGGTTCTCATAAAAGTTAATTTTATCACAACGATGACTTGGGACACGGGCGCCACAACTGACCCAATTGTTGTTGAAGCCCTAATTCAGCGGCTAAAGAAGCTGCCAGTAGAAATCTACGTTGTGGAATCAGACGCGACAATGACGAATGCGGACAGCGCTTTTAAAGCCACAGGCATGGCGGAGATGTGCGCTAAATATGGGGTAGAATGCCTTAACCTGCGTCACGTAAAAGACAAAGTCAAAATCAAAATTCCAGACTGCGAAACTCTCAGAGACATAACTGTGCCGCGGATTGTAACTGAATCCGCTGTAATCAGCGCCGCCAAAATGAAAACGCATATGGCAACCAAAGTTACGCTAGGTATGAAAAACATGTTTGGGCTATTGCCAGACAAGTTTAAAGCAAAATACCATGCTAAAGGCATAAGCAAAGTCGTAGTGGATATCAACGCAGTCCTAAAACCTCACTTAACAATTATCGACGGCTTCGTCGCCATGGAAGGCAAAGGACCAGTCGACGGCTGGCCAATCAAAATGGACCTTATATTCGCAGGCAAAGACCCCGTTGCCACCGACGCCACATGCGCACGCGTCATGGGAATCGACCCACACGAAATCAGCCACATCCGAACAGCCAACCAAAAAGGCTTAGGCAACATCGACAACATAGAAATCCTCGGGTCAAAACTTGACGATGTACGGAGAATATTTAAGAGAAAATAAACAAGGTTGGAGGGATTTAATAAAAATCGGAATAATTAGTTCTAACCGAAAAATTACTAGGTCCAACCCTTCCGAAAAACAAAAAAATAATTAGTATCTATCCCTTGCTAGAATATTCAGGTCCTAAACTATGAAAATTGGAATAGTGTTAAGCGCAAACGATCCTGAAGAAGTTTGGAATGCGTTCCGTTTTGGGAACGTTGCCTTGAAAGAGAATCATGAGGTTAGAGTTTTCTTAGTTAACAAGGGCGTTGAGGCTGAAGACATAAAGAGCGATAGATTCGTTGTAAGAGACCAGCTTCAATCATTCGTTGAAAAAAAAGGTGAACTCCTTGCTTGCGGGACTTGCATGAAAAACAGGCAAAAAGAAGAAAGCAACTTCTGCCCTATCGCGACTATGAAAGATTTGCTGGAAATTGTCGATTGGTCAGATAAGGTCTTGACTTTTGGGTAACTCCATCAACATCGCCTAAATCGTAGTAATAAGTGGTCACATAACTGTTAACATACTGAGAAAAAAGTTAAACAGATAAATCAATTGAAGGCAGCATGATGAAAATTAGAGAAAGTGGAATGCCTAAAGAGGAGCAATGGACCAGTTTCTTCTCTCCAGTTAAAATACTAGAAATGTTTGGATTGAGCAAGGGCGTATTTGATGTGGCAGATTTTGGCTGTGGCTATGGAACATTCACGTTGCCGGCTGCAAGCATGATTAAAGGAAAAATCTACGCGTTTGATATTGAACCTGGGATGATAAAGGAAGTAGAGCAGAAAGCAAAAAAACTCAAGATAAATAATGTTGTGCCGGTTCTTCGTGACTTTATTTCAGAGGGGTCAGGGCTTGGAGATTTGAGTGTTGATTTCGTTATGCTATTTAATATTCTTCATGTTGAAAACCCCGTGGATTTGCTTAAGGAAGCCTACAGGATTCTAAAACAAGGTGGCAAAATAGGAATTATCCATTGGATTTATGATGCCTCAACGCCAAGAGGTCCACCAATGGAAATCAGGCCGAAACCTGAACAATGCAGACATTGGGCTGAATCTGCAGGATTTATTTTTGAGCAAAAATTCGATTTGAAACCATACCATTATGCCCTTCTACTTAGCAAATAGACTCTTCTGGTACATTGTGAGTTCAATTTGATATTGGGTCCTAATATCCAAGTAATGCAGAAATCTACAGGGAGGTTGGTGGTCGATATTGGCGTTTTTCTGCTTTTTTGTATACTGAAATTTTCGCATTTAAATAAGGCGGTCTCTCACAGATCACAAGAAAGCAAACCCTCATTTCTGAGACTGCAACGTACTTTGGTTTCCTTTTGAAATACTGTTTTTGGAAAAGGATAATAGCCTAGAACACAAACCCATTCACTATTTAGGATGAAAGCCTCTAATGTTGGTTGCTGGTATTGACGAAGCTGGGCGCGGATGCGTTATCGGTCCCTTGGTGGTTGCAGGCATCGCTGTTCAAGCTGAGAATTTGCCGTTGCTGGTCGAGTTAGGCGTTAAAGATTCAAAGCTTCTCACAGCCAAAAAACGCGAAGAGCTGTACCCAGAAATAATAAAGTTAACCCAGAAGCATCATATCATTAAGATTCCTCCTGCCCAAATTGACAAAGTCGTTTTGAGCGTTCGAACACTGCATAAATTGAATCGCTTGGAAGCTGAAACAATGGCTAAAATAATTCAGGTTCTAAGACCTGATGAAGCGTTTGTTGACGCCGCAGACGTTTTGGAGCATCGGTTCGGAAATCACATTAGTGAATGTCTCAGGTTCAAAACAAAAATTATTTCTCAGCATAAAGCAGACAGAACTTTCCCTGTTGTGTCGGCTGCGTCCATTATAGCGAAGGTGGAACGAGATGGCGAGATTGCAAAGCTGAAAATTAAATACGGTGATTTTGGCAGTGGATACTTAACGGACGAGAAAACTATGGTTTTTCTTAAGCGGCTGCTGGATGGGAACGGTGACTACCCAAGTTGTGTTAGGAAGTCTTGGAAGCCTGCTCAAAGAGCTAAAAGTGAACATGGATCAACGCAGCTGAAGCTGATTTGACAGCTGGTTATTGTGTTTTGTAGCGTCAAAAAAGATACAATTTATAAATGCCGACAACATACCTTACTATTAATAATTAGCGGGTTTTATACGGCGGTAACTTGATTGAGTGAAAAAGATGTAACAAGGTTCCTCCAAATTCTCGGCTTATCCAAAAGAGAAATTCAGGTCTACATGTTCCTTGCTAAAAGCGGTGTACAATCAACCAGCTTCGTAGCCAAACGACTCAAGATGGAACGTGTCCAGGCTTACCGAACCTTCAAGAAGCTACAGGAAAAAGGCTTCATTGAAGCAACCTTGGAGCGCCCCACACGCTTCACGATTGTTCCTTTCGAAGCTTTGGTTGACAATTTTATTAACACAAAAAAGAATGAGGTCGTAAACCTAAACGACCAGAAACAGAATCTTCTAACCGCTTGGCAATCAATAAGCGCTCCAGAATCTGAATACCCCGTTGCTAAATTCTCAATCATCACAGGCAAAAAGAAGATTCACTCAAAAATGATCACCATGATTGAGGAATCAAAATCTGAAGTAATCGTTCTTACAACCGCCCTTGGATTAATTCAGGAAGACATTGCAGGCATCTTTGATGCAGCTGTGACTCCATCTCAAGAGCGCAATGTACAAACTCAAATAATCACTGAAATAGCCATGGAAAACCTCAAAGTTGTTGAGAGAATAGACCAAAGTATTGCAGAGGATAAACTTAACATTAAACTTCGACATGTTAACATGAGCTCAAAGTTTTTCCCTCGCTTTCTGATTAAAGATGAGGAAGAAGCCTTACTCTACGCGCCCTTTGGAAACGAAGCCTCTGTTTTGAACCTTGAGGATGAGGGTTTATGGATAAACGATAAAATGTTTATTTCTGTTTTGAAAGCGTTTTTTGTGCAGATGTGGGCAAGTGGGGTTGATGCTTCAAGACGGATAGAGGAGCTGAGAAGCGGAATTCCCATCGGTGAAACCCTTGTCATCAAAGGCGTTGAAGAAGCATGGAATAAAGTCACTAAAGTCCTTGATTCAGCCAAAAGAGACGTCGTGATAATTGCTTCTTCGCAGAGCATAAACCGACTTGCCGAAGATGACCCAATAGTACAACACTTTAAAAAGGAATTAAAAACCCGCATAATGGCATCGATCGACTTAGATAATTTAGAGCCAGCGCAGAAACTGGCAAAAGACTATGAAGTCAAGCATGTTCCGATAAGCTACTTGACTATGATGCTGGTTGATAACAAGCACCTGTTCATGTTCAAGATGCCACCGCTTAGCGATTTTGGCACCGAATCTGCCTTCTACTTAGCTGACACCTTCTACTCAAGCGACCCCAGCCAAATTGAAAGAGTAAGCGAAATGCTAGATGACATATGGAAGCGTGGCATAGATATAACAGAAATCAGCAGTCAAGCGGGCACAAAACTGCCAACCGTAGAAGTTACAACATCAGATAATCTGGCTAAAACTGTTAATAAAATGCTGCAGAACAACGTGACATCCATCTTAATAACTGAAAACCAGAGACCCGTCGGCGTAATCAACGACCGAGAACTGCTAAGAGAGATTGTTGACGCAAGAAAAGACCCGATTAAGACTCTTGCAAAAAACATCAATTACACACCGCTCATAATGTTGGAGGGCGACGAGTCGATGATTACCGGTATGAAACTTATGGGTGAGAAGGGTATTAAGCGGGCAGCGCTGGTTAAGAACGGGCATCTAATAGGCATGTTAACTGAAGAGGCAGCCAAGAAAGCTCTAAAAATAAAAGCATCCGTCCCGTAAGTGCCATTCACAAATATTTCTTTTCTTTTTTGAGAGCAAACAATTATTAACAAAAATAGTTCTACCCATAAGCGAGGACACAGAATTGAATCTACAGACACCTCTAATAATCGTGAATTTCAAAACTTACCTTGAATCCACAGGCAAACGTGCCGTTGAACTGGCAAAACAAGCTGAAAAAGCCGCCAAAGAAACAGGCGCAAACATTGTTGTGGTACCACAGTTCGTTGACATAGCTGCCATCGCGGAAGCAGTTGAGATTCCCGTTTTCGCACAGCACATTGACCCAATTAAACCTGGAAATTCCACAGGGCATATTTTGGTTGAGGCGATTAAAGAGGCGGGTGCTGTTGGAACTTTAATTAATCATTCCGAGTGTCAACTCAGATTAATCGATGTTGACGCCATTATTGCTTTGGCAAAGGAGAAAGGTCTCATTTCATGTGTCTGCGCAAACAATCCCTCAGTAAGCGCAGCTGTAGCGGCCATGCATCCAGACATCACCTCTGTTGAGCCGCCGGAGCTAATTGGAACAGGCATCTCCGTTTCAAAAGCTAAACCTGAAATCGTAACTGACACTGTGAAGCTTGTCCATAAAATCGATCCGAAAATGACCATTCTCTGCGGCGCAGGCATAAGCCATGCGGAAGATGTTTCCATAGCACTTAAACTTGGAACACGCGGCGTTCTTGTCGCAAGCGGCATTGTCAAGGCGAAAGACCCATATAGTGTGCTACGTGCATTTGGCAACGCAGCAAAACAGTAATACGTGAGCACCCTTGAAGGTTGAACCTGAATGCGAATCATGCCTGCTTTCACGGGCACAAATACAAGTTTACCAAGCAACCACAAACCCCGCGTTGCGTTTTAGGTGCTTGGCGGAAATTGTTAAACTGCTAAACCGCGAGTTCAAATCGACATCGGTGGCAGCGGACATTGGCACAAAAAGAGATCGTTTAATCAGGCAATTAACAAGCTGCAAAGACCCCTACAAATATAACAAAAAACTCGCGAACGAAAGAGCACTGAAAATGCGTCCTCACGTCAAAAAATTTGTGGAGTCAGGTTACAATCAGCAAGAGCGATTTAAGAAAGCTTGCCTGTGCGCTATTGTTGGGAACATTATGGAGTTTGATATTCCCGGGCACAAGTTTACTTTGAATAGTTTGGCGGGTTGTATCAGGGAAGCCGCTAAAGACTTGGTCATAGACGATATTGACAGGGCTTATGAGTTAGCAAAAAAGGCGCAAAGCGTTTTGTTTTTGGCTGATAACGCTGGCGAAATCATTTTTGACTCGTTGCTGGTTGAGCAGCTTAAGAACATGGGGTTAAAAGTCACCTATGTAGTTAAAGGCGGACCAGTAATCAACGATGCTACAATGGAGGATGTGGAAATTTCCAACATCGATAAACTTGCCGATGAAGTAATAACCACAGGCTGCGATGCAGTTGGCTTGCAGAAAAAAGAGGTGTCCGCTGAATTCCTAAAAGTCTACCATGCCGCCGAATTAGTTTTCGCCAAAGGTATGGGATACGCTGAAACCCTCACAGAATACAAACTAACAAAACCTCACTTGCTAATGTTCCGCACTAAATGTGTGCCTGTCGCAAACTATTTCTGTGTTCCACGCGATAAGAACGTAGCAAAGCTGATGCCATAAAATGGATTTGCCCGCATTAATTTTTCCAAAAGAAGCACTTCAACGTTTTGGAGAGATTATCGAGAAAGAGTGGCTCATAACCAACGGCTTAGGCAGCTACGCTTCCTCAACTGTTCTGGGAATAAACACTCGGAAGTATCATGGTTTAATGGTTGCCGCTTTGGATCCGCCCGGGAACCGCACGGTTTGCTTCTCAAAACTCGACGAAGACGTTTATCTGGGCGATGATGTTTTCAGGTTGGGCTCTAACGAGTTTCGTGACATGATTTATCCAGACGGCTACAAACTGATTAGCCAATTTTCGATTGCCCCGTTTCCCACATACAACTATGATTTGGGAAATGTCCAAGTAAGCAAAACAATTTTCATGCCTAAACAAAAAAACGTCGTAGCCATAAGCTATAAGGTCACAAACAAAAACAGTTCAGACGTTAAAGTCAGGCTTTTTCCGCTTTTAACATGCAGATACTACCACACCGTTGTTGACAGATCAAAAATTCCATTGAATTTCACAATAAGAAGCAATGGCGCACGGTTTCAGGCGATTTTTCAGCGTCCACAAGCCACAATTGTTTGCCGCTCAACCGAAGGAGAATTCAAGGAAAAAGTAAACTGGGTAAATCGCCTAAACTATCGTGACGAGGCGTTGCGTGGCGAAACTAATGTTGACGATTGTTTCCAGCCAGGTTATTTCGAAGTCCAAGTTCCCCCTAATGCTGAAAAAGAGTTTGCTATCACGTGTGCCGTGAGCCATGAAAGCCAAGAAGCAAACGAAATTTCGGAAAAATTTGGAAGCACAATCGGCGACGTAAAAGAAATCTTTAATCAAGAGCTAAACCAGAAATCTGAGTTGCTCTCTAATTTTCACCGCGAGCATCCTCAGGTGCCGATGAGTGATTGGCTGAACTGGATTTTGCTCGCAGCCGACTCATTTATCGTTGAAGGTGCTGCTGGCAGAAGAGCAGTCATCGCAGGCTACCATTGGTTTGAAGCATGGGGCAGAGACACCTTCGTTTCGCTGCCGGGGCTAATGCTGGTAACTGGCAAGTACAGCGATGCCAAAGACATCCTTCAAAGCTACATTGGTTATTGCAAGAGCGGATTGATTCCCAATTTTATCTCTGACAAATCAGGCATCCCCGTTTACAACACGGTTGACGCCACCTTATGGTACGTCAACGCTGTCCTGCAATACGTCAAGTACACTGGCGATTGGGGGTTTGTTAAAGATGAGTTGTGGGAGAAGCTGCAGGGTATAGTTGAGAACCACCAAAGGGGCACTTTATTCGGAATCAAAGTGGACGTTGACGGTCTGCTCATGCATGGTCCAAGGCTCACATGGATGGATGCCAAAGTAGGAAACGACGTGATTACGCCCCGAACAGGAAAAGCAGTGGAAATCCAAGCCCTCTGGTACAACACCCTGCGAACCATGGAGCTATTTGCAAACAAATTTGAGGAGCCAACCTTTTCTGAAACCTACGCGGCCATGGCAAATCAGGTTCGTCAAAGCTTCAACGAGAAATTCTGGAACCAAAAAGAAGGCTGCCTATTCGACGTTGTTAATGGAAAAGATGTGGATACCTCTATTCGTCCCAACCAAATATTCGCTGTCTCACTTGACTACACCATGCTCGAAAGCGAGAAATGCCATAGAGTCTTTGAGAACGTGAACCGCGAACTTGCGACACCTTACGGATTAAGGACGCTGTCGTTGGGTGACCCAAAGTTCGTTGGCAAATGCGTTGGCGATGTGCGAAGCAGAGATATGGCTTACCATAATGGCACGATTTGGCCTTGGCTACTGGGACCTTACGTTACCGCGTACCTAAAAGTAAACGAATACACCGCACAGGCGCGAAAGCAAATGCTCGAAAACCTCGTTTTGCCACTGTTCACCGTTGGCATCCATCAGGGCGGCTTAGGAACGATAAATGAAATCTACGATTGCGACCCCCCCAATGAACCCAGAGGTTGCATCTCGCAAGCATGGAGCCTATCTGAGCCGCTACGGGCTTACATTGAAGATATTTTGCAGGTTAAACCAAAATAATCATGGGAAATTTTCGGGATTTAGATTTTTATCATTTTTCGTAGGCTCTCTGCCGCGGTTTCCGGTATCACCGGATTGATGTAGGTTCCTGTGCTTTTTTCGAAACCTGCCCACGTTGCCAGTTTAGGGTAAACTTCTAAGTGCCAGTGGTAGCTGTTTTGGGCGTCGCAGTTTAGGGCTAGATGGATGCCGTAGTTGTAGGGTGGGTCATTGACCAAGTTTTTTAGGGCTTTGAGGCTGTCTTTAAGGTTTTTTGCGAATGAGGATACCTCGGTCTCCGCAAGGTTTAGGATGTTTGGGCTATGCCTTTTGGGAATTATCCAGAACTCCATGGGGTTAACACTGGCGTAAGGAGCTATAACTGCAAAATCATCGTCTTCAGAAACAAGTCTTGGGCCATTCGCTTCACGCTCGATGATGTCGCAGAACGCGCATTTCCCCTGCTCCTCAAAGAAAGATTTGGCTGCGTTCTGCTCGTTCTGGATTGTAGTTGGAACGATTGGTGTTGCGATTATTTGGCTGTGCGCATGAGACAACGACGCTCCTGCTTCCAAGCCGTGATTGCGGAAAATCGAGACGTACTTGACGTATGGTTTAGCGCTTAGCTCTTTAAGCCTTTCAATGTAGGCTTTTATCACTAATTCCAACTGGGGCTGCTCGGCGTCGGCAGGGTCCCCATCATGGTTTGGCGATTCAACTATGACTTCATGGTCCCCAATCGCATCCCACAAGAACCCGTCCTTGACGATTTGTTGCTCGTCTCCAGCTTGTTTGGGTGGGCTGAAAGCTGGGTACAGGTTTGGGATGACGCGGACAAGCCAGTTTTTCGGTCGCCCACCAGTCAACGGATCTTGGCCGCTTTTTATTTCGCCGTTTTCTTTTTGGTAAAGCATCAGGGCTGGCGGCGTCATGTTTTCGTTGCCAACGCACATGGGACAAACTACGTTTTTGGCGGCTTCAGGTTTGGATTTGGCAAAGTCAGTGGGTCTTTTGCCGCGTTCAGTGGCAATAACGACCCAGCGGTCAAGCAGGTAATCTTTTCTAAGTTCATTATAAGGCATAGCTAAGCACCCGTATAGTTTGAGGAAGAATTCTTATTAACCTTGCTTGGCGACGCATTTTGATAAATCCGCAAATCTTATTTTATCCTTGACCGAATATCAAGTTAAGTCAGCGTATGCATGGATGGAAAAGAGGGGGATAAGTCTGCTCAGTAAAGTCGGCTTCAAAAAATTAATAATTGAATACCTCCCGCTCCTTATCATCCTAACCGGCGTCGTACTGATCGCTTTTTCAATGGGACCATACCAAAGCTACGATACAAACCTGGAATTTGAAGCCGCATCAAACGTGGTTAAAACAGGGGTTCCCTACGTGAAAGCTTATGGCACAGCTATAGATCAGCCGCCGTTTGGATTCTACATTGAAGCATTATTCTTGAGGATTTTCGGTTTATCAGCCAACACAGGGACAGCCTTAATGACGTTTTTTGGGCTCGCGTCCACTGTCGCAATATACATGGTCGCCAAGGAATTGTATGGCAAATCAACCGGGTTTCTTGCTGCCGCACTTTTTGGTTTAAACCCGTGGCAACTTGTACTTTCTAGAAGCTTCCTACTTGATGTGCAATGCCTTTTCTTTAGTATTCTTTGTCTGTATGTCGGAATTTTAGCTATCCGCAAGGGTTCAGTTAATCTCGCATTAGTGACGGGGGTGGTTTTTGCTGCTGCTATTCTAACAAAGTTATACGCCGCGTTCATACTTATCCCGCTGCTACTGTTTTACATTTATTCCCGACCGAAAACACTCAAGAAAATTCTTAGTCAAGCAGTCGCGTTTTCAATCCCTGCCCTTTTAGGTGCTTTCTTATGGTATCAAATTGTCCGAGGCGTTTCAATACTAACTATTTTAAGTCACAACGACCTCAAAGATGTGGTTCCCGCAAGCACTGGCGTTGTCACTTCTCCTTTTTTTGCGACTAATTTCTTGATGAATTATGGGTTAGGAGTTTACTTTGTTGTTGCAGTCGCTTTTTCTCTGTTTTTGAGTTTTTCGCTTAGAAAATATTTTTCCAAAACAGTGATTTTCGATTTGATCTGTTTAGTAACAATTGCGTTTATCGTAGGCGTTAACACTGTTTTGGGGGCAGTTTTGAATCTTAATGTGCCCTATTTTAGTGCCCTCAAATACGATTTTCAAGCATTGCCCTTTCTTGTTTTGTTGGGAGCTTCGCTAAGTTTCAAGGGAATTTCACTGTTACAAGCGGCAAAGTTAAAGGCGGCTTCGAAAAAGTGGCTGTTTTATCTGGCTGCCCCAGCGGCGATAATTCTGCTTGTTGCCTCATTGCTCTCAAGCATGTATTATGTAAACGCGATTTCCACACGTGATTACCTGCAGTACCGAGTGGAACCCCAGGTCGACTATGGCTATGCCCTGCTGAATCCCACGCCCCTAACCACTGGCAGCCCACTTATGGCTCTTCAGTACCTGGGCTTCGTAGTTGTGCTGTCTGGACTGCTGTGGGCAAGTAGACATAAGCTCAAATGGTTTTTCCAGCAGGGTTCAAAGTGATAATTGGAAGCTTTTATATCCGTGCCCATCATAGTTTGAGCAGCTATCTCCACAGCGCTGAGAACCATGATTGATCTGTCAGGTGCAAAAATTTTAACTCAGCTAAAAACTCCTCAGAACAAGTGGAGATTAGCCTTCGCTGCCTTAGCCATCAGCTACTTCGTTATCCTTCTGCTAAACCTGACCAATCAACCGTTCAACTGGGACGAAGTCACCCACCTGAACCGCGCTTTAGAACTGAAAAACGGGCTCTTCCACGACTTCGTCCGCGACTCGTTTTATCCGCCCCTTTACTCCGCATTCACCACCGTTTCCTTTGACCTATTTGGCGCAAGTGTTTTTTCCGCCCGCTTGGTTTCCGCGGTCTTTAGTATTCTTACGCTTTGGGTAGTGTTTGAATTAGCCTATGATATGTACGGCGGAAAAGTCGCGTTGATTTCCGCTGCGCTTTTAGCGGTTATGCCAGGGTACTTCTGGCTTTCCAGACTGGCTTTGCTTGAAGTAATGCTCGTCTTCTTCTTCACACTATCGCTATTTTTCTTTTACCGATGGCTAAATTCTCGCAAGAACTGGATGCTGGTCTTAAGCGGAGTAGCTTTGGGTTTAGGCTTTTTAACCAAGTACCAGGTTGTTGCCGCTGTGATTGTCATGGCTGTTAGCATGCTGGTTTTGGGACGCGACCAGTTTAAGCGGTTATTCTCGAGGTCTACGCTTCTGATTGTTGCCGCGTTAGCGGTAATTCTTCCTTGGCTTGCAATTGCCTACAATGTTCTTTCATCATATATTTTCAGTCAATGGATGTACGCTTTGCAAATGGGCAATCCAGGGCGCTCCCTCTACAGCGTCCGCTTCCCTGTCCCAATATTCTATTTGATAGAGATGACTTGGCCATACAGCGATGTACATCCAGTTTCCATCCTTCTCTACATTGTTGGGTTAGCTGGGTTAGGCTTGCTTGTTTGGCGACATAAGAAAGAGGACAAGTTTGTTTTCGTCTGGTTCATCACTGTGTTTGTGTTCTTCACGGTGATTTCGAACAGGGAGTGGCGTTATGTGTTAACGCTGTTTCCAGCTTTGGCAATTTCTGCTTCAACACTCGTGGTGTTTGCCCACGATAAATTGCGCAGCACATGGTCGCACAGTCTAAGTTTAACCAGGAGGAAAACCGCGAAAGTGGTCGCTGGGCTCTTGGTCGTATTTCTCGTGGGGGCAATGGCTTACAGCGTAAACGACATTTACATCAACGTAAAAGAAAAAGACATCAACATCGAAATCCAGCAGGCAACAGCCTACGCTGCAACCCGCATCGACGGCAACCAATCCATAGTGATTCTGGCGCCATTCAACTATTTCAGCCAAGACATGGTCAGCTTCTACCTCTGGGTCGACGGCAAACCCCAAGTCCATACCCTCCAATACCCCGAGTTAGCCGTTGACACCTACACGCCAACCTTCAACATCACTGAATTCATCGGCTTATGCAAACAGAACAACGTAAAATATGTCTTCACCTACGAAAACGGCGGCTTAACACCCTACTTCAACACTACACTAACGCTGGTTGATATCTACATTCAAATCTACAATTCTAAAAACTTCACTGGAATTACCCCTCAGGAAACATTTGGACAAGCCCCTAGGAGAGTTCTGCTTATAGAATTCACAGGTTAATGCAAAACATATGGCGGATAGCAAAATCTCTAAGAGGATAGGCAAAACTTTGTTTTTAAGTCTATTTCTTAGCCTTCACCCAGCTTCTGAAGGTAATCCAAAAATTTTTCCAGTTCCGCCTTATCCATGTTCACTAGCTCGGTGCGTTCAGCTTTCACGTATTTGCGGAAAGATTCCAAGCATTGATTAGAAGAAACATTTTGCTTAACAGTTTTAACCTGTTCACGCTCAATTTTAATGCGGTATAGTGTAGCTACGAAAGTGGCGAAAATCACCAAGGTATTGCTTACTATTACAATGAGCGAAATGTCAACCATGAGCGGTCACTTCTTCCCCAATAATAAAGATAGGGGATTTTCCCTTATTTTCCCTTTCGCTGTTTAGTGGCCAATGTTATTTTCTGGCAGTATCTTCAGTATGCGGAGGATTTTCTTGAATTCTTCCTCTTTCAGCGATGCTCTGCGTCCGTTGGCGTACATGTCTTTGACTTTATCCACGACTAAAGCAACCGTTTCATCGTCTGGAACATTTCCTGAGAGCTCGGTGATTTTGTGTTTGATTATTCCTTTGCCGGATTGCTTGCCGATGGTTAATCGCCGTATGTTGCCGACTAGTTCAGGGGGGTAAGGTTCATAGGTCCATGGGTCGTTAAGGACGCCGTGGGTGTGGATTCCTGATTCATGCGCGAACCCGTAGTCGCCAACGATTGCTTTGTTAGGCGGAACAATATAGCCTGTTGCTTTGCCAATGTAATCCGCGGTTGCCTTCATTTTTTCGGTTTTGCCCTTATATTTTTTGACGCCATAATGCAAGTACAAGTTTAACAGAACTTTTTCTGTTTCAGCGTTTCCTGCGCGCTCGCCAATTCCAAGGTAAGTGGTGCTGAGGTAAACTTTGTCCCAGACGCCTGAAGCAGCTTTAACTGCAGCCATAGTGTTTTCAACTGCGTTTCCAAAGTCATCGTGCGCATGCATTTCAACTGCTCCGATGCGAGTTTCCTTCTTGATGGCAACTACTTTAGCTGGGATGCCGTTGGGCAGAGGAGCTTGTGGATCAGATAATCCGATACCGACGGTGTCGCATACTCGGTAACATTCAGCGCCTGCGTCTGCAACGGCGTTTATGAAGCTTTTTTCAAAGTTCCAGTCTGCTCGGGTGCTGTCTTCTCCATGAACGAAAGTTCTTAAACCACAGGTCTTAGCTGCGTATTCGGTTACGTCAACAATGTTGGCTAAGATTTGCTCGTGGGTTTTTTCTGGCCATTTAGCCTTGAAGTGAATGTCTGAAACGGGGTGTGAGATGCCGACTTCTTGGAGTCCACATTGGACAGCACTGTCGATGTCTTCTTTGACGGCTCTGCACCAGCCTGCAACTCGTAGGTCAAGGTGTAGGTCTCCGATTAGTTTGGCAGCTTTTTTGTCTGGTTCTTGGTAGTGGAATAGTTCGATTCTTTCGACTCCTATTTCGTTGAGTAGCAGGGCGATTTTTGCGGAGTCTTTGGGTCCTGCTGCTAAGCCTGGCATTTGGATGCCGTCGCGAAGAGTGGTGTCATCTATGATTGGTTCCGTTTTTAGCGGTTTTAGTTTGAAATAGAAGTCTTTTATGTCCATTTTTGTTCTTCTCTGTCTTGTTTTATGTTTGTCAACATGTACTTTTGTAATGGTTACTAACGCTTGAATGTAATTGATAAACGTTGCTGCATACTTTTTGTAAATTTATCCAAGGGTATACGTGACCTTAAAACAAAATTACTTGTCATTATACTATGATAAACTTTACATTCAGACTATCCAAGGGTGGAGTAAAGCGCCTTGAGCGTCCCTGAAACAGCCAAAACATTCATCGCCCCAGCCTTACCAGCCACAGCCGTAACCGCAGCCAACGAAGCCCGAACAGTCGGCAAAGAGGCAAGGGAAGTGCGCACAACAAAAATTTTGCGTTCCCCATCAAAATTAATCAAAACCAAACCCGTCAAACTCGCCCCAACTTCACCATACAACCTTGTGACAGAACCCCAAACAGCATCCATAAACTCCCTCTCACTTGGCAAACCTTCAGACTCCAACTGGACAGCAAGGTAACGGCGTTTAACACGTTTCAAACAGATTTGCCCTCCTTAACCAAGCTAATACCGGGCGCAATAAACCTTGAACTAAGCTTCTCTCTGTTGCGCAGAATAATAGCTGTAGCATTTGTGGAAACGGCGTCTAAAGCCTCCGATTCACCAAGCCCGAACAAATAACCTAAGCTCGCCAAATCTCTTGGAGAACGCAGCAAATTCTCCTCACCTACTCCGCTGGAAACAATAACAGGCACATGGAATTCGAGTGCAACAGCGACTTCACGGCGCAAACTCGAGAGCAACCTAACACGTGGTGGGCCTTCCATAACAAGCAGTGGTTTAACGTCAACTTCTAAAGCTGCTAAGCTGCAGCTGGCAAGTTCAGCTTCAGCTCGGTCAAAGAACCGTTTATGGTAATCGAGGCTTGGGAAATTCAAAAGGTCAACACGCCTGTCTTTAGCGGCTTGGCGTGCAACATCTTTAGAATCGCAAATTATGCAGATTACTTCGAATTGTCGCCTGAACTTGCGAAGAAAACGCATCAGGTCTTCTTGAGTTCGGGGTTTAAAATCTGCCCGCAGAACAAAGTCCAAGCCAAGTTTGGTACATGCTGCTTTGAATGCGGCTATTTCGGTTTCTTCCAGTCCAGAAGTGAATGGAATACTGATATAGTGGTAGCCCAGTCGGGCAGCTTTCGTGATTAGCCTTTGAGTTATCTGCTGGTCTTTGGGGTTAATGCGCAGATGCGAATCGGCGAAGGTTCGGGTCATGGCAGCAACCCAGTTTGTTTGGAAATATCCGTTATTTCCTGCGAGGTTTTGTTTTTAAAGTGAATTTTAATGTGGATGGGGTCGTTTTGAGAAAACTTTAGTGCCCCTAAAAATGCAGATTGCTTGTCGAATCTGAGGTAAAGGTTGCCTTTTTCAAGGTGAAGTTTGATTTCCCGGTTCAACTGTTCCTTATCCAGTGCGCCCAGCTCTTGACCGAATTTTTCCAATGTTTTGGGCAGTAGTTTTTTGTCTGTTAGTTTAGAGGTAAAAAGGATAATTAGGTTTCCATGGTGCCCTGTGCAACTGGTTTTTTCGAAAATAAGAGTTTGGGCCAATTCTGCTGGCAAAAGGTTGCGAACCGCTGTTTGAACCTTGTCTGGGTCTTCTGTTGCGTGTGAAAAGACTCGTATATCTATGTAGGCTATTGGCGGTTTAGCAGACATTAGGCACCGGGTTTGAGTTGTATGTTTGGGCTTTTAGCTTTTTTGTTTGAATGTTGGCTTGGGTTTTTTGGTTTGCGGTGTTGCTTTTGCGTGTGCCTTGATGCAGTCAACGTTTTCTTGGTGGGTGGACTTGCGTTTTACGTCAACGCGTAAGCCGATTTGTTTTGCTTGCTGTTTGTTTACGCCTGCTTCTTTGAGTTCATTTGGGCTAAAGCCTTGGCCGATGCTTTGCTTGCCGTTTTGTTTTGTTATGACTATTTTAAGGTGATGCATTATTTGCCTCCTTTAATTTGGTGGTCGCCGTGGCGTCCTGTGTTGCCGATTCTGCGGCTTGGACGAGCTTTCTCTGAGCCTCTGCCGCGGTGGTGAAGTCCCCTTACGTTTTTGCCTGCACTTGTCATGCTGCGGAAGACTCTGCTAGCATGCTGTGGCTCTGTTATCCAGCTGACGTCTTTGTCAGTCTTTATGGTTGGCGCGTTAGGGTCAAGAAGTATAACTTCGAACCATTTGTGTTTGCCGTCTTCGCCTACCCAGTAGCTGTTTAAGACTTCCAGGTTAGGGAAATGTTTGGCGGTTCGTTCTTCTGCTATAAGTCGGATGCTTTTTCCAGGTTTAAATTTGGCGACACCCATACGTTTGGGGCGTCGTCCTGATCGGGGTCTAAGTTTTCTTAATCCGCCTCTGCGGACTTTTGCTCGGGCAACTACGAAGCCTTGTTTTGCTTTGTAGCCGAGTTTTCTTGCGCGGTCGAGACGTGTAGGATGCTCGATGCGTATTACGGTTGGTTGTTTGCGCCATTGTACTAAGCGTTGACGCATGAGTTCTTCAACGAAGCTTTTTTCGGGTTGAGCCCATTCTTCAGCAATATATTTGTAGGCCATCTAAATTTTTCTCCTATGTGTATTTTTTGCTTACGGTTCAGTCCCGAAGGACCACATCCCAACGGACACGGTTGTCCGCCTGCAATTTCACATCAAAGGTGCCTGCAATGAAATAAACCTTTCCAGCGGAAACGGAGCTATATTGCTTATGGAGGTTTGTTTCGATGGAAGTTCTGATCTCTTGGGGTGGACTTTAGGTCTTTTTTTGTTGGGTTCTTCTTGAATCTTAGCTGTGATTTTTTTGTAGCTTTTTTTAAAACACTTAAATTTCAGTATCCAAATGCGCTTGTTTTTCACCAATAAGAACTACCTCTCTAAGGGAATTCAAACAAACGACCTCCCTTATACTACGTAACCGCAAAGTCTCAGCTTGATCTAGTCCAGGCGTCTCTAACGAAACCAACGCGTCGTTAGGTTTCTGAAGCGCTTTCAATACTCGGCAAAACATTAGAAGTAGTCGTCTGCTGAATTTGCCGGACGACGACTACTACTAATCCAAAACAGTGAATTTTTTCTTGACACTTTCAGGAGATTTCCCGAAAAAAACAGCGATCGCAAAGCATCTTATTGGAACAAACCGCCTAAAAAATAGAAACACTATTCAGCAGTTCCTGTTCTTGTTGCTCCTTACCAAAAATCATAGGTGTTGCGCCACAATCATGGCGTGTGCCTTATCGTAGGGTTCTAAATCAACGATTTCTTTAACTTCAAAGCCTCTGTTTCTTAAAATGCTGGCTTCCTGCCGATAAACCGCATTAGGATCCATAGTTACATCAATGCTCTGTGATTTGCATGCCAGCATAACCCAGCCTTTTGGCTTGAGGAATACATCGGCGTTGTCAGCCAGCAGTCTTGCTTGTTCTGGCTGTGCCACGTCGCAATAGATTGAATCCACTTTGCCTGAGATGAACATCGCGTATCGCTCGGGCATGCGTGCATCTTCCAGCATAGGTGTAATGTTAGTTCGATAAGCCGCAACGTTGTTGACTAAATCGCGAAGTGAGCGTTGGGCAAATTCCACACAGTAAACATGCCCATTGTCGCCGACGATGTCTGAGACGTGGCTGGGAGTGGTTCCTGAAGCGGCACCCAAATACAAAATTTTGAAGCCTGGTTCAACAGGGACGTTTTGCACGCCTTTAATGATGGCTCCAGCAAGTTTGCTACGAAAAGCATCCCAAACACGGTACTCAACATATTTGAATTTGAAAAGTCGTTCGCCGTAAACCCTCAATCCGGGGGTTAAGTTTTTTGTGGCAAGGCGTTGTGCGCCGTCTTCAAGCATTACTTGGTAGATTTCTTTGAATTTTGGGTGCGGTTTAACTTTGAGGTGCACGTCTTTCTTGTCCCCGGTTTTGACCGCCGCCTCCACCGCGTCGATCGCCTCTATCGCGTCCGCCTCCATAACCGAAGTTGCGTCCTCCGCCTCCACCTTGGCGTGCTGGTCTTGGGCCTCTGTCGCCGCCACCGAAGTTTTTGCCTCCGCCTCTGAATCCGCCTCGGTCGTCTCTTCGTGGAGGTCGTTGTTCTCGGCGTTCAAATGACCCTTCAGGTCTCGGTTTAGCTTCTTTTGGCGCTGGCGGTTCCTTGTATTTTACATGGATTTCTTCTATTCGTTTGTTAATGTCAGCTTTCAGTCTGTCTCCGATGTAGTGTCCTGCTCCGAAAGCGTCTGCTCTGGCTGCGATGGCAAGTTTGCCTGCGATGACTCTTGCGATTTTTCCCCGTTGCCACCTTTTGGCGTCATGTAGCAGGGTGTGCTGGAAGATTAAGCCGTGTTTTGGCGGTCGCGCCCCAGTTTTTAAGCTGCGGAAAAGGGCTTTTTCTGCGCCTATAACCTGTATGGTGCTTGCTGGTCTCATAGCCAAGTTCTGCAGGCTACCTGCCATAGCGATTAATCGTGCACCCAGAAGTGCTCCTGCAACTGCTCGAACGTTAGGCGCCAGTTCCTCCATGGTGTTGTCAACGTAATCTTCCATGTTCTTGCGTAGCAAATAGAAGTCAAGCACATCTTTAGCTAAGGCTTGAATCATTTCCAAGTCGACTTCTGCAATGTCTGCGCCCATGGATGATTCAGCTGCTTTTGTAACAAGCTGCGTTCGTTCTTTCGGAATATTTTCTCTCTCTAAGTTCTCAACTGTAAAGTTTTCTCTGTCGCCTAAGTTCACGACAAGTCGCGAGTAAGTTTCATGTTTCTCGACTAAACGGTCAAGTTCGGGGAAGTAGACGCCATACCACTCGCGGAGTCTGCCCATGAAGAGGTTGACGGTTTGATCTAAACTATCAAGGGTCTGAATGCCTTGGGCAACGATTAAATCGCGTTTTCCCGTGGCCCCTTTAATCCTTAATTTAGCAAGTTCCAAAGTGACACTTCGGTTCCAAATGCTAAGTTCCTGTTCGTCCTTGGCAAAGCCCACTTCAATCGCTACTTCACCCATACGCGCATGAAGTGCAGCAGTCTCCGCTGGCTTAGCAACTTCAACGGCGATTTTCATCTTTTTCTGGGTTTCCTCAGCCAACTTGCCGGATTCAAAGGCAAACGTGTCGTAACCCACGCTTGATAGAAGTGAAATTAATGATGACATTTGATCAGATAATTTTCCTGATTCGGTTTTAAGCAGGCTCTTGGCTGCCTCCACCGCCTTTTTGGGAAACAAAGCTTTTTCAACTAAGCCGTTGTTTTCGTCGAATGCTGCTACGCCGAAGGGAAATTGAATTATGAATATTTTCATTTTCTTGGCCCCGATAAACTATGTATTGTCACTACATTGTCTTAATAAATCGTTTCGTTGCGTTCAATCGAAAAACTGCTTTTTCCATGATTCGCCCAGCCGCAAACATTTTTCATCGCTTAAACAATGAAGACCTTTTAGTTTCAGGTTAGTTTTTCTTGTCAGCTTCAAAAAAGTTAATACGAACATGACATAAATTAGTTGAAAACAGGGATGCGACAAAAATACCCACCGCGCAAGTGGAACCAAATAATTCCAAACAAAAGAAAAAAACCGATAAGGTAGTCGCAATTGGGCTCATCCAAACATCCGTTTCAGAAAACATAGCGAAAAACATGAGGGGAACAGCGGAAAAGATTGAGGAAGCAGCAAAAAAAGGCGCCCAAATCATCTGCCTCCAAGAACTCTACCGAACAAGATATTTCCCCCAACAAGAAAACCTGGATGTTAAAGACTTAGCTGAATCTATTCCTGGTGAATCCACTAAGCTATTTTCTGAACTCGCGAAAAAACACAAAATAGTAATAATTGCACCCTTGTTTGAGAAAGCTAAGAATGGAAAATTCTACAATTCAGCCGTAGTTATCGATTCAAACGGCGAAGTCTTAGGAACTTACCGTAAAGCCCACATACCACAAGATCCCTACTTCTACGAAAAAGAATATTTCTCGGCTGGAGACACGGACTACAAGGTTTTCCAGACAAGCGTTGCCCGCATAGGCGTGCTTATCTGCTATGATCAGTGGTTCCCTGAACCCGCCAGAATAAACGCGTTAAAAGGCGCAGAAATCATCTTTTACCCAACCGCCATCGGCTACGTCAAAGACTACACATCAGCGGACGGCGACTGGCATAACGCTTGGAAAACCGTTCAACGCGCCCACGCCATCGCAAACGGAGTTCACGTTGCCGCAGTTAACCGCGTCGGCGAGGAAGGGGAACTTGAGTTTTGGGGAGGCTCATTTGTCTGCGATAGCTTCGGCAAAGTCGTCAGGGAAGCTAGCACCACAAAAGAGGAAGTCATAGTCGCTCAAATTGACCTAGGCAAAAACAAAAAAATTCAAGACGGATGGGGCTTCCTACGAAATCGTCGCCCCGATACATACAATCCACTGGTTAACACCAAACCTGGAGGCGCCTGCAAATGAGCAGCATAAGCAAGAGATGCCGGGAGTTAGGTTACATTATGCCTGCGGAATGGGAAAAACACGATGCGGTATGGCTTGCTTGGCCCTATGACCCCACGACGTTTCCTGATAGAGTTGACAGGGTGGAAGCAACTTACGTTCAGATCATTAAGGAGATTCATGGGGGCGAACGGGTAAACCTCTTTGTGAAGGATGAGCAGACAAAACAGAAAGCGTCAAAGCTTTTCAAAGAAGCAAACATTGACTTATCCAAAGTTACCTTCTACGTTTTTGGCTATGCCGATGTGTGGTTCAGGGATTACGGACCTGTATTTGTGCAAAACCAGAACCATGAGTTAGCTATGATTCATTGGAACTTTAATTCCTGGGGAGAAAAATACGAGACCCTCCTCAAAGACAAAGCCATACCTGAAGTCATTAACCAAAAGATGAAGATAAAATGTTTCAAGCCAAACATAGTTTTGGAGGGAGGATCAATAGATGTCAACGGCAAAGGAACCCTCTTGACAACAGAGCAGTGTCTACTTAACCAGAACCGCAACCCAAACCTAAACAAGAAACAAATCGAAAAGTACCTATCCGATTATTTAGGCGTCAACAATTTCATCTGGCTAAAAAGAGGCATCCTCGGAGACGACACCGATGGCCACATCGATGATTTAGCTCGCTTCGTGAACTCATCAACGATTGTTTGCGCTTATCAAGAAGACAAATATGATGTAGACTACGATGTTCTGAAGGAAAACAATGAAATTCTATGCCAAGCAGTTGACCAAGACGGCAAAAAATTGAAGATTGTTAAGTTGCCTATGCCTAAAGTAGTCAGCGATGAAGATGAACGACTACCTGCAAGCTACACAAACTTTTACATCGGAAATGAAAAGGTTTTGGTTCCAGTTTTCAACCACAAAAACGATGCGGCGGCGCTGTCAATTCTGCAGGGTTTGTTTCCAACCCGAAAAGTCGTTGGTATCCGCTGTGTGGATTTGGTCTATGGGTTTGGCACTATCCATTGTATTAGCCAGCAGCAGCCCTGCCCACTTTAAGAGTAAAACAAAACATGTCAGCGGTTTTCTTGTTAGTTAAGTTTAAACTCTGCACCCGTATAATAGGTAAACCCCACAGTTTGAGAAGTTCAGGAGAGAGTAGGGTATGGTTAATCAGCCTCCGATTCGTGCACGCGGCGTCAAAGTGCTAAAAGCCGTCTCGTCACCGCTCAGACTGCAAATCTTAAACCTGCTTTTCGACAAAAGCGCCCTCTCCTACACAGAACTTATGAACCAACTGAAAATGAATCCCAGCCGTGACGCAGGAAGATTCGCCTACCACCTAAAATTCCTGTTGAAAGCGGATTTGGTTGAGGCAGATGTGGAAGCGAAGAAATATTTCCTAACGGATCTTGGCAAGATGGTTTTGGATGTGGCTGACCGTGTGGAGAAGAAGGCGGTTAAACCCCGTGGCATGGTGGTTCGCACGTCTCACTTGACGCTGGAAGAGTTTGACGTTAACAAAATTGCAAATTCGCTGATCAAGGAGGCGAAGGTTCCTGCGGAGTTAGCGCAGAAAGCTGCTAAAGAAGCTGAGAAACGCCTTGTAAAATCAAAAACCAAGTATCTCACAGCTTCGTTAATCAGGGAAGTCGTGAACGGCATTCTTGTAGAGAAAGGCTACGAGGACTACCGAAATAAACTCACCCGAGTCGGCATGCCAATCCACGAGGTAACTGCCCTTATCGAATCCAGAGACGTAGCGCAGGATGCAGACGCCACAATTAGCAAGGCAGGTCAAACAGTTCTTGGCGAATACACGTTGCTAAACATTTTTCCAAGAGACATCGCTGACGCCCATCTCTCAGGAGCCATCCACATTGAAGGCTTAGGCACGTGGATCCTCAAACCCAATGAAGTAATCCACGACCTAAGATACTTCTTCCAACATGGCGTCAGACTTGACAACACACTCCAAGTCGCCATGGACGCACCCATAGACCTAAAATCCGCGCTATCCATCGCGTTTAACGTTCTTTTGCACGCCAGCAAGGAAACCAATCGCACTCAAACCTTCAACTACTTCAACGTCTTTCTCGCGCCCTACATCCGCGGCAACGAAGTTGCAAAAATAAAGGAAAACCTGCGCTTATTCATAAAAAACCTAAATCAGCACGCAGAAGCCACGTTGGGATTGGAGCTTTCAATTCCAGCGTTAACTGGGGAAAAAGAAGCCGTCGGTGCGCAGGGCAAAACAAAAGGCAAATACAGCGACTTCACTCAGGAAAGCCAACTTGTAGCCTCGTTTATCATCGATGTCTTCGCTGAAGAAAGCATCAGCAAACCACTGCTCAGCCCAAAACTCGTGATAAAGATTAACAGCGCGACACTGACTGATGAGAAGGCTAGGGCGGTTCTGCTTAAAGCTCACCAGTTGGCGGCTAAAACTGGAATTCCATATTTCGCAAACCTGACGAAGAAGGAAAATGAAAACGTGGCTTTTTCATCGTCAGGTGTTAAATTCGCGGCTGATTTGACAGGTGACTGGGAAACGGATACCCTCCGTACGGGCTGCTTGGGCTGCGTAACAATTAACATGCCCAGAATCACGCTGGAATGTGAAAAAGACAAAAACAAGTTCCATGAGTTAATGCGGGAACGATTTGAATTAGCAGCCCGAGCACTTAGCATAAAGAACAATGCGATAAAACAATTAGGCAAAAATTCCCTGCCGTTTCTGCTGCAGAAAGCCGACCGCGACACCTACTTCCGACTGGAAAACTCTTCTCGAATAATCAACTTGGCAGGTTTCCGCGAAGCCACAGAAGCCTTCACCGAAAAAAGCATCAACTCAGAAGAAAGCCGCAGATTCGCAGAAGAAACAATCCAGAATCTTTTAGCTTTCAAACAGAAAATCGGTAGAAAACATGGCAAACGCCTCTACCCAGTTATCCTCGGCAGCGCTGAAGCTTCTGAACGGCTGGCACAGCTCGACATGGAACGGTTTGGTGTTGCTAAAGTAAAGTTTTCAGGAACAAGAGACAAACCGTACTATTCAACTGCTAAACGGTTCCAGGTAAAAGTCGCGGAGCTTCTCAGTATTCAGACGGAGATGCTTGAGACAGCGCAGAAGTGGAAAGGGCTGAACGCAGGCGGAAATCTGAGCATCATCGAATTGGAAGGCGGCGAATACAAACCTGAAACCCTGCTAAATTTGACTTTGCGCCTTATGGAGAATCAATCAATCGAATTCTTCACCTACAACCGCTTAATCAGCTTCTGTGATAATTGCAATAAAAACTGGTTTGGAACGCTCCACAAATGCCCCAGTTGTGGGTCAATGAGCACGCTAACAACATTTGACCGATTTACGTCAACTTGATTATTTGACTGCGCCGAGCACCAGCGAGAGAAGCGCCATTCGCACTACGATGCCGTTCCAGACCTGCTGGAAATACTTCGCCTGCGGCGTCGCATCAACTTCAGCGGCGATTTCGTCTACCCGTGGCAGGGGATGCAGGATTATCATGTCTTTTTTGGCGCCCTTTAGGGTGTTTAAGTCGATTTTGTAGGCGCCTTTGACTTTAGTGTATTCAGCTGCGTCGGGGAAGCGTTCCTTTTGGATTCGGGTGACGTAGAGGACGTCGACTTTTGGGATTGTGGCTTCGAGGTCTGCGTTTTCAGTTACTGGAATTTTACTTTTGATTGTTTGGAGCACGTCTTTTCTCATGCGCAGGCTTTCAGGCGAGATAAGGAATAACTCTACATTGTAGAGTGCAAGTGCGTAAGCCAGCGAGTGAACAGTTCTTCCATACCGCAGGTCGCCGACCAACGCCACTTTTAACCCGTCAATCTTGCCCTTTTCTTTGCGCATCGTGTAGAGGTCGATAAACGCCTGCGTCGGATGCTCCTGGGCACCTGTGCCGCCGTTGATAATTGGGACATTGGAAACTTCAGCTGCCAACTTCGCTGCACCTTCCAAACTGTGCCTAAGCACGATGACATCAGCGTAATTTTCGACGGTGCGTACTGTGTCCGCGAGGTTTTCGCCTTTACGGGCAGATGTTATGTCCGGTTCAGCGAATCCTATGTAGTTTCCGCCGAGTTTAAGCATGGCAGTTTCGAAGCTGAGGCGTGTGCGTGTGCTGGGTTCAAAAAACAGGGTGCCGAGAATTTTAGATTTTAACAGGTCTGAGCCTGTTTTGGCAAAGGGCTCCATTGTCTTGGCAACGTCAAGTATATGGTTGATTTCCTGCTGAGAGAAATCCTCGATTGAAATGATGTCTCTTCCCTTGAATTCCAATTGCGAGCACCCAAAACAAGAAAGCCCCCAACTGCTAAATAACACTTTGTATTCATGTGCGCTTTTTTTCTTGATCCTTGTTAGTGCTTATATGCTTTTGTTGTTGTACAACGACTGCAACACATTTTTAATAACGAGAGCAAGCAATAGTATTTTAAAACCAAGTAAGCGAAAACTTGAAGGTGTTTTTAAAAATGGAAGCAGTTTTAGAACAAATTTCTAAGAGAGAAACCCAAGAACAAAGTTTTAGTTCACGCGGATACATGCCAAGAGTACATGAAGTCAGGGCACCATGCCAATGGCTTAAAAATTGCTACGACGGAAAATGCCCAGCTTTTGTGCGGCAGAACGGTAATTTTTACTGCGCCAAAATCAAGGCCACAATATAAAATTCTTCTTCTCTTTTGTTTAACAACTTAATCCTTTAACGCAGCAATCGCTTCTTTTACAACTGAAACCGATCTATCAAAACGTTCCCTTGTTTTATCCGATAATTCAAGTTCAATTATTTTTTCAATCCCCATCTTCCCCAAAACCACAGGCACCCCAATTGAAACTTCTGAAGTTCCGTATTCCCCGCAGAGGCATGTAGAAACGCTCATCACGCGGTTTCTTCCAGTTAAAATTGCATCTGCCATAATCGCTATTACAGTGCCAGGGGCGTAGACGGTGCTGCCTTTCAGTTGTATAACATCTGCGCCGGAAGTTACGGTCGCATGATAAATCTTATCCATTTGTTCCTCTGTCAGTAGGCTTGTTACAGGTATGCCTGAAACTGAAGCATACTCGAAAAGTGGCACCATTGAGTCGCCGTGTTCACCAATTACCAAACCCCGTGTATCCTCTCGGGAAAAACCCAGTTCGTTGGCAATGTATGTTCTAAAACGCATTGTGTCTAGGATGTTACCCATGCCGAAGAGTCGGCTGCGTGGAAAACCCGTTTCTTTATACGAAATAAACGTCATGATATCTACGGGGTTTGTTACTATCATCAATTTGCAGTGAGGGGCGTATTTGACCACTTGTTTCACAATGTTTTTTACGATTTGGGCGTTGGTGTTCATGAGGTCAAAGCGGGTCATGTCTGGTCTTCTGCCAAGTCCAGCCGTCACGATCACCAGCTCCGATCCCGCCATTTCTTTGAAGTCGCTGGTTCCACGGATTTTTCCATCAAACTCTATGGCTGGCGCCGCCTGCATCATATCCAACGCTTCACCCTGCGCCGCCTTCTCATTAGTATCAATCAAAACAACATCGCTAATCTTATAGCGTAAAATATCAAAAGCCGCTGCAGATCCAACTTTTCCAGCTCCAATAACAGTTATCATACAACGAAACCCAATAAACCATGATTAAAACGTGGAATATAACCAAAGCGCTTAAGGAAAAAGCCTAGAAAGGAAAAAATAGGCTTAAATTCCATTTCCAATAGAACAAAAGAAAATTAGGGTTTTATCGCTGAAACCTTGATGCTGATAACCGCATCAGAAATATCAGCTATCTCTTTCTTCGTTAACTTCTGCTCTTCAACGAACGCTTTGACATCTGGCTCTTCCAGCAGCATTTCAGGCATATGATCCTCCGCCACTACGTCAATTTGTCCAAACCCCGCTTGCTTAATCTTGCCAATATAATCGTCTTTCAAATCTGCGCCTGCAACGCAACCTACGTATGCTAAAACGCTGCCCTTAACTTTTTCCGGCAAATCTTTGAGCAGAACCATATCTGAAATCATCAGTCGGCCTTTGGGTTTTAGCACTCGGTAAGCTTCTTTGAATACGCGTTGTTTGTCCGGTGATAGGTTGATGACGCAGTTGCTAATGATGATATCGGCGGTGTTGTCTGCGATGGGTAAGTTCTCGATTTCTCCAAGCCTAAACTCCACGTTTTTATAGCTGGTTTTTTTGCAGTTCGCTCGCGCACGCTCCAGCATCTCCGCGGTCATGTCTACGCCGATGACTTTGCCCTTTGAACCCACTTTCTTAGCGGCTAAAAAGCAATCCAAGCCCCCGCCTGAACCTAAATCGATGACTGTTTCGCCTTCTTTGACCGATGCCAGCGCCACTGGGTTTCCGCATCCAAGGTTCAAATCTGCGCCTTCTGGAACTGAAGCTAATTCGCCCTTACTGTACCCGATTTGCTCGCTGGTTGATGAACTTGAGGAGCAGCCACAGCCCCACGGCTGAGTTGTTTTAGCTATTTTGCCATATCTTTCTCTTACTACTTTATGCACTTTTTCTTGTTTCATTGTTTTTCTACCTCAGGCTGAAAAACATTCTTGAAGACAGGACCTAACAGGTTTTTCACCGGGTTTTCTAAGGCGTCCACTTTTAGCATGACGATGCAGCAGACTTCGCAGTCACGTTGGAAACCGATGATGGCGAGTTTGTCGTTGGGTTTTATTTTTGCTTTTTCTCTGAGCTCTTTTGGGAGGACGATTTGTCCTTTTGCGTCTACTGTGACGACTGCATCGATTTTGCAGCATTCTTTGTTGCAGCAATCTTTTTCTGTCATTTGGATTTCACAGAATAAGGAGTATTTATAAGAATATTTAAGTTTTTCTGAAAAATCAGAATTATCTTACAATTACTACAGGACACGGCGCCAAATGAGCAACCTTCTCACTAATATTACCCAAAAACATCTCCCTCGCCCTACCCGAACCCCGATGCCCAATCACGACCACATCAAAACCATCATCCTTAGCCGCGGCAACAATCTCCAAAGCAGGATTACCCTCAACATACTTCCAAAAAACTTCCACACCAGGCTTAACCGCTTTCGCATGGGCAACCGCTTTAGTCAGGATTTCTTCATGAAACCTCCTGAGATCTTTAGCAAATACAACCATACTTTCCCCTGAGACCGCCGTTGGTTCCATAGGAACCGCGCCCATCATCGGCGATTCACTAACATTCAAAACTGTAATGGCGGCGCCGAATTTCTCGGCCAAATCAAGCCCAAAATCTAAAGCCCTTTCAGAATTTTCGGAGCCATCAACAGCAACCAAAACCTTGCGAATCAAATAGTACACCTAGAAAAAATATGTTTTTTGAGCCATTAAGCTTTTCCTATCCTTAAAGCAGCCTTGCCAGAATTCAAGTATGTTTTTGGATGCACTTGCGAGCTCTTTTTACCCTTTAACAATATAAGGATAAAGCGTTATTTTATAGTGAGAAACTCGTTGGGGGTACGTTGATGAATAAGCAGATTCAATTTGTAATTGTCGTGCTTATCGCATTAACTCTTCTTCCAGCTCTCAATCTTAATCTTTCTTCAGTTGGTGCAGCTGATACCCCATCTTCATGGACCGTCATGAAGCCCATGCCTACTGCACGGGGGGAATTCGGCGTTGCGGTTGTAAATGGAAAAATTTACGCCATGGGAGGCTTAAACGGCAACAATCTGCCGGTCAGCGCTGTTGAAGAATACGATCCTCAAACAGACGGGTGGACAAGTAAGATGCCGATGCCTACACCCAGAAGCGATTTTGCCATCGCAGTTTACCTAAACAAGATTTACGTTATAGGGGGAACAGTTGGCAATGGGTATGTTGGAAACAACGAGGTATTTGATCCCATTAGCAACTCTTGGGAAACAAGAGCATCAATGCCAATGCCAAGAGCGGATTTATCTGCAAACGTGGTTAACGATACTATCTACCTTATCGGAGGCAAAAAATATTCAAGCACACCTCCACTTTCAGCTGTCACAACGATAAACGAAGCTTATTACCCAGCTAACGACAGCTGGACTACAAGAACGTCGATGCCCACAGCTGTTCAAGGTTACGCTTCAGATGTTGCTGATGGCAAAATCTACGTTATAGGGGGGGCTTTGGATTCTGCGTCGCTGCAAAACATTCATGTAACAGGTGCTAATCAAGTGTATGACACCCAAACTGGCAATTGGAGTTTAGCTGCAAATTTAATCAGCGGTAAAGGCTTCGGTGCAGGGGCTGCAACAGAAGGTATTATGGCTCCAGCACAAATCTACTGTGTAGGAGGTTACTCCGCTGGGGAATTCAGTGGAAAAGTTCAAGCGTACAATTTAGAGAATAATTCTTGGAGTCTTGCTGAGTCTATGCCTACCCCTAGAGCTTATTTGGGGGTGGCTGTTGTGAATGATGTTTTGTATGCTCTCGGCGGTTTTGATGGAAAGAATTGGCTTGACGTAAATGAACAGTATAAGCCTGTTGGATATGGAACGGTTGCGCCGAGGGTTCAGATTACTTCTCCTGAAAACAAATCTTACTCATCTGTTTCATTGATGTTTACCGTTAATAGGGGAACGCAGTGGATGGGTTATAGTTTAGATAATTTGGCAAACGTTACGGTTAATGCAGAAACCCACCTTTTCAATCTCTCACAGGGAGCCCACAACATAATAATCTACGCCAACGATAGCCTTGGTAACATGGGTGTTTCGAATACAGTTTTCTTTTCTTTAGATACTCTACCTCCAAACATCAAAATGATTCTTCCTCAAAACCAGTCGTATGACTCATCCGACGTACAATTGACGTTTGCGCTGAGTGAATCGGTGACCAATTTGGCTTATAGTTTGGATGGGCAAGAGAACGTAACAATTATTGGAAATGTTACTTTGCCAGCGTTGTCTAATGGTTCTCACAAATTAACCCTCTATGCAACCGACGAAACAGGTAACTTGGCGGAGAAAACAGTTTACTTTAACATTGCGCCTTTCCCGATTATTGCAGTTGCAGCAGCTTCAGCAATTGTGATTATTGCTTTGGCTGGGGGATACTTGGTTTTTAAGCGTCGAAAATCAAGCAGCGGCAAAGAATAGTTGGCATTAAAAAAATTGGTTACTTTTTCGATTTTTAATAGGGAAAATTTAAGTAAACATTAACTAACCCATTCAAAGAAGGTCTTACATTAAATGGGCTACGAAATCGATTACGCTGGAGGAGAATTGGTCGGTTGTTCCTCCAAAATAGTTATAGCTGACAGAATTTTCTATGTGAAATTGTTTTCGTCCGAGCCTTCCAGATTTTTTTCAGGAGACCAACAGGGCGTAATTCAAAAAGAAATTTCAAAAGCCGAATTTGAACTGTGGATCAACATTTTAGCAGACGCCGACTTGGAAGCAAGTTTGATTCAGAAGAAGCTTGGTTTAGGCAAAAAATACTAAATTAAACATCTCTCCAACGGGTCTTCTTCAATGCAATAAACAAAATTACGCCGCATACACCCAGTAACACTGCCCAATCAAGGATTAACATGTTAGTTGAAATGTTAAGGTAGCCTGTTGCTGAATGCATAATTTCCGCTGCATAAGTTGTGGGTGAAAGATATGCCAGATAACTGAAGGGAGAAGGCACGTAGGTTATTGGGTAATAGACTGGGGGCAAAGTTGCGAACAGCAAGGAGAGTAGTCTTGAGAAAGCGTAGCTTTGCACGACATCACTTGAAAAAGTTGATAACATAAATCCCATAGCCACCGACACCGCGAACATCAGTAGCAGAACGATTGATAAGATGGCGATTTGGATGAGGGATGGATGTAGATAGATCCCTGCGAGCGCAATCAAAATTACCAGAGCAGGAAGCGAATAAACGATTTCGGCAAGAGCCATGCCGCTCATGTACATGCTTGAACTTGTCGGGGAACTTACAATCATGTCTTGAAGTTTAAAGTCGTTTTTTAAGTGAGCAAGGTCTGATTGGAGCGCTATGCCGCTTGAGAAGAAAACCATAATTAATCCGCCTTCGATTGCCGTTCCGAAAAGGGCAGGATTAACGAAGGTGACAATAAGCAGTAGTGAGAGTGGCGAAATTACGGTGCTTATGAGGACTACAGGGTAGTTTTTCATTTCGTATATGGCATTGACGAGGACTCCTGCTAGGATTTGGCTTAGTTTGCTACGCTTCACTCTCGTCCCCCACTTTTTGCCCAACAATGCTAAAGAAAATATCGTCTAAAGTCACAGGAGTAATAGAGAATTTTACGCTTTGTTCAGAAAGCAACCTAGCTAACCGAAAAGCTTCAGCTTCATTAGTCATTATCTGCGTGTATCCGCTTTTGCTTGCGGTAACTTCGCTATCTTTGAGCGGCGGAACCTGCGTGTTGGGAGGCAGTTTAATGCTGTATTGGTACTTTGAGCTTCCGCGGAGCTCTGTGAGAGTGCCGATTGAAACAAGTTTTCCATCTTTTAGGATTCCTATCTGATCTGCAAGCTGCTCTGCTTCGTCAAGGTAATGGGTTGTTAAAAAGATGAAACGAGTTTTTCCAAGATCCCTGAGAATATCCCAAAGTTCTCTTCTTGAAATCGGGTCTAAACCAGTGGTGGGTTCATCCAAAAAAATAATATCTGCTTCTGACGCCGTCACTGTGGCGATGAGGACTTTTCTTTTTGTGCCTCCTGACAGGCGACTGTTGAGTATGTCTGCATATTGGTCTATTTTGAGTTTTTTAAGCGATTCGAAGGCAAGCTGGTTTGCTTGCTTGTATGGGTAGCCACGCCAAAGAAGATATGACATTACTGTTTGTTTTGGCGTCATCCACCTTATAGCTCGGGCTTCCTGGGGCACAATCGCGATTTTTTCTCTTAACTTGTCTGTGTCTTTGATTATGTCGTTGCCGTTTATGCTTGCGGTTCCAGACGTTGCTTCAAGCTCAGTTGATAGAACCCGAATAAGAGTGGTTTTTCCCGCGCCGTTTCTGCCGATCAAACCAAAAATACCGGTGGTTTCCACTGTAAAACTCACATGGTCCAATGCTTTTCTGTGGTCTTGGTAAACCTTTGTTATTTCTTTACATTCAAGCTTGCCCATGATTGTTACTACCAAAAAATGGTGTCATTGCTTGTAATTAATGATTTTTAGCTGCTTCTTATTTCAGGTTTGCTTTAATAAAAATAATGGTTTTAATATTTCCTTGGCATCTGCTAATATCCATTTGATGGGGAAGAGCCTATGACGGTTCATTTAGTTCCATGGGATACAAGCCGCAACTTGTTAGAAGAGACAAACCGCCTCTACGACGAATCAGGAACCTTTGATTGCGTAAAGGAAGGTGACCTTGTCGCGGTTAAATTGCATGTTGGTGAATTAGGCAACCCCAACTATGTGCAGCCATGCTTCGTTCACGACATAGTCCGCAGAGTCAAAGAGGCAGGCGGCAGACCATTCTTAACAGACTCCAACACCGCCTACAATGCCCAACGAAGCAACGCCTACGACCATATGAACACGGCGCTCATGAATGGATTTAACATGGCGCCGTTCATAGCTGCAGACGGATTAAAAAGTGAAAACTTCAGAGTCGTAAAAACAAGAGGCATCCTAGAGGAAATTGAAGTTTCGGGAGTCATTGCAGAGGCAGATGCCATGATTGTAGTCACCCATTGCAAAGGTCATGAACTGAGCGGTTTCGGCGGCGCCATAAAGAATTTGGGCATGGGTTGCACGCCAAGAGAAGGAAAGATTCGGCAGCACACTACCGTTGGCTTAGAAATCGACACGTCAAAATGTCAGGGCTGCGGCAAATGCAAAGAAGCTTGTCCGCTGCATCTGCCAGAAATCATCGAAGGAAAAGCCCGAAATACTTCGCCTTTATGCATGCGTTGCCCAATATGCATCGAAGGCTGCCCAATGGAAGCCATAAGCTACACCCACAAAGAGAATCTCGGCAGAGCACTTGCGTCAGCCGCCTACGGCGTACTATCCACTTTCAAGCCAAGCAAGGTATCCTACGTTAGTTTTGCTAAAGACATCACCCAATATTGCGATTGCTTGCCTAATCCTGGCAAAATCGTTTTTGGTGATGTTGGGGTTTTCGCCTCCAACTCGCCAGTTTCAATTGATGCAGCGTTCCTAGCAAAGGTCAATTATAAGGTATTTAATGAAGCCTCAAACGTTGATTGCATGGTTCAGGTAAAAGAGTTAAAGGCACTTGGCATTGAAGGAGAAGTTAAACCCAAAATCAAGTTGATAAACTAATTTGATTCACCTGTACTTTTCTTTTTCTTTTACGCACAGTCAAGTAGATGACAATAATTGCTGCTAGTGATACAACGACAGCGATAAGTATGTAATGCGAGATACCTGCGACTTCTGTCCAGTTAGTTCCCAAATAATAACCTACATAGATCAAAATGCTATTCCAAAGGATGCAGCCAGCTATGGTGAACACCAAAAACTTTGCCAGAGGCATCCTCGCGGCGCCTGCGGGAAAGGAAATTAAAGTTCTGATTCCAGGAATAAGACGTGAAAGAAAAATTGTGAGGGAACCGTACTTGTTGAACCATTTGCTTGCAAATGTTAGTTGATCTACAGAGAAAAGCACTTTTCCTAAAATGCGGTGTTTTGTAAGAACTTCAACACCTTTCAAACCAATGAAGTAATCCACCAAAGAACCAACTATGGCGGCGCAGGTGGCAACCAAAAGTGTTATCCAAAAGTCAAGTTGACCCTTAGAAACCAGAAAGCCTGAGAAGGGAAGAATTATCTCGCTTGGAACGGGTAGAGAACTAGACTCAAGAACCATCAAACCAAAAACCCCTCCATAACCCCAGGAGGAAATAGTGTTTTTTGCATTTCCGATAAACGCGACTGTAGCGTTAATCAAAGGCCCGCCTGATCCGCCTTCAATAAGGATATCTTCCAAGATCTCAAATAGGACGTAAATGGCGATAGCGATGATTATTGTTGCAGCGATTATTTGCGGCGCTTTTTTCCGTAATGTCGCGAACTTCGAGTTAGGCGCTACCAATAGTTATCGGTGAATTTAATGCTGATCTCGCATTTATCTTAGACTATAAGAAACAGATTCTCTATTTCCTTTTATATCCGCCAAATCTAGTTATTATTGACAAGCAGGATGGTTTTGATGGAGATAGTTGATGGTATACACCGAGTTGAAGAAGCCAGCAGCAACATAGCACACAGCAAAGTTTACCTAATAGTCAACGAAAAAGACCTAGTATTAAGACTAAACTGTTTAACTTTGGTTTATCTCCGAAAGATAACACCCACTCCCAGCTCCCAGCGGCCGTATCATCACCATCATCATCTTCTAAAGCAACAATTGTTGGATCTGTTCTTGCAGCTGCGCCTGTTAACGTAAATAATGTTGTCCTATAGTTGAAAGCGACGGGCCATTGCCTAGTGTTGAGGAGAAGCTTCGAGTTTCGGATGCTGCTTTGGCGGTTTATACTACTGTTGAGATGTCGGCATTTGATCCAGAGGCGATGCATTTTGGATAGTACGATTATTTCACCCTGGGCTGTTTTTGGCGGCGGTAGTGCCATGATGAAGCATATGAACTGCAAGGGGTCGCGAGTCTGTTTTCGAAAGCTCTGATCAGGTCGTCTAAGAGAATGTCTTGCAGTTCAGTTGGCAGAGATTTTATTTTGTCTTTTAATTCTTTAGCCATTTTTTTCTGGAGTTCTTTTCTGTTTTTTAGTACTTACTCTCATTTTGTTCGTTTGTATATTATTTTAACAATATAAGTCCTTCATGAATTTTCAATCTACAGTTGAAGCAAACTCTTTGACGAGGCATTTTGGGTTTCCTCTTTTCTCATAACTTACTGGAAGATTAGTGCCCATATTTCTTCTTAAGACAATCTTCACACAAGCCGTGTTTTAAGTTTCTATTGTTTTGGAATGAAACAATTTTCCACAATCAACACATCTTTTTTGAAAGTGTTTTTCTGGGTTAAGTAATGTTTATCTTCTTTCTATTTCAGCCTTCATTTCAAGTTCATCTTGGTTTTTCAAAGCTTCAGTTAACAAAGCTCGGCTTGCCTTGTGCTCTTATTCCCAAGCATTTTAGAAAATGTATTCTGAGATTTTTCGTCGTTATTAATTACTGTTGGAAGGATGCAGACGAAATTTGCTAGATACTGACGAGACCTTTTCAGGTCAATTACTCCGAAGCGGTAATAACTCCCTATCGCATTGGAGTTTTCGGCAAATGATTTGAGCTTAATTTTTATTTTCAAATCAGCACCATGAAATGGATTAATTTAGAAGAGTGCAATAAAAATAATTGCCTTATTGTCAAATAACCTATTTATTTAAATTTATCTTTGAATTATAAACTAATTATGCTTGTTTTAAAGTTGCAAAGAAATGCGCTCCATTTAGATTTAAGACTATTTTGGATTTCATTTATTCATTCTGTTGTTGCTTATCTTTGCTTTCAACACCTTTACCCCGTTAGCGCCATTGTTTCTATTTTTGATATATTAATACGATTGAAATAGACTTTAAATTCTAAATTGAAACTGCTTAGATACATGTGAACATACAACCGTTTGCAAGGGGGGAAAAAATGGCTTATAATACTACAAAAACATGGATGATACTAGTCGGTGTTTTCATAGTCTGGGGAATCTTGCTTTGGTTGTTAATTTAATAATTTGTTTGGGCAACAGCCAGGGTTTTTTATCAATAAGAACTTTTAGATACGGGCAATTGTAATTTTCGTAAAGTTGCCAATATAACTTCATCTACTTTAAAACTAACCCTATTTCTTATGCAAGAAAAAGATAACAAAAAAATACCATCATCTAACAAAATATTCTCATTTTCGACACATTCTAATCAAATAGACAATTTCTTTCTTGACATGTATTCCAAAAAGAAATCTCACTCTTATTCTTACAAACTCTTGTTTGTCAAACACAGGTAGACGCTATATGGTTAAATTAGAAAGAAGAACTCCAAACGAAAAAAATCTCGCGGAGCAGTGTCGAATAGCTCTTGAGAAAAGTTGGGGCATGCAAGTTCCAATACCGAAAAGCTTTCGCGAAAAACAACTTAGATTTTGACAAAAAGAGGAATTTAATGTCAAAATACAGACTAATCGATGCATTAAAAAACGTCAACAGTAAGAAGCCAGATACAGAAATAGCTCAAGCTGCTGCAAAAATGGAAAATCAAAAGAAACTCTCAAGCAAAGAATTTTCAAAGGTATATGAAACCATATGGCAGAATGGTCCCTCAATAAAATACCAGAATCCAGGTGCAAGGGAAAGGGACCCACAATTCATAAATCAAAATCCAGATCTATTCTAATGAAAGGCGAAAAGAATCAATAAACGAAACATGACAAGTTTTGCATTTTTTAAAGGCCTTCCTTTATATTAAGAACGCTTTAAGTCAAACATAGGAATCGTCGAAAAACGATTGCTTTAAAAGTTTTAGAATTACTTTTTCATCGATCCTTTGCCTAAGAGCTTCTATGCCTTCGTCGAGTTCTGCCAAAGAAAGAGCGTTTTCCGTGGAATTCGGCTAAAGCTGCCCTGAGTGAATCGCGGTTTTCAAAGGTGTCTCTTATGCGAAAGAAAGCGGTAATGCCCGATACGCCATAACGTTGACTGGCGCCGCCATAACGTCGAACTTATCATTTTTTGTGTTTCAGGGTGCAAAGTAACAATGCTCTAAATATTGGCCAAAGCCGCAGTTGTAGCAAAAAACAATCCAGCGATCATCAATGAGCCAATCAAACGCATTAACTTTGATGATTATGGAGTCTCCTTTTTTTTCGAGCTATGTCTAAATGCAGAACAGGCTTCGCTTGATGCTATGCGGTTAATTGATTTCCTGCCAGCCAAGGTAAGCTAAATGCAGCGGCCACATTGCGTCTTCGGGGCCAGAGTCGTCATCGCCCACCCGAAACAGAGACAACCAAGAAGAGCAGTCCATGCAAGAAAACTTGGGGTTAGGGGTTACGCTTGATAACAATAATTGGTTGAAAAGAAAAAAGATAAAGGAAAAACTGTAGTAGTTTTTCCCGTTAGAGTTGGCGCCGCTGAAAGGACTCGAACCTTTGACCTACTGATTAACAGTCAGTCGCACTACCGGGCTATGCAACAGCGGCAAACCGTTTCTTCTTCTGCCTCTTTCAGTTTCATTAAACTATTTAAGTTTAGTCGTTTCAAAAGGGCTTATTCTATTTGCCGCACTTTATGTTTCGCTATCGCGGAGAAGCCTTTGTAGAATTCTTTAATGATATAGCTGTACCATTTGCCTGAGAAAGACCAGTCGAGCAGGTTGTCAACCCAGTAAAAGTCGTGTTCGGCGCACCTAACAAGTAGTTGCTTGTGCAGGTCGCTTAGGTTGCTTTCTTTAAACCAGTCTTCGTTTTGAAGTTTACCTAAAGGAACAAAAAATAAAGGCACAATGAGGCTTCGCATATCTTTGAGGTCGTCAACTAAATCCATTGTTTTAATGACGTCTTCCTCCCGTTCCTCAGGCAACCCAACAATCAATGTGCAAGCAGGAACCAGCTTGTTATCATGCATCAACCCCATGCCTTGGACAACAACGTCATGCCAATCTTCAGCTCGAAAAGGATGCGCTTTTGCAGGCATAATCTTCTTAGCTATCTCGCCTGAACCAGTCTCTATGCCTACTTCGGCGCCCCACCAAGTCTGCTTCTGCAGAATAAGTTCCGAAACCTTCGAGAATAGCTTCGACGACGACGCCACCGCTGCCAAAGAACAGTGGCTCCAACTTATACCGTTAACTTTTTTCATAACCATTTCATGTAACGCTAAAAGCCTCTCGTCGTTCGGTACGGTATTCTTTGAACCGTAAAGCATGACGTCTTCTGAGTGAAGGCAGGTTTCAGTAACTTTGCCTGAAGACAAGTTAACATCCAGTTCACGATTAACCTTTTCAATTGGATACCATCGAAGCGGCCTTAGTGTAACATTGCAGAATTGGCAGCCGCGGCAGCAGCCTCTTCCAATCTCAATTAAACCGTTAATAGAGGGTTGAACTATATCGGGAATTTCTTCTAAACTGGGGACTTCGCCGGCGCCGACTTCAATGTGGCGGGGAATTTCTTGGCCGTCAATAGCTGCCCTGAAGAGTTTTCCAACCACATTTTCTCCTTCACCTTCCAGAACACAGTCAATTTCTAAGTCTTTAACTGATTTTTCACGGTACTTAAACTGCCATGCTCCTGGTCCGCCTACAATAATTTTTAACCCATTTTGTTTTGCTTTCTTGATTGCTGGGCTTTTTAGTAAGGTTTGAAAATGCTTTGCGAGATATGGCTCTTTTTTGAAGATAGATGCGAGAGTCGTGGATGCTGGACCTAAACCAAATGGATCCATTGTATGAATGCCCAGAACCTTTGCATTTTTCAATGCGTTTCCTAGATATTTTGGACTTATGGTTTCCACTTTGAAGCCTTCTTTCAAAAGTTGGGCTTCAGTTTTTCTCAATCCATATGGAGCTGTCCACGGCTGTCCATTGCTTGTTTTCAGTGGCGGGAAAAAGAGGTAGCTGTAGAGCCATTCTGGAATGAAGTTTGGGGGGGCACATGTGCCAAAACCTAGAAATTCGTTACGATGATAATTGCTCATTAATGTCCGGTCAGCGGTTAAAAGCACATCTGCCATTTACTTTCCTCCTGAACTTCTTTAAAACGGTTATTTCAGTTAAAATCTACTCAGTCAAAGAACGATATAACTTTATTGCTCACTCGTTTGCTTGAGTAGCATAGCGTTTGACGTTTGTTTTTATGGAAAAGGGTGATGTCAACGGTTTATATTATGTCAATATTACCAATGTGAGTCTTTACATTTAAGTTTGTGTGTTTTTGCGTTTTACTAGAAAAATGTATATCAAGGTAATCATCAATTTATTGGGAAGAATGCTACAGAGGGATTACTTTGAAAAGTATGGTTGAGTTTAGATGGCATGGTAGAGGCGGACAAGGCGCTTGGACAGCCAGCGAACTTTTGGCTAGGACAGCTCTTGATGAGGGCAAGTACATTCAATCTTTCCCAGAGTTTGGTCCCGAAAGAATGGGCGCGCCCGTAACTGCTTTTACAAGAATCAGCACTGAACCAATACGGTTACATTGTGCGGTCTATGAACCAGACGTTGTAGTGGTTTTAGATAATACATTACTAAAAACTGTACCTGTAACCGCTGGATTAAACCGAAATGAAGATAATCTAATCATTAACTCAAATGAAGAACCCGCGGTACTGAAGGAAAATCTCAGAGTTACTAAAGGCAAAGTTTGGACGGTTCCAGCAACGGAGATTGCTCTGAGAATTCTAGGAGCACCAATCACAAACACTGCATTGCTGGGAGTAGTTGCTAAAGCTACTGAAATAGTTACTTTAGAGGGTATAGAAAAAACTTTGAGGGGACGCTTTAGACTTGACTTAGCTGAGAAAAACTTTGCAGTCATAAAAGAAGCCTACAAGGAGGCAAAGGTTGAGTGAGCAGCAAAGAAAAAACATGGAGAGAAATATCAATTGCTGGTGTTCCTCCGAAATCCAGCATAGGATTCATGACAGGCGACTGGAAAACCTACATGCCAATATGCGACCTCGAAAAATGCACAACATGCTTAACATGCGTGATGATGTGTCCTGAAGGAGCAATAAAATGGCGTCCAGACAAGGGAAAAATCGAGTTTGACTTCAGCTTCTGCAAAGGCTGCGGAATATGCGCCAACGAATGCCCAACTAAGGCAATAACAATGAAAATGCCTGAGGAATAAAAAATGGCACAAAAAATTAAACAACAAACTACAGGTATGAACGGCGACGAAGCAGTTGCCTTCGCAGTTAAACAATGCGACGTGGACGTTGTTGCCGCTTACCCAATTACGCCGCAAACAATCATTGTTGAAAAATTCAGCGAATACGTTGCAAACGGCGAAGTTCAGACAGAATTCGTCTGCACAGAATCAGAGCACAGTGCTATGACAGCAAGTCTTGCAGCTTCACTGACAGGAGCAAGAACATTCACAGCAAGCGCTTCAGCAGGTCTAGCATTGATGCATGAGATGCTTTTTGTTACGTCTGGCTCTCGCGCTCCAGTTGTCATGGCTGTCGCTAACCGCGCATTGTCTTCGCCGCTGAACATTCATGGTGACCACTCGGACAGCATGGCTGAACGGGACAGTGGATGGATACACATCTATGTTGAAAACGCGCAGGAAGCATATGACACCATTGTTCAAGCCTTCAAAATAGCAGAGGACGTTGGGGTTTCATTGCCGATAATCGTTGGATTAGACGGCTTCACTATCAGTCACACGCTTGAAAGAGTAGACGTGCTATCAGAAGACACCGTTAGAAAGTTCATTGGAGAACGCCAATTCCCAATGGTGCTAACCCACGAGGGAAAAACAGTTCCCTTTAAACTTGACCCAGCAAACCCAATGACAATGGGGCCAAACGCATTGCCCAACTATTATTTTGAATTTAAGCGGCAACAGGAAGAAGGCATGCGAAATGCGCTACATAAAATTCAAGATGTTAACAGTGAATACGCCAAAATCAGCGGCAGAAGCTACGGCGATGGACTCATCGACGCGTATAGTCTTGAAGACGCTGAAATTGCAATCGTCTGCATCGGCTCAACCGCTGGAACACTAAAAGTAATAGTTGACCAACTCCGAAAAGAAGGCGTGAAAGCTGGAATTCTGCGCCTACGTACGTTTAGGCCACTACCGGTTGAAGAGCTTCGAGAAGCATTGAAAAACATTAAAGTCGTTGCAGTTATGGATAAAAGCATGAGTCCTGGCGGTTTTGGAGCTGCAGTTTTCAACGAAGTCCGAAATGCACTCTACGATCTAAAGCAGCGCCCGATTATGGTAAACTACATTTTCGGGTTAGGCGGAAGAGACAGCAGCCCACGTGGACCTGCGAAAAATCTTTGAAGACCTAACGCAGATAGCTAAAACTGGACAGGTAGACAAACAAGTCCATTATTTAGGGTTAAGGGAGTAAGGAGAAAACAAAATGACACAAACTCAAGAATGGAAATTCACAGCAAAAGATATCGCAAACAAACCAGACCTATTCCTTTCAGGCCACCGAGCATGCGCAGGATGCGGACCAGCATCAGCACTACGCTTGATTATGAAAGCTACGCGTGGACCAACAATTGTAACTCAAGCAACAGGCTGCATGGAAATAGTCGGTTCAATCTACCCGTACTCATCTTGGGCGCTGCCATGGCTTCACACCGCTTTCGAAAATGCTGCCGCAAACGCTTCAGGAATTGATGCTGCATTAAAGATTATGCGTAAAAAAGGCAAAATCAAACAGGAACACGTTGACGTCATTGCAATTGCCGGTGACGGCGGAACCTACGACATCGGTCTGCAAGCCCTATCTGGAGCTGTAGAGCGTGGACACGACTTCCTCTTTATCCTCTACGACAACGAAGGCTACATGAACACAGGAATCCAAAGAAGCAGCTCAACACCAATCGGTGCAGCAACAACTACAACCCCAGCAGGCTCAGTTATCCCAGGCAAACTAGAAAAGAAAAAACCCATCACCGAAATCATGTTAGCACACGAAATGGAATACGTTGCAACAGCAACACCATACTACTGGAAAGACATGCTCACAAAAGTACGCAAAGGCTTAGAAGTTGAGGGACCAGCGTTTCTGCATGTGTTTGCTCCATGCCCAAGAGGCTGGAGAAGCGAGCCAGCAAAAACCATGGATTACAGCAAACTCTCCGTTGAATCATGCGTATTCCCAATTTGGGAAGCAGTAAACGGCAAACGACAACTCTCAACACCCAGCAAACTCATCGCCCTAGCACCGCAGAAAAAGAAGCCAGTAAAAGAATACTTAGCAGGACAAGGCAGATTCCGACACCTCTTCACCCCGCAAAACCAACATGTAATCGACGAAATCCAAAGCGCAACCGACGAAAAATGGCAACGGCTCCTGCAGAAATGCGGGTCAACCTAAACCCTTCATTTTTTATTTGATAGTTTTTGTGTCTATTGGTCTATTGGGATTGGAATTTAAGTCCGTTCTATTGTTATTTCGCCTATTCAGAGCTTCTTGCGTGTAGCTGCTCTTTTTTCTTTAGAATTTCAACATACTAATGAGCCTGTTTTTAGCCAATATGACCGCCCTCTTAGGCTTTTGACCTGAACTGCAGGTTTCTGAAATGAATTTCTAACAAGGTACAACTATGTTTAGACGCCAGTTGGCGACCTATCGCAAACCTGTTGTAGTAGTGCAGCCACAATCACATTATTTTTTATTATCCAACTTGCATTATTGGCAATTACTGCGCAAGAGATCAAAAAGCCAAGCGCTGAGAAAAAATGGAGATGAAGAAGTATGGAATTTTGTGAAGAATGCGGTTCCCGACTGAAACCAATCAAAGTAAACTCTGGAAAACAAGTATTGATAATGATGTCTTGCACAAAATGTGGACAAAAAACCCGCGGATTAGAAGTCACCAACAAATTAAATGGCAAATATATAGAGCACAACCCCAAACAGTTAGTTGCCATCATAGGAAAAGAAGAACAAGAACTCACAACTTTGCCAACCATAAGAATTGAATGTCCAAACTGCGGAAACAACACCGCCAACGTTTGGCAAGTACAAACACGCGGCTCGGATGAATCTTCAACGCAGTTTCTGCGATGCTTAAAATGCGGTTTTACCCATAGAGAATACACATAGAGCAACTGCTTTATTCAACTCCTTTTAATTTATTTTTAATCGTACCTCTTCTTTTATCAGTGGCCGAAGAAGCCAAATTAGTTTAGGTTAACGAGAGTAACATGAAAAGACTATGAATCACGGAAATCATAGCATGCAAGGGATCAAAAATCCACCACCCATCCATAGCATGCACACTGAATTTCTAAAAAAGAGATTTTTTGTCTGCCTCATCTTCACCATTCCTGTACTGCTTCTTTCTAGGGCCATACAAACATGGCTTCACTACACCCTAACCCTGCCATCCCAAACGTACATTCTTCTGATTTTAGCGTTAATCATCTATGTTTACGGTGGAATGCCATTTCTCAAAGGTCTGATTCAAGAGCTTAGAATACTTCAACCTGGAATGATGACGCTGATAGGCACTGCAATATCAGTTGCCTTTTTCTTTTCAGCCGCCACTGTTTTTTTCCCTGTTGGAAACGACTTTTTTTGGGAACTTGCCACGTTAATCGACGTGATGCTTCTGGGGCATTGGCTTGAAGCCAGAAGCGTTCTTGGAGCTTCCAGAGCCCTTGAGGAACTTGTGCGGATTATGCCTACAACAGCTCACATGGTGGAAAACGGCGGGATCATGGATATGCCGGTTTCAGAATTGAAGGTTGATGATGTTGTGTTGGTTCGTCCTGGCGAGAAAGTGTCGTCTGACGGTGTAGTGGTTGATGGGGAATCGTTTGTTAATGAGGCACTTTTGACGGGTGAATCAAAACCTGTGCATAAGCTGCCGAGCGGATAAGGTGATTGGTGGAGCAATGAATGGCGAGGGCGCATTGACGGTTAGAATTGAGCGGACAGGTGAAGAAACTTATCTTGTCTCAGGTGGTTAGGCTTGTAAGACAAGCTCAGGAAAGCAAGTCTCGAACACAAGATCTCGCTAACCGGGCGGCAGCGCTTCTATTTTATGTGGCTGTAGTTGTTGGAGCATTGACCTTTGCTGTTTGGGCTTTAATCGGGAACATCCAGTTTGCCTTAACCAGAACAGTCACTGTTCTTGTGATCGCTTGCCCCCATGCACTTGGCTTAGCGATACCGCTTGTAGTTGCAATCTCCACGTCGATCACTGCGAGGAAGGGAATTTTAATCAGGGACAGAAAAGCCTTCGAAGATGCAAAAGAGGTAGACGTGGTGGTTTTTGATAAAACTGGCACTTTAACGGTGGGACAGTTCGGCATTACTGACGTTGTATCTTTCATTTCTGAGAAGGAACTTTTGAGTTTGACAGCGGCTGTGGAGCAAAATTCTGAACATATCATCGCCAAAGCCATAGTCAAATAGGCAGAAACCCAAGAGCTCATCATTCCTAAAAGCCAAGATTTCCAAGCGATTCCAGGAAAAGGAGCAAAGGCAAACGTCAACGGCAAGAACGTTTACGTTGCAAGCCCCAGTCTTCTTAAAGAATTAGAAATCCAGACCAACTGATGAAAGAATTTTGAAGCTTCAAAAGTCAGCAAAAACAGTTGTTTTCACAATGGTTGACGGAGTGTTGGCTGGATTGCTTTGCGTTTAGCTGACAAAGTCCGCGAGGAATCTCGCATGGCAGTGTCGGAGCTGAAGGCTAGAGGCATTAAGGGTTTACATGTTGACTGGCGACAGCGAGGAGGTTGCAAAGGCGGTGGCGGACGAATTCGGCATTGATGAGTATTTTGCTGAGGTGTTGCCTCACCGGAAGGCGGAGAAAATCAAGCTGATTGAAGAGTATGGGTTAAGGGTGGCGATGGTTGGAGACGGAGTTAATGATGCTCCTGCTTTAGTTACTGCTGACGTTGGAGTTGCAATTGGAGCAGGAACAGATGTAGCTATTGAAAGCGCAGACATAATTCTTGTAAAAAATGACCCATCCGACGTGACTAAAGCTATTGATCTTTCGAAGCGGACGTATTCAAAGATGGTTCAGAACCTTTGGTGGGCAGCAGGTTACAACATTTTCGCAATTCCGCTGGCGGCAGGAGTCTTCGCTGGCCTAGGAATTGTGGTTGATCCTGCGGTGGGGGCGATTCTGATGTCTCTTAGCACGGTTCTGGTGGCCGTTAACAGCCAAACCCTGCGCAGAAACAAATGATTTTCATGGCTGAGGTTTGCAGATTTTTGGGTCTTCGATTGGTTTTTGTTTTTTAGAAATAATGTATATTAAAACTGATGAAACAGCCGCCAGCAACCCTAAAACCAGCGCTGTGTAACCTAACCCAACCCTACTCAACAAAACCTCATACACGCCAACCATCCCAAACAACACAAAGATTACTGCCGACAACCATTTTAATTTGCGCCTCGGAATTCGCCTGCAAAAGACTACACCGATAATGATGCCGATGCCGTCTGCAACAAGCATTGCCAAAGTTGCGCCGACTAGAACGCTGACTGGACTTTGGTATTGAGCTGCTAAACTCAAAGTTGCAAGCTGCGTTTTATCCCCGAACTCTGCAACAAAAAAGGCGATTCCGATGGTTGCCACCACTCCGAAACGTGAAAGCTTGACGCTTCCTTCTTCGGCCTTTTCTTCCCGCACAGTCCAAACCCCAAAGGCGATGAAAGCGATTGAAGATACCAATGAGATTGCGTCCATGGGCACAACTTCTGTTAAGAGTTGACCGATTACTATGACGATGGCAAAGTTTGCTACGGTTCCAAGGAAAATAGCGAAGAGTACTTTGTATGGGTTGTATTTGGCGGCGAAGGTCATGGCTACAAACTGGGTTTTGTCACCCATCTCCGCCAGAACAACTAGAATGAACGCCGTGGAGAAGGCGGCTAAGCTCAGGTCAACCAATTTAATCCTCTTATAATGGAGGTTTGGCTATTGTTTTGTTATTTAATGTTTTCATCCAAGCCTTAAACTCTGATGAGGGCGGATGTTCCTGGTAGAGCTGCTTGCGTTTGGATTCCAGGAAAGAGTTTTCTTTGCCAGCGTACTCTGCGGCAGTTAGGATACTGTGTCCCGATTGGGCGGCTCTCTGAAAAACCGTCTCCATCTTCGTCTTCCAAAATTCATCTCTTAACGCGTGATGCTCCAAAATAACCAAGGGCACCGCTTCCACAATTTGCTCCAAATTCCGCAAACCCTGCTCCAGCTGCGCGTTCTCAACGCGGAATCCTCCAAGATACAGCGGCGGACCACCCAACATTATAACCGATGGCTTCTCAGCCAAAATCAACTCCAAGGTATGAGTTGACATTGGGCCCTGGACGTCAGGCGCAAACATGAATCGCTCACCCTCACATTCAACAACCGCCATAATCACCCAGCCAAGCATCGCATCCTCCGAGCCATGCGCGACAGCCTCAGAAAACCGAAGGGAAGTCTTTCCATAAGTGAAGGTTTTGCCGTCTGCTGATTCCAACGTTTTGGCATATTTGCCGCTTGTTTTCTTGAACATCCAGGCGCGTTGCCGTTGGCTGGCGTTAATTTTTTCCTTCGGGTTCTTGGCAAGGACGGTTTTGTTCTGGCAGATTTGGCGAGCGGTCTCCCCGTCCTGTGTCCAATTTACAACCCAGTCCTCAAAGGATGGTGTGTGGTGGTCGAAGTGGTAGTGGCTAATGGTGGTTACCTGCGCTTTGTCAGCGGCTTCTGCGATTGTTTTGCGTAGGCTGTCGATAGTTTGGAATTCGATGGGGTGGGGCGGTAAGCTGAAGCGGAAGGGAGCCAAAGAGATTCCCCCGTCCAAAAGCACCGTTAAATCGGGAGTTTCGACAAGTGTGCACATTGAGCGGACGCCGAAGCTTTCCGCTGCCAATGGGGTAACTTTAATTTTGGTTAATAGGTTGTTGGCTTCAGCTTTCTCCATATACCCACACAGGAAAACCGCGTTATCTGGCTAACGATAAATGGCTTGTCAACATGTTTAAATATTTTTAATACTCACATTTGACGGTGAATTTTTTTATTATAGGTAAATCTGTTTTTGAGGTACCCCAAAACGATCCGAATAAGGCTCGGAAGGATATAGCTGTGGAATTTTTGAGTTTGATCGGTCAAGGAAAACCGAAGGATGGATTGCTTTTCTTTGATCCAGACTGTAAAACACACAATCCCTATGTGGTCGGCGGCATGAACGAGTTAATCGACGCGATGATAGCGGTACAAAAACAAGGTTCTGAGGGAATAATAAAGGGGTCGAAAGCTGACTTTAAGCTCTCAATCGGGCAGGTTTTAGCTGAAGGAGACATGGTTGCGGTGCACACTCAAGTTGCAGGTTCCAACCCAAGCGATGGGGGACTTCGGCAGATGCATCTTTTCCGTTTCGTGGGCGATAAAATTGTTGAGTACTGGGATATCACTCAGATGGTGCCTGAGAATGTGCCTAACGCGGCTGGAGCCTTCTCTTAAACTGTTTTGGATTAGTGATAACGCATTGACAGTCACAACGCTTTAAGTCCTAAAAGCCACCAACACTAGACAGATAGAGCTGTTTTTTATGAGTCAACCACCTAGCGAAAACAAAAATTTGGAGGTAGCAACACTTGCGGCAGGCTGCTTCTGGTGTACAGAAGCTGCGTTTAACATAATTAAGGGTGTTGAGCGAATTGAACCTGGCTACACAGGCGGCACCGTGCCTAACCCCTCGTACGAAGAGGTTTCCACAGGCACAAGTGGACACGCGGAGGCTGCGCAGATATTTTTTGAACCCAAAATCATCAGTTTCCGAGAGATTTTAGAGATTTTCTTCACCATGCATGACCCCACATCGCTTAACCGCCAAGGAGCCGACGTGGGCACACAGTACCGCTCAGCCATCTTCTACAGCACTCCAGAGCAACAAGCCACAGCGGAAAAACTGATTGACGAACTAAACAAGGAAGGCATCTGGAACAAGCCAATCGTCACCGCAGTGGAGCCCCTGAAAGTCTTCTATAAAGCAGAAACTTACCATAAAGACTACTACAAAAAACACCCCAAAGAACCATACTGTCAAGCGGTCATAGCCCCGAAAATCGCGAAGTTACAGGAGCATTTTATTGACAAGATAAAGGTGCCTTTATGAGTGCTCAAGCGTCGGTAAGCAGAGCTGACGAGGTTTTACGTTTAATTGAGCAGGCGTCGGAGAAGAATTTTTTGCCAATCATAGGTCCCTTCAAAGGTAAGTTTTTGTCGGAGGAAATTAAGAAAGCGAAGCCGCGGTGTGTTCTGGAGGTTGGTACGCTGATTGGTTACTCAGCGATTCTCATGGGCAAAGAAATGGATGACAAATCCGAGATCATAACTATAGAGCTTCATCGTGACGAGGCAGAGTTGGCGGGAAAAAACATTGTAAGGGCAAACATTGCGGCAAAAATCCAAATTATCGTTGGTGACGCTTTGCAGGTGATTCCAACTTTGATGGGGCAGTTTGATTTTGCCTTCATCGACGCTGAGAAAACCGAGTATTTTCAGTATCTCAAGTTAGTTGAGGCTAAATTGATGAAGGGTGCAGTTGTTTTCGCTGATAATGCTGGAGTCTTCGCTGACCAGATGGGCGACTACTTGGATTACGTGCGGAACTCAGGCAGATACCGCAGCCGCTACATCCAAGTGGGCGGAGACGGCGTAGAAATAAGTGTTAAACTGTAACAAAATCATGTAACTGGATAAGCTTTATTTATTTTACCCGTATCTCTTAGCCTATGAAAATCGGAATCCTAACAGGTGGAGGAGACGCCCCTGGAATCAACGCTGTTGTCAGGGCGGTAGTTAGAAAAGCAATTCAATGTTATGGGTATGAAGCTTTTGGAATTAAAGACGGCTGGCTTGGCTTGGTAGAGGGCGATTACACTCGCATGGACATGAAGAGCCTGTCCGGTCTGCTTGCTAAGGGTGGAACTGTGCTTGGCACCTCAAGAACTAACCCCTTCAAAAGCGCCGATGGACCTGGCAGAATTCTAAAAAACGTGGCTGACCAAGGCTTTGACGCAATCGTCGCAATAGGCGGAGACGATACGCTTGGGGTAGCTGCCAAACTCTATGATATGGGGCTTAAAGTTGTCGGAGTCCCAAAAACCATCGACAACGACTTGGTCGGAACCGACTTCACTTTTGGTTTTCAAACTGCAGTTTCAATTGCCTGTGAAGCCCTTGACAGACTTCGCACTACAGCAGAATCACATCATCGAGTCATAATTCTTGAGGTTATGGGCAGAAACGCAGGCTGGATTGCTCTCGAAGCTGGCATCGCTGGAGGAGCAAATGCCATTCTGATTCCTGAAAAACCCTTCGACATCGACGAAGTATGCGAATTCATTCGAAAACGCCACGCACGTGGCAGAAATTTCAGCTTAATCGTTGCTGCTGAAGGCGCCAAACCAAAAGAAAGCAAAGAATTCGTCTACAACAATGAAATAGATCAGTTTGGCCACGAACGACTCGGCGGCATAGCTGAATACATCAGCAAAGAAATTGAGAAAAGGTTCGAACACATCGATACAAGAACAATGGTTCTGGGGCACCTTCAACGAGGCGGCTCCCCAATCGCATTTGACAGAGTATTAGGTACACGCTTTGGAGTTGCAGCAATCGACATGGTGCACGACGGTAAATACGGCAACATGGTTGGTTTACAGGGAAACAAGATGGTGCCGGTACCTTTGAAAGATGTTATTGGTAAACGTAAAGTTGTAGATTTAAAGCTCTACGATGAGGCAGCCATATTCTTCGGCTAAAAAAACCCGCAAGCAGGCGCCAATGTTTTAATGTGTGTTTAAGCTGTCTCTGTTTCGGGTGGGCGATGACGACTCTGGCCCCGAAGACGCAAGGATGATGAGGATCTTGAGTGCGTATCATGCATTTGAATTTCAGGTGCATGCCTAAGAGCCCACCTAAGATATCTTATACTTCAGAGTAATTTCCTAAAATTTTCTGAATTACTATGCTAAAGCAGAAGATATTTGACAGAGTGACTCAAACATTACAATGACGGTATTAGCAGAAGCCTCGTGTTCTTGGATTTGAGAAATAGTTAAGGATAAGTAGTAAAGATAAAGCTCTATCAAAGGTGTGCCAGACTGAATTCAGAATCCGCTTGTAAGATATCTGAGAGTGCCATCAAGGAATACATGCAAGTATATCCGATGTTTAGTGATAGGTTATCTCAAGATGACTTTATTTCACGCATCGAGGCTATTAATTGGGAAGACGGTAGCTTCATAAGAGCTTCTTCGCTCTTCCTATTATCTCAAAAATGTTTACAATGTGAACGAACATTGGCATTGTCTCTTCTTTGTTCCTCAATTGAAACCATGACTCCTAAGGATAGGCAAGTTAGCTTTTACTCATGGTTGGAAAGAAGAAACTCGATGAATGGTTGTAAAAAACAAGTTGGAAATTAAGCGAACATTAGAATCTGCCCAGAATGAATGGCTTAATCATCATGACCGGGAAGGGGCTTTGCACAACTTTAAACAATTCCTTTTGGACAACTGCCCTTGTGAGTTAACAACACCGCCAATTATGGATTCAAACGGGCATAAGATGCAGTTTGAAGATGCTTTAGGGCATATTTATGGCAAATTCAGGAGCCTTTTCTTACATGAAGGTCTTTCATACGCTTCCTATAACATGCCACGAGTCACCAATTTTGAGATAAGTCATGTCTTGATGGTTGGAAGGCACTTATATTTCGTGGACCTTATCAGAATAGTTCCTTGGTTCTCGAATGTTGTCAAAGAGAGTCTTTTCAACTATTTGACGGGCAACTAACCTTCGCTATTCATGCAGCTGAGCCAGCACACTAGCCCACAAATGGCGGCATTAAGCGCTTGCCAGCATGTTTTGGAGAAAGTTATTGTTGTTTCTGAAACACTAAACCGTCTTCTTATGCCCTTGATTTTATGAATAGAACCGTTGTTCTCCAAAAGCCGCCCTTAACAATCCCCTTCGGCAGACACAGTTATAGACCGCAGCCTGAACTTTTAGGTTTTATGCCCTGGCTAGCCCAGAAAGCAAGAGGCAGCAAGGTTAGAAATTTCTGTGCTCTAAGTTCAGGAAGTTTTTTTTGGGAAAGCACAATTACCGTTTTACGATTTTTATGGGAGTTTGAAGATGAGGCTTGCAATAAGGGAAAACCAGATACAAAGGAAATCAGGCTGAACCATAATTATCGAGAATGATGTGTGGGTGGCTTCCAGCGTTGAAGACCTGCAGACCCTTGCTTGGTGGAATTGGTCCGATGACGAGATAAAAAAAATTGTTCCAATGCTATTTTTGGAAGACGTTAACTCGCTAATTAGCAATTCGAAAAACAAGAGATAAAAAATAAAAAAAATTGTTTTATCCTGGCGGCTTTTCCCACAACTCAAGCTTCTGCTTCTTTAGCTCTGTTCGCTTCTTTTGAAGGTAATTGTAAACTGTGTGATGCTGGCAGCCCTCAATGACCATTTGTACTGCATTGCGAGCGGCATCTGCTTCTTCAAAGCTGCCGATAATTCCGATAGTGTGACCGTAAACGACAACGTCGGCTTCAGTTAGCTCTTCAATGAGTTTTCGTGTTTTTCCTTCGGTTCCTATTATTCTGCCTTTTACACGGGTTATGTCAGATTCGTTTCGGCCAAAAATTAAGCGCAGATCTATCATATCGAAGATGTCGTCTTCGTTTCGGATAAGGCGGAAAGCTGTTTCAGGTGGAAATCCTCTGCCGATGGCTGTCACTATATCTTTAGATCGCAGGAAAACGGATGGGTCAGGTATGTTTTCTGGAAGTTTTATGCATACGCTGCCTTCTTTGTCAATGTCCAGTTTCACGTTTAGCTTGGTTTCTATTTCCTGCTTTACCTTGCCTTCTGGACCAATCAGTATGCCGACGCGTTCTTTGGGAATCTTTACAAAAGTCTCTTGACCAGACATTACTTACCAACAACCATCTTATACAATTCTTCGTCTGGAATAACTTTAACCTGTAACCGACTAAAGAACTTATTCACGTTCGTTATATCCCGCTTAATCATGAAATCAGCTAGTGGATGCTGAATAGAAACCGACTGTGAAACGTCAAAAACCACGGGTCTGCCCTTCCACATCATAATGTTGTATTCGCTTAGGTCACCGTGAACAATTTTGGCTTTTTGATAAAGCCGCTTAAGGTATGTTACTATGATTTTGTATACTTTCTCAGGATTATCTGGTGGTTGCTCCTTAAGCGATGGTGCACTAACGCCTTCTTTCCCAATAAACTCCATAACTACAACATTGCTTTTGACTGCAATGGGTTTTGGAACACGCACCTTTGCCGCGTCAGCTTCCCCTAAATTGCGAAATTCCTTTTGTGCCCAAACTGCCATCAATGAGCGGGTATCATGTTTGACATCTTTGAAGCGGGGGTCGCCTTCTATGTATTTGTGCATGCCCTTCTTGAATTCGGCAGAAGACGTTAAGTAAATTTTTACCGCCAAATCAGTGCCTTCCTTGTCTGTGCCCCAGTACACTTTCGCTTCTTTGCCTGAACTTACAGCACCATTAAGCTCATACAAAATGCCGCTGTTTAGCATATCAAAGACGACCATGCGGGTGGTTTGGTCGAAGACTTCTTCAACGGTGGCTCGTTCTTTGGACTTGTCGTGGTTTAGCATTTTGTCTCTGCGTTCTATTCTTCTTTCGGTGTGCGCTATTCGTTCTTGAGCTTTTCCTGACATAATATCAAGCATGTTAACCACTTTTGGGTATTAAAACCAGTCGAATCGAAAAACCAGGTTGAAATGGTGCCGTCAACTTAAACCTGAAATACCGAAGGGGGTAGGCCCCATCAGCGTTTTCTTTAGTTATTAGCATGTTGAAAACCAGTAGAAATAACAAAATAAAACTGAGAATTAAAGGGTTAAGATGCCCTTGCGCCTAAGCGTATCTGCCTGCGAATGCGTGTAACGCCAAACCACGTCGCCGCGTGTATCAGTTTGGAAATCCCAAGGTGAAACAATGACTATGTCGCCTTCACGAATCCAAACGCGCCGCTTCATTTTTCCGCGGATTCGGCATAAACGTTCTGCGCCGTCCTGGCACTTTACCATTATGCGGTCGAAGCCAAGCAGTTTCACAACTACGCCTAGAACTTCGCCTTGTCCAGGGTAGACTAATTCGCCGATTGCGCCTTCGCTTAACACTTTTTTCTTTCCCAAACACTAAACCTCATTTCGACTTGAAAAAAATATGTTTAGCTTGCTTAAAAGCGTGTTCATCAAATAAGACAGCTTAAGCAATTTAGAGAAACATTTTTGTTCACTTTCGCGTGCGTTTGAAGTTAATGTAAGTTTAAATCTTTACTTTACCTTAAATAAAATCAATAATGGAGCATTGCCAAGTGTCCCACGTTTTTAACATACCCTACCGAAACAACCCCAAACTTAAAGCTGTAATGGAAAAAGTGAAAGACGACAAAAAACTCAAAACGTACTGGAGATGCTCCAACGTTATGGCTATTGAACGCATGGGGTACACTGACCATGGACCAACTCACGTTAAAATCGTAGCTAATCTCTCTCTTAAACTGCTGCGGATTTTGGTTGAAAAAAAGTTGATTACCCCTAGCATAGTTGAGAATTACGGCATGAAAAATGATGATGCCGAAGTCGTTGTGGTTTTAGGCTCAATCTTTCACGATTTAGGCATGATTGTGCAGCGCAACAACCATGAAAAATACAGCGCTTTCTTAGCCTTGGAGTTCTTCGACAAATTCCTGACCCCAACATACAGTGAAGAGGAAAAAGCAATAATCACTTCAGAAGTTCTTCACGCCGTTGTAAGTCATGAAGAACCGCCCAACAACGAACCAATAAACAGGATTTTAACCAAGGAAGCAGGTATCGTGGGAATCGCTGATGCTTTGGATATGGAAGCGGGAAGAGCTCGAATTCCATTTCAATCTGGAAAAGTAGACATCCATGCAGTTTCCGCACTGTCAATAGAGAAAGTTGACATAGAGCTAGCCGAAGGCCGAGGAAAACCCATCAACATAAAAATTAAAATGTCCAACTCAGCAGGCGTCTTCCAAATCGATGAGCTCCTAAAACCAAGAATCGTAAACTCTGGACTTGAACAATTCTTCCACGTTATCGCCGAAATTACAGGCGAAAAAGAAACAAAAATAATAGAAAAATTCGAAATCTAAGTTTTTGAAGGCGACTCTATGATTCATGAATACGACGTTGTTGTTATCGGAGGCGGAATCGCAGGGCTTTACACCGCATTGACTGCATCTGAAAAAGCCAAAGTCGCCGTCATCAGCAAAGTGCATGTTACGCGTTCGCATTCAGTTGCTGCGCAGGGGGGAATCGCCGCGAGCCTTGGAAACGAGGAGGAGGACCATTGGGAATGGCACATGTACGACACCGTGAAGGGCAGCGATTTTCTCGCCGACCAGGTCGCCGCGGAGATTTTAGCGAAGGAAGCCACCAACGCCATTTACACGATTGAGCACATGGGTGTTCCCTTCAGCCGAAACAGCGAGGGCAAAATTGAGCAGCGCCGATTCGGAGGACACACCAGAAACTTCGGCGAAGCCCCAGTCAAACGGGCATGCTATGTTTCTGACCGCACTGGGCGAGCAATTATGGATACACTCTTCGACCGATGCCTGCAAAAAGGCGTGGCAATGTACAATGAAGTGTTCATTCAGCATTTGCTATTTGCATTAAATAACTGCTGTGGCGCCGCAGGATACGATTTGGCTACAGGTAAGCCGCAAATTTTTCATGCCAAAGCAGTTGCTTTAGCTACAGGTGGATGCGGCAAGATCTACAAGACCACCAGCAATGGTTTTGCTTCGACTGGCGATGGGTTTGCGTTGGCGTTGGATGCTCTTTTGCCGTTGGAGGATATGGAGTTTGTTCAGTTTCACCCAACAGGAATCTACGGATTTGGTATCCTCATAAGTGAAGCTGCAAGAGCGGAAGGCGGCGTTTTGCGGAACGGTTTAGGCGAACGCTTCATGGAGCGTTATGCGCCGACGCTAAAGGATTTAGCGCCAAGAGACATCATTTCAAGGGCAATTCTCAGCGAGATAAGCAAGGGCAAAGGTGTAGATGGTAAAGACTACGTTTACCTAGATTTACGCGGCATCGGCAAGGAACGTTTGAACCAGAAACTTCCCGAAATCACTTCATTTACTAAAACCTATCTGGGAATTGATCCAAGCGAAACTCAGATTCCTGTTGCGCCGACATGCCACTACATGATGGGCGGAATCCCAACTGACGTTGACGGGCACGTGTTAGTGGATAAGGTAGGCACTATTCTTCCCGGATTGTACGCTGCTGGAGAATGCGCATGTCTAAGTGTTCACGGTGCAAACCGTTTAGGCTGCAACTCGCTGATAGATCTTGTTGTTTTCGGGCGCAGAACTGGCTTAAGCCTTCTAAAGGAGATTAAAGCAAGAATGATTCAGCCGCTCCCAGTACAAGCAGAAAGTATCGTGGTCGATAAAATCAACAGTTTACTTGAATCACAGGGCGTCGAACGCGTCGTGGTTTTGCGTGAGGCTTTGCAGTGCTTAATGGCTGAGGAATGCAGCGTTTTCAGAAATGGACAAACCTTGAAGCATGCTCTATCTCAGATTCTTCTGCTTAAGAAGCGTTTTCTAAACGTTGGCTTAACCAGCAAATCAAGAATTTTCAATTATGAACTGCAAGAAGCCTTAGAGCTAAACAACATGCTCAGGGTTGCTGAGGTTATTGTTTATTCAGCGTTTATGCGCAACGAGAGCCGCGGCGCCCACTTCCGCAGCGATTACACAGAACGAAACGACGAGGAATGGCTAAAACACACCTTAGTCAATGAAACACCAACAGGGCTAAAAGAAAACTACAGGCCGCTCTCAGCTGGCAGATTTGCACCGGAAAAACGGAGGTACTAACATGAATGTTACCTTGAAAGTTTACCGATTCAACCCTGAAACGGACAAGAAACCCCACTACGACACCTTCAACGCGGAGGCGGAACCCACTGACCGCGTGCTCGATTGCCTAAACAGAATTCGCTGGCAACAGGACAGCTCGCTTTCTTTTCGAATGTCATGTGCTCATGGAATCTGCGGTTCAGACGGCTTAACAATTAACGGCGAATCGGCGCTGGCGTGCCAAAAATTAGTCAAAGACTACGACTACACCAAGGAAATCTTGATTGAGCCGCTAAAGTATTTTGATGTTGTTAAAGATTTGATTGTTAATTTTGAGCCGTTTTTTGAGAGAATAAAATCGATAACTCCTCAAACACCCCAAAACATAGCCGTAGATACAGCGGTAAAGGAAAGAATCCAAAGCCCTGCAGAACGCAACCAATTCGATGATGCCTTAAAATGCATTCTGTGCGGGTGCTGCTATGGCGCTTGCCCAGTCATAATTGGAGAGGACAGGGAATTCATCGGTCCAGCCGCGATTTTAAGAGAACAACGCTATCTTTTCGATTCTAGAACCGCAGATGCACAGGAACGCAAGCAAATTATGCAGAAGCCTCATGGAGTTTGGGACTGCAAAAGCTACTACAAGTGCACCGTGGTTTGTCCAAAGAACATTAAAGTCACAGAAGCGATTTTGAAAACGAAAAAGAAAATAACACAAGAACAAACTAAGTAGCTTGCAGAAGAGAAGTATCATGGCAACCAGAAAAGAAATCGACCCATTGGGCGAACGCGAAATTCCCAAAAACGCGTATTTTGGCATTCAAACATTGAGGGCAACCGAGAATTTCCCCGTCAGCGGCATAAAAGCGCCCTTGCCCTTCATCAAAGCATACGTTCTCATTAAAAAATCTGCGGCAGTAGCTAACAGTCAGGTGGGGTGGCTTGATCAAAAAGTTGCCAAAGCCATCATAGAGGCATGCGACGAAATACTCGCGGGCAAACTGATTGACCAATTCGTCGTTGACGTTTTCCAAGCGGGCGCAGGGACGTCCTTTAACATGAACGTTAACGAGGTCATAGCGAACAGGGCACTGGAAATACTTGGTAAACAGAAGGGGAACTACAAACTTGTAGGTCCCAACGACCATGTGAACATGGGGCAGTCCACCAACGACACGTTCCCGACGGCGCTTCACGTTTCTGTCCTTATGGCTCTGCAGCCCTTACTGGGTGCGCTTGATGGGTTAGCAGGCGCCTTTGAGGAACTGGGAAAGAAAAATGCTCATGTTTTGAAGTCGGGCAGAACCCATTTGCAAGATGCGGTGCCAGTTACGGTTGGGCAAGAATTCAGCGCTTACGGATCGGCAATAGCAAATGCATGCAGTGAGCTGCGGAATAGGCAGGAAAACCTCTATGCAGTTGCTTTAGGCGGAACAGCCACAGGAACAGGCGCCAACACACATCCAGACTACAAGCGCTTAGCCATAGTTGAATTAGCAAAACAGACAGGTTTCCCACTTAAACCAGCAAAGAACAATTTTGAAGCTTTGCAAAGCCACAGACCAGCACAGTCGGTTTCCAGCGGACTCAAGGAGCTGGCGTTGGAGCTTATCCGCATAGCCAACGACCTTCGGCTGCTCGCTTCGGGACCAACAACAGGGTTTAACGAAATCACTTTGCCTGCTGTGCAGCCTGGCTCATCTATCATGCCTGGAAAAGTGAATCCCGTGATGGCGGAGTGCCTTGACATGGTTGCTTTCCAAGTGGTTGGGAATGATTTAGCGGCTTCCATGGCTGTTCAGGCTGGGCAACTGGATCTAAACGTCATGATGCCAGCCATATCGTACAACATCTTGTTCTCCATCCAAATCCTCAGCAACTATATTCCAGTCTTCACCGAAAAATGCGTCAAAGGCATAACTGTTAACGAGAAACGCTGCGAACAATACTTAGAAAAAAGCCCATCTTTAGCCACATTACTAGCGCCTAGAATCGGGTACATAGAAGCCGCCAAAATCGCTAAACAAGCTCAAGCTGAGAACCGCACAGTAAAAGAAATAGCGCTTGAAAAAAAACTGCTAAAACCTGATGAAATAGAAAAGATATTCAGCCGCAAGAACCTGATTAATGAGCAATAACATGGTTTAAATTTTCTGTGATTTTTCGATGACTCTCCACTTTAATAAAGGGCGGATTGTTACCCTGCTGTGCCGTAGCCGCTAACTGTAACAACAGCGTCTGTGGAACCGGCGTTGGTTTTTGCATCAAACAGAATACCCCAAATTATGTCTTGAGATGGGAACAACTGCATTAGGTCATCGTCCGATAGCCAGACTGAGCTACTGTTCGTAAATGTATGTTCAACAGGGTTTGAGATGATGTTGTCGATGTATTCTATGCGGACTCGGACTGTTACGGTTTCGTTGTTGCTGAAGCTGCCATCTACTGCAATCTTTGGTTTGAAAGAGGTAATTGTTAAGGGGCGAACTTGAATTGTTTGGTTTGCGCCGTACTGGTTATTGGTGCCGACGGAGACATTGACGTTTTCTCGTTTAAAGAGCGCACCGTTTGCGGATAGCCAGATGCCTTGGGAATCATGAATTTTAGCGGTCCAATTGCCCAGGAAACTGACGCCGCTATCAAGGATTGGTGCTGGGTTGCAGTTGTTGCCGATATCGATGCCGAACAGGTAGATCGGATCAGATGTAAATGATTCAAAAACCACTCCAATCAGTAACGTCTGGTACATAGAGCCATCAACGTATAGTCCAGTTTGGTTGGATCTTTCGTTTTGGGCAATCCAGAACCTGGCATCTTGAATTTGGCTATCTGAAAGTTCAGCTAATTTCTCAACTTTAATGCCGACTGAGAAGTCTCTGAGGTTGAAGGAGCAGCGTTCGATTATTGTGCTGGAATACGAACCCGTCGCGTTAATTGGTGATGCGGAATCTGCGAGGTTGAAGACGGGTGTTCGAAACGCGATGCCCTCGGTAGCGTTGATGAATTGGCAGTCTTCTACTTTGTTGTATTCGCTCCAAGTATTTGTGTTGGCAAACTCGATGCCTGTGGAGGTGTTTTCGAATATGATTTTTTGGATTGTTGTTCCAAAAGAGTTCTCAACCCTGACTGTGGCGTTGATTAGTGTTAAGCCTGAAATGAGGTTGTTCTGTGAAGTGGTGTAATCGGTGCCGTAAACAATTATTTTGTGTCCATTCCCGATGACGGTGGCTTGGTTGTCGCCCTCTATTTTAGCGTTTATCTTGTTAGAAATAACAACGTCTTCGGTCAGAACGTAGGTTCCAGGGTTTAAGTAAACAGATTTGCCAGAATTCAACGCTGAATTAATAGCTGACGAAGCACTAGCCGCTTGCTCCGCAACATAACCGGTTAACATGTTCTTTAGTTTGTAGTTTCCGCCGTCCTTTGACAGCACATAATCGTAATTCAGGGCATTAGTGCTCATAGAGGATCGGGTGCTCTCAAAAATCAAATATGTGTTGAACGCAGACAGGATAAGCAAAGCTACAAGAACTATGACGATGGCGCGTTTGGAGAGAATTTTTTTTAGGGAATCTTTCATTTTAGAGGGCTCAGCGGGATTTGAAGTACCATTTAAGGGGCATTGTTAATTAAATTTATTGATAATAGCTCAAAAATGAGTTTTAAAAAAATTAGAGTTTAACTATTTGGGCATGTGGCACGCCTTCGATTTTAATCACAGCTTCAGGATGAACGAATCCTTTGGCGATGGCTTTTTCAACACAATGTTTTCCTACAAGATTCACAATCGTTGAATTATTAATTAAGCCAACCGCTTCATCAACGGTTGCTTTGCGTCCATTATAGAATTCATCTTTTACTTTAAAGACGATTTTGCCTTCCCGGAGCGTTCGCCCAAGTAAATCGCAATCGCAAACCGCTAAGAGCACGTTTTGCCCCATCTTTTTGATGTTAAGGTAAACTTCCAATATGTTTCCCTTACAACTGTTTTATAGATGATTTTGCTCCGCAAGCATTGCATACAAGGAAGGACAGACGTTTTTCTTTTACGATGCGTGTATCTGGACGTTTACATACTGGACAAATAACATAACCTTCTAGGTACCTTTGCAGTAGACGTTCAAAGCTGTCTCCTCGGAATTTGCCTTGGAAAATAGCGCGTGTATCATGGTAAGTTGCTGCTGTCGCCATTTCTCGGGTCAAGAACTTTAATACGTGTTGTGGGTCTCGGTCTAAGGCGTCGGCTACGTCTTTGAAGTTAGAAATTATTGTGCGCATTCCAACAGTGTTAATGTACAGTCGGGGTAACTCGAGGCGTTCACGTTTTTCAGAGACTTGTGGCATTTGAGCGCAGGCTCGTTTCAGCAAGTCGTCGTAGTTGAAGGTCATGTTTCCATCTCAACAAATGATGGTGACAGCACATATTTAAAATTATAATGCTTGAAAACGGCATTGTAATGGCTCTGCAGAGCGTTTTTACAGTAAACCAATATAAGCTAAAGTAAATCCATATAAATTCCGAGAGCAAAGCTAAGGTAGCAACTCTCGACTTAACATTACAGAGGCTAACGCGTGACAGAGAACCAAAAACCAATCCAAGAAGGAAACATCAACCTTCAAATTGACAAAATAAAAAAGCAAATTCAGGAAGCAAACGCTCAAATCAAAAAAACAGTTGAAAAAAGAAACGAATTACACGAGAAAGTACGAAAATCCCGCGACGAAATTAACCTGATAAAAACTGAACGGGACGCCCTAAATGAAAAAGTAAAGTTGCTAAAGGAACAAAGAGACCTCATAAGAGCTAAAGCAACACCAATTAATGAGCAATTAAATGCGGTAGATACAAAAATCGCTGAACTCAAAAAGACGCTGCCGCGCGTGAACCAACATGAGTTACAAGAAGAACTTGACGCGATTGAATGGAAAATTTCCACAACCTCGCTTGACCTGCCGGAAGAGAAGAGACTTGTAGGCGAAGTGAAGGAGCTTGAATTGCAGCTTAAGGGCTTCAAAAGAATTGATAAGCAACATAAAAAAATCAAAGAGCTACTTGATCAGCGCAAGGTTCTTGATGATCAAGCTGACGTTTTTCATAAGGAATTAACTGATTTAGCTAAGAAAAGCCAAGAATTACATGCTAAAATGATGGAGAAACTGGATGTTTTGAAAAGAGACAGGGCTGAAGCCGACGGTCTCCACCAAGCGTTTGTTAAAGCCAAGGAACAGAATACTCTTTGGTATGTACAAGTCAGTGAGTTGATCGGTCAATCAACACACCTTAGAGCCAATTATAGGGAGCAGTCGCAAGCCAGAAGAGCAGAGGAAGACGCTAAGAGAAGCGAGGAACAAACTAAAAGAAAAGAAGAACAGGCACAACGAGCAGTTAAGGAAAAGGAGACTAAAGAGAAAATCGGTTCTGAAGCACGCAATAAACTCCAGCGGGGCGAAAAAGTCAACTGGGATGAGTTTCAACTAATGCTTGGCGACGATGAAGAGGATGATTCAAAAGCACAAGATTAAAGTTAAGTGCCTATACTTATGAGATAGAGATTCGTGATGGCTAAAAAGGAAACGCAACCCCAGACGCAAAAGCGTATCCTAATTTTATGTGTAGACAGAGATGGCGATCTGGAAGTTAAAGCAGGCATAAAAACGCCTCTTCTGGGAAGATCCGCTAACCTCGACGGAGCCGTTGCCCTAGCACTTAAGGATCCTGAGGAACCCGATGCAAACGCCATGTTTGAAGCTGTCAGACTCTACGATCGGCTAGGGGATGAGAAGCAACCTGAAGAAATATTTGAAGTTGCCACTATTTCAGGTAACGAGTTGGGAAGTGTAGGCGCAGACCGCAAACTTGTAGCAGAACTAAACAGCTTGCTCGATTCCTTTAGCGCCAACGAAGTTATTCTAGTCACGGACGGCTACTCTGACGAAGCGGTTTTGCCGCTGGTGGAGTCAAGAGTACCGGTCTCATCCGTTCGCCGCATAGTAATCAAGCATAGCGAGTCAATCGAGGAGACAGCCGCAGTCTTCACAAAATACGTTCGATTACTGGTCGATAATCCTCGGTACGCGCGTATGGCATTGGGTTTACCTGGAATTCTCGTGTTAATCTTCGGCATTCTCTGGGGAATAAACAACTTTGTTTATCCAGGCGCAATTTACTATTATGGCATAGCCTTCGTAATAGTGCTTGGCGGTTTCTTGCTGCTTAAAGGCTTCGGCGTTGACAGAGCAACTAAAGACTTCTACAAGTGGGCAAAAGATTATTCGCCGCCGTCGCTTCCAATGCAAATTTCAAATTACACCATTATCGCAGGCATACTATGTATTGCGGTTAGCGTTTACCTTGGTGTTGCAAGCGTTAACATCAATGTTGCGCCTGCCAGCGACTTTGCCGGCTGGGTCAGCATCACACCGAGAATAGCATACTATTTCATAACGGGAATTATTGATCTTTTAGTCGCTGGCATTATCATTGTTCTTTTGGGAAGAAGCGTACGTTTATACGTAGAGAGAAACTCCAGGCTGTTGCGAAACATCGTTTTAATCGTTTCTGTTGCTTGGTCACGCTGGATTCTGGTTGGAACAGCAAACGTGATACTTTATTATTCTAACAAAACATCTACGCCGGTATTTGGAATAACTGATCCAATATTCTCAAATTTCCTATTCACCATAATAGTTGGCATCTTAATCGGTGTTGCTTCGGTACTGCTGATTTACATAGTTAACAGGTCTTCGAAAGGCTTCTTTAGGAAACGGGAAGAAAAAGAAGAGCTTTAACATCCAAATAAGCAGTTCTTTCTGTTTGCTTTTCAAGCGTTTTAGAGGGAACCTTTAATTGAACCCAGCAAGGTTTTAAGCTACAGTGCACAATAAAAAGCAACTTCACACACGTTAGAGATGAGAGGCTCAAGTAGTGCTTAAGAAACTTCTTTCCGTCATCGGTGCCTACAAGATCTATGAGAGATGGTTGTGGCTCCAAGTTAAAAACGGACTCAAACCCGAACATATAGCCATTATTCTTGACGGAAACAGGCGTTGGGCAAACGAGAATGAAACACACCCACTATTAACAAGGGATAAGTGGGGGCACGGAGGCGGCGCCGACACAGTTGAGCAGCTTCTGGACTGGACCCACATGATGGGAGTAAAAAACGTAACCCTCTACACATTCTCCACAGAGAATTTCTCTAGACAAACAGATGAGGTTGCGCAGATTATGCAGATTGCAGAAGAGAGGTTCCGAAAACTCCTAACTGATGAGCGTGTGCACAGGGATAAAGTCCATGTTAAGGTTATAGGCAGAACAAACATGTTGCCTCAAAGCCTGCAAAACACGATTGATGAGCTTGAAACGGCAACAGCGAATTATGATTGTTACTTCTGGAATTTCGCTTTTGCATATGGCGGCAGAGCAGAAATCGTCGATGCAGCCAAAATCATCGCCAAGAAAGTAAAGAATAACGAATTAAAAATCGAAGACATATCAGAAGGCACATTTGAAAAGTACCTCTACACATCCCATATGACTAAACAGGACCCAGACATGATTATTCGGACTTCTGGCGAGGAACGCCTAAGCGGGTTCCTACTTTGGCAAGCTGCCTACAGCGAGCTTCTCTTCTTGGATGTTTACTGGCCTGACTTCCGCTTCATCGACCTTCTAAGAGCGATAAGAGTGTTTCAGCACCGCAAACGCCGTTTTGGCGCATAAAAAAGGTTTAGCCGCGTTTTTTAGCGCTCACTATTGAAATTACATCACGATCTTTGAGAATTGAATCTTCCCCAATTCTTCTTTTATCTCGGGCGTCAACCGCGTAAAGGAAGTTTTCACCGAGTTCACTGTGGATTATGTAGGCGAATAGGTGTGCGGTGATGCCTTTTGGAACAAGGTATGCATCGGGTAAGACGCGTCCATTATGGTCGGTTAAGTGTTCCAAGTCTTCAACTGGGTACACGGTTATCATGTCGAGCAGTTTGAAATAAACAGAATTAATTGCTTCCTGGACGCCTGTGGAGCCATTAGTTTTAAGGATTTTTTCTTTCACCTGCTCCAGCGCCCGAATCTGACCTGCCGACAACTTCTCAGGATTAGTTATTTTAAAGTCGTTATCTCCGGGTTTATAATCAATTAATTTCTTCTCTGCAGCCCGCCTCAGAACCAACTCAGCTTCAGCTGAGCAGGAAATCACAACGTAATCGAGTTTTTTCATTCGTTCAACGTTCGCTTGTGCAGTTGGCAAATCGATTTTGTTAGCTACAATCAGCATTGGTTTAGCTATGCGCCTTAGGTTGTCTATGAAACGGTAAAAGTCATCATCTGTCCAGGATACGGGTCTTTCTATATTTAGGTTGGCTCTTCGAGTGGCTTCAGCTACGTATTGGCGTTTGATGCTTAAGCCTGCTAAGCGGTCTTCCAGGTGGTGGGCAAGGCCTTTTTTGTCGGTTTCAACGGTTCTGGAGATTTTTGACCAGTCTTTTTTAAGGATGGTTAGCATCCACATGTTGATTTCTTTTTCGAGAAACTGTATATCTTCGAGGGGGTCGTGTTCGCCGGGTTTGCAGCTTTTGCCTTCACAGTCCGTTCCGCCTGAAGCGTCAACTACATGGATGAGGGCGTCTGCTCGGCGGATTTCATCTAGGAACTGGTTTCCTAAGCCTTTGCCTTCCCAGGCGCCTGGCACGATGCCTGCAATGTCGATTAACTCCACTGGGACCATTCTGTTTCCGTCGAGGCAGAGACTGTTGCGGGGGTTGTCTTGGACTTTGAATTCTTCATGGACGCATTTGGTTCGGACGTATCCGACTCCACGGTTGGGTTTGATGGTTGTGAAGGGGTAGTTGGCTATTTCAGCCGCCACCAATGTTGCAGCGCTAAAAAAAGTGGATTTTCCAGTATTTGGTTTCCCAACTACTCCAAGTAAACGCGAGTAAGACCTCTGCATGAGTACATTCCTTGCTGTATTGTTGCTGTGTGTTTGGCTATATTAGTTACGCTTGTATTCTAGGAAAAACTGCTTTTGTTTTCCATGTAAACGTTTTTGCCTGAAAAGACGCCGATATGACCTACCCCCTTTTTGACTGGTCTTCTCTCTATCGCTTCTGCAATGAGCCACTATTGAGATCCAAATTTGCCCTCTACAATCAAGAGAGTATCAGGAGCGCAATGGGTTCGTGTATGAATTTCTATTTAACAAGACATAATAGAAGGAGGCAACCACCTAGCCAGCTATCAAGCTCTTTCATATAATCTGTGAACAAAAGGGAAAATTGACAAGGTGAATCGAATACAAGCCACCAAAATTCTGGTGTTCGTGACAATTTCCATATTTTTCATTGCATACTCTTTGCCCGCTGGAACCTTTTTGTCTTTAGAAAAAGAAAACGATGATTGGGTAGCTTACCCACAGTACATTTCTCAACTTTCCACTTATTCTAATCCACAAGGTTACAGTCCAAGCCAGATAAGAACCGCGTATGGCTTACCTTCTTCAGGCGGTGCAGGCGTCACCATCGCCATAATCGACGCTTACCATACGCCTTCAATATTGGATGATTTAACATATTTCTCGAATCAATTTGGTTTGCCAGCGCCATCAGCAAGTAATTTTGAAGTCTACAAAATGGACCCGACTACAAGATCAGACACTGGCTGGGGACAAGAAACTTGTTTGGATGTTGAGTGGGCGCATGCCATCGCTCCAGATGCAAAAATACTTCTGGTAGAAGCGAAAGATGCCAATGGTACTTCACTTTATTCAGCAGTCGATTATGCCACAAACCAGTCAGGGGTGGTCGCAGTCTCTATGAGTTGGGGAGGCAGAGAATTTTCAGATGAAATATTTCGAGATTCCCATTTCAATAAGCCTGGGATAGTTTTCTTCGCTTCCTCGGGTGACCTTTCGGAAGATGTGCTTTATCCTGCCAGCTCTGCAAATGTGGTTGCTGTTGGAGGAACAACTCTTAATCTTAACTCTGATGGAACAGTAATTTCTGAGATAGCATGGAACGGAAGTGGTGGAGGAAAAAGCCTCTACGAACCGATACCTGCCTATCAAGCAAACTATGGGTTAATCACAACTAAACGTACCGTTCCCGATGTTTCTTATGACGGTGATCTTTCAACAGGTTTTGCAGTAAGAAGTAATTCCACATGGTACATTATGGCTGGCACAAGCGCTGGAGCACCTCAATGGGCGGCAATCCATGCTCTTGGACTTTCAGCAACAAACAACAACCTGTACCAGAGAGCAAAATCATCTTACTCCTCATATTTCAGAGACATTACTTTAGGGTCAAACGCAAACTATAGCGCCACAAATGGCTATGATTATGTCACTGGGTTGGGAAGCCCATTGACCTTTAACTATGGCACTTCACTTGAAATTTCGCCGAATTCAGGTCCAGCCGGAGGCTTAATTACACTCAATGGATCAGGCTATACAACTGGTAGTTCAGTCAATATTTCTTACCTAAACCCAATAAGCCACGTTTGGAAACCGATAATTAACAACTTAACAACCGCCTTTGCAAACTTCACTTACAACATGAACGCGCCCGATTTAGGTCAAAACAACACAGTGGGCGATAACCTAGCTTCATTTGACAACATTATTTTCAGGGCCCAAGATAACAGCAACAACAAATCGTACAACTCAACCGTTCCATACTCGGAAATGCGAAAAGGCCTAACCCAAATAAGCAACGTCTCTGCCGCTGGCTTGTTTGGAAACAGTACAAATTTGGCTTCTGCAGTTTTTGTCCAAAACGGCCAATCAATCTCTGTTTCAGGAAGCTGGTTTACTCCGGGAACTGCTTCATTGTTATGGGATAACTCCTTGAGTTTAGGCACCACACCTATCGATGGAACAGGTTTTTTCAACACAACTGTGCAAGTCCCGACTGCATCTGCAGGGCAGCATAGGCTAACAGCAAATGATGGAAGCAGCGTTTTCTGCGTAAATTTAACCCGTCTGCCAACGGTAGCCAACGATTACGTGGATGGTTGGCACACATCAAACGTGACGGTTAACTTGACACCGGACTATGTTGTGAACGAAACTTTCTACAGCTTAAACGGTGGACCAATTTACAATGTTACCGCCAGCGGGCAACCCATGATAACAACCGAGGGCAGTAACAACACGCTTGAATACTGGAGCACATGGGATGTTTACGGATCAGGTCTAACAGACCTTCCGCATGTAATTGTGACTGGAATTAAATTGGATAAGACGCCGCCAGTGGTCTCAATTACTACGGGCGCAACAACAGAAACATCTACGGTTAATCTGGCTGTTTCCGCCACAGATGTCTCTTCAGGAGTATCGCAAATGCGTTTCTCAAATGACAACGCCACATGGTCAGATTGGGAGCCATATGCAACCTTGAAAACTTGGACTTTGCAGGGCGGCAACGGCCTGAAAACCATCAGCGCCCAATTCATAGATAATGCAGGCTTAACGTCAATATCGAGTTGCACGCTGACTCTTCAAACTCCGCAGCCTTCAATTGGCCCATTGTCAACGACAAGCCCAACAGCAACCCCCCTGCCAACCCCAACCCTTTCACCAACCCCAGCTCCTACTCCAACGTCTTCGCCTTCACCAACCACTTCACCCGCTCTCACAGTTCCTGAAATCCCCACGACAGTGGCGATTTTAGGCATATTGGTATTACTCATTTTAGTTGTTACCTTAACAAGAAGACGAAAATAGCGAAAAATTTGAAAATCAAAAAAACGATGGTAGCTGCTACTAAGCTTCTATGGCTGGCTCAACTGCTGTTTTGGTTTCTAAGCGCCCGTTCTCAACGCAAGCGGTTTTTTTGCCCCTTAAACTCGAAAACCCGGCTGCCAGGAAACATAGGATTGCGGCAATTACGAAGGCCGTTGTCAACGCAGTCATGAAAGGCGTGGCGATGGCGTTTGGGAAAAAGGTTTGGCTTGTCAGAGTGTTTAATGTGCTTTGAGGCAATCCTGCAGCTACTGAACCCATGCCATGTAGCATTGTTCCTATGGGGTTATAGCCTAAGAACGCAGCGAATAGTGCGCCCGAAGCTGGCGTGTGACTGAACGCTGACGAAATCTGCGTTGGAGCCCCTGTGTTGGCTACTGAAGTGGCAAGTGCTGCTGGCAGGGAGGTGTTGAGTGAAATTATTATAATGGCAAAAAAGATTGCTTGGCTAATTGTTTGTCCGCAGTTCTGCAAAGTTGAACGCATACCTGACGCGGCGCCACGGTGTTCAGCAGGACAAGAATTCATAACTGACGCCATGTTGGGCGACATAAAAACGCCGTTGCCCACACCAAGAGTGAACAGTATCAAAGCGAAAGGCAAGTACTCAGAGTTCGCCGGCAACAAAGTAAAAACAAGAAACGCTATACCCGTAATTACCATGCCAGCGGTCGCTAGAATCCTTGCGCCATGTTTGTCGGATAACCACCCGCTTAGCGGTCCAGTAAGGGCAATGCCAACGGACATAGGAAGCATGAAAATCCCCGCCCAAAACGGCGTTGAATCATAGCTGTAGCCGTGAAGCGGAAGCCAAATGCCCTGCAAAAGTACCACAAGCATCACCATTACTCCGCCTCTTGAAATCGAACTTAGAAAAGTCGCGATGTTCGCGGCTGCAAACTCTCGGTTTTTGAATAAATCCAAGTTAAACAAAGGGTCCTTCACGCGTTTTTCAATGAATGGAAACGCAAACAGCATTGCTGCGCCTGCAAGAAGGGACGCTACCACCCACGGGTTGCCCCATCCCATTGAAGATGACCCGTAAGGCGTTAAACCGTAAGTAATGCCTAGCAGAACCAGTGTTAAACCTGAGCCGAAGGCTATGTTGCCTAAGTAATCCATTTTTTGCTTTCGTTTTGAAATGTGTTGTTCTTTAAGTTTCCAATATGACCATGCAGTTCCTATTACTCCAACGGGAACGCTGACTAAGAAGACCAGTCGCCAATCGTAAACCGCTAAGACCCCGCCTAAAACTAAACCTACCAGCGAACCTGCAATAAACGCTAACTGGTAGATTCCTAACGCTTTGCCTCGTTCATTCTCTGGGAAAGCATCAGTTATGATGGCTCCGCTGTTGGAAAAGAGAAACGCGGCGCCAACCCCTTGGATGATTCTGAAGATAATTAGTTCCATAGCTCCCGTCTCGCCAGTGTTCGGGGTTAAAAAAAGCAGAATTGAGCCAACTGTGAATATGGCGAATCCTAAGTTGTAGAGTTTTACTCTGCCGTAAATGTCAGATAGTCTGCCGAAAGTAACCAGCAAGGTGGCGGTTACGATACTGTAGCCAAACATTATCCAAAGTAGGTACTGGAATGAATTGAATGGGTCAATGTTTATGCCTCTGAAAATCGACGGCATCGCAATTAATACGATAGTCATGTCGATAGAAGCCATAAGTACTCCAAGAGTTGTATTAGAAAGCGCAACCCACTTGTATTGTACCATAACCAAACATCAGACTTTTTTTACGGAAAGGTCATGTGGATATAAAAAGTTTGCTTGGGTGCCTGCTTATTTTACCGACTTGAATAAGCAGATTTTCTGTAAAGGGTTGTCGCATTAACCGTTCCTTAGAACCACTGCTTCGACTGGGCACTTCGCTGTACAATCACCGCATCCATGGCAAATATTTGGGTCGACAACATTTGGATCTTCTTCACTGATATGAAAAATAGCCTTCACTGGGCACACTTTTGCCGCATAACATTTGTCGCATCGAATACACTTGTCTGGGTTAATGAAGGCTTTAGTCATGCCGCTCTTGCACCTGATTTAGCAGACTCATTTGAACCCATTTCTTACTCGAACAATCGCTGTGTATGCTGTTAGCGACAGAAGAGAAACTAGCACTAACAGCTTTACTGGATTGAATCCGCCAAACATCGAGTTAAAAAGCAACGCTCCCGGAATAACTGATAGGACAACGTACATGGTGGCCGCCATTCCTAATGTTGAACTTTTGCCTATTCCAGGAATACGGTTGCCTCCCAGAGACAGCTTTGATAGTTTGGCGAAGCCTTTGGTGCAGGATTTACAGTAATAACATGAATTGCATAGCATTCTTCGAATTATGATCAAAACTACGAAAGCTGAAAAACCCAGAAAAAGCCATCCGAACAATGGGTTAATCAGCCAGATGGAAAGGGCTCCTATAGCAACCCAGACAGCAAGCAGCGAGGTGCCTGATGCGAGCAGAGATTTGGTTGCAACAATTTTTTCGTTCTCAGAGACAGACAAGTTTTCACTTGCTTTGCTTGTTTGTGGTCTCTTGTTGTGCGGTTAACCATGCTTTTCGGGTTTTGCAGGATGGGTTTCCGCAGCATTGGTCTTCTGGGATTCCGAATGGGCATTCAAGATGTATTTGCATTTTGTTTTCTCCTTAATGGTAGCTTATGAGGTTGGAAGTTATAAATATGTTACGGTATTGCCAAGACCTCACAATACTTATATCTGAGCAGCCATATATACATCAACCATGGACAACATCCAATTCCTTACACGAAAAGATGCCACATGCCAAGACCTACTCAGCTGCCTATACAACCTAAAACCAACAGACCTGCAAGTATTCCTTGAACTCACAAAAAACCAGTGGACAACACTTGACAAAATCGCAGAATCAGTCCAAAGAGACAGAAGCTCAACCCATCGATGCCTAGCAAAACTTGTAAGCGCAGGTCTAATCTACAAACAATCTCGCGGTCTAAAAAATGGCGGATACTACCACGTCTACAGCATCGTTGACCCAGAAAAAATCAAGGAACATGCAAGACAGAAAGTAAAAGAAATTACAAGTGGCCTCGAATTGCTCATTGATAAATTTGACTCTGACCTCACAGAACACATTGCTTTAAACAAATAGAAACCTAATTGCAAGAGCTCTTTTGCCGCTTACTCTTCAGAAAATGCGCTATCACTGTTTTCCTGATCTTCATTTGCAAGTTCAGCAGCGTTTGGGCCCTTCAACTCCAGCATCGACTCCAACGTCTTATGACATTTGCTACATTGAAGCATAGGGTTACCGCACGCGGGGCAGAACAATTCCTGCTTATGAAGCCGCTCAAGCAAAGCAAGTAAGTCAGCTTTGTTCTGCAGGTCACGAGGGCTCTCTTGTTTTGGAATAGGCCGCAGTCGCTTTTTAGGTGGCGAGATCTCGTTGTAAACTTTTGAAATGCTTGCAGTCCCATCCCTTAGCCGCTGTTTGTCTTCTTCGCTTGCATTTTCAAGGATTTTTTTGCCTCGCTCAAAAGTTCGGGTGGAAACACCTGCTTTTTTAGCAACAATCTCAGTTGCTTTCGCCTTAACCTCGGACTCCGCGCCATCTGACGCTAACCCCAACTGCAAATCCTCAGCGTTTTTGGCGCCTTTCGACTGGCGTTTTTTAGCGAGAGCTTTCTCAACCTCAAGCAATGGCACAGCCAATTCAACCAGTTGGAAATTGTTTAGGTGCCGACGCCTAAGGTTTGCTTCAATAACGAATTTTTTCTCCAACAACTTGTCCTCGAAGCGGCGGACTTCAAAATCTGGTTCAACACCCAGTTCCGTGCATGCACGAAACCTGTGATGCCCATCTAAAACTTCCAAATCTTCGTTTACAATTATGGGGTAATGTTGCCCCTCGGTCTTGATTGAGTTCTTAAGTTCAGTGAATTCTTCCTCTAACATTTTCGGCAGCAGTTTATCGTATTCGGGGTTTAGGCGTAAGCTCATGGATACCGCCTTCTTCTTTGTCTGTATTATTATTTAAAGAGAAGGGTTCCAAGCGCTTCTAAGGGTTATTTTATTTAGTGCTCAGCCGTTCAGTGTTGGGTTCATCATGCAGTCACATATTCTTTTATTTCAACATTGGATTTGATGTTGTATGCGTATGAAACGTATGAAACCCGCGTAGCATCGTTTGGCGGATCAACATTAACCAAAATGCGGTTGGATCTCTCCTCTCTTCCCCAAACCTTTTTAGTACCGCATAAGGTTGACGACGTTGATCCGTCAAGCTCTACTTTTCGTTGAAGTTAATAGAAAATATTATTTTGAAGGTTATTTATTTCTTTAATGCCGACCAAGCGTCTAATCCATTGAAATTGCATTTAGCTGAATTAAACAGAGAATTTGTTAAAGAAGGGTTTGCTGCGTCTGTGAACTTGTCGGCTGTTTATTCTCGTTTTCAAGGTCAGCGAATAATCTTAGGTAATCTTTCAAGTTACTAACAATTAGGAAGCGGTCTTTAACATGTTCTTTGCCTTTTGCGTTTTTTGGGAGTTCCGGGTATGCGAGTGCTTCTTTTCGCGTTTGATTGCTCAAGAGATAATCCTAACTTTCCGGCTAATCACCTAAAAAATTCGGTGGTCTACACAGGAACGCATGATACAAATACGGCTAGAGGATGGTTTGCTGAGGAAGCTACCGACGAGCAGAAAGAGAGATTTTTCAGTTATGTTGGTAGACATGTTCCAGAGGTGTAAGTTAGTTGGGAGTTTATCAAGTTAAGTTGGCGTTGGCATCCAAATCTAATCTATGCATTATTCCGCTTCAGGATTTGTTGTCTTTTGGTTCTGGAGCAAGAATGAATCACCCCGCAAAACAAGGAGGAAACTGGGAGTGGAGAGTTGATGGTGAGCAATTGAAGAATGAATGTTTCGGAGAATTTGGTCGATTAACTCTGGAGGCGGGAAGATGACTAATCTGAGAAAAACCTTACTTTGGGTTTTGCAGAGTTAACAGAACAATCTTTGGTATTGGGCGCCTAAAATGAGGATTAACGGATCAGTCAGCTTCAGCAAGGCGCGAGTTGAGAAATAGATCTTCCTTTTGGAAGAAAATATTCGCGCTTTTTTTAGCATTGATCCGCCAATCTTTTAATGGCAATCTTTTGAGGGATTAACCATAGAGTGGTTGCTTAGGCTTAAATGAGTATGTGACTGCACAACGATACAACAACCAGCTGAGCGTTAATTTTATGGAGTCGAAATGGAGTTCTGTTGCAATCTAGGAAAAGTAATAATTAAGCTTCTGAAGCAGAAAACCACAAGTATTATTAAATAGAATGCAGCTAAATTCTCAATTAGTAACAGTTAAAATCTCATCACTGCGAGAAGAACTCGCATTAGTGCGATTAACATAATCAAATAAATATAACTTACAGTAGGAAGTGCATATTTACGGGAACATCCCAAACATTTACGATTAAGTACGTTGTACACGCTAGATTTGAAATTGAAGGTGTAGTTGAAAAACCCGATGTTATCGGCGCAGTTTTCGGTCAAACTGAAGGTCTTTTCGGCCCTGAACTTGATTTGCGCGAACTCCAAAAAACCGGTCGCATCGGCAGAATCGAAATCGACTTACATTCTAAGAATGACCGAACCACAGGCTCCATAACCATCCCAACCAGCCTTGACCGCGTTTCTACAGCCTTAATAGCTGCAAGCGTTGAAAGCATAAACCGGGTTGGACCATGCTCAGCCAAAGTAACCCTTGAAAAAATCGAGGATATACGCGAAGCACGACGAAAAATAATCATCGACCGCGCCAAAGAAATCCTGCATAAATGGAACATCGAATCGATGCCCAGCGTTGATGAAGTTTACAAAGAAATATCAGACACTATGAAAGTTGGCAAAGTAGAAAAGTACGGACCTGAAGACTTGCCAGCTGGACCGGGACTTCTAGAAGCTAAGGAAATTATTGTTGTTGAAGGCCGTGCTGACGTAATCAATTTAATGCGATGCGGAATCTTCAATACTGTTGCACTTGAAGGCGCAAAAGTTCCTGACTCAATAAAGAAGATAACAAAAGAAAAACCAGCCACAGCATTGCTTGACGGTGACCGAGGCGGCGACTTAATCTTAAAAGAACTCATGCAAGTAACAAACGTAAAGTTTGTCGGTCGCGCTCCAAGAGGCAAAGAAATCGAGGAATGCAACTGCAAAGAAATCGCTGAAGCCCTGGAAAACAAGTTGCCAATCGCGGAGGCGGCAGGAGTCGGCGTTAGCAAACCTGCCCCAGCACCCAAGAAAATAGTTGTTCCAGAACGCGTCAAAATTGAAGTTCCAGATACCATAACTCAAGCGGCAAAAGCACTCGTTGGCACACTTGAAGCAGTACTCCTAAGCGATAAACTCGAATTAATTGAGCGTCTACCTGTAAGCCAGCTTGCAGAGAAGCTCTCACAGATAAAGGGCGTGGACACTGTGGTTTTCGATGGCATAATCACTCAGAGAATCGTTGACATCGCAGCTGACAAAAACATCAAACGCATTGTTGCTTCACGTATCTCCGAAGCGGTTAAGCCAGCGCTTAACGTTGATTTGATAACTTTCCAGCAAGCTATCCCGCCAGCCTAAACATAATCCATTAGGCTTCTAATTTCCTGCGTTTCTTTTGTTTCTTTTAACAGTTCAGCCTCAGTTACGGAGAAAAACACAAGTATTCTTGCGGCTGCAGGCAACACCTGATTGGTAATATAATAATCAGCATCTACTTCATCGATTTTAGCGAACACATAGGGTTTCACTCGGCTGTACAAACGCCCCTTTCCCTCAAGAATTACGTAGCCCACTTTGTCGCCGCCAGTTAAACGCCAACCTTTTTCCTTAAGCATTTTTGCGGCTTCCACATGCGGAGCTTTGATAGCGTATTCCTCAGGAGCTTTCGTGAGGGTTTTCCAAATGATTAAGTCATGCAATGGAACCTTTCGGTCTTTTAAGTCAGCAACAACAGAACGCACATAATCGATTGCTTTCTTGGGAGAGGGCTCGTTAAGGATTATTTCAAGAACGTGTTCCTGCACTTTCTTCGCAACTTCTGCCCAGTCTCCGCGGATAACTTCTAAACCCACAATGTCGAGGCTCCCGTCTTGTCGCAATCCCGCGTAACGTTTTTTTGCCTCCGTGAAGAAAATGCGCTTGTAAACCTCACCCACCTCGACATCCAATTTTAGTTCCTGCTTAATTTCCTCTTTCAGCTTCTCAACTTTGGGTTCATCGTAATTCAGAAATAAGCTGTCTGTGTCCCCATAAATCACGGTTATCCCTGCCTTTTCAGCCATCTGGGAAGCCGTCAAAATAGCGTGCCTGCCCCAGGCAGAAGCCGCTTCAGCTACCGGTTTAATATACCATTTAGCACCAATCCAACCAGCATATCCGTAAGCAGCGTTAGTGATGACTTTAACAGCTTTTTGGCGTGCGTCTAAAACGCGATACTCGACAGTTTTTGGCGTCAAGTTTTTCATTTTTTGGCGGATTGCAGCGCGTACGTTGATTAGATATGTTAGGGCTTCTTTGTAGAATCCTGGAGGTGCTTTACGGAATTTATGCCCAACTTCAGGCGCTGTATAGACACCGCTTGCTGGTTCAGGCTCATCTGGAGAAACGTATGTATCTGGTGAGAGGTTATAGGTTATCATGATGTTTGGGTACATGGATTTGAAATCTAAAACGGTGATGTTCTCGTGCAAACCTGGCTTTGGAGAAAGCACCAGTCCACCAGCGTATGGTTGGTAGGGCTGCTCAGTTCGTTTGGGAACGAGTTCACCGATTTTCTGTACCTGTTTAATCAGGAACCATTCGACACGGAAACCGACCGCCGCTGCCATCACATGGTCAAGAGGCAGACTTGTTAAGCTGGCAAGCTGCATGGCAAAATCCAATAGCAACGTTGCCGTACCCTGGACTTTGCAGGCGCTATCCAGCCCAAAGCACTTTAATTCTTCACGTTTTTGCCTATCATCCCAGTAATCAGCCAACAAAACATCTTCAACAATGCTTTCCTTTTCCTTCATTACTCCTAAATGGTCAGCAAAGTTCCAAAGTGTCTTCACCTTAACTTCAGGGAACACATCCATAAAATCGGCCAAGTCAATGTTGACAACGCCTGTTGTGGAAACATGCCCGTAAACGCTCGTGTGAGGTTCCTGCTTAGCTCTGTCGAAATCCAACTTCAACTTTAACCTGTGGCTTCTGCCTTTTAGGTAGGTCCAATCTACTTTGTTGGCGCCGTAGCTTGCGATTATGTCTGGATCAAACTTGCAGATGTAAGCGATGAATTCTTCGATTACAGGTTTATCGTTTTTGTCTTCGTTTGCGATGAACTGTTTTGTTTCACCGTCGCTGGATGCGGTTGAAATTATTAGCACGGGGTTTCGGTCGGGTTTAGGTGAGCCTTCGCGGCTGTAGCAAATCATGGAGAACGCCAGAACCCGTAGATACGGAACAGTCGCAGTATCCAGTAAGGTGGGCGGAGAGGTCGCCGCGTAAACCTTGGCTGCTCTTACGCCTTCCTTGTTCTCTTCCTCCGTCGCTTCTACCTCATGCCACGCACATGGAACCACGCTGTTATCAATTAGGTACCGCATGGACGCTCGAACGTCATCTTCAAGGCAATCTTTCACCCCTTCAACGCTTCGTAGTTGCTTGGCAACCTTCCCAGTTTCAGTCGCTACCCTGCAACAGACCTTTATCGCCGTCACAGGCTTGCCAAAGAACCGTTTCTCGGCAACCTCCACCTTCGCAGTTGACTGAGCACAAGCATTCATTACTGCCTGGGCAACCTTCGACGCATCAAAACCCTCAGCCACCACAGCATAAAAGTAAGCAATAAAACTGTGGTCAACAATAAGCACTCGGTTGCCAGCGCCATCAATTCCCCATAGCCACAACTCGATTGTGCCCTTGTCCTTGTAGATTTTGGGGTTAATGTCCAGCAGCCAAAAAGAAATTTTCACAAGTTACCGCCACTATACCATAAAACAAAAAGCGCCTTTAAACCTTAACTGAGATCAGCCTTTTGACGCAAAAAATTTTGTAGCTAAACCAAAATCGGGTGCGGTCAATAGTTGGAGAGTGTTGGTTGGTATTGGCGTTTTCTGAAGCCAAGAAATGTTAGAATTTAAACAAGGAACCAATCAGGAAAAGATACCAACCTCTTAACGCCAAAAAGTTCTAAAGGATTAACCCCCACTAGTAGAAATGTGTGTTTTTATGAAGTTTGAAACCAAGTTTCAACAGATTATCCCGCGCACTCATGACGTAACAAGCTTCAGGTTTTCCCGTCCTGCCGAATTAGATTACAAGCCAGGTCAATTCTTCTTTATAACTTTAAAACAAGGCGACAAAGAGTTAAGCAAACACTTCAGTTTTAGCAGCAGCCCAACAGAAAAAGACCACATCGAATTCACAAAAAAAATCACTGACCACGAATTTTCTACGGCTCTAAAAACCGTGAAAGTCGGGGACTGGGCGAGAATAGATGCACCGTTTGGGCAGTTTACTTTTGAAGGTGAATATCCAAAAATCGCTTTGCTTGGCGGAGGCATAGGGATAACCCCTTTTATGAGCATCTGCAAAAACGCCGCGGATAAAGCCTTAAGTAGCAAAATCACGCTTTTCTATGGTTGCCGCACAGAAAACGACATGGCTTTTTTTAAGGAGCTTAAGGAATTGGCTGAGTTGAACAGTAACTTTAAGCTGGTTCCCATAGTAACCCAACCTACTCCGCAGTGGACAGGAGCAACAGGCATAATCAACGCGGAAATGGTAAAGCAGCATTTGCCTGATTACCAAGAAAACATGTTTTACACTTGTGGTCCGCCGCCGATGATTGAGGCAATGGAGAAACTCTTGGTAAGCTTGGGGTTGCAGAAAGAAAAATTGAAGCGGGAGCTTTTTACAGGTTACTAAAAGGGAAAAATGGGGTTAGGGGTAGAATCTGCGGGTAGTTCTTGGGAACGGAATTGCATCGATGATGTTGTCTAAGTCAAGCATCCAAACCAGCAGCCTCTCCAGTCCCATGCCGAAGCCGACATGTGGCACCGTTCCATAGCGTCTTAGGTCAATGTACCATTCGTAATCTTCAGGCTTTAGACCCTGCGATTTCATGCGTTGGATAAGTATATCTTTGTTTTCTTCTCTTGCGCCGCCTGTGCTGATTTCGCCGATTCTGGGCACCATCATGTCCACTGACATCGCGACTTCTGGGTGGTCAGCGTAGGTTTTGCAGTAGAACGCTTTGATTTCGGTCGGGTAATCGTATACGAAGAAGGGTTTGCCGAAGTCTTCAGCTAAAACTTTTTCATCTTCGTAGCCTAGGTCGGCTCCCCATGATAGCGCGGGGTTTTTTGGTTTTAACCTGTCAATTGCTTCTTTGTAGGTTATTCTTGGAAATGGCGTTTTAACTGCTTTTAGTTTTTCAATGTCTGCGCCCAATTCCTTGAATTCAGCTTGGCAAGATTCACTGATGGTGTGGCAAACACTCTCCATCAAACCTTCTTCAAACTTCATCAAGTCATTCATGTCTGCAAAAGGCCACTCGCCCTCAATGTGCCAGTACTCGGTTAAATGTCGGATTGTGCGGCTTTTTTCCGCGCGGAATGAGGGTGCGATGCAGTAGACGTTTTCTAAGGAGTAAATTAGTATTTCAAGGTAAAGTTGACTACTCTGCGTCAAGTATAGGTCTTGATCAAAATATTTCAGCCCGAAAAGTGTTGAACCGCCTTCAACTGCTGCAGAAATGAACATGGGCGGGGAAACTTCGGTGTAATCTTGGCTTTTGAAGTATTGGCGCGCAGCTTCTAACACGTCAGCGCGTATCTTCATGGCTAAATTCATTTTTCTGCTTCTAAGCCACAGATGGCGCATGTCACGAATGAACTCTTCGCTTTTATCTTTAGAAATTGGAAAGGTTTCTGCTAAACCCACAATGTTAACGGTTTCTGCGCCGATTTCAAAGCCGCCTGGCGCACGTTTATCTTCTTTTGCGGTGCCATCAAGCGAGAGCGAGGATTCAATGGTTATTTTTTGCGCTTCACTCCAGCCGGGACTGGTTTTCTTTACAGTGCATTGAATTACGCCCGTAGAATCTCGGATTAATAGGAAGATGAGTTCTTTTCCTTCACGTTTACGGTAAACCCAACCGCGGACAGTTACTTTCTTGTCTGTGCAGCAGCCTTCTAATATCTCGTTTATTTTAACCAAAGCCTTCATCGACCGTTTCCAAGTAATGTTTGTTTTCAAACCTAAATGCCTATCGATTATGGATTTTACTTTTAGGTTATGCTTCTTTAACGCTGGGCTCATAAACCTTCCAGAAAACAAAAATTGAAAGAGGAACAGCTGCCACAGCTAACAGAAGAAAAGGAAGCGAAGGAGAAACAAAAGCGTAGAGCAACCCAACAACGATCTGCAGAATAGCCTGCATTAGAAACATGAAGAACTGCAGGCACCCTGTTACGGTTCCTCTTAAACCTCTGGGAACTAAATCACCCATCAAAACCTGATAACTGTTTAACTGAAGCAAGTTGCCCAGTCCGAAAAAGAAAAACGCCAGCAAAAGCATATTGAAGTCAGCGTTAACAAAAAGAAGCATACCAGGAACATACAACAAATAACCCAATATCAAGAAGCGTTTTCTGCCCATGACATCCATGCTTAACCCTGCAAGTATGCCTGGAACCGCGATGCTGAGGTACCGAAAAGCCGTCACGACCGCCCATTGCCCCAGAGAAATCTTTAGGATCGACGTAGCGTAAACGACAAAGTATGTTTGGCAACTAACTACCAGTCCGTTTACTATTATGATGGCTAGGAAAAGGTTGAAGGCTGATTTGGGAACTTTACGCCAAACATAGATGCCTTCTTTCACTGATTTCGGGTAAACCCGTAGCGCACTAATGAAGCTGGGTTTTTCAGTTATTTCTGTGGCCGGCAATGTTTCTTTTAGTTTTAATCTTAAAATTGCAATTGCAAAATACGCTGAAGCCACCAGTGTATAGGCGATTCGCATTCCCAAATCGAAGTGGTAAGTAGCAACTAAATACTGGGCAATTAAGGGGGCAGGCAACAGAACTAGTGTTGTGATTACGGATTGGAAACTGAATCCTGCACCTCTGTTCTGGGGCGGTAGCGAATCAATAATCATAGCCATTAAAGCTGGACCATAAATGGAACATAAGTTTTGAATAAGAAGCCCAATCAAAATGAATTGCCATGAAGGCGCAAAAATAAAAAACAAGCTTCCGATAGCTAACCCAAAAGTCATAGTGACTATGAGCCATCTTCTACCATGTTTATCAGCTAAGTAGCCGCCGGGAAACTGGACAAGTGCAACTGCAATGGAGCCTGCAAAGCCGATGATTGACAGCATAAACGCGTCAGCGCCTAAGTGGAGGTAAAACAGGCTTGCGTAAGTATCAGGAATGGGTTGCGCTGCAAAAAGTATAATCCAGCTTACGGTGATGAGTAGGAAGTTTCCTCTTAAAACGGCTGAATCTCCACGGAAAAGCCCTGACCGCTTCATTACGCATAAAATCACGGTAAGAATTATTTAAATTAAAAGCGAAATAACAAACATTCATTTTGTAAATCAACATTGGTGTATTGTAACCCACAATTCTTAAATCGCCCTTACAATGAGCATATTTAGACCAATAAAATGCAAAGCGGCCTCGATGGAAAACACAAGCTTAAGGCACTAAAGATTTCTGCTGTTGCAATCTTTAGCGTAGTTATGGTTGAGGTTACGGTAGGTTTTTTGGTTAACAGTTTAGCAATAATGAGCGATGGCTTGCATGCGTTGCTGGATGCGGTAACGAGCGTAATGTTATTTTTTGCGGTTCGAGCTGCAATGAAGCCTGCCGATGAAGAACACACCTATGGACATGAAAAGTTTGAGACTATAGGCGGATTAATCGGCGGTATAGTGTTGATTGCCGTGGCGTTCCTAATTTTCTATGAAGCCGCGATGCGCCTTATAAATCCCCCTTTATTTAACAAAAGTGTAGAGTTTGTAGGTTTCATCGCAATAGGCTACGCGCTTTTCATTGCTTCATTAAGAGTTACTGTTTTCAAAAAGTTCCAGCACGTTCAAAGCACATCTATGAAGGCGGGTTTTTATGACGCTGTGTCAGATTTAGGCTCAACTCTACTGGCACTTCTTGGTTTTGGTTTTGCTATATTGGGCTTTACGGGAGGGGACGCTTTTGCCTCTATATTCCTTGGAGCCATGTTGACTTACTTGAGTCTTAAACTTGTGAGGTTCAGCGTAATGGAACTCAGTGACACCGCTTCAAAAGACCTCGTGGAAAAAACCAGAAAAGCTATTCTTTCATGCGAAGGCGTAGTTAAAACTGAAAACCTTAAGGTTCGCAAGGTCAGCTCCAAAGTTTTTGTTGATGCATCAGTTCAAGTTCCAAACTTAATGAGTTTAGAAGAAGCGCATTCCTTAGCCTCAAAGATTGAGGGGTGCTTAAAAGACGCTTTTGGCAACGTAGACGCTACTATCCATATTGAACCTTCTGATAAAGAGAGAAAAATGGATCAGTTGGTGGAGAAACTGGCAACGGTTGAAGGCGTTAAAGAAGTGCATGAAATCTCAACAATATTTGTTGGCGGCAAACTCTACATTACACTGCACGCCTACGTTAACCCTGAACTTTCAGTGGAAGAAGCACATACAATCGCTGAGACAATTGAGGGCAAAATGCAAGCTGAGATTAAATCGCTTGAAAACGTAACTGTGCACATTGAACCTGCTGGCGTTGCAATTTCTGCGGCAGAGGTAAACGAAACACAACTTAGAACCGTGGTGAATGATGTGGCTAAGAGTATTGAGGGTAGCCTGCGCATTAAGCGAGTGTTAACTTATGCTGCGGGGGGTAAACGTTACATTAACATTGACTGTTGCTTTACAAAGCAGGTTCAGATTAAGGAAGCGCATAAGATAGCGTCGCAGGTTGAGAAAGAAACTAAAGAGCATTTTGTGAATGCAGTTGTTACTGTCCATATAGAGCCGGAATGCGCATAAAATTTAAGAATTCATCGCTCTGTGGGTAAGTCTGTATGTATTCTACGTGAGATTCGTAAATCTAATCTTTGTTTGCGCCGAACTTGGAAACTACCAAGTTTTAAATAGCACTTTAGCTGAGACTGTTTTATCCGATTTTCTCGGATATTTAATATAGGAATAAAGAAAATATGGAGAAATACAGGAGAAAAAAGAAAATGGAAAATTTAAAAAAGAACAAATTTACCTCGATTGCTTTGATTCTGCTATTAACTGTTTCTATTCTGCTTCTAGCTTTGCCAGTTGCTAACGCGCACTCGCCTCCATGGACCATTGTCTCATACGCCTATATCAGCGCTGCACCTAACCCAGTGGGTATTGGACAGACAGCGGCGATTGTGATGTGGGTTGATACACCTCTACCGGGAACACTTGTAAGCAATGACATTAGACGACATAATTATACATTGACTATTTACAAACCGGATGGAACGACCGATAGTCAGCATTGGGACAAAGTACTCGACTCAACAGGCTTTCAATACTATCAGTTTACCCCTCTTGAAGTCGGCAACTACACTTTAAAATTTGACTATCCGGTAGAAACATTCACTTATACTCAAGCGAATACTCCTTCACTAACAACAGCAGCCGCTGCATATACAAATGACACTTTTACGGCTTCAAGTGCAACAACCTCAATAATTGTTCAGCAAGAATCAATTCCTGCGCCATTAGGTAGCTATCCGCTTCCAACTGAGTACTGGACTCGCCCAATAGAGGGACAAAACACCTACTGGTACACAAAAGCATCAAACTGGCTCGGCACACCATACATTCTTGGGGCTGCTTCAAGTTTCGGAATTCCAGGGGCTATTCAACCAAACGGTATTGCGCCAAATAGCCCGCATGTTATGTGGACAAAGCCAATCCAATATGGAGGTCTTGTAGGCGGAAGTGGCTTTGCAGTTCCTGGAGAACTGTATTATCAAGGCGGCTCATACAACGTCAGGTATAACAATCCAATAATAATGCAAGGAACCATATTCTACCAAGAACCCTATGGTAACACAGGTACTGGCGGAGATTACGTAGCAGTAGACTTGCGAACGGGACGAGAACTCTGGCGCATTAATGCATCAGCCACAGGCACCAATCTTGTGCCATCATTCGGCTACCTTTACTCTTTTGAAAGCGTAAACCAACACGGGATCCTTCCGAATGGAATGTTGATTGCAGCTACTACAGTTTCAGGTCAAGGGACTGTTTGGAGAGGTTATGACCCGAGAACGGGATACCTTACAAACATGAACGTTACCAACGTTCCAGGCGGCACCAATGTAGCAGGACCATCAGGCGAATATCTAAAATACAGTCTGACCAACTACGGAACTCCATCAAGTCCAAAATATAACCTAATGCAATGGAACTCATCCGACGTATTCGGCAATCAAGGAGGAACAGCTGTCGGCACATGGTACACCGGAACATCAAATGCCAGCTTGCCAACTGCCTACGATTGGAACGTAACACTAAATCTGCCCCCGGGAACATGGGGCATTGGAACAACCGCACCAGGAATATCGAATTTCCCCTTAATTGACTTGGGAAACATGATGCTTTTAATTCAGGGAACCTTCGGAGGACATCAGGGTGACTTCGGAGCAACTGTAACTCAGGATCCAGCAAACATCACCGCCATAAGCTTAAAGCCGGAAACTAGAGGAAACGTTCTGTGGACAAAATCTTATCCGCAAGCACCAGGCAACGTTACCCGATATCTTTCAACCTGGGATCCTGCCAACGGAGTATTCATCTTCGACGACAAAGAAACTATGGATCATTACGGCTACAAACTGTCTGATGGAAGCTACCTGTGGGGTCCAACAACTCTTTCAGGCGACGATGTCTCTCCCTGGAATTACATGGCTCTAGCACAATCCATCGCTCTTAACGGCACACTTTACTGGACTGGCAGCTACAGCGGATTACTCTACGCCTTCGATGATACCAATGGAAATTTGCTATGGGTCTACGGCAACGGCCAAGAAGCTAACAACAGCACCTACAGTGGGTTCACAACACCATATGGTCGCTTCCCCATCTTCATCAGCACTATAGCAGACGGAAAAATCTATTTAACCGGTACAGAGCATTCACCTAACTCTCCAATCTACAAAGGCGAAAAATTCTACTCCATAAACGCTACTGACGGAAAAGCACTGTGGTCTATATCTTCTGACGGCAACCAAATGTATGGAGGTCAAGCTCCAGTCGCAGACGGCTACATAACCGTTCTCAATACCTACGACTGCCAAATATACGGCATTGGCAAAGGACCCAGTGCGTTAACAGTTGCAGGACCTGAACTAGCTTCGCCATTAGGAGCACCTGTACTTTTGAAGGGTACAGTAACTGACATCGCAGCCGGTACAAAGCAGCCAGAACAAGCAGCACGATTCCCCAATGGTGTCGCAGCAGTCTCAGACGAAAGCATGACCGCCTGGATGGAATACGTCTATATGCAAAAGCCAAAACCGACTGACGTAACCGGTGTTTCAGTTTCGATAGACGTTATTGACGCGAATGGCAACCATCGTAACATTGGCCAGACCACAACCGACTCTAGTGGCACGTTTAGTTATGCTTGGACACCTGACATTGACGGTAAATACACAGTTATCGCATCGTTTGCAGGCTCTGAATCATACTGGCCTTCATCCGCAGAAAATAGCTTCGTAGTTACTCCAGTCGCCCCAACAGCCTCGCCGTATCCAGTAGTTAATTTGCCACCAACTGAAATGTACATCGCTGTAGCAGCAGCCGCAATAATAGTTGCAATAGCCATAGGCTTTTTTGCAACAATTCTAGTGCTAAGAAAGCGACCATAAAAACCTAAAACAACAACTCATCTTTCCTTTTTTTGTTCTTTAAAATAAAAATTGAAATCTCGTTAATTTACTTCCATCTTCACGGATAAAAAATTGGTTATTTAATCAACTACTTTGGGATAAGTTAGTTTTTCTGAAGTTGTCGTTTCTCGTTTTAGGTTTTAAAACATGAAGTTATGCAAATTTAGTTTTTTGGAATAGGGCGACTGTGGAAGAAGGTTTGCCTGTAAATATTTTTAGTAAGAATTTTCAGAGAATTTACTAAATTAAAGGGTTAAAATAAAAAAAAATAAAAAGGGAGAATTTATTTTATTTTTTGCGTCGGTATGCGTAAGTTCCTAATGCGATGGCAACTAATGCTAAAGCTACGACAATTGTGGCTACACTTGAAAATTCTGGGATTGTCGGTGTTGGGGTTGTTGAGCCTACTGGAGTGAATACTGGCTGATAGCTGTACATGTTTCCGTAGCCGTGGTTGACGTTGTATGGGTTGTCAGTTGGAGTAGCAGTGAATGGGTATCCACCGTGACTTAGGTTTGGACCCTCAATGACCCAGTGTGAAAATGTCCAGCCGCTAGCTGGGGTTGCTGTAAGCATCATTGAGGTGGCATTTTCTAAAGCGTAAGTGCCTGGTGTGGGACTCGTTGTTCCTCCTGATCCGGCCAAGACCACGACAAAAGCTGCCGCGCCCAAGTTAGTTGGTAGACCGGTTACACCAGGGGGAGGTAGTAATGGTGCGAAGACTGCTTGTACATCGTAAGTGGTTCCTCCAGTAACTGGAATTGTGACTGGGTTAGTGCTGGCGATGTTTGCTCCTTCTGCAGTAGAAATTATCCAGTTTACAAATGCATACGCTGCGTCTGGAGTGGCAGTGAATGTTACGGGGGTGCCGTCATCGAAAGTTGTTCCTGTAGGGTCAGTTGTTGCTGTTCCGCCGATTGATTCTAAAAGGTTGACGGTTGCTTGGCTTTGTGCGCTAATTACACTCGCATTTAAAGCAGCGAACAATATTAGTGATGTTAGCAATGTCAAAGCGAATATTTTTCTTGATTTTATCATTTATTATTTCTCCAAGAATATAGCATGCTTGCTTGTTTCAAGTTAATCAAATATTATTATATTTAACTTTGTGATTGTACGGATACAACAACAAGTGGACGCCTAATCGTTTGTTAAGACAGCTAATTACCGTTTCTTAAGGTCGCAAGCAAAGGTGTCAAGCAGAACTGCTCTGTGCATGAGTTTTGTGTGGAAAACTTTTTCGCATAAACCTTTAATTGCTAACATTACCCTTAGTAGTTCTTATTAATTGAGGTTGCAAGGGAGAATGTTAACTCGTTCAGCGGTAGTTAAGTTAAAAGCCATTCTAATAATTGATTTAATGATTGTAGGGGCAGCTGCAGGAGTCTATTTTTACCTTCAAGGACAAGGCGCCCTTACAAGCGGAGCAAAACCTGCCACATTCTCCCTGACAAACCTCACCATCACGCCAACCGAAGCTTTTGTGGGCGAAGCAATACAGATTTCAGCTAACTTAACAAACATTGGAGATTTAGAAGGAAACCAAACTTTAGACCTGAAAGTAAACGATATCGTCAAAGATTCCGAGAACATAACTCTCTCAGGCAATTCAACGCAAATCGTAGAGTTCACCGACATTGAAATGGCTGAAGGAAACTACACTGTTAATGTTGGAGACTTGACGGGAGCATTCAACATTAAACCTGCACCGCCAGAATCCAGCAAAATCGTATTATCCAACTTTGTAAGTGACCCCTATGAAATCTGGTCTAACGAAAACGTCACCTTTCGCGCCATCGCAACGAATCCTTCAGATCAAATAGATAAGTTAACTGTTAAAGTAACGATTGACGATGTAATCGTTAGCACTCAAGTTATATCTGTAGAAGCTGGAGCAAGCCAAAATGTACAATTCACAGTTACCGCATCTGACATTGCGGAAGGGAAACATACCGCTAAACTTAACACGCTTTCCGGTTCATTCTACATTGTTAAGACGGGTTACCATACGCTTCTCATTAACCGTTCAGGCGGCGGCTCATTGCCGTTACCTTTCACGTTAAACGGCGAACAACACCAGACCGTTTATCAAGCGCTACTGCCAGTGGGAGATTACAGCATAACCGTACCTACCCCGTTCAGTGTTGGAACAGGAGTGTTAGGGTTCACGTATTGGAGCGACGGCAACACAAATCCAACAAGAACTTTCACGTTAAGCAACCGTATGATACTAGTTGTAACTTACACGTTAATCAGTGGGTATGCATCATGCCCTTCGCTCTACATGTGGAACGGCACAGGTTACTCCTACATCACTGACGTTTCAAACCCAGGCTGGCTGGGATACATCGGCTCCATAGACCAGAACGGCGACATCACATTTAGCGGCGGAAACCCATGGGATTATGTGAAACTTGACAATAACCTGCTAGCGACCAACAATGGCTACTTTGACATGACTCTTACCCAGCAATGGGATGAACTCTTCTATTTGGATTCAGCGTACATGATGGTTGTTGACCACCCAGTCGGAACCGACGCCTACACATCGATGACTAACTATCTGAACAAAGGCTCAACGGGGCAAATCTACACCGTAACCAACGGCAGCCTCCAGTCACCAGTCAGCGCCACAAATGAAAAAGGAGAAAACGTCCTGCCCCAAATCCTAAACCAAGATGGCGTATTCTCTCCTGGCGTCAACGGAAACGCTGGTACATCATGGGATAATATAACGATGAACCAGTTAACCTTGGATTTAGGCGATTTATCCAATGCGCCAGCAATAAAACTCGTGATGAACGGCATGGTTGATTGGGGACCAGCTGACACCTATTATGCTTGGATAAACCAGTTTAAGCAAGCCGCTGCGCAGGGACTTGTGCAGGACGGCACTGCGATTACGCCTAATTCTTACATGGAAGTTAAAGATGCAAACGGCAACTGGGTGCGTGTTCCACAGGACAAACAGATACCGATACCATCAGACTATAATGCACGTACCTTCGCCGTGGACTTGACAGGGCTGTTTCCAGCAGGCTTAAGCGACTACCAGATTAGATTAACCAACTTCTGGAATGTAACCTACGACTACATCGGAATAGACACAACCCCACAACAGAACGTAACAATCCAGACAATCCAACCATCCTCAGCAGTTTTAAGCCAATTCTGGGGAACCGAATCCAACTCTTCAGGCGCCTTCACAAGATATGGCGATGTAACGCCGCTGCTGCAAACTGCAGATGACATGTTCGTGATTGGAAGACAAGGCGACCAAGTTAACATGCAATTCTCAACTGCCCACCTCGCCGCGCCAGCGCCGGGCATGGAGAGAGATTACTTCTTTGTTGTGGCATGCTGGTTTAAAGATCCGCCTGGAGCATGGGGTTATGGCTTCAACTTTACTGTTGACCCAATGCCGTTCATGGCTATGAGTGGGTATCCATACCTATCGACAGAAATCTACCCATACGACGCCGCGCACTTAGCTTACACCCAGCAATACAACACTCGGGTGATAACTGCCCCATAAAAACCTCAATTCTTTCTTTTTGTTAACTGCTGAGGTAGGCGAATAAGTGCTTGGGGCTATTTTTCTGTAAGATTTAAATGGTTTCATTCTTTATTATCTGCTTCAATTACCTTCATTGACTCTCGCAAGCGGCACCAGGTTGTTAGCGCTTGGACAGCCAAAATGGAGAGTTCAGCTAAATTAAATGCGTGGGGGATAGAACTTTGGAATTGATTGGAGACCTATTGAGATTAACAGCGCTTGCGGGGCTCGGGGTAGCAGGGATTCTTGCTGTTCTGATTTGGAAGAAGAATTTGGCTGCACGAGTGACCTTTCTTAGGCTGGTTATTCAAGTTGTTGCTTTTGTAGCCATATTCTACGTGCTTACTTATGCGATTGCGCCCTTAACCGGAGGGTTGCCCGTGGTTCAGTTCCTCTACGTTTTAATTGTTATCCTTGGATTGACCCTTTTTTTGGGCAGGTTCTACTGCGGTTGGCTCTGCCCATTCGGCTTAATTATGGATATAGAGACCCTTCTAAGAAAAGCCCTCAGAATACGCCAACGAATCCTCCCTGATAAACTAAACAAAATCCTCCACCAATCACGCTATGTCACATTATTGGTTTTCCTCTTACTGCCCTTAGTGCTATGGTTTCTTGACCCCCAACCAGTCATGGTTTCGCCATTAATGGCTCAACTCTTCGCAGGTCATTTCCGACCATATAGCTTACTGCTTGACCCGTTTATTCCATTTATCGTACCGTGGAAAGGCCAGATTATTGTCGACCAAGTAAACTTAACCTATCCTTATGCTTTGAACATCATTACTTATGCAGGCACAAATATCGGTCAAGTCCTTGCTATAGCTTTTGTTGGTGTAACTTTGGTGGGTGGTTTCTTGGTTAGGCGTGTTTGGTGTCGTTTCTGCCCTACAGGCGCGTCTTTGGCAGTTGTGAATAGGTTTAAGGGGTTTAGGTGGGCACCTCTGGTTCATATAAGCAAGAATGAAGAAAAATGTACCAAATGTGGCGCTTGCAAGAGAGTTTGCCCAGTTCAAGTTACCGAAGTATACGAGCAGAGCGGCGGAAAAATAAAAACTTCCCAGTGTATGATTTGTGCGCGTTGCGCGGAAATGTGTCCGTATGAAGATACATTAAAAGTCAAGTTAGGCAGTAAGACATTGTTTAGTTCAAGAAACTGGTTGGAGCCAGCAAATAGTGATTGAGGAGAGAGTAAAATGACAAGTGAAATTGTTGAAAAAAGATACATGCCTGAAGTATCCAGAAGAGAAATCGACGAACTCAAAGCCACCATGAAAGCTGCATCTGAAAAAGTAATAGCAGACAACATCCAGCGCATGAAGAAAGCTGACCCTAAACGTCCACAAGCCATGAATTACTTTGACGAAATCTCGAATCTCTTCGGAAAACGCCAAGAAGAAATTGCCGCTGAGAAAGAAAAGGGCAAAAAAGTTATCGGTTACATGTGCCTGTTTGCACCAACCGAGCTGATTTTAGCCGCAGACGCCATCCCTGTCCGCGTGAATTCAGGTTGGTACGATACGTCCAAATTAGGCGACAGAGTTGTGCCCGTGGAGGTTTGTCCAGTTCTCCGCTCAACCATCGGCGCAAAAATGATTGAGCTCTCACCCTTCCTTGAACAAAGCGATGCACTCATCAGCGTATTAACATGTGACGGAATGACTAAACTCAGCGAAATCTTAAGCGATTACAAAACAATTTGGGGAATGAATGTACCCCGAATAAAAGATTCTTCGCAGTCTCTGCGATTCTGGAAAGATGAGATAAAACAGATGAAAACGCAGATTGAAAAGTTTACAGGCAACAAAATTACCAACAAAAACCTAAAAGAAGCCATCGAAACTAGCCATAGAGCGACAAAAGCCTTCCGCCGCCTTCAGGAACTGCGGAAGGGGTCACCTGTAATTATGGGCAGAGACGCCATGCTTGTTAATCAAACATATTTGTGGGATGACAAGAAACGGTGGACAGAGAAAACTGAGGCACTGTGTGATGAGCTTGAGGCTAGGGCGCAGCGGAAAGATTGGGTTTGTCCTCCTGACACCCCACGAGTTATGATTACTGGTACGCCGATGTTTTGGCCTGACAACTGGAAACTGCCCACGCTTGTTGAAGAAAGTAATCCTCAGGGCGTTATTGTTGCGGATGAGCAGTGTTCAGGCGAGAGAATTCTAAACGACCCAGTCAGCGTTGACGAGTGGACAATGAATGATATGTTAAACGCCATCGGCGAGCGGTATTTAATGGCTTCCACATGTCCCTGCTTTACCAGCAAAGACGGCAACCAAGACCGCGTAAACTGGCTTCTAAACAAAGTTAAAGACTGGAAGGTACAAGGCGTAATCTACTATGTTGTCCGAGGTTGCATGCTCTACGCTATGGAATACACTCGAATTAAGAAGGCGCTGGATAAAGTAAATATCCCAGTGTACTACCTTGATACCGAATACACAAGGGAAGATGTTGGACAATTGAAGACCCGTGTGGAAGCGTTCCTTGAAATGTTAACTGCAAGAGTAGATTTCTAAGGTGAAAGAATGATAACTGTTGGAATGGATCTTGGCACTCAAAAAGCGCAAGTCGTGGTCTTAAAGGATAATGTGGTTTTGTCGCGAGCTCAATCTTTATCGGGGTTTGACCCAACAAAGGCTGCTGAGCAAGCCGTAGCCGACGCTTTAAAACAAGCAAACCTAACTCAATCTGACGTTGACAATTTTGTCGCAACTGGTTCGGCTATGGATATGGCGCCTTACGCTAGTAGCACGGTGAGCATGATGGGTGCAGATGCAAAAGCAGGCGTTTACCTTTTCCCAAAAGCCCAAACAATCATTGACGTCGGTGCCGAAGAGGCAAGAGCCGTCAAATGCGACGAAAAGGGACTGATGGTTAATTTTGTTGTTAACGAACGTTGTGCAGCAGGCGCAGGCGCATTCATCGAAGCTATGGCAAGGGCGCTTGAGGTAAAGCTGGAAGATATGGGTCCACTCGCATTGAAAGCTGAGCGGGCAAGCCCCATAAACGCTTCCTGCGTCATATTCGGAGAATCCGACGTGGTTTCACTTATCCACCGTCAAGAATCTAAACCTGAAATTGCAAGGGCAGTTTTTGACGCGATGGCTGATCGAATCTCATCTATGGTGCACCGTTTAGGAATCAACCCTGAAGTAGTGTTGGTTGGTGGTGTCGCCAAAGACGTGGGGTTTGTTGCGTCGCTGAACCGCAAGTTAGGCCTCGACGTTTCAATACCTGAATATCCCGATTACGCGGGTGCTTTGGGCGCTGCACTTACAGCGGCGACGCGGGTTAAGGGGACAAAGAAATGCTAAAGGAGCCAAGCCAAGTTAAAAATCTCGAGTTTTGGCGTTGGAAAGAATATCACCGCGTAATGCCTAACATAAAATGGACCAGCAAAGATGTAATCACCGCAGGCGTGGACGTTGGCTCAGTTGGTTCCAAAGCAGCCATCATGGTAAACGGCCAAGCTTACAGTTGGGGGATCACTCGCACAGGCTCCAACAGCCCAGAAAGCGCCACAAAAGCCCTCGACTACGCACTGGAAGGAACAGGACTTAAAGCAAGCGACCTGAAATACATTGTTGGCACAGGCTACGGACGTGTTAACGTGCCTATGGCAAATAAAGCTATAACCGAGATAGCCTGCCACGCAAAAGGCGCCAACTATATCTGGGGACCCAGCGTCCGAACTGTCCTTGACGTCGGCGGACAAGACATTAAAGCCATCCGCATAGACGAAACCGGCAGAGTCGTGAGCTTCCTCATGAACGATAAATGCGCTGCGGGAACAGGCAGAGGCATGGAAGTTTTCGCGGATTTGCTGCAGATTCCCATTGAAGAAATCGGCGACATCTCATTAAAAGTAGAAAAAGAACCTGAACCAGTTAGCTGCACATGTGTTGCTTTCGCAAAAACCGAAGCCATGGGCTTGCTGCGTAAAGGCTGGTCTAAAGAGAAGGTTTTAGCTGCCTATACCCGGGCGATGGCTGTCCGAATGGCTAACTTGATCAACAGGGTTGGCTTGGAGAGGGAACTGGTGGTTACTGGCGGTCAATCCAAAAACATTGGAATCGTCAGCCGAATAGAATTTATTTTGGGTGCAAAAACCCTTCCTATGCCAAGATGGCGAGATGACGGCTTAGACCCCATGGTAGCAGGCGCACTAGGCGCCGCGTCACTAGCTAAGTCACTTTACGAAAAGGCGCAGAAAGGATAGGCGACCGCTGTGATTACGCATTATGGCTACTGCGACGGCTCAGGCGAATACTATATCGTCGTCGACTCGGACAAATGCAGTAGTTGCGGAAAATGTGTAGAGAAATGTCCTCAAACAGCGCTTAAACTTGAAACCGAATTCATCGACTTGGAAGACAAAACCGTAGCAGCGGTATCTGAGGAGCATCGAAAAAAATTAAAGTACACCTGCGGCTCATGCAACCCGGAAAGCGGCAACACCCCCTGTATATTAGCATGTGAGGAAAACGCAATTAAGTGCGTTTGGAACCAACGCTGAAACCTTTTATTGGTGAAATTTGGTTACTTGATTCGTTTTGTTTTCAATGACTCTAAGTATTGAGTATTGATAATCAATATACAAACGCTGTCACAAAGATATTACTTGACAATTCGCTAGCTTTATTTACAGTAACCGTGTATTGAGTTCTAAGACAGTGGGGGTAGAATATTGGCAAAGAATCCACAATCAAAAGATGACGCACTAGAAGCTTTAGACTTCATTGTAAACGTCCTCAAAGAACACGAAAAAGACTTAGACAGACTCATTAACGAACTGGCAACAGTCACTGAACAAATGGGCGACACCAGCGAATTAAGCGGCAAAGTGGAAAAAGTAGAAGAAAAGATAGACAATCTGCAAAAAGAAGTCACCAACCTAATCGGTCACTTATCCAGCGCTCCAAAAGGAGCCTTGCCAGCAGCAGTTGCAAAGGAACAGCCAAGTGAAGTGACGCCTGCAGCAGCTGAAGAAGTTGCAAGTTCGCCGTCTGTTGTTTTGCGCTGCAAGCAATGGGAAGATTTTCAAACTTTAGCCCTCAGGGCGCAAACGTTATCCTTCAATTACAAGGAGGAAGAGAAGGTTTTCCAGGCTGATGCAATAAAGGGAAACCAGATAATCACTTACAGCGGTTCGCTTCCAAAGTTTTCTTCTATACTTAAGATGTATTTGTCTAAGCAACTGGATGTTCCTGAACGGAGCATTTTGGAAGGAGTTTTAGCTGTAAGCTAAATCTATATTTCCGCTTTATATTTTTAATTCATAATGCTTATAATTGTTTTTGAATATCGTAAGTCTTGTTAGTGGTTGGAGGACTTGGTTACGGTTGAAGGCTAAACCATTGCGCCAAAGAACATTTCCGTTTTCGAAGCCTTCTCCTTTCTCCTCGATACGGATGGCTAATGGCAGCCAACACACATAACCAAACCTCCAAACACCACTAACAAAAACTTCTCATACAAAATTAAGTTGTATTTGCGCACACTCGCGTTACGTTTAACCCTTTAGTTTCTGCTTTACGATCAAACGGTAATATTTCTATAGGGAGGGGAGGATTTGGTGAGAGCAAGATGTATCTTTCAAAATAGAGGGAAGGGTTGGTTAGTAGTTTTCTGTCCAGACTTCAAAGTACGCTTTGGGATGATAGCATGTTGGGCAAATATCAGGTGCATCGGGTCCTTCGACGACTAAGCCGCAGTTTCTGCATTTCCATTTGATCGGTTGATCTTTTTTGAAGATTTTTCCCTGCTGAAGGTTTTCAAGCAGCTTGTTGTATCGGCGTTCATGAGATACTTCTACTTTTGCAACATTACGGAAAGTTTTTGCAACCTCTGGGAAGCCTTCTTGTTCAGCGATATCGCCAAAGCCAGGGTAGAGGGTTGTCCACTCAAACTTTTCACCTTCGGCGGCTGCTTTTAGGTGGTCGGCGGTTGATGCAATTACTCCTGCGGGGTAGGCTGCTGTGAATTCAACCATTCCGCCTTTAAGATGCTTAAAGTATAATTCGGCATGTTCCTTCTCGTTGCCGGCGGTTTCCTCAAAGATTGCGGCGATCTGCTCGTAACCTTGTTTTCTGGCTACGCTTGCAAAGAAGGTGTATCTGTTGCGCGCTTGGGATTCTCCCGCGAACGCGGCTAAAAGATTTTTTTCTGTTTTGCTTCCAATAAAATCCATAGGGTTTGACTCCTACCCAGAGTACTGTAACCGAAAATAAAAGTGTTCCCTGTAAATCATGTTTGGGCGTATCAATGCTTATCTTTCAGCAGGGCTTATTGTTTTTTGCCGAATGATGAGAAGGCATTAGCTTGACATTAATTTGGATGAAAGTTCAGAGTTACTCAGACGGCAACGTCTGAGAAACCTTATACTGCGAAGAAGTATTAGGTTTCTCAGCCGAAAGACATGAGAAAGCTAGAGAGTACGTTCAAAACTACCGCAGCATCGCAAAAATATATGAAGCCATTGCGGGCGTAAGCGAATGGGTTCTGAAGGAACCGTTGAGACTTACGTTAAGGGCATAAAAGTTTTTGTTGAATGCTTGGGTTATTTCAGATCCCGAGACTGCCCTTCAGGCAATTATGAAGGGTGAAGTCAACGCTGAAGCAAAAGTGGACAAGTTTATCGATTACGCGTTAAATGAACAAAACAAAGCTCACAATCAGTTCGATACCATGTTTTTTGGCATTAAGAAATGGTTTGAGTTGAACGGCGTCAAGGTTGATTGGAAAAAGATTGATTTACCCACCAGCTCAGAGATTCAAGAAGAAGACCGAGCGCCAACCAAAGAGGAGCTCAAACGTCTCTTAAATCATGGAAACTGCAATTAATTACCCCAGCATTTTTGTTTTGTACTATAAGCTCGGAAAGACAGCAATATATAAGGCTGAATTGTTTAAATGAGGTGGCACTGCATTTCTCGTTTATACATCACAAACCAAAATTCCATTCTATATCCTAACAAGCAATCCACAGATCATACATGGAAACATGGAAAATTGGCGATTAATCCGCTATGGTCATGCAAGCAAAGGAAAAGGTAATACAAGAATTAATAACGAAATTCGAAGCAGTCTTAGTCGAGGGCGAATGGAGTTTCTTTGCATTATTCCAAGCCTTGACAATTCATCTGCTAATTTAAGAAACAGCAATTAACAAAATTGTTAACGGAGTCTCCCTGATTTGCTTTCGGAACAGTGAGGATTAAGAGAATTAATACAGCCTTTACGCAAAGTTGGCAGAATTGTATGAGGACAATGTTTTAAGAAGTTAGAAATTTAGAAAACTCTACTTATTTTAAAAAATTAGAAAAGCAAAAATTGAGTATTAATATGTAGATAAAGCAAGGCGTGAAAGTTAAAGCTACTGCGGCACAAAATCTCAATACCAAATTTTATAAACACCGCTTTAGTTAGCGGGTCAGGATTTGTTTCATGGTGAAATACGTTTGGACCTAAGGTAATCAGGATTTTCTTGATTTTCTTTGGGAAGCAATGTTTTAGTACGATTTCTGATTTACCAACCAATTGACCAAAACCATAAATCCCCAGTTATTGGACCTCAATAAGCTCCACTTCATTGTTCTTGATGAGTGATCTAATTTTTTTATATTTTCCGAATGCTCTATCAATTCCCATTTCTGATCCGGGAAATCGAATAGCATCCAAGGCTCTAACTTTTCCTCCAACCCATCTGTTATGTTAACTCTGTATAAACAACCCCACACCTATACCATTCAAATACTGTTGATGTTTGTCGAATTCCTCAACTGAGATACAAAGTTTGCCAGATTCTTTTACTGAATTACAGAAGCTAAATAAATTGACATGCATTGAACCTCTAACTAAAAAGGAACAATGTTATATTGAAAGCTTGAATCATTTGACAATTAGCACGGTGCACCTTGCTTGATGGACGACCTTTTCGCTTGTGCTGCCAAGAAGGAATTCTTTGATTCCACTTTCCCCTATATGACCTACAACTATTAAATCAAACCCGCCGTTTATAGCAGTTTCAATTATCTGGGAGGGTGTGTTTCCTTCTTTGAGTTCAGTGGTGATTTTAAGTGTGGGTTTTAGTTTAATCGCTCTTTCAGCGGCGTTGAATAAAACTGCTTCATGAATTTTTCGAAGGTCTTTGATAAAGCCAGACATATTCGACTGGTCACCGATTGTATTTTGAGGATACGTAGACGTCGGTAACTTTGTAGACATGTTTTCTTGGTACCCAAATTCTGGAGGCGGCTGAAAAACATTGAGGATTAGAATAGAAGCAGAAAATTTGTCAGCGATTTCAAGAGCATACTCCAAAGTCTTTTCCGAGTTCTTAGAACCGTCTACTCCCACAAGAATTTTTGTTATCAAAAGAAGTTCCTCTACATCTAATTCACAATAGAAGCTCATAGCTTTTTCGAACGAGTAAATGATAGTCGACTGTTAAACTTCTGATTTTATTCTAAACCTCTTTTGCAAAATATCTCTTTTCTAAATTTCTAACTTCTTAAGAGAGAATAAACGTGACAGTTGAAAATATAGAAGTAGCAATAGAATGATAAAAAATAAGAGTACAAACGAAATTCGTGTTCTTCTAAGCAACGCTAACATAGATTTTGAATCAACAGTGAATCAGGCATTAAACGATTATCTTCCTACGATCTTTCTCAGATGTCCATTTACTGAAGAAATACGCACAGAAAAACAGTGTTTAGAATGTGGTCTTCGTATAAAAGCATCACAAACATAAAAAAATTAATGTTTTATATTCTAGCCAGAAATAGCTGCGGGTCCATGTCTAAGTAGTGTTTCTTGTCGCAAATTGTTTCCGGGCAGCCTTCGCAGCTTTTAAAATTGGCTTTTTGACATGGCAGGGTATATGGGCGATCCAATTCAGTCACTTCCTCGTTGGTATATTGTGTAGCATGTCTTGCTGTATCTTGCTTAAGAGTTTTGCTACTCAATGCTAAGTTTTTCAGATTCAGTCGAAGCAACAAGCGCTAAATCTGCCTCGGTACTTTAAGTGACCTCTCCACTTTCTGGATAGTCGCTTCAGCATGCAATTTTTAAGGCAAAAAATGGATGGTGCGAGCTCTTGGTAAATATTATGGGTAAAACTGTTCCTTCATACCGTATGGCAGTTGAGTTGGAAATCTACCAGTGGAGCAACTTTAGAAAAGTCACTGTCATCTGATACTGAAAGACAAACTTTCGACGACATAATGGATATAGCCATAAGTATCGCTGCGGCAGCCGGCAACGCCTGTAAGCCAATAATGTTTTGAGCCTATGATGATGAGTATACTTTTGGGGCAACAAAAAGAAATAAGACACTTCAACGGAAAATTGATGCGTTGGTGGTAGCTACTATTTCTAATTACCCACAAAAACTAAAAAAGAAAAAAAGAGTGGACAAAGGTTATCAAGATAAACTAGCTCGCTAGCAAAAATAACAAGTTTTGCGAACTTGATTTTGCAAAGTTAGCGAAATTTAATAGATAATTAAGGTTATAAGCAATGCGACATTTATGCTGAATATGTCAAAGTGTTGCTTCCTCACTTACAACAACTGTTGTGATGCAATTAAAATTGAAGTTTCTGATAGCCAATTGAAGAACTGCAGGAATAATTTTAATGAGTGCTTGAGATACAAGTTTGCTAAGGATTCAGCCCGAATCAGAGCGATTTAATATTGTCTTTTAACTTTTGAGAGCCGCCGTTTTTATGCAATTATTTTCATATTTTTCAATATTTTGTTGATCAAAATTTTGCATGCAACAATTATATACTTTGCAAGTAACACCACTTTTCGATGCACCTACAACAATTGATTGTCTTTTTTAAAATGAACACTTGTTTTGCTAAACCAATTGAAGTGTGAAATATGTTTTTTCTAGAATCAAGTATTTCAATAGCTAAAAAAAAGAAAAGAGAGGAGATTATTGTTTCGGCATGCATTCTCTTAGCATCATATATGCTATCGGAATTAGCAAAACAGCAAATGCGCTTGCAAATCCCAAAGATACTGTCCCTATTATTGATGTTACAGTGAACGCGTGTTTAGAAAGCGTCTTTTAATATTCTATTCATTATAGAAAACCCATCTCTCGCTTTAAGTTTTTTTTCACCTAATCTTTCCCTATAACCAATCGGTACCTCGCGAGTGACATAACCTTTTTTCTGAACAAAATTATTTAATTCTATCTCAATGTCAAAACCTTTAGATTTTACCTGCCATTCACGCAAGATATCTGTACGAATTACTCTTAATCCAGTCAAAGGATCTTCAAGTGCTATATCGTTTAGCGCTTTATGTGCGAACGCTAAAAGCTTATTTCCTATGTGGAATATTCGGAAAAGTGCTTTCCCATCAACCTTTCCATTAAACCTGTTACCACAAACCATGCCAACTTGAGGATCTTCATCTAAAATCTTTATCATATCAGGAATACGCTCTGCTGGATAAGTATAGTCTGCATCAGTTAAAATCATGTATTCGACTTCTGGATTCAAGTTTTCTATGGCTTTGGCGAGTGCGTCGCCTTTGCCTTTGCCGTCTTGGGTTATGACGGTTGCCCCCATGTTTCTTGATAATTCTACTGTTTTATCTATGCTTTTGCCATCAACAACTAGCATTGGTATATCACCTAAAGTGTCTTTCATCTCAGCAATGGTTAAACCGATTCCCTGCTCTTCGTTTAAGGCTGCAATTATTAACTGTGCTGAATAGCGGGGTTTCATCTCTTCGATATTTGTAACTAAAGTCGTCAAATTATTCGCTAACCTTTCTTATCCAGAATTTCCTAAGAAATTCTATAAAACATTTGCAAAGGCTACAATATAAAGAGATGTGGCTACCTTAGAATACAACAAAGCGCTAACTTATCACAAGTTATCGATTTTGGGAAAGACAGTTAGCAGATATTTTTTTATGCTGTTTTAAATGATGCTCGAGGTCCTCACCGATTTCTTCCAAAAAACAAAGATAGAAAAAAAAGGAGAGTAACTCCAGTTAAGCCATTGCTTTTTGCGAAGTCATCTATCAAGTTGCAGCAAGGGATTGAAGGTCAAGAAATTCTACAACTCAATGCACTAAGGATCGATAAAGACTCAAACGAATGCAACATGGAACAAATAGAAGGAGACCCTATTCCAGGGCTAACTGAAGCTTTGAAATCTCAAACAATCAGTGGTGTGAATAGCAATCTAAATAACGTAGTGGATTGGTTAAATGCTTATATTTTTCAAAAAATCACGGATGATTAGTCAGATAAATTCTTTAAAAACAAAAAAGGGAAAAGATTGTCTTTTAGCGTGTCGTTTATGGTCGTTTCTTAAGCACTAGTATTGTTACAGCGCCGACTATTGCTATTGCAATTATTATTGCGGCTGCTGCTGCAGCGATGTACATTTCAGTTGGAGGCAAAGTGGCTACTGGATTTGGAGAGGCTGTTGGCGCTACTGCGGTAACTATGAAGCTATTTTCTGCGGATGATGGCCAATATGATTCCGAGCCTGCAAATGATGCGGTAACAGTGTATTTTCCTTCTATGTCGGGAGTCCATGGATAACTAAATACGCCGCTTGAATCAGATGTGGTCTTGCCAATGTTGCGGGAGTTGCCATTTGCGTCAACTACATCTATCGAAACCACAACACCGTTCACGTTAGTTGGCGAGACTGCATTCCAAAATGAAGAGCCCAGTAGAAAGCAAGACAAACCAATCAACTGCAAGTACTACCCTGGGTACCTAAGTGAGAAAGAACAGAAACAGCAAATTCCCGAAGAGTGCATAATATGTGCACAAATAGTTGAGTGCATGCTAAAAAAAATGAAAGCATAACGGTTTTCGATACCTTCCAACAATTAAGCCATCAATAAAGCCCTGAGAATCTTGAAAATATAGCTCCTTGCTCCGAAAACAAAAAAAACAATCCTGTAGAAGAATTTAGGCTCGTATCGGGTGTTCTATGTAGGGTGAGTGGTTGATTATGACTTTGAAGTCGTGGTGGCATTTTCTACATTCGTATGCCTGAATGGTAAAGCAATGATTATTGATCTCTCGAGTAGGTTTTGGGTTTTCTCTGCCGCAACTAGGACAATGAACCATAGAACATCGATCATACGAGAGCTAATTTGGTTTAAGAGCATTATGAATTTGGAATAAACAAAACACCGAGTTGCCTTAGAAGTTTTGCGATAATTCCTGCAGGGTGGCGGTTTATTTTTCATGCAGTCTTTCGGCATTGATTTAGGCGATGCTCAACTTGCAAGAAGATGTGGGACGATGTTACGTTTAAGGAAACTCAACATTTATGCTGAGAAGAAAACAGCGGTAAGGGAATTGATGATAGAATATTGAGGTTGTTTTTCTTGATATATTGCGTCTTACGTAATATCGGTTATATGCTTTTTTTGGCGATTGCTTGGTTAAGGAGCAAATGGAGAAGGAGATGGCTTCAATAATGCATTCGCATCAAAGATGGTACAAAGGATATCTTGCAGCCTATTTTGTCCTCTTAATTTTCAGCTTTAGCGGTTTAGTGCTGCAAGGTGGGGTTTGGATGCTAGTAGGTTTAACCAGTTGGCTGTGTTGTTGTGTAGTTTTTTCCATTTGGTTCTTCCGTTATAATTATCGTATCCACACAAAATATTTAAAAGACGTATCAATGGATAAAGAGCGCTATATCGAGGAGGAAAAAGGCAAGGGCAATGTACCATAGTTAGGGGTCTCTATTCATGTCCACTTCTGTCAGGAAGGGATTTTGATAGCATTAACCCTAATTGTTTGCCAAAGGAGCTTTTAACTTTTATTTCGCTTTTAAATTTGTAGTTGGTGTTTTTGTTGGATAAGAGTCGTGACCGGGTAAGCATGTTGCGGATATGGTTTTAGCATCGTGGAAGTTTCTATTGAGTATCGTGAGTGGTTGGATAAGAAGAAACTTCGCTAAGCATGGTACCGAGATTTTGGAGCGGCTAATATTAGGAGCAACTTTTAAGCGAGGTTTAGTTTGTCAGTAGTTGTTCTTCTTGAGGAATCATAATTGATTCAACTTCATTTTGCTTTGTAAATGTTTTGTTTGTTGGTTTTTGTCGTTGCTTTGGGTTTTGATGCCATGATTGTCCTATCCAGTATAAGCTCCAGCCGGCAATGAAGATTAAGGCAAATATAGGTGCTAGTAGGATTATTGTGAGTTTGTTGCGTTTTTTTCTGTTGGTTGATTTTGTCATGTTCGGCCTGCTATATTCTTGTCACTTAATTCTCAATATATAACCTTTATGAATTGTCGATACAGTTAAAGCAATAGTCGAACACCAGAACAGATCACATTTTTTAACAATATAGTTCCTCGAGCAAAGTTGTCGCGTACGTAACCTCCATTTGTGCTTGACGAAATCGATAGAACCTTTTAATAGACGCTTACGTAGACTAATCATTGTTTTTGAGGAAAATGAAATTGTGTTAACGTTTAATTAAAGTTGTTTTTGTTTCTGTCTGCTTCAGTTATGAAGGGATTTGTTAGTGGTGCTTTTATTTTTGTTTCGGTGTTGCTTTAGCTAGGTTTTTGCGTTAGCAATTTGTTCGCGATCTTTGTGCGGTGGATTTTTGGGCATCTTAATGTTGGAATTTAGTTGCCTAATTGTCCTATCAAATATATGATCCAGCCGACAGCGAAGACTACTATAAAGAATGGTGATAATGAAATTAATGCGAGTTTACTGCGTTTTTTTCTACAGGTTGCATTTATCATTTCAGCATACCTGTATTGGATTCTTGCTTGTCTCTTAATATATAAGGTTATGTAATTGTCAGCTATACATGTCAAGAGAAACAACTCTAGCAGATTTTCATCAACTGTTGGGCTGTTGTGCTATTCGTAGTAACAATTTGAAATTGCAAAAGTTGATATATTATCGTCTCGCCTAAATGGCATTAATACTGACTGGTTGTTGCCATAACAAAGAGTTTTGATTGCAGTGGTGAAAAGAGAAATGTTTGGTGCCCCACCTACGCAAGTTCTCATAGCAGCGTTAAACGAGGAAGAAGGCATTGGCCTAACCATCACCGAGATGTTTGATGTTCTAGGTGACCCTCGAGTACTTGTGGTGGATGGCAAAAGCACTGATCGAACTGTTGAGGTCGCAAAGAATTTGGGTGCCCAAGTCTTTGTTCAAGATGGATCCGGCAAAGGAGACGCAATCGCCAAAGCGCTCAAGCACATACACCCAACGGTTAATTACGTTGTCATCACAGACGCAGACTACACTTACCCTGCTGAATATGTTCCTAGCATGATTCGGATCTTGGAGAAGTCTCCACAGGTGGGTATGGTTTGCGGTAACCGTTTTAGTGGTTATGAAGAAAAATCGGCGTTAAGCAGCATTTTTTATGTAGGTAATCGGTTCATAGCTTTTACCCACAACTTGTTAAATGGCGTTTCATTAGCTGATCCTTTGACTGGTTTGCGTGTAGTGCGTGCGGGGATTCTTAGAAATTGGCAAGTGAAGTCTAAGGGTTTTGATGTTGAAGTTGAACTCAACCATTTTGTAGAGCGTGCAGGTTTTGGTATAATGGAGGTTCCTATTAATTATCGAGAAAGATTGGGTCAGAAAAAACTCGGCATTAAAAATGGTGGCGAAATTTTTAAACGTATACTGCTAGAATTTGTGAATGAAAACAGTAAAATTGCATAAGGCAAGAGCGGATTTTTTCATGAGCGTTGTTGGATTCTTAAAGAAGCGGCGTAGTATACGCAAATACCAATCTAAGCTTGTTGAAGCAGAAAAAATAACTGAGGTTTTGGAGGCAGCTAGATTGGGTCCTTCTGCTGCCAACCGTCAACCTTGCCATTTCATAGTAATCACCCAGCCCGAAGCTCGAGAAAGCCTAAAAACCGCGTATAAAGCAGAGTGGTTCATTCATGCTCCCGTTATAGTTGTTGGGTGTGTGAATCCTCTGGAAGCTTGGCGACGTGGAGTGTTTGGTGAGGAGTATTGGAAGGTTGATTTGGCAATAGCTTTGCAGAATCTGGTTTTGTCTGCAACGGAGCTGGGGCTTGGAACCTGTTGGATCGCTAACTTTGACGAAACCGCTGTAAAGCAAGCGTTGAGTATACCCAACGAAATTCGCGTAGTCGCAATGACTCCCCTGGGATATCCCGATGAAGAAAAAACTTCAGTGACTGATAGAAAACCCCTTGAAAAATTTGTTCACTATGAGAAATGGTGAAACGAAAACTAGTTTTGTCGTGTTGTTATTAGGATTTTGTTTGTGTGGGTTTGATTTGAAGAGCGTAACTGTTTTAATTACCTGTGCGGGTGGCGTTATTAGCCCCAGCCAAATTGGCAGCTTACGCGATAATCCTGACGGTCGACCAATTAGAGTTGTTGCTACTGACGCAAGTGTTCCCTGTGTTGCCCAGCACTTGGCGGATGTGTTTTATCAGGTTCCTTTGGGTTCTTCTCCGGGTTACGTGGAGCACCTACTGGATATATGCAAGCGGGAGGGTGTGCAGGTTGTTTTTCCAGCTTCTCATGAGGAAGCCCTCGTGGTAGCTAAAAATCGCGAGTTGTTTGAAGCAGCTGGGACGATCATTGCTATATCTAAATATTCTGTTCTTGAGTTGGCCTGTAACAAGAAACTTGCCTACCAGAAATTGAAGGATGCAGGTTTGCCTTGCCCTGAGTTTTATGGGGTGAAAACTTTTGCTGAATTCGAAGATGCTGCATCTAAACTTGGTATTGATAGCAGAAAAGTTGTTATGAAGACTTTGGTTTCTCGCGGTGGCCGTGGAACCAGAGTTTTAACCAAGGAAGATACTGTTGGTTTACTCTTGAATGAGAAACCGGGTTTTATTGAGCAGAATTATGGAGTAGTTTGCCAGATGCTTCGCGGTTTGGATGATTTGCATTTTCCGGAGCTTATTTTGATGGAGTATTTGCCTGGAACCATTGTTAGTGTTGATTTCTTGTCGAAGGCTGGGCGGGCTTTGATTGTTGTGCCTAAGATTCGTGTTTTTGGTAATGCTAGTCAGACCCTTGTTGGTAGAGTGCATCGTAACCCTTTGATTGAGGAGTCGATTGCTAAAATAAGTGATGTTTTTGGGTTTGACTACAACGTGAACATTGAAATGGCTTACAGTTCGGACGATGTGGCGATGCCTTTTGATTTTAACCCTCGCATTGCCGCGTCAGTAGCTTTCTGTTCGGCGGCGGGTGCGAATTTGATTTATTTTGCTTTGAAAATGGCTTTGGGAGAAGATGTGCCTAAGGTTGAAGTCAAAGACGGCGTGATGATGCTTAGGTACTTCAAGGAGCTCTACGTAGACTCCGACGGTGAAATGTGAATATGACTCGCTTACGGGCAGTTATTTTTGATCTTGACAATGTACTTTATGATGAAAAGGACTATGTTTACGCGGCTTTTCATAACATAGCCCAATTTCTTTCTGGGCGCTGTCGATTTTCTGAGAATGAAGTCTATTGCAAGTTGGTGTGTGATTTTGAGAAGAAGGGAAGCCTATATCCAAGGCTGTTTGATGATCTCCTGAGTGATCTTGACCTTGACCAGAATTTAGTCCCTGAAATTCTAAGATTATATGCTGCTGTGGACTCTAAATTAGAACTTTTTCCAGAGGCAGCACGAGTGCTTTGGGGGCTGCGTGATCTTGGCTTAAAATTGGCTTTAGTTACTAACGCAGGCGCTCAGATTCAACGTAACAAAGTTCGCTTACTAGGAATTGAAAAGTTTTTTGATGCTGTTGTTTATGCACGTGAAACCCCTTCCGGCAAAGATAAACCCTATCCAGAGGCCTATACTGTGGCTTTGCAGAAACTTGGTGCAGACGCTGTGGAAGCGGTTTGTGTTGGTGATAATCCGCATACTGATTTTTGGGGTGCTAAACAGTTAGGCATGCGGACGGTTCGTTTGCTTTGGGGAGAGTTTAAAGATGTCCATCTGAGTGAGGAGTTTGAGGCTGAAATTGTTGTGCGTTATCTCTCCGAGGTTTTGGGTGTTGTTAAATGGTTTAATTGTTAATTTTTGCGGTAGACTATAATCGATTTGCTATGTTTGGTGTACAGGTTGTTCAGGCTTGTGTTTTGGAATAATTGTTATAAGCAAGGTATGGTTCTGTGGTTTAGTTTAGAAGAAGTAGATGACAAACCTTGCTGCTTTATAGACAAGGGTAATTTGTTCTACACAATCTTGGATTGACCAACTACTTACACTGTTTAAATAAATTTACAATAAATGAATAAGAAAATGAATTATGCTGCACATGATTTAGGCGAGTCTTTATTCGTATCTGCTTCCTTCAGGGAGAGATCCATTAGAAGTGGGTCTGAAATAAAATAACTCTGTGAATTTTCGAATCAATTATTGAAAATTATTTTTGTTGAATTGCTTGACGTTTTCCACATTTTTAGGTTGGAGGAATATGGTTGGGTAGCTATAGAAACAAAATGGACATAATAGCAGACATTCTGACTGTTGCTAGCCAAAGACCTAAGAAGACTCAGATAATGTACCGGGCTAACTTGAGCTTTCGGGCACTGCAAAAGTATATAGCTGAAGTAAGCGGCGCATCTTTGATTTGCTTCGAAAATGAAACCCAGTGCTATGCATTAACGGGCAAGGGCAAAGAGTTTCTTGAAGCTTACACGCAATATTCAAGGACAAACCGGCAAGCAGAAAAAATTATGGATAAAGTAAACTCAAAGAAACAAACTTTGGAAAGACTGTTTAACCAATAGCTACCATATATTGTTGCAAACAAATTGCTTGAAGGTGATAAATTGAGGTTCATGAGCGAGGTATTAGCACTTATCCTTTTGGCATCGGTTTCTGTCGCTTTTTTGTGTGAATCTCAGTTGTTTCTGCTCAGCAAAGCGATCCTGCATCAGTTATAGTCGCCGCTCAAAGCGAACTTGCGCAGTGTTTCAATGCTGCTCAGGCTGCTGAATCCTCTGGTTCTAACATTTCGAGCTTAACATCCGTTCTAAATAATGCGGGTTCTTTTATGTCTGATGCGCAGTTAGCTTATTCGCGGACTGGTCCATTATCTGTATAAGGTTTTAAGTCATTTTGACAATTTAATATATCGAATTTTGGAGTATTAGATTATATTTTTGACCCGTTAATGTGTTGTTGAACGATTTTTAGGAGAGATGAAGTTTGGTATTCAGAGCTAATGTAATGCTTGCAGTAGGAGCACATCCAGACGATATTGAGCTAGGTTGTGGAGGTACTGTTCGCGCTGCCACATCTTCAGGAACTAAAGTCATAGCTGTATTCTTGACCAAAGGGGAAAAAAGTGGCGATCCTGAAACAAGGTGCCGAGAGAGTAGAAGCGCTTTGAAGCTTCTGGGCGTAAAAGAGGTTTTTTTTGGCGATTTTCCAGATACTGAAATCCCTTGTTCTCCCAAAGCAATTGATTATCTTGAGTCTATTTACGAAGCATCCAAACCCGAGTTAGTGTTAACTCATACAACAAACGACACTCATCAGGACCACCGCCAAGTTGGGTGGCTTTCATTATCTGCATTCAGGAATGCTTCAACCATGCTTGCTTTTGAAACTCCGAGAGTTACCGGTACGTTCAATCCTGTCTATTTTACGGACATATCTGATTATGTACAAGACAAATGGGATGCCCTGAAATTTCATGTTTCCCAGAAAGATAAACGGTACTTAGCTTATGAATCAATGGTAAATCTTTCTTCTTTCAGAGGTAGTCAGGTTGGGCTTAAAGCCGCTGAAGCTTTTGAAGTTATCAGAATTGTGGACAAGAAAACAATAGTTGAAAAGTGAAAGTTTATTGATTGTCGCTGGGCATCAACCTAACTATTTGCCTTGGTTAGGGTTTTTTGATAAAATTCGTTGCTGTGACGCTTTTATTATTGAAGATAATATTCAATTTGAACGTTCAGGATTTACAAATAGAAACAAAATTAAAACACCTAATGGCGTTAAATGGCTTACGGTGCCAATTGAGCATTTCGGAAAACCATTGCGAATTAATGAGGTAAAGATATCCAATACCTCTGAAAAAGATTGGGCGAAACGTCATTGGCTTAGTTTAATGCACAATTATGGTAAAGCTCCGTTTTGGGATGAATTTCGTGGGTTTTTCGAGCAAACTTACAACAAAAATTGGAGTATGCTTTTGGATCTTAACTTGCATTTAATAAGAGGTATAATGGACATTTTTGACATACATACACCTCTCGTGATGGCCTCCTCTTTGGGCGTTTTTGCAGGGAAAAGTGATGCCGTTCTTGCTAAATGTAAAAAAATTGGAGCTGAAACGATACTTTGTGGCAGTGGCGCGAAAGTCATATATTGACCTTAAACGTTTTGGTGAAGAAGGAATCAAGGTATACTTTCAAGATTTTCGTTATCCGGTTTACCAACAGCTTTTTGGTGAGTTTGTGAATAACCTTTCAGTAGTTGACTATTTATTTTGTAATGGACCAACTTTTTTTAAACCAAAAATTCTTGAACTTGGATAGCAGTCACATGGAAAAACCTAACCGTGTGTTCTCTGCGTCACCATTCTTCGATGAGGAAAGCATAGGGTTAATCTTAAGGGAAATCAGACTAACCTTGAAAAGCGGTGTTCTAACTGATGGTCCTCAAGTGCAGGAATTCGAAAGGCAATTCGCAGGGTATGTTCACACTAAGTATGCAGTTGCTGTGAGTTCAGGAACTGCTGCTCTGGAAATCATGCTTAGACTTCTTAACCACGAAAATCGAGAAGTTATTGTTCCAACAAACACTTTCGTTGCTACACCCACATCTGTTTTGTTATCTGGAGGCAGGCCGGTTTTTGCAGACATGAACGCTGAGACTCTTTGCATAGATGTAGATGAAGTAGCCAAAAAAGTCACGTCAAAAACTGCAGGGTTAATTGTGGTTCATGTTGCAGGTTTAATCTGTCCAGAAATGAATGAACTTCGTAGATTCTGCCAAGACAATAAACTTTTTCTAATTGAGGATGCAGCGCATGCACACGGCGCAATGATTGACGGGCAAATGGCGGGTGGCTTGTGTGATGGTGGTGCTTTCTCTTTTTATCCCACTAAGGTTATGACCACGGGTCAAGGCGGTATGATAACAACTAATGACTCATCTATGGCTTCTATGGCTTATAGCATGCGAAATCACGGTCTCGACTCTGAAAGAATAATGACCCTGATAGGCGACAACTGGTGTATGAGCGAAGTAACAGCTGTCATCGGGAAATACCAGTTGGCGAAACTTGAAGATTTTATATTTAAGCGCAACAAAATCGCCGGTTATTACGGGGAGCGGTTGAAGAACATGGACAATGTGATCATGTTTAAGACTCCTGCTAATATTCGGCACAGTTACTACAAATATCCAATTAGGCTTTCCGATAACTTAGACCGAGATAAAGTAGCTCTAGCGATGAAGAACGAATTTGGTATTGACACTGGAAGCGTCTACTATCCGCCGTGCCATCTTCATCCGTGGTATCGGAAAAACTTTGGAACTCGAGAAGGCGATTTTCCCGTATCCGAAACCGTTACTAAAAAGATATTATGTTTGCCAATTCATGTTGGTATAACTGAAGAAACTGCCAAATATGTGCTAGATTCCCTTGTTGAGTGTTTGAGAAAGTCTTAATTTAAGTGGTCAAATAAGCGTGCTTGATAATGGAGAATAAAAATAGTAAGTCTCTTGCTAAAGGTCAAGAGGCGATTTCGCGTTTTCCTGTTCGTAAATCTGAGATGGATCGATTTAAGTTTGGAAAAAAACGATATCGCGAAATATGTTTCTTACAAAATGAAGACCTCCCTTTATGTTTAGATGTTGCATGCGGAGCAAAACCATTTCCCAATGCAAGTGTCCTTTGTGACCTTAATGTTAGCCCAGTTCCCGATAGACGAATGAAAACACTGGTGACAGAAGGAAAACCTTTTGTTTTGTGCGACTCTCGTTACCTACCATTTAAAGACAAAGCCTTCGATTTTGCAACCAGTTACTACTTAATCGAGCATATGAATGATCCGTGGAGCTTGTTTAAAGAACTTAAGCGGGTTTCAAAACATGGTTATATTCAGTGTCCCTCCTGGTTTAGCGAGCTCTTGTACAAAGAAGATGTTCACAGATGGATTGTGTACAAGCGTGAGGGACGCCTTTTTGTTAAATCTCTTGATTATAGAAAGGGCTCCCGAGTGAATTTGGGTTTCATTTTTCACAGGCTCTATCGTTTACCTGAATGGCAGATAATGCATGCGATTCTTGATGAGACTTTTCATTTGTTCACTGTAACATACAGTTACTAAGACTTGGTGAGAAAATTTGAATGATGAATATATTCGATCTTCGAGGCCTTTTTTCCCTAAACAGGATATACAGAATATAGCTCAAGATATTTCTAAAGCATTAGAAGATGGCAAGCTTCGAAATGGTGAGAACTTAAAATCCTTTGAAAGAGGCATCGCCGAATACCTAAATATTAAAAATGCAATTGCTTTGGATTCTGACTCTAGTGCTTTTGAAATCGCTCTTAACTACTTCGGAGTGAAAAATCGTGAAGTGATTGTCTGTACAAACAGCTTCATTTCAGTACCAAACAGCGTTTTGTACTCAGGAGGAAAAGTTGTCTTTGCTGATATTCGCAAGGAAACGTTGTCTATGGATCCAAGTAGCCTTCGAGAAAACCTTTCTAAAGATACGTGCGGCGTAATAGTTACGCATATTGCTGGTTTTCCAAATCCGGATTTAGAAGAAATAAAGGAAATCTGCAAGGAGCACAATTTGTTCTTAGTTGAAGATGCTGCACATGCCATTGGAGCAACTGTTAATGGGCAAAAAGCCGGAACCTTTGGTGATGCTGCAGTTTTTGCTTTTACTCCAACAAAGGTCGTAACGACTGGAGAAGGCGGAATGCTAGTAACTAACAATGATGAGTTAGCTGAATATGCGCGAAGATACAGTTACTATGGTTCTGGACCAGGAAAAACCAACTTCGTCAACCTTGGTAGGCATATGATGATGCCTGAAATTTCTGCTATCCTGGGTGTTCATCAGCTAAAAAGGGTTGAAGAGTTTATAGCGCGAAGGAACGCAATCGCCAAAACTTATAATGACACGTTTGATGAAATGAGTTCTGTTAGTACAGTAAAATGTTCTTCAAACAGCAGAAGCAGCTACTACAAGTATCCGCTTACACTTAGCAACGAAATCGACAAAGCAAAATTCACGGAATTGCTTAAAGACCGCCTAATAGAAACCGGTACCGTCTTTTATCCTCCCTGTCATATGCAAACTGTTTACCAGAGCGCATGTTCAAGGAAGGTCTGTTCTTCCGGTTTCTGAAAAAATTCTTGCGCAAACAATAACGTTACCGATGCATGCATACCTAAGCGACGCTAATGTAAATCAGGTTATCCAAGAAGTGCAAGATATCTTACGAAAATCTTAGATTAAACCTGATGGTGTGATAAGAGAAATGAAAGGTATTCCCTCGACGCAAGTTATTATAGCTGCGCTAAACGAGGAAGAAGGCATCGGCCACACCATATACGAGCTAAACAAGACTCTGAAGAATACACTGATTTTGGTTGTTGACGGCAAAAGCACAGATCAAACCATTCGAGGTAGCCAAGAGTATGGGTGCCCAAGTTGTTTTGCAAGATGGATTAGGCAAAGGTGATGCATTAGCACATGGCGATTAAGTACTTGGATTTAACCGCTGATTACATTGTTATCACAGATGCAGATTACACTTACCCAGCTGAACACGTTCCAGAAATGATTCGGATTTTGGAGGAGAATCCTGATGTGGGCATGGTTTGCGGCAACAGGTTCAGCGGTTACTTAGATTTGAAGGGTTTAAATGGCGTTTTTTATTTGGGCAATCGATTAATTGCTTTTACTCATAATTTGTTAAACGGAATCTCATTAGTTGATCCCTTGACAGGGTTGCGTGTAGTGCGTGCGAGATATTCTTAGAAATTGGAATGTAAAATCTAAGGGCTTTGATGTTGAAGTGGAACTTAACCATCATGTAGAGCGAGAGGGTTTTGGCATCATGGAGGTTCCAATTAAGTATCGTGAGCGATTGGGTGAGAAGAAGCTTGGATTTATGAATAGCGTTGAAATTTTTATGCGCATAATGTTAGAAGCAACGTATTAAAAACAGAATAACTGATCTTTATTAAACTTTTTTAAGGTCAATAATTTGTGCCCAAATTAGAACTAAGGGACTGAAATATGGCCAAAGCTAAATCTAGCAAGGTTTCATTTGAACAATATAGTGAACAAATTGGTTTTGTTACCTCTATCGAAGATTGGGGGCCAAGAAACACAGTCTAAATGTATATGTTGCAACTTGCGAGCACAAGGAAATTAAAGAGCCCATAGTAACTGAAGTCAAAACCAAGGATGCTTCTTCAGTTCTGGATGTCGGTTGTGGATACGGTTTCTTGATGAGTAGGCTAAACACCGATTGTTCGGACACAATTGTTACAGGAGTAGATATATCTCGATATCAAGTAATTAACGCTAAACTAAGAAGAGTTAACGGTCATCTTGTGGTTTGCTGTGCCGAATATATGCCATTCAAGAGTGATTTTTTCGATTTTGTTTTGTGCAGTGAAGTGATAGAGCATGTTGTTAATCCTAAAGATTCATTGAACGAAATGGTGAGACTACTAAGAAAGCAAGGTTCAATTTGTGTAACTACTGATAATCCCTTGTCTTTTTTCAGAAGAATTTCAAGAATCCTTTTTGAAACTATTAACCTCAAGAAAAGTGTCAAAGAAGAATACATATCGTCCGATGCTTTAATCGAACTGATGCCTAGAAATGTTAAAATTTACAAAGTCGAGAATATCTGTCCGTATCCGTTGTTGCCGATGAATTTAGACCATTCGGTTCAAGATCAGTCGGAAAGGTTTGGATATCATTAGGTCGATTTGCAGAGAGAATACCTTACATTGGAGAATATTTTTGTAATAAATACATAGTTTTTGCCACTAAGATTAGAGATTCTTAAAATTTAAATAAAAAAATCTTATTAACCTTAAGAATGTTCAAACAAAAAAATAGTTAATTACTTTAAATTTAAAACATGCTTTTTATGTCAAGATAATTCTTAATGTTTAGGCTAAGTACAACTTTTAAGTTATTGCTTCTAAAAATTGTAAAATCTTCAATCTATTTAGAAAATGAGTGGTTGATACATGAAACAAATAAGCCTGTGCATGATTGCACCAGAGTTCTTTCCAGTTTGGGGCGGGGTGGGTTCTTATATAATTGAAATAATTAAAAACATGCCTAAGAACGTTGATGTTCATGTAATTACATTAAAGCGCAATATCCCTGGTATGTCAGGCAGTTTGATGGGTGAAGCAGATCTACATACATTTTTTGGAAGACCAATTGATATTCATTATGTTGCAACTGCCAGAGAGACATTTTTTTATAATTTAGCTTTTCAAGCGAAATGTCTTGTCGAGATTCCTGGTTTAACAAAGAAATATGGTTTTGACATCCTACATTCTCATCTAAGTTTTATGCCTGATGTTTTTTTGCAATTATTTCATTTGGTCAGAATTCCAACTGTTGTAACTACACACAGCACGATTCGCATGCAAACTGATGCTACTCCACTTTCTGCCTCAAATCTTAACCGACTTGAATGGAGTGAAATAAATGCTTTGTTTCTACTGCCAATTATTAATTCGCTTCAACAAAAATATGTCCAGCATATCTCTAAGTTTATAGCAGTCTCAAACATGACTAGTGATTTGCTTCAAAAACACCTAAAAGTTGAATCAGAGAAGATAACTGTAATACATAATGGTGTAGACCCTTTGTTGTTTTCTCCATCAGTGAATTCACATGAGACTGAAAAACATTCAACTAATACTGTAATTTACATGGGGCGATTAATGGCGAAGAAGGGTTTGAATGTATTAATCAAAGCCGTTCCGAAAGTGCTAGCGAGTGTACCTGATGCTAAATTCATTTTTGCGGGTGGAGATGCAGTTTATTATGAAACACTACTTAAGAACATAGGAGTATCCAATGATAATTTTGAGTTCATTGGACATGTTGGATATTATGAGAGACCGCAAAATTTGCGCAAGGCTAATGTTTTTGTAAACCCTTCTTTTTTTGAGAATTGTTCTATTAGTATCTTGGAAGCTATGAGCTGTGGTTTAGGCGTTATTGCGAGTAACGTTGGAGGGAACCCAGAATTAATTGAATCTGGTAAAAATGGCTTTTTGACAAAGCCCAACAACGCTGATGAATTGGCTGATCACATAGTTACTTTATTAAAGGATGAAAACCTATGCAAATCATTTGGAGCTCAAGCCAGAAAAACGATTGAAACGTCGTTTACTGCGCAGAAATGTGCAAATGAAACATTTGATGTTTATAGACGTGCAATACAAGCGTAGTTACTGATTTTCTTTTTGTTTTTAGGAATTATTAATCTTTAGCAGGGAAATGGTACGATTGAATATTTGTATGATAACACGCGAGTTGCCTCCCGAATCAGGGGGAATAGGATATTACGTTTATAATCTCTCTAAAAAGCTGACTGAAAGAGGACACAAGATAACAATAATCACGAGAGGATCGACCAAAAGATACTAGTAAAGAAGTAATTGATGGAATAGACATTTTTAGAGTTTCTTTCTTTCCAGTTTATCCTTTTCATATAATGATACATAATGCTTTTGTAAAAGCTATTTTAAACTCCTTAGAATCAAAAATTGACATAATTCATATGCATTCCCCAATAGTTCCGCCAATAAAGACATCTTTGCCAATTATTACCACAGTTCACACTCCCATGAAAATTGACGCAAAATATCATGAAATAGTCGATTTTTACTCTTTAGGTGAGCGAATCCAAAGTAGCATTTTCTATCCTCCGATAGAATCACAATTATTTGGTTTTTCAGGTATCATTACAGCTGTTGCACATTCCGTTATTGAAGAACTAAAAACGTATGGGTTGGACCCGTCAAAAATTACCGTTGTTGGAAATGCGGTTAATGAAAAAACCTTTACTCCAATTCAAAACCGAGGAACAACAGAAAAATATGTGCTATACTCTGGGGTGCTACGTGCTAGAAAAGGTTTGCTCGATTTGTTAGATTGTAGTGAATATGTTTGTGGAATTAAGTCTGATGTTTGCTTTCTTGTTTGTGGGACAGGTCCTTTTTATGGTAAATTGGACCAGGAAGTCAGAAAGAGAAAAATGAGTGATAAATTCAAGCTTCTAGGTTACGTGAAAAGAGAAAAGCTTGTTAAATTGTGTCAAAACGCAACTGTGCATGTCGTTCCATCTCATTATGAAGGATTACCCACTGTTCTGCTTGAGGCAATGTCTTGTGGTGTACCTGTCGTCTCAACCGACGTAGGTGGAAGCAGAGAAGTCATTTCAACAGGGATAAACGGTTTTCTTGTTCCGCCAAAAGCTCCCAAAGCCATGGGTGATGCTATATTGAAATTACTTGCCGATGAAGAGCTTCGAAATAGAATAGGAAAAGCTGCTAGAAAGACAATAGAAGACCGTTACACTTGGGACAAAATTACTGATAGATTCGAAGAACATTATCAGCGCCTCTTAGAAAACCGGTAGGTTAAAATAAACTCTATTATTGGCGTTGTTATAGCATTGTTCAGACTTTTAATTTTTTTACAGACTATCACATGAGTACTACGTTTTAGTGATTGTTCAAGCATTGAGCAGATATGTTTAAGCAAACTGCCGGCGTGGATGTTAATTGACTTTCGGCTGCGCCCTTTAGAGTTAAGCTAATTTTGTAAGATGAAGCACATGATCTGGGGACAAAAATGAAAATTGCAGTAATTGCCATACATGTAACTGGAGGTGGCAGGCTTCGGGCTGAGGCATATAAGATTTTTCTGGAATCTAAAGGCCATAGCGTTGATTTGATAAGAGTTGATGAGATTTGGCCGCCTGGCTTTTTTTTCTATCAACGTGTTAGTGCTTATTTACAGGGTAAAGAACCACGACTAATGCGAAAAATAGCTGATAAACTTGAGAATGTAATCAAAAAAGGGAAGTACGATGTTGTTATTGGCGTTGAAAGTCTGTTTTCTTATGTCTTGACAAAAAATCTTGGCTGCTTGAAGATATTCAGTTGGGAATCAATGATTGGGGACGAGCTTTTCTATTCGCCCTTAATTAAAAGCAAGTCTGTTCTCAATCGAATTCAAGCTATTAGGAAAATGGAAATTGAAATTAGCGAAAATTCAGATTGCGTTATCTTTCCGTGGGGGACTACTGAAGATTTTGTTAGGAAGAATATTCATAATGGAAGTAATTTCATTACTCTAAAATATGGTTGTTATCCTCAAGCCAAGCCTGTGTCTTATCATCATCCTGCTGCTATCGTATCTGTTGGAAATGTTGGAGCTTACTGGGCTAATAAAGAACTTTTATCCCATTTGACAAATATCAGTCAAGTCAAAATAGATGTATATGGGCAGTTTCGACCGGAGAAGAAATATAAACTAAATTATAAAGGAGTGGCTAATTCTCTCAACTTGCTTTACAATTACCAATTCGGACTAAGTACAGTTACAAAGGATCCTTTTAGGCGAAGCCACTTTTCATCTCGGCCGTTAGGTTATATTGCATATGGTCTTCCTGCTTTGTCCCCAGATTGGATGCAATTTTCGCACGAAATTGAGGGCTGTTTACCGTATAATGAGGACAATTTTGTGGATCTTGTAAGGGAATATTCCGATAAAGATCGTTGGGAAAAACTTAGCAAATCTGCTTTTGAACAGGCAAAAAAATTAGATTGGAAAACCACTCTCAAGCCTTTAGAAAACATTGTCTCTGCAGCGAATTAATATTTCCAAATCACAAACCTCTCGATCTCCATTTAAGAATAATTGAAATTCTTCAAAATAGGCAAGCTTTTAATTTAATTAACAAGCTTCAAAGCCAAATAGAGCCTATTAAATAAACTAATTTCTGTAAAAGGGTTAATGATCAAAATATGGTAAACCTCTGCATTTGCTCCAATGTCTCTTTGGACGATCACACTGGCGGAGTTGATAGAATAATTAATTTAGCAAAAAATGTTTCTAATAACGGTGTGAAAGTTTACTTAATAGATCGGACATTAAAAAAATCCCTCTCTTCAATTCTTGTTGACGGAGATAAATATTTTGAAATCATAAATGGAAAGTTAAACGAATGTCCTTATCCTCTGTATGTTAGGGTTATCTTTCCTGGCGTAGTCAAACTCGGGCAGGAAATTCTTAACAGATTAGTCAGTCTTTTGACTTTTTCAGTATTATCAGAGGTTTCTGTTTCCTTCATCATCGACCCTTATTTAATAGTTAAATTGCTTTTCGTTTGTAAGAAAAAGAAAATAGACTTAATTCAAAGCGAGTTTCCAACAACCGTTCCTTCTTCTTTTGTGGCGAAGGAATTGATTAATGTACCATTGATTTATGACGCCCACAACATAGAATCTATGAGAGTTGCTAGCATGGAAAAAGTAAGCAGTTCTCTTGTCGCTATTACTAAGTTAATGGAAAACGTTGCTTGCGTCATGAGTGACAGAGTTTTTGCTGTCTCGGAAAAAGATAAGGAGGAGTTTGAAAGCTGGGGAATTTCCGAACAAAAAATCAACATAATTCCAAATTCTGTTGAAACCGATAAATTCTTATCTTTATCGAGAAGGGATGAAATCAGAAGTACATATGGCATTAAAGATGAAATTGTGCTAATTTTCCATGGCCCATTATGTTATGTTTCCAATCAAGAAGCATCCAAAATTCTCGTTAAAGATATTTTGCCTCGAATTTGGGAAAAAAATCCCAACGTATACCTTTTGTTAGTAGGAAAAGATCCTCCTAAGATATCTAATTCTAGAATTATAACAACGGGTTTTGTTGAAAACTTGTCAGATTATATTTCTGCAGCCGATATAGCTGTTGTTCCTCTTCTAAGTGGCGGAGGAACGAGAATTAAGATAATTGAATATATGTCGGCTGGAAAACCTATTGTTTCTACGCAGAAAGGTGCTGAGGGTCTAAATCTCCAAAACGGTGTGGATATTCTTATGACTCAGCAACCTAATTCAGAGTTTGTTGAACTAATTCTTAAATTAATAAATGATGTCGTTCTTAGAAAAAAATTAGGGTCAAACGCCAGAAACAAAGCACAACAATTGTTTGACTGGAAAGTAACATCTAAAGTAGCAGTGCAAACTTATTACAATATTGTTAATGAATTTGACCAGAAGCATTGAAAAATTGCAGAACAATGTTTTGGTATTTGTTTGCTCAAGGAAGGAAATGTACTTATGAAGCCACTTTTTTGTGAGATAACTCAGTGGTGGAATTGGCATTATATACAAAATCAGCTAAGTTCTCATTTCTATTACTATCCAGTTCAGCTTATGATAGAAAAAGGTTTCAATACAGAAGTGCTAACTGTATTGAGCCGAGAAAGAGGCGAAATTCCACATGAAAGCCTTCCTAACCTTGAGATTCGTAGATTCAATTCACGTAACGATCTTTCCTTCGGTGTAAAATTTTTAGGGTATATGATGAACAGGAACTACTCTCTAATTCATCTGCATGACCTTGAGTGGTATCTTAATTATCTTCCGTGGACTGCCTCCAAACTTAAAGGTACCGCTCTTATTTTCACCTCACACTCGCCAGTCCTGATGGAGTCACTTCTAAATGTGCAAAAGACGAATTCTTTTAAGAACAAGCTAATATTAAGAAACGTTTTTTTGTTGAAGAGTTCGCCGAAATGTGTTTTCATTGCTTTTACTCGATGCCAAGCTGAACTCTATAAGCTGATTGGAATAAAAAACATTCAGCTTATACCTCATGGCATAGATTCAACAGTTTTCAATGTGGATCGGGATAGTAAAATAGCTGCAAAATATGGATTGGATTACCATAACTTGCTTTGCGTGGGTACAATAGAGTCAAGAAAAGGACAGCTTTTGCTCGTGGAGAGTTTACCAAAAATTTTGAAGGAGTTTCCACGTACTAAACTCGTTCTTTTGGGCAGAACATATACTCAGTCGCAAAAGGAATATTTGATGATGTTGAAATTACGTATAGCTAAACTGAACCTTAAAGACAAAGTTGTGTTTTTGGATGATGTTTCAAGAAGCGAATTAATTCAGCTTTATTTGTGGTCGTCACTTTTTGTCTTCCCTACCGAAGCAGAAATGGCGCCCTTGGTTCTTTTGGAAGCTATGGCGGCCGGATTGCCTGTTGTTTCTACAAACAAACCATATGTCAGGGAGATACTCGGTAACGGTGAAGCAGGAATTCTAGTTGAGAGAAACCAACAGTCATTTGAAAATTCAATTCTGAACTTATTAGGAGATAATAAACTTATGACAAAATTAGGAAACAACGGAAAAGCCATAATTGAAAAAGAACATCGATTGGACAGAGTCGTTGAGCAATACTGGGATTTGTATCAGTCTTTGCTAGGTTAATTCAAATATTGTGTCATGATCCCATTCTGAGAAAATGAACTTCAACAAATTATGTTGGACAATGCTTTTCTGAATAGGATCGTTTTTTGTTGTAGTGTATGGTTGTTTTTTTGTGTTTTATTTGGTTAGTATTTCTCCGCTGTATGGGTTTAGGGTTATGGTTGTTACTGTTGTGCCGTCTAGGAGTTTGTATGTGCCTCCGAGGTTGATGGTGTAGGTGGTTGCGGTGGGGTTGAATAGGACTTTGCCTGCGGTGAAGTCTCTTATGTATATGTTTTGGCTTTGGTAGTATGGTCCAGTTGGAGATCCTATGTTTGTATCCATTATTGAATAGTACCCATGTGAACCATCACTACTCGGCCAATCGTTGAAGCCAAAATAACCGTTAGTACCGTTTATTCCTAATAGGAACATTGCATAACAAGATTTCACCATATCAGGAGTTGGCGAGACGCTTCCAGATTCAGCCCACACAATTTTTGAAGAAGAATACATTGACAACGCCGCGATTTCTCGGTTTATTGTGTATTGTGAGGGCATTTCGCTAGCTTGCTGCCAAATTGCATGTAGATAGCCTTCTATCATGAAACCGTCAGCTGCGTTCCTGTAGTCAGTTGATTCGGATTGATATTCTATTCCTTCTTGTGTGTTGATTATCAATATTTTTCCAAAAGGTAAGTTGGCTTTAACATATTGGAGAAATTCAACCATGTTTGTGTGCCAATTTGAAATGACAGAAGCCGGAACTGTGCTGCTATAAGAACCTCCCAGAGTCGGAGCAACATCATCAGCGAACACTCCATCGAAAGATGGTTTTGCATTTATTTCACTATTTACGTAAGAAGAGTAATGTTGACGCCAACCTAGAGAACCGATATCCATAAGATACCATCCATACTGAGTATCTTGAATGCGATTGCCGTTGGCATCATGTACAAACCAATTCTCATTAGAATTAACGATATTCCAATCATCGTCGTATGAATATTGGCCGGCCACATCTTTATAGCCTATTATTTTGATATTGGGGTTTTTTGACTTAATGCTTGCGAGACTTTGTGAGTTTGTGTTCCACCAAACATCAATAAGTCCAAAATTGTTGGCTACGAATGTTTGGTCGGAGTATTGGAGCCAACTATTCTGATCCCCACCGTACATGTACATGGCCTTATTGACAGGTGTTGTGCCTTGAGTAGATTGAATTGTTCCATAAAGGGATATAACGTTTTTTGCATTAATCGCGCCTAATGTCGAAAATGTGTTCGAGGATAACCATATGCAACTTAAAGCTAAGGAAAGAACGAGAAGCACGTGAATTTTGTTCATTTACTTTATCACATATGTAACAGTATTTATTGTGTATTAAGATATGATATTGAGATCCTAATTAAACTTATGTTCACTTGATAAATATCTGTAAGAACACAAAAGTATCATGATAAGCTTGACAACTCTTAAAATTCGAATAATTAGTTCAAAAGAAAAAGCAACTCAAGCAAAGAGTTTTAGGGAAACACTTTTCTTGTTTTTTGATGCAAATTTCGCGTTTGTTAGAAATCAATTTAATGAACCTGCCCACCCAATAATCAATTGTTCTGTTTTTAGACAAATGTCCTAATAACTGAAAGTTGATAAGTATATGTTAAAACCTTAATCGGAGAAAGAAAAGAATGTCGACTCTTAAAGAAATCATATCTATTGTAAAAGTGCATAGTTCATCAGAAATTTATGAAGATGTAAAAAAAGGCTTAGCGCTTATAGGGAATCCCAAATTCAAGTCTAGTGATGTCGTCATAATAAAGCCAAATTTATGTTGTATAAAAGGATCAGAAACTGGAGCAACGACAGACCCTCTCGTAGTGGAAGCAATAATCCGGTATCTACAAGAGGAATTTGGCGTTTCAGATATTTCTATCGCAGAGTCTGACGGAACCCAGGTCTTAGCTGATATGGCTTTCAAGTTACTAGGATATGAAAAGCTCTCAAAGAAACTAAATGTGAAACTAGTCAATCTATCTAAGTCGCCATGTTCCAACAAAATCTTCAACGAGAATACCTATTTGAAGACTGTCGAATATCCAGAAATTTTTGAAAAGGCAAATTATCTTATTTCAGTGCCAAAAATCAAAATACACACTCTTTGTTCATTCGGCGGAACCATGAAGAATCAATTTGGTTGCAATCCTTTTCCCAAAAAATCAACCTATCATAGCCATCTATGTGATTGCGTAGTTGATTTAACCTCAGTTTTCAAACCTCAATTAGTTGTCGTAGACGGAATTATTGCAATGGAGGGCTGCGGACCGGTTGATGGGATACCTGTCAATATGAACGCGTTAATCTTCGGTCGCGATGCTCTTGCCATCGACTATCTTATTGCCAGACTAATAGGTATTAACCCTGCCAAAGTTAAATATCTGGCCGATGCTAAAAAAAGGAAGATAGGAACAACTGACTATCAAGTCGTCGGAGTAAGTCCTACTGAAATTAAAAAGAAATTCAAGGGATCTCCTAGAAAACGTAATTTATACGGTTTATTGAATCGATAACTATTAGGAGTTGCAGCAATGTCGGAAAAAAAGACTCGTATAGCAGTTGTAGGCGTAGGTGGAATCGGAACAAAAGCCCACATCCCAGCTTACTTGAAAAATCAGTATGTAGACTTAGTTGCCTTAGTAGATGCTGATAAAATAAAACTAAAGAAGACAGCAAAAAAGTTCAGAATAAAGTCACAATACTCCTCGATTGATGACCTGCTAGAAAACCAAGAACTAGATGGGATAAGTATTTGTACACCACCAAGTACGCACGCAGAAATTGCTTTGAAAGCATTAGATAAAGATGTTAATGTTCTTTGCGAAAAACCCATGGCAACTTCAACTGACGACGGAAGAAGAATGTATGAAAAAGCACGTGAAAAAGGCAAGCTTCTGATGATAGGCTTTAATCTTCGTTATCAACCTAATTACAAATTAGCTACTGAACATATTCAGAACGGTCGAGTTGGCCACGCTTATCTTGTTGAATGTAATAATTTGTCTGCGAATCCACTATTAAATTGGAGCAAATCCACTTGGTTTTTTGATCCGAAATTAGGTGGAGGCGTCTTAGCCGATAAAGGTCCACACGTTTTTGACTTACTCAATTATGTTTTTGACGATTTTCCGTGCAGTGTCTCTGCCATTTCTTCAACATTTTTTGATTGTTCTGTGGAGGATTCATGTGTTTGTGCTTTGGAGTATTCTAAAGGCCGAATTGGAATTGGAAAAATGAGTTGGTTGTCTTCTCATTACGTAGAAAGCATAAATGTATATGGAAGCGCTCAAAGTATTTTTGCGACACCAAACCTTTTTTTGGAAGAAAATGCAACAGATTATTCTCAGGTTATTCTTTGGAGTAAGGCGAGCCGATCACTCTTAAATCTAAAATTTCCTAATTTTCCTTTCCTACATGGAAATAAGGTAGACTCTTTCCAACTTGAAATAGACCAATTCATAAACCAGGTCCGGACAAATCAAAACTACTCCCCCACGGCTTTGAGCGGATTAAACGTTCTTCTTACTTCAGATGCAGCTAAGAAGTCATTAGAAACAAAAAAGAAGGTAAGTTTTATTCCATTTAGAAATGAGAGATGATCAGAAATGAGTTATAAGCCGAAGTTGCAACCAAAAAATTCAAGTATCTTCCTTGAGCAAGTTCGAAATATTTTAACTCGCTGAATTTCTAAATCAAATATTGAAGGAAATAATGCAAGACTAACTTTGGCTGGGATAACTCGCGAAAAAATGGTTTGTTGCGGTACTATTTGCGCTTTTGATTCTGTACGTTTCAATTTTTTTTGATATTCCCCTTCTTAGGCAGATTATTGCCTTTTGCTTTCTTACCTTTGTTCCAGGCTTTGCTATTTTGGAAAACTTGAAGTTCCGAGGACTAAGTGTAACGGATATTTTTCTCTTTTCCGTTGGGTTAAGTATTTTTTTTATAATGTTTATTGGATTGTTATCAAACGCAATTTTTCCATTTTTTGGTGTTAATAATCCTCTATCAACGCTTCCTGTAGCTTTTACCATAGGTTTTTCAACATTAGTTCTCTTTGGAGTTGCTTATCGAAGAGAATTTTCAAAATTGAGCATTTTGTCAGATAAACCGTGGATTATAAAAAAGCCAGCAATTGCGAAATCAATGATTCTTTTTTTTCCTATCGTTCTTGGCACGCTGGGTGCTTTGTATCTCAATGTTACTCTTCTGCTTCTTATGTTCGTTGTAATTGCTGTTTTATTTATAGTGACAGGTTTTTCGGAAACTTTTTTTTCAGCAAAATATTATGCTGTCTTAATTTTTGCAATTTCAATCGCTTTACTGTTTCATGTTGTTTTTACATCAAAATATGTAATGGGGTCAGACTCACAACTTGAATATTACGTTTTCAGATTAACACAAATTAGCGGACATTGGGGTCCGTTAGATAGCAAACTAAATCCGTTAATTCCACAAAGCTACAATTCTTTGATAAGTATTACTATTCTCCCAACTATCTATTCTGCGATTCTAAACGTTAATGGCGAAACAGTATTCAAGATTTTTTACACTTTCGTTTTTGCTCTTGTGCCAGTAGTGCTTTACAGAACTTATGAGCAAATGGGTAAATTACCTTCGCTTTTATCTGCACTCTTCTTTATATCAGGGTCATTAGTTTTCTACGGAGTTGAACCGTTAAGCCTTGGTAGGCAAATTGTTGCAGAATTATTCTTTGCCTTGTCAATTTTCGTTTTATTAAACAAAACAATGTCAATTAAGAGAAGACGATTGCTTTTACTCGTTTTCGGCATAAGCATAATGTTTTCCCATTATTCAATAATGTACTTTTATTTAGCTTACATTTTAGCCATATTTGTCCTATCAAAAATCAGGCATGAAAAGGACGCGCTATTAAACAACAAAATAGTATTCTCACTTTCGGCAATTACGCTTGTTTGGTACACTTTTTCTTCTGCCCCATTACAATCATTAGATATAACAATTTATAGATTAATAAATCGATTTTTTGTAGACCTAAATAATCCAGCGACTAAATCGACCGAAGTATTTAGTTCTCACCCTATTTTGGGCATTGCTAGCGCTTTCAATTGGGTTTTCTTCTATGCCGCTAATTTATTATTGATAGTGGGATTTCTTGCTGTAATGCTTAATTGGGAAAAGAGCAACTAATGAAGCTAATCAAACCTATCGTTTGCTTGCTCTCATGAGTTCAATTCTTATATCGCTGAGTATTGTGATACCGAACTTTTCCTCATCATTCAATTTCACACGGTTCTATGCTTTCGGTCTGTTGGTTTTAGCTCCTTGCTTTGCTCTTGGAGGCGAGGCATTGACAAAGATCTTTGGAAAGATTTGGGCAAAAATAAGAAACCATCATTTTTCGGAAAAAACCCTCGTTACAGCACGGAATATATTGCTTTCTGTCGTGATTGTTGGGTTCCTCCTCTCGCAATCGGGGTTCATTAATCACATTGCTAATGCGTCTCCATTATCGTATCCTTTAGATCAAAATAGAATGCAGGAATCGACCGATACTAATTTGGTAATAGGCTATTATTCCACATACATTCCAGAATCCGATGTTGCAGGTGCCTCTTGGTTATCAAAAAACGCAGGTTCACTGTCAACAATATATGGTGATCTTTTATCTCGTTTTGGTGTCCTGACTTCATATGGGTTATTTCCTCGGCAAGAAACTGATTTCATAGGTAACACAACGGTTTTAACTAACAGTTCTTTTCTTTATTTGGGACAAATGAACGTGGTGGCAGGGATTATAAGCGCTGAGAATTCACATTTTAATTCCTCCGAACTTTTGCCTCTTCTTAGAGATAACAACTTGGTTTACTCGAATCGTAATTGTGAAATATGGAAAGCAGTACCATCTGGATGACATGAGCCACTTTATTAAAAAAATTAAGACAAACTTTTAGGGAGATTAGAGTAACCTCAAAAGAAGTTTTGATATTAATGAATTAAACCAATTGAGATTGAATTGGGAGTTTTTGAAAGTGACGAGTGAATAAATAAAGAGTAAAGGAAGGTTTAGTAAAAAAAATGGATGTCTTGTTATTGACCCCTTCTTTTTCTCCCATCGTTGGGGGAACTGAGCGTGTTGTTGAAAATCTCGCGCTTAAACTAAATGAAATAGGCGTTCATGCTGATGTAATGACCTTCAATATGAACGAGAAATACAAGCCTTTATGGAGAGATGAAGTCAAACAGAATGGTTTTAAACTCTTCAGAATGTCAGCTATCAATCCCTTACCTAAAATGAGAATAAATCCCCTGAGATTGCTTTCTGGAGCAAACTTAATACCTAATCCACGTTTTGTTGAGAGACTCAAAAAATACGATGTATTACATTTTCATGATGATGTAGATTTGAGCTTCTCAATTTCTTCTTGGTTTGTTAAGAAACCAAAAATATTTCAATGCCATACACTTACTGCTACATATCCTTGGTACAAGAGCAATTATTTTCCTAGAAAAATTCTTAATCACGCGGCTAATTCTTACATTTGTGTTTCTAATTCCGGAAAAATGTTACTTTCAGATCTTGGCGTAGCTAAATCCAAAATAAAAATTCTTTATAATGGCGTGGACCCTCAAAAATTCAAACCAAGTTCTGACGAAAAAATTGAAAACTCTATTTTGTTTACCGGTAGACTTATTCAGGCTAAAGGACTACATGTTCTATTAGAAGCATTAAATTACCTAGATTTACCTGTTAGTTTAAAAGTGGCTGGACCAAAAGAAGATAGTCAATATGTCTCTAAACTATTTGGTCCCGGAAATAAACAAAGACGAGGAATTCACGAAGTTGAATTGTTAGGTCGCGTGAATGGAGATGATCTAACAAAAAGATATCAACAAGCTTCAATATTTATTAACCCTGCTCTGAAGGAAGAGTTTGGAATAGTAAATCTCGAAGCTGCTTCTTGTGGAACTCCAATAATAGCGTCCAAAGTTGGCGGGATAAAAGAATTTGTCAAAAATGATATCAATGGACTTACGGTTCCACCTAATGATCCTGTAAAACTAGCTTATGCAATAAGATACCTATTAGAAAATAAAGATTTGAGAGAAAAATATGGAAAAAACGCGAGGCGAATTGTGGAAGAACATTTTTCTTGGGAAAAAGTTGCTCGAAACGCAGTCAAAATCTATGAAGAAGCAATTCATCAGAAAAAGTAGAGTTCTCAACAAAATCGAAACAACATCATGTACAAATTCCAAATAATGCGAGCAATCGAAATCGGATCGTGTATTTGAAATGATCATCCAATATTCAAGTCAGTTTTGCGATAATTATAAATGGTTACTTACGTAGCCATACAAACAAAAATCTGTTTTTAAGATCTTTTTTGCGTTTTTGGATTAAAATCAATAAAGTTTCTGGGAGATTAAATATGGTTTTTCCTAAAAGCATACAAAATGAGTTTCAATTATTTTTCTGATTTCTTTTGAAGAAATGAAATTGGGATTTTAACTCAGCTATTTCTTTAGTACATGTTATTCTTTGTGCCTTTGAATTTTTCTTTCAAACTGTCTTATTTGATGATTCGCCATTTTCTAATTTCTAGCTTCTAAAAAATTAAATTGTATTCTTAAGGTTTCTTTTTAAAAAAGAAAGAGTTTTGATAATATAATTGCATAGCGGGTATTGTTTTTTTGTGTTTTATTTGGTTAGTATTTCTCCGCTGTATGGGTTTAGGGTTATGGTTGTTACTGTTGTGCCGTCTAGGAGTTTGTATGTGCCTCCGAGGTTGATGGCGTAGGTGGTTGCGGTGGGGTTGAGAGTAGGACTTTGCCTGCGGTGAAGTCTCTTATGTATATGTTTTGGCTTTGGTAGTATGGTCCAGTTGGAGATCCTATGTTTGTATCCATTATTGAATAGTACCCATGTGAACCACTCACTACTCGCGAGGGTATTAAAACTCCAATATGCTTTTTGACCGTTTATTCCTAATAGGAACATTGCATAACACCATTTCACCATTTGATTCGTTACCGTGTCGATAACTCCAGAAGCTGCCCATACCATTTTGCCAGCACCAGAATCTCGTGCTATAGCTGCTATTTGGCGGCTCAAAGTGTATGTGCTTCTTCCAAAGTCGCTGCTGCTTTCGTATGTTGCGTGACCGTAAGCTTCCAACATTCGTCCATCAGCTATGTCAATGTAATCGTGAGTGTCTGATAGCCATGCGATTCCCTCATCAGTGTTAATAAAGAGAAGCTTATTCGGTGTCAGGTTGGCTTTGATGTATTGAAGCATCCCCATCGTATCTGTGTGCCATCTAGCGCACGTCTCTGATGATTCGAATAGTCTTAGTGAATGCTCCATCGTTCGCCAGAATATCGTAGACACCGTCAGCAAATACACCGTCATATGCTGGTGCTGCCGCCATCTTGCTATTTACGTAACTTACCCAATACTGCCTCCAACCTAAAGAGCCAACGTCCATAAGGTAATATCCGTAGAGGGTGTCTGGAATGCGTTTTCCGTCATAGATCGTGAACGAACCAGTCTTCATGGGAATTAACTGTGTTCCAATCATCACTTGAGCTCGGTTCGCTATTTAGGAGTTTATATCCGAATACTTTCACATTTGCATTTTGTGCCTTTAGGTTTTGGAGAGCAGATTGACTCTGACCGAAGGCAATGTCGAAGATTGAATAATGCTGAGCTACAAAAGTATAATCTGCACTATTTATGCCTCCATAATGGTAAGTTGCTTTGTTAATTGGCGTACTAGCAGAAGTCGAGGGTGAGGGTGTGGGTGTCGGAGTTATCGTTGGTGATGGCGCAGGCGTAATTATTTGTGTTCCAATGTAGTTTGTGTTGATTACAATAGAGTCGAAGTATCCAGTTGCTCCAGTTGACCACCCTGAACCGGTTGATTGAGAAACTGAGCCTACTGCAACGCTGTTTATGTTTTCGGTTCTTGCATCTGTGCTTGTTATTATTAGATTTCCGTCAATGTATAAATGATGGGTATTTGTGTTAGCGGCGTACTCAGCTTCTACAGAGTACCATTGGTTCGTGTTAATGGTCGAAGTGGAATAGTGGCTGGTTCCAGTCCATAGAACCCATTGATAGGTTCCACCGTTGTTGAAAATGGAGACGCCTAAGCGTATGTTAGAGCCGCTGTCATAGAAGTTAATTAGACTTCTTGACGTCCATGTAGTGGGTAATGCTGTAAATCGCATGTAGGTTCGCGCGAAAAGGTGTGCGTTTGCGGAAGGTAATGTTTCGAGCACGTAGTTATTTGTAGGCATGCTGGTTCGTATTGCGTAGGTTCCATCATTTGTTATTGAGGATTGAATTGTTGGTGTGCCGATTGCGCTTGTCCATTGGTTAAAGTTTCCGCTTTCGAATCCGTCGCTGAAAGAATATGATAGCGTTTGTGTTCCAATGTAGTTTGTGTTGATTACAATAGAGTCGAAGTATCCAGTTGCTCCAGTTGACCACCCTGAACCGGTTGATTGAGAAACTGAGCCTACTGCAACGCTGTTTATGTTTTCGGTTCTTGCATCTGTGCTTGTTATTATTAGATTTCCGTCAATGTATAAATGATGGGTATTTGTGTTAGCGGCGTACTCAGCTTCTACAGAGTACCATTGGTTCGTGTTAATGGTCGAAGTGGAATAGTGGCTGGTTCCAGTCCATAGAACCCATTGATAGGTTCCACCGTTGTTGAAAATGGAGACGCCTAAGCGTATGTTAGAGCCGCTGTCATAGAAGTTAATTAGACTTCTTGACGTCCATGTAGTGGGTAATGCTGTAAATCGCATGTAGGTTCGCGCGAAAAGGTGTGCGTTTGCGGAAGGTAATGTTTCGAGCACGTAGTTATTTGTAGGCATGCTGGTTCGTATTGCGTAGGTTCCATCATTTGTTATTGAGGATTGAATTGTTGGTGTGCCGATTGCGCTTGTCCATTGGTTAAAGTTTCCGCTTTCGAATCCGTCGCTGAAAGTGTAAGAACCTCGAACAATTCCAGGTTCAAATACGTAGATAATTCCACAAATCAATAAAACTATTAAAGAATATGACACTATCTTTGCTTTCTCTCTATCCAAATTATTTTCCCCTTGGTGAATCAATTCTATTTCACATAATTTATGTATTTTTGAGAAGTGTAATATACTAAGTTGCAAATTTATTTTCGCACCATAACTTGAGTTGAAATCTGATGTCAATATAGTTGAGTCAAAATAAATTCGAAGTTAATGGTCTTCAGTTAGGTTTTCTTCTCGAATAATCTGGAATCGACTTTTATCCGTTGCCTTCTATATCGGGAATTCTAGTTTAGATAAATCTTGCATCTGATTGTCCCTCATTTGAAAAATTATTTGAGAAACGATGAACGTTTTCATTTTCCAATTTGTAATCTATCATGAAGTCAAAATATCTTCTTCTTTAACACTTGAGAGTCAGTGGTTAAACTTACATCTTTTTTTGGTAATTCATGGGTAATTCATTGATTAGAAAGGGCTTTCTTCTAAACCGTTAATATGGATATACATGCTTCGTCACTTGTTCAAAAATTTTTTATATTTTCTTAGAATAATATTTGAGTCCAACATGTTACTTCACCGGGTACAAAAAGGAGAAAAATTAAATTTAGACACATGAATTATTCTATTCAAATATTAAAAGGGTAATATGTGAAAAATAAATAATATACTAATAATTTGCGGTTTTAAGCCAATTTGGAAAGTGTATCTAAGTTTTTCGAATGGTGCTTAAAAGTGAGGGTTAAGGAATTGGGAAATTTATCAAAGTAATTTCAAGTTTCATCTTTTTGTTAATAGACATCACCGAATAGTATTTCTTAGACTTCCATTTAGATTAACTTGTGAAAAGTATCTTCTGTCTCAGGGGAATGTAGATTTGTTCTTTGATCGAGAGACGATACTATGAAGTATGCGTAATAAGAGAAGATGATGTCAGTTATTTTACAGAGCCCAAATCTTTGGAAAAATTGTACCGCCCACTTTTCGAAGAAAAGAAACCGGTTAATTTCTCGGTGATTCCTAACATAAGTGCAAAAATTAAAGTACCAGAAAACAATTTTTATAGGACCTCTGAACACTTAGATTACGATCCGATGATTCCTCCAAAATACAGAGGAATTGATAAAAATTTCCTTGTAAGCGAGAATAAAGGGCTTCTGGATTATATCAAAAGTTATGATTCTTGTGAAGTTGCTCAACACGGTTTTAGTCATGAGTTGATTAGAGGAGAATCGGAATTTGCGAATAGTAATGTTTCCGAAATTCAGCGGAAATTGGATTTGGGAAAGGATATATTACGTAATTGTTTTCGTTCAGAAATTTCTTTCTTTGTTCCTCCATGGGACACTTTATCTTGGGAGGCAATGAGTAGTCTTCAGTCAAGATATGTCGGTTTGTCTTTGTTTCGGCTCAACCCTTCATGGATTGGCAAAAATTATTGGTTTTCTTATTTGAAAAAAAGACTTTTCAGAAGAAACTATATGTTTTGTGGAAACATGACTGTTGTTGAACACCCTGGATACCTTTTGACAAGGTTTAAAGATCCTGAATCAGTCTATTACAACGTTCTAAAGGCTATTTCAAAGGAAAAAATTGTGGTTTTGGTCAATCATCATTGGGAGTATTTCTTTGACTGGAATGGATTAAATTCACCTTCTTTAATTCTTGGGAGAAAATTATAGAAGTATTACATTTTGAAGGAAGATGATCTGAAAATTATTTCGTACACTGAATTGTCTGAACTACTCAGGGAAAAAAAATCAGTCATTAATTATTATTTGCTTTCTTTTGGTTCTGTTACCACTCTATCGGAATCTTCTAAGTGTTACCGTTCATCGGATAAAACAGTCAAGTTGTCTTTGTATCTTTTTTTTCTTCCTTTGTTGGCATTCTGGGTTCTGTTAACTTCTCGGTATACAGGTTTTCTGTTAACTATCGCCAGATATTCTTGGCATATTATCGAATTAAGTGAAAGCAAAATGTAAATTGGTTGAATAAGTTATTTTTTTTAGCTGGTTGGAATTGAATGACTGAATACGACAGCAACTTTTACCGTTCTGAAAAGGCAATGGCTATTATTAGCGCAAAAATTGTTGTTCCATTAGTTCTGGAGTTTGAAAAATTCACGAACGTATTAGATGTTGGATGCGGAGTCGGAGGTTGGCTTAAGATTTTCTTGGAACATGGCATCGAAAATGCAGTTGGAGTTGACGGCTATTGGTTGAAAGAACAGAAACTTTTAGTTCCGAAGAAGATGATTTTTACCTGCAACCTCGAAGAACCTTTGGTTTTAAATCGCAAGTTTGACTTAGTAGTTTCGTTAGAAACAGCAGAACATATCTCACCAAACAAAGCAGAGATTTTTGTTGGTAAATAGACATGGCGATGTAGTATTATTCAGCGCAGCCATTCCTTGGCAGAGAGGAACGCACCATGTTAACACGCAATGGCCAGATTTCTGGGTTAAATTGTTCAGAAAACAGGGATTTTCGGTTGTCGATTGCTTGCGTGGAAGACTTTGGGACAACAATCAGGTGGCGGGATGTTATCGTACAGAATATCATGTTCTTTGTTAAAAAGACAAGCTATCTGAGCATCCACTATTGCAGAAAGCTTACACATGTGAACAGAATCACCCATTGAGTATTGTCCATCCTAAATCTTGGGAGGACGCAATGCGTCTTAATTCGGAAATTTCTATGAGGGACAGCCTAAGATTGGTCTTGAAAGCGGTGGTTAATCGTCGCCTCTGATCGAGTAGAAGCCAAAAAAGAAACTCCGAAATTTCATAAAATTCGTAACTTGTTAACGACCCAGAATTATTTCTTGCGTTTGCTTGCAGCAAGAAACCATAATGGAGCCCAACCGAATCTTTCAATTTTGTCTATTTTGAATCGGGCTTTTTCTAAAAGTATTATCATATCTTCAATTCTATTCCAGTGTACTTCCATCAAAATATTATCTATTTTGTCCAGTGTTTGTTGTTTTAGAGCATCAGGTATTATGTCCCATTCTGCTCCTTCACAATCCATTTTTAGTAGGTCAATATGACCTAAGCAAGAACCCCAACAGAAGCGAAAGAAGCCATTTTTACATAAATGCTTTGGGGATGCATTATATTTTCTTGTTTATAATAGTCGCAAACGGTTGATCTTCCAGGAAACCCTTCGTCATAATTCACTTCAATACTGCCTTCATTTTTTCCTAAAGCGGAGTTTATGATTTGAATTGTGGCTTTCTGATTGTTGAGCTCAATATTTTCCACGGCCATTTCATAAAGCAAAGGTACGGGTTCATACGCAATTACCTTATTTGCTCCTTTCAATGCAAAATAGATTGCTGTATCCCCAATAAATGCTCCAACATCTAGAACAACTTTTTCTTTTACATTAAAATAATTGTAGATTTCTTCAACAAATGTTTCTTTCAATTCAATAATTCCAGAAGGAAAAGGTAAACGAAACTTCAGACCTTTTAAAGTTGCGTAATTTTTTGTTCCTACACAACTAAATTTTATCGTATTTTTTTCTTTAAAATAGCCATCTATTTTTTCAATTTCAATTCGACGTAAACGAAACGGAACATTAAATTTGGATTCAACAAACAGATCTTTTCCCAAATATTTTACTTCATCTCCATGGAAAAACATGAAATCGATTATGTAGAAAAAAGTAAAACGCCTTTTCAACCAACTGAATACAATAGGGTTAACGTGAAGTTTTTTGAAAAAATAGCCGCTAGTGGATAAATATTGACTATTTGGAGTCTGCATGACGAATCTTAAGTCCTTATAAAAATTTATGTACGGTTGGGAAAAGCATGAAATCCGTAAAAATGAAAATAGTTCGGTTGTTTTGTTTGTTCTAATAATATTTTTGTCGGTTACGTACATTCCTACTAGAGGAGCAGTGATTTTTAATAGCGGATGGGAAAATAGTGGTGGCACAGATGTTAGCGAGATGGAAGTGCTTGGCTTGGGCTTGTAGGATCACCCAAAGTTACAAGTTCAACTGCTTTTGGATAGGAATATTCAGCACAAGCCGATATGAACAGTACAAAGTTCTGCTACATAAATTTCGGGAATTCACCTCTTACACATTTTTTTGTGAGATTCTATTTTAAGTTGACGGGTTTCCCATCTGAGTATCAGGGAAGAGGATTAATTTTAATGCAAGATCCGTCCAGTTCTCCGATATTAGTGTTCAAGAATATTTCAATAAGGGGGAGGGCGTTTGTGAATGGCTATTGTTTGCGGGAACAGATTATGGTCCTGACAGCGGTTACGTTCAACAACTTATCCTCGGCCAATGGTATTGCGTGGAAGTTGAATACTATTCTGAACGGTAATAATAGCCAATTTAGAGCTTGGATAGATCAAACGCTTGTTCAAACTGCAAACGATAGCACCAATACCTCCTGCAAAGTTTAGGCATAGGGAGTTGCTATCCAACTGCAGGAACAGGTAATTGGTTGGGCACTTCATATTTCGATTCTGTAGTTGTGTCTACGAGTTATATCGGTCCTGAACCTAGTTGACGCCGGTGTCTTCGCCCTCTTCGAGTGCTTCTCCTACGCTTTTGCCAACCGTAAGTTTAATGCCTAGTTCGACGCCGGTGTCTTCGCCCTCTTCGAGTGCTTCTCCTACGCTTTTGCCAACCGTAAGTTTAATGCCTAGTTCGACGCCGGTGTCTTCGCCCTCTTCAAGTGCTTTCTCCAATCCATAGTGATCTATATGCTCCTGCATTCTTTCTTCTTCTTCTTCAGGCATAGCAATCGGTATTTTGAGTTTTTTTTCGCTGCAATTAAACGCAAAACGAAGAAAATAAAGCAAGATACCGATCGTTTACAATATTAGATTTCGGATTAGGTTACTATCTAAACAGTTTTGAGAAAAAATCATCCTTTTGTAGAGTTATTCCTAAATAATTTCGTTTGTAAGAAAAATAAATGGAATTAATCAGTTACAAATAATTCTTTTGACAATTTCAAAACTAATAAATCAATTATCACAGAATGCACCTTAAGAGCGACTATATTGATATATTTATTAGAAACTGAAAATGTCTCTGTTTCTGTTGTAGGTACAATTTAGGACTATAAAGTTAACATAGATGAAATTTCAAAATGCCTCGTGCATTATTCAAAAATATCGTAAAAAAATTTGTTTTTGCTTTCTCAATATTGTCTGTCTCGTTTTCTTAGATTCTTGTTGAACAGGCAAATGAGGGAATTGGATGAAGGGATCTGAAGGCGTTCTGTTGTTGTTTTTTCACCGCATCCTGACGATGAAACGCTTGGTTGTGGAGGTACCATAATTAAGAAGAAGAGATTGGGTGCAGATGTAACGATCGTTTTTATGACTCATGGTGGGGATCACATCCCCATCTTATTTCAGAGGAGTTATTGAAGCCAATACGGAAAAAGGAGGCTTTGGCGGTGAGTCGTGTTCTTGGTGTAGAAGAGAAGGATGTTATTTTTCTTGAGGTACGTGATGGAACATTAGCTAGTGGTAATTGTGAATCGACTATTTATGCCCAAACTGACAACCTATAATAGCTAGAAACCAACAAGCACACTACCTTCGATTTCTTTTTTTAATATTTGTGCCGTCATCATTCTCCTGGAATTGGAGATGGCGTGCACTTAAAGTTGATTATAATTTGTTTTGCGCCTTTTCTTATAGTACAATAGAAGAACTAAACAAATATACACCCACAACATCCAGGTAAAGAAAGATGACGACTAAAGCAGCAGAAATGGCAAAGGTTTCGGCGAAAGGTAGTTTTCACTTACTGTGGGGTCTGGTGATTTCTACTGTTATTTCTTCGGTTGCTACGATTTTTGTTGCGAGGCTGCTCGGATCAGATTTATATGGCCTTTACGGAATCGTGTTAATTGCACCTACTCTCATAGGTGTGTTCCGGGATTGGGGTATAAACTCTGCAATGGTGCGGTGTACCGCCCAGTATTTGTCAGAAGGTCGGGCAGGCGAGGTCAGAAGTATTCTTGTTTCGGGGATAATCTTTGAAGTTGTTCTTGGAATGGCTTTGTCAGCAGTGTCTTTTGCTCTCTCAGGATATCTTGCTACAAACGTATTCCACCGCCCAGAAATAGCTGTCCTTAATCCAATTAGCTTCAATCTCAATCTTAGCTGGCGGACTCATCAACGCCGCCACAGCAGCGTTTACAGGCATCGAAAAAATGGAACTCAACAGCCTTATGCTTATCCTGCAATCCGTCAGTAAAAACAGCTATCATGATCGCTCTAGTTATCTTGGGATTTGGAACCTCTGGAGCAGTCATGGGTTATACTATTGCCATGGTCTTTGCCGGGTTAGTAGGTGTGGCTCTTGTGTGGACTCAGTATATGCATCTACCAAAACTGAGCGGCTTCAAACTTGAAATAAAAGCCTACATAAAATCTATGCTGTCATATGGCGCGCCATTGTCGGTTTCAGCAATCCTGAGTGGTTTCCTGGGGCAGTACTATGCTTTTTTGCTTCCAATTTTCTACATCACCGACAACATTGCCATTGGCAATTATGGTATAGCATCAACTTTTGTGGTTCTAATAGGGTTTTTTGCAACACCCATTGCTACGATGCTGTTTCCAGCGTTTAGCAAACTTGATGCCCAAAAAGACAAGGCAACCATGCAAAATGTTTTCCAGTATTCAATCAAATACGCTGCACTTTTGGTTATCCCTGTGGCTGCGCTGGTTATGTGTTTAGCTGAGCCAGCAGTTTCAACCCTGTTTGGACAAACATACGATTCAGCGCCCCTGTTTTTGGCGTTTCTTGCACTCACCTACTTTTTCCCTGCATTTGGAAGCTTAAGCACAGGAAACTTTCTTAGCAGCCAAGGAAAAACCACATTAATTCTGTACCTTACCGTAATCGCAGTTGGCATCGGCTTACCCTTGGGCTACGTCCTGATTATGCAGTTTGGGGTTTTAGGGCTTATTGTGACCTCTTTGGTAACTGGAATTGTTAACACTATCATTCCGCTTGTCTGGGTTAAAAAGAACTATGGATTGACTGTGGATTGGAGTTCTTCAGCAAAGATTGTGCTATCCTCCTCTGTAAGCGCCGTCTTAACTTATTTCTTTGTTTTGGAGTTGGGCTTCTCGAGCTTGATGCGCTTAATCTTAGGAGTTGTGTTCTTCGCGTTGGTTTTTGTTGCTGCAACTTTGCTGACAAAAACATTAACCAAATCTGATGTAGAAAACCTATCTGCTATGGCTGGCGGATTGGGAGTGGTTGGCAAAATATTTTGCCGTATTCTAAATCTTTATGAAAAACTTATGGAAGCACTCAGATTCTAACTATTTTCTATAAAGTTTTTTAAGATGCGGTAATAATCAGACAACAGTGTGCCATAATCATTCTCCAACAACTTGAGTTGATGAGAACCTAAACTTGACAATGTTTACCTTATTTTAAACAGCAACTAAAATATCCTCCATATTTGCCTTCAGCAGACGGAACGTGACGTATGCAGACGCAACCTAAAAGCCCTTCTAAAGCCCTTTCAATAAAAACAACCCAAAACAAGTCCTTCACTAAAATGCAAAAACCACTTTCTTCTTCTAAAAGACAAAAACACTCAAAAACAGAAACTTACAATAATTAACGTCTAGGCGACTTCGAGTTCGAGCAATTGCCAAAATCAGTTTAGTTGCATATGAAAACATTTTTCTATTATTGAACTATGCTTGGAGTGGCAGGTTAGGTACAAATGAAACTAAACTGGATTGCCGTATTCTTGGTAGCGTTATTCTTTTTTGGTTCAAGCTTTCTGATACTATTCGACCAATATATGAAAATTGGAATTTGGTTTCAAATTGCAGACCTTCACAACGAAACTTTCGCAATCGCATCCTTTGCAATAGCCATGGGATTACTCATCGGCGCAGTCATCAAGAAATAACACAGCTACTGTAATAGTTCAGTGAATGCAAAGTCTCTGGTATTTGCCAGTATTTTGTCTTCTACCGTTTTTGATTTGATTGAGGAATAAGTACTTCGCAAAACAAACCATCACTACACAATGAAAAAACACTTGGTCTTCTTTTCTATCAGACAACAAAATAATTAACTAATTAGAAAGAAGTTGTGTCGTCATTATTCTTCATAAACTGGGCTTGGAGTACTTTAGAGTTGGCTATGCATTTGTCTTACGCTCTGACCAATCACGCTACGTTGAAGTTGTTTATTGTGTGCCGGTGAGTGTTACATCGCAGCTAAAGGTTGTTAGGCTGCCGGTGTTTGATGCTGCTGTCAAAGTTAGGGTTGCTTGGATTGATGCTCCTGCGTTTAGGACTGTGTTTTGTCGGTTCCAATTTAACGTTAATGAGGAGCTGGCGTCGGTTGGGGTCCAATTGTTTGTGGTCATTGTTAGTGTTTCCGCTATGTTGCCAGTGTTTTTGACGTAGACTGTTTGTGTGGCAGTGCCGCCTGGGTTGAGGGTTCCTACGTTCAGGGCTGTGGCGGCTTGGGTGCATTGACTGTCTGTGTATACGCCTAGGTTTACTGCGTTTATCGTTCCGCTTAAGGGAACGGTTTGATTATTGCTAAGAATTGCTGCGGTTGTTAGTGTTAGGGCGAGTGCAGTTATTGTTAGTGCGATTATTGCTATGCTGGGTATTTTCTTAAGCTTCATGCTGTAATTCCTCAGCTTATGTCACAAGTCGTAAGTATTAATAAACATTAAGCTTGAGTTCAAAACCAACTACGAGCAGAACACAAATACACAACAAAAACCAAAGCCAAAGTTTGATGAATCACCAAGACTCAAAGAGAGACTAACACGTGCTGGACAAAGAAAAAATCGTAACCAAAATCGACAACAGTATAGAAAAAATAATACAGTTAATATTTTAGTAAACAATCACTAACAATTAAACCTCTTGTTAGGTTATGCAATGGCAACAACGCCTCCTCCAAAACCAATCGAAGAAATCACAACTGAAACCACTGCCAATCCGGAAAGCAATGACGACAAACCGCAGTCAACACAATAAACCACCCAAAACTAAGAATTCTTAGTAAATTAATTCATTTTTTTAGCTTAAAGAAAATGTGCCGTCATCATTCTCAACCCAATAGACGAGTTGGCGAGCACCTAAAGTAGACTACGATTTTTTTCTTGTGCCAGAAATTGTGAAAATCTCTTATATTTCTTTACAAATTTTGTCAGAATATATTACGCATTTTGGAATATATGTTATAAGCGTTTTTTGCTCAGTTGCTTGTTTAAGGGGCAGATTTAGTTGGGCTTAGGGGCAAATTCACTTTGGCAGCTGGGGAGAAAAGAAGGTTTTCTTTCGGCTTATTTTGCAGTTTTGCTATTTAGCTTTGTTGGTTTGATGTTTCAAAGCACCGTTTTCGTTTTGATTGGGTCTTTCTGCTTGTTCTTTTTGGTTTGCGGCTGGTTTGGATGTGACAATTATCGTTACCACACAAAATACTTGGAAAAAAACCTTCACGACAAAGTTTTCCAGAAAGAGAGTCAAGGGGCTTAAAAGCTCGTTAGAGCCCTCGTTTCTGATCCGCTTACCAAAGAAACAATTCAGAATTGAAAATAGTTGTGCCGTCAGCATTCTCCATAGTCTGGGGTTGGCGAGCACCTAAACTTGACTACGCTTAGCTCATTTAGCAGTACAAAAACATTCTTGCCTTAGCCAGACGGAACGTGACGTTTGCAGACGCAACCAAAAATGTTTCCAGAGCCAGTTCAATAAAACCAATTTAAACCAAGCTTTTTTGCAAAGTGCAAAAACACATGTTCTTCTTTTAAGAGACAGTTCAATCTTCAAGCTGCATCAAATCCTCAATTAGCGTAAAGCCTTCTTGATGGCGTTTGTTTGCGATTTCTCTAAAATGACTTACCGCTTTGTCGTCACAATAGTAGCTGTTGCCCAAATGGTATTTTGCTTCTCGAGAACAACCATACCTATCACATGGGTGGGGCTCGTTTGGTGGCAATATGTGATAGTGAATTGGTTCGCTATTTGTCAGAGGGGTTTTTGTAAGAGCACCAATTTGCTGATTCTCTTTCTTTTCGTTCTCTTTGGTCTCTGCAACCGCAGCTACCACAGTACCACAGGTTTTTCAATAATAAAATTTTTGTCACCAGCGAAGCTTGAGCTTTTTTGGCAGTTAAAATTATCTGTGGTAGCGTAGATCTCTTGAGTTGGATATCCAGGGATTAAGCGGTTACCAAATTGCAAGGAAATAAAAGTCAATCACACGACCAAGAAAGCTAATACAAATCAACCAAGCCAGAACCTCAACAAACCCCCGTTCTTGGTAGAAAGGGTACCGATTTTTGCACACACTAAGAAGATACCGGTATTTTGATAATTTCAAACAGGTATCTTCTTTTTTTCCTTCATGATCTCTCTAAATTCAAGAATAATGACTGAACCTGCAGGTAGAACAAGCAGTAATATAAAACCAATAGGTGTTCGAATAAAAGACCCCAGATAACCAATGAACGGTAAGGATAAAACTACTGATCCTACAACATCTTTTTGATTCACAATTTTGTTGTCAATTTCTTCGTTGGCATCTCCTTTTGTAACAAACCCAGTCTCATTAGTTTCAATTATTCTATGAGTAACGAGCATTGAATCCGTGGCCTGGTAACAAATAACATCTCCTATTCTGAGGCTTGCAGGATCAACATGCTTAATTACTACTATACTGCCAACAGGAATTGATGGTTCCATGCTTCCGCTCAAAACGGGCTCAAAACGAGTATCTCCACCTAAAAAAGTTGGTCTGTAAAATACTGAAACGAAGATAATCAAAATTGACAGAAACATTATTACGATTATTTTAGAGATTTTTGTCTTGCTCATTTGTGCTTTACCTCAAAGAAAAAAGGGTTGTTAGACTTGCCTCCACAAATTTTATTGTTTCAACTGGAAGGTCAGGTCTAAAGTGAAGCTATCGCTTTGTGCTTTATTGTCGTTCGCAGTGTCCCACCAGTCGAAGACAGCGTTGATTCTAATGTTTGCGCCTGCAGCAATTGGTGTGTTGAGGACGAACGATGTCGGTAGCTTGTCAACTTTGTCGTTGAAGAACATTACGTCTCCAGTGCTGTAGTAGCCATCTTTATCAACGTCAACGTATAGTCTGAGATTAACTACAGAGCTTAATTCCCCTACGTTGTCTGTGGTGTCTCCAGCTTCTATCTCAGGCTCGATTCTTGTGTTTTCGCTATCTGTGCGAACTATGCTTATTATGTCTAAAGTTCCGCTAAGACTTCCTGCGTTGCTAAGAAGGTAGCTACTTGTTGGCTGGTTACCGGGGCGCATATTGGCGACTGTAAAAGCCACGACGTTTGTGTCAGCGCCATTAATCTTTAGATCTAATGTGCCGGCAGTGAAGCTGTTGCCAATGCTTGTTTCGGTGTCGCTAAAGCTTGCATAGGTTCCGATTCCTAAAGCAGAAGCCATCAAAGCTATTACGACGATGCTTCCTAAAATTTTTGTATTTGCTAACATTCTTGATCTCTCTCTTTTCTATGTTAATTCTTTCGAATTAACTGATTTTTTTAATTGAAAAAGAAACAATTTAAGGTATATTCTAAATCAAATAATATTCATAAAGTTTGATTATTTCTAAATTGGAGTTAAGAAAAATCTGCTTCACTTTCTGGCTTTGGCGCTCACCCCATTGACAAACCGACGATGTATCATTAACAGTTGGCTCAGAAGATATCTGTGGTTTGTTTGCAGATGTTGATGCCTATCTTGCCACCACATAAAAACATAGGGCGGTCGGTAGTTGGGCCATGGGAGCCAGCCAACCTCTAAAAAATCACCATTCGCTAAAGAAACGATTCAGAATTAGAAGTAGTTGTGCCGTCATCATTATCCAATTAATTCTGGGGTTGGCGTGCACCTAAACCTGGCTACGCTTATTTCATTTAACGACAAACAGAATATCTTTGCATTCTTGCCTTCGGCAGACGAAATGACGTACGGAGACGCATCCAAGAAGCCTTGCAAAGCCTGTTTAACAAAAGCAACCCAGAAACCCTCAATTGGAAATTCAAGCTATGTGTGCTAGATGTTGTCAATTTGGCTTTAGATCATAAACGCGTTGGGGAACTTTATTAACGGTCTTCGTAGGCGTGAAATGGGAAACTTTTTTATCTTACTTTTTAGTAGTATCTTAGGGTGAGAATTTGATACAACAATGTGTAACAGTTTCCACAAAAATTCCTAAACAGCTCAAAGAAAAAATAGAGCGATTCAAGATTAAACCATCAAAAATTTTGCGAAAAGCTCTCGAGGATGAAGTAAAAAAAAGAGAAATAGAAGAACTAAAAGAAGAAATAGACAGATTAAAACCGATACTTGAAAAAGTAAGCATAGAAGACATTGTGAAAAGCATAAGAGAAGAGCGGGATACCCGATGAAATATCTATTTGATTCCTCCGCCATATTTAGAGTCATTAAAGAAAACAAAATCGAAATTCTAAACGGAAATTACACATTAGAACTAGCAAGGTATGAACTGGGGAACATTGTATGGAAAGACTATGTTCTACAAGCAAAGATTTCAGAGCAAGAATCAAAAATGCTGGCGAGAACAATCAGACACACCTTAACCATAATGGATGTATTAGGAATAGCTAGCAATGAAGAGGAAATATTGGATGCTGCAATACAACTAAAAATTACATTCTATGATGCTTCATACGCTTATTTTGCCAGAGCAAAAGAACTAAGATTGGTGACTGAAGATTCTCGTTTAATCAAAAAGATAACACCAACAGTAAACGTTTCAACGCTAGACGGCATTAAATTAACATGACAAGGCAAAATGGAACGCCATGATTAAATCAACCGCTACCAGACGAGCACAGATGCTGTCTTGAAGCAGACGCGTTCAGTTAACGGCACCTACAACAGTCCTCCACAATTAGCCTTTGGCAACCGAAACCTGACGTTTGCAGACGCAACCAAAAAGTTTTCCAGAACCTGTTCAATAAAACCAGACTAAACCAAGCTTCTTTGCAAAGTGCTGAAACACTTGTTCTTCTTTTAACAGACAACAAACTCCAAAATAGAAACTTGAATGGAAAAATTAGAGATTATACAAATGGATTTACTGCTTTTATGAATTTGTAAGCTTTGAAATCTGCAATGTTCTCGGTAAATATGCTATCTATACAGTTTTCTTTGGCGGTCACAGCTAAGACGCAATCGAAAATCTCAGCTTTAGACAAATTAAGTTCTTCTACAAATTTGAAACTTCGATAGGTGCTCTTGCGGAAGGGTTCAATTTTTCAATCTCGTTGGTAAAATATAAACTTGGCGAAACATCAAATTCTCCAAATAACCAATATTAACGCCCTCCCTACAGCTTATCATGAAAATAAGATAGCTTTATTCAGCTATCCCCAACAAAAAGTTTATGGAAAACGAATTACACTTAACTATAAACTTTATTCGTATACGTTTTCTCTGTAGCCTATTTTTTGAACAAGAATCGCTTCAGCAACTTGATCAATCTTAAAAACAGTTCTTAACTTTCCTGTTCGTAAACGGTATTGATGTTTCTCTCCTTCAAACAACGCGATATCTAGTGATCTATCCCAAAACGGATAACAAGCTAAATCCTCGAAATCTGCAATAACTCTTTTTCTAGTTTTTTCATCTAAACTGATTAAAAATTTTAACGCTTTATTGGACAGCATTACGCGGTATTTTGGCACTTTTTTTAGCCCCGTACTTACTCTTGACCTCTTCCAATGAAACGCATTCACCTCGTGCCATTTCCATATCAATCGCACGGAGTTCCTTTTTCTCTTTTGAACTCATTTTTTCCAAGGGAAGCATCGCATCTGCAAGATCACTAAGTGTCTGTTCAATAGACTTTAGTTCCAAACGCACGCGTTTCATTTCAGTATAGACCTTTTCTAAATTCACTTCGGCCGTCAATATAACTCCCTCTAAATCCTATAGATACCTACAGGCTAATAACTTTGATGAAATACTTTTTTCTTTTATGCTAAATACGCTAAAACAGTCCTCCGCCATTAGACTTTGGCAACCGAAACTAGACGTTTGCAGACGCAACCAAAAAGCCCTGCAAAGCCTGTTCAATAAAACCAATTTAAACCAAGCTTTTTTGAAAAGTGCTGAAACACTTGTTCTTCTTTCAGACAATCAGTTTTAAGCGCCAAACATCTACTTTATTCATAAGCTTTTTCCCTTTGTGAAATTGAATAGACCACAATTCTTTGGTTCCCTGAAAGCTCGAATCTAATCCGGTAATCTCCAACCCTCACGCGGTAGTGTGCGCGGTAACCTAAGCTTCTTGATGTCAAGCCTCGCTGAAATTCCTTGTTTTTCTAAAATATTCAAAACTTCAAGTATTCTATCTTGGTCGCTCTTAGGAAAATTTCTAAATTGCTTTTGAGCTTTAGCCTCAACAAAAACCAAATGCCGCGTCAAGCGCAACTCACTTCGCCAAGTCTTTTAACGGCACTAAAACAAGTTTTCCTTTCTTCTTTGCAGCCTCGTATTCTTCTATCGCTTCAACATCATCTTTGGTTGGCTCTTCGCATCCGATTAAACGCTCCTCCACCAAATCGTTTAACCCATCAACCTTACTGTTTAGTTTCGACAGCAGAGTACGAATTTCCTTGAGCTCGGCATCAGATGTCATATTCTCACAAATAACACTTGTCTTTTCATATATTAAATAATTGTGTCAGCCATACTTTTTTTCAGTTTCTCGAATTCTTTATTGAGATAATTCCTATAAAAGAAGCGTTTTTGAGTCATTAAGCTTCACCACATAGACATTAGCCTTGAGACAAATTCGTTAGGGGAAGGTAGCGGTTGCCATTCAGGTCTTTTATGAGCCTCTAAGAATCAAGCGTACTATACTTGATTTTTTGAGCCAAACAATCCAGTATGTAGGTTAGTTAAAGATAGCTTCTTTTCTGTGAAGCAATATCCTCTATTTTTTTGATGCTTATGATTGCTAGAAAGGTTCAGAGTTACATTCAATGCTCATTCTCCAAATATTTGGAGTTTGGCGAGCACCTGAACCTGATTGCGTTTTACCTTTCTCTCCAACTAATCAGGCTTCATGGATGTTGTCTATTGTGTTCCTGTAAGTGTTACGTCGCAGCTGAAGGTTGTGAGTGTGCCTGTGTTGGCTGTTGCTGTCAAGGTTAATGTTGCTTGGATTGATGCTCCTGCGTTTAGGACTGTGTTTTGTCGGTTCCAATTTAATGTTAATGACGAACTAGCGCCACTTGGCGTCCAATTGTTTGTAGTCATTGTTAGTGTTTCCGCTATGTTGCCTGTGTTTTTGACGTAGACTGTTTGGGTGGCGGTGCCGCCTGGGTTGAGGGTACCAGCGGTTAGAGCTGTGACGGTTTGGGTGCAGGCACTATCAGAGTATACGCCCAAATTGACTGCGCTTATTGTTCCGCTTAGGGGTACGGTTTGATTGGTGCTTAGGACTGCTGCGGTTGTTAATGTTAATGCTAGGGCGGTTATTGCTAGGGCAAATACTGCTATGCTGGGCATTTTTTGGTTTTCATTTGTGGGTCCTCAACATCAGTTATAAGTCGTAAGTATTAATAACATCGAGTAGTAATGGTCGATGCCATCCACAAGCAGTACACAAATACACATCAAAAAACCAGAAGCTAAAAACTGATAGATAAAAAGAACTTCAATAGAGACCGCCGCTTTTTGAACATACAAAAATCTCCAAACCAACAATAATAAGAAAAGAGAATACGGTCAATATGGGCGTAAACAATCGATAACAATCAATATTTCTTGTTATAGGTGGTGAAAAAAGTATGAGTAAAGATCAGGCAATAGGTGGAGCAATTTTACTCGTCTGCGTAGTTGTCGCAATAGTTTACTTAGTTGCACTGTTTGGTTATCAACAATTAATCCAGCCTTGGCTAAACATTGGCGCAGCAGCAGATATCAGATTCTGGCTCATCGCCACACCAGTATTCGTAGCATTCATAGCAATCTTGTCCATAGGCGCATGGATAGGCTACACAATGGCAACAACACCCGCTCCAAAACCAATCGAAGAAATCACAACCGAACAAAACAAAGACGACACCACCACAACCAGCGCAAGTAACCTAAAAACCCAACAATTTTTAGAACCGATGCTTATTTTTTTCCGATAAACTCAATTCATTAACAGGAAGACTACTTATCAACTAAGCAGAGCCTGAAGTTAGATATGAAATAGTTTAATTTTCGAAGTACTGCATTTTTTTATAGCGTTTTATATCCCAAGTTACCTTTTATTTTTTGTTAAGTGGAAAGGAATACCTCTCACCCGTCAGAAAAAGCGCTCGAAAAACGGATAAAAAAAGAATGTTAATGCAGTGCGCATTTTTTTCCTTTAATTCTCTTTATTCCTCACCTAAACGAAAAGACCCAAGTGCCTAGCTTTGGAACTTAAATTGAGTCCCACAATTCAGACATGTATATGTAGATATTTTGAAAAAACTATTTTCAATTTTTTTGTCAGTATGAGTATTTTCTTTTCCACACTTCGGGCATTTGACCATTAGAATGCACCTATGAAAGCTGGAGAGGTTTTTGCTTTTTGGTTCAATTGCCAAACGGTACTTGCCACAGTACTTATAGGGTCCATTTCTGCAGGTTTCTGCTTCAATTCGATAAAAGTCGCATAGCATATTTTTGGGGCAATTGCCCAAAGGACGACTCCAATTTGTTTTTAGTTTCACGGATTAATCTCCGGAATTCTTGTTTCTTTTATTTCTTTTATTTTTTGGTGAAAATCTACGTTTAATATCTACAGAGGAAGGCTTTATTTTGGAAGCCAATTTCAAAGCTTGCCTGATCAAGTCGTCTTGTATAATGTAGGTTTCTTCTTGAGTTAGCGCGTGCTTCTTTTCGTGTTCCATTACATGTTCTTCAATTGCTTTTCCAAGGGTTTGCAAATCGGGCAATAGAAGAATTTCATGGCCACATACACACTGTATGATAGGCAAATTATTCTTCAGTGAACCTTTTTTTGTCTTGTCAGAAGACATTTGCAACATTTCCAAAACAGTTATGGATTATTATCAATAAAAGGCAAGTTCAAAACCGAATAATATGTCTAAAATTGGAATATAGAAAGCAACAAGACGTATAGCAATGTTAGGTTCAAGCTTAATGTGAAAAACCTAAGGCGTAGTAAATCTTTTTTTTAAGTCAAATTCAAATAATTTTTGGGGCAACATATACAGACGTTGGTATCACTAAAAGAAACAACAACTGGACCTTTTACTTTAACCGATCAACAATTCACGGCGGTCTTTGCCTGTTTGCAGGTCTAACAAGTTTAATCTGTTGCTATGTAACTTTTTTCGGATGGTCCGTACGTTACAAATATCGTTATCAAAGAAAATGCTTAAAAGATGTATCAACAGATAAAGAACACGGTATTGAGGGGGAAGAAGGCAAGGATTATGAATCTTAGTTAGAGGTTTCTATCCACGTCTACTTCCGTCAGGAGGGGACTTTGTAGAGGCATCTCTAATATGTTTTTCTTGTTAATCTTTGGTGTTTTTTCTTGGCTAAAAATCGAGATCGACTAAGCATCATAGCTGCAATACTAGAAGCAGCAAATAGCGGTGCTTGCAAAACAAAAATTATGGTTAATGCAAACTTGAGTTTCAAACTTTTAGAAAAATACTTAGATATTTGCCTGCGATCTGGATTTGTTGAAGCAAACGGAACTAAGTATACCCTAACCGAGCATGGCGCAACAACCCTAAAACAATACAAACAACTGCATGAGCCCTATAACAACGCCCAGAAAACATTTAACAACTTAGCTTCAGAACGTAAACGGTTGGCCCAATCTGCCCGAAATAACCTTAGCGAGCGAAAAAAATGGGTGCTAACATCAAGCAATCGACAGTTGCTTTATTGATTATACTATCTCTTAGCGTAGGCTTTCTAAGTGTTCAAGAGGCGATTGCTCAAACAGACCAAGCTACCTCAAAGCTGCAGGCATCCAGTGATGCGGTTAACCTGGCTTTTAATGCTGTTTTGGATGCTGAAAAAGCAGGCGTGAACGTTACAGGTCTGCTGGCTCAAATAAACACTGCCCAGCTCATCTTGGCTCAAGCAGAAAACTCGTATCGAACCGGAGACACAAATACATCTGCAACTCAAGCAGACAGCATACTGCCCCTATTGCAACACGTCACAGCCGCCGCTCAAAGCGCCAAACAAAACGCCATAATCTCAACTCAAAACGCCTTCTATTCCACCATAGCACTAACAATAGTTGGCATTTTCATGTTTGTGTTATTTTTGTTTCTGTTTTGGCGCCGTGTCAAACAAAAATATGTTGAGCGTTTATCTGATGCAAAACCTGAGGTAGTTAACTATGAAACCTGAGAGTTGCCCAAAAGGCAAAATGCAAATAGAAATTTTCAAAAAAATAGCTGAGCAAATAAACTCAAATGAGCAAATAAATCCTCACGAATATGAAGAAGAACTTGAACAGAGAAATCCTTGTTGATTAAGGAAACAAAAAGTCTGCTCCTTGATTTAAAATAGAGAATTGATGTTATGCTTTTTGAAAAAGAAACTTCAGCAATGATGGGTCTATCCGAGAAATCGCTTAAGGGCTTCTTTGCAGATGAACCTGACATTTACACGATTAAAGATATAAAAGCCAAGGTTAACGGAGTTTGAAGGGAAAAATAGTCCTTATTGCTCCGTGAAACTTGCGAGTTGTTTTTTGAATAACATTTATATTTGTACACTGATATGTAAGACAAGAATGTTTTTATGTTTAGAAACATAATGAAGATATGTAGTGTGACGACTGTTTATGTCTTCAACGTACACCATCCGTATACCACGCGACCTTAAAGAGAAAATGGAAAAAAACCCCGAGGAGTGGAGCGTGGAAATCAGAAATTTCCTCGAAGAAAGAGTCAAGCAAGTTGAACTTATGAAAACAATACAACAGATAGAGTCAAGAGCTGAAAAGAGAAACACAAAGGCGGACTCAACCCTTCTTATCAGAGAGGATAGAGAACGATAAAACTAATCCTTGACTCCAGCATTCTCTCAAAACTGGTACTCAATGAGTCAGATTCCACAGAAGTAAGAAATGAAGTTACCAGCTTCTTAAAAAAAGGATACAGCCTTTGCTCGGTGGACATAGCATTGGCTGAGTGTCTAAATGTAATTTGGAAACATACAAACTTACTCAAAGACCTAGAGCCCAAAGAAGCAAGCTTAGCAATTGAAGATCTGACAAAATTGTATGATGACTTAGCAATCACCCCGACAAGAGAACTAACAGATCAAGCAATGCACATTGCCCTATCTCAAAACATAACAGTATATGACGCCCTGTTCATAGCTGCCGCACAAAAAATAAATGCCACTCTGTACACTGCAGACAAAAAACTCTGCGAAAAAACAGACGAACTCATAAAAATAAAACTCCCAACAAAAGAATAGTTTGAGCCACAGAAACCCTTTCTGTTAATTTTTATTCTCTTAAATTGCTCAATTGATGACACTCATGTATGTCCTGATAGATTCATGCAGGATATTCTTCGAGCGAAGTTATATTAACAGTCTTTCATAGTCAAAACCGAGGTAACAACTCATGAAGCTTGGAGACATCAAACGCCTCTTTGTGGCTGTTGCGATTATTGGTTCTTTGCTAATTGCTTCCCCTGCGATTGCCGGCTCTTTTCCTTCTCCGCCTGGCGAGCATTTCTCGGAGCTGTATCTTTTAGGTCCCACACATAAGGCTGAAAACTACCCTTACAACATCGATGTCGGACAGAATTATTCTGTCTACGTAAATGTTGGAAACCACTTAGGATCAAGCGCCTACTACGCAATATACGTAAAGCTTGGCAACCAAACCGACCAACTACCAAACGCAACCCAAAGCACACCAAGCCCCCTTGCGCCCCTCTACACATACCGCTTTTCAATCCCAGACAACAAAAATTGGACAAGCCTGCTAACTTTTCAGGTATCTAACGCATCAATCCAAGCCGCTAATTCACAGATCAACACACTAAAAATAAACAACACACCCATCAACGTAGAAAAACCCGCCCTATGGAATTCCAATAGCACCACCTTTGGCTATCGACTATTCTTTGAACTATGGCTCTACAACAGGCAAACAGGATCAGCTGAATTTAACAATCGCTACGTAAGCCTTCAACTGAATCTAACCCGAACCATCTAAATTTCTCAATAGATAGCCAAGTTATGGTGCTTTCCTGAATTGTTAATATGGAAAACTAAACAATTAAGCAATGTGGAGTTGGATTTGGGTTAGTTTAGATTTGGCGGATTAATTAGAACTTTGGTTTTGTCTTTAGGAGTGGTGGTTCTATGTTTTCTTGTTGTAGAACAAAAATCTCCAAAGTGTTTGTTGTTGTCTCTTTAAGTGCAGCTTTTCGCCAGAGTCTGACCCATTCTTTGTCTGATTCGTCGAGTAGTTGTAAAGTGTCGGGGTCGTTTTCCTGTGCGTTCATTCTTATCTCTGCTCTAATTAATGTGATCGAGAAAAAAATCTATTAAGTCTTATGAATCACTGATAAGTGTTTACTTCAATCCTAACTTGTTTGGTGAGATCAAAGCAAGATTTTTTTCCATTTCCTGGTGGTCTTTCTGTCAACATTAAATATTTCTGCTATTTGGCGTTCAGTGAGTTTTTTTCCTTTTAATTCTCCTGATTCTATCAGGTTACTTTGAGTTAAGATGAAAGAGGCCGAAAAAAGACTTTTGAGTTGTTTTTCAGTAAATGACTCTTCATTCGCTATGAAATTTCTTGCTTTCTCTATCACTAAATTGATAGTCTCAAATGCAACTCCCACAGTCTTCAATGTCTCAGTTTTTTCATCGGCGATTAGCTCAAGCTGTTTGGAGTTTACTTCAGACTTTTTCTCTTTTTTGGTAGAATTAACTGAATAAATTAACCTGCCTTCTTTTTTCGCGATTCCAACAGCTTTTCGGTCAAAGTCGTTGTCATTGATTGTTTCGTTGTCCCTGCCAGTTGATTGTAATACTTCATAACCAAACAGTTTGCCACAAGCTTTGCATTTGAGAACTACGTCATATGCATTACATAAAGAATCTTGCGTTTCATTCTCTCTTCCGCACGAAGGACAGGCATAGGCTGTTTCTTCATCTTCTTCATGAATAACATTAAGTGCTATGGAGATTACTTCGTGACCACATTCTCCACAAGTTGAAGTGCCCTGAGCGGGGTAATTTTCTAAATAATCAGTTGAACCACACCTCGGGCAGAATTTGAATTCAACAGAGTTTTCTTTCATCATAACCACCTATCAAAGTTACCTTTAAAAAACTTAACGAGATAAAATATTGAATATTGGAATTAAGAGCTACGACAAAATCCTAAAGACACATTTTCTAGCCTAAATTTCCCCTAAAACAACAAACTTTGGGTTTACCCGATAAACTGTTTGCTTTGGTTAGAATGCGATAAGATCCTCACTAGTACACATTTTCATCGTAAATTTCCCCCAAGCAATCAAGCGCTTGATTTGTATTATGGCTCATCATGTTGGGGCAATTTGAATTTCAAAAGAGAGACAAGGTCTTTCAATACTCCATTACGATGAAAGCCCAAATCTTCAACCTCTAACAAATCCAACCCCAAAACAACAACTTCCAACCCAATCCACCCCCCAAAATTGCAACTTTCCTGCAAACCATCCCACCCCATTATTCAACAAAAATAAAACACCACATCAACCGAACCTACCCTTCACACCAATTTTATCTTGTCCACCTACACAGCAACCCCTTGCCTTGGAGACTTAACAGTTATCCCAGAATACCTCTACGGTGGACTTGCAGCAATGGCAGCATGCTTTGTTGGGTTCGCAGCTTTCAAGAACCGAACCAGCATTCGCATAAAAATCCACAAATAAAAACCCTTCTTTTTCGAGAAATTTCTTCCATTTTCTTGACTAAAAATAGCCTGGGCGCGAAGCTATTTTTAAAAGCCATTTTGTGCCGTCATCATTCTCCAAGATATTGGAGTTGACGAGCGCCTAAACTTGACAATGCTTATCTCATTTAAAGGCAACTAAAACATCCCTTTCTTCTTGCCTTCACCAGACGGAACATAACGTATGCAGACGCATCCAAAAGCCCTCCAAAACCCTTTCAACAAAAGCAACCCAAAACAAGCTGCACAAAAAATTTTTGCTGCAAAGCTTGTTCAACAAAACCAACCCAGAACAAACCCGACGCTGTACAGTGCAAAGGAGCATGGGCGACTGTTTACCCTTTCCGTCAAAGCAATTTAAATAAATGATATGTATACATTATGTATGTAGGATGGCTTAAGATGTCAAGACAGATTTCAGTTTCAAATGAAGTTTATGAACTTCTATCAAAAAGGAAAGGCAAAAAGAGCTTTTCGCAGGTAATAAAGGAGAATCTATGCTCAAAGGAAGAACAAGTGGACATCATGAGCTTTGCAGGAATCATGAAAGGCGACAAGCAGAAGCTTGAGCTATTGAAATCTAAAATAGCAGCCGAAAGAGAAGCTAATAACGGAAGAGCATTGACGTGAGCATATGACTTTCATCGATACAAGTGTTATAATAGATTTCTTAGCGGGCGATGAAAAGATTGTTTCCTTAGTTAAGGAACTAGCTGAGAAAGAAGAAATCAAAACAACGACTATAACAGAGTATGAATTACTCAAGCATAAGACCGAACTAAAAAGGCAGGTCGCAGAAAAGTTTTTGTCAGCAATAATAGTTTGTCCTTTCGACAGAGCCTCCGCCAGAAAGGCGGCTTTACTTTTTGAGAAGCTTAGCAAAACCGGAAAGATGATCAACGAAAATGATTTGCTTATAGCAGGAATTTCACTCGCCAACGACGAACCATTGTTGACGCGTGACCAAAAATTCGGTAGCATAGATGACGCAAACATAAAGATAGTTTAAATTTTCAACCACAAGCCCAATTTTCGTAATTATTGATATGTTGCAGTTTTGGAAATATGCCTTATAATGCTTTTTTTGCGGTTTGCTTTGTTTGAGGAGAAAGCGAGATCGAGGGAAGGGGAAGGCTTCCAATCCATTTTTGAGAAAAATTAGATCGGATGTAAGTCTAAACAGTAAGAGATGGTTGAGATGGTGCAGAAATCTACGGAGGAAATTCGAGAACTTTTAAGCAATGCTAAGCTAGATTTTGAGTCAGTCGAGAACGAGGCGTTGAACTATTATCTTCCGAAGATTTTCAATAGCTGTCCATTTACACAGGATGTGTGCACAACAAAACAATGCTTAGAATGTGCAGTCTACAAAAAAACATGCAAATAACCAACGTATATTTTAGCACCCGATTGTGAATCTTGAGTTCTTATCTTTTGACATCTTTTATGACCCATGTCTAGAAAGTGGTTGTGCCGTCATCATTCTCCAAGATGTTGGAGTTGACGAGTACCTAAACTTGACAATGCTTATCTCATTTTAAACAGGCAACTAAAACATCCTTCTGCTCTTGCCTTTACCAGACGGTAGCGTGACGTAGTGCAGACGCATCCAAAAAGCCCTCCAAAGCCTTTCAACAAAACCAACATAAACCAACGCCTCAATACAAAGTGCAAAAACGCCTGTTCTACTTCTTCTAACAAGTACTCAACACACTCCAAAACAAAAGACACAAACTTCTGACATCTGCCTCAAAGCTTAATACAACAAAAAAAAGTTTTATTCGGCGAGCAGGCAAGACAGGCCTTGATTACGCTGGTTTTTTGATTATCGGTTTCACAGTTGGTAATTTATCAGCTTGAATGCATCTTCAAGTCTGAATAGGTTTTTTGTTCGGGTATTCCATTAACCTAAAGTATTTTGTATCTTCTATCTTCTTTACAAGTTTTTGATCTAAAGTCAGCAACTTTGCATTTAGTTTTTGCGCAAGCGATAGGAACGCAGCGTCATAGACAGTTATGTTTAGTTCTATTGCTATGGTTAATGCGTTATTAATGACTTCAGAAAAGTTGTGTATCGCATAGAGATCTAGTATTTCTGTTGCTTGATTGAAGGCTTTTAACGTATCCTTTGCATCAAATCTGTCTGATGTTTTGTATTTTATTGCGTTGGCTACTTCGTAATAGTTCAAGTCCAAAGCATGGAAATCATCGTATTCTGCTATTTTCTTGGATGCCCAGTCAGAGTATTGCTCTGGGGTGACTAGTGCAGCAATCACAGATGAATCGACAACAATATCAGTGGGCATGCTCGCGATCTTCCCTAATGATATCTGCTGAAGGCGTTGTTACTCCAGTTTTTTTGTACAACTCGTTTCTTGAGTTATCAACTTGTCTCATCAACTCTTTGAGTTTCCTTTTTTTTACCATTCGTTCAAGGCAATCTCTGACTTCTGGGGCGTAATCTAAGTTTAATTCTTGAAGTTCGTCTTTGAGTTTTTTGGTTACTCTAACTGCAATTACATCGCTCATGCGTAAGCAATAAGTAAACAAATTATATAAATAATATGTTAACAATATGTAAACATCGTCGAATTTATGCTTAAAACACAAGAAAAACAATCAACCACCAAGCAGCATCCTAGAAACCAGAAAACACTCTTCCGGGTTTAGGCAATCAACAGGAACGGCAAGTGAATTAGCCTACGTCTACAGTTCGTCTTCAATAAACGAGACAGCATTGGTGCACGAATAAGAACGCACAATTAAAATTTGTCAGAAAACTAACAGATATTATCCAAAGCATCAATTTTTCTTCATCCGCAATTTAAGCTAAAAAAGATAACTCATTAGAAAGTGGTTGTGCCGTCATCATTCTCCAACAACTTGGAGTTGACGAGCACCTAAACTTACCCTGTACCACAACATAATCCAGTGAACTATTATCATTTAAAGTCGCTATTGAGTACTTCTTTAATTAGAGGCTTTAAAACAGCTAAATCTAAACACACTGCATCCCACAATATTTCAAGCTTAATATAAGAGTATCCATGAATTAATTTGTCTCTTATCGCCGCCATTTGCTTCCAGGGAATTTGAGGATACATGCTCTTGGTCTCTGCTGGAATATTTTTAGTGGCCTCACCTATAATTGCAAAATCCATCGTTACAGCTCGAACTGCCATCTTATTTTTAGCAAACTCTTCAAAAGTAAGGTTTCTGGTGAATTCTTCAATTTCTTCAATCGACTCAAGAATATCAACAAAATAAACCCTAAGTTGCTTAGTCATACGTAAACAACTTCGCTTAACACGAGGTCTTTGAGGGTAGGTTTCAAACCGCCTTTAGCCACTAAATCTACTTTCACACCTATCTGTTCGCTCAAAAAAAGCTCCATCTCCACATACTTCAAAAGACCTATATGAGCATCATTTCTGAACTCTACTAAAACGTCTACATCACTCTTCTTGGTCTGTTCTCCACGAACATAAGAACCGAAGACTCCAATAGTTTCTACATGAAATTTTTCTTCAAGAATCGGCTTTAACTCTTCCAATCTCTTTTTAATATACTTGATACTCTTCACATCTTATCCTGTTACAATATGGCTTTAACCTTTTAAATCCATGTCGGTCCGACACCTTCTAAAACCTGTTCATTTAATGCAACTCAAAACAAGTCTTCACTTACACTTCAAAAACACCTGATCTTCTTCTATCAGACAAAAAATAATTAAGTAATTAGAAAGTGGTTGTGCCGTCATCATTCTCCAACAACTTGGAGTTGACGAGTACCTAAACTTGACAGTGCTTATCTCATTTAAAGGCAACTAAAACATCCTCTGTTCTTGCCTTTAGCAGACGGAACGTGACATATGCAGACGCTACCAAAAAGACGGAGTCAAGAGCAATTTTCTGCTATCTTCATTTTATTTTGTTAGCTCTAAGAATTCCTCTTTTGCCAAACCAGCTTCTGAAATAATTTCGATGAGTAATCCTCGTTTTATCTCGTCATGTTTTGGAACAGGCACAGCTAAATCATCTTTCACCAGAATTATGTGACTTCCTTTTTGCCGAGCCACTCGAAAACCAGCTCTTGCAAGGGCTTTAACAACTTCACGCCAAGAGAGCAGAGGGAGCTTCGACAACTACTTCAGCCTTTTCACCCTTAAATTTCCTTCCTAAAAGCTTAGTTTTAACTTCTAAGTAGCCTTCTATAGCTTCCTTTACGTTTTTGAGGGCTTCTTGCTTTGTTTCACCTTGAGAGGCAACTGGAAGCTCTAAACATTTAACTACAAAACCGCCTTCCTCTGCAGATTCAAGAAGAACTGTGAATTTGCGGGCTACCATGAAATCGCCAGCAACAAATATCTTCGACAGCGCATAAGAACTTATCTGCCAAATAAGGCATTTTCTTCAAGACTTTTTCCAAGTCATTCTCATTCACTCCTACCGCAACCGCAAAACAAGATATTGCTCTGAACATAAACAAAAGAAATTTCCCACTTCCAACACGCCAAAAATCACAAGTTAACAGCTAAAAATAACCTAGCAACTAATGCCAAACAACCAGTTCTCCCAAAAACCTATCTGGACTTATTTCAATGAACACCATCTATCCCTTACTACTTTAATCAATTGATGTATTCTAGAAAATATGTAGAGGATGATTTTAGAACTTTGGCGTATCAAGTTAGTTAGAGTGGTTTTAGCCATACTTCTGCTACATGGTTGTCGAGGTTGGGTTTGCCATCTTTGAATAGCTCAATCAACAGCTTGGGTATTACTATTCTTCCGTCTTTGCTTGTTCTTGATATAAAGCTCTGTGCAGGACGCCAACATCCAAGGACGTGTAGGGTTACTTCTAAGGTTTGTGTTGGTTCTAGTTTGTAGTGCCATCGGACGTATTTTGGAACCTGCACTCGATTGCCTTTCTGGAGTCTTGTTTTGAAGCCGACGCGTTCAGTTAAAGGCAACTAGAACACTCCTCCGCTGTTAGACTTTGGCAACCTTTGGCAGCCGAAACGTGACGGGTGCAGACGCAACCAGAAAGAGCTGCTAAGCCTGTTCGATGAAAGCAACTTAAACCAAGCTTTGCTGTAAAGTGCAAAAATACTTGTTCTTCTTTTAACAGACAATACACTCCTGATTGGAAACTTAGGTGTCAAGCTGTATCAAATCCTCAATTAATGTGAAGCCTTCTTGGTGGCATTTGTTTGCGATTTCTCTGAAGTGGCGTAGAGCATTCGGTAACCCATGTTGGGCGTTTGAACCGTGTGGGTTTTGGCTCTTTCGCCAAAGTGTCTGCTCCAACTGTAAGCTAAAAACTCCCAATCCCAATCCAAACAAGCCAAACCATTAAGCCCACTGCGCGAATTCATAGTGAAGAAAGGCATTAATTTTGTTGAAATTTGGCAAGTTTATGTTTTTACCATTTTTGGAGTCTTGATTCGGGAATAAGTAATTCGAAGTGTTCATCCCTAGTTACAAGCTCTTCTTGGTTTGCCATTGTAATGGCTGCGATTAGTATGTCGAATTCTCCAACCATAGTTCCCTTGTTTTTGAGTTCTTTGTAAATTTTTGCAGCCTCTTCACAAGCGTTAAATGTTAAATCAAAGATCTGCATGTTCGAGATTGCATCTGTGACTTTAGCTAAATTCTCTTCACACATGAGCGAAAGGTATGCTCCTTTTAGCAACTCATACACGGTTACTATGGTGGTGGATATCGTTTCGCCTTTTTCTTCAATTGAAGTTATCTTTTGAATGGCGCCCGGAGTTCCTTTGAGCAAGGCTACTATTATGTCGGTGTCTAGGATGGTCATTTAGATTTTTATCTCGCGGGAGGTTGTTTTTTCTCGAGTGTTTTGGATTTGGGTATAGATTTCATCTATGTCGTTGCCGTTCCAGATTCCGGCAAATTGGAGCATGGATTTTTTTTGTTTGGTGTTTGAGATTCTTAGAACTACATCTGAGAATGATTCGTTGGGTCTTTTGAGGTCTTTTAGGGTTTGATAAGCTTTTTTGGAGAGGGAAACAACTTTAGTCATAATTAACCATATGCACAAGCGCATATATATGCATATAAGTAAGTTAGACAATCCAAACTAGAACAGCATCCCATAGGCAGTAACAGTTGCTCCCTTAAACAGAGTTGACGAGTACCTAAACTTGACAACGCTTATCTCATTTTTTAAACGGCAACTTCAAAATCCTCTTTTCTTACCTTCAGCAGACGAAATGTCGATATCATTCACTGCATCCAAGATGTCTTGCAGGTAATCTCTAAGGTCGCGGCGTTTCATATCATAATGACTTCCTCAAGGATGCGCTCGCCAATGTGGGGTTTGAGAGCCTTCTTTGAAACCAAATCCACTTTAACACCAAGCAAATCCGACAAGTAATTCTCCAACTTCATAAACTCAAAAAGCCCAATCGGATCATCAAATTCAACAAGAACATCAACATCGCTGCTACCCTTCTGCTCACCACGCACGTAAGAACCAAAAACACCTATATTCTTAACTTCAAACCTCCCTTTCAGCTCTGCTTTGTGCCCAAAAAGCGTGTGCTTGATGACTTCAACATTTTTCATACTTTAGAATAAGGGCCGTTCATTACTTTAAGCTTTTTTAAGAAAAAAAATAAAAGCGTTAGTTAATTTCCAACATTGATCACGAAGACGCACTTTAATACAAAAACTCAAAGTTGCTGCTGCTGTTGCTACTGCAACCCATTTCCACAGCAACAGTTGCAACAATCAAACCATTGGAAAACATTCAAAGAAAAACTATTGTAAAGGTTGATGTGTCCGTTTCCCAATCACCAGTCTCCAAGAGGCCGTGAAGGCTAATCTACTTGAAGTCAAGGAAATCAAAAACCGCTTACTTGTTAACGCTTTATTGGATCCGCTTGACTTAGGTGAAGCCGAAAAACAATAACTTTAGAATCAGAAGAGAGAGCGAACCAAATTTAAGAGTCTGGCTTAGAAGTTGACTAGATAGTCCTTGATATGTGTCACTTTGAAGTGTTCCTTGGCTTTTTCATACAATTTGTTGTCTGCTGTAATCAATTCTCCACCTATTTTATCGCAAAGAAATATGTAGGCTGCATCATAAATCGCAATATCAATCTTGCAGGCAATTGCTAAGCTCTGGGAAATATCGGTCCAATTCAATTCGTAGAGCTTTAGTTGAGTATTCTGCAAAAATTTTAGTGCCTCTTGAGCATCAGTCTGTTGGATTCTTCTTTGTTTAACCGCTATCCACAGTGCGTTTGCTGTTTCTTGCGTAATAAATGAAGGAGCGAAAAGCTGAATTTCGCCGCTTAAAAAGTTGTGCTTTAGTTTGTCTGCGTTTTTTTGATATATTTCATCGGGCAAAACCCATTTCAAGACTACGCTTGCATCTATGATACAGTTAAGCGTCTGCCTTTCACATCCGACCTTCTCGAATCCAACCCAAGATTTCTTCATTAGTTACCGGCTTGGATCGTTTTCTTATTTGGTCAAGCTTTTCAAAAGCTTCTCTTTTCTTTTGTTCGTCAATTTTAGTCTGCAAGCATTCTCTGATGTATTGGCTCCAGTTTAACTCAATTTTCTTCATTTCTTTTTTCATTGCCTTGGGAATTTTTACAGTGATTACATCTATTTCTCCCTGACTCAATAGTAAACCCTCAAGTATATATCAACAATATATCCTAATAAGAATTACGAGCAGATATAATTTTCGAATCTAGGGTAATTTAGTTTTATTCACTGGCAAAATTTCTGATTAACTCCTTGACACCATTTTTGTTCGTATCGAAGTATAGAAAAATTCTTTAAGTTCATTCATCTGATAATAGTTTGGCTGGTGGTTGAAGTAATTAAAGAAGGAAACATGAAGATGAATAAACATGAAGAAACTACAAATGGTAATTATCCTTCTCAATTCTTTATCAATCAATGCAGTTGCAAGTAAACTTAAAGCACATAATTTCACCTACATTGTTAGCACACCGCAAGCGTCAGTTAAGTGTTTGATTGCTGAGGTGAAAGAATGACAAGAGAGAAAACAAAAATTTTTAGAGCTGGTTCCATACTTGTTATAATCTTTTTCTCTCTCTTTGCTTTCCCCTTATTGGTTCAGCCAGTTCAAGCTACGATGGTAACCGTTGGAAGCAATCCAAAGGGTGTGGCTATAACGCCCAACGGCGCATACGCCTACGTTACAAATTACGACAGCAATACGGTTTCAGTGATTAGTACAGTTACGGATACGGTGACAGCGACAATACCCGTTGGAAACCATCCTCTTGCTGTAGCCGTTGCACCCAACGGCGCATACGCCTACGTTACAAACAGGGGCGACAGCACGGTCTCTGTGATTAGTACGGCTACGAACACTGTGATATCGACGATACCCGTTGGAACAAGTCCTATAAGTGTGGCTGTGACACCCAACGGCGCATACGCCTACGTTACAAATCTTAACAATGATTCGGTTTCGGTGATTAATACTGCTTCGAATACGGTGATGGCGACAATAACCGGTTTCAGTGCTCCTTACGACGTGGCAGTTACCAACGCATATGCCTATGTCACAACTTTGGGCAGCGATACATACGGCGTTGGTTTTGTGTCGGTGATTAACACGGCTACGAACACGGTTACATCGACAATAACCGTTGGCTACGAACCTTTGGGTGTAGCTGTTACACCCGACGGCACACACGCATATGTCGCAATTAACGGGAAATATGGTGTTGGTTCGGTGGCAGTGATTAATACGGCTATCAACAAAGTGACGACGGGAATAAACGTTGGAAACTATCCTGTTGATGTGGGAGTTATGCCCAACGGTGCATGCGCCTACGTTGTAAATGTAAATGATGGGGCAAGACCAGGACAGGGAAACCCCGGCAACGGTTCGGTGTCGGTGATTAGTACAGCTACGAACACTGTGATATCGACGATAGCCGTTGGAAACCATCCTGCTGGTGTTGCTCTTACCGACTCATATGCCTTTGTCACAAATTCCGGCAACGATACAGTTTCGGTATTAAGCACGGGTATCGGTCCACAGATTCCCGCCATTGATGCAACAGCCTCAACCTACACCGGTATACATGAGCCTCTGTTCGCAATTGATGGCATAGAGTCAGCATCAAACTATTGGGGCACATCTTCAGCCAACATGCTGCCGCAATGGCTCAAAATAGACACAGGCTTTACAGCCAACATCAACCAAGTTGTTACTCACTTCTATGATGGAGACGCCAGAACTTACACCTACTACATCGAGGCATCTGCAGATGGTACATCATGGACAACAATCGTTCCCACAAAAATAGGCATCGGAATAGTAACTGATATGTTCTCTGAGGTTGCGGCGAGGTATGTTAGATTAACTGTTACGGGTAACACGGCGAATAATGCAGCTCATATTGAAGAAATCAGAGTCTTCCAATCCGCTGATATGGCTTCACCATCTCCAACGCCTCAGCCTGGATCTCAAATTCCCGCGGTTACTGCATCAGCTTCAAGCTTTAACGGCGAAACTTTTGGACCACTAAACGCAATTGATGGCATAGAGTCGACGTCGAGCTATTGGGGCACGGCTGCTGTTTTTGGTCTTCCTCAATGGCTTAGAGTAGACTTAGGCTCTGTTGCTAGCATCAGCCAAGTTGTTACTCACTTTTATGACGGGAGCACTAGAACTTACACCTACTACGTTGATGTATCTGTTGATGGTTCTTTGTGGACACCAGTTGTTTCTGAAAAGATAGGTGTGGGAGTGGTGACTGATACTTTTTCTCCAGAAGATGCGAGATTCGTTAGGATAACTGTTACTGGCAACACTGCGAATACAGCAGCGCACATAGAAGAAATTAAAGTTTATCAATCAACTGGGACACCCACGCCAACTCCAACACCCTCACCAACTCCAGCACCTACCCCATCTCCAACACCACTGTCTGGTCTTCAAATTCCAGCTATTGCTGCATCAGCTTCAAGCTACAATGGCATTCATGAGCCACTTTACGCAATTGATGGCATAGAGTCAACCTCGAATTATTGGGGTACAGCTGCAGTTCTTGGTCTTCCTCAATGGCTTAAAATAGACTTAGGTTTTGTAACCAGCATCACCCAAGTTGTTACTCACTTCTATGATGGAGACGCCAGAACTTACACCTACTATATCGAGGCATCTGCAGATGGTTCTTCTTGGAGTACTGTTGTTCCCGCAAAGACAGGCAGTGGAATAATCACTGATTTATTTGCTCAGGTTGCTGCTAGGTATATTAGGATAACTCTTACGGGAAATACTGCGAATACAGCTGCTCATGTTGAAGAAATCAAAGTCTTCCAATCCGCTGATACGAATTCACCATCTCCAACACCTCAACCTGGATCACAAATCCCCGCGGTTACTGCATCAGCTTCGAGCTTTAACGGCGAAACTTATGGGCCGCTAAACGCAATTGACGGTGTAGAGTCAACCTCGAATTATTGGGGTACAGCTGCAGTTTTAGGTCTTCCTCAATGGCTACAAATAGACTTAGGCTTTGGAACCATCATCAATCAAGTTGTTACTCACTTCTATGACGGAAGCACTAGGACTTACACCTACTACATTGAGGCATCTGCTGATGGTTTATCTTGGGGTACTGGTGATATTACTGTTGTTCCTGCAAAGACAGGTGTGGGAGTTGTGACAGATACTTTTTCTCCAGTGTGGGCTAGATACGTTAGAATAACTGTAACTGGAAATACGGCAAATACGGCAGCGCACGTAGAAGAAATCAAAGTATACAACACTATCTAAACTATCTCTTTCGTCTCGAAAAAATCAACAAAACAAATGCAATTACTGTTTGATGTATTTACCTTTCAGTTTTGCTACTTAATATGTCTCACTATCAGTCTTTGCGAGACTGAACTTGACATGCGAAGACGCAACCAAAAAGAACTCCAAAACCTGTTCAACAAAAACCAACCAAGAACAAACCCGACGCTGCACTGTGCAAAGGAGTTTGGGGAGACTGTTTGCCCTTTCCGTCAAAGCAATTTAAATAAATGATATGTATACATTATGTATATAGGATGGCTTAAGATGTCAAGACAGATTTCAGTTTCAAATGAAGTTTATGAGCTTCTATCAAAAAGGAAAGGCAAAAAGAGCTTTTCGCAGGTAATAAAGGAGAATCTATGCTCGAAAGAAGAACAAGTGGATATCATGAGCTTTGCAGGAGTCATGAAAGGCGACAAGCAGAAGCTTGCGCTATTGAAATCTAAAATAACAGCTGAAAGAGAGGCTAATAACGGAAGAGCATTGACGTGAGTATATGACTTTCATCGATACAAGTGTTATAATAGATTTTTTAGCGGGCGATGAAAAGATTGTTTCCATAATAAAGGAACTAGCTGAGAAAGAAGAAATCAAAACAACAACCATAACAGAGTATGAATTACTCAAGCATAAGACTGAACTAAAAAGGCAGGTCGCAGAAAAATTTTTGTCGGCGATAATAGTTTGTCCTTTCGACAGAGCCTCCGCCAGAAAGGCGGCTTTACTTTTTGAGAAGCTTAGCAAAACTGGAAAGATGATCAACGAAAACGATTTGCTTATAGCAGGAATTTCACTTGCCAATGATGAAACTTTGTTGACACGTGACCAAAAATTCGCTTACATAGATGACGTAAACATAAAGATAGTTTAAATGTTCAACCACAAGTCCAATTTTTTTTGATCCACAATTTTTTCATAAAATGATGACTCATTAGAAAGTAGTTGTGCCGTCATCATTCTCCAGGATGTTGGAGTTGACGAGTACCTAAACTTGACAATGCTTATCGCAATTTAAACAGCCACTAAAACATCCTCTGTTTTTGCCTTAACCAGACGGTACGTGACGTATGCAGACGCAACCAAAAACCTCTGCAAAGCCTGTTCAACAAAACCAACTTAAAACAGACGCCACTGTAAAGTGCAAAAACAACTGTTCTTCTTCTAGCAGACAATACACTCCAGAACAGAAACTTAAGTGTCAAGCTGCACCAAATCCTCAATTAACATGAACCCTTCTTGATGGCATTTGTTTGCGATTTCTCTAAAATGACTCATTGCTTTATCATCACAGTAGTAGATGGTGCCAAGGTGGTATTTGACTTCCCGAGAACATCCATACCTATCGCATGGGTGGGGCTCATTTGGAGGCAAAATGTTATAGTGGATAGGTTTGTTATTTAAAAGAGCAGTCTTTGTTTGCGCACCAACTTCCTGTGCCTCTGTCTTTTCGGTTTTTTTGTTTTCTACCACAGCTACCACAGATACCACAGGTTTTTCAACATGAAGTTTTTTCTCTTCAGCGGAGCTTGGGATTTTTTGGCAGTTGAAATTTTTTTGATTTATCGCCCAGTAAGAGAACCCAACTTGGATGGGTCCGCTTAAAAAAATAAAGCTCCTCGACATCAAAAATAATCGTCAATCTATACACCCAACCATTTTCTCAAGACAATAAATGTCCATAAGATTGCCCGACTGTTGTCTAACCTTATATTATATTTTGTCTTAAAACAACAATGAAATTAAAGCAACTAATTCTCAACAAATAAATTGTCGCATTTAAAAAATTCACAATTAAATTGGCACAACTGAAATGAACAAAAAAATTATTAAGTACCCCTCAAAATGCTCAGTAACTTTTCAAAAGCATATTGTTTCCGAAAAAAAGAAACAGATTTTTTCTGGAACAAATATTACCTAAAAGCCCTAACATCATTATTCTCGAATAATCTGTGAGGTTGGCGAATCACTAAAGTTGATTATGCAAAATGTGCAATCATTTAACATGTTGGTTTGTTCCGCCTGTTTTTATATTCTCTGTATTATCTCACTTAATTTTATTTTAAAGTTTAATAGCATTATTAATATTGGATATTACGATTTCCTATATATCAGCTTAATAGCCTGAAGAAAGAGAAATAATCTCTCCAAAAAGGACGAATAATAAGTTTGGATAAAATTGGAATGAATGCCCCCTTCAAGTTGTTAAACACGGCTTTGCTTGCCATACTTTTGCTCAGCCTGTGCCTTTTAAGCATAAGCCCAGTGGCTGCCCAAATCGATCAAACTTCCTCAAAACTACGGACGGCCGAGATCGGAGTTGAACAGGCTTTCAGCGCAGTTCTGGATGCTGAAAAAGCAGGCGCAAACGTCACAGATATTCTCTCTCAGTTAAACTATGCTGATATTGTTTTGGCTCGTGCAGAAAATTCTTACCGAGCCGGATATCTAATTCAAGCCGGAATCCAAGCAGACAGCGTTTTGCCAATTGCATCGCATGTTACAATCGATGCACAAAATGCTAAACAAACTGCTATCGCTAACGTACAAAACGCCTCTTATGCCTCCATTGCATTCACAATAATCGGCTCAGTCATTTTTGTATTAGTTTTGTTTGTAGTTTGGCGGCTTTTTAGACGACGCTATATCAAAAATTTATCTCAAGCAAAGCCGGAGTTGCTTAACGAATGAAGCTTGAAGATTACAAACTCATTTTTGCTGCTGTGGGTTTGATTGGTGTTTTGCTTATTGCATCTCCCGCCATCGCCGGGGTTATTCCTTCTCCTGGCAGGGAGGTGTTTTCTGAGCTTTATTTGTTGGGTCCGGAACAGATGGCTTCAAATTACCCATCCAATATTGCCATTGGCCAGAACTATTCCGTCTACGTGAACATTGGGAATCATTTGGGCTCTTCAGCCTATTACATCTTCTATGTGAAACTCGCCAATGTCACCGACGAATTACCCAACAAAACTCCTGGAACCCCAAGCCCCCTCCAACCGCTCTACGAATACCGAATTTCCATCAAAGACAACGCTGTTTGGCAATGGCTTTTGAGCTTTGAAGTCACAGATGCCACAATCTCCAAAACCACTTCACAAATCAATACCCTTCAAATAAACGACAAGGTCCTAAACGTGGAAAAGTCCGCGGTGTGGAATTCGAACAGCAGCAAATTCTCGTATAACCTATTTGTTGAATTGTGGCTCTTCAATGAGCAAACGGGATCAGTTGAATTTAACAATCGTTACGTTAGTCTTCAATTGAATCTAAATAGTACCTCGTAAATTCATATTGTTTATATTTCAAATTTTTTCCCAATAGCTTAGGACAAGTTGTACCATCTTAATTCTCTCTAATCAGGAGTTGGCGAGTACTTAGTGTTGACCACGCACTCGCTCTTAAAACAAATAATATTTGAAATCCTAATTCGTCTATCCCATAAATTAGCTTCATCCTTTTGTCAAACACCAAATGATTGAAAACCAAAAAAAAATTAGTATGGAGACCATTCGTTAATGGTCTACAAACACTCTATGTGAAGTTGTTTATTGTGTGCCTGTGAGTGTTACGTTGCAGTTGAAGGTTGTGAGGCTGCCGGTGTTTGATGCTGCTGTTAGCGTTAGGGTTGCTTGGATTGATGCTCCTGCGTTTAGGACTGTGTTTTGGCGGTTCCATGTTAATGTGAGTGATGAAGAGGCGTTGGTTGGGTTCCAATTGTTTGTGGTCATTGTTAGTGTTTCGGGGATGTTGCCGGTGTTTTTGATGTATACTGTTTGTGTGGCGGTGCCGCCTGGGTTGAGGGTTCCTACGTTTAGGGCTGTGGCGGCTTGTGTGCATGCGCTGTCGGAGTACACGCCTATGTTGACTGCATTTATTGTTCCGCTTAAAGGAACGTTTTGGCTGCTGCTAAGAATTGCTGCGGTTGTCAGTGTTAGGGCGAGTGCAGTTATTGTTAGTGCGATTACTGCCGTGGTTGGTATTTTTTGAATTTTCAGTGTTTTGTCCCTCAACTAATGTCACAAGTCTTAAGTATTAATAAACATTAAGTTAGAATAAACACTACAGCCCACACGAAGTACACAAATACGCTTCGAAAAAACAAAAGCCAAAATCTGCGGGGATCAAAAGACAAGTCATTGGTAAACAGCGAAGATAAAACAGCGCTGCGGGGAGAGGCCTCTTACCTGAAAATCACAATGTCATGTCCCTGCCCATCATTTCCAAATTTCTCAAGTAATAAAATTCTTTTTCAAAAAGGAGTTATTCGAAACACGAAAAAATCACCTTGACATCTATATTGTTTCTTCGCCCATTTCATCCAAGCTTCAGAACTCAGCGATCTCTAAGGGGTGGGGAATCTCTTTTGATTTCTGGTTCGCTTCACAGATATGTAACATTTATTTGCTGATGAATTTTGCATTATCGATCTTCATGAAATGTTGGTCACTGGTTATGATCTGAGCTCCACAATCGCTTGCAGTTGCGGCAACGATTGCGTCAGCCATCGCAATTTCATTTTTGATACTTAAGTCTGCGGCTTTTATTGACAAAGAGCCCGTCAGATCAATGACGCGGGTTAATGAGAGCTGAGCGTAAGCCTCAAGAGCTTTCTCTTCACCTCTGGTGCACTTTATCTTTTTGTAAACTTCATACAAAACGATTGTCGGAGTCACTATCTCATTCTTGTCTGTCTTCTCGATGATCCCAGCGTAATGGTCCGCGAGTGGACCTTCTCCGAAATACTCAATCCAGCCACACGAATCAATTAGAATCAAAGCCGATCCGCTTCTTCTCTGAGATTTTCTGCCTTGACTCCTTTAACAAATCCTCTCATTTCATTGATGGGTTTCTCGGGAATCATGTGAACAACACCATCCTTCTCAACAACGATGACTTTCTGCCCGGGCTTTAGATTCATTTTTTCCCTGACTTTCGCTGGAATAACAACTTGAAATTTTGAGGAAACAGTTACTACAGACATTAAAAATCACTTAGGTTTAACAAACACTTGATCGATATATAAAACTTCTTACTTCTTAATTAAAAACACAAGCAGCAGCCTCTCATTAATCCTAAACATGACCACCAGCAATTGGTCCAATGGAGCAAACGGCCCAATAACCGTAACATGAAACCAAGAAGGCACAAAACTCAATCCAGGGCGATCAGTCGGTGCAATCTTAAACTTTGACGATGGCCTCAAACATAACAGACCTCACAAGCTTTAGCGTCCAAATTAACATCAGTGGCACAAACCCAAATTAAAATAAAGATTCCTCCCAATTTTATCCCTTCTCATTTTTTGACTTAAACTTTTACGCTACTCGAATGATAGCCGAAAAGTTGTTTAAGACTAAAAACGAGAGGGTGAATAGGCATACGGCGTATCCTGAGTTTACGAATTTTTTCGTGAAGGGTGAAATCTGGCACGCAATTTTTGTTTTAGTTTCAGCTTTGTAAAATAGCAATCCTGTTACAGTGATTGCTGAAAGTTTTACAACGCTAAACAAGAGCATGTTTGATCGGGTTAATCCGGCGATTAGGGGGTTGGTTTCGTTTGCTCCAAAAAACGCAACTCCAACTAACGTGGTTAGCCAGTCTAAAGTTCCAACAATAATGAGCGTTGCGCAAAACCATACTTCTCTTCTAACCATCTATACTATCCTCAGCCGCTGGTAAACTAAGGTCAAGGGCTCAGTTATGGTTTTACAATGATGACCTGTAATTGCAGATATGCCTGTGTACTTGAATTTTTATATAAACATAGCTAAAAGTGATGTTAGGTTTTGCAGTTTTGAGTCTTAAGTTGCAAAGTGAGTGGCATATGCGTTGTACATGAAGAACAATAAAGTGTATAGAAACGACTAGGCACTCCTCTTATTTTCAAACGGAGTGCTGCTTAACTTGAAGAAATCCTGTTCAATACGACATTTTGCTCTTGCGGGGGTAATACGCCAAATTGGATTTCATATCCAAGGTTTTGTCTGAGTTTAGATTTTGCTCCGCTTCTAAACTTGTTTGAACCAAAACAGACAAAGATCCAACCTACCAGAAATATAACAAAGCAAAATGGCGATAGAAACAATGTAGTTATTTTTTTCTTGTTTCTCATATTCCTTCGTAATTGGATTCAGCTAATAAGATTATGTAATATGCAGGTGTACCTGTCGAGGTTGCGGTTCACAGCACCTTCTCTTACGAATTCGTATTTTGGCTAAGGCTTCGGGTAAAGTGGAGGCTGGCGCTTGGTAGTTAGAAGGGTTCTAATGTGACATCTACGGGGTAGCCATCTATGTTACCTCTGCGACTTGCTAGGATTGCCATTGTGAGTTGGGGAATTGATATTCTTCCATCTTTGGTCATTCTACATAGAAAACTTTCTGACATCATGGAGATAGATGGAACAACTACATGAACTGATAGGTACTGGTTGGATTCAAGCTTAAAGCGCCATCTAACGTACTTGTTAACTTGCAGGCGACCGCCCCGCTGCAATCGGGTTGTGAATTGAACTTTCTCAGTTAAGGGCAGAAAAACGCACCTCCAAAACCAACCTTACCTGACCGTACAGCGACGCACACAGACGCAACCAGAAAACGCCGCAAAGCCCAAAAGCGAAAAGCAACCCAAAACGCAAACCCTCATAAACAAAATTGCACACGTTTTGTTCAACTTCTTCTAAGAAGACATCCAAGGCTTCAGTTTTCATTGGTTTCTCTCCATATCTAAAATCAACTTTGCGTATGGTATTCGGTTGGCGTACTCTTTGGCTTTTTTGAATTGAAGCTTTCGCCATTCAGGGTTTGTGTGAACATCCCATTGGGACAGGATTTCTCTGAAGTAATTTGTCTTGCTCTCGATTTCTCTTCGCGCTTGCTGATCCATTTCCAAAGTTTTCTCAGCAGCCTCATCGTCCACAAGCTTATCACTGTAGCGTTTCTTGAAAGCCTCATAGTCATCATCTCCAAGATATTTCAAGGCATGTAAACCCTCATTTAACGCATAGAGCCCAGCGTAAGATTGACCAAGCTCCATGTTAGCTTGAAGCTTGATTAGGGCTAAACGCAACTTTGGGTTCAAAAGCAAAGGCAAAAAATGATCCTGCGAACGCAAAACAAAAACCTCTACGGCGCCGTTCAGGGAGCGTTTACTCTTTTTCGTTGGGACGTATGTATGTACCTACTGTTACTGCATTTTTCTTTAACCATATTTCATCTGATTAGCCTTTAGAAGGCTTTTCCCTAATATCGCTTGTGAGCCCATTAGCACCACTATCGTATTTGCGATAATGTATGTTTGCAATTTACAAACTTCTGTTTTCAACAAGGAAAATAGGCAATGCCCAAGCGGAGCTTTAAGGTGGCGTCTCAAAGACTTGGTTAGAAGAACAATCTATCTTCCCAACCTTACACAGACTGATACTGACGCAACCAAAACTTATCTCAAAGCCTAAATCAAAAAAGCAACCCAAAACAAACTCCCTTCCCTACACACAGGAAAAAAAACCGTTTTTCTTCTATCAAACAAATTTTGATTTGCTATTCATTGGAACCTTAGAAATGTGTTTCTTCAACGAAAAACTTGAGGAGAAGTTGTTGTTGCTACTCCATTTTGCAGAGCGGTTGCAACAACAATCAAAGATAAACACTGATTGTCTAATGCATTGAATGGACGCTTGTATTAGTTTGCGTGGAGCCAACCGCGGCCACTCTTCTTAGACTGCTGCTCGAACTTCTGTTAGCACTTTTTATATCGGTAACATAAGTATCGAAACATTCAAATTACAAATGCGATTTTGTCAGCTACCTAAACCACTGCAGGCGCAACAGGCTTTTGCGTATTGCAAATTTTTTTGCTACCGGAGATCAGATTTTTCTAATAATTAGAATTATATTTGGTATCTGCGGTTTTTGGGTGGGCGGTCGTTAAATCTTGGTAAAGTTTATATTTCCCACTGTGGGACTTTATTTGGTGGGAAAAAGTGACCGTTGATGAAGTAACCGTCGACAACAAAGGGCGTGTACAAATCCCCAAAGCTATCCGAGATAAAGTCGGATTACACGTTGGAGGAAAAGCTCGCTTAAAAATAGAAAAAGAAAACATAGTTATTATGCCTCCGATTTCACCTGAAGAGTTCATTAAAGAAATGGAAGGCTGTATCAAGGAAGGCGTTCCTGACATGGATCCGTTGAAACTAAAAAAAATGTGGGAACCGACAGAAAAATAAAAGTGAGCAAAATGCTGTTCGTGGATTCTAACATTTGGTGCTATTATTTTGACCAGCGCCTTCCTGAATATATGTCTGTTCGAGATGTAATGCGGGAAATCATAAAATCCGAGGAAATAGCCTGCAACACTGTCATCGTCATAGAAGTGGCGCATTACCTTGTCAGGCATTTCACAGAAAAAATCGCACGCAAGAAAATAGAGACCTTCATTAACCTAGCCAACATTGATATCGCAGACTTTAATCGGCAAGCATTAAACCAGACAATAGAAACACTGCTGGCGCACGCATACACTGAAGGTTTAGGGGGAAGAGATGCAACTATAATTTCATTCATGAAGTTGCAAAACATAAAGAAAATTGTTTCTCACGATGATATTTTCAAGCTGGTGGCAAACAAACTAGAATTGGAAGTCATCGATCCAGCCCAACCAATACAACCATAGTATTCCACAAGCATAATTCTTTAAAAAACATGTTGCAGTTGCGAGTTTATAGATAATAAATACAAACTCGAAATACTTAAGTAGTACTTCTAATCAAGGTTGTACTTGAATCCGAGGTTGTACTATGGATGCTCTAGTTACCCGCAAAGGTCAAGTCACCATCCCAGTTGAATTAAGACGTCAATACAAAATAGTAGAGGGCATGAAATTAACGGTCGAAGATTCCCCTTCAGGCATAGTTTTCAAGGTTATTCCAAAAATCGAGGACCTAGCAGGCGTTGACGCAGAAAAAATCACTATAGAAAAAGCCTTTGAAATCATCGACAAAATGCGCACCCAAGACAGATACTAACATGCAAGCCATAATAGACACCCGGTTTTTAATCACACATTTTCTTGCCCTTGATGAAGAAACAAAAAAGTGGACCAAAACAACACTTGAAACTCTTCAAAAAGAACCCAACCTGGGCATCATACCCTCCATAGTAATTCATGAATTATACAAGTTTGAAATGCAAACCCTCGGAATAGACGTTGCCAACATCAGAATAAACATCATTATGAACTCAAATTTAACGATAACCGACTTAGACTCAGCCATAGCTATTGAAGCCGCCCGATTAAGATGCAGATATGCAGACTTGCCCACAGCAGACGCCATCATAGCCGCCACCTCCATCAAATTATCAGCCAACTTTGTCCTTACCGATGACAAACACATTAAACAAATCAAAGAAACCAAAACCAAGTGGATATGAAAATAAGTGCAAGTCAATTAATTTTGTTGTTTCCAATTTTGTCAAAAAAAAATAATAAAGAATGATAAAAGTAGTTGTGCCGTCTTGCCTGGTATTTTTTTCCGAACTATTAATATTCTCTTCTTAAGATAAATGTACATGATTCCCAAGGATAGCACGGGTGCAGAAATTGAAAAAAGCATTTATTACTGGAATAACAGGGCAAGACGGTTCTTACTTAACGGAATTTCTTCTCTCTAAGGGCTATAAAGTGCATGGAATAATTCGACGAGCAAGCACTTTCAACACTGGAAGAATAGATCATGTTTACTCAGATCCCCATGAATCTGGAGCAAGGCTTTTTCTTCACTACGGGGACCTTTCTGATTCAGAACAAACTTCCAACATTTTGTATAATATTAAGCCTGATGAGATTTATCATTTAGGCGCTCAGAGTCATGTGAAAGTTAGTTTTAATATGCCTGAATACACTGGAAACGTGACGGGTTTGGGTACTGTTAGGATTTTGGAGTCTATTAGAAGAAGTGGGATTCATGCGAAGTTTTATCAAGCTTCCAGCAGTGAGATGTTTGGGCGGACATCGGCACCTCAGAATGAGGCGTCGTGTTTTAGTCCTACGAGTCCTTATGCGACGGCTAAGCTGTTTGCTTATTGGATTGCGAAGAATTATCGTCTTGGCTATGGGATGTTTGCTTGCAATGGCATTCTATTCAATCATGAATCTCCAAGAAGGGGAGAGATATTTGTTACTCGAAAAATTACCATGGGTATTGCGGCTATAATGGCCAATAAACAACGTTCGCTTTATCTCGGTAATTTGGAGCCAAAACGGGACTGGGGTTTTGCACCCGAGTACGTGGAAGTAATGTGGCAAATTCTACAGCAGGATAAAGCGGATGATTTTGTTGTTGGAACAGGGGAGAAACATTCTGTCAAGGAATTTGTTGAAGAAGCATTTTCTTACGTTGGCTTGAATTCAGAAAAATATATAGAAATTGATAAGAAGTACTTTAGGCCTACCGAAACAGAAGACCTTCAAGCGGATACATCAAAAATTATGAAGGCTATCGGTTGGAAACCCAAGATTACTTTTAAGGAATTGGTGAGAATTATGGTTGATGCTGACATGCGCAAGGCAGGTTTAAAGCCGATAGGTGAAGGCGATGCGGTCTTACAGAAGAAATTTGTGAATAGATGGTGGAAAGTGGATTGATGCAGCCCTTCGAAAATAAGCGGCTTCTCATCACCGGGGGCGCTGGATTTTTAGGCTCCCACATAGTTGAAAATCTTGTTAAGGATAGGGGAGTTTCGAAAAATCAGATTAATGTATTGAGAAGCAAAGACACGGACCTTAGAGTTTACGATAATTGCAGAAAAGCCGTAGAAAACGTCGACATTATAATTCATCTTGCAGCGAAAGTTGGAGGTATAGGGTTTAACCAGAAGAACCCTGGAACGCTGTTTTACGATAACATCATAATGGGAGCTCAGCTTATGGAGGCTGCGCGGTTGGCAAAGGTTGAGAAGTTTGTCCAGATTGGGACGGTGTGTGCTTACCCAAAGTTTACGCCGCCGCCTTTTCGGGAGGAAGAGTTGTGGAATGGATATCCTGAGGAAACCAACGCACCTTATGGCATCGCCAAGAAGTCTTTGCTGGTTATGGCTCAGGCTTATAGGCAACAATATGGTATGAACGTTATTTACTTGCTTCCAGTCAATCTATATGGTCCAAAAGACAATTTTGATTTGGAATCATCCCATGTTATCCCCGCGTTGATTAGGAAGTTTGTGGAGGCGACTGAAAGGGGCGAAAAAGAAGTGGAGGTATGGGGAACGGGTCGAGCCTCAAGAGAGTTCTTATACGTTGAGGACGCTGCAGAGGCTATAATATTGGCAACTGAAAAATACAACAAGGCAGAGCCAGTTAACTTGGGAACGGGCAAAGAAATTACAATAAAGGATCTCGTGACCATAATTGCACAACTTACGAATTTTGATGGTCAAATAATCTGGAACACTACAAAACCTGATGGTCAACCGAGAAGAAGCTTAGATACCAGCAGAGCAAAACGTGAATTCGGTTTCGAAGCGAAAACAAGTTTTGTCGAAGGTTTGCAAAAGACCATTGAATGGTACGGGCAAAATATGCTTAAGTCTTAAAATGAGGGATTTTCTTTCGATTTTTTTAAAAGGCGTCATGTCATTCTAACAGATTTGATTTTGGCATTGTAGGATTGATATTTGTGAGGGTGTTTCATTAAATGGGTTTTAAGAAGGATGGATCAGGTTTTATTCTTTCGGCTCTTTTTGATCAAATTATGAAGCAAATGCCAATTCCTTCTGTAGAAGCAGTTATAGAGATAAATGGCTCTTTACTTTTCTTGAAAAGAAAAAATAATCCCGCTGCTGGGCAATGGTGGTTTGCGGGTGGAAGAATACGCAGGGGAGAGTCATTTGAGGAAACGTTGCATCGGGAAGTCAAAGAAGAAACTGGGCTTGAAATTGAGACTTATCGATTTATCAAAGCATATTCAAGGGTTTTTCCCGAGCGACACGACATAACCATCGTATATCTATGCCAATGCAGAGACAGCAAAATAACGCTTGACAGCGAGCACTCAGAATACAAGCTTTTCAAAAAACTACCTAAAGGTTTACATCCATATCTTCTTGAGACCATAAACGATTCTCAATGGAAAAAGTGTCCGCTGTAAAGCAAAAAAAGAATTTCAAATTTCACAGATCTTGATACGAAATAAAGTTGTCTATGATTTTTCTTCAAAAGATTTTTAGCGTGTTACTTTTATAAAGCATACTTAAGCATCCCATACCCTCAACTTACTGACATAAAAGCATATTAAAGTAATAACACCGGAATATTAAGAAATATTATAAGCAACGTATAACTTAAGACAATTTGATGCCTCGACGAAACAAAGCAGCAGTTGTTTCTGACGATGCCCTTACTAATTCTTATCTGGCTTATCGGATGGACCCTACTATTTTTAAACTCCGACCAAAAGCCGATCGAGACAAAAAAACTTAATACAGAAAGAACCACCTTTAGTCGTATTGCCCCCCAGACAAGAAATCTTCGCCTAAAACATTTCCTAAACCCAAAGTCGCGAATGCTATTATCATTTCAAATTCGCGCATTGCGAAGATTTTCAGCTTATTTTTTGTGTTTGCGTATTACTTTAGCTTTTATTTCTTTCTTTTGTTTCTCTATTGGGTTCCATGTTAGTGTTAGTGAGGAGCCGGCGTCGCCTGGGTTGAGGGTTCCTAAGTTCAGACAATAGAAACACTGCTGGCGCATTCATACACTGAAGGTTTAGGGGGAAGAGATGCAACTATTATTTCGTTCATGAAGTTGCAAAACATAAAGAAAATTGTTTCTCACGATGACATTTTCAAGCTGGTGGCAAACAAACTAGAATTGGAAGTCATCGATCCAGCCCAACCAATACAACCTTAGTATTCCACATTTAAAGCATTTTAACTTCGTTAATTTTGCCAAAAAAAGAAAAACCAGAAACTAAACCCTCGATATGAGCACATTTACTCCTATTTTTTCTCACGGTGTCATTCCCGGGTCGGCTAAAAAAAACGAAAAATTTTTCTATTTTGATTTGCACTTAGTGGGAAACTCTGAACTGTGGTTTCTTCATCGAACTACTTTGAAGAGAAGTTGTTGTTGTTATTGCAACTGCATTCTGCAGACCGGTTGCAACAACAATCAACTTAAACCCAGACTCGGAGAAAAGATGCTGCTGCAACACAATTTTTGCAAAACAACAATTGCATCTTTCAAATACTATTTCCCATCAAAAATATCTCCATGTTGAAAATATCTATCTCTAATCCAAACAAACAGGGAATATGCAAATAAGCATACGAAGATTAGGCTTGGAACTATGAGAAGGGTTGGAAGAGCATTTTCTTGACCTCGACCAAGCGAAAGCAAAGGTCCCAGAATTGCGCCTAACGGAATCATTAGCGCCCAGTTCTTGTTGTGAGGATTTAACAGAGTTTTCAAATCGCCCAGCTTGTACATGATTGGCACGGCTAGGAGGAAAAGCGCAAGCTCCGTTATCGCAACTGGTAAGCTGGTTACCTCAAGATTTAACGCTCCAAACGTGCTGTGAGACAGTGGCCAGAAAAGCTGAATTCCTCCTGTAAAGAAATCTCCTATTAGTATGTGGGTGAGTAGGGCTGCAAAATAGGGGATGACATGTTTGCGGTAAACAAAAAAGAATGGGATCATTAAAACTGTTATGGTTAATATTGAGTGTGTGGGTCCTCTGTGCATAAGGAACCGCAGTAGCAAATCAAGGTCTGGAAGTACGGAAGCTGCCAACAGAAGCGGCAGGTTCACTTTGACGTGGGCAAGCTTTGAGGAGCCTTTCCCAAACAGGTATCCAAGGACAAAGTGACCAATCGCAAACGTTCAAAAAACCTCTTTTCTAATCCAAATAACAAAAGCAACTATTAAAGTCACTCTTACTCGCTCGCCACAGTTTGCATCAGCGGATCGGTTTTAACCAATTTAGGATTGACTCTTTCAAGAATGCAAAAACAGGAATATGGTTAATATACCCCTTAAATTAACAATTTACCCTGAACAAAACTCATTCTTAGGTGGTGAAAACCAATGACCAAAGACCAAGCAATAGGCGGTATTATCTTAGTAGTTTGCGTGATAGTTGCGTTGGGCTATATCGGTTTGCTCTTTTTATATGACCCTTACATTTCTTCGTTGATTAACCTAGGGTCCGCAGCTAATGTTCATTTCTGGACAATAGCCACTCCAGTAGCCGTAGCATTCATAGCTATTCTGGGAATCGGCGCCTGGATAGGATACACAATGGCAACCACTCCCCCACCAAAACCCATAGAAGAAATTACTACCGAAACAAAAGAAGAAAAAAGCTAAAACCTGACCATCTATTCTTTTTTTCTTTTTAATTAACTTGCGGTTACAAACGGGAATTTACATAGGTGGCAAGCGCTTTTTTAATAATATTCAAATTCAATGTTTGTTGTAGCTGTTGTGTGAGACAACAAGCCAACATCTGCTCTTTTTGTGCCGTCATCATTCTTCCTTAAGGAAGTTGGCGCGCACCTAGACCTATCTAGGTTTAAGCAAAAATAAAGTAACTACTTTGCATGGAGCCAACCGCGGCCATTTTTTTTGGTTTGCTGACTTTTTTTAGAAGGACACTTATCAGCGATGCCCAAAGCAGCACGGGTATCTTTCTTGGCTTTAGCGTTTATTTCTGTTTTTATGAATTTATTCCAACCGCCAACATTTACGTTAGGTTGAATGTATCGTTCCGGGTTTTCAACTAGGTGTTTTTCGAGTATCTGCTTTAGGGTTAGGATCTTGAAATCTTTGGTTGCATGAATAACTGTTCCTTTTTCAACATCTAAAATTGCGTAATCATTTGATGAAACCCCTTCAGCTCTTACCCTATCGTCAAAGCGTTCACTCCACAAAAGCTTCCACTGACCTTTAAGTTCCTCAATCAGCTTTTTCTTAGCCTCAAGTTTGCTGTCAAGGATGTTGTTGGCTGAGGTATCTGCTGAACGATTAGTGACTGTCACATGCCTTCCTTTCCCAAATTTCCATGTCTCAGTATGGTAGTACAAACAACTATTCTAGAAAAGCACATAAGGCTTTCTAATGGTTCAGCAATATGTCGAATCCCGAAATAACACCAACACGCTCGAGGTTTCCTACGAACGTACAATTAGGCATTCTATACAATAATAATCAAAATTCGGATTCAACAAGAAAAATTAATAATTCCACGGTTTATCTGCGAAGTTCACAAGGACAATTCCATATTGAATTTAAATGCATTGTAATTATCTTTGAAATATGGTAAAAACTGCTTATTACTAGTTAGAATATAGATTTTGAATTCATAAGCGTCTTATATATTCTCATTAATACTTGGTGCTGAGAAGTGAGAGGAAGTATATGAGAAAAACAAAGATTGCGAACAGAAAGGCACTTAAGTGCAAAATGGCTGAAGCTTTAAACGCCGATATCAAAACACTTCCAGCCGAAATGCAAGAAATTCTTTTGGATGATCTTGTTACAGCATTCCAAAACAGAGTTAAAGTTGTAAAGGAATCGCAACTTAACTTACAATATTACGTAGATGCGGGAGTGCTAGTTTCACAATGAGACGCTCTAAACTTGAGATTTACATTGATATCCTGAACACATTGGCGCTTAAGGGAAACCTAAAACTAACACATATAATGTACAAATCAAACATTAACTGCAGCGTTTTAAAGGAACAATTAGAGTTCCTAATAAATAACAGTTTAGTCGAAGAAAAAATGCTAAGAAAAGAAAGAACAGTTTACGGCATCACACCACGAGGCATGCAGGTCTTGAAATCCTTCAGAGAAATAAAACAAGTATTTTCGGAAGAAGAAAAGCAGCATCCGCTTCTTTTCTAATAACATTTTTATTTTTTCGTTTATATTTAGAGCGTTTGCAGTGGTCTAGTTCTAGGCTGTCGATACCGACAAGAGAATTTTCGTGTTTTTGCGATTTTCTTTTTTCTTGTTTGCTCTGTCAACAAAAAAAAGAAAGTAAGTAATAGAGCTATGTTGCGTACAAAACTCCCGTCAAATATTGGTCATCAATCATAGCGGCGCCTGATCCGCTGATTATAGATGCAAAGATGTAGAAAGTGTAGAGGTTGCCTTTAGTTACGGGAACTACTACTTGCACGCTTATAGGTCAATTAGTTGTATCTGTTGTTTCCAACTATTGTCCACAGGCATTATGGTTAATGAAAGCGGGTGATGCAAGCTCCAATTCTGCCACTACTCTACCATGGGTTTGTATATTGGCGATAGCTGTTAAGAAGAACATAACCATTTGTTGGTGCTATGAAAGCAATCGCACGAACGCCTACCGGAGATGTTGAAAGGGTGTACGAAGATAATTGAGAGCTGTCCCAATAGACAGTCGTTCCTGACGGTCCTTGGGGTCCTGCCGGTCCTGTTGCGCCTCTTGCTCCCGCAGGTCCAGCTGGTCCCGTTGCACCTGTTTCGCCTTGAGGTCCCTGCGGACCCGCGGCTCCTGTATCTCCTTGGGGTCTAACTTCTTCCACTGGTACAGCCACCAACTGCATGGTAACTCCTGCTGAGACAAGCGCTGTAGCTCCGATGGAGATTATCAACAAGACGGCCAAAACCCCTTTCGATAACGCGATTTTCTGCATAATCTTTTCACCTCCCTTCCTATCTTTTAGTCTCGACGGTTAGTTTTGAAATGAAGTTGACTCGCTTTGGCGGCTGTGTTTCGAAAAGATAGCCTAGTTTTTTAAGGCAAGGATAGTTTGTTTTCAGAAATAAACCATGTTTGTAGAGTTTAGATAGTCAAGTTATAATGTCACGTTGTCTAACCACAGTGAGCACACGCCTGGGGCGCGCATCTCACTTCACCTACACTTAACATAACGTCTAAATTAAATTTTGCGATTTGCCATTTTTTAGGTTTTCCTATTCTCGGTAGCCATTGTTTCTTTTCATTTTGTCATTTCTCAACTAATAACTGGCTGGAATGATTATATTGCACAAATTTTATCTGCTTGCTGGTACAACATAGCAATTGTTATCTTGTTTTGTGGTGTCTTGAGAGTTAACTCTTTGTTTTGTTGTCTCCCTCAGTGAGCCAAAGTTAATTCAATCTATCCCGGGACGGCAAACATGTTTGAAGATTTCAAGGAAGAAGTGGGAAAACTCCAAAACAAGCACGATAGTGAAATCCCTTTAGTATCCACAGCACTAGAGCCTGAGATCACAGAGAAACTAAGGAAGAATGGAATAGACCCTGATAATTACGGGTTTTGGACTGGCAATATGTAAACGCATAACTGAAGCGCATCGCGGCAAAATTATCGTAGAAAGTGTGCCCAATAAAGGAACGACTTTTACGGTGTCATTGCCAACAGTGCGTTGTTAAAAGTTGAGTGAAAGGTTTTGCTTATTGAATCATTCCATCTGACTACCAATTAGTTGGGTGTTGATACCTGAAAACGGGCGTGTTCTTTTTTGCTTGTTCAACTTCAGCAAACATTTTCAAATAGGCATTTTTCTTGTCTTCAATGAGCTTCTTCATCATTTCCATCAACTCTGGAACAGCAAAAGGCTTTATTATATATCCATCAGCTTTTTCATTTACTGATTTTGCTGCATTTTCAATAGATGGATGTCCGGTGATGATTATTCTAACCATTTTTGGTTGCTTCTCCTTTAGTGTATGAAGCAGCTCAGTACCTTTAATGTCAGGTAGTTGGACATCGATAAGTGCGACATCAAAAGGAGTCTTCTCGCACATTTGGATGGCTTTTTTTCCATTTTCGGCAGTCTCGACTAAGTAGTTCTCGTCTTGCAGAATTAAAGCGAGTGTTTTTCTTACTTCTGGGTCATCATCAATAATTAGGGCTGTGGTTATCAATTCAATTCCCTCAAATCTTCCATTCATCTGTCTGAAATTGAATATTATGCTAATGCAAATAATTACTTTGTGAATTAGGAATATGAATCAAGCCGTTATTTTTAGAGCTTGCTTTTTACTGACTTGAAGTATGTTATCTCTGCTTCAGTACTTTCAGGAAAGGGAAGCCGCCGGAGAAGTCTTAACCGATGAATCCCCCTGATAGGAGACAACTACCACAAAGGCTGATTTACGACAATAGAGGACCTCGAAAAGGTGTGGGCAAGGCTATTTAGATGAGCTGGATTGGCAAAAAATCGAACAAGTGGTATGAACTGCATATTCACATCCTAAGGAAGTATTTTCGATCAAGTTTCATAGGGGACGACGCCAGTTACCGAGAACGCTGGATGGGCCACAAAGGACTCGACCTAGACATGAGCTACATCAAAGCTGATGAACCAAAACACCTAGAAGAATACCGCAAAGCCATACCACACTTAACTATTCAAGCAACCCCGATTGAGGAAGAGAAAACTACGGTCCAAGATGTTATTAGATTTTGCTATGCTCCAAGGCTACGATGATAATCAACTTCAAAAGTTAGGAGACGTTTTAGCAAAAGCAAAGACGTAGATGAGGCTCTAACAGAGTTCAAACGATTTACTATTGAAGAAAAACAGGGTAGTCGAGCCAAAAATAGAAGTGGTGCTGGAAAATACAGGGTAGTTAAAGGCGAAGGCGAACTTGTCAGACGCCTAGAGGAGGGCTGGAGCCTCATCGAAACTCTCAGCGAAAATAAGTTCCTGATGAAAACATAGAAATTAGGTATCGAAAAAATTACTCTCGCAACCAACCGTTATTTTATTTTTTTTTAACTCTAAGTGGAAAAATTTAGCGACTAAATCAACATCAAATCAACCCTTTTTTAGGAGTTGCGGCTTCGAAATCGTCCAAATCAAGATGGCTCTTGAATTTGTTTGCAAGATGGCGGGTCTGAGCTCCTTTGAGCTAGGCGGTTGCTTGCTTGTTGTAGTGGCGAGACTACAGCATGATTTTATATCATTAATCGTCACTCTTAATATATTAGTTAGTTTGATTTTGAAACGTTTAAGGAGATGGAAAATTTTGAACAGAAAAATCTTTCACGGTGCCATTCTCGAAAGCATCCTGCTCAACCTCCTAAATGAAACTTCCAACCGAGGTCTACACGGCTACGCTATCTTAAAGGCCGTGCAAAAGAAGTTTGGCATACTCTTAGGTCCTTCAACCCTGTACCTTGAACTTAAGCGTTTAGAGAAACGGGGACTTATAGTATCAAGCTGGGAGTTCTCCTTGGGAAAGGCCCGCAAACAATACCGAATTACACAAAAAGGGCAAAGTCTACTTAGGCAATATTTTGTAGAGTTAAAAGCTATCATTCCAACTTTGGTTACTTGCAAAACGTAAGAGAGATGCCTAAACTTTTACTTTAGAACAAATAGTCTACGCTCAACACTCATAATCACCTTTAAGGTTTAGTAATCGTTTTCCACCTGCCTATTCCTTGATAATCAGGTAGTAAAACTAACCTACTTACACGATAATATTTTTCTCTCGTTCGCGTATCTCCCACACCCGGAAGAAGACAACAATAATGAGGTCAGCTCTCAAGACACCACAAAACAAGACAACGATAACTCTATTGTTCCTTAACCATGAAAGATTTTCGGGTAATTACTGTTGATCCACAACAAGAATCGTTTAATACTTATATGTTTGAAAAACCACAAGTTATAGTAGGAATTTTTATGGAAAAAACTTCTAATTTAGCAGAAAAAGCTAGTCATAGCATAGAAAAAACTACTGAGACAATGGCGAGCCTTGTTTTGTCAGTTATGGATAAACTTGCCGGCAAGGAATCAGATTTGAGGTTAAGTTTTGATGACCTAACACTTGAAGTTGGAATGATGAAAACAAAACTGAACGGATCAATTGTTCTAAACATCGTTTACACAAAAGATGCTGAGGAAACCATTAATTCAAAGTAAACATGCTATCTTAATGGCGCAATATATTATTTCTGTAGTCTCATCTCATTCGCTACAATTGTTAAGAAAGGCGTTGTTGGAGATTAAAATGAAAATGTACAATTAGTTCTTTACAATTCCAACTTTTACTAAGGTTTTGACATTGAAAAATTTTAGAATTTCTATGCCACTTTTAGCAATGCTATAAGTAACAATCGCGTCGTCTTTTTTTTCCCTAATGATTCCTTGATCAGTAAGGAACTTCACACGCTCCTTCAACAAGCAGGGATTGATTTTTAAGAATGGTGCCAATTCATGAATGTTTAGCGGACCATTTTCTATCACAGTTTTGATAATGTCAATATACTCTTTTAGCATATTGTCTGGCATTACTGAAACCTTTATATTAAATCTTAACATTATAGATATAAATGTTTGCAATTTGACTTTTCAACTTCCATACTGTTTGAGCAAAATGCATTAACCTATGGATCTTTATCAAAATAAAAATTAGTTGCCCACCTGCTAATTTATTAGCATAGCGTAAATTTTTCCATTGTCTTGGAAGAATAATGTTTCGTTAGTGATTGCCATGATTTTCTCTCCAAATCGATGTAAAACTTCTTGTTTAAGAAGTTCTCACTTTCGTTGAAAATAGGAGCAAATGAATACAATCGGCAAAATCTTTATACATAAATTACAGGTTCTACAATACTCATAGCTTAAAATTTATGGATAATTTGCTGTGCTAGAGCCAGACGAATGTTAATCGGTTTGGTATACTTCAAAAGAAGATTAATTTCCATTTTCTTCTTATGAAGTTGAACGTGGTTTTCTATTGCCTCGTTCATTTTTTTCAAAATTGGGTTTATGAGAATTTCTTCACCACATTCAGGACATTTAATGAACCCTTTTTTGACGTAAATATAGTTTGAATCAACTACTTTCTCATACATCTGTCGCAGTTTCTCGTAATCTCCAACAAAGACTGACCTATCAGTAAATGACTTCTCCATTTTCATCACCTGCTTTGAATCTGATTTCTTTATTTGATACTTCGAATTTGACCTTATGCCTTATAAGATATTCTAACATGTAGACATATTCATCTTACTTTTTTTTCTAATAATCCAGCTGAATTATTACGTAATGATCAAAGTATCGGTTTATTATTAAAAATTAAAATATTATTTCGGCTTGTCTAAGGAACCTTCCATGATGTTTTTTTCATTGATATCTAGAAGTTTAGACAAGCATGTTTTAAGAATTATTGAGAAGTTTGGAAGCGCAACATTATATGTTATTATCTTGTTTCCTTTGAGGGCATCAGCCTGGAAAACGTTCTCATTTTGTTTAAGGCTAAAGGTCACCATTTGCGCTTGCGTTGCTAAGACCTGAAAATCCCCCCACTCTTTGCAGTGTAAAATTATGGAAGGTTCACTTTGAATAATTACTGGTGATATTTCAGGCGCAATCTGAGCATGAGGCTCTTGTTTCTCCAAAGTTTGCAATGCTTCTTTAGGAGCATTTGGCAAGTAACCGATTGAGTTTGCTATTTCTTTTTGCAGATTGTCTATCTTTTCTTCGAGCTTTTCCACTTTACCTAATAATACTTCTGTATCTTCCATACTCTCGACAACTGTCGCCAACTCATCAATCGAATTGTCAATATTCTGTTCGTGTTCTTTTAGAAAGTTTATTATAAAATCTAAAGCCTCTATGTAGCCGTCTTTCGAGTTGGGGATCTCTGCCATTTCTTCCCATTTCCAAAACAATTTGATTCGCACTCTGCTTTTAAGGGGTATTTCGATAACCGAAATATATCAGCTCAGGATGGGGATATGCACCATAAACCCGTTCTTTGAGGTTTCCATATAAAATGTTTGAGCACGGCAACGATAAAAATCGACACTGATATTGTATTGTTTGATTGTCTATCTTACGAGAGAGGTGTTTGTCGTTATTTGTTTTTGGCATAGACTGCATGTAATGTTTGATAATTCTAAGTGGCAATGAGGAGCGGGTTCTTCACAGTTCTTTATTTGGCATTTTGTGATGATTGGAATTTTATTTCTTTCTTCATCTTTTAAGATGAAGTAGCTACATTGTCCATTTTTGGAGTATTCGCAATTGGCTTTTTTTATTTCTCCGAAGAATGTTGCATTAGACAGAATTTCGACAAGCGTCAAAATCTCTTGGTTTCTCTGTTCCTCGATTTTATCAACGCGTGTCCGAAGCTCTTCTATTCCAACAACCATTTATGTTGTCATCCGCGAGTTAATTGTCCAAGTTCACTTATATACTGCGCAAAACTGTAATTTTGAGTTAATTCCTCATGCGTAATGGTCGAATTTTGTAATTTGCAAAAATGATGCTAAAGTCTTAATTTCAAACGATTTTTGTCAAAAGTGATAATATTATGTTAGTTGCTACAAAGGTTGTGAGTAGTTTTCTAATTATTACCTCATTATATTGACCATTCTTTCAGAGATACGGAATGTTTCCCCAATTTTTCCTTTAGAAATCTTTGCTCTTTCCTGTTTGCAAGGGCTGTAGAGAGCTCCTGCGGCAAGGCCAACTGGGTTTCCGCCCGATCTTTTTGTCTTCAGTAACGTTTTCTCGGCATTGAGAATTAGTTCTTTATTTTCAGTTATTTTTGCTGAATTTGCATGCAAGTAATCTGAGCAGTCTTTCTTTGAACTATGCTCGGGTTTTTTTCAGTTTAATGTTTTGTTTAGTATCCAGGCTTGCTTCATAACTGACTTGCGATAGAAGAAGATTTCCACATACATGTCAAGCAAAGTTTTGTTAATAGATAACTTTTACAGTAGCAAACAACCGCTAAGTTTTTAGTTATCTTTACTATTATTAATTGTTTGTTTTAAGGTTTTTGCAAGTTGAATTATTTTTTATGCAACCTAAGGAAAACAACGATAGAAAGATAGCAAGAGTATCGGAAAAGAAAAGCAATTCATACATCAATGGATTATGTAATTGAAGAATATTTCTTCACATTTGATATTTTGTTGATTTTCTCTTCTGCCAGCTCAAATGAGCGAGTAAAGCATCCAATAATCTTTAAATTGTTCTACTTTTAATTTATGGCTTTTAATGTAATCTTCCATTTGGTTGGAGAAGGATTCATTGGTTAAAGTTGTCAAAACTATGTAACTTTGTGTTTGGGAATTGTAATTCTTTCTCTCAAAAAAGCCCATGAATATTTTTGGGTTACAATTGGGAAATTGTTTTGAAAATTCTATCGCTTCAGTCAAAATCATATAAATCACACATTAAGTTCTGAGCTTGGCAATTTGAAATTTAAGTGAGGGAAAACTGGTTTTTTATTAAGTATATTCTTCATGAATAATTGGTATTGTTTGTTTGGGATATCGAAAGTATCTTGTCACATTTATTCCTCGCTGGGTGACTCCAAAGACTATGCTATCTTTTCCATTGTTTAGCTCTTCAACTAAAGCTTGCTTAACTAAGAAATGCAGGTCTTCTTTGAGGACAACGGAATTGACATTAGCCTGGTACATTATTTGGCTCTTTTTTAGAGGACCACAACGCAATAGTGTGCTAATTATGTCAATGTACCTTTCGAGGTGACTACGTCTCATTGTAATATCTCCTTTTTAGAAATAGGTTGGCAAATATTAATAAACTTTCTTATGCTTTGCTCAAGCATTTATGCTTTTTATTGACAATAATTCATTTAATTATAAAAACTGAATTGAAATATTTAAAAATACGCTGATTAATTTTTGTATGAAAGCACTTTAAAGTATGAGGTTTTTGATTTTTTTTAGCAATTCATTTTCTAAATATTCCTGAACTTACAAAAGCCGATTTTTTAATAATCTAGCTTTTCCACAGATAAAGTGTTTGTTTTGACCCAGTAAATACGAATTTGTTTTTTCAAGTCACTAGAGAGTATCTTCCCTTTTGGTCAAATTAGCAATCCATATAATAACTACCTTGCAAATACGGATTGCCAAGACACACGAGATGATTCAATTGGACATGTTGTCAACCCTCAGATCGGAACTCAAGCTAAAGATCTTGTTAAGCCTCTTAAACGGAGAGAAAAAAATATCTGAGCTCAGGTTTGACGCCGAAACTAGGGATACCACAATTCTTCACGTTCTTCAGGAATTAGGTGATCTTAATCTTATAACAAGGACTCAAGGACTATACAAGCTATCGCCCTTGGGCGTCATTGAAGCAAAAATTCTTAAAGAATTCATCTTGACTGCCGATGTTGTTGAAAAGTTTAAGGACTTTTGGTTGTCACATAATGTAGATGATATACCGGCATACCTTCTTCAGAATATTGGCGCACTAAAAGACTCGCAATTAGTCCGCACTCAAGCATCAGAATTAGGTATTGTACACCAAACATTCATAGAAGGTATTAAAACCTCTAAAAGAATAAAGGGAATATCTCCAATATTCCACCCGGACTTCATAGCCTTGTTTGGAGAACTGCTTGAGCAGGGAAGTACAATTGAGCTAATAGTAAGTAGCGATGTTATCAACAAAATTACGGGTTTTGTTGATCTTGACTTAATAATGAAGTATCTAAAAGAAGATAATTTAAGAGTTTTTTTAAAGGATGATTTGAAAATTGCTCTTGCTTTGACTGAGAGCAGTTTTTCGCTTGGACTTTTTGCTATATCAGGATCTTATGATGATAGTATGGATTTGAGGTCAAATAGCGTTGAGGCAATAAAGTGGGGTGAGCGTCTTTTTGAAGATGCAATTAAGGGCAGTCAAAGAATTGGGCTAGATTTGCCTGTTTAAACTTTCATTTCTATTTCTTATTTTGAATATAATTAATAATTTCTACTTTTAGGACAAATTTGAAAAAATAGGTCCGAACTAGTATTTCGAATATAGATTAGTGGTTCATAAGTCTCATTACTAATTTGAAATCCACATTAGCTTGGAGAGGCTAAAGTGAAAGACCAAAACTTTCACGTTCAATCAACAAATCTGAAGGTGAGTTTGGGTAATCTTGTTTTAGAAGAAACATACTGCTCAATACTAAAAGCTCTAAGGTTCATGGTTTCATCTTCAATTCTTTTAGCCGTAAACGGAGTTATGGTAGTGATTTTTGGCTTCTTTCTAAGTAGCATCACAATTGGGCTCCCTTTGCTTTTCGCAGCATTTCTAGTTACCTTTTCAGTCTATGGTTTAAACAAGTTCACTGACAAGGCTGAGGATTCGATCAACCGACCTGAAACTTTTCCCCGAGCATCAAGGCATTATTTAGCTTTCTCAATAGTTTCAATGGCTCTTGGTTTTTTGATAGGTCTTTGGGAAAGTATTTTTGCTTTTCTTGTTCTTTGTGCCCCTGTTATGATTGGCCTGATTTATAGTGTGAGAATTTCGAAATCAATCCCAAGGCTTAAGGAAATAGTAGGCGTCAAGAGTCTTGTAGTTGCAGCAAGCTGGGCTTTAACAGGATCTCTTCTTCCCGACACTTTTTTTACAACTAAACTTCAGATAATTGTTATTGTTTTTGTTTTTGTTTTTATTCGAGTGTTCGTGGGTGCGACCCTTTGCGATGTCTTAGATATGAATGGCGATTTGGCATCTGGAATAGAGACAATACCTATAAGGTTGGGAAGGAACAAAACCAAAAAGCTCTTAATAACCCTAAACACCTTTGGAATGCTTTTGCCAATTTATTGTTTGGCAAGTGGCGTGCTCATTCGTTTTGTGCCTGTGCTGTTATTTGGAGTTTTATATGGATATTTGGCAATTTGGTTTTTCTTTAAGAAAAATTTTAGAAGGTTTACTGGAGGGTTAATGTTAGATGGTGAATGGATTCCAATAGTTGTCATTACTTTTTTACTTATCAGATAATAAAATCTGCTTCTGCTGCGGTTTTCCAATTGAATTCTCTTAGGGTTGGTCTCATAAAACCCAAGAACACAACTGAAAGCGCATGGTGCTAGAAACCTATCGCAACAAAAATTGTGTCTAGCCGTCTGAAATTATCTTTAATGCTGACAATTGAATCACTGCCATAGATTGCAGGGGGTATATTGGACATAGCTTTGCGGTACATGGGAGTAAACTAAACCAATAATCACAAGTGCGGTAAGTTAGCTTCGGATTTATGCCTAATCCAATTGCTATCTCCAAATTCCAAAGATTACATATACGTTGATTGATTAACGGTTACCTTGAAGTGATTGTGGCATTTTCTACAATTGTACGCTTTAACAGTAAAACTCCAGTTTGTCAGTTCCCTTGAGGGCTTGCTAACTTCCTTGCCGCAACTAGGACAATGAACCATAGATATCAGTCGTTTATTTAGAAAAAAAGAATATGAACGTTATGAATTCAGAATATACAGCTTGCAGGCGTTATCTAAACTACTGATCGAAAGTATCCCTAACAATTAAGAAATAGATCAAAAAAATGGAAGATTAAACGTTTTAGCCACGGAAGCAAAGGAATGGTAACACAAAAATAAGCAATGAATTAAGAAATAGCCTAAATAGAAAAGGATTACTGTTTCGATGAAATATCTTCTAGCAGAGTTACAACTAAATTAAGTGTATTACCTATTGCCTCCAACATTGGCAAAGCAAATGATTTTTCCTTAGCTCTGAAAGCAACTTTGTGATTGTATGATAGCAGTCACATCATTATTTATGGTCAAAGAGTATGATGTATTACTATATGATATGGAGCTTTTGGAATGCACTGGAAAAACCTTAAGGAAAAACTAAACATTACCAACAAATCATTAGTAAACCCAAAAACAAGGTTGGCCAATCAATCAGAATATCATTTTAATAAAAAAAGAATACTCGCCGCAACATGCATTTTGTTCATTATCTCTTTCGGCCTAGCCATAGGAGGTTTCGGTTCAAACAACAGCGTTGTCCAAGCAAATTCCGTGCAGGGCTTAGGCGTTGGGATTTACTGGGATCAAGATTGTACAAACAGAACTCTCGCGTTAAATTGGGGATCATTAGAGGCAGGTTCCAGCAATAATTTGACAGTTTATATTAGAAATGAATGCAATTCAGATGTTTCGTTAGCGTTGAGTGCATCAAACTGGACGCCTTCCGCTACATCAAGGTACATATCTCTAAACTGGAACTACACCAGTCAAGTCCTCAAAACAGATGAAGTAATGCCATTAGAACTATCACTAACTGTGTTTCCCTCAATAAGTGACATTACTGATTTTAACTTTGAGACAATCATAACTACAATTGTATCACGATAGGAAAATGCGAACTTGAACTTACTGAAAAAGCTAAAAGATCCAAGCAAAACACGCCCAGCCTATTTGACGCCATTGTACTTGCAACCGCTAGAATAAATCAATGCAAAATTCTAACCGGAGACGAGCACTTCAAAGACTTGCCCGAAACTATATGGTTAAGCTAGAGTTTTTTGAAATTCCAAATTACATGCTGCCAATTAGAACAATTATGAAAATTGCACTTAAATGCAAGATATATATTATGATTATGAATTTCTTGAATGATATATTCTTTATAGATGTCATTAGCATGATGCCAATTTCCGTTGGAAGCGGAGAGGCAATTAGAAGACAAGCAAAAGTCGCAAACAAATACATTCTAATTGAATCAGGTATCCATCTATTAACAGTTTGAACAACTGTTTCTTTTGAGAGTTTTTGTACCTCGTCACTAAAGCTATGTTTTACAAAAAAGAAGAGAATGGTGTCACTTATCAGAGCGCCAATTCCAGCTATAACTCCTGCTAAGAATATGTTTTGTTCTTTAGCTAGAATCAGCAATATTCCTGTACCTGCCGCTGAAGTTAATGCATAGGGGTAAAGTAAACCCGCAAGAAAAGTTCCAAAATAACCCATGAATACAAGGGCATCATGTAAGGGCTTATATACTAAACCGGAAAAAAGGAAGTACACTAAGATTACGCTTACTATAAACAGCGAGAGTTTTGGATATTTGATTTTTATGTTCACAAATTATTGCTCATTAAATACTGATTAACGATAAAAACATCCAATAAATAAGTTGCCTGACACCACCTAGCATGTGGTTCAATTCGTTCCCACCTAAATCACAATTGGATAGCGGATAATTTATTGGTTTTTGCTTGTCGATTGTGAACATTTTGCGGATATACTAGTAGGTTTTTGTCGCTTTCGATTTGCCTGACTAGTTTGGTGTTCAGGCTCAATCAAAGGAGGGATGAAAACGAAACTAGGCTCAAAATAAGTTGTTAACGCTTCAAACTAAAACTCAACCTTGCTGGTTACCGTAAACGTGTTAGAAATCTGGGGTGCCACCCAAAGTCTTCTTGCAAGAATGAGCAAAGACGGAAGTCTTCGAAAATGTATTCGTTACAAAAGCAATGACCTGTTTTTAAGTTAGCTGTGGCGGCTGAACCGTAACCCATTTAATTATTGACTACTCTTTCATGAGGTAGCAATTTGTGATAAACTGAGCTCAATGAGATCCTCTGTTGGGCTATCTTTGACCTGAGAACTAGCTGGATTGCCATGTATGAATCGTAAAGAGTTTATAGAAATAGCTATCTTGTCACTTCGCAAATGGCAAGATAATAATGCAACATTAAGAGCTGCAGCTCTTGCGTTTTTCATAATTTTACCTCTTCCATCTATTTTGTTAATCTCTGCAGACATTTATTCGCAGATTTACGGTCAAGCGCAAGGATTTCAACAACTCATTCAACAAATATCTGCCCTTGCTGGACCAACTTTTGGAGATCTCGTCGGAAAACTTCTTCAAGGTGCATCAAATCCGTTGAATTCAGTTTTCAACTCGATTTTCAGCATGATTTTTGCTATTGCAGGCGCAGTTGGCGCTTTTGTAGTACTGCAAGATACGTTTAATGTGTTGTGGAATGTTAAGTTGCCTAAAAATCGAAGCATCAAGACGAGGGTGAAGGAAAGATTTCTTCCCTTCGTGCTGGTGATGGTTGCTGCCATTATTGCTGGTGGATGGTTTGAATTTACTAGTTTACTCTCTAATGCAGTTAGTAATGTTCTTGGGAAAACCATCGGGGTGTTTGGTGCTTCAGCGGTTTTATTTTTGGTTCAGGCTTTTTTTTCGTTTGGTTCAGCCATTCTTTTGTTCGCCATTATCTTCAGAGAGATTCCTGATACCACAGTGGAATGGGAAGATGTTTGGTTAGGCGCCATAATAGCATCGACAGCATTTGTTGTTCTAAACAACGTGTTCAGGTTCTACCTTCAAAATTTTCCTATAACAAACTTGGCGGTAGCTGCGGGTTCGCTTATAATTCTGCTTTTGTGGATCTTTCTCATAGCCCAAATCTTGCTGTATGGGGCCCAGTTTACTCATTGCTGGGCTGAAAGCGTGGGTTCACATGCTGGAAAAGGGGAAAACCATCAACACCCATGGAAGCGATGGAGAGCAGAAGGGAAGCCAAATGTAAAAACTGACGGGAAGCATACAGAATAAAATTAAGTTTTTCAATTTTAGATGGGAGACGAAAAAGAATAAGGGTTAAGTAACAAAACTAAAATTAGAAAAATTGAACTATCTACTGAAACTGCAAAACAACCAAATCCAGCCTTGGAGCCAAAAAGGGAAGGAAAAACGTCGGAGACCCAATCAACAAATCTTTTTTCAGAAATAGAATCTCGACTGTCAATGCAAACCTGATAATGCACGGAACCCACACATTTTACTACCCCTAAGCTTTTAATAAACACCTTTTTCTTTTTTTTTCATTGCACTATTCTTTCTCAGCTCCCCGCAGCCATTGCATGATTAATAAAGCTGATAACCTATTTTATTTTGTGGGAGTGACTAATCTTTCCATTTAATAACAAACAAGATTATGACAGCGATGTAATAGTGGTGGGTGCTGGACCAGCTGGTTCCGCTTCTGCGCACTATCTTGCATCCGCAGGTTACAGTGTAATTCTCGTGGACAAGAGTAAATTTCCACGTGACAAAATCTGCGGCGACTTTGTTAGTCCTGTAGCACAAAACGAACTCAGTAGGCTTGGAATTACAGGTACACTTGAATTCAAGAGGTCAAACCCAATTAGCAGAGCCTCAGTCTATCTCGATGGCAATAAACTAATTTCCAGATCCGTGCCGAAGGTTAAAGGTCTTCCCAGATACGGTCGAGTAGTTCCCCGCGTTATTTTGGATAAACTACTGTTAGATTCAGCTTGCCGAGTAGGTGCTATTTTTTTAGAAGATTTAAAAGCCGTAGATATACGCATAAAACACGAAGGTGTAGAGTTACTACTAGAAGGGTCGTCGGGTAAAAAAATTTTAAAAACTCGCCTATTGTTAGGCGCAGATGGTAGCAACTCAACCATTGCTAAACTCGTCAGAGGACAGTCACCGTCAAGCTCAGATAGAATAATTGCCATTCGCGGATATTTCAAAGATGTAGAAGGGCCTGCTAATCAAGCTGATCTACACTTCAGCAGAGAGAGTTTCCCTGGTTATTGCTGGCTTTTCCCAACTGGCGAAAACCAAGCTAACGTAGGAGTCGGCACTGTCTTAGACACCATACCTTCTGGTAAAAGCTTGAATGAGCTTTTAAATCAACTTATCAAGAATGATTTAGCATTGCATAAACGCCTTAGAAACGCCAAATTGGTCGGGCAAATAAGAGGTTGGCCTTTAACAACCTATAATGCAAACCAGCCATTGGTTGACAATCGTGTTATGCTTGTAGGCGATGCTGCAGGATTGGTAAATCCGATTAATGGCGAGGGAATACAATATGCGCTCCTTAGTGGCAGATGGGCTTCGGAGGTCGCCATCTCCTCTTTAACGGCTAATGATTTATCCAAAGAAGCTTTGAGTGCCTACCAGGAGATTGTTGAGCGAGAGCTTCAGTATGGCATGTTGCTTGCACGTCTCATAGTTCAGCTAATCCGAAATCGAAGTTTTAACTCAATATGGCTTCGCTCGATGGAACTTATGGCTGCACGTTCCCAATTGGATTCAAGTTTTGCTGATATCGTTGGGGGTATTTTAATGGGAACTGTGCCTCAAAGTGAAGCAACCAGTTTGGAAGTGGTTAGAGGAACAATCGAGCAGGCAATGTTATCGACAGGTCTGACTGGCTGGCTTGAGATGGTACAGGATCCCGATGCCATGACAAAATCTGCAATGGATGCTCTACAAACAGGCTTCTCGTTGGCTGCCCAGGCAACGCAGGATCCCTCCGCTTTTTTCGATTGGGCTATTAAATCGTTTACAAGTGCAATCGATGTTGCAATAAAATCCTCAAATTACGCGGTAAGCCCCCGGAAAGCATCGCATGCTAGCTTTGAGCTTGAAAGAACACTTAAGTCTGAATAGAGAAAGGTTATCTATGATTTATGGATAGTATGCGGTGATGGTTAACGTTTGAGCGAAATAACCCTGTCAGCGATGAAGAAAAAAGTTGCAGTTCGAATGCAGCAGTACCTTAAACAGAATTTTGGGTCCAAAACGTTAGCTTATTATCTTTTAGCAGACTACCCAACGAGGCCAGCAAAGGGGATTCGTCCTCTGTTTTGTCTCGCGGCGACGGCTTCAGTCGGAGGCGACTATAACAAAGCTATTGATACAGCGACCTGTATTGAGCTTCTACATAATTCTTTCTTAATAAAAGACGATATAGTTGATCAGTCGATTTATCGCCGCGGCAGCCTTACTTTGAACAGAAAATACGGTCTTGCTTTGGCGGCAAACGCTGGAGACGCTGTGAAAATCCTCGCGATGTCTCCGCTTATAGACAACTTGTCATCGATAGGCGTGCGCAAATCATTGCAGATTATTATGGAGATTCAAGAGACAGCCCGGCGAAGTGTTGAGGGGCAGATAAAGGAGTTAACATTTGTTAAAGATAACCGGGTTGATTTAACCCCTGAAGATTATTTCAGCATTTGCGAAAACAAAACTTGTTGGTACACGATTATTACACCCTGTCGGGCAGGGATCATTATAGGTTTGGATGAGGCGAGTCCTAAGCAGTTAGATGCCATCACTAGGTATGCTCTCTACACGGGAATAGCATTCCAGATAACCGACGATACTCTCAACCTTACTGCTTCCCAGAGTCTTTACGGCAAAGAGATTGATGGTGACATCTTGGAAGGAAAAAGAACCCTTATGCTCATACACACCCTCACTTCCTGCGACGAGAAGGAGAAAGACCGTGTTCGAAAGATTTTGGCTAAGCCTCGAGAAGTCAAGACTGACGTAGATGTCGAGTATGTTAGAGGTCTTATGCAAAAATACAAAGCCATAGAGTACGCAGTTGAAATTGCCAAGCAGTTCGCTGTAAAGGCCAGGAACGTTTTACTAAATGAATGTGACTGGATGGTTGAGAAAAGGTGGAAGGCCTTCTTCCTCGAACAGACAAACTACCTTGTACAGCGGAAAAATTAAATAACGTTAATGATAACTTGAGAGTGGAGATAACCCGTGAGCAATCAAACAACCAAAAAAACAAGCTCAAAAGCTAAAAGCACAACTGAGGCAAATCCTAAAACAGTTATGCCTAACCCAAAAACTGTGCAGAAAGCTATAGATCAAATTGCAAACACCCTGAACAATCCTGAAACTAGAGAACAATTGACCAAGTTGACTCAAGCTTCAGTTAATAACACTGTTCAGACAGCCCAAAGACTAAGTAAAGCATCTGCCCGAATGAGTAAACTAAGCAATGAAGAAATGACAGAGCTAGTCAGCAACTCTGTTAGTGACATGATGCGTCTCTACATCCAGTTTAACACAGAACTTCTCACCCTTGTACAAAAAGTTTCCAATCGAGCAGTCGATATAATAGAAAAAGCAACACCAGCCACAGAAGAAACACCCACTGAGCAGTCAGCCCAATGACTCTATACCGTGTAGAAGACACGGCAAGCGTTGATGCTTTCACTCTACCCTCGCTTTTCGATGCAAGAGCTAGGTTCTACCAGGAATGGCACGACTTCGTTTTCTTTGATCGAAAAACAGGCATATTCGGCTTGCTAAACTTTGGGGTTCACGGAAATCCTTATGACTCCAAACGCGGTTGGGGCTCTGTTCTCTCGTACATAGTAGACCCTTCTCAAAAGATATTTGCTGAATTAAAGTTAATTCCAATGAGCCAACTCGAAGTTACATCCTATAACCCCAACTTTGTCAGTGATAATTCCTCCGTGAAACTGTTGGAGAACATTTCTTTTGAAGTATCGGGAAAAATGGAGCAGACTTCGTTTAACTTAAACTTTAAGGTTGTTTCCCCACCTGTAACGGACAAAGACATCTTTATGGAAGTCCTCAAGGAGCAGAATCCCAATTCAAAGATGGTTTTAGCTGCCCAAGAAATGAACCGTCAATGGGAAAGCTGGGTTGAATTACCGAGACTATTTGTTGAAGGCAAATTGAAAGTTAACAAGAAAAACTATGCGATAAAAACTAACCAAGGTTATCAAGATCATGAAGGCGGCTGCTTCGACATAGGGATGACTTGGGGTTGGGATACCGGCGTTATCTTTTGTGACCCCAGAGCTGCAAATGAGCCAGGAAGGGTGGATTTTCTGATTTATCGCTATGGTCCAACCGATGGTCTTTCATACGGAGGCGTCTTCCTTGAAACTAAGGATGGAAAAAGACAATTCTTCGACAGCGCCAAGATGAAAATCACTGCGTCGGGAGACTATGATGGTAATAGGAGCATTATGCCTGCAATAACACAATTATTATACCCGGATTACCGCCCAACAATTCCAAAAACCAGAACGTTTACCGCCTCTAGAGGTGCAGACAAACTTGAAGTTGTATTCACACCTAAAGCCGTGTGCAGCATAGTTAACACAAGCATCGTCAATTCTTCAGAGGTTGTGTTTAATGAAATGTACTGTGAAGCACTATTGATGGGGAAAATCGGAGGCAACTCCTATGAGTGTGTTCTTCCTTGCTGGTTTGAATCGGTTCGACCGCGAAAGAGGGATGAGAGCAATACAATTGACACTTGAACAGTTCTTGAAAGAGCTTATTGCATTATTGAAACAGGATTATCTCCGGCACCTTCAAAGGATGATTGATAGCACTGAGGGTTTAGTTTGGCTTCAAACCCTCGATGACGAAAAGACACTGATTCGGGTCACATCCGACGACGTTATTATCGGTGGTGAAACTATCCCCAAATTGATTGATGTTCGAGTAAAACTTTCAAGAAAATGCCTCTTTGACCTTCTTGAAGGTAGAATAACCCTCGACAAAGCACTGCAAACAAACAAGATTGAAGCTTTTGGGGAGCCTGCAACGCTGTTAAAGTGCTATAGGATTTTTGAGCAGATCTTGTTGCTTTCGAGATTGTCGCCTCGGTTCTACTTCTTGACCTACAGATTGCGTTAGGGCATGAGACTGGGCGCATTGGCTACAAGTATGAGCCGTTAGCCGACTAATCAGACTCAACACAAACGATAAATAACATACTACTATACTGATAAATAGAAACGGGGTCAAGCAATTGAGCAAAAGCTCGCGAACAAGAAAAATATTAGTAACTAAAGAAGTAACTTCCGTTGAAAAAACTAACGCAGCCATTGCGTCACTAGAAGAGAAAATATGCATTCCGCTGCCAAAGTTGGAAACGCAAAAGGTCTGTGTGAACCTACCTAAGATAGAGGTAAACACGCAAAAGGTCTGTTTTGATTTACCCAAAATCCCAACAAAGGGTTGTGATTGCCCCCCGCCCCAGATGCGATGTAGACCAAGACAGGAAAAAGTGATAGCCCGCGCGGTTATACCCAAATCGGAAATCGCCTCCAGCATCGGTGGCCCACTAACGATTGCGGAGATAGAAATCGGTGAAATATCTATTCCAAACCTTCAGTTGAGAGATTTTAGTGGAACATTCAAATACGATTCATGCAAAGCAAAAAACGTAGAGTTAGAAATCACTCTATCGATAAGTACAACATTTTCCGGAAACATTGACTTACCGTGGCCGCTATGCTGGTCTGACTTCTGCTATGGCGTATCAGGCGGTGTAAATTTCAACTCGTATGTGGAGAAACAAACTCTTGGAGACGTCGTGTTTGGCGCGGGTCAATTCTCGATGTTTTCAGTGACGACATCTATCAGTCCATTCTCAATGATCGCTAACCCAATAAAGGAGACCAAAATTGATCAAGTTACCGCCGATAACATACAGATGAAATGCACAAGTATCCCCATCGATACGCCTTTGGGAATAAACATTGGACTTTGCCTTCCTATCCCCAATCCAACGGGACCAAACGACATCGCAACAGATCTGACAACCATTGATGAAATGGACTCAACAGGAATATCGAGCTCGAAGGCCTCGATGAAAGACATAAAAGCGTTAAACGTAACAATTCCATCTGTCACAACCCAAGCGTTTGACGCTGAATCCAAAACTGCATTAACAATATCAACTTCAAAACAGATGTATGGATCGGGCGTTACACTAATCGGTGACGCAGACAGAGCCCACATCACCGGTGTATTAACTCTCCATATTACAAAAATGGTTATGAGGGTAAAAGGCGGCTTGGAATTTTCAAACTTATCTGGCACAGTTACAACTGGCTCCGCAATCACCGACAAGCTTGACCTAAGTTTGGTCTTAAAAGGCATTAAAATCAAGGGACTAAACCTGTGTGGGATGAAAATTCCAGAGATAGAGGTGGTTATGTAGATGAGCAGAAGTCTAAGTAGCGATAAACCAAAGTTGAAGATTGAGGAAATCGCAAAAAGAGAAAGAATAATGAAGTCGGTAATGGACCAGAAAAGGACCGGGAAGATTGACATTAAAGCAACATTCGACCTGATACATCTTAGCGTTTACCCACTTCTAGAAAACCGAGAAATTGTGGAAGAAGATATGAAGGAACTCAAGAAAACACTTGATGACGCTGCCTGCCGAATCTGCGAGATAATCGAAAAATCAAAAAGAAAAGGTCAAAATACTTCGGTAAAATAAAAAAATTCTTTTCCTTTTTTGGGATTCAATATTTTCTAGTATGGTTAGGGTGTAAGTTGTTTCGGGCGAGAGTAGAGAAACCAGAATTTTGCTGTATGCAATTAGCTGTAGGCTTCTATGGAATTAGCCTTGAAGCAACTACAAGGAAACCAGAGAACACAACTGCCCCAATGTAAACATTGACCAAAAATAGGCCAACTTTAAGAAAACTTAGCTCTTGTCGACGAATGTTTTTTGGCGAATCGGTAGCCTAAAAGAAAAATCACCGCCAAATAAGCCATTAGAGCTATTCTAAGAATTGTCCAAGAACCCAAACCCGCTGCTAAGACAAATCCGTTTAGCTCGACTGCCCCAACTTTCAAACCAACATTCGTTAATAATGTGTCTAGCAGAGTTAGAGCTGTTAAAAGAGCTATCATGGATTTGTATATTAACTCGCTTGTGGGAATGACGAAAAATGGATGGTTTATTTTGCTTTCCTCCTCTGGAAAAATAAGCTTTGAGTTGGAACTGCCGAGAATTGATGTTTTGCCCTGATTAGAATAGATTATTTCGGTCTTATAAATTGCTAGGTTTGGCGCAAGTTTGGTTGGTTGCTACTTCGGCGATGGGTTGTTTGTATAGTAATCTGCTAATTTCTTGATTGGTCAATGTTTAACTTAGGAAAATTCAAAACAAGATATTTAGTTTATAAGCAATCCTGTTTCGCAAATTCCTTTTTGACAAATCTTATATCTTGTTTCAATAAGTTAAGTAGACGGGGAGAGTGAGGAGCAATGGCGGGGCATACTGTAGTTGATTTAAATTTTGTTAATGATAAACTTGAGGAGTTACTCAAGAGATATTCTGAAAAACAAATAGTGGATGAGAATAGGGACAGCTTTTTTTCTGACGTAAAGAATATTTCGATTGAAAATCCTGTTGATTGCACTTACAAGGATACGTGTTACGCATCCAAATTTAATAACTGTGATTGCCCTTGTGAACTTCGAAGATAAGATTTTTTTAGCAATTACATTATCCATTAATTAATTTAATTTTTTATGTTTAATTTAGGCTTTCCAGTTTTTGTTTTTAATGCTTTTTTTATTGGTTTATTTATAGTTCTTTTTGCTTTTAGTATTAGGCGATATGTCTGCGTATTATGAAGTGTTATTATCAACTTACGAACAAATACGGCTTCATTCAAACTAAGGTGATTGAAATGAAAGGATTACAGACCGTACTTAAAAATGAAGAAGCCGCAAGGCTATTAAATTATTTTATCTCCTACAAAGAAATGATAACCAAGACTGAAACTAAAAATGAAGACAGCCTTTCGTTGGGCGCGCTACCGAAACCTGAAGAAATAATGATTAAATAATCCTAAAAATAAAGTTGCACTAACTGTTAAGCTGGGCAAAGTGTATTTAGCCCTAAAGGGCTGACAAAAAGAAAAAAGAATTAATATTTTCTTTTTAGTTGGTTTTGAAGTTCATGTAGCTTTCTGATTCTTTCTGTTTTTTTGCGTTTTACTATAACCAGAGCGCTAACTGCAGAGACAGCGATAATCACTATTACAATAGCTGCAATTAAGAGAACGGTGTTGTCAGCTGTGGCGGGGGCATTGCTGTCGAGAAGGGTTAATGTGAGTGCCAATGGCTGGCCGGTGTAGTCGAACGTTTGGTTCATGGATGTGCTTCCTCTGATTATTTTAAAGGTGTATGATCCGGATATTGCGTTTTGGAATGTCACATACCCTGTAGCGTTCGTTATTTCATTTAAGGTGGTCATTCCTGCTGGTTGAGCGATCGAGGATACTAATGTGTTGTTTAATGGAGTGTTATTGACATCAACGATGCATAATTGTATAGTTCCCTGGTTTACGCCAGTCGTATTTGTTGGGTTAGGAGTTGGTGCTTCGTTTGGTGTTACGGATATTTGAGTTGTTCCCTGGCTGTCTAAGTATCCTGTCTTTGATGCGGATGCAATTATCGTGGAGACTGTTGTTTGAGAGAAGTTTGGCGCAGTGAAAGTTGTGTTGTAGTATCCGTTTCCTTGTTGTTGTGCTGAGAAGGTTCCGCCATTGTTTGATGTGAAAACGACTGTGGCGCCTGTTACTGGAGCACCATCGGCTGTTATGTAGGCTGTTACTTGTGCGTTATTTCCATTACTAATGGTTCCCGGTTTGGATGTTACTGTTACTTGAAGGGGCGAGTAATCGATTAGTTGTGTTGTGATTGTTGCTGTTCCAGTTGTGTAGTTTGACCATGCGGCTGTAATGATTGTTATTCCAGGTGCGTTTGTTACTTTAATTGAACCTGTGGCTTGAGATTTTCCTACTGGAACAATCAGGGTTGACGTAGTTACGTCGCCTACTTCTGGTGTTGAACTGAATATGTTAACTGTCACATCGGCTTCTGCAGCTTTTGTGGGTCTATTTTGCGCATCCTGTAGCTGTACTTGAATTGCTGGGTAAGTTGAAGCATCAGATGGCAAAGTTTGTGGGACACAGAAAACAGCGAATTTTGAAGGCATGGAGCCGGACTCGGTTATTGTTGATATTGAGGATTGTACCGTTGCAAACCCTGTGGCTGCTGCTGTTATTGTTGCTGATCCTGAGGTGTTTGTGGAAAAGAAGTTTGCAGAAGTGTATGTTTTTCCTTTTTGAACGATGGCTGATGTATCAACCGTTCCAATATTAGTGGACGATGATGACAGGGTGATAACTGTATCTTGTAGGGCTCTTGCTGGCTTGTTATTTACGTCTTTCAGTTGAATAAAAACGCTGTTGTACGTGTTGTTGTCTGCAAGTACACTGGTCGGACCGATGACAATGTCAAGTTTAGAGGGGTCGCTTGTTAATGCTAATGAAGAATTTACATTGAATGCTAAGAAACCTGCCGTTAGAATCAAAATTGTAATGGTTAGAGCTGATATTTTCTTTAACATTTTTTCTTTGCCTCAATTATTTCTCATATTTAATATAATGATAAAATTCTTTTCTGGTTTTTACGATGTTTTTTGATTTTTTTAAACTATGATCTGACGAGTGTTCTATTCCTGTCGCCATCATCAGTACTGCCATCCAAGAGTTAGTTGCCCAAGTTGTCTTATATACTGCGAAAACAAAAACGCAAACTTAATGACTTCTTATCTTTGATTTGCGTATTTGTTTAATTCAAAAAGCCTTGTTAGACGTACGCAATAAGCAGTATTGACATAGAGACTGCCGGTGCCACAATTGTAACTAATTTTCTAATTCTTGCAGAGTTAGTTACCACAGTTCTTTCGGAGATGCGAAATGTTTCTCCGATTCTCTCTTTAGAGATCTTTGTTCTGCTTTCTTTGCAAGCGTTATAAAGAGCTCCTGCAGCAACGCCGATTGGGTTTCCGCCGGATCTTTTTACTTTCCGGATTATGTTTTCGGCATCGAGGATTAATTCTTTGTCATTTGTAAGTTTTCCTGCGTTTTCACGTAAGTAATCCAGTGCTGTTTTCCTTTGAATTTTTAGCTGCGGTTTTTCTCCGTTAAATGTTTTGTTTAGTATCCAGGCTTGTTTCATAACGGACTTGCAGTCGAGGCTTAGTTCTTTGGATATTTCTTTTATAGGTCTATTCTTGTTGTATTCTTTTAGTATTAGATGGATTAGAGCTGCCACTGTAACTCTCTTGTTTTTTGAGAGTTTCTGTTGTCGGAAAATCGAGTGGTTTTGTGTCCTTATCGTACGTGCAGCCTCTTCTCTGTAAGGAAAATTTGGAATGTTTAACTGGCAAGAAACAGCTCTCAATGTGGTTAACCATTCTTTGAGTGTTTCTGAGTCTTGCTCGTTCCAGTTTGAATACCACTCAGGTGTCCATTGGGTATAGCTTTTAAAGTTTGGAGTTTCGTCTATGACTAGTCCGCAGTTTTTGCAGATTTTTTCTCCACTTAAACCTTCTGGATAAACGACAAGGCTGTCGCATTTTTGGCAGTTCAAACTTTTTTCGCTTCCATTTTTATCATTTGACTTAGTATTCAGCGTAGAACACATTAGCGCTTGTCTATGTTGTTTAGGTGCTTATAATAATTCTGAACCGAGCGTATGTATTTTTGCTTAATTTTGCTTAGTATTTTTTAGAAAATGTTTATAAAGCGTTTTAGATTTTTACTTTTTGTCGTTTTATTTTGCTGAAAGGTTGTAGATGAAGCAAGGCTTCTCCAGGCATTAGACCTGGAGTATTGTTTCCAATTCTTTACCAGAGGAAAGCTTTACAGTTTAGATCGCAAATTGATTTAAGATTCATAAGGTTGAAAAACAAGAATTCAAATATCCTTCCCAGTTGAGAAAGTGATACCTTCAGAGCTGACAAGGAATCCCTGCGGACACGCGTTTCCTGATGGCTTCCTTGTAAATGGATTAGAATTGCACGATAGTTGGAGGGTTGAGTCTGAATAATTTCTCTTTTTCGCCCAAAAAGCCAGTTTTAATTGCTGTTTCTATGCCGCGGATTGTTTGTCCAGGAGGCAAATTCCCCGTTCGATTAGTAGTTTACAATAAACAAATAGAAGAAGAGGTTCAAAATATTTTAAACAACCTTAACCCTCGAGACTTAAATTACAAAGGACTTAAGAAGACACATTGGGCTGCTGGAACATTAGTGAAGGTCAAGTGTTACGGTGACACTCTTGAAGTCGAAGATTCTCTACAGCAATTTGTTTGGAATGGGGGTTGTGAAATAAGAGATTTCGTTGTCGAAGTTTCGCCTGAGGCGAAATATGGAGTAGTCGTTGGCAAAATTGATGTGTTTGTTGATGGAATACGAGTTGCAGTGATCAGGCAGAATGTTCAGATCTCTCCCTGTGCGTCGCTATTTGATAGTAACCAAAGTTTTGTTACCGCTGCTCAAAGCGCCTATGTTTCGTTTGCTCCGGAAGATAAACAGCGAGTAATGTATCTTGTTAATTCAATGAAGATTAGTACTGGAATGGATGTGTATGTAGATTGCCTCTCGCTCTATCCAAGCGAGCAGATGAAATACAAGTTGGAGAAAGAGATAAACAAGCGGGAACTTTTTATTATTTTTTGGTCCAACAATACAACTAATTGCCAATACGTAGGCTGGGAGTGGAAAACAGCCTTAAAAACAAAAACAAAGGATTCAATTCTCATCCAACCCCTTCAACCTATGTCGGAAGCTCCACCTGAACCACAATTCAACACAATAAGCATGACAACGCGCACAATATATGAAATTTCAGATTGTAGAGACCCAAACTTACAAACTAAATATCGCGGGCAAAGTTAGCCCAGTTACTATACGAAAATGACTAATTATTGGTTAGAGTGATGAGTCTAATGTCGGGGTTCATGTCATCTGGCTCTGCGCGTTTCCTCTAGTACTGCTGGAGTGCTTTTCCATTTGGTTGAGACAATAGTTTTTAGGTTTAGAAAACTTTTGACGCCGGTTTCCGTTTTGTTTGGACATTCTTGTTTTACAAGGTTTTCTTCGGTTGTGGCCACTAGCTCTGTTAGGAGGTCCGCCCAGGTTTTGCATCCGAGTTCTACTTTCAGCCGTTTCATTTCTTTTAAGAGGTCTTCGGGGAGATTCTTGACAAGAATTGTTACACTTTAAGGTCATCTAGATTATCTGAATAATCTGGAAAATAATTATTTCTGGAAATGTTTGTCTGTCCGTTAAGAGTTTGAAGATTATTTAATCTATCCTTTACAACCGTTAAACGTAATCCAGAAGTATTGTTATCTGAGAGAAGAACAATCAGCTTTTTTGCAAGAAAACAAGGGGAATTTGCTTATAGTCGCTTTCTTGATATAGGCTTAGCTACATATTTTGGTTGAGTCTGAGTGCGTCTTGGTGCGTCTGGGAAAGGTTGGGAGAGGCGGATTGTTCTATTTACCTTTTTTGCGGCATGTTGAACCCTCATATATCCTCAACTCTAAACAACTCTTTAGTCAATCAATCTCAGTAGTTGTTGTTGACCAGAAGAAAAAAAATTCTCTGTTCAACAACAACTAAACCAAGACTCCTGCTTAACCAGCCTACTCAAGCAACCAACCAGCCAAGCAACCTAAGTACAAACTAACAATTCCTAATCATAACTAAACGCAGTAAATCTTGTTAACCTAAACACATTGCCAAAAATCCAAGAAACGAGAAGTTAGGGTTGAAGTGGGGTTCAGTTGAAAATTCTGTTAATATGGCGTTCGGGTTTTTCTTTTGAACGTGCCAAAAATGTTATTTATTGAATCAAGTTAGTAAAGACTAGGGTACGGATGGATAGAGAAGAAGCGGTTGCAATCCTAAAAGAGTTAGCTGATAAAGAATTAGTTCAACCGCTTATGGTTATTATTCAACAAAGAACTCCTCATAACTGCCAATTAAAAATTAGAGGCAATTATGATCAGAGCCAAATTGAGTTATTTCTAAAGAATAGAGGCTTCTCATATGAAGCAAACGAAGATAGTTTAATTATTTTCAAGCAATAGTTTTTGCCCTTACGCTTTTTTACCATCGTTCATTTGTTGAAAATTTATTTTGCTGAATTTGTGGCTAGCAAGCGTTATATTGCAACCGCTGTGACATAGTGCTTTAAGGTTGCTTGGGCTATAGGCGTTAAAATGAAGAAATATCTCTTAATCAGTTCAGGTTTAGTTGCTATAGTTGCTGTTGGAATATTTGCTTACATGCTTACAAGTGGTTATTTTTATGACTATCCCATTGAAGCTCCTTGCGATCCTGAAAAAATTAATATTCAGTCAGTCATCTATGATTATCAGTAAAACTCTATTTCCGTACATGCCCAAGCCACGAATAATTGGGGAAATAATGCTACTTTTCTTTATACCTTCATTAAAGACCAAAATGGAAATACCGCTATGACTATTCGACTATCTGATAAGCTGAATTGATTAGAGCTTACAACTATTACGCTTCGTATTAACCTCACTTTGCAATCTGGAAACTATACTGCAACTCTTACAACTGAAGGGCAGCACCTTTGAATCTCCAAGTTTCACTGTGCCATAGCTTAGTTTTGCCCCTATTGCCACTAAACAGTTCTGAGCAGAAGAATTACATGTGGAAGAATCGGAACAAAGAAAAAAAGAAGGTTTGGTTGAAAGGCTATCGTACAGTTACTTTAACTGTGGCAGTGCGTACGATTGCTCCGTCTGTTCCAGTTACGATTATGGTGGTCTCGAGTAGCTCTTTGCGGTTAGCTTCTTTACCCATTGGATAGGGTTCGAAGTGGAATCTAAAGAAAGACATTTCCCAGCTATGGTTTATCTTTTGCATTAGCCAAGGCTTTGATTAGCATATGTCGGAAGTCGCAATATATGTCTGTTTGATACACGGTTTATAAGCGCTTGCTCGGAATAGAGGTTCAAGAAAAAAGATAGAGATTGGAGGTGTAACAAAAAAATATGAAGAATTTCAGGAGAAATCTAAAAGCCATCTCACCAATTTTCGCTACTTTGATTCTTATCGCCATCGCAGTTATCGCTGGTGTCGTTGTTTACGCTTTTACTAGCGGTATGCTTTCTGGAATGACAGCTACTAGTTCTGCAGCTCAAGAAAAAATCTCAGTACAAAGCTCAGGTTTTACTAATGCTGGCGCTACTAATGATGTAGTCAAAGTTTATGCTCAACAAACTGGAGGACCAGCCGCAGTTTTCAAAAACTTGATAATTAAAGATTCATCAGGAAACACCGTTACTGTAATTGATACGCTTACAATGAGTCCAGCGGCCACCCCAACAGTTCAGGGAACATTATACACCATCTCAGGAACAATCGCATTGGGTCTGAACACTCCAGGGCAATACACAGCAACTTTGGTGACTGCCGCAGGCGGTAACTTCGTTAGCCCAAGCTTCACAGTATCTTAATTGTGAGGGTGGGTTTAACAAAATTTTTTTCCTTTTTGTTTAATTTTTTCGAGAAAGCAAATTATTGATAGTAAAGGTTAGAAGCTTTTCGATACAGTTACTCTTCTGGTCTTCTGCCTTATTTTACAAAACGCCATTCTAACTTGATCATCAGTGGTCGTTTTGCTTACAAGATAGTCTTAATTCTAATTGTGATTGTTTGGCGCATATAAAAAAGGATTGAATTGCAACGAAATAGCTATTTTTCCAAAACATACTTTGCAAGGTTGATTTGGAGTAGAAATTAATTAGCCGCCTTTGGCTATTGGTTCGCCTTCTACTGTTTTTCTAAACTGGTTACTTAGGTTGACTATTGAATCCACATTCCATTCGGTTACTATGAAGAGTTTAGGCCAGTTGTTGGGGTATAGTTCGAATAAGCGGTCAAGTATAATAGGGTCTGCGGGGGTCCGCCATAGTGCATTTTTGTCAAAGTTGCCAGCTATGTTCATAACTTCAGCTTTTCCAAATCTAAAGAACATATCTGCCATAACAGTGATGGGTGCAGTGTTGCCGCATAAAAGGGCAATCTCAGCGTTTCTCACAGCCGATTCATTACCATTAAGTGACACACTTAAACCATTATTGGCTCTTACAATTTTCATGGACTCTGCATCAGTTTCGTTGTCACCAACATACATGACGCTGCTTAAAGGTGAGGAAAGTGTGTTTGTGATGTCGATTAAGGAGTTAAGTTTTTCTGATCCTCCATTGATATTAACGTCTGAGAAAATGCGTTTGCAATAGGTTCCAGCAATTTCTTTCCAAAAAATCTTGTCAAGCCTCTTTACCGTAGTTTGATCTCTGCTTGATAAGTCTTGAAGCGATTTTGCGTTTGAAGGAAGGTTGATTGAGGGCATTCCTCCGATTTCCCAGGCAAGACTTTTCAGTTTTGCTTTTTCTTTGACACTTAACTCGATCTCATCTAAGTTAACTTTTGGGCAGTAGGTATTTTCTAAGGGGAAGGGAAGTTCTCTACACAAGGCTCTTACGTAATGCTCGTAGCTTGTGCTGAGGAGGAAAGTCTCAGAAATTTTCTGAGTGTATTTTAGTGTTTCTTTAATGCCCTTCATCAATAAGATTTTAGAAGCGGAGAATTCTTCCAGTGTTTTGTTTGTTGCTTCAAATGCCAGTAGGAATGGCAAAACGATTTTTGAGGCATTTCCCCAGGTATAATCGTTTGTTTTCTCAAGGCAAGCGTGGATATAATCGTATTTGTGTAGGATATCGTAGATCCGGTCTCCTTCTGGAACAAGATTAGAAGTCAACTCAAAGGCGATGTTATTTCTGGCTACTGGGCCTTCACAATCGGAAACAAAGATGGGTTTCAATACTCTTCCTACCCCGACATTAAGTGTTGATAGTACATTCTGCCTATTCATTAATAAAGTGGGCACAATATTTTGCACAAAGTCCTCCTTGGATAACAATCAATATATCGATAACTGCACCTTGATTTATAATGAAGCAATCCAAGGCTATGTTGATTGATGTTACAGGGTTTATTAGCTAACCCCTTTAATCTAAATATTGAGTGAAATATGAGAAGGATTGGTGGAGTCGCAAAATTGGCGCTTGAAAAACTGCTTCGAAGTAAGAGGGCTTTGTCACCTATATTTGCTACGTTGCTATTGGTTGCGATTGTAATTACATTTGGTACTGTAGCTTATTATTATGCAAGCAATGTGACCACAAACGCCACAAATGAGTATGCTAGTTATGTGACGGATACCAGACAATCTATCTCTGAGCGGGTAGGATTTGAAAAGGCCGCATTTATTGCAAGTGATTCTTCGAATCCTCCTTCTTCAGGTCCCACATTAACGGTTTACATTCTAAACTGTGGGAGCGCGAGTAACCTGCAAGTTAGCGCGGTACTTTTGAATGAATATGATACTAATCATAATCTTGATAAGACGACACCTTATAACATTGAGGCGAATACTCATTCAAGCGCTCCATCGGATTCATCATTTATAAAACTTAATGATAGTGCTCTGAAGCCTCTTAATGTTGGTCAAGAAGGATACTTTGCAGTTAAATTGTCTACTGGTACTACCTTAACGTCCGGTTATTATTCCATTCAACTTATTACAAAAAGCGGGAGTAGTTTTAATTATGCACCATAGATTCAGACGAAATGAGAGAGGCGTAAGCACCGTTTTTGGAATGGTGTTCTTTTTACTAATTGTTGTCATAGTTTTCGCAAGTTTCTTTACTGTTCTCAATCAGAATATCTTACTTGAAGATTCAATGGTTCAGTTGAGGCAAATAGATAACGATCGTGCAAAAGAGATCATGGTTTTAAAAACAGTTGCTAAAAATGGAAATGATTTCACCTTCCGCATAAATAATACCGGAACACTTTCGGCTCAAGTCGTCAGGCTCTGGGTTGAGGACTCCACAGGAAAGACGGGATCTTGGTCTGTACCAGGAGACCAACAAGTATTTCTGCCAAATGAAGAGGCTAATTGTGGTATAGCTACAATTTCTGGCTTAAACAATGATTTGAGATACTCGTTTGTTACTGCAAGAGGCAATCAATTCACTTATGGAGTTACTGGACCTCAAGGTCCGCAGGGATCTCCGGGAGCGGACGGTACAGATGGTATTAATGGAACATCTGGATCGACGGGTGAAACTTATGTGGGTCCATTCATTTTGATTTTTAGTAGAGATTCGTTTATGTTCACTGCAGATAATTCTCCCCCAACGCCTAACAATCCTGCAGGAAGCATGCCTGACATCTCAGTTCCGTCCACCGCTTACAAAATAGATAATGACAATCAAAGGGTCACTTTTCATGTTCAAATCGGAGTTGGAGGGACAAGAAACGTTGAAATCAGTCAACAATCATTTTTCCTAGTCGAGGTCAGAGAATTATCTGGCGGCAATCCAGGCACAACTGAATATGAACGGTACTTCCATGTTGTCAGAAGTTCAAGCACCTATAATAACTTACAGACGTATACTCCAGATTTTGGTCAGGTTCTTCCTGCAGGACAAGTTAGTACCTTAAAGTTCGCAGCACAAAGCGTCGGTGGGACTAGTTTCTTGAACCCTGAAGGAGAGTATCAACCTCTCCAAGGTGATGGCGATAATGGCAATACTAATGAAAACCTTTGTTGGACATTCCTTGTCTTATACTGGAGATATGAAGGTTCTACGGATGAGTTTGGAACAACAATTACCTACTTCGCGATTCGAACGTCCCCTTAGCACAAGGAGATGAAATATTAAAAGACAAAGTTAAATGATATAACGATTGGTCTACGTTCCAGCTAGGAAGCCGGGTAGTGGTTCCGACACATTCCAACCATCAGATTTAGTACTCTCACAGATTTACCTATTTTGTAGATCCAGTGAGCCTTGCACTAATAGGTTCAATCGGAAACTCAACTGTTGGACCTCAGCAACCATACGGTCGAGACATACCATTCGTGTCAATATGGCAATAGCTGACCTAATAAAAAATATAAGTAAACAAGTTGATTCTAGCAAAGCTTCAGTTCTGTGTTTCTCATTTATAATATGTCCTTGATTGGAACAGCTAGGCTTTCATTGCTCTGTATTTTAATAGCTCCTAAAAAATCCAAGTTCTTAATCGATGCAACATATGATTTTTCAATTGAGTAACTGATTAGATTATGTTAGTACTACAAATCTAAAAACCTCTCTATATTGAATCAAACGATATCAAAGTTACCAGTTTAGTCAACAATTGCTCTTGAGTTGAATTGGGCAGTCAACTCTAACCAAAAAGAGCACTAAAAATTTTCTTGACTTCTGCGAATGGGAAAAGTAACTCTTCAGACTTACACAGTTTATATTAAGTCACAAACAATTAATGTCGGAGATAATAACTTGAAGCTATGGAAACGAGCAGGAAAACCAGAGACATCGCAGACAACCTATGCAGTTGTAACTCAGAATGAACCATCAGAGGCTTTTCAAATTGATGGCGCTCCAAAAGCAGCCCAAGAACAAGTTCAGGAAACCTTCAAGGAACATTACCCTCTATTGCTTCCTTTCTCTTACGCAGCAATAGTTGAAGATGAAGCAAACGAAGTAAGGTATTCCATTTTAGAGCCTACATTATCTGAATTAGATAACAAATGGGTAAATGAAATAAAAAGTATCCTTTGGGATGAACTGGTAATTAACACAAAGGGTTTTAAAAATAAGGGTGACGCTGATGAATTTCTAAAACTCAAAATTTTAGAAACCTCCTTAAAATACAAAATTAATGTTGATGCCAACACGTTAGGAAAGTATCAATACTTCATTACTAGAGACTTCTTAGGTTTTGGAAAAATAGATGGAATAATGCGTGACGAAAACATCGAAGACGTCTCTTGTGACGGAACTAATTCGCCGGTATTTGTTTGGCATAGAAAATATGAGTCAATTCCTTCTAACATAAAATTCGAAACTGCGGAAGAGCTAGAAAACTTTGTATTCAAGTTGGCCTACCTTTGTGGAAGACACATATCCATTGCTCAACCAATTCTAGACGGGACTCTTCCTGACGGTAGCCGCGCCCAAGTAACTTATGGAACAGAAGTTACACCAAAAGGAAGCACCTTTACTATAAGAAAGTTCAAACTTAGCCCTTTAACAATCACTGATTTGATAGTGTATAAGGCACTCTCACCAGAAATAGCCGCATACTATTGGTTCTTAATAGAAAACAGGCACTCAGTTCTAATCGGAGGCGACATCGGCGGAGGAAAAACCTCTATGCTAAATGCAATTAGCCTCTTCATTAGACCAACACTCAAAATTGTGAGCATCGAAGACACCCAAGAGATACGTCTACCGCACCAGAACTGGGAGATGATGGTGACAAGACAGGGTTTAGGAGCCGGCTCGGGTGCAGTGGGTGAAGCCGGAATCGGCAGCATTAGCATGTTCGACTTGCTGAGAGCCGCCTTAAGACAAAGACCTGACTTCATCATAGTGGGTGAAATCAGGGGCGAAGAAGCTTACGCGTTGTTCCAAGCCATGGCGACAGGACATTTAGGGTTAACCACGGTTCACGCTGAACATGTTCAAGGAGTCTTACACAGACTAACCACCAAACCAATGAACATTCCCCAAACACAAGTAGAAAACCTCAACGCAATCTCAATCGTTCGAAGGCTTGTAGTAAATAACGTTTCCATGAGAAGAACAATAAGCGTTTCAGAAATGGTTGGATGGGATAAAGCCGCAAACGACTTCAAGGTTCAAGATATATTCAGATGGGATGCTGAGAAAGACGAATACCTAACCGTAGCCCGAAGTCCTTTGCTAGACAAAATCGCAGCACAATGGGGATACAGCCATGATGAAATAGATCAAGAGTTGCTAACGCGAAAAACTATTCTTGAATACATGGTTCGAAAACACATACGCTCTTATGAGGATGTTTCAAAGCTAGTTCTCGATTACTTTGCAGACCCAGCACAAGTATTTAGAAAGGCAAAAGTGAGCTAAACATGAAGTTTGAACCATGGATTGCAGCATATACTCTGCTAAATAAGAGGCTACTCAAGGTATACCCAAAATTCAATGAAATACATGTTCAAATGAAAAGAGGCGGTATGCTGATTGCCTTCCACGCCTATGTTGCCTACATGGTTCTAATGTCAATGATAGCTTTTGCAATGGCAATTCCAGTTACGTTTATAATATTTCCTCTCTTAATCGGGATCCCCTTTTTGTCGGTCATGAACTTTCTTATTAGCTTCGTTGTGGGAGTTATGGCGGCATTCGTAACTATGATTGCTATGTACATGTATCCTGGAATGAAAGCTAGCAACAGAAAAGGACCAATAAACAACAATCTACCGTACATAACTAATTTCTTAACTCTTCTTTCTAGCTCAAACGTACCACCTAGCCTAATTTTCAAGTCAATGGCTAAAATCGATACTCTGAAAGAAGTAAAACTTGAATTTGGTAACATTGTAAGAGACGTTGAAGTTTTTGGCCAAGACTTAATGACTTCCATAATTGAAAATGCAAAATTGACTCCAAACCCTGAACTTCGCGAAATTTTTCTAGGCTATGTCGCAACTGTTAGAACTGGTGGAAATCCGACTGAATATTTGCGGGTCACATCAAACCTCATAACCAAAGAAAGAATCAGCAAACTTGACATGATGTTGGAATCTTTGTCAGCAATAGCGGAAATCTACATCATGGTACTAGTTGCAACCCCATTACTTTTCGTTGTCCTTTTCGCAACATTGGGCATGATAGGCGGTGGAGGAATGGGCGGTTTTGACATGGGCACTCTTCTCTACCTGCTGACCTATCTTGGAATCCCAATAATGGGCACAACAATGATGGTAATAGTATCAACCTTTGAAAAGTGATAGTCTATGAAAATAACCAATAAGAAAATCAAGAAAATATCGATAATTTCAGCAATAGCAGGCGTAATTTTCTTTGTCATAACGCTGCCGTTCTACTTAACATCAGCAACATTGGATTACATGATCATAATAGCACTCACAATAGCCGTGGCGCCACCTAGCATAGCCAATGTTATCCACAATCATTGGAAAAACAAAATCGAAAAAGCGCTACCCGAATTTCTAAGAGACTTAGCAACAGCCTCAAAAACAGGCATACCGCTGCAAGTCGCATTGGAACATGCGTCAAAACGAAATTATGGACCATTAACAATCGAGCTCAAACAGCTAGTTGCACACATGAGCTGGGGTATGAACTTCAATGAGGCGATGACAGAATTTAGCGATAGGATAGACATTCCCTTGGTGAAGAAAACAACTGTCCTAATAATTGAAGCAGGAAGACACGGGGGAGATCTTTCAAACATTTTTGAATCCACAGCGAACTACGCTGACAACGTGAATGCATGGTCTCTCAAAAGAAGAATGCAAACCATGCCTTACGTCGCAATATTCTATTTTTCAGTAGTCATTTTTCTATTCATCATAATAATAATTTCAACCATGATGTTCGCTCCAATGGCTAAAATATCCTCAACCGGAGCATCTTTTATCAAACCAGTGTTAACAACTGAAGCATCAAGACGAGTATTCCTGCACACTGCCCTATTTGAATCCGTGTTTGGAGGTCTTATCGCTGGAAAAATCAATGAAGAGAGCTTCACTAATGGACTAAAACATGTGATGGTGTTGTGCATTGCTTCAGGAGTAACATTCTACCTCTTTTTCCATTAAACAAAACATATAAGCTAATAAGTATATGAGAAAATGAAAGCAGGAGGCGCTAAGGTGAACAGAAATCCAGATCAAAGCAAGAATTCAAACAAGACCACAGTTGAACAACCAACATCTGGAGCGAAAGCTAACTTTAGCGGCAAAATTGACTCAACGAAGCCAGAGGATTTGGAAGACAAAATAGAACTCGAAAGAAGAGAAGCATACATAGAACCCAGGTCAAGGGATATTCTACGGAACTTGCTAGCGTTAGGAGACAATGCGGAAATCAGTCCAACTTACAATTCAGAGTTAGGCTTTATTTACAAATTACCTGATGCAGCAAACAAAGACGAAACAGATGTAGTTTCGTTCGACCGCCTGCTGAATTTGGCTCGATTGGATATTCTAAGTAAATCTTTCTTTGATTCAGCATCATCATGTCCAAACTGTGAATCAATAACCCTCACCCTACACAATCGATGCCCAAAGTGCAAGAGTCACAATGTAGAAAAAACAAGTCTAACAGAACACTTTCCATGTGGAAACATAGACCAAAGAGACAAGTACACAAATAACCGCTGCCCAAAATGCGGAGAACTACTTGTTGAAGGCCAATATCAAAATATGGGCCGATGGTACATATGCCAATCATGCAGGGACAGATTTGAAAACTCAGAATACGATTTAATCTGCCACAGTTGTGACAAAAGCTTCACAATAAAAGAATCGAAGATAAGAACAATACCAAAGTTTTCCTTGAACATGCAAAGGAAAAAAGAAATCAGACAGAATGTAGCAAGTCTAGAAGATATTAGATCGCTTCTAAAGGAACTGGAATTTGATGTTGAAGTACCTGGGTTAACGATCGGTCTAAAAAGCGGAATGCAGCATCATTTCAGCCTCATAGCCAAAAAAATGGTCGGCGAACAAGAAATCGTTATCGCTCTTGATCATGCGGTCAGTGAATTGGAAGTTCAAACCTCGCCGCTGATTCTTTATATTTACAAGATTTCAGAAGTAAAGGTTGATATTCCAATATTCGTAGTAATGCCGCAGTTAAGTGATACAGCAAGAAGAATAGCTCAAGGGCACGAAATTCTCTTAGTTGAAGGAACAACAGAAGATCCGGAATGCACAAAAAACATACGATTACAAATTGAAGAAAGAATACGCCAAAAAACCATCGTCCCAAATATCCAAATTGCCCCAATAGTACCAGTAGAAATAGAGGAAGAGAAAAAACCTGAAAAATCATCATCATTCTTCAATAAATTGGGAATAAAGAAAAAATAAAAAAAAACTAACTGATTTCTTTAACCCTTGATTCAATAAATTCAGCTACCTTTTGCTCACTATATTTTCTTTCGTCTTCTTGCAACTGCAATTGTACTTTTATTGTATCAAGTAGTTTCTCAACGTCCACCGGTTTTATTAGAAATGCGTCAGCATTTTTGTTTAAAGAATCTACAGCATTTTGAGTTGATGGATATCCGGTCACCATTATTTTTCGAGTTCTCGGCACATTTATCTTCATAAGTTTCAGCAGTTCTACACCTTCCATATCGGGCAATCGAATGTCTAACAGTGCAATGTTGTAGGTTTTTTCATTTGCTTTTTGTAAGCCTTCTTTTCCTGTACTTGCTGAATCTACTTTGTAGCCTTCATCTTCAAGTATCGCTAACATTGTTTCTCTTATGTTTTGATCATCGTCAACAATCAATATTTTTGGTTGTTTATCCATTTGCATTCACCTCCAACTCTATTTTTTGAACTATCGGTAAAGTTACAATAAAAGTGGTTCCTTTGCCTTTCGCTGTTGCGACATTTATGTTTCCTCCATGTGCCTCAATGATGCGCTTACAAATGGCTAAACCAAAGCCCATTCCCTGTGCCTTCGAAGTAATCAACGGCATGAAAAGCTTAGGCAAAATTTCATCAGAAATTCCCTCACCCGTATCTGAGAAGGAAATCTCCAAGTTGCCGTTTTTCTCTTTGCTGGCGATTGAAATTGTACCTCCAATGGGCATTGCATCAATTGCATTCTTTACCAAATTTACGAAAACACGTTCAATTTTGTCAACATCAACGTTAACATTTATACCAACGGCTAGATTGCTTGTAATACTGACTTTTTCAGGAACTTGAATCATCGATAAAGCATCAGCTAACAGCACCTCAAGAGAAATTTTCCCGCGTTCCAAATGAATTTCTTTCGAATAATCCAAAAGGTCATTTATGATTCTGTTTGAATGATCGATGCATTTTTTGATAATCTTGAACATTTCCACAGATTGAGCATCACTAATCGAGCAACCTTTCTTTTCAAGGAAATAAGCAGCGTTTTTAACTCCGGCTAAAGGATTCCGAAGATCATGCCCAACCATCCCGGCTAGCTCACCAATTGCTGCTAGACGTTCCGCTTTCAAAAGGCGTTCATGTGTAATTTTTAGCTCGTCTGTTTGGGCAGCAACCATCATTTCCAGCCTCGTCGAATACTCTTCCAATCTTTTGCGCGTCTGTTTCTGCTCCGTGATGTCTCGAGCCAATGCAACCCCATACCATTTGCCTTTTAAGGGCATTGCTGATATCGAAATCTTGATGGGAAATTCACAGCCATTCTTTTTTCGAGCAATTAATTCAACAGTTTTGCCTACAATTTTGCCTTTCCCCGTTTTACCGAACTTGATTATTCTTTCGCGAATAACCTTCATTCCTCCGGCATATATTTGGGGAACGATCAGCTCATGCGCTTCTTTTCCCAAAGCTTCACTTCTGGTGTATCCGAATATTTTTTCAGCAGAAGGGCTCCAAAATGATATCTTGGCGTCATCATCAACTAAGATTAACGCGTCACTTACCGAGTTACTTATTGCGCGGAATTTTTCCTCGCTTTCTCTTAAGGTTTGCTCCATTTGTTTTCTTTCTGTGATATCAGCGACTAAAGCTAGGTTTCCGATGAAATTGCCATAGTCATCCTTCATAGGTGATGCTTCTATGCTCACATTAATTTTAGTGCTATCTTTTCGAAGAAGCTCATATTCGTAATTACCTGCGAATTCATGGTTTTTATTTGTAAAATAGTCAAACGCGTCTTTTCGCTTGTCATCGATAATGAAATCAAACAGGTTTTTTCCTACCATTTCACTTTCTGCGTAACCTAGCATCTTAGCCATTCTTGGGTTGACAAAAACTGTTGTGAACTCAGCGTTTAACGCCCAAATGCCTTCTTGAGCAAGTTCAACTAATTGGCGATAACTCCTTTCACTTTCTATCAGTGAATCTTGTATTCTTCTTGTCTCAGTTATGTCATGGAATATGCAATGAAGGAATTTTTTGCCCTCTAATTCAATTTTCTTGGTTGTCACTAATACATTTCTAATTTCGCCTTGTTTCGTTAAGTGTTTTGACTCAAATTCTCCGCCGCCTCCCTGAATCATTTGATTCATGTGCACGCGAATTTCATCAAAACTCTCTGAGGCTTCAATATTCTGGATTGTGAGTTTTTCGAATTCTGATCTAGAATAACCCAACTGTTGATGGGCCACATCATTGAATTCTATGAACGCGGCTGTTTCAGGATTAACAATTAACACGCCTAAGGGTGATTGATCAAATAATGCGTGGTAACGCTCTTCTGCCTCTCGCAGTTTCTTCTCGGCTTGTTTTCTTTCAGTGATGTCTTTTACTAATCCGACTGCGCTCCATTTTCCGGATATAATCATAGGAGAAATCGATAATTCAACAGGAAATTCAGTCTCATTTTTACGGCGTCCAACCAATTCAACCTTCCCTATTGTGAAGTAACCTACACCTGTCTCTGAAAAAGCTTTAACGCCTATCCCAATACGCGCTTTTCCTTCTGGACCCATTGACCTTGGAACAACAAGTGTATGTATACTTTTACCTATTGCCTCTTTAGTAGTATAACCGAATATATTTTCGGCCATTGGATTCCAATAAGTAACCCTGGCTTTTTGGTCCACTAAAATTATGGCCTCTCTTACAGAATTTGTTATGCATTGAAATTCATTATCCATTGATAAGCCTCAGGGTTAAATGCTCTCCACAACATGAAGTCAGCGACAGCGGATTCATGACTTTGAAACCTGTACGAAGGCTATCTTTCGGTATTGACAAAGCGCCTGTTCTTCGTACTGAAGTCTTAATTTTCATGTTGGATGCTACCCTATTTGAAACGATGAATTCTAAAATGGTGAAATTATAATAAAGGCTTATGAATTTGAGATACATGTCGATAATTCACTAAAGTCAAAACCGCTTATTTCTACCGATTTTTACGGGTTACCAAATTTATTACCGCGTTTTCCTCTTGAGGTATTACCGACATTTTGACCTGTGCAGAGTAATTTTTGCGCATATTATACACATACTCTACAAAAGTCACTTCCGTGATTATCCACTTTGATAATTCTGAATCATGTTCAGGCCATGGAATGTCACCTTTGACCTTTGAATTAAGAGTTTTCATAAATTTGATCTCGAGTCTACCTGCGCCGGCACCAAATATTTTATGGATAATATCCGAAAAATCTTTAATTTTTTGGGGGATTTCACTCTTGTCTATTTCAAAATTCTGTTTAAGATGGAAATACACTGTGTTCTTCACTGGTTCTCCAAGAGATAATAAAGTTTCATCAATTGCTTCAAGCAAAATGTTATCAAATTCTGCTTCGGATTCACTTTTTTCCGAAGATAAGGCGCATATTGTTACACCATTAACTATGTCGCTGCGGTTATCTTGTGTGAAACTGCAGGTTGAAGGTTTCTTGTTATGGTTATTTGTCCGATCGGCATTTTGGAAATACTCTTCAGTTTCTGACATATCTTCTTCGGTGTAACTGACTATTTTTGGACTATTGTCTTCAGTTTTCATTATTTTTGCCATTCTGTCAGCCTTGTTTTAGATTGTTAGGAGTTTATAGATAAGTATGATGAATTTCAAATTCATTATTTCTTAACAAACAATGTCTTGACCAATATATAAATATTAATACACACGATATAATACTACCGGCCACGGGTTGCTGATTGGTGAAGGCGGAGAAAGAAGTGGAATGGTAAGCACGTCCAGTCTGACCAACTTTTTTTGTTTGTTAATTTTTTTAGTTTGAATGCGGAAGGCTAAGGGTTGCGGTTTTTCGAACGGGAAATTCTGAGAGAAGTATGAAGCAAATGTTCGCACAACCTCTTAACCTGATATATGTTGAGTTACGCATAAGTATATGGTTTATGAAGTCACAATACTTACTAAGTTTTCTGTTTCGGACCATGAAAAGAATGGCCAAGATCTCATTACATAGCAGCTTTTTTATAAAAATCTTAAACGAAACGCCTCACATTTGGAAGATAACAGCGAACTTTTAGCAATCTTAACTTTACTCGAAGCACTACTATGGTATGTTATCAATCTATCTGGGACTATTATCTGCTGGAAAAAATAAACCGTGCGAACATGTAACCAAAATACGCTATCGCTATTCCAGTTAATGCAATTTCTGAATAGAGTATAGTTGAATTCTGCTCTATTCCCCTAAAGTATCCGTTTTTTAGGATGCTTGTGAATACGGTGCTTTGTAGGAATAGTGCGCTGCCTAGGGCGCTTAAGCCTAAACCATGGATTGCGAATCGTAGTTTTTTTGGAAGGTTTGGCATGTTTATGGTTGCCATGTCGGCTCACTCACTTCAAATCATAAGTCGTAAGTATTAATAAACATTGTTAAGAGCCAATCAATCATACATTACTTTAATAATTTTTAGTGGACCAATTATTAGGAGGCAGAGGGTTGCAGGTGCACCTGAAGGAAGAGAGAGGTCTTTCTTAAAATGCAACGATGCAACCACTCAACCAAGCAAGTAATCAAACGAGTTAGCTTAAAAAGTTTATTCTCAAAATGAAACGAGGAAATGAATCACCATTGACCAAATGGAAGGCAGGAGGATATGTTTCACAACTCAAAAGAAATATTTTTTTGAAAGACCACAATTCTTGTTTATTGCAAATAAGTTAAAAAAAAATAGTATTGAGATTGGAAATAAGCATGAAACGACGAGACAAGATGGAAGTGGAATTCAAAAGTGATATTGATGAGTTTATCCGTCGTGCTCAAAGATGGAGCAAACTTCATTCAAGACTTCTAAACACTCTGGCAAGGCTCCCTGAAGAAATCTACCGATTTACTTTACTGAATATTTCTTTTCATGCAGGTCAAAGTCAAACTATGGAAGTTCAGGAAATGGACAAACCGTTCTTGATTATTCTAAAGAGAACCGACTCGGAATCTTTGATTGCTCATGAGATAGCCCACGCCTACATTAGTTATGCTGGATTGAAGGGCAGTTCAAGAGATCAAGAGGCACAAGCTGATGAGCTGAGAAAGAAATGGGGATTCAAGAAGAAACAACTGTGTTCTTCTCATCCTAAAGGTTGTGTAAATTGCTTTAATCCCCATTGTCCGGAAAGCAAATCATAGAAACTTTTCTTAAATACTGTATATTTTGTGATGAGGCTACAAGCTAATAAGTCAAAACGCGTAAAAGAATAAGTAGGTAATTCGCGTTTGCCGGATTTTCTTGTTGGTACGGGCGGTTGGGCCTACTTTAAAGCTCAAAACAAGCCGTCTCTGAAGGCGTATTCTGAAGTTTTCAATTTTGTCGAAGTCAACTATACTTTCTATGAGTATCCTAACGTTCGATTGGTTGAAGGATGGAGGAAAACTGTACCGGCAAGTTTTACTTTTTCTGTACGTTGCCATCAAGATTTAACTCACAAGATAGGCTTGAAACCCACCGATGAAGCGTATCAAGTGCTCGGGCAGATGGTAACTTATTGCAAGATTCTCGACTCACCGTTTCTTGTTTTGGAAACTCCTGCCAACTATGTCCTGGATGATCAATGCGTTAAGGAAACGAAGGATTTTCTTGGTTCTGCCACTTTAAGCGGGGTTAGGCTCGTTTGGGAAATAAGAGCGCCCATAACCCAACAAACCATTGATTTAATTGCTGATTTAAACATTATCCATTGCCTAGATATTTCAAAAACCAAGCCAACCGAATGGTCAGATGTGGGTTACACAAGGCTATTTGGAAAAGGCAAACATAACATATACCAATTCACCGATGAAGAATTACAAGAAATAGACAACAATGCCGTGGAAAGCAAAGCCAAGGTTGTTGCAATGTCTTATCATGGCGCAAGAATGAATACAGATGCGATAAGGTTTTCAAGGTTCAAGAAAACAGGCAGGTTCCTTCCAGTTACAGCTTACACAGGGTTGGATTCTGTTAAGGTTGTACTTTCTGAAGACGCTGTTTTTCCTTCCTCAAAGCAGTCTTTGATAAGTGACCAAGGCTGGAAAGTTGTGGATTTAACCGCTGAGAAACGAGTTCATCTATCTGATATTCTTTTGAAGATACCTGAGAAGACATACGTTTCTTTAAATGAGGTTTTAACCGCTTTGGGGACATCTCTTTGAACGAAACAAACATTCATTTAGGCACTTCAGGCTGGAGCTATAAAGAATGGGAAGGCTCATTCTACCGTAGAGGCGAAAATCGAAAGCTCCGTGCTTACTCAAACGTCTTCAAAATTGTCGAAATAGACTCAACCTTCTACCGAAAACCTTCCAAAGGCACAGTCATGGGTTGGCTAAAGTACTCACCCTCTGATTTTGTATTTACAGCCAAAATGCCCCAAATAGTCACCCACTCTAAACGGTTGGGCTTAAAAGGCGATATTAAAGCTGATTTGAATACTTACTTTGATTTGATGCGTCCATTACAGCTGGGAGGGAAGCTGGCGTGTTTTTTAATTCAGTTGCCGCCAAGCTGCGACTGCAATTTGGAGAATCTTGAAACGTTCTTTGGCCTTCTTGATCCTTTGTTTAGATATGCTATTGAGTTTCGAAATCCTACGTGGCTGAAAGAAAATACCTGGGATTTGCTCAAGAAATTTGATGTGGCTTACACGGTTGTTGATGAACCCTTGCTCCCGCCAGAGATGCATTTCACAGCTGATTTTGCCTACTTCCGCTGGCATGGAAAAGGGAAGAAAATATGGTTTGATTACAAGTATTCAAACGAAGAATTGGATGGTTGGGTACCTAAAGTTCAAGAAGCAAGCAAATCTGTAAAAAAAGTCATTGGATTCTTTAATAATCACTATCATGGTTACGCGCCTGAAAATTGTCTGTATATGCTTCAACAACTCGGTTTGCTAACGGAACCTCAAAGGAAAGCTAAAGATAAATCAAGTATTAAACAGACACAACTAGAGGGCTTTTTTAGCTAAGTTAAGAAACTTCTAAGAATTACATTTATCATCTTAGCGGTGAATTAAAAACCTGCTTTTATAGTTGCATACTTGATTTAACAAACTTGCGAAGTAGCCTTCACTTGTTTTCCAAGCCCAATTTACTAAACGGCAAAAACAACTTCGCAAAAAGCCTCAAATCGCTTAAACCTGAGATAGGCAAGCGATGGGAAGAAGGAGACGTTGCTATGTCCGTTTTTGTTTTTGATAACGATGCATTAGACATGATTCGTTATATCTTGGCAATGCAACATTTCAAAGAGTACATGGTTGGACCTGAAGCTCTAAAAGCCTACCTTTGTGCAATATCTTTCGAAAGAGTCTTAATCCAGACAGGGCTAAAATTTCCAAAATTTCAGAAAGAAAATGCATCAGAAATTCGAAGCCATGACGTAATTCGGTTCTTACAACAAAAAAGTTTGATTACACCAAAGTTGGCTAATGAACTAATCGAATTTGACGCTTTTCATAACTCTCTAATGACCAAGGGAGCTCAAATCCCCGCGGAAAAAAACAATTTTAAATTTCAAGAAATCCTGTTATTCCTTTGCGGTGAAGCCGGCATAAATTTAAATGAAGAATCAGAAAAGAGAACTTTCGAAGATATTGTAGCTCTCAAAACTGAGCAGTTTTCTGATAACAAGAACTACGAAGTTATTGAATCGGATTTCGATAATTTGGACAAACTCTATGAGAAATGTCCCTTCATTCAGCGAGAAATAGAAAAGAAATTGACGGTGCCATTGAAAGGAGCGCAAATATCGGGTTTCGCGCCTAATACTGGTGGGATATGGCTTCCTTTTGTGACACATGAAACATCCGACAAGAGAGGACACATTGATAGGGCAAGTATTGGAGTGTCCTTTACGCCAAATGCTATTAGGATAGGCTTGAATTTCGGCACTCATGCTCACAAGTATAGAATAAAATATTATGAATTGCTTTTGAATGGAGAATTAATGAGTGCATTTGAGTCCCTCAATCGCAAGGACACAGGGTATTGTCTATGTGACACTTTTTGGTATTATCAAATTAGAAATATTCAGTCTCTTCAATGGTCTCTTACTTTATATGGCAGCACAAAGATTACTATCGAAAAAGCTATTGAAGAAACCAAGCAGCTTGAAGGAAACCCCTTGACGGCAAACAGGTACTTAATTAGTAAGGTAATTAACAGACGACCGGAAGACTTTGCCTATTTTATTAAAGGGATCATTGACGCAATATCAAAGAGCTTAAACGAACTTTATCCAATAATAGCACTGATTGATAAAACTTGATTTTGCAAATTTAGTAATTGTTGAAAGCTCAGTCTCTAACTTTTAAGAGGTGGTTGAGAAACTCTATATTTCAAGGCATTTGTTTTTCCCATATGGGGCTTCGAATAGGCATTATCTAAACTTATTATTATGAACGCAGAAACCTTTCTCTAAGTCGCCTATCCCTTTCCCGTCTCTCTAACCCTACAAAAAGAGTCATAACAAAAGAAGAGAGATTCCATTTGACTTTTTTAATAAATGTCATAAAAATTTCCTCAGAGACCTATTATCGGTATGTTGTTAACTCATTTAAGAGAGTGTGATTGCTTCTTGACAGAACAAACGCTACAAGAACTCTATCTGGTATCTAATTGCTTAAAATTAAATATAATCTAATTTGGCTACAGAATGAGACAGCAAACGCCAATTTCTACAATTTAGATAGAATGATATCGAGGTTGACAGTTTTCAGCAAATATCCTTATTGAATAACCTAAGAGCAATTGTTTAATTTGCTTTCTTCTTTATCCATAGTTTTGTTCATTCTTAAAACAAAAATCATTAGACAAATGAAAACTAGAGCCATGATTGAACCTGCGATTGTTCTTTCTATAGAACTTTGAGATTTGTAAAACCAAATTGCAAAAAGAATTTCTGCCACCAAAAGCATTACTGCAAGAAGCGAATATGGACCTGATATTTTGGTTGGGTCGATTCTATTTCTTTGATAGATAATCTTCGCCAAGATAATTCACCTTAAAATATCAACTTGCGAAGTTGCCTATTACATTAATTGACGGGATTTCCACTGTTTTATCCGAGGCAAAATTATTCTAGGCTAGAAATGCCCTGGGCAATTTTCCAAAATCTGCCCTTAAATATCAAACTTGCTATGTTTACAGCAAAATCAACAGTTATCAGGAGTTTAAAGACAGTATTTATCAGGTTCTGGTGGGTTGATTTCTAGGCTAGAATTGTTTTAGCGGGTACATTTCTGAAATAAATTGAAAATTTACAAGAAAATTTTAATTGCGCGGGAGCAGAATCGAAATCAATTGAAGTTATCCGAGACCATTCCCCTGTGAAGGTCCTTTGTCGATTAACTGGATAGAGATAATGTTGTTGACTCGGCTTGCTTTAATTTCAAGTTGTCGGTTCCGAAGGCATTGCAACATTTCATGGAGTTCTTCAGGAAAGTTCAAAGAAATCTGTTCGTAATGATAAACTCGTTTGCCATTCTTGTACCGTTTTGTTATTTTACTAAATTGCAATTTCACCATGCAATTCACTTCATTTTTTTTAAGTACCCCGAGAGGTTGCTTTGGTTTTGTCCTGAAATTGTTTCATAGACTGATTGGTTTGTGTAGCCTGCGAAGCTAAGCAAATTAGCTGCCGAGGAATAAAGTAAATACAAATACCTCTTTGTATCTGGGTTAGTTCCTGCCTCGATGAGTTGAGCTGCTTTGACTCTGCGCTCATGCTGTTTATCTTCTGAATGAGTGAAAACAAATTTTACACTATTGCCCGCATGGACTTCGCTGCCTTCTTTAATTAATTGTTCAGCCGCGATGACTTGACTGACATGCTGCTTGTAGTGCTTGGGGTTTTTTGATAAGTGCTTGGAAACAACCAAATCCTCAATGGGTATTTCTCCATCGAGGAGTTTTTGCCGGTAAGCCTTTATCACGTTTAATGCCTCGGGAATTTTTTGCATAAATTCTGTAGAGTTATTCGCTGCCGAAAATACGTTGATCATTTCCATTTGGGCGTTGTAAACAAATCGAGGTGTATCACGTTTGCGTACTTCTATGCCTCTGACTTTTAGTTTTCCACTCTCCATAACGCCATAATAACGATTTAAGACACCGATGTTTGGATGCATTTTTGAGGGCAAGAAAACAATCCATTTGTAACGCCCCTCAAAATTTAGTGGAACCCCAATATCATCACTTACCTGTTTGCATAATTCCTTGTATTCTTCAACCTCGGTGTTTTCTTTTTTTAGCCATAACGAATCTACGATTCCATGCAGAACCTCAAATCCTCGACTCTCAGAAATCCGAGCAGCCCTAAGAAACGCATCCCTGCCAAAAGCGCAAACTCCAATGTGCCCATCAACCGTTCCAAACTTGGCATTTCTATAACCCAAATACCCAAAACAAGTAACAAGAATCCACTTCAAAGAATTCTGCCTGTTATCGTACATCTCCTTAAGTTTAGGGTTCATTACTTCATCCCTCAATTGCTTGTACTGCAACCTCTTGTCTACGACAAGTTTCAATGCTTTAGGAACAATGCCTGTCCGTTTTTCGCATATGTTGTAGTTTAATTCTGGGATACGACGGTGCGAGTCTGGGCAGCACTTGCAAAGGACGGTTTCAGCTGAAATGTTGTTGTTAACCATAAGGCTTGGGTACATTGATGAAAAATCTACTTCTCCGGTTCTGTCATGGATTCCGACTTTTGGTTCGTAGACAAAGCCGCCGCGGTCTGCAACAAGGAGTTCATAAGCTGATTTGAAGGCTTCGGGAATGCTCTTGTTTCTTGGAATCAGAATTTCTTGTTTGAATGCTTGGTAAAACTGCAGAGAAGACATGCTTGAACCGATTGATGACCTTGAAGAAGTGTGTAGGGGTGCTCTGCAAATTCTTGCTATTTCAAATAAGCCTTGGAAGCTGCTTTCGTTTAGGATGAATGTATTGCCTGCGTCGATATGAACTCTTCCGTAGAGGCGAATTGTTGGGGCTTTGTAGAATGTGCGTCCATAAGAAAAAAAGGTTCTTCCCTGCTGCGCTTTAGGCACAAATGGGACCTCATCGCGACTTAAGATAAACTTCTCTGAAACATGACTAACTATCGCACGTTGAAGCATGTACGAGAAAAGGTATGAGTCACCACCGTTGGTTACAATTATGTCTGGGTCAAGTTCCTTTACCATCTTGCTTAACTGCAGGAGCTTTTCTGCTTCATCGCCCGAGTTAATTATAATTCGATTCTCTTCTTGCTCTAGACTTATGTTAGCTATTGAGTCTTGAAGACTCGCTATTTTACCAGTTTTAGCTATTTCGATTTTTAAGTGCATTATTCTCAACGAGGGAAGAGCATAATTGATGCTTTCAACAGAATCCAACAAAGTATAATTTAACTCGCCTTTGCGATTTTCAACTTCTAAAAAGGCAAGCGGAAACAAATCATGGGTAAAAAAATATGTTCGGTCGCCATGTAAATCGCAGTTGTGAACTTCCAGGCGTATGTAATCGCCTATTTTCAGTATTTGGTTGGTTAAGGAGGATACTTTTCTGCAGTCTTTGAGTGTGATTTCTAATACTCTGGATTTTTCTGGATCGGTTGGTTGCGCGAATTTGTAAACAAAATTCCAGTTTGCAATATCTGGGTTTGAGTAGATTTTGCCTACAAGTTTTTCTTGGTCCTCTTTTCTGCCTGAAACGTAGATTTTGGGTTGAAACTTGTCGGTCAGCCTAACTCTTTGACCACTTTCGCTTATGATCCAGACTGCCATCTGTCCAATGTCGGATGGGTAAACGTCGAATATCCAGCCTTTGATTTTAGGGCTGGCGTTTGACTGCATCTAAAGCCTTCTCTAACCGGCTGATCTTTACTTGCTGAGACAATAGGATCGACATGACCATGGGTTCAAAAAGAATAGGGTTGGTAGCGTTGCTTCCAGCTGACGCGTAACTTCTGCAAGCATCCATTAGAGCGTCAAAAGCTGCCTTATCTTCGATTCGCAATGCTTTTTCAAAACTGCTCCACCGATGAATTTCATCTTCCAAAGCCATTCGGTAAGACTCAACTGTCTTGCCCATTACGCATTAGCCTCCGCGAAATCAGCTATGGTTGAGGTTTCATTTGGCAGTTCTACAGAGCCGGCTAATAGGCAAGGGTGCTTTTCCAAAGTTATTCTTCTGGCGTAACTTGTTCTGCTAATCGATAAAACAACGTTTGCTCTTGTGCATGTTTGTTTGTGGAGCAGACTGTTTCTAGGTGTGTCTTCGTGTTGGGGGTAGGTTGCGATTACTATTATTTGATTTTCTCTGGCGAAATTTGAAAGGTAAGTCGCCACATAGCTGTAGATTCTTTGAGCTTCAACTTCCGGAATGTCTTTATCTAAAAAGAAGCTGGTAATATCTGAGATTATCACTAGTTTAGCATTGTACTTTTGCATAGTCTCTTTTAGTTGATTGGTGATTAACGCGGTTGCTTGATATGCCGTAAAAGCTCTTGAAATGTAAATGTTATCTAAGACTTTCTTGGGGCTAAGATGGTGAATCCGCGCCAATTCAGCAATCTGGTAGAGTCTAAAAGTGTTCCCTCCATCAATAAAGATAACATTGCTCTGTAATCCGCCAAGTTGAGTTGGAAGCTGAGCTTTTACACACAGCAAGGAAGAGAAAGTCGAGACAGATACGCCCTGGAGAACCGCGAAATCACCCAATGCAAAACCCGGAAAAATCTCGTTAACGCTTCTAATGTTCATTGGAAAAATCGGTTGAGATTGCGTAGGCTTAACTATTAAATTTTGACTCAAAGTATTTATTCTCCCTTATGTCGAAGGATAGCAAAAGGCGGTTTTTAGTTTTTAAACCATCACCTCAAACGACTCTATTGAGAAGTAGGGACTGTTGTGAAAGTGAAGTGAGATTCAGGAAAAACCAGTGAAAGTGAACTTTTTCCAAAGTTTCAATTATTTGCTTATATCATCGAGCAATATCTGAACTGCCCGCTAACCAAGTGTCAATTCAACCATAAGAAAAAAGCGGACTCCTCGTTTATCCTGACGAAAACCTGCTTCCCTGGTACGGAGGGGTTTCTTCCGGATACGTGAGGACATTAGGAAAGTCCGCTAATCCTACATGTATTTTTTTAAAAGATAAAGTCTTGTGGGTGCTTTTAGGCAGTAACAAAGTCTTTTTAGAATGTCACTTCAACGGAAAATTAATGCGTTGCGGGTAGCTATACTTCCAATTACCAACAAAAGAAATTAAGAAGGAAAGAATACAGATTGATTAAACCTATGTTTAAATAAGTCTTTTTATCCTTGTTCCTGGTTTAACCGTTTCCCATGTCGTTCATATTAAACAGTGAGTTTAGTTTTTGCATCACACATATGGCCTCTATGATTTCTTGAGTAAGCTTTTCCTCAGTTAAATGTTCGCCAGTCAATTTTTTATGTTCAGTTAAGTGAGCTTTTATTGCTCTGTTCATTTCCTGTAAATCTGGAATGATTAAAATGTCTCTGCCGCATGAACATTTATAGATAGCCATTTTTTGTTTTTGCCCTTTTAATTCTACTATTTTGTTTACTTGGATTTTATGCTGATTATTCGTATCTATTTCAATCACCCCAAACCTTTGTAATATCTCAAAAGCAAATTATCCAAGATAACTCTTCTTACGAAGTGGCGTTAACATGTTTGGTTTAGGAGCCTTTGCACACCTGCGAAGCAGAGTTGGTAAAGTTTGTTATTGCTGCTTCCTAACAAGCCTATTATGTTTGCTCTGATTAAGAGATGTAGGGTTAGGGGTTGTATGTAATCAGCACTTCTCCCTTCTCTGAATCGTAGCCCTTAACCCTCCTATTATTTTCAGCAATTTCTATTGCTTGGTTGGTTGATTATCAAATATCATTGAAATTCCATCAGCCTTACCAATGACTTTGCGACAACATTGGGCATTTAGAAAATCTTATATGGTTTTTCATATAATTTTTTTATTTGCCTCTGACTATTGTTATTTGTGTTGTTAGCTGGATAGGCATGCCCTGGAGGTCTCAAACCGATGTCACCAATAAGAAATTCTGTAGTCACGAAAAAATAAAGATGTTCGTTACAGCACGTATGTGCTGTGGATATTGGGACAACTCCGGCGTCAAAAGACCATGGAAGAAATAGCTAATAAGCTCTTCTTGAAATTCTTTTTTTGTACGAACTTTTGATGTTGGCAGCCGAAATCTGCAAAATAGATGAAAACGATGAGATGTGGCTTCCTAAAGTAAAAGTTCTAAGCGACATGATCGATCATCACATTAAGGAAGAAGAAGGCGAAGTTTTTAAAGCTGCAAAAAAAGTGTTGAGCAAAGAAAAGGAAGAAGAAATACTTGGTCAATATCTACAAGAGAAGAAAATGCAAAAGTAACAAAACGAATTTACCAAAAAGGGGCGGAGGCATTTTAAGGCAATTAAGAAAAACTTGTTTAATAATTTATTTTTTCATCAATTATTATTTATAGATTTTGCAGTTTTTATTCGCGTTTCTTTTTGCGTGGTGAATATATAATTATGCCATTATCAGTTTCTCGCATTGATAAATTATGCTTTTGAACAATACTGTAAACTTCTTGTTTGAAAACAGAGCCCATAAAAGGCTCCACAACAACAATGTAACCGGACGTATATGTTCCATAACTTTTTTTGCCCACAACCGAAAACACATCTAGAGCTAATTTCTCGCAGGCGTTTATTATTTCGATGATGATATTTTCAGCTTCAGATTGATTCAAGGGGAACCCATATGCCAATTCTCACTATTCGTTATAAATCTTACATCAGTCCAGATGCAACAATTAATTTTTGATTGATAATTAGGGAAAAAATCTTCATTTTGATGTCGGTTAAAATTAATCACTTTTTTTGGCTTGTCTCTTTGACGCTGACTCTAAAATTCTCAATTTTATTTTCGTTTACTTTGCCTCGGGCACGAGCACTACAAAGAAATCGGGCGCAGAGGTGGCCAAAAAATCGTGCTGAATGTGGTCTCAAACTCTGCAGTGAAATCAAAAATAAAGGCGACTCTGAGCGGCAAAACAGCATGAAGGATTATGAATAAGCCAGGGGTAAGATTAGTTTAGAAGAAGCAGGTCATCGCGGCGGCCAAAGAGTTAAACGTTTAGTAAAAAAAATTCATCGTCTTGGATTAGTAGTAGTCGTCCGGCAAATTCAGCAGACGCCTACTTCTAATGTTTTGCCCAATGTTGAAAAAGCGCAAGGCAAAAAATACGAGAAATAATAGCAAGTAATCAAAATATCATTTGAAGTTCCCAACAAGCGAACTGTTCTTTGCTGATTTGGCAAATTACCGTTCTCAAGAAGTGTTATTGGCATTAACGATAACTTGCAAATGGGCAGCAACCAAAATCAAATAGGAGAAAATACAGGTGAATAGAGTTCAAGCCATGAGTCTTCTCAAAGAAATTGCATGCAAAATTCCAGAGTTAGGACCACAAGCTATGTCAATAGTCGAAAGTGAATCCAAAGATCCCCTGCAAACGGGTTGTACAATACATTTCAAAGGGTTATCAAACGATTCTATAGAACAAATTAAGATAATAGTAACGAACTATTCTTTAGCAATCTTTGATAATAAAGTTGATTTAGCTATCTACACTCCCAACCAAGGGGATAGTGCCATAAAAGAACAATAAGATGTACACATTTTGCCTATGAAGAAATCATGAAAGATGTTTCACAGTTATCGCATATGTAGTATTCTATGTGAAACACATGATTTTGTATAGATTTTTTTGGTTTAAAAACTTCTTTTCCACAGTGAGGACAATTAGCCAAAAGAAGCGCCTCATTTATGCACAAAAGTGTACACGCGAGAATTAAAACATTGCTATTATTAATTCTTAATTAATCATACAAATCGCTTGAATGAAAGGTATTCTATGCAACATCCGGAGTTTGTCTAAAGTCTCCCAAGCTAACCTTGTTGAGGCTTGCTGTCTCTCTGAACACGGAACATTCAAATTGCTTGTGGCCTTAATCTCTACTAAACCCATTTTGGTCTTGATTCTCTAGTTTTTTTAGCAAATCATTTAACTGTTCTTGAACTTTCTTAAATGCCGGATTATTTATCAAGTCAGGGTTTGCCTTTATCACTGGGGCAATTTCCGAAAAGACTTCATCCAAGTAATTTCCTACGATATCAAGGTATAAATTCCAAAGCCTGGGCATAGTCATATCGTAAATTTCTACATCAGTAAATCCTTCTTGCCGCATTTTTTCGAGAACGTCTTTTTCTACGCCATTAACTAAGGGATTGTTAGCTGTTTTTTCTGCTTCCACAAACTGTCTAAAAGTCATTTCAGGTATTCTTTTAGTTGTCACGGTTTGCCTTCTTCTGTTTTTTTGATATATGATAGGTAGGTAAGGGTTGAAGGTCTCTGTGAAAGGGAAGATGGATGAATCTATAAACCTAACCATCAAAGGCTAAGTTGTCATGCCTCGTTTATAAAATTTAGCCAATTTACCCTTGAGAAACCTGAAAAAGGGCCACTATGTGTTCCTTTCATGCACTCTTCAGATGTCCTACATCCCGGAAAGAAGATAAGGACCTCTCAAAGGCGTCCGCACCTAAATATCAGTTCAATTAAGACGTTAACAAATGCGAAAAAGTCCCAGGTAGAGAGCAATGTAATCTACTGGCTCTTTTCTTTTGCGCCAAGGTTTAAGTTTAAGAAAGCGCATTTTTACGTCGAGCGATTTAGCATTTGTCCCAGGATATAGAAGAAATAAAGCAAGAAACTAAGCAACGAAGAGTCGAGTTCAATTTTCCTATGCTAATAATTAGGACTAAACGGTTTTCATCTGTTTTTGAAAAGTTAGGGCGTCTCCGTGGGGCACGGTATGTTTCTTGGGTTTTTCTTTTGCTTGTTCCTTTCGTAGCTGGTGTTGCTCTCTACCTTATAGTAAACGGTGTTATCGGTTTGCTGATGCATCCGGCTGTCGGACAAGTAATTAGGGAATTGGGTCCTGGATCAATTCTGTTACTGCCAGGAATTAACCCTATGCTTCCAATAGTTTATGGGTGGATAGCAATAGTGCTTGCAGTTGTGGTTCATGAAGGAGCACATGGTGTTATTGCAAGAAATGTTGGACTCAAGGTAAAATCAAGTGGTTTGCTCTTCTTCTTGATTGTTCCAATAGGCGCTTTTGTTGATGTAGACGAGGAACAAATTAAGAAAGCAAAGCCCAGGCATTCCCTAAGAGTTATGGCTGCAGGAGTTGGCAGCAACATCCTTGTAGGAGCGGTATGTCTTATAGGCCTTTTACTTATTGTTGGCAGTTTAACACCCATCATTAACGGTGTCTACATTAGTGATGTTACGCAGGGGATGCCAGCACAGACTGCAGGGCTGATGCCGAAGGATGTTCTTGTTTCAGTTGATAATATTAAAGTTAACACTTCGACTGAGTTGAGAGCGATATTAGACAACAAGGCAGCAGGAGACCTATTGCAGATGACTGTTGCAAGGGGCGACAAATGGCAGTATCAATATTCGACAACCGTTAACCTTACGGTATCTGAAAACCGCACGGTCATGGGAATTATGGGAGGCGGCTTATTGACTAAGGAAACCCTTGAAAATTACCAGACCTTCTCTGTAGATCGGTTAGCACTTTACATTGTGCCTCCGACGTTAGCTTCTGGTGTGATACCGTTTTCTGACTCGTTAGCTCCATTCTATTCAAGTCCAATTCCTTACTGGCAAATACTTGCAAACGTTCTCTTCTGGGTCTGGTTTGTAAATTTCAACCTAGCCATTTTTAATGCGTTACCAATTTATCCGTTGGACGGCGGTAGAATCTTCAACATTACACTTAAGAAATTTGAGGGTAAACGATTAAGCGAAAAAACTGTTTACTTGACCACTATTGGAATGACGACTGTTTGCGTCATTCTTGTCTTGCTGGGTATCGTGTTGCCATTCATTCTTTAAAAGAACGGTCGGCTCATTGGATTTAGGCATCTAAATCATCTAAATGTTTGTTTTGAAGAGACGACCAATACATCTGTGCAAGGTAATCAAAACTCCGCAGGAAAAAGCTGACTTAATTGAGCAAGGCTTTCAATTTGTGTGCGAATCTGACGGTTTAAGGTTTTTTAAGAAGCAAAAGTATGGTGCCGCGGGATTATTTCAAGTTAGCATGGTGGTGTCGAGGGCTAGATTGAAACCGTCGTTTAAGCCGTCGGTACAACATTATCTAAAAATAGGGGTAGGTCGTACCGGACTTAACCCCAAACCAGTCTGTGTGAAAACTCCAATCGAGGTCAGAATTTTGCTTCAAATGTGTATAGAATCGTCATTTAAGACAACATTATTTGCCTAAAGCAGCAATTTTATAAAATTAAAATTAGTTTTTTCACAGGCTCAGACGGGTCTGGGTCTCTACCGAGGAGGAATCTGACAAAGCGCTCAATGGGAGATTCTAGTCTCAATCCCCCATTATCAGCAAATAACTGGAATTACTTCCATGGCAGCAGGCTGCCAGTTCCAATACCTGAAAGGTCAGAACCAAGATGCGAACGTCTTAAGATCTCGGTTCACGACACTGAAATGCGTACGGTGACGGCATATTGACTATCATCCCCAGTGAGCAAGGGCATCACGCGGGTAATCGAACCTCCCCAAATCCTGAGCAATTCCTGGCGTGATAGACGAATACTACTAGTCCCTAAAGAATCGTCACTGTCCGGCCAATCATCGACTTCCACCCCCCCAACAAACAAGTCCAAATATTCTCCCGGATCACCAACCGTAATTATCCGCCCTGAAAAAGTTCGTATCTCTCCGTTATCTACATCTGAAAACGTAGGAGAACGCGTTAACTGTTCAGCACCTGAAGCAGTGCGACAACGAAGCTCAAAGAAAGGTTCATCCGAGTTTGACCTTTTTGTTGCATCAGAGAATCCCTGTGTCACTTCCAAACAACGGAATCCAACCATCTCCATTTGCACCCGAGTGATTGGTCGCCGGACTTCGACTGTATACATGCGCATTTCTGCCATCTCAGTCAGCAGACCGTAATGGTCGGACAGATCGCGGCCACGACCATCCGCAAGGACGCTTGATTGAAGGATCATCACATGCGTCTGCCTAAATTGTGGATCATAACGCAGCCCCGGCCAACTCAAAAAATAATCCAGACGTTGACCTTCTCGTCGCACAGGATCATCCACTGTAAGCGCCGTATGTTCCCGCTCGAATGCGCTCACATTGCTAAGCGTGACGCCTGGAGAGCCATCACCGCTTGTCAACCACAAATCCTGAGGAAAATTGAGCCGCCGCCTGAAGTCTGTGTACAAGGATACAACCAATGCGTTGGTGTTTAAATCCCCCATTAATAATGCTGGCCGTTCCGGGCTGCCGTAAGCACCAACGAAATTGATTATGTGGAGTAGTTGTTGGTTGACTATGCCACGTGCCGCTTCATGGCCTCCTGCGTCGGGATTCTGATCATGGCTAAGGTAGAAATCGTAACCGTTATCCAGCCCGGGAAGTTGAATGCGGGCGTGAAGCACACCTTTGTTGGTGACGGTCTCCTCACCTGCGTATTGCCGGAAGATAGTTTTATGGTGATCAATGATCGGATACCTGCTGAGGAACAGTAATCCTCCGTCAGCCTCAAGATCGGCCTCATCGGGACCGGTAAGGTTGTACGGATAAATGTCACGCAGGGCATCTATGATTGGCCTTTTCTGAAGCGTTACCACATCCCAGACCTCCGATAAACCGACGATATCATATTGATTGGCTCTCAAATGATTAATCAAAGACTGAATTGCTCTATCTTTTTCGGCACCTTTATAAAAACCAATACGGAGGTCTCCCAGAGTTACTTCAGGTAGAAGGGCCATGTTTTGTGCAAAGACTCTCAATTGTGGAGTCCCCGTTCTCTCCCACTCAATGCTGCCGAATTCGAATTGCTGAATTCGTCCACCCCCAGGCGCGTCATGCTCTTCATCGATTGGGTAACCTAAGGCAGGATTTACAGTTAGGATAGACCTAGAAAAAGAATTGAGAGGGTCACGAAATGCTGGGGAGCTTCGGTCTGGATCATGGTCTAAGTTATTGGTCCAGTTCAACCACAACCTCCATACGTCGCCATAAATTGAATGTGCACATGTCGCGGGTGTGTAGTAGATTTTACCGTTTTCGAACAATTGATACGTACCGAGTCCATCACCGATCGGCTGTCTATCCAATCGTGGATAACCTAGTGCCTTCGATCCTTGCAAAACTTCGTAAAACTCACCATAAACTACAGTTAAAACAGGGTCTGGATCAGGTTTAGAAAAGATAAGTCCTCGCTCGAAATAATTGGAATTGTCTCCGCGCCCACTTGATCTCGGGAAGCCTAATATCCGTAACTGCTCTTCAAGAAAATCAGGTGTTCCTGGCCTAATAGTGCTGAGGTCTATGAACTTTCGATAATTTTCTCCATGTAACTCAAATGCTCCCCATATGTGGTCTTCGATGATGATGCCGTTAGCGAACAACTGGTAGCTTCCGCGCCCGCCCGACAATCGCTCTGGGTAAATGGGGCCAATCAACGCCCCCAAGGCAGAGCTGAACAACCTGTAAACTTCAGAGATACTGCGCTTGACGGGACTGAGTTGAAATGTTTCAAACTCGCGGGTATTCCGTGAATTGGCATCCACATTCGCGTTGCCGCCACCATCCGCTATGACATAATTTACCCCGTTTTGAGTTTGGAATAACACGTTGTCGCTTAATGAGATCTCGCCGCCTCCCGCCTTCTTGATTGTAAAAGTCTCCCAGCTCTTGGCGATTTGACGATTGGCTGTTAGATTTCCTCCTCCTCCGCCCTCCGCCATCACGAACCTTCCATCCCAGACCTGAAGAAACACGGCATCTCCATCGACCAATCCTAACGGACGTGTTCGGTTGACTAATACAAAGGTTTCCCAAATATCTGGAATGCTTCGGTTGGCATTGATCTCACGACCGCCTCCATCCTCAGCGGCTATAAAGTGACCGTCGTGGGACTTAATATGAACAGGCATTGAATTCCAGAATTCAATTACAAAGGTTTCAAATTCTCTACGGTTTAACGAGCTGGCAGTGACTTCCCCGCCGCCTCCGTTGAGGGCCATCAGGTAATTCCTGTTGTTGTAGGTGCGCAAACTCACTCGATCACCTTGAACGATCCTGCCTTCTCCAGCCAGTTTCTCGATGGTAAAAGTTTCCCAGATGTGGGGCAATATTGCTTCTCCATTCAGAGGACCGCCGCCACCTTCAAGAGCTTTGGCGTATCGCCCATGGCAGGTCTGAAGATTAACCTGATCACCGCTCGCTATTGAGTCAGTCATCCTTCCGTCTAAAGGGATGATTGTGAACACCGCGGTTCTTGCTACACCGTCTAAGGTTGCGTTGATTTGATAGTTTGTGCAAGAATCATTTGCTTGTACGTAATTCCCATTATACGTTTTAAGGATGACTTTAATCATAATAATCAGATTTCCTTCATAATAATAATCAAAAACAGCTATATAAAATATTAGACAATTAGACAATCATTTGATGCAACTTAGACACCGACTAAAAAAATTACTATGAATAATATCGCATAATTATAAATAATAAGAGCACGCCAATAAATGCTGACACACCCCTTGAGTACGAGTGTTTCCTTAAAAATAGACTTGAAAATGAAAGGAAAAAATTAGTATGTTAAAAAACTGTAAAGGTATTTCTACACCGTTTTTTGCTGCTGTATTAATTGTTACAATTTTGGTTTCAGGCTCAATTGGCAGCATAGTTACTTTGCAGCTTGCTTCGGGACTGTGTGAGCAAGCTGTTGAAGCATCAAAACATAATCCCCTAATGGTTTTTTCTCTTTAGTCGATAGCATTGCAGAATGAGCGTTCCTTTTCATATCTCATTATCCTCCTTGCAAGCGCACATAATATTGTAATTTATGCCCAATATTGCAAAATAACCTCAAATTAAGGTTATTTGGTGCCGAGGGCTAGATTGAAACCGTCGTTTAAGCCGTCGGTACAACATTATAAAAAAAGAGGGGAGGTTGTACCGGACTTACCCCCAAACGGGTACGAGTCCCTATCTAAAACTTGACGAAATGGAACTAGCGCGCCGGCTGGGATTCGTTTAAAATATTAAGCGAATCCTGAATCAATTTGGGGCATAACTTTCTTCGCAATAAGTGAGCCGGGGTGGATTGAACTCTTTCCCAAGTGGAGATGTTACCCGCGATTCCCCTCTTTTTTCCATCCAAGTTTTAGAAGCGGGTATAGACTTAAAATCTTTAAGCAGGTTCTAAGCATAAAGGTCATTCAGAAGCAAAATGGACAAGACAGACATGAGTTTAATAATGCTTTTAGTAGCTAATTCCAGATTATCCTACGCTGAACTGGCTGAAAAACTCAACTTATCTATAAACGCTATCCACAAGAGAATCCAACTGCTCATCGAGACAGGCGTAATCCGCAAATTCACGGCGAAAATCAGCGTGTTTAGTGCAAACGCAATTGTGGTTTTTGTTTCAGGCACTTCTCAACTCGGGTCTTTTCAAGATTTGCCCGATAAGCTGCAGGAACATGGCTCCATTTACTGGCTTGCTGAAGGCGGCGGAAAATTCCTATTCATCGGTGCCTTCCTAAAGACTTTAAATGAGCTTAGTGACCTGCTCGTCTTCGTGAAAAAGGAAACTGGGCTTTCTGAACCAACGGTCGGCATTATGGCATCTGCCCCACTTCAAAATACGCCATATCCTAAGCCGACTGACTTGACTCTTTGCGACTTAGACTATAAAATAATACGGTCACTCAAGGATGATTCGCGCAAAGCCGTTTCTGAGGTTGCAACTGAAGTAGGCGTGTCAGCAAAAACTGTTCGACGGCGTCTCATACGGATGACTAAGAATAATCTGATAGAGCTTAGCTTGGACTGGTATCCAGACAAATCGAACGACATTATTACTATTTTAGACCTTCACTTGAAATCCGAGGCCGACATGGCTATAGTGCCCTACCAGATTCATCGAAAGTACGCTCCGAACACTTTGTTCTACTTGTGCTTTGTTAACATCCCAAACGTTGTAACCTACACAATCTGGACCAACAATATGAATGAACTGCAGAGCCTGCGTAAAAGCCTCGAGAAGGAGCCAGGCGTCGCCTCCATCGTGCCCAACATACTCTATACGGGTTACATTTTCAATACGTGGCGAGACCGACTGGTCGAAAATCATTAGTTCCACTTCTTCAACCACCCCTGTGACAAAAAGACCATCTGTAGCCTTTTTTGTTCTCTTTTTTGCATTCACCAGTTGACATGAAACTAAATTCGCCCACACCAATCTACATTCACAAATCACAATGGAAAGTGATTGAACATGAATAAATCATCAATAGTAATCGAGAATCTTAGCAAGAAATACCAAGATGTAACGGCCTTAGACTACCTTAATCTGCAGGTTGGAAAAGGTGAGCTTTTCGGTCTATTAGGACCGAACGGAGCAGGCAAAACCACCATCATAAACGTCCTTTGCGGACTCGTAAAACCCACAGCTGGCACAGCCACTGTTTGCGGCTGCGACGTAGTGAAGGAATCGTTGAAGGTCAAAGATCTAATTGGTGTTTGCATCCAAGAAACGGCTATTTATCCCTACCTGACGGGAACAGAGAATGTGGATCTCTTCGGAAACCTACATGCAATGAATAAAGCTGAGCTTAAAGAAAGACGCAACATGCTCCTCACAAAGATGGGACTCGCTGAGGACGCAAAGAGAAGAGCGGGCAAGTACAGCGGCGGAATGAAACGTCGACTGAGTCTAATACTCGCCTTAATCAGCGACCCACAAATCGCCTTCCTTGATGAGCCTACAGTTGCTATGGATCCTCAGTCCCGCCATGCAGTCTGGGATTTCCTAAAAGAACTGAAAAAAGAAGAAAAAACCATTGTCCTGACAACGCATTATATGGAAGAGGCAGAAGAACTCTGCGACCGAGTGGGTATAATCGACCACGGAAAACTCATCGCACTTGGTACTCCCAAAGAACTGATCTCTAAGAATCAAGTGAACAATTTGGAAGAGCTGTTTCTTAAACTGACGGGAAGAAAAATTCGGGAGGAAGCATAAATGAAGATGCAAAGAATAGTTGCTCTAACCAAGAAAGAACTAAAGAAAACAATCCGTGAACCCGCAGTGCTCTTCATGATTTTCCTGTTTCCAATCATCTTCGTCTTCGCTTTTGGAGCTTCTTTCGGTGGAGTCGGTGGTAGCCAAACAGTTACTTACAATATTTGCGTAGTCAACATGGATCATGAAAGTTCAATGAATGCTTCGCAAATAGTCCTTGCCGCATTGACCGATACGAAAATAATAAACGTCCACATCTATGCCGACAATCAAACGGCGCAAAATGACCTTTCACAAGGCAACGTACAAGCAGTGATGATAATTCCCTCGGACTTCAGCCAAAGCTTAGCTTCATACCAAGCAGCACCTAACAACCCAGCTCAATGGACAAACACAACTATTTCACTGTACTTAGATAAAGGTTCTTTAGTTGCCACCCAAGCCATACCAGCCATCATACAGCAAACCCTAACAGCCATAGCTGGCCAGAGTCAACAAACTCGTAGCCCATTCCAAGTGCAAACCGCATCGCTAGTAGAAGTGAAGACTACATCTGCGCTGGATTTCATTGCTCCAGGAATGTTCACTTTTGCATCAATATTCCTCATAATGATGGTTGCCCAATCCTTCACCCAGGACAAAGAAAATGGCATGATGAAACGCATCCGCATAACGCCAACAACACCTACAGAGTTTATGACCAGCCAAGTAATCTCATACATGGCCATAGCGCTAATCCAGGCTGCCTTAGTATTCGCAATGACGTATGCTTTAGGCTTCAGACCAAGCATTGGCATATCCACTTATGTGTTCGCTTTCACGCTGGTACTGATATTCTCAGTGTCAAACGTTGGGTTCGGCTTAATCACGGCAACAATCTCAAAATCTGCGGGTGCAGCAACAGGCTTAAGCTTCTTATTCGTGCTACCTCAATTGTTCCTTGGCACATTCGTCGGGGCATCGCTTTCTTCAGCCGCTCAAGTTGCAGGCAAATTCGTACCCAGTTACTACGTTACCGATGCATTAACTTCGCTGTTTCTCAGGGGTACTGCCATCACCAGCCCATCCATAATGCTTGACTTTGCTGTAGTGTCCGTTTCGTGCGTGGCTATATTGGCTGTAGGCGTGGCGCTTTACGCGAAATACTACAAAGTCTAATTCACTCTGTCCTATCTGGTGAACAAGAAATGAATCAAACCAAACTAATTGACACGAAGGCGCTGATAGAAGAGGCAAAAACATCTAGAGACAAAGAGGCTTACAGATTGCTGGAAAAGACTCCATCGTATCGGATCGGCGTCGGAGCTAGGACCGAATTACCGAATCCGGCTCTTTTCGTGGAGGTTATTATTAAGCTTTCCACGGAAAACGGCGATGTAAATCTGTCACGTCTGGAAAAAACCTTACGTTTGCTAGAAGCGCTGCAGACAAGGGGTTACTCATTGACTTATCAAGACGGCAATAGCATCTCTTGCGAAACAACGACATCCATCAATGAAATATCTCAAGAATGTGACGCAGCAAAATCGATAATCGCGCGCGTGACAAATAGAGTTGAAAATAAAAAGGGGACACTTTGAGAATGAAACATCGCATTTACTTGTTTGTGCTGTTACTAATTTGCGGTGTTAGCTTACCTTCGCTTTCAGGTTTGCTTGTTTTTCCTTTTTCAACAGTGCCAGCTGAATTAACACTTGCATATACGATAACAGTATCCTTGGCTTTTTTATTAACTGTAATTCTATTGCGACGCCACAAAAGCCTGAAAAGTTATTGGCAAATTTTCTTTGCCTTTTTCATAGCTTCTTTGGCAATATTTTTTGACTTCTTAATCAATATGCCATCCGGGACTATGAGCGGATTAGTTTTAGATGTGTTGGTGAGTACCTCAATAATTGTAAGCACAATAATTCTCTTAACTCGGGTTTCTGGCAATACTCTGAGCTCGATATTTCTAAATAAAGGAAACATTAAGTTAGGTTTGATAATTGGGCTTATCGGTTTTTTCTTTTTTGCATTAACGTCTATTCCAGCGGCTGAATTCTTGTTTCAAGGTAAAAATCTCAACCTAGACAAAGTAATTGGCTGGTTGCCTTGGATACTACCTATTGTATTGATGAATGGAGTTAGAGAAGAATTACTATATAGAGGACTTTTCCTAAAGAAATTTGAGTCAAAACTCGGGTTAAAAACATCCAATCTTTTACAGGCGATAATCTTCTCTCTGAGTCACTCAGTAGCTGGAGTAGGAATCAATGCGTATACTCCTTTTATTTGGGTTCTAGTGATCTTCACATTCTCGCTTGGGCTGATTTGGGGTTATACTATGCAACGAACGAACAGCGTACTAGGTTCTATTTTGTTTCACGCTGGAACAGATATTCCGGTCTTCATAGGAATCTTTTCAAATACTTTCTAGTTTATGTTTTTAAAATCATGGTTTCTATTGAGCCTCGACAGCTATTTAGATTTTTTAACCTTTAAGCTCCGGCACTTTTTAAGAAATCCAGAATGCTCCAAACTCGGATTAATCCCGTGGAATCCAAGCCGCCCATAAATGGGGGGCAGGAAACTCAGGCATAGACCGCCTTGCCGATAGATTCGTCCATAATACTTGACGCATTATTCGCATTTAGGCTGCGGACCTGCCTTGCTTCATTCTCAGCGGTTTCCTTCGAAAAAGTGCTTGACTCGCTAATCAAGACTAACAGAGAGACAGCCCAAAACATAGAACTGAACAAGAATCAGATACTATCTATTTGGCGGTCTAAAACCTTTGACGCCTTGAACGTCTGAAAAACGAGAACGGGCCACATGCACTTAAAGCAATTAGCAAATTCAAAATGATGCTGATAATGGTAAAAGCATGAGATGCAAAGAAGCGCGTGCTTTCACTCGGTGGTGCAGGCCCGCTGGGGGACCAAACTCTATAGATCAAGCCAGAAATCGAACTGGGGGAAGGCTTCTGGGTGAGGTGCGATTCCCTTCCCTGTTTTAGGTTCAAAGAAGTGGTTTGCATACGTAACTGCCTTGATTTGCCAAACCGGAATAGACGGGGTACCCTAGCCTCATTTTAACAGTATAGAGATACCTAGAACGAGCGGTACCGGACTTAACTCCAAACGGGTACGAGTCCCACCACAAAAACTTAACTGATTGATGTTTTTTTGCAGATTTTGACAATGTTTAAGGCTGCCCGCCCTTCAACCCAACAAGGTTCGAAACCTTTAGTTTCAAATTACTCCTATTATCGCAGATCAGGTTATTGTTGAGGTTCGATTTTTGATTTTCTAAAAGTTATCACACGATAGAATTGAGAGCTATCGTTTGGCTTGTTGCTGTTATTTCACAGTCACAATTCTTTATGTTCTCATTAGTCTATTGGAATTTAGGCGATTTTATGGAAAAAGAACTACTTTTTGAAGTAAAAGAGAACACAATGGCAATAAACCTTAAAGAATTTAGTCCGGAAGGCGCAAAGCTTGACATCATGGTTGCAGGAAAAGTTACTGGAAAGATTACAGGGCAAATAATGACTACACATAATGCCATAATGAAGCCCGACAACACAGGAAGCGCCGACGTTAGGTCAATGATTTTCAGCAACGGCGAGTCAATAATGGTATGGGGAAAGGCTAATGGGAAAATGGTCGATCCCGCTCCAATCGAAAAAATTGAAGAAGACCTGACATTCATGACCGCCTCCCCAAAACTTGCATATCTCAACACAACCAAAGGCTGGGCAGACGCCACCTACAACCTCGCAACAGGCGAATACAGCGCCAAAGTCTACGCACTCAAATAATGACGTAGACACCCCTTGTTTTAAAAATAATAGCGAAAAAATTGAAAGGAGGAAAGAATCATTTCAAAAATGCAAACTGCAGAGGAGCACCATGAAGAACTTGTTAAGGGTCTCTATGACCAGATGAAACCTATCTTGGACGCGTCAGAGCAACCGATATTCATGTACCTAGACGACAACCACAAAGCATGCAACAACAAACTTGCAACAATGTTGGGCTTTAAATCATCAAAGGAATGGGCTGAAATACCAGGATTCCTAGAAGTTTACGTGGAAGAGAAAAGCAGAGAAACACTTGCAACTGCATACTGGAACTCTGTTAACAAAATGAATGCATCAACGATTCAATTAACCTGGATGAAGAAAGATAAAACAACAATAAACTCAACAATGATTTTGGTTCCCATGTTCTTCCAAGGACACATGTTCTCAATACATTTCGTTACGAATACCGCCAACAAGTAAACCATCCAAGAATGTCGATTGTGATGCCTTCGTTAGAAAGTAAGAACGATCACAACGCCAGTAACAAGGGAGGTGAGAATACATGATTTTCGTAAGTTTAGGTAAAATGAGGAAGAAACCTGATAAACCATTAACTTCAGACGCCACCGAGAGAATGGAAGGTTTCAAGCAGAAGGGAATAAAAATTCTGAACTGGTATTGGACCTTAGGCCGCTACGACGTAGTCGTTGTATTTGAAGCGCCAAATGAAAAAGAAGCACTAAAATTTAACTTAGGCTTTGCGGACATCGTAGCTACAGAAACGATGGTTGCCATCCCGAGACAAGAAGCAATACAGCTCCTGTAATTCCACAAAGCAGCGGTGACTCCATCTCCAATCTTTTTTGGGAGAATTAACCTTTGATTTTGAAGAGATCTTTTAGCGAGCGGGTAAACTTAAAAGAAACCAACCATTAACATTGGGCTGCTGCTAAGATGAATACCCTCTGTCAAGAGCAAAAGCGTTTCACCCAAGTATCGATGAATTGATCCTCTCCCGCTTTTGCATGATTTCGATATAAAATAACCTGAATTTGGAAATTGCGCGGGATGTAGGATTTGAACCCACGCGAAGTTTCAGAAAAAAGAAACGAAACACTAGGCTAACGCTGAAAGCAAGATGAGGTGACTAACTGCTTGCATGGACAGGTGGAATTCGATCGTGCCAAGGCAATTTCTGTTCAAGTGAGCTTGCAAGACGAATCAATCCGCTTTCGTCTCCAAACCTAGCCATAAACTGTACTCCTATGGGGAGGCCTGATTTGCTTTGACCTAGAGGCAACGATATTGCTGGTTGTCCAGTCACGTTTGCTGCTGGCGGATGAATTCGGATTTCATCGTTAAGACGCATGTACCCAACATAGTCGATATCTCTTCGCATTTTCGTGTATTTCCCAATCGGCTGTGGCAGCTTAACTAGCGTTGGCGTAAGCAAAATATCGTACTGCCTAAAGAAATCTCCGAAGGTTCGGCTAAACTTATTTAACCAAAACTGAGTCATCATCATATCAGCACCAGTAAGTCCTTTAGAATATTCGTAGAATGATAGCATGACTGGCTCCAAGGTCTCTTCGTTAATCGGTTTCTGGTTCATGCCCGCAAACATTTCCATACCCGCGTACAATCCAAAGGACCAAGCTATGCACGTGAAATGCAGGTACTCTTCATAATCAAATACCGGGCTAGCTTCAACCAACTCATGACCTGCACTTTCCAATTCAGAGACCACTTGCTCCACACAATCGACAACTTCTGAATCTACAGTGGCGCCAGGTTGCCAAGAAGCAGCAGTCCAAGCTATTCGCAGGCGACCAGTTGGAGCGTTAACTTCTTGGGCGTAAGGTCGAGCTGGTTGAGTTATAATAAACGGGTCACCAGGCACAGGTGCCGATAATAAGTCCAGCATCAAAGCGGTGTCGCGGATTGTTTTGGTTAGTACGAACTCTTGTAGCATTCCAGGCCACACATCACCCATGTCTGGTGCGAGCGATATTCGTCCCCGTGAGGGTTTAAGCCCCACTATTCCGCATGCGCTCGCTGGAATGCGGATTGAGCCTCCGTTATCGCTGCCATGCGCCATTGGCACTATACCAGAGGCTATGCATGCGGCAGATCCACCGCTAGAACCCCCACACATTTTGTCAAGATCCCACGGATTGCGAGTAGCCCCTGTTAGCTCAGATTCAGTAGATACCCCTAGCGCGAATTCAGGCGTTGTGGTTCGACCCATCAAGTTTAAACCAGCATTTTTGAGAAGCTCGGTGAATAACGAATCATTGTCTGCAACAAATCCCTTCATTAGTCTAGAACCGTTCTCTTGACGACGACCGGCTTCATGAGCCCCGATATCCTTCATCAAAAAGGGCACACCGGCGTATGAACCGGTGAATACAGCCTGATCAGTTCCTTTGACACGATCAGAATAAACCTCAATTACTGCATTGATTTGAGGATTCACTTTTTCTACGGCTTCCATAAAAAGAGCCGCGAGTTCTTTGGGCGATGTCTCTCCTCTTCTAGCTATGTTCAGCTAGGGCAACACCATCATATCTTGAGTATTCTGCTAAGTTCATACAATTACTTCTCCTCATTTTTTAATAGGAATGGGTCTGTTTCGCCGATCGAACGATACATTGCCAAACGGAGGGCATTTTGTCTTGGATCCATCAAGTAGACATTATTCCGGTTCGGAATGTAGGCAAAGCCGATCTTGGCATGAGGATCAGCAAAACCAAAGCACCCGCCAAACCCCGGCATACCAAACGAACTTGAATGACCAAACGGAACCTCTGGACTTGGCTTCATAAAACCAAGGGACAAATGAAATCCTTCCAAGTTTATAACTTCATCGTAGAAACCACGGGTCGGCGAACAAGCGGGAGCCGTAAGTTGCTCATAAGTTTCCTTACGCAATCCAAGCTCCTTTCCACCGTTGGCAAAGACGCCATACGCCTTTGCCATCGCACGAGCAGTTCCAATTCCTCCTCCAGAGGGAACCTCCACATTCCTTGGGTAGACACGTTCTTTTTCCTCAAGCAACTCGCCCCACAACGCTCTGCGAATACGTGAGCGGGGATATGCCACCGCAAGCATTAGCCGGATGGGTGCTTTGAAAGCTCCTGGTAGAGGATTGGCCATATAATTTCTCGTCAACCTTGAATTGGGAATATCTTCCGGCAGACCGATGTAGAATTCGAGGTCTAATGGAAGAGCTATTTCTTGATGGAAATATTGCCCTAAGCTCCTGTGTTTTGTGTCGACTCGTCTTAGCAACTCGCTCTCGTAGAAGCCGAGTGTGATCGCATGATAAGCCTGGCGTGTTCCTGGTTCCCAAGCGGGTCTCTGTCGGGCTAGCAAGACCGCTAACCTGTCAAGATCAGCCTCTATTTTTGTATCCACACGCTTATCTAGCGCAAAGAGCCCTGCTTGATGTGCTAGCAACTGCCGTATAGTGATTTTGTCCTTGCCTTGTTGAGCAAACTCTGGCCAATATTTTGCGACGCGGTCGTCATAATCAAACAACCCGCGGGAGTGAGCAAGCGTCATGGTTAGACCGGCGAGTCCCTTAGTGGCGGAAGCGACAAGAGCCATTGTATCCTCTTCCCACGGCTCACGCGTTGCTTTATCGCGTACGCCACCCCAGAGATCGACTACTTTTTCTCCACGATAGTAGATACTGCAGGCTGCTCCAAGCTCGTTGCGACATTGAAAGTTCTCAGCAAATGCTTCTCGCACCGCCTCGAAGGTAGGGTCTACATAGCCTGATACCGTTGATGCTTGCTTCATCTACTCTGTCCACTTGATTCTTGTCCTTTCTCAAATATATAATATTCACACTCTTCCAGGATTCCTTCAACGTTTCTTTTTTCTTCAGCAATTTTCCTTGGATTCGTATGGAAAGAGCTGTCAGTAACTTAGTTGTAAATCTAGCGGATAGTAAGGATTTTTATCTCTTTTAGTCCCAGTTAGTGAGGTTCCGAAAGGATACTATTACTTAAATGTGGATTTGACATAGTTAGTGACTGCAGAGCTGGTCCAAAGTCAGAAGGGTCAATTGTGAACAGTGAAATCGAGCTAAAGAAGTCGTTAGCTGTAAAGATAGAGATTTTTATTTCACATGGGAAAGATTTGAGACCTGTCAATGATCTTAAGGATATGCTCGTTGAGTTCGGACTTGTGCCTGTTGTTTTAAGTGAGCAACCGAGTGGAGGCAGAACCGTCATGGAGAAGCTTGAAGCCTACTCAGATGTTGGTTTTGTGTTTGTTATTCTTACGCCAGATGACCTAGGTGGCTATGTGGAATTAGGCAGCAAGTGGTCCAGACCACGGAGGCTCAGAAAGTTCTTAAAAACCGCTCATAATCGCCCTCGACAGAACGTGGTTCTTGAATTTGGATTCTTTGTAGGAAAGCTTGGTCGAGATAGGGTTGCCAGTTTGCTTAAAAAACCCGTTGAACAGCCATCGGATATGCAAGGCATCGTTTACCTGAGCTTCAAAGAATCATTAAAAGAAATAAAGGGTGAAATAGTGAAGGAGCTTAGAGCGGCAGGCTACGAAATTGCTTACGAGGCAACTTGACCTGCTTTCCGTTTTGCGATTTTGCTTTTGTTATACGTAAATCTTATTCTGACTGCACCCATGAACATTATCAAGATTCCCACACCGACTAAAATCAAGTTGACCCTTTTACCAAAAACGGGTTCAAAACTTTATCAATCAATTAGCTGTTGCGGAAGGGGGATCCTAGCACCAATTTACCAGTAAAAATCATTCCCAATTAACATTTACTCTCTATCTATGGTTAATGTGCCCTGATACGCCGCGCTTTTTTTGCCCTGTTACTTCACCATGATATATAGAGAAATTATGTAGCATAATGAAATGATTATGAATGCTGATAACATTCCGTATTGGAAAATAGGGTTGATTGAACCTTGCGGATAAATAATCTGAAAGACCACCCTTGTTATCCACAAAATACTTGTCGCAGCGAGCATGACAATTATTGAATATCTATTTGATTTGTCTTTGTAAATAAATAGTATATTTACAACTCCAAACAACACTAAAGCTAAAGAAAAAAACACGTTAATAGCCCGAACAGCCGCCACTAACTCTGTCGCATTTACATCGATATATGAATACCATTTCCACATTTCTGGAACAAAAAAGTGCCAAATTCCAAAACCAATAGAAGCAAAACTACCAATCATCACTAAAATCTTAGCAAGCAGATCCAAAGCCACACCTCAACTTACTGAGCATCTCTTAGCATAGCCCAATTTTCAAATGGTGTTTGAGGAATAGAAGCTCTTTCTATTGTTCTAAAGCCAAAGCGTTCATAAATCGACGCATTCTTCTCCTCAAAAGTTTCTAAATAACAGGGCAAATGTTGACTATCGATTTTTGCAAGCATAGGTCCAATCAGCCTGCCTGCATATCCTTTGCCTTGAAACTTCGGGTCCACACCTATTGTCTGCAGGTACCAATGCTTAGCAGGAGCTAAACGCTTATGGGCCTTCTCTACGTATTCGCCAATCTTCATCATTTTTAACCCTCCATTCCTGACAAAACCTAATACTGATATCAATGAAACAGAACTGAACATTTTCCAAGTTGTGATTGGCAGATTATCGGAAGACATCCAAATAGCAGCGCCCTCATAATTTGAGGATGTTGCATACACTTCCCCATATTTAATTCCAGTGTGGACACCGATAGATAGAAAATAACGTACTGCTTTCTCTCTGCTTACCTCGTTGGGAAGATAATGTTTTATAGAATAGGTTTGTTGAAATGCGTTTTTTAGCACTTCAATGGCAGGTTTCGCTTGCTTTTTTCTTATTCGAACCAGATTTTCAATTTCATTGCTCAAAAAACCAACCCCGTCTTTTTCAGGTTCTGAGCAAACTCTTCTGCGTGTTTGAGGTCTTCTTCGTTAGGTCTGCCTTTGTTGATTCCGCCGAAGTATTTGAGAAAACTGTTGGTGTTGAAACCTTTGCATTGAAATTCATCAACAATCATGTAGCCTTTGGATTGTAGTTTTTCTCTGAGGGTCGAGTGGTCTTTGATGCGTTTCTTTTCTCCTGTCATTCCGCTGGTTGAGAAAATGAATGCTTTCTTATCGTTTACTTGTGGCAGTGCATCAGCAAAGTCAAGTAGTTCTCTGTAGTGTTTTCCACTATCTATCCCTGCACCAAAACCCACTAAGTAATACTGTTGAGGTTCTTTAGGGCTTGTTTGCTGCGGCGTCATTATTTGTCGCATCCAGAACTTTTGCTATAACTTCCGCTACTTTTTCAGTGTTCTTGTGATGATATGAAAATAGAACTATCATAGCATTCAAATCTTCATTATCCGCTAATTTTTGGTTCATATCTGTCCCTCCTCTAATGATTGTGTTTTTTCATTTGTCTTGGTTGAGGATAGGAGTTTGCGTAGTTCTTCCTCGCTTAAGTCAATTCTCAAAATTCCATTGGTTCCTTGTATCTCTAGCATTATGCCTTCGATAATGCCTATTTCTTTGAGTTCGCCAAGGAACCCCTCGATTAACACCTTATCATCGATGTCGCCAGGTATGGAGAATCGTTTGACAAAATTCTTTGAAGCTAATTCTACAGAGAACATATGACCCAAGTTTTTCTGTGGGTTTGTCATTTCAATTCCTCGCATCATGCTTTGAGATTGGCCTTGCTTGGGAAGAACTTCCTGAACGGCAAAAGCAATCCAACAAGACTCAAGATGATAAATACAACTAATGGAGGGAGCAATGAAGAGCTTGATTCAAGGGGAAGGGTTAAGCTAAGCGCTGCGAAACCTGAAAAGAACGCTGGAACAAACCAGAAAGCATACCAAGCCCACTTTTGCCCCCCTCTATACGCAGTCGCAGAGATGACTATGAGAAGAAAGGCGAAGCCAAGGTCAGATAAGCCTCCGCTGCTAAAATAGAAATTGTACAAGTTGAAAAACATCGGATTCGAAACTTTCAGATCGTCTATTGGCGTGCCGGCAATACTTTCCACCAACGCAGGGTCTGTGTTAAAGCCTAGTGCATGGGGCACCGCAGAAACTATGACCATTGCGCCTATGGCGAAGAAGACTATCCATGCGTACTTCTCATAAATTTTATCGTTCATAAGCCTAACCTTCCTGTTTAGTCCACTTCCATGAATACCAGATAATTAGTGCAATACACAGAATTTCTATAGTTGCGAAAAAATAATAGTGAAGATATGCACTGTAACCAGCTATAATATACGGAATAGTTATTGCACTTGCGATGATGTTTGCTACGCGATTTGCTTTATTCTTCAATACCCAAGACAGAAAAATCATAGCAATCGGAATCTCTAGAATTATTGCCATTACCAACATCATTTCTTGAGTGACTGGAAACTCTGTTAGAAACATAAAGGAAAAAATATCTGCAAAAATCATGTTAATCGCTACAACTATCCATAATAAAATAATCTTTGTTTTCATATTTTCCAAAAGGTTTGTCATTACTTTTAATCTCCTTATGAGACAACGAAGGCAGGAATTAGAGATTAAGTTATTTTAGGAACTTATGTCAAATATTACTAACGACCCTTAAATTTCAGTATCAATACTAAGGTTTGCATAAACATGAAAGTGTACGAGTTGTTGTTTGAGCTGGCGAATAGCGATAGGTACAAGATCATGTTACTAGCCGAGAAACAAAAACTAAAACTGTCGCATATATCAAAAAATCTTGACATGACTGTAGCTGAAACGTCCCGGCATTTACAGAGGCTCCGCGAGACTAAACTGCTTGAAAAGGACAATGAAGGGCTTTACGAGCTTACCCCTTTTGGTCAGCTTACTTTATCTTTGACCCCAAGCTTTGATTTCATATCCAAGCACAGAGACTATTTCGAAGCTCATACGCTTTCTCATTTGCCTTACGAATTCATAGGCAGAATAGGTGACCTCGCGAATTCTACATTCACCCAAGACGTTATGGTTGCCTTTCATTTAACAGAAAATGTTATTGAAGAAGCAAAAGAGTACATTTGGATTCTTTCGAATCAGGTTCTAATGAGTACTTTGCCATTTCTGGAGAAAGCCATCAGACGAGGAGTCAAGTTCCAGCTCATCTTGCCTAAAGATCTGATTCCCCCATCTGGTTTCAAGCCTTTGCCCGTAATCCCTAACTTGATAGATAGGCGAGTTCTTCCGAGAGTTGACATGGTCATAGTCATGTCTGAGAAGCAAGCTCGTCTAGCTTTTCTAAATAGGTCTGGAATGATGGACTACATTGGGTTTGGCTCAATGGATGAGCGCGGACACAAGTGGAGCCGAGACTTGTTTTTGCATTACTGGGAACAAGCAAGACACGAAAGACCAAGCAACTACCCCGCTTAAAATTTTAGCCAAAAGACACGATGAGAGCAAGTGTCCGTTCTATTGTTTGGAACATTCTGTTTCAAAAATTATGTGTTGTGTTCTAATGCATGGTGCTAAATTCAACAGTCTACCACATAGATGCATTAGTGGTTAAAAATGGAAAATAAATTGCAAATCAAGAAATAAATTCTTAACCGTTACAGTATTGACCTTATTCTTGCTATCTGCAACGGCAATCTCAATTGCAAGTGCTCAAGTCGACCCAACTCGAATCCCAAATCAAACCCCAACCGACGCCAACAGTGAATTAATTGGTGAAAATCCAACTTTGTATACTGCTCAAGACAACAGTACCGCAGTAACAGATGACAATCCAATTTTAGGTAGATCACAAGACAATAGTACATCTTCACCTGATGACAACGCTACACTTTACACTACTCAAGATAACCTAAACGAGGAAAACGCGCCACTTATTGCTCCTGCAGCCCAACCGGACTACACATTAACTATCTTAGGAATCGCCGCACTCGCAACTATAATTGCCATCAGCTCAGTAGTTGCAATCTATTACCGTAAGAAAAATTGAGCGTAAACAATTTCGCACTCAATCTTTTTTTTGAAACTTTTTTTTATATTCCTTATTTTATTTCTGGTTTTTCAGACTGAGGTGAACTGAATCCCATTTTTTAGGAGTTAGAAGAAATACCCATTTTATTTAAAACTGTGGGAAAAAAATAGCGCCGTATTTTTGTGGACAGTTGTCTTTATTGAGGTGAACGGGCTCGCTGGGAAACGCTTAAACTATTAAGCGAATCCCTTTTCTTCAAGAACCTTTTTTGGATATTCTTCATTAAAAGTGAATTTTCTCGAGTGTTTGTGTTTCTTGGAGTAGACCAGCAAACCAGCAGCCACCACGGCAACAGCAGCGACGGATACAACTGCAAAAGGAACAGCTGGGAAAAGCAAGGTTTCTTCCTCAGTACATTAAGCAAGGCCTCATTTTTCGATGGAGTAAAAGAATAGCGGGCTCACTGGGTCTCAGACTCCAATTGGTTCGGAAATTAATGGCTTCCGTCCAGAAAAATGGAAGAGGGTTTATTATAAGTGATAGGCGGGGGATCCTATCCCCATTTTACCAGTAAAGGATGTTGAGCCATGTGTTGGGCTGGACTTACCATTAGGAAGCAAATGTATATATGTAATTTTTATATTACATGTAATCGTTGCTTACATGTATGTCCAAAATAGAACTGCTGTCGACGAAACTAAAGGCATTATCTCATCCAATGGCCTTGAAGATAGTAACCCTGTTGGCTACAGAAGGTAAAGATATGTATTTAAATCAAATAGCCAAAAGCCTAGGAATTAACAGGGCATTAGCAAAAATACACCTAAAAAAGCTAGAACGAGGCGGAATAGTAAAAAGCAGAGTAGTTCTGGTTGAAGGAGAAGCGCTAGCCCTCAGATACTACAAACTTGAAGACTTTAACATACATGTATCTCCTGAAGTACTAAAGAAGGAGGGAGAAGAAAATGAAAAGTAAAAACCTAATAGTTCTAAGTGTCTGGTCAGCGGTTACAATAATATTTTCGTTACTTATTGCGCTTGGAGCAATCTACAGTGACAATGCTACACAATGGCTAATAACAATGTTTGATGACTGGTGGATTGTATTTTTGATAACCTTAGTCTTTACGGGTATTGTTAGTTACTTCGTCAAAGAACAGGAAGTAAACGTGCAACTCAATCTTCAAAACATTGGTACAAAGTTGGATTCACTCACTAAAGAAGTGGCCGAAATAAAGAAAGCAATCGAAGATTAGCCCAAAAAATATGCTTCAATTCTCTATTTTCTAATTTTCTAATGATAACCTCAATCGGTTTTGTACCCAGAAAGGTATGAGTCTATGCCTTGCTCAGCCCTAAACTGGTCGGGGCTTTGGAGTTTTTATTTTTAAGGCTGTTAAGGATAGCCCTTGGGCTGCCCTGTTTGTGCCTTACTCCAATAGTGTTCGTAGAGGTCTTTGCACCATTTTAGGGGCTTTGTTCGGTAGACGCAATGCACTGGGATCCATTTTTCCATCCTGAGTTGGGAAAGCTACACGCGCTTATATGTTTTTCATTTTTTGATTGTGGAAGTGGGATTCTAGCCCCAATTTTCGAATAAAAAGATGCTAAGGACGAGTGGTACCGGACTCAGCCTACCTGTGCAAGACATTATGCTTTTGGCTTGCTTCTACGTATTCTCTCATTACCCTCCTTGCAGAGCGCAAATAATGTTGTAATTTATGCCCAATATTGCAAATTAACCTCAAATTAAGGTTATTTGGTGCCGAGGGCAGGGTTTGAACATGCGACGACTCGGTCTTCAGCCGAGCGCTCTCCCAGGCTGAGCTACCTCGGCACACTTTTCCATTGTTTTTGTCCTACCTCGGTACATTCTGCCTCGGATTTGGGGTAGCTTAATCATTTACGTTTCCTCAGAAATATTAAGTTATCTTTTACGCCTATCCATTCAAAGCCTTGTTCTAGGTATGTTGTGGCTTCCTCTTGTTTGGCTGTGACTTTAACTGTGAACTCGTCGCCTTCGTAGTTTGCAAACATTTTTCGTTCTATGTTGACGTATCTTTCAGTGTTTTTAATAGAGTTTTAGTTGGAAAAAATGATACTCTTGTAGTCGATTTCACTGACTCATACAAGGAAATAATTGCCGCCTTCAAGAAGTTTAAGGGTGCAGTAGAAGACTTCTCAGCGGTTGATGCAAATGACTTGCAAGTTCTTCAGAAAGAACTACTTTTCTTCAACGTATTCACAAAAATGGATATTGATAATTATAAGAACGCTATACTCCAAGGGTCAAATCCCGCTTTAACTACGGTAGTTCTTGACAAAGTCTCTAAATTGCTTTTCAGGGTCTCAATCGATGAGATTAGAAGGTTCAGAACCGCCTTGACGAAATTCAATAGCACTTTCAAATATCTTGATAACCTTTTCAGAATGACGTCTGTGGAACTTAGATTTTGCTTTGTTTACAAACAGCTTCGCTAAATTTGTGGACCCATTAGGAAAAGGTGGAAAACTAGATGAGGAACTGAAAAAAGTTTACGTTACAGCTCATAAAATTAAACCAATTGTTAGAGAACCTGAACCAATAAAAGCTCCAAGGATAGGCAAAGGGAGGAAAGGAGCTGCAATCTACACGACTATCCCTGAAGTTATAGACGCAGTTAACATACATTACGAAATGGCTCTGGGAAACAACGAAAGAGATCTGTTCGAGCAATATGCCAAAGAAATAATTAAAAACCCTTTAATACAAAATGAGATTAGAGCAAACAAAGTTTCAGATTTAAACAAACTTTATAAGAACAAACTCTCATCCGTGTTAAAAGATAAAGCGATAAACTTCTTTTTAACAAACAATCCAGACCGTCTGTTACGATATATTGAGAAAGACATACTGTCAGGCTTTAATGAAGAGGTTTTTGGTCTCGCGGTTTTAGAAGTTTACCCGAAGGGCTAATTTTGGTTAAATTGCAGAATCTTTCTAACAAAAACTTCTATCAATGACGTTTTGGTTTTAACAAAAAAATAATAAAATATCTTTCGGAATTCTAATCTAAGGTTTGAGATCCATAATCTTTACTATTTAATTTTTGACTTAAAATCACAACTCGAATCTTCCAAGACGGCCATCATAGAACCGCACTTGTCGTCACTAAGGTCTTTTTGATAAAGAATAACGCTGTCTTCAAAGAGAATGATGAACAGAAGGTCATTAGATTTATAAAAAACATTCGAAGATACACCATAAAAGAAATAGGAGATTGGCTTGAACATGGCGAATTGTAAAGACCCGATGGAAATTGCATTGAGAATCATTAAGAGCGATGATAAGATCCTCAGAGCACTCAATTATGGAAAAGGCAAAGCCAAATAAAAAATAGCTTGTTATCTCTATCACTTCTAGTCTGCTCTCCACTACTCGAAAACTTAGTTTCAAAGTCTATCTTTAAAGCAAAAGAAACGTAGTCTATTCATGGGGTTTTTCGATTAGTTCACGTTAGCTAAGCCTTGCGATGCTTGCGGTCACATGGTAGGCGGTGGCGTTCATTGGTGTCCAAAATGTAAGATCTGTTTCTGTTTTTATTGTTATTGCAGCTTAGTTTCAGAGCAAGTTCTAATAGACTTGAAAAATATTCATTATTTTTGCCCTATGTGTGGAACACAATTTATATCTCCATAGTTTTCTTTCAAAAAAAGAAGGTATTTTTCAGCATAAAAGTGGATGGAGGTTGGCGCCGCTGAAAGGAGACGACTCTGAGCTTCAACTATCATATCGAAGTCTTCGCCAAAATCAATTGTATAGCTGATTATCTTTTTGAGATATTCTTAAAAAAATCAATTCACAATTCGTTAACAAGCGTGGTTAGCCCTATAGTGTTAGGTATTTTGGGGTTGTTGGGTTTAGATAGTTTGAAAGCTTCAAAAGAAGATGTAGCTATTCGTGTTTTGCAAATGGACAATATTGATAAGGCAAAAACTAAGACTGCCATGATTAGGCTGATATATTTCTATTTTAGGAACATGGCTTATATTTTGTATCTTATTATTTCATGGATTGGGTGAGAGAAATGCGAAGGATAGGTTCAACTAAGTCTGGTGGATTTAGAATCATTGTTATTCTGCTCATTGTTATTTTAACTATGGGTATCTCAGGGTTGGGCTATTACATGCTAACTAAACCAACAACATCTGCGTTTACTCCAATACCTACCCCAACTTCTTCACCTACTCCAATACCTACCCCAACTTCTTCACCTACTCCAATACCTACCCCAACTTCTTCACCTACTCCAATACCTACCCCAACTTCTTCACCTACTCCAATACCTACCCCAACTTCTTCACCTACTCCAATACCTACCCCAACTTCTTCACCTACTCCAATACCTACCCCAACTTCTTCACCTACTCCAATACCTACCCCAACTTCTTCACCTACTCCAATACCTACCCCAACTTCTTCACCTACTCCAATACCTACCCCAACTTCTTCACCTACTCCAATACCTACCCCAACTTCTTCACCTACTCCAATACCTACCCCAACTTCTTCACCTACTCCAATACCTACCCCAACTGTAACTCCTACACCTTCTCCTGAGCCTTCTCCTACTTGGTTGCCTGGTCAAATTCCTGCAGTTAATGCCACGGCTTCGAGCTTTAATGGTATTACTTATGGACCGTTAAATGCGATTGATGGTATTGAGTCTACTTCGAGCTTTTGGGGTACAGCCTCAATTCTAAGTCTTCCTCAGTGGCTTAAAATTGATTTAGGTTTCATGGCCAATATTGATCGAGTGGATACTCACTTCTATGATGGGAACCAAAGAGTTTACACTTACTATATGGATGTGTCTGCTGATAATGTGTCTTGGACCACTGTTGTTGCTTCAAAGACTGGTAGTGGTATAGTTTCAGATACTTTTTCTCAGATTGCTGCAAGATATGTCAGAATAACTGTTATTAATAACACTGCAAATACCGCTGCTCATATTGAGGAAGTAAGAGTTTTCCAGGCAGAACAAGAACAAGTGCGAGATGCAGTAACGATTTTTATTAATTCTAGTCATCCCGAAACTGCTCAGTTCATGTCAAACCTCGCTTGGACGGGGGGAAGAGTGACGCCTCAAAACCTCATAGGGGCAGAAACGTACATGTATTACAGCCAAGGCTGGAACGTCACGATTAACTATCCAGTGTATCCAAACCCGATTTATAAAATAACAGCCGATTACTCAGCCAATTCCACTTCCATTCCGTACATAATAATCTGGAAAGGCACCATGCAAAACGGATTAATCAACGAAACAAGTTACGTCTTTGCCCAATAAGAAAGAAAAGATTATGAATTGTTTTTAACGAGATTACACACGCAAAACTCAGCTCCACAACCAGAAAAAAATAATTTAGGGACAGAGACTGCGTGAAAAATCAACAGATTATCATTAAGAGCGATGACAAGATTCTCAGAGTTCCCAATTATGGACATGACAAGACAAGAAATGACAACTAGATTAGTAGCTTTTTAACTCATTATTC